>JAWSVL010000026.1:0-145801 GCA_033851935.1 Sulfitobacter sp.
TGATACAGTTAAGGTAAGCCGACCCTCTAATTAGTGCCTTAAGTCATAAACGTCTGGTTTGGACCTGTCGCGGTTTGATGTCGCTCCTTTGATAGCATTTACTGCAACAATGGAGACTGACTATGAGACTGAAACGAAAAGACGAATTTTTGCAAGATGCG
Organism: Sulfitobacter sp.; assembly: GCA_033851935.1. Taxonomy (GTDB): domain Bacteria; phylum Pseudomonadota; class Alphaproteobacteria; order Rhodobacterales; family Rhodobacteraceae; genus Sulfitobacter. Next base: position 162 of record JAWSVL010000026.1, read on the forward strand.
CCGCGTATCGCACTGACCAGTGGGCTGACGCTGTGTTCATGTGACGATTGCGGGGCAAGGTTTCGCCGTGAGCCACAAGAAGGCGGGGCGCATTTTATACCGAGAAGCTTCAGGTGCGCAATAGAGGCGGCAGGCCCGCGTTTTGGTTGGGTGCAAGGACGCCCATGGCGCTGCCAGGCGGCCCAAACCGGCGTTGGTTGTTGGATTTTGCATCGGATGTGCAGACAGATGGGCATCGTTTCCGCATCCTTGCGGTTGTCGATGACCTTAGCCGAGAGAGCCTGATGCAGGTCACGGGCGCATCACTGTCTGGTCAAAGCGTTGCTCAAGAACTGGATCGTGTGATTGCTGGACGAGGCACACCAAAGACGGTTGTGTCGGACAATGGTACCGAGTTTACCAATATGGCGATCCTCAAGTGCGTGCAGGATACGGCTATCGATTGGCACTATCTCGCGCCCGGAAAGCTCTCATCAGAGCGGGGGCATAGAAAGTCCCTCTCATGCATGTAAACATGCACTGCTGGGTGGTGGATGAATGCCTGACTGAAACCCTGTTCGGTACGTTAGGCGATACCCGCAAAACGCTTGAAGAATGGTAGGAGGGCTACAGCTGGCGTAGACCAAATTCCGCATTGGGCAATCTAATCCCGATGGAATTCTTGCAGAAAAGGACCGTGGACAAGATGGCTGCATATCGCCAAAGATTTAGTCCTAAGGGCTCCGCGCAAAGCTGGGCGGAACTTCGGGCACAGGCCAGAGGCGCTACTCTTGATGAACGATTGCCAGAGAGTGGCTTATCGCTTTGCCGTTTTCAATATAGGGTTGATGGTCATTCGAATTGAGGGACACGGTCAAGTCATATGTGCCCGGAGGTACCGCGCCTAGGGTAAAGTATTGTTCGTAAAGACGTCCAATTTTTAACCCATTCAAATAGATGTGGCCGTGCCCTTCGTGGGGGATATGCGTGGCATCCTCGGGGGCGCGCACAAAAGTAAAGTTTTCAACACTCACAGCGATTTCCGTGCTCCTTCCGCCGAGATTACCTTCAGCGGTGAGTTGAATTTGTGCGCTTGGGGTCGTTTGAACGCCGGTGGTTATGCTGTGATCCATGCCCGCCATACCCATGTCATCTCCTACATTCAGCACGCGGGTTTTTACCTTTCCGTATTCAGCGAATTCTAGCGTGAGAGGAATAAATGCACCCTCAACGAAATCACTGTCCGGGCCCATTAGCATCAAATGTGCCCCGTCCATCGCAAAGATTCCTTTGCCGTTTTCGGGAACAACGATTGGCGCACCTAAATGTCCGGTGTTCATAATGTTGATTGCTTTTGCCGATGACGAACTTACAGAAATGAGCGTTTTTGCGGTTCCGGTATTTTCGATTTCTAAAGTGACGCTAAAGAGGTTATCTTGCCCGCTAATCGGCATAGCCCGCGCAGCGGTCAGCATAATTTCGGCTGTACGGCCTGAATTCAAAAAGAATGCTCCAGCAACGACGACGGCGACCGTTATCAAAAGTGACAATCGTTTCATGATATCCTTGCCTTCCAGTGTTATTTCATGTGTACACTAACGATATGATGGTCAAGCGAAAGCCACTTTCTCTCTTTTTTCTGATGTGCGGGCTGTTTTGCGCGGGGCAGGTCGATGCACATGCGTCAGAGCAGGGGCTTGTCTTGTTACTGCCGACTGGAGCCTATGCCGCCGCAGGTACGTTAACTGTAATAGCATCCATTTTGCTTGTTACGTGTTTGCCAAAGAATGCGCTGTCCGTACTTTTCCAAGCTCTGCCTCTGCCTCTGCCTCTGGATAGGGCAAAAGGCAAAAATGCGCAACGCGTTAGCCTGGCTATATCGTTGTGCGCGACGTTCCTGTTCCTTATTCTTGTTTTTATAGGGTTTCGAGGACCAACAGACCCGCAAAACAATCTGCTGCCGCTGACGATCTGGACTGTTTGGTGGGTTGGCGTCTTTGTGGTTCAGGGGATGGTTTTTGATGTTTGGAAGTGGGTGAACCCGTGGACGGGATTCCTGAATGTCTTGAACTTGGGCGAAAACCCCATTGTCCGGATTCCCGAAAAATTGAGTGCTTGGCCCGCAGTAGTTATTCTTGTTTGTTTTCAAGTATTTCTACTTGCAGATATCGCGCCAAGTGATCCCCAAAGGCTTGCAGCTGTTGTGTTCGGCTATTGGATTTTCACCCTTGTCGGGATTGAGTTGTGCGGCAGAGATCCTTGGTTGCAGAAAGTCGAGTGTTTTTCCATCATGTTCCGTTTGATTGGGTCACTGCGGCCCTTTCATCGTGATGGCCCTTTCCGTGTTGGGCTGCCGGGGTGGTATGCCCTGAAACATGCGCCCTTAGATGTCAGCGAGGCGGTTTTTTGCTTGGTTCTTTTGACCGGAGGCAGCTTTGACGGAGTGAATGAAACGTTCTGGTGGCTTGCTCAACTGGGCATTAACCCACTGGAGTTTCCGGGACGATCTGCGGTGATTTGGTCGTCCACGTTAGGGCTGTTTGCTGCAATCATACTTCTTTTTATCCTTTACGGTGCATCGATCTGGGTCGGGTTGAAGGCGATTGAGAATAGAGGATCGTCAGACCGGATCCCCTATCAACATGCGTTTAATATGTTCGCTGTAACGTTGCTCCCCATCGCCCTTGGCTACCATTTTGCGCATTATCTGGTTTCGTTTATGGTTCAGATCAAATTCACGTTGTCTACAGCGTCCGATCCAATGGCTCTGGGGTGGAATCTGTTTGGTTTGGGGGCCATAAAGGCGACAACTGGATTCCTAGGTGTCCCTGAAACCGTAAAGACGATATGGCTAACACAGGCAGGCGTCGTCGTTGTGTCACATGTTGTGTCGGTTCTGATGGGGCATAACATAGCGAGTAAATTGTACGGCAATAACAAAGATGTAGTTCTGATCCAGATTGGCCTGACTGTATTGATGATTGCCTATACAATGTTCGGTTTGTGGCTTTTAGCCAGTCCGCGGGGCATTTAATCTGAAAAAACAGTGGACATTTCGTTTGTGTACACACAATAATATTCCATGACAGCGGCAAAAATAATGACCGCGTTGACAACATGGAGTGCGAAAATGACCTACGGAATTAAGAAATCATCAAAGATTAACCGCCGTTCCACACTGCTTGGTTTGGGTGCTGGTGTCGGCGCGATGGCAACTGCGGGTGTCCTTCCAGGAACCCTTGGCTTTGCTCAAGCCCAAAGCTCGGCCCCAATCAAAATCGGCTTTCAGAAACACGCTACGGGCATCGGTGCAGCGTATGGTCGGTGGTACGACGCCACGACAACTGCTGCCGTAAAGCGCATCAATGACAATGGCGGCATCAATGGACGCCCGGTTGAGATTGTAACCGAAGACGACGGCACAGACCCAAGCCGCGGCGCGGAAGTGCTGGAAAAATTTGCAAACCAGCATGAGTGCGATATCGCATTTGGCACCTTGTTCAGCCACGTCGTTATCGGCTCTGCGCCCCGTGCCGCCGAACTTAAGATGCCATATTTTGTTGTCTCTGAGGGGCACCACGTCGCAAGCGGCATGTTGAACCGCTATACGCTTCAGCCTGGCATTACAGATGTAAAAAGCCAAGTGCAGGCGATGGCCCCATTCGTTGCAGGCAATTTGGGTAAGAAGGTCACGATGATCTTTCCTGATTTCGCCTTTGGCCATGATCACCGCGATTTCTTTACCAAGGCTATCGAAGCGCAGGGCGGTGAGGTTGTCGCAAGCATCGCAATTCCGCCGACGGAAACCACGTTCACACGCTATTTCCCCAACATACCGCGCGAAACCGAAGTTATCTATCACGTCATGGTTGGCCCGGCAGTTCTGACGTTTGTCAAAGAACTGGGTGAATTTTTCGGGCCAAACCGTCCCGAGATTTTTGGATTTATCGACAGCCTTGAAGCTGTGGACATCAACAGCACTGGCCTGGAATTCCTTGAAGGCACGTATTTCTGGGAAGGCATGCCGCGTCATGCTCAAGATGACCAGTCAGAGTTTGAGAAAACCTATCGCGCGGCGGTTGGTGTTGATGACCGTGGTGCGTCCCTTGATGATCCTGCGGATGTGTCGACCTATGCGCACATGTTTGGCTGCTGGGAGACCCTGAACATCATCAAGGCTGGCATGGAAACTGCTGATTACCAAGGTCCTAAAGACCGCAGCAAGCTGATCGAAGCCGTTGAGGCAATGACGGATATGCCACATTCAGAGGACCACCCACAGGGCGCGAAACGCTTCAATGGCAAAACCCACCAAACCTTTGGGCCGCAATACATCTCTAAAGTGGTTGATGGAAAACTGTCAGTTCAACACACCGCCTCAATCGAAGACGGATTGTATGAAGATGAAGTCGATTACACGACACAGTCCTTCTAAATCTAATCAGGTCGTCGAAAGAGTAGGAATACCAAATGGAATTTGGACCTCATCTGATGCTCGCCTCCCTTGAGGGGGCGGTCATCGCAGCAATACTTGTGCTTACGGCTATGGGCCTGAGTATTGTTTTTGGTGTGATGCGCGTCGTGAATGTAGCTCATGGAGAATTCTTCATGTTGGGCGCGGTTCTTGCGTGGTTCATCACCACATTGATCGGCGGCCATCCAGCACTTGGTTTTGGTGTGGCGCTTGTTGCTGCACCCCTGTTGGTGGGCGCGCTAGCCGCGTCTGCTGACTGGTTGATTTTGAAAAGGATCAATTATGACCCTGACAGAACCATTGTTGGTACTATCGGGATGCTTTTTGTCATTCAGCAAACGACGCTGATGACATTTGGGCCTGAGGCCCGTCCAGTTGAGGCTCCCTTTAACCAACGTTTGTCGCTGCCATGGTTTGAGTACGGGGAAAACGGGTTTGCCATGATATGGCCATGGGGGTTGAGCACGACCAGTTACAAGCTTTTTGTCATTGCTGCTGCTTTGGTTGTGTTGGTTGCGCTTTGGGTTTTCCTAACACGCACAAAGATCGGGCTGATCATGCGTGCCACCCAACAAGATAGTGAAATGGCGCAAGCCTTTGGTGTCCCTGTTGGTTTGGTCTATTCATGTGTCTTCGGGCTTGGGGCCGCATTGGCAGCCCTTGGTGCTGTCCTTGTCGTACCGATACAACAGGCCCACTATCTGATGGGCGCTGATCCTCTTCTCTTGGCCTTCATCGTTGTAATTATCGGTGGCCTCGGGAGCTTGCCCGGCACGGTGATTGCTGCGCTTCTTATTGGAATGAGTGACGGGATTATCTCGGTCTTCTTTACACCAACGCTCGCTAAAATAATCGCGACATTTGTTGTGGCGATGGTGCTGGTCTTCCGTCCACAAGGTTTGATGGGGAAGGCACCTTCATGATTTCTCTTGGTAAACCAAACCTGCTTCATTTCGGCATTCTTGTGGTGCTTGCCGCCTTGTTCTTTATCTTGCCTGTCTATCACGTTGGTGCGTTTTCACGGATCATGGTCTTGGCTATCTATGCGATGGGTTTCAATCTGCTGTTTGGCTACACTGGGCTGCTTAGCCTTGGTCACGCGATGTTCTTTGGGGCAGGGATGTACGGCTTTGGCCTTGCGATAAAATTTCTAGGCGCACCTGTGCCACTGGCCTTCGTTGCCGCGATTGGATCGTCTGCACTGCTTGGTGTTGTTGTCGGGTTTCTTGCGCTGCGGACTGTCGGCGTCGCCTTTATGATCGTCACTCTGATGTTCGCCCAAACAGCATATCTTGTGGTGCTCTATTTCGGAGAGTTCACGCGTGGCGATGAAGGTTTTGTTTTACAACAAGCTGAGCGGCTTGTGTTTGGAATGGATGTCACCTCAGAGACGGGGCGCTATTTCACGGCCTTCATACTGTTTGCGGTTTGCTTCCTTGGCTTGGCCAAGCTGGTGCAAACGCCCTTTGGAAAGCGGCTTGTCGCTATTCGTGAAAACGAAGAACGGGCGCGGATGCTGGGATATGATGCAGGGCGATATAAACTGTTGGCGCTAATTGTGTCTGCCACTGTATCGGGCATCGCAGGTGCGTCTTATGCGCTGCTGTTTGGCTATGTTGGTGCCACGTTTGCTACTGTCCAATATTCGATCTTGCCGCTGCTTTGGGTCCTTCTGGGTGGGGCAGGGACTACGATTGGGCCGCTCATTGGCGTGTTCTTCATGTTCTACCTGATCGACGCTTCCAGCGCTTATACAAACGCCTATATGCTGATTGCTGGTGTTGTTCTTATCCTGCTGACGGTCTTTGCTCCTAAAGGACTCGCTGGAATTTTACGTACGAAAGTGATGCCATGGTTGCCGTGAATATACTTGAAACCAAGGGGCTGACAAAAATCTACGGCGGTTTGAATGCAAATACCGATGTAGATTTCAAGCTTGCCCGTGGCAAGGTGACAGCTCTGATTGGTCCCAACGGGGCCGGTAAATCAACATTTGTCGGGATGGTCAGCGGACGGACTGAAGCCACACGCGGTCAGGTGTTTTTTGAAGGTCGCGACATTAGCAAGCTGCCAGCGCACAAGCGCATCCAGCTTGGTTTGGCATATACCTTTCAGATCACATCGATCTTTCGCGGTCTTAGTGTTTATGAAAATGTCGCCCTTGCCGCCGGCCGGACCCTCGCGGGGACACCACAGATTTTGGATGAAAAGGTACGCTCAGTTCTTGACCGCGTCGGTATTTCAGAACGTGCGGATCAAATTTCGGGCGATCTAAGTTATGGTCATCAGCGCATCCTGGAAATTGCGATGGGTCTAGCACAGGATCCAAAGATCTTCATTCTGGATGAACCGACGCAGGGTCTGGCGGAAACCGAGGTTGATGACTTCATCACACTCATTCGCTCCCTTGCGGGAGAGACGACAATCCTGCTGATCGAACACAATATGAAAGTTGTTATGGGGACTGCGGACTTCATAACCGTGCTGGATCAGGGAATGGTTCTTGCGGAAGGCTCGCCCAAAGATATCCATGAAAACGCCGCGGTGCAGGCCGCTTACCTTGGGACCGATGTAAATGCTTGAAGTGAAAAACATCCACGCGGCGTACGGGCCGGTTAAGGTTCTATACGGTGTATCGCTTAGTGTTCAACCGGGTGAAATTCTGTGCCTATTGGGCCGGAACGGCGCGGGCAAATCCACGATCATGAAATCCATAATGGGTCTCTTGCCTGTCTCAGAGGGCAGTGTTTCCTTGGACGGAGAAACCCTAAGTGATCTGCCTACCCATTTGGTTCCGAAACGTGGTATCGGGTACATTCCGCAAGGAAGACGCCTATTTGCTGAGCTGACCGTGTCCGAGAATATCGAGATGGGTTTGATGACACGTCGCCAAGGTGCCGACACACGTGAATGGGTGCTGGACCTGTTCCCAAGACTGCGTGAGCGGCTTGACCAACAAGCGCATACCTTATCAGGCGGCGAACAACAGATGCTGGCCACGGCGCGGGCGCTGTGTCTGCGGCCGAAGGTTCTGCTGCTGGATGAGCCAACTGAGGGGCTACAGCCCTCCATGATCGAGCAGATCCGGCAGGTGATCATGAAAATGAAAGCCGAAGGGTTTGCCATCATTCTTGTTGAGCAGCGGGTTGATGCTGTTCTGTCGATTGCAGATCGCGTGACCTTCATTGAAGGCGGCAAAGACATCGAGACGACAACAGCCAAAGCACTGCGTGAAGATCCTGCCAAGCTGACCCAATATCTGGGTGTGTAATAGGTCTAGATGCGGCGTGACAGCAAACTAGGCGCGCCGCACTTAGACGAAATCTGAAGAACTAAATACAAGCCGACAGATCAGAACGATCTTGTCGGCTTGTATTGTCTGGTAGGTTCGTTTGGTTAATCTACAAAAGCGCGTTCAACAACAAATGTATCCGGCCGGTTGTTTGCCCCCTCAACAAGGCCAAACCCTTCAAGGGAAGCTTTTGTGTCACGTAGCATAGCCATTGAGCCACAAATCATCCCACGATCAATCTCAGGTGTGATGGGAGGTAAGCCAAGATCATCAAACACCTTGCCCGACGCCATTAGGTCGGTGATGCGCCCTTGAAACGGGTAATCCTCACGTGTGGTCGTGCTATAAAGCCGTAAACCTTGCGCAAACTCACCGCACAAAGGGTCGTCTTTGACTGCGGCGACTAATTCTTTGCCATAGGTTAATTCGCCCACATCACGACAGGTATGGGTGAGAATGACTTCCTCAAATTTCTCGTAGGTTTCTGGATCGCGGATCAGGCTGGCAAAGGGGGCAATTCCGGTTCCCGTTGAAAACATCCAAAGGCGTTTGCCAGGGAGCAGCGCATCATTGACCAACGTGCCTGTTGATTTCTTACGCATCAAAACGGTGTCGCCGACTTTTATCTTTTGCAGATGTTCTGTCAGCGGACCATCTTCGACCTTGATCGAATAGAATTCGATTTCCTCATCCCAGCTGGGTGAAGCGATAGAATAGGCGCGAAAAACGGGTTTCTCAGCGTTAGGCAGGCCGATCATAACAAACTCACCTGATCGAAAGCGAAAGCTCTCTGGTCGTGTAATACGGAATTTGAACAAACGGTCGGTGTAGTGCTGGACCGAGGTAACAGTCTGGGCAAAGACACCTGCAGGGATTGGAAAACCTGTATCAGGTTGGATAATTTCGATTGTCATTTAGTGTTCCTCTTTAGGCGCTTGCAGGGGTTTCCGAGAGAAGATCAAGTTTGCCCTTGGTTTCCGCCCAGTCGTCTGCATCTGCAGGAGGCGTCCCTTTTTCAGCAATGTTTGGCCACATCTCAGCGTATTTTTGGTTGATAGCGACCCACGGTCCGGCTGCGAGATCGGAGTCAGGAATGATTGCATCTACTGGGCATTCAGGTTCGCAGACGCCGCAATCAATACATTCATCCGTGTTGATGACGATCATGTTTTCGCCCTCGTAGAAACAATCCACGGGGCAGACTTCAATGCAGTCTTGGTATTTGCAGTTGATACATGCGTCGGTCACTACGTAAGTCATTTTTCGCCATTTTCATTTGTATACGAATGAATAATCGTGTTTAACCCATTCTGTCAATACTTGAGTTTTGTGGCGGGTGGTTTACGCGTTTCCACTTGACTGAGGCACTTAAAATATTCGTATACTAACAAAAGCTGCAACCATTTAGAGGGCATGAAATGGCAAAACTGGTCATAAAGAACATCGGACAAATTCTTTCAGGGAAACTGGAAGAACCAATTTTTGATGGGGATTGCATTGTCGCGCTGGATGGAAAGATCACCGAGTGGGGCTATGAGAAAGACATTGATTGTGAAGGCGCGACAACGATCGTTGATGCACATGGTGTGACGGTCGCACCGGGTCTGATCGACAGTCACATTCACCCAGTCGTGGGGGATTACACGCCACGCCAACAACAATTGGGTTGGATTGATAGCACATTGCACGGCGGGGTCACGACGCTCATTTCTGCTGGTGAAGTTCACATGCCTGGGCGTCCCAAAGATATTGTCGGGCTCAAGGCGATGGCGATTGCCTCACAGCGTTGGTACGAAAATTTCCGCCCGTCAGGTGTGAAAGTTCACGCGGGCGCGCCCGTCATTGAACAGGGGATGGTTGAAGAAGATTTTAAAGACCTTGCGGATGCAGGGGTCAAACTGCTGGGTGAGGTTGGTCTTGGCACCGTTAAAGACGGCAAAACCGCCCAACAGATGGTATCGTGGGCCCGTAAGTATGGCATGCAAAGTACAATCCACACCGGAGGTCCGTCAATTCCGGGGTCGGGTCTGATTGATGCGGATATGGTTATTGAAACAGGGACTGATGTGATCGGGCACATCAACGGGGGGCACACGGCCTTGCCTGATGACCAGATTATCTGTCTGTGTGAAAGCTGCTCCTCGGCGTTCGAAATTGTTCACAATGGCAATGAGCGATCCGCCATTCTTGCGCTCAACACCGCCCGCGAATTGGAAAAGCTGGATCAAGTTATTTTGGGAACAGACGGTCCAGCTGGCTCAGGTGTTCAGCCATTAGGTATCTTGCGCATGGTTGCGATGTTGTCGTCCTTTGGGAATGTCTCTGCCGAGCGGGCATTTTGTTTTGCCAACGGAAATACGGCGCGCCAGCGTGAGCTGGACACGGGTCTGATTGAAGTAGGGAAATGCGCAGATTTTGTTTTGATGGATCAGGCGCAGCATGCTCCGGGCAAAAACATGTTAGAGTCAGTAGAGTTAGGAAACCTCCCCGGTGTAGGTATGACCATCATCGACGGCGAAGTCCGTACAGGCCGATCCCGCAACACACCACCTGCCGCCCGCCTTCCCGAGCATATCTTGTGAGTGCACCGCTTGCGGGCCTGAAGGTTATTGAACTTGCGCGTATTTTGGCTGGACCGTGGATTGGTCAGACATTGTCTGACCTTGGAGCGGATGTGACTAAAATTGAAAGTCCCGAAGGGGATGATACGCGCAAGTGGGGCCCGCCCTTTGTTGATCATGAAGACGACCGTTCAGCGGCGTATTTTCATTGTGCCAATCGCGGGAAAAATTGTCGTGCGATAGATTTTAATGACGCAGAGCAGTTGGAGGAGTTGATCAAACTTATCGCCGAGGCTGACGTGTTGATTGAGAACTTCAAAGTTGGCGGGCTGCGGAAATTTGGTCTGGATTATGAAGAGCTGCAAAAGCTAAACCCGCGCTTGATTTATTGCTCGGTCACAGGTTTTGGTCAAACTGGCCCTTATGCTGCGCGAGCAGGGTACGATTTTTTGATCCAAGGCATGTCGGGCATCATGGATTTGACAGGCACTCCAGAAGGGGAGCCTCAGAAGATTGGGGTGGCTTTTGCAGATATTTTTGCTGGTCTTTATGGCGTTGTCGGTATCCAGGCTGCGCTTGCTGACCGTATGAAAACCGGGCTTGGGCAGCAAGTCGATATATCCCTGTTTGATTGCATGACGGGCGTTTTGGCAAACCAAGCTATGAATTATTTAGCATCAGGGACCACACCGACTCGATTGGGTAACGCGCATCCCAACATCGTACCGTATCAAACGTTTGCCGTCGCTGATGGGCACATCATTGTTGCGTGCGGGAACGATCGCCAATTTCAGGCCCTTTGTGCAACGCTGAATGCGGGGGCAATTGCTGATGATCCGGCGTATGCGACCAACCCTGCGCGTGTTGAACACCGCGAGGCCCTGACCGCTGAATTGTCAGTGAAATTTCTACAGCGGACCAAGCTAGAACTTCTTGAGGCTTTGGAAGCTGCAGTAGTTCCGGCAGGACCGATCAATTCTGTCAAAGAGGCATTGGCCGATCCGCAAATACAACATCGTGGAATGCAGATTTCGCCTGAAGGTGTGCCGGGTTTGCGAACGCCAATAACGTTCTCGAGGTCCCAGCTGGAGTTGAACAGGGCATCGCCACCACGCCCCAAAATGTTATGAAATTTTACTAAGTAAATTCAAAAGGGTCTTTTGTTCCCTTGGCGTCAAGGGGGCCAGTGTCTCTTTGGTGATCAGCAACCCAGCAGTTTTGAGATCAGTGATGAGTTCGGCACCGCGTTTTGAGAGCGAAATCGAAGAGCGGCGCTTGTCCTGCGGGTCAGCTTCAGACTGGACAAAGCCCTTGGCCTTCAAGCGGTCAACAACGCCTTTGATCGTAGCAACATCCATTGCCGCAAGGCGGCCCAAATGATTCTGGGAAACTGTGCCAACTTCATCCAAACGAATGAGTGTGCTGAATTGGGTTGGCGTTAGCTTTTCATTCGTATGCTTTTGAAAAATCGTTGCGTGCCTTTGGCTTACGACACGCAAAATGAAACCGACTTGATCTTCAAGTCGGTATTCGATTTCTTCAATGATGGTAGGGTCTGCTGACATTGCATATTAATATATCGCACAATACGCGAGCACAACCAGAACCGCTGTTGGATCGAAGACGGCCTAGCGCAGGCCGTCTTGTCCCTGTGCATCTTCATGCGTTAATCCGCCAACGCGGGGAAGGGGGCGCCCGCTATCCGTAACGGCAACAGCAACCATGATTTCCTTGGCACGCGGGGCGTCGTTCAGGCGGACTTCAATCCCGTCAAAATGGCTACGCACATAAGCAGCGTCTTTGTGTCCCAGAGGAACATCAAGGACCTGACCAGGGCTGCCCATCTTTTTGGAGGATGCAACCAAAGCTGCCCCCTTTTCGACGGCCGCACGCAGCGGCGCACCTAGCTTCGGGTGAAGGATTGCGGCCGCGTGCTCTAGCTCTCCGTTTTCGCCAACCATTGCGGATTTACCATAGCTTTGGGCCTGATCCGGTGTGATGCCTAAGGCTTGCACGCATTTATCCCCCAAGAGCGCACCCAGTTCTGCACCAATCTCCATGAGCTCGGTGAGGTCCTCTTGGTAGATCCCAGCGAACGGGTTTTCGATAACAGCAACGGCCACTGCTTTGCGAGTAGCAGGCGAAATATCACGGCCGATTTCGCGATGGGTTTCTTCGACAGTTACGGCGATTTTTCTGATCTTTGCACTCATCTTAGGCCATCCTTTCCAATGATATCCGCAGCGGCAAGGCCGCCAGCACGGTCATGAATACGCGCGCCTGTGCTCATCACTAAGGCTAGGACCATTTCATTTGCGCGGGGTGTATCGTTGCTGCCTACTTCCATGGAGTCAAAATGGCTGCGCACGTAAGATGCATTGATGTGGGTAATGGGAACGTCCAAACGACCACCTACGCCTGCGACCTTTTTTGTGGAAGGTACAATGGCGTTTGAATCCGCCAGCATTTGTCGCATCGCATAGCCGCCGGGCGCATGCCACAATGCACCGTGTTCCAGCTCACCGCCTTCGCCGATCATGGCACCTTTACCATATCCTTCGATTTGGTCCGCGCCGCCAAGCATTTCGATCAACCGCTGTGCCATGCTCAAACCAAGAGGTTTTAGATCTTCCATAAATCCTTGGATCTCAGGCTCGTAGCGGCCCGCGAAGGGATTTTCGATTATGGCCAAGGCCGCCGCACGGCGGAGCGATTTCTCGGGCTGCGGGCCACCTTCGTGGAAAACTTCTTCAATCGTGTAAATCGTTTTTCGCAAGATTACGTCAGGCATGGTGGGGTGTCCTTTGGGCAATAGAAAGCTGCGCAGGGCAGGTGGTTTCAGAATGTCCCTGAAGAAATAGGGCAGCACCTGAAATTAGGTTTTGGTTTATAAATGCGTCTGTTTTTGCGCGGCCACGCGCCAGCGCATTTGTGATGTCATACTCAGCCAACGGACCACAGGCGACAACAACAGGCAAGTCCCCCAGATCGCTTGTATCATCCAGTATCATTGCGGGCTTGCGGGTGATGGCAGGGTGTTCGGGTAGGTCCACAGAATTTGCGATCAGGGTTGCTGCGACATCCGCGCGTGCAGCATTTTCAGCAAGGACTGTCACGCTATCAGCAATCCCCATGCTAAAGCTGCGGCCATGGCGGCCGCTGGTTGCAATACCACGGATCGGGTCGTCGTAATGAATGGTTATGCGCCCAAAATCGCGGCCATTGTGCCCAGCTATTGCAAGGGTAAATGTCTGCCCTTTGGTCAGATGCAGCGCAATGTCGCCACCGTTATTTACATAGGCGCGCGATAGGGTCGCGACCTTCATTGCATCAAGCACGGTGTCAGCGACGCTGCCCGCGACCGCGGCCATGCGGGTGACGTATGTATTTGTTATTGCGGGGCGTACCGCGCGGTCCATGCGCTGGGCAGTATCCCCCATAGGGGTTGGAGTGTCGCGGGTGAGTGGCAAACGTAATTCTGGCAATTCGCTGACCAACTCTTCCAAGATCGTGGAAAAGCGTTGGGTTGCAGCGCTAAACGCTGCCTGTCGATCGCCTTGCGCGCCGATAATCAGATCGATTGGCCCATGCTGTAGATGCAGACGCTGGCCGCAGGGCAAAATGACAGCGTTAGCCTCCATTATGGTTTGCCACCTTTGGACCAGCGGTAATTTGCACGTGACATAGGGTCATGTCCGCTCAAATTAGGTTCTACGCGGCGCATTTCATCGGCCTTCATTTCTGCAACGGGTTTGATTTCTTCCATGTGCCCGCCAAGAGTATCATAATCACTAACCCGCAGCGTAAATTCTATGGGCGCTACAAGGGCAGGGGTTGGCACGTAGCCAAATGATCCTGTGGGCATGTCCAAAACATCAACCATCACGGTGATGCCGCCCCCGGGCCAGACGAATACGTCCGCGCCGCCGCATGAAACATGGGTGAGTGAATCCTTGACAGAGCGCGTTAGTCTTACGGGGTTTTCGGTGACACCTGCGCGCAGGCTGCCCCCAGCGCCGCCCATAAACAGAACGGAGCAAACGGAGGGTTCACAGTTTTCAGCAATCAAATCAGCTGATGCGCGTACAACAATCGGCATTTCAGCTGGTTGTGGCACGAGTGCCTCGTCTAGCTCAAAATACGCTGATTGCTCGCCGGTTGTTGAGACCATCAGCAAACGCATTCCTTTTTGCGCGATCTTTGGGTTGAACGGCCCAAGGATTTTCAAAGGGTCATCAATGTCCGTGCCACCCCAACCAGTACCGGGTTCAGCAACCTGAAAATAGCGACCAGGGGTGGAGCGGCGTCCAATAATTTTCAAACCTGTGGCAGGGACGTCTAATTCCTTACCGGCTTGGTGTTCGGATAGAACCCCTGTTATGTGATCATCAACGACAACCACGTCGTCCACATGCCCAAGCCATTGTTTGGCAAACATCCCGATGGTGGCGGATCCACACCCGACGCGCATCAGTTTCTCTTCGACGCCGTTCACGATCGGTGGCTTGCCAGCTTGGATCGTGACTTGGGTCGCGTTATCATCTTGGCCTATCAACACATCCACGGCCTCGCGGTTACACAGGCGCAACAATGCATCACAGGTAACGCGACCCTCTTTCTTGGTTCCACCAGTCAGATGCTCAACACCGCCCAGCGATAACATTTTGGACCCGTACTCAGATGTCATCACATGGCCGATGGGCTGTTCGTCCACATAGACGATATCGCATTCATGCCCGATATGGCGATCCGTATCGATCTTCACTTTGACGCCGCAGTAGGAGAAGATCCCTTCGGTCACGACTGTAACCATGTCTACGCCTTCAATGCTTTGGCTGACGATAAAAGGGGCGGGCTTGTAATCAGGGTAGGTGGTCCCTGCGCCAACGGCCGTAACAAACGGGCGGTCGCCTTTGACAATGTTGCCATCCCAGTCTTCAGGATCACTGTCCTTCATAAAGGGCACCAGTTTTTGATCAGTGCTTTGGATGATAGTTAGCGGATCAAGACGTATCAGATCGCCTGCGTGGTTTGCATAGCGATCGCATGCGCCTGATTTACCGTCTGCGATAAAGCACATCACGGGGCAGGCATCGCAGCGAATTTTTTCTGGTTTGATCTGATCGGTCATGAGGATTTTGCTTTTATTGCTGCGCGGACCCGTGCTGGAGTGGCCGGAACTTTGGAAATACGAACGCCAACGGCATGATAGATTGCGTTCAGGATGGACGGAGCGGTTGGGATCAACACGTGTTCTCCCAGTCCTTTGGCCCCATATGGTCCATGTGCGTCGGCATCTTCGATGATGATGGTTTCTATCGGGGGTACATCCCCAATTGTTGGGATGAGGTAGTCGTGCAGGTTTTCTGTACGACCTGGAATATACTCTTCCATCAACGCCATTCCCAGTCCTTGTGCAATCCCGCCATGAACCTGCCCTTCAACCAACATGGGGTTGATCGCTTTTCCAACATCATGGGCAGCTACAAATTTGATGGGTTTGACTGTGCCAAGGGCTGTATCTACATCTACAACAACGAGATGCGCAGCATATCCAAACTGAGCGTAGGGTACGCCTTGGCCATTCTCATCCAACGGTTTGGTTGGTGGATCATAGGTTTCTTCGGCGCGGAAGATGAACCCGTCGCCATCAAGGGCAAGATTTGCGAGCGATAATTCATGTGTGTCGCTACCGTTCGTGGCGCGGATCATGCCGTCCCTAAACTCAAGAGCAACATCACTCGCGACATTCATTTTCTCCAAAATGACAGCGCGCAAAGCCTCGCCTGATAGGCGTGCCGCATTTCCCGATACATAGGTTTGACGGGATGCGGATGTTTTGCCTGCATCAGGTGTTACGTCTGTGTCAGCACCGATCAGCCGGATTAAATGCACCGGAACACCCAGTGCTGTGGCGAAAATCTGTGTGATGACAGTGTTTGCACCTTGCCCAATGTCCATAGCGCCTTGGTGCAAGATGATTGTACCGTCTGCCATAATCCCTGACTTGATTGTTGACGGATTGGGCAGTGAAGTATTCCCGCAGCCGTACCAACCAGCAGCAAGGCCGACACCGCGTTTGATGGTTCTATTACTGGTGTTGAAATCATCTGCAGCTTTTCGCTCAGAGATCCACGCGGGGCGAAGAGCCTCAAGGCACTCACTGATACCAACACCTTGCGAAAAGACCTGCCCGCACACGGTTGGCATATTGTTTGTCAGAGCGTTTTTGATGCGGAAATCCAGCGGGTCGATGGCCAGCTTTTCGGCCAGAACATCAAATAGGCATTCCTGTGCAATCGCGGACTGGGGTACACCAAAACCTCGAAACGCTCCTGCGGGCGGATTGTTGGTGTGAATGCCCTTTGATTCAGCGCGGTAATCTGGGATGCTGTAAGGGCCAGAAGCATGAACCGGTACGCGGTTGGCCACAGTTGGGCCCCAGCTTGCATAGGCACCTGTGTCGAACTCACCATAGAAATTGAAGCCGCTGATCTTACCGTCTTTGGTCGCGCCGATCTTTAACTGGATGTCGGAGGGGTGGCGTTTGGTTGAGCTTTGCATAGATTCAGTACGGGTATAATTTAGGCGGACTGGTTTGCCGGTTTTCAATGCAGCAAGCGCTAGGTAAGGTTGGACTGAGATGTCGAGCTTGGAACCGAACCCACCACCAACGGCTGTTGGGACAATACGTATATTTGCGCGGTCCATGGCTAGGATATCTTCGAGCGCATCCAAATCCATGACAGGTGCCTGTGTGCAGGCATGAACCTCGACTCTGCCACCAACCATTTTGGCAAATCCAGCCTCTGGCTCGATATAGGCATGCTCGACAAATCCACTTTGGAAATGCCCCTCAACAGTGACCTCAGCATTCGCAAATGCGGCATCTGGATCGCCACAGGCCACAAAGCCACCGCACATCGCATTGTTGGTACGGTCTTCATGAAGCAGCGCAGCATCATCAGCCTGGGCGGATGTAACGTCAGTTACAGATTTCAGTTCTGACCATTCCACTGGGAAAGTAGCAGGTGCGAAGTTTTGGATCGTCTGAGGTGATCCCACCACGGCAGCTACAGCTTCGCCTCTGAAACGGGTCTGGGTTTCAGCAAATACGGGCTGATCGACAAACTGGGGAATGACGCCGAATAGATTTCGGCCGGGGATATCCGCAGCGGTCAAGACGGCGTCAATGCCATCTGTTTTGGCAATGAATGCTGCAATGTCGCCAAACCGGAAATCTGCGCGAGGGTAGGGCGAGCGGATAATAAATATTTCAAGAGTGCCAATGGGGGCAATGTCATCGCCAAACGCCTGTTTGCCGGACACTTTGGCAATAGCGTCTATATGGCGAATGGGATCACCGACATCACCGCGTGCACCTAGCGCGACAGCGCGCGCGCCAACAACTGCGTCAATGATCTTGCGGTATCCTGTGCATCGGCAAAGTACTCCGCCAAGGGCGTCTTGTACTTCGGCTTCATTCGGCGTGGGGTTTTCGCGCAGCAATGCAACAGCTGAGACCATCATGCCCGGAGTACATATGCCACATTGTGCAGCGCCCATATCCTGGAAGCGCTCTGCCAATGCCCGCGTTGTTTTATCGTGTTGATATAAGCCGCCTAGGGTCTCCACGCGGCGATCTGCGACCTGCTGGGCTGGCGTTAGGCACGCGCAAACTGGGACGCCATCAACAAGCACAGTACATGCACCGCAGTCACCTGCATTGCAGCCGATTTTAACATCTCGGACACCTAATTCTTCACGCAATACTTGGGATAACCGCATTCCAGGGGCAGGGAAAACTTGTACCTTTTTTCCGTCCAGGTCGAACAGTGTCGATGGGACGTCAGCAGTGGCGTTCATGTCAAAGCCCTCTGGATTGCACGCATGCATTGCTCGGCCACGACATCAAGCCGATAGGAACCACTGCCGCGCACGTCTGTGATTGGTGAAAGGGAAGAGAGATGGCTCTCGTTGATTTCAATGTCTTCAAGGCGTTTGCCAATCAGATCCCGTTCAAGGTTTGAAAGCCGAAGAGCAACAGGAGAACAAGACCCCACTGCGATCCGCGCGTCGGATATTTTACCATTCGCATCACAATCAATCACGGCCGCCACCATCGAAATAGAAATAACAAGGTAGCGGCGGCTTCCTAGTTTCTCGAACGCTGACTTTGCTCCAGCAAGGGGCGCTGGTATGATGATCGCAGTTACCAACTCATCATCAGCAAGGGCGGTCTTACGCACGCCCAGCACAAACTCTTCGAGCGGTAGAACACGGGTTCCACGGGCTGAGCTTGCAAGCTCTACCAGCGCTCCCAGCGCCAGAAGCGGTGGCATGCCGTCTGCTGCGGGCGAGGCGTTGCAGATGTTTCCTGCGATTGTTCCGGCGTTTTGAATTTGGATGCTGCCAACCTCTAAGGCGGCTTGTTTTAACGCGTCAAAGGCGGGCGGTAGATCAGTTTTTGCAATCTGTGTCCAAGTCGTGGCCGCGCCAATTCGGTAAGATTTATCGCCTTGAGTGATGCCGGAAATGCCAGAAATGCGAGTCACATCAAGGAAATATGGGGGGATCTCACCTTGCTTTGCAGTCGGATAAACGTCTGTCGCTCCGGCAACGATTTGACCACCACCCTGCGCTGCGATTTCTAAGGCCAAGGTTAGATCGGTCGGATTGTGATAGGGCACCTTGTTCCTCGCTTTTGATTATCGTTAGCATACAAATGATATTGAAGGGTGGGTGGATTTGTCAACAAATATTCACCAAAATTAGGTGAGACGCACTAAATGGAGCCAATACGACCGGTTCTCTCGTCGTTATCGTCATGCAAATTTATTTTTATACAGGTTGAAGTTTGGCTGCATCGGAGAGCGACCAGATCGCGCGATCCATCAATGAAAGGATGCATGATACTAGTTCTTTCGTTATCACCGCACGAGGTTCAGAAGCCGTAATGGAACCAAGCCCGTTCAAACTATAGATAGGGCCAAATCAAGTTTGCGAGCGGTGTCTCTGATGGTAGCGGTCAAGCGATCATGGCTTTCATCAAGAGCCTGATCACTAGAGAACAACAGGCTAATGCCACGGTTTGCATCCGCCATCATGAGTGGCCTCACGGTCACTTCTTCGCGATGTATCGCCTGTCGACGGGCGAACAGATCTGGAAGCACTGCAACTCCTGCACCTGTCGCAGCCATGAGGACAATAGAATCGAGGCTGGTGCCCTCGTAATCGTCCGACACGATCCCGCCACTGAGACCTGCGAGGCCATAAACGATACGCGTCAGTCGGTGGCCTGTGTCTAGTGTTAGCAACCGCTGGCCAGTCAAATCAGCGGCGCTAATTTTTGAAAGTGAGGCAATAGGATGATCATTGGAAACTGCGACCCAAAGCGGTTCTGTGAACAAAGGACGTTGCCATGTATTCGGATGGTCTTCGGGCGTTGAGATGATCGCATCAAACCGCCCGTTCCGAATGCCTTCGTCCAAGTTGAGCGTATTCTCTTCACGTACGACGACCCGCAAATCGGGTTGGTCGTGGTGCAGGGATTGCATCACCTGCGGGAGCAGATAGGGGCCAATAGAGGGTAAAACGCCCAATCGTAAGCGTCCGCCGAAGGGCAAGGCAGACCTCATGACGCTGCGCAGGTTTTCTACTTCGGTCAAAATCCTACGCGCGCGGTGGACGAATTCGATGCCTTTTGCCGTCGCGCTTGCTCCACCTCGTCCCCGCTTAAACAGTTTCACGCCCAGCTCACTCTCCACAGCCGCGATCTGGTTGGACAGGCTGGGTTGGCTCACGTTCAGGAACTCAGCCGCGAGACCAAATCCGCCGAGGTGATGTACTGTGACAATGTATTCAAGTTGCCGAAGGGTAGGGCGCATTCATAGCCTCAAGCTATCTAATGTGGGGTTAGAAAGTATTTACGCTATCTTTTGAAAGCTGGCAACAGGCACTGAATTTACAGGAGTTCTGACATGCCGCCCATTTTTGATACCCTCATTGGCAACCTCATGGTGCCCACCATTCTCTTCTTTGTCCTTGGGTTGGTAGCTGCCGCCGTAAGGAGTGATTTGTCCATTCCCGAAGGTGCTGCAAAGTTTTTGTCGCTCTATCTGCTGTTAGCAATCGGGTTCAAAGGCGGGCACAGCCTTTCTCAACATGGATTCCATGCTGATCTATTTGCCGCAATCGCTGCGGGTTTGGTTTTATCCTTTATGATCCCCTTTATTGCCTTTGCGTTGCTGCGTGTGATGACGGGCCTTGATTCCATGAATGCGGCGGCAGTGGCGGGGCACTACGGCTCCATCTCGATTGTGACATTTGTTGCTGCATCCAGTTTGCTGGAACTGTCTGGCGTATCGTTTGATGGATATATGGTTGCGGTTGCCGCGAGCATGGAGGTACCGGCAATTCTGTCGGCTCTATGGATCGCTCATCGATACTCAAGTGATAAAACCCAAGGCAAGGTCCCGACCCGGGAACTGCTTGTAAACGGATCGGTGGTTTTACTGGTTGGGGCGTTTTTCATCGGGGTCGTCACTAAGGGGAAAGGCATGGAGATGATCGCGCCCTTTGTCGTGACACCGTTTACAGGAATATTGTGTATTTTTATGTTAGATATGGGTATTTCAGCTGGACGCAGCTTATTGAAAAATCGCCACCTGCTAACCTTCGGTCTATTGGGTTTTGGACTGTTGATGCCCGTTCTAGGCGCATTGCTTGGGTGGGGAGCAGGGACGTTGATTGGGCTGCAAACCGGAAGCCTGTTCCTGTTAATGGTGTTATCTGCCTCTGCCTCCTACATTGCAGTCCCTGCGGCTATGCGGATTGCCTTGCCTAAGGCCGAAGCTGGAATTTACCTCACGCTTTCACTGGGGGTAACTTTTCCCTTCAATATAACGATTGGCTTGCCACTTTACCTTTGGTTGGCAAGTATTGGCTAACAAGTTTGAACAGGACAGTGCATCATGTGAATGCACTGTCCTGTTTCGATAAGCACTTAGATACCTTAACAAAAAGGGCGCTGGGCAGTTGATGACACCTGTCAAACGCGGGTTTTACGGTTGAACACAGTGAATGTGATCAGCTCTATAAATCATGCGGACTTACGAGCATCTGCTTTTTGATCTTCCAAAATCACGATGGTTCCATCAGTTCCCGCGCGCACTCGCATACCGGTTTGCAAGTTGTCCATTCCGCTACATCCGACATGCATCAAAACGTCTTTTTCACGGGCAACAATCGCCATGTGGCTAAGCCAGCCGCCGACTTCACTGAGGACGCCGCCGGACCGTTGTACATGAGGCAACCACGAGGGGTTCACCATGCGGCACACAATGATGTCACCATCTTCAAACCCGACAAACGGATCAATGGTCATGTCGAATTCATCCTCCACCTTGAACACACGTGCAGACACATCGTTACTACCCGACACGCAGGTACCACCCAGTACAGAGCTATCTGTTTGAC
Source organism: Sulfitobacter sp. (assembly GCA_033851935.1). Lineage (GTDB taxonomy): Bacteria > Pseudomonadota > Alphaproteobacteria > Rhodobacterales > Rhodobacteraceae > Sulfitobacter. The sequence continues at coordinate 21,946 of JAWSVL010000026.1, forward strand.
CTTGGATGGGCACAGGCGCCGACAGTATCTCGCAATCGCGCAGGGTCAGTGTGACTTCTCTGGGTGCCTGCTTGGAAAGATATCCTGATTTTTCTTTCCGCATCTGTGCTGTAGCTTTAAGCGCAGCTAGATCTGTGCTGCCAAGGGTCAATAACTCTTCAATCTGAAGATGAAAGATCAAATCAGAAAAATCGGTTTCCTCGGCCAGTGCCAAGATAGCACGCCGAATTTCTGCAATAATTCTCAGTGCTTCATGTTTTGCTTGTTCCTTCAGGTCCTGAAATGCGATGGCCAAATCCACTGCGTCTTTTGGAGCGGTAGCAAGCGCATTTGATGCATCTAGTGACAAAGGCGATGCACTGTTGAGCAAAGGCCAGAGCAAACTGGGCGCTTCGCGGTAACGCGGAGTGCTCAACTCGTAGTCAAAAATCGCACGGTGCCCCATCAGGGTCATAAGCGTGCTCTTTTGTGCGTCGCCTTTTAGGCCAGCACAGGCGTCAATCATATTGACGGGTGCATGGCGCAAGATTGGGCGCATAAGGCGATTGCGTGCATCGGCATCTCCCTTCGCAATGGCTTCGGCTTCATTCATCGTGAAGCCAGCGACGATGTTGATTTTTTCGGCTTCGACGTAAATCTCGTGAACCAATTTACTCTGGAGTTTTTGAATGCTGCTGATGATTTGTTTGCGAGGTAATGCGGCAAAGTTGATGGCCTGCCAAACAGCCATGTCTTCTTCCAACGCAGGTATGACATGCTCTTGGAAATGGGTGATCATGGATGGGGCCTGCTTGCGCAATTGGCGCGCTTTTGCATTGCTAAGATGCAAGGCCATCTTCTTTTTCAGATCATGATCCACAAACGTTTGACCGAACAAGCTGACCAGATGACCGGGGCGGCCTTCGGGCAGGTTATAGCTAACGCCCAATTGACGGCATGCGATATCCACACTGCCACCCGGTGACCAGATCTGCCCCATTAGCGTAAACGAAAGGGGCGTTGGTCGAGGTAAAACCTCGGACATTTCGTCTTGTTCTAGGATCACATCATCTGCTGCACTGTCTTTGTAGATATCAAAAACACGTTTCCATTCTTGTGTGCGCGCCAGTTCGGCGGGACTGCCGCCTACGAGAGTTGTGATGTCGCGGCTTTGGACGATCCGGAATGATCCTTCGGCATAGGCCCATTCGATGTCTTGCGGGCATCCGAATGTTGCTTCGATCTTTTGCCCAAGTTCGAGCAACGGGATTAGATCAATTGGGGCAACGTCATTGCCAACCGCTGACTTTGTATAGCGGCCAAACCGCAGGCTTTGGGGCGTGACGCGACCAGAGACCAGATCATCTCCGCAACCTTTGACCAGCTCCAGCATCATCAAACCTGGCGCTGTTGGGTCTTGGGTGAAGAGAACTCCTGCATATTCGGAGCGCACCATTTGCTGCACCAAAATATTTCCATCATGTTTGGTTTCCCCCGCCGCGTCGTAACTTTCTGCGCGAGCGGATGAAAACGAGTCGACAACCGTATCAAGCGCTTTGCGCATACCTGCCTTTTGCACCTCCAACACGCTTTCAAAAACACCCGCAAAACTTTGTTCCGCCCCATCTTCGCTTGAAGCTGAGCTGCGTACTGCACAAGGTTTTTCATCCACCAGACTCCAAACCATATTCGAGAATTTTGCCTTTTGGTTTTTTGACATGTCGCTGTAAGCCTCAATGGCCTCGGTTTGGATAACAAGGCCATCGGGTACCGGCAGGCCTGCATTTTTCAAGACAGACAAGCGGTAGGACTTATTACCGCTATTTTGCAGGGCTTCGGTGTGATCCAACGGAAAGATCCCGTAGCTCAAGTTTCGGACCTTCCAGCGCCGCACGCCGCGTGTCGCACGCTGGGCGACTTGTTTGAAGGCACCGGTGACATAAGCGCGTTGGATCAGCAAAAGAATGAGGCTGGTGCATAAATACACGTTACCCGCCGCACTTAGCTGAAAGACCAGCCCAAACATCAGCGGTGCGCCAATGATCCACCACAACATGGCCTGTCGTTTGGTTTTAGCGACAGCCCAATGCAGGTAGGTTCCTGCCAAAATCGCGAAGAAGATTGGGAGTACGAAAGTACCATCCATCTGACCAAGGTTAGGCATCCAGAGAAAGGGTGTATCGATAGAAACCGCAGCTTCTGAGGTGGCACTCAGTCCCAACATCATGACGGGTAAGAATAAAAGCGCTGCCAAATTGCGCATCGGTGTCAGACCTTTTTCGTCATAAAACTGCTGTACTGCGCGGGCTTTACGCGTCGGGTCGTCCTTTAGGGCTTCTTTCAGTTGCTTTAGTTCGCCAGCATGCTTTGCGGTGATGATCTGATCGCGCTCGGATTTCAGGGCGATGGGCAAAACCATCAAACGTGAGAGGAGCGAAAGGGCTATGAGACCAAGAACAAAATGTGCGTGCTCGCCAAACCAGACCAACGCTGAGGCCAGTTTCGATACTGCGATTTGCCAATAGGTTACTTGCTGATCAGCTAACCATTGTTGAACGTGTGGTTTTGGCGTGGGTGCGATGAAATGTTCCCATGGGGTCGTGTAACGCCCCTGAAAATCTATACCGGCTTCACTCATCTCCAATCCGAGAACTTGAGACATGAAACAACTGCGCCGATCATAGCATGCGGCGATAGTTGGCTTGTTTTGTAGCTGCGCAATACGCGCTTTTAGCTCATCAGTTGGTAGCGCGCGAAGCGGAATGTTGATCGCTCCGGGCAGGTGGCCAGACGCGAAATCACCGGGATACCGTGTATCGACAATTTGCAGGTCTGTGTTTGCCCTTAGGGCCTGAAAATCATTGGTGCTGAGCAGGGTTTCCTTGTTCGGGTACTCGGGGATGGCCCTGAGATCAGACAGGGATTGCACGTCCTTGTCGCTAAAACCGCGCCCTTCGACCAACCATTTTTCGATGCCACCACTTATGAAGCGACAATCAATACCGCGCGCAGCCAATTCAGCACATGTTTCACTGCTGCGGTTCCCGTTATGGCAAAAAAGAACAACTTTTTTACCTTCTAGGGGTATATTAGATTGGAGAAAGTCGGGAAAACGTACGTGCTGCGCTCCGGGCAGTGTCCCCATACGATGTTCACCAGTTTCGCGTACATCAAAAAACAACGTTTCCTCGCCGCCATCTGTATTCTCCAACAGGCGCTGCGCGTCTTGGGTGCTCAGCGCGAGCGGGCTGTTTGCCTGTTTGTCAAAACTGGTTTCCTTTAGGTTAGCATCCTTGATCTGCGTTCCGTCAAATTGGGCGGGACGAACTAGGGTTGCCTGCAAGCGGACCAGCTCTTGGGATTGTTGCGTGCGGTATTGCCAGATGTTCAATGCGCCTAGTGCTGTAGCAAGCAAGACTAATGTTGTTATGAAACGGACGGGAAATCGAGTTTGCTTTCCACCTAGTTTGGGGGTGAAGCCAAACCGTTTCGCAATCAACGCAGTGGTTCCTGTTATTGCTGCAAATGCAACGGCGAAAACTTGTGACAGCGAGGAAACGGATCCAATTAGGAGCTCAGGCGAAGGGATGGCATGAGCTGTGCTAGGGGCCAATAGGGACAGTCCCAAAAATAGGACAAGTCGTTGCTGATGCAGACACTGAAACGTCTTTGCTGAAGCTACCAAAACCTTAATCACAACTTCCCCCGATTGAATTACCTATGCGCAATTCAACCATTAGAGGTAAATTTTAGTTAATATATAATTTACGAAACACATGGTTAACGCGGGCTGTATGTTTCAGTTGACCAAAAAAGCCTCCCATCTGGAGTTAACTAAATCTTCGTTCAGGTCTGCAAAGAATAGGTATTCACTTCTTGTCGACACCCAATTCTGGGGTCGATAAACCTTTGAGGGGACACCATGAGAAGCATTCTATTAAAGCAAATTTGTTGTTTTGGGTTTCAGATCGCTGTTCCGTCACGTTGGGCTCAGACCCTTGTCGCGGCTGCATTGACTACTGTCATGGCTGTGCCAGCAATGGCGGAAATCAATTTGGTTTTTGGCACCTATGCCGCTGATAAACCGAGCACAACGGTAAGGAAATACAAACCGTTTTTGAAATACCTCTCCCAAGAAATGACTGAAATTCTGGGCGAGCCCGTCAATGTTAAGATGAAAATTGCCAAGGAATATGAAGCCAGTATATCGCATCTTGCAACGGGTGAAGTGGATTTTGCCCGCTTTGGACCCGCATCTTACATCACTGTGAAAGAACGCAACGCTAATATTCAGATCGTTGCAATGGAGTCAAAGAAGGGTGAGAAGCGGTTTAAGGGTATCATAGCGGTACATAATAGCTGCGATGTAGAGTCTCTTTCAGATCTAGCGCAAAAGAGCTTTGCCTTTGGGGATGAGCTATCAACCATCGGTAGGTATCTTTCACAAAGTCACCTAATTGATGCAGGTGTCACCAGCAAGGAGCTTAGTGGATATGAATACCTTGGTCGCCATGATCGTGTCGGTTCCGCTGTAGGTGAAGGGCGTTTTACTGCAGGAGCGCTCAAAGAGAGTACCTTTAAGAAGTTGGTCAAATCCGGTGTTCCAATCAAGGTCCTGTTTGAATTTGAGAATGTCACCAAGCCGTGGTTGGCAGCATCTGGAATGGCCCCGGAAGTTTTTGCCGCAATGCGTCAGGTGATGCTGGAAACAACAGACCGCGAAGTGCTGGGAAGCATCGCAAAAGACGGGTTTTTAGAAGGTTTTGATGCCGATTACGACTTTATCCGCAGGGCCATGAAACACAGCAGCACATTCTGATTGACCGGTTAGGCAGACGCATGAAAAATGTTGGGATCAATACTCAGATCATCGTCTCAATGATCTTTGCAGCTGTTCTGGTGACATTTGTTGTTGGAGAGTACGAACGCCGTGCTGAAACGCGACGGATGAATGTGGATCTGCATGCGCAAGCGGACCTGACAGTTTCACTGATCAGTGGGTTGATGCTGGAGCCGATCATTGTTCAAGATACGCCTGTTTTGCAGGCAGGGATGGAAGAAGCTCTGCTGCGTAATGCCAAGTTGCTAGCCCTTTCCATTAAAGACGATTTTGGAGATGTCATAGCGTTTGCTGAACGCGAGAAAGGGCAGTCTCTTTCTGATGCGCAGCACTTTACAAGTGACATCATTTTGGAAGGTGAACAATTTGGCGTCATGGAAGTGGATTGGTCTACTGCCGAAGGACAGGCACTGATTGACGCAAATGTTAGACAGACTCAGCTAACAATTGCAATTACAGTGACTGTTTTGTCGTTTATTTTTCTATTTCAAACCAATGTATTAGCCATGCGTCCTCTTCGAAATATTCACAATAGAATGTCTGCTGTCATTGTCGGAGAGCAATATGACAGGCGGCGTTTGGCGTCGTATGTTTCGAAAGAACTGTCTGCGTTGGATTATTCTGTAACAGTACTACAAGAAAGTTTCGTCGAGAGAGACGAACGCGAACATGCGTTAACAAATGCAAAAGAAAAAGCAGATAAAGCGAGTCGGGCAAAATCTGACTTTTTGGCGACCATGAGTCATGAAATTCGAACGCCTATGAACGGTGTCATCGGAATGGCAGAGCTTATTCTGGACACTGATTTGGACGAAGATCAGAAGATGTATGCCGAGACTATTTCAACATCTGGATCGGCACTGTTAACGATCATCAATGATATATTAAATTTTTCCAAAATTGAAGCAGGCAAAATGGAGTTAGATAACGCTCCCTTTGATCTAGAAGCAGCAATGGAAGATATTGTCACATTGCTTTCGACAAAGGCACGCGAAAAATCTGTAGAAGTCACGTTGCGATATCATCCTGATTTGCCCAAAGTTTTTCAAGGAGATGTTGGCCGGCTGAGACAAATTATTACAAATATTGCAGGCAATGCTGTTAAGTTCACACTCGAAGGATATGTCTATATTGATGTGACCGGGGTTGAAGGAGCGGGGGATTACAATCTCCGGATAGAAGTGAAAGATACTGGGATAGGCATTCCAAAGAGCCAACTCACGCAGGTGTTTAGTGCATTTGAACAGGCGGATAGTGCCCGTAATCGTCAATTTGAAGGCACTGGTTTGGGATTAGCTATCTCTACGAGGCTGGTGGCATTGATGGGAGGGAGAATAAGCGTAACGTCAGAGTTGGAGCTGGGCTCGACCTTTACCATCGACGTCCCAATGCTTGTAGGAGCACAAGCGCCGGCCGAAATTTGCAATCAAGAACAAGAGTTGGCAGGTCTACACATATTGGTCGTAGATGATTTGGAATTGAACCGTAGAATTCTATCTGAGCGTCTCAGGAGTTGGGACGTGACTGTTGTGCTTGCCGCTTCTGGCGCTGAAGCGTTGGAGATCCTTAAGGCGGTGGATGAGCCTTTTGATCTTGTCATTCAAGATTATCAGATGCCGCATATGGACGGTGAGGAATTGGCTAAACGCATTCGGGCCATGGATACTTTAGGGATGCTTCCTATGGTCATTTTGTCTTCAGCCGAACAGTCAATTAATCAAGCAACTAGATCGGAAATCGGTTATTGTGAATTGTTGCATAAACCCGTCAGATCAGTAAGCCTGAGAAACGCGATTTCTCGATCTCTGCAAGTACCGTCTTCAATGCCTCGCATGGCAGCAAAGATCGAGCCACACACAGAACAAATATCACATTTGAATATTTTAGTGGCTGAAGACAACGGTACCAATCAACTTATCGTTAAAACGATGTTAAAGAACATTAACGTCTCCCTAGTTTTTGCTGAAAATGGAATTGAGGCATTGAGAAAGTTCAAGGATGTTCAGCCCGACCTTGTTTTGATGGACATGTCCATGCCGCAGATGGATGGCGTTGAGGCGACACAGGCTATTCGTAAGCTAGAAAGCGAAATGAACCTGGGGCATTGTCCGATAATCGCTTTGACGGCAAATGCTATGCGGGAGGATCAGGAACGTTGTTTAGAGGTTGGGATGGACGATTTTTTAACTAAACCAATCGGAAAAAAGGCACTACTTAAAGCGATCCATCTTTGGGGAGCGGAAGCAATAGCATCTCGTGCACTGGAACCTCACGCGGATATACATGAGGTTGCTGTAATTAACGGTTCCTGAGGGGAATTGTCCTAGCCTGAGAAGGCTAGAGCAAGTATACCCAGTAGATAACCTTTGGTGACTTAGGTCGCCTTTTGTCGAGTGAACATGTCTCCAAACTCTTCTCTAAGAAAGTTTTTTTGGACTTTTCCCATCGTGTTGCGGGGCAGCTCAGACACCAAAATGAGTTTTTGAGGGTGTTTGAAACGGGCGAGGGACTTTGCAGTATTTTCTTGAATAAGGTTTAGGTCCGGTATTTGGTTTGGCATCGCCACAAGGATCGCCAAAACGGTCTCGCCAAAGTCGGGATGCGGCACACCAATTACGGCGCTTTCATGAACACCCTCTTGGGCATCAAGGAGCAACTCGATTTCTTTCGGATAGATATTGTAGCCGCCTGAAATGATCAGGTCTTTGTTGCGGCCTACGATACTCAGGTATCCATCCGCGTCTATCTGCCCTAGATCCCCTGTGATAAAGAAGCCGTCAGCACGTAGTTCTTCTGCAGTCTTTTCAGGCATTTTCCAGTAGCCCTGAAAAACATTTGGACCTCGCACCTCAATCTCACCGATTTCTCCTTGGGGAAGGGTTTGTCCGGTATTACTATCGGTGATTTTCAACTCAATCTCAGGCAGGGGGCAGCCAACGGTACCCGCACGCCGCTCACCATCATAGGGATTTGACGTATTCATGTTTGTTTCGGTCATTCCGTAACGTTCAAGAATGCGATGACCAGTACGCTGTTCAAAAAGTATATGAGTTTCAGCAAGAAGAGGTGCACTGCCCGACACAAATAATCGCATATGTTGGGTAAGGTATTTGGTAAAACGCGTGTCACCTAAGAGGCGAGTGTAAAATGTTGGCACGCCCATCATCACTGTTGCGTTCGGCATGCCATTCACGACGTGGTCAACGTCGAATTTAGGTAAGAAAATCATCCGGCTGCCTGCCAGTAGCGTAACATTCGTTGCCACAAATAATCCGTGGGTGTGGAAAATGGGCAAGGCATGTAGCAAGACGTCGTTATCAGTAAAACGCCATTCAGTGTGTAAAACCTGCGCATTCGACAGAAGATTGCGCTGACTTAGCATCGCACCTTTGGATCGGCCTGTTGTTCCCGAAGTGTAGAGGAATGCTGCTAGATCGTCCTCGGTTCGCGAAACGGTTTCAAATGTGATGGGCAATGGTGCTGCTTTACTTGCGAATGTTCCAGAGCCGTCAGCATCCAATGTTTCCAGTTTTGTGCTGCAGCGGCGGGCTATGGGGGTTAATGCTTCCTGTTGTTCTGGATCACAGAGCAAAATAGCCGCACCGCTGTTCTCGACGAAATAAGATACTTCATCAGCAGTATAGGCAGTATTAAGCGGCAAAAATACCAACCCTGCCTGAGCGCAAGCCGCATAGACAGCCAAGGCCTGCGGAGATTTTTCAACCTGCACTGCAACGCGATCTCCGGCGATCAGATCCAAATCAGTCAAAAGGCCTGCATATTGAGCGGTCATAGCTAAAAATGCACGATAGGTAAGTGTGTGTCCGTCAGGTTGTTGCAAGAAGATAGCGTCGTTTTCGCGGTGCTGTCCAAATAGGATATCAAAAAGCGGGTTAGCCATTTTCCGGCTCCTTAACCTTCGGGAGTGATTGACGCGCTCAGTTTGCGCACGTCTGGGGATGCAGCGACTGTTTTGTCAGTCACAAATTGTTCATGATTGGTGGTGATCTGCGAAAGATCGTAGAGGTAATTGACCATTGTGCCGCCTGATTGACGAAGCCCATTTTCCGAAGTGTCAGCATTGGCATGGACCGCGTGGACCGCTGCACCGTTTCCCAGATGAAACCGTGCAACGGGGTCAACGGGCAATCCGTCAGCCCGCTTGGCTTCCAGCAGGTAATGCGCGGCCAGATTTTGCTTATGGCTTTGGAACGGTGTTGCAGGGCCAGATTTTTCAGCCCATTGGTTCAAACCTGGGATGGGTGAAAGTGTGACAAACGCTTTAAGAGATGGCAGATCACGGGCGAGATCGGCCGCGACCTGTTTGATCAGAGAATTACCAAAAGAAATGCCCGCCAACCCTGCCTGACAGTTCGAGATCGAGTAGAATACCGCAGTATCTGCATCATCGGTCTCAATCGGGATGCGCCCTTCCGCGAGCAACGTCTGAATAGAATTAGGCACGCCTTTGGTCAGTGCCACTTCAACAAAGATTAGGGGTTCATCCGCCATGGCTGGATGGAAAAAGCCAAAGCAACGGCGATCTTCGGGTTGAAGGCGCAACCGCAGATCATCCCAGCTATCGATTGCATGAACGGCCTCATAGGCGATGATCTTTTCCAGAATGTCGGCTGGGCTAGACCAATTGATATGGCGCAAAACCAGAAATCCGCGGTTAAACCATGACGTAAATAGATGTTGGAAATCCACATCTAGCGGTTCCAGTTTTGGATTTTGCCGCATCATGCCCAGCAGATCTTTTCGCATAGAGACGAGTTGACCTGTTGCTCCTGGAACTTGGTTCAGCCGCCGCAGCAATTCTTGGCGTTTTGGCTCACTGGCGGTGGCGTAGGCGCGGTAACTGCGTTTGGACGGTACCTCTTTATAGGTTTTTAGGGTCTCAACAACTTCGACAGGGTCAATCTCCAGGACGTCCAACATGTATTCGAAAAAGGCATGCTTTTTTTCGGGCGTCATGTCGGCGTATTGGTCAAGAATGAGCCGTGCCAGCGTGCTGCCGGATACTTCACCTTTACTGCCCAATAAGTCATGGGCCAGCTCGGTTATCGTACGCCCCGCCGCATCCGAAGACACAGCGTGGGCATATCTACGCTCAAATATCGTTGAAATCAGGCCGCTTACATAACTCAAAACGCGACTCCCATCACAGCATCGGGCAGCCAAGTTGCAAGTCCCGGAAAGACGCAGAGCAAGAAGATTGCAAGAACCATGCAGGCTACAAATGGGAGAGAGCCGGTCAAGATCGTTTTAAGTGAGATATCAGGCGCAATGCCGTTGATTACATACAGGTTCAGACCGACAGGCGGAGAGATTAACCCAATCTCCATGTTGATCGTCAAGACAACCGCAAACCAAATTGGGTCAAATCCTGCTGTTGTAATGATGGGGAGCAAGATTGGTGCTGCCATCAGGATCACAGCGACAGGCGGCAAGAAAAAGCCTGCGATCAACAGAAACACATTTACGGCCGCCATAAGTACCCATGGGTTCACGTCCAGCGTGCCGATCCAAGAGGCGATGGATTGGGTGATGTAGAGGCTTGACAGCATGTATGAAAATACACCTGCGGCCGCGATGATGAATAGGATCATCACGCTTTCTTTGGTGCTGCCGCGCAATACAACCCATAAATCCTTGGGGTTCCAGAGTTTGTAAATGACCATCGCTATGATCAAGCAAAGCAAGGCACCGACTGCAGCCGTCTCTGACGGTGTCGCAACGCCTCCGTACATGGCGTAAAGGACGCCGACGATGATAAACAAGAATGGAAGAACCCGTGGCAGGATTTCGAATTTTTCCTTCCACGTATAGTTTTTTGCTGTCAGGAGTTCGCGGTTGCCTGATTTCCATGTGGAATATAGCGACCACGCCATAAACAGCCCAACCAACAACAAACCGGGGATCACGCCAGCGAGAAACAGGCGGCCAATCGAGGTTTCCGTAGCAATGCCGTAGACGATCATTGTTACTGAAGGCGGGATCAAAATGCCCAAGGTGCCACCAGCAGCGATTGATCCTGCGGCAACGCCGTCAGGATAGCCGCGTTTGCGCATCTCGGGGATGCCCATTTTTCCGATTGCCGCGCAGGTGGCGGGGCTGGATCCGGACATTGCTGCAAACAGGGCACAAGCCCCCAGATTTGAAATGACCAGACCACCCGGTACCCGCGTGAGCCAGCGCTCTAACGCCTCATAAAGGTCCGCACCAGCGCGGGTTGACGCAATGGACGAGCCCATGATGATGAACATCGGGATCGACAAAAGCGCGAAGTTGTCGAGCTTACCAAATAGGATTTCAGGCAAAAGTTCTAAAGACCGCATGCCGTCGAAGATCATCAAGAATCCCGTTGAGACGATCAGCAGCCCAAGGGCGACCGAAACACCTGAAAACAAAACCATAATGGTACAGATGGCGACAATCCCACCAAGCGTCAGCGGATCCATTAGCCGTCCTCCAAGCCGAAAGGCTTCTCAATTTTCAGGATGATCGCGACAAGATCCGCGATAAGTTGCAGCAAGAAAAGTGCAAATCCAATGGGCAGCGCGGCGTAAGGTATCCACAGCCTGACGCCCCAGACGGTATCAGATTTCCAATTTCGTTCCCATGTCAGGTGCCAGAATTCAAAGCTGTACCAGAGCATGATCGCGACCATGATGACGGACATGGATAGAGTGAAGATCGCAAGGATGAAACGTGCGCGGGTGCCCAACCACAATGGGATCAAATCCACATTTACGTGACCGCGCAGGCGCTGAACGTAGGGCAATCCAATCAGAGTAGACCCAATGGCAAGGTATATCACGGCCTCGGTCTGCCAAACGGTCGATCCATTCAGAACAAAACGAATGAAGATCATCTGGCAAGTTGTCGCAACGGCCGCGACAATCATCGCAGCAGAGCACCAGCCCGCAAGTGTAGAGAGAGCAGCCACGAGGCGCAGGAACGGGTTACTTCCCGTTTGCGCCACAGCGGCAGAGCTTTGGCTCGCCATAGCAAAGTCCTTGAATGAGAATGGGGTCGTGGGGAAAGGCCGCCAGCAAGGGCAGCCTTTCAGAAGTTAGATTATTCGACGGCCAAAGCCATATCCAGCAGTGCTTGCCCATCAGGAACATCTGCAACGAAGGCTTTGTAGGATGTCTCCTGAGCAAGGGCGCGCCATGCTTCAAAATCTTCAGCTGACATGCTGGCAATCTCTACACCCGCATCACGGAACACTTGTTCTGATGCAGCATCCTGCTTTTTGGCTTCTTCTAGATAGTAGGACTGCGCCTTGGCAGAAGCGTCCATCAGCGCGTTTTGCTGATCGGCGTTCAGGTCGTCAAATTTAGACTTATTCATAAGCAGTGGCTGATACATAAACCACAAGGCCACATCGCCTGCAGGGGTGTAGCACTTTACCTGCTCATAAATACGATAAGATACAAAAGATGATGACGATGTATTTGCTGCGGTTAGAACGCCCGTTTGCATGGCGTTATAAATTTCGGATGAGGCCATAGATGCGATAGATGCACCAGCACCGGCTAACATCTGCTCAAATGCCTTACCTGCAGCACGGGTTTGCAGCCCTTTGACATCTTCAGGTCCGGTAATGCATTTGTCTTTGCCAACAAACCCACCAGCCAAATAGCCGTGAACAAGAACCATGACATCGTCATCAGCCATTTTCTCTTCGAGTGCGGCCATAAACGGTGAGGCACTTAAGCGTGCGGCATGATCATGGTTCTTAACCATACCGGGCATCAAAGTCAGGTTGTAGGCTGGCTGCTGTCCGCCAGCATAGCTGAGTGGCAAAACCGTCATATCCAATTGGCCACGGCTAAGTGGGCGATATTGCTCGCGGGGTTTGAACAGTGACTTGGAGCCGAAAATCTGGATTTCCAGATCGACATTGGCGGCAGCTACGCTGTCAGCAACCATTTGGGCTACTTTATGGCGTACATCTTTGTTGGACCATTGGTGCGACAGGCGAAGCGTTTCGGAATGCGCAGCACTCCCAAGCGCGAGGCAGGCAGCTGCTGCTACCGCCGTGAATTTTGTAAGTTTCATAGTTTCCTCCCTAGGTGTGAGCGGACCTCATGGGCCATCCCTACAGTTGGGATCGTTCCATGCTTGGCATTCTGAGTCAACGTTCTTGTATACAATCACTTCAATCTTGCATTTTTTAATACGTGCGTGGTATTGTTTTTCTATGGAATTGAGACGTGCAAACAAAATCGCTGATGCTTTGGAACAACTCGTATTTGCGGGTGAATTTGAAGATGGGGATCGGTTGGATGAACTTAAATTAGCCGAACGATTTGAGGTGTCTCGAACGCCGATAAGGGAAGCATTGCAGGTTTTGGTCTCGACCGGAATGGCGGAACAAATCCCTAGACGAGGTGTATTTGTGCGGCAACCCGGTCCCGTCGAATTAATGGAAATGTTTGAAACCATGGCCGAGTTAGAAGCGGTCTGCGGGCGATTGGCCGCAACTCGAATGGATGATCAATCACTTGCGCAATTGGATGAAGTAAATGAACGCTGCCAGCAAGCGATCGAAGATGCAGATTACGATCGCTACTACAGTGAAAATGAGAGGTTTCATCAGATAATTTATCGCGGTTCAGCCAACAGTTATCTTGAGAAGCAGGCTACGTCGCTCCAAAATAGGCTCCGTGCGTACCGAAAGACCCAGCTGCGGTTTCGGGGGAGATTAGAGCAGTCCATGAACGAACATTTTGCAATCGTGGCGGCGATAAGATCTGGCGCTGCCGAACAGGCCGCAAGTGCGCTGCGAAGCCACGTTGCGGTTCAAGGTGAGAAGTTTCATCAGCTTATGGCGAGCCTGAAGCGTTAGGGTTTCAATTAGTGGATCGCGCGGCAATCCAATGTCTATGCCTTCAGGGCAAGACCACCCATTTCGGTTATCAATTTTAGAACATCTGACACACCCTCACCGTGACGCAACGCGCAGAAAACAAATGGCCGCTGGCCGCGCATCTTTTTGCTATCACGGTCCATCACGTCCAATGATGCGCCAACATGGGGAGCCAGATCGGTTTTGTTGATGACTAATATGTCCGATTTTGTGATCGCTGGTCCGCCCTTGCGGGGAATCTCTTCGCCTGCAGCCACATCGATCACATAGATCGTCAGGTCGGCCAGCTCGGGGCTAAATGTAGCAGACAGATTGTCGCCGCCGCTTTCGATCAGGACAACTTCAAGATCGGGGTGCGTAGCATTCATCTGGGCAATGGCTGCCAGATTGATCGAAGCATCTTCGCGGATCGCAGTATGAGGGCAGCCACCTGTTTCAACACCCATGACGCGATCTTGTGGCAAAATTTGCATCCGCATCAGCGCTTCGGCGTCTTCTTGGGTGTAGATGTCATTAGTGATGACACCGATGGAACACTTAGGGTGCAGTGCACGTGCAATGCAGGCGGTTAACGTGGTTTTACCTGCGCCTACGGGGCCGCCAATGCCGATACGTAATGGGCCGTTTAGCTTTATCATGAGCGGAAAATCCTTGGCTGGAGTGTTTCGTGTTTCATCGCGGCAATGTCGGACAAGAGCGCAGAGCTGTGTAAGTCATCCAGCGTCGCATTGCGCGTTTCCTTGGCGATCTCCTCACAGATCGGCGTGAGTGCGGCAAGGATGGACTGTCCGTCAGTTTGGCCCAATGGCACCGCGCGCACAGCCGCGGAAACCAGATTGCTGGCAAAGGCTTGCAGGTACAGTGCGCAGGTCAGGTCAACATTAATTCGATTTTGGGCGGCAGCCGCACCAACTGCGACAGGGTAGCAAAGCGCGATCTGTTCGCCGCCCCATATCGCAGTTGTTGTGGTGTTAAATGCGGCCCCTTGAAGCTGTGTCTCAAGGAGGCGCTCGGCTGAGGCAGAGACTGCATGCGCTGCATCATTGGTTGCGATCAGCATTTGTTTGCTTTCGCTGGCATAGGCGACGCGCAAAAGGATGCAATCATTGCGTCCGCTGCCGAAGCTCAGCACGTTAGACAACCAGTCTTGCAGGCTTTGTGCGTTGGTTATGGTTCCCGCGTGAATTGCGGTCTCTAACCCATGCGAATAGGCAAACGCTCCAACCGGAAAGGCAGGCGAAAACCATTGCGCAAGGGTCAGGATGTCGTGGTCAGTGGTCATGGGCCGTTGCGACGTGTTCGTGTGAATGTGTGCGACCATGTCCATATGCGCCGCCTTCAGGTGTGAATGGTGCATCAATGGGTTCAACCTTCGCGCCCAAATGTTCCAGCATATGGCCAATTACGGGGTCCGCTTGGATGAGCAGGTGATCGGCATTGATCTGGCAGGGCGTGTGACGGTTGCCGACATGCCAAGCAAGACGCACAAGGTCGCTACCAGTTATTTTAAGTAACGCCTCGACGCCTGCTTTGATTTGGACCAGCGTACCGGTATCCAACTCCAATGCGTCGCCATCATCTAGTGAAGTAGTCTGTGCCAGATCGACAATAAACGCGTCCCCCGACGTGGTTGTCAGGCGTTTGCGGCGCAAGAAACGCTCAGTGTAATCCAGCTCACAAAGTTGCGCGGAACCGTTCCAATGTTCTGCGCGGTGTAAGATCTGTGCAATGGGGAGGGTGCTCATAATGGGTCTCTCAGAACATGAAATAACGTTGGGCCATAGGCAGCACTTCGGCTGGCTGGCAGGTGAGTAAGACGCCGTCCGCGCGCACCTCGTAGGTTTCAGGATGGACATCTATGATGGGTAAAGCATCGTTAAGAACCATGTCGGCCTTGCCGATGTTGCGTGTGTTTTTAACCGCCACTGTTTGCTTTTGTAGTCCCAGCGTCTCAGCGATCCCTGCGTCTTGGGCTGCTTTAGACACAAAACTGACCGAGCTGTGGCGCAATGAACTGCCAAAGGCACCAAACATAGGGCGGCTATAGACAGGCTGCGGTGTCGGGATTGAGGCGTTTGGGTCACCCATTTGGGCGACCACAATTGTTCCCGCCATCAGTACCATCTCGGGTTTTACCCCAAAGAAGGCAGGATTCCACAGTACCAGATCCGCGCGTTTGCCAACTGTGATATCGCCTAATACATGGCTGACGCCCTGTGCAATTGCAGGGTTTATTGTGTATTTGGCGATGTAGCGGCGCACGCGCATGTTGTCGTTGTTGCCTGTCTCTTCTGGTAGCGCTCCGCGTTGCTTTTTCATCTTATCGGCGGTCTGCCACGTGCGGATCAGCACCTCGCCGACGCGCCCCATGGCTTGACTGTCAGAGGCGATGATCGAAAATGCGCCCATGTCGTGCAGGATGTCCTCAGCGGCGATTGTCTCACGGCGGATGCGGCTTTCGGCAAATGCGATGTCCTCGGGGATGGATTTGTCGAGGTGGTGACAGACCATAAGCATGTCCAAATGCTCTTCCAAAGTGTTCACTGTGAAGGGCCGGGTGGGATTGGTGGATGAGGGCAACACGTTTGCATCGCCGCAAATTTTTATAATGTCCGGAGCGTGACCACCACCGGCGCCTTCCGTGTGAAAGGCGTGGATTGTGCGACCTTTCATGGCACCAACGGTGTGTTCGACAAATCCGCTCTCATTCAGGGTATCCGTGTGGATCATGACCTGAACGTCCATGTCATCCGCAACCGAAAGGCAGCAATCAATTGCGGCGGGGGTGGTCCCCCAGTCCTCATGCAGTTTTAGCGCGCACGCCCCTGCATTGATCATTTCCACCAAGGCTGCGGGCTGGCTTGCGTTGCCTTTGCCCGACAGGCCGATATTCATCGGGATACCATCAAAAGATTGCAGCATTCGTCCAATATGCCACGGGCCAGGCGTACAGGTGGTGGCAAGCGTGCCATGCGCTGGGCCCGTGCCGCCGCCAAAGCAAGTAGTCACACCCGAATGCAGCGAATCTTCCATTTGCTGGGGGCAGATGAAGTGAATGTGGCTGTCCATCCCACCTGCTGTCAGGATACGACCTTCGCCAGCGATCACCTCGGTGCCGGGACCTACGATAATGTCGACGCCTGATTGCGTATCAGGATTGCCCGCCTTGCCGATGGCATGAATTAGACCATCCTTAAGCGCAACATCAGCTTTGTAGATTCCAGAGTGATCGACGATGAGGGCATTGGTGATCACGGTATCCACGGCACCACCCGCGCGGGTAACTTGGGATTGGCCCATGCCATCGCGGATAGTCTTACCGCCGCCAAATTTCACCTCTTCACCATAGGTGGTTAGGTCACGCTCAACCTCGATGATCAAATCGGTGTCCGCCAGGCGGAGCTTGTCACCCGTGGTGGGGCCGTACATTGCGGCGTATTGCGCTCGGGGGATTTCGCGGGGCATCTACAGGTCTCCCATAACTAGACTGTTAAATCCAAAAATACGCCGTGCGCCGCCAATCGGGATCAGCTGAACTTCGCGCCGCTGCCCGGGTTCAAACCGCACGGCCGTGCCAGAGGCGATATCAAGGCGTAAACCATGGGCGGCAGCGCGATCAAAATCCAAAGCAGGATTGGTTTCAGCGAAATGGTAATGGCTGCCGACCTGCACAGGCCTGTCGCCCGTGTTTGCAACGATAAGAATGGTGGCATCCGCCTCTGCATTCAGGGTCAGGGTGCCTTCTGCTGGGAATAACTCTCCGGGGATCATTGCGTTCTCCTACCTGATTGGATTGTGGACAGTGACAAGTTTAGTGCCATCGGGGAATGTCGCCTCAACCTGCACTTCAGGGATCATCTCGGCGATACCAGCCATACATTGGTCGCGTGTGATGACGTGGCCGCCTGCCTCCATCATATCCGCGACCGACCGCCCGTCGCGCGCGCCCTCAACCACTGCATCTGTGATCAAGGCGATGGCTTCGGGATGGTTCAGCTTGACGCCGCGCGCCAGGCGTTTGCGCGCAACCTCGGCCGCCATAGCGATCAGGAGTTTGTCTTTTTCCCGCGGGGTAAGTTGCATGTGTTACAGCCTCCAAGACGTTGGTAATGTGTTGTGTGAGAGATGTTCGAGGATGGGGATCAGGCTGCGCCGCAACTCGTAACTGTCGCGGGCAAGCTTGCGGATCACCAGTGTCGTTTCTGAAAGCAGGCTTGCGCCAGCTGTATCTGGTAGTAAGTCGCGTATTGGATTGAGGTGGCTTGCCACATCGGGCCCCACCATCACAACGCTGGCCATGGCTCCTGCGCCATTTGCGATGGCAGCGCGCGCGAGATGTTTGGTTGCATCACCGATCAAATCCATTCCGTCGATGTAAATCGGCTGCCCATCGCGTGTGATTTTGATCCGGTCCTGAAACATCACATCGCGCAGAGTTTCGGGCATCGCTGCACGGCCAAACACGACAGGCTCAACCATCAACAGGCGCGCTTGCGCCGTCAGGTCAATTTTCAGATGCCGCCTCAACGCACAGCGTTCAAACAGGATCAATTCCTGAGGCAGCCATTTCAGATAAGCATTATCGCCAACGGATAATCTTGTTGTAACATGCCCGATTTCACCGTGTTGGGCGCGGTAGGCGCGCTCGGCTGCTTGCGTGGTTATCGTAAGCGTCGCGCCACGCGTTACTGCCGCATCGAGCGTGAAATCATCACCGCCAGTAATGCCACCAGCTGTATTGACTAAAATCGTTTCGGCATCAGGAGTAGGGGATTGTGGAAAAACCAGCTTCATGGAACCAGATTGCCTTAAATCTTTCAATCGGGTTGTGCCATGCACATCTGCAACGACAGACAGCCTCGCCGTCCCAATGGCGCGAGGCTGAAAGACGGCTTCGGCCTGTAGGTAATTTTGGGTTGGTTGGTTGATGGGATGCTCCGGAACTTATCGCTTGTTCCGGTTTGAACATGATCTGATCCGGCGTACTTTCTTTGGACGGGCTATTCCCACTGGCGTGGCTCTAAATGATTAATTTTCGGGCGATTTATCTGTATGAGGCTAATAAATATGCATTCATGAAAGACGCCACCATACAGGTATTATTGAAAAGGGGTGTATGGAGTACGCAGGAAAGAGGGTGTTCCCGCTCAATTGGGCAGGTAAGGATTTTGAACAGTCAACGCGCTTTTGGGGGGGTTAAAACAAACCAGCTTCACGCGCGATTAGCGCCGCTTGAGTGCGGTTGGCAGCATCAAGTTTGCGATAGAGCGTCTTCATATGGAGCTTGACGGTTGGTTCTGTAAGGTCCAAATCGCGCGCAATTTCCTTGTTGGATTTCCCTTGGGTCAGACCTTTGAGAACCTGCATCTCGCGTTGTGTCAGCTTGTCGGCAAGCGGATGACTGGGGGTTTCTTCCACGGCGGTCATGAAATCAATGGGCGCATATTGCTCACCCATGGCCATAAACTTAACTGCGTTCAACATGGATTTAGCAGGTAGGGTTTTGGGGACAAAACCGGCGGCACCAAGTTCAAGCGCTTGCTCCACGATTTCGCGTGTCGCTTCGCCAGAGAGTAAGGCAACGCGTTGTCCGCCGTTTAGGGCCAGTGTTCTTTTCAGACCGTCGAGGCCATTCATACCGGGCATGTTCAGGTCTAGCAGGATCAAGTCGAAACGATCTTGTGCTTCGATCAGTTTCTGCGCACTGGGCAGATCGATTGCCGAATGGGTTTCGAAATCACCCTGTGCTTCTAGAAAAAGGACGAGTGTATCGCGCAGTAAATCATGGTCGTCTGCGATCAATATGCGCATTACTGTCTCCTCTATTGAGATTGAGAGTACGCTGTTATTGAAGCTGTTGCACGATAAAAACGGTCCTATTTCTAGGTTCTTTCTTAGATTTAGGCGATTTGTGCGCTGTCTGGGCAACCTGCAGAGGGACCCAAATTACGTCAATCTAATTGACCTAATGGTTTGCGCTAAATGTTTGCAATAACGGCCGCGCGCGGCAGGGATGTTGGTTTTTCTAAAATTATGCCGTGTCGGCCATACAAATAGGAAACCTATCCGAATGGATAGTTTTCTATTCGTCTGCTCAATATGCCGATTTCAGTCTCTGTGACATAAGGTGCCAACGAAAAAGGGATATATTAATGCTACGGGTTTTTCTTCAGGTGATTTCAATTAGTATTCTTGCAGCGTTTCCTGCATTTGCCGAAGACACGGGGGTACCAAAAGGTGAAGTGATCTTAACGATATCCGGGAATGTGGCAAAATCGAATTTTGAAGGGGGCGTACAGCTAGACTTTGAAATGCTTGAGGCGATGGGGCCCGCCACATTCGAAACTTCGACAATTTGGACCGAAGGCCTTCAGGTTTTTGAAGGTGTCTCTCTTGCTGCATTAGTCCAAGATTTGGGGATCACCGGTACTATGCTTCGCGCCACAGCAATAAACGACTATGCGATTGAGGTGCCTCTCACCGATGCCATTGAAGGGGGGCCAATCATCGCATATCGAATTAATGAAAAGGTCCTTTCGGTGCGTGATAAAGGACCGTTGTGGATTGTTTACCCTTACGATTCTGATGCTGATTACCGCTCAGAAGTGGTTTATGCGCGCAGCATCTGGCAATTGGACCGGATCGAGGCCGTTGACTGAGTTTCATTTTCCAAGAGGCACAGTTACCATTGGCCGAATAGGTAGGAGTGTCCGGTTGTCATTTTTGAAAAAAAGGTATGTCCGGCACCGTTTGATAATGACGGTCCTTTTCGGATCAATCGGTGTCGCGGCCATATTGCTTCTAGCGTTAAATGTAGGGCGCGATCTTCGGTTTCTTAATTCGGCTAGCTCCGACAATGTCCAATGGACGTTATCTCAGGCAGAAGTGGAATTCATTGAATTTGAGGTTCTGTTGGATGCGACTGGTCGTGAGGCAGTGCCCGAACTTGCCAGCTTGCGGCGCCGTTTCGATATTTTCTACAGCCGTATCAAGACTCTTTCTCAGGCATCGATTTATGTTCCTGTTCGTCAAATACCTGAATTTTCGCGTAATTTGGAAATTGTTCATGATTATCTGGATGCGACAGTGCCATTCATTGACGCGGATGATCATGTTCTCACCGACGCTTTGCCTGAATTATCTTCGTCCTCTGTCGGCATTCATTCCAACGTGCGAAGGTTATCAAATGCAGGGTTAAGTTATTTTGCGGCTGAGTCCGATCGCCGACGGGTGCAAATTTCGAAAACACTGGCGCAGATGGCAGCAGGGGTTACTTTGCTCATGTTGGCGTTGTTATTCTTATCGCTCTATTTGGGGCACCTTAATAAGGTGAACATCAGACGGCGAGAGCAAGCGATCCAGACAAGTAAACGCATGAATGTAGTGACTAGCACTGCATTGGATGCAGTTGTTGTATGTGACGTGAATGGCCGCATTCTGGATTTCAACGAAGCAGCAGTGCAGATTTTTGGCTATTCTGCAGAACAAGCGATAGGCGCTGATCTGGCTCAGCTCATTGTTCCCGAGGAATATCGTGACGGCCATGAAGCGGGCATGCAACGGATGCGCGCCACGGGAGAGACGCGGGTGGTTGGCAAAGGCCGGATCAAGCTGGATGCAATGCGGGCCAACGGTGAAATCTTTCCTGTCGAACTGGCTGTTCAATCAGCAGAGGCTGCTGAAGGTCTGATTTTCATATCGTTCTTGCGAGATATTTCTCGTAGAATTGAAGTTGAAAAGAATCTGGTAGAGGCACGTGACCGCGCACTGGAGGGCGAGAAGGCAAAGACTGATTTTTTGGCCACGATGAGCCACGAAATCCGCACACCGCTAAATGGTCTTTTGGGCAACATGACCCTTTTGCAAGACACCCAATTAGACGAACAACAATCTCGCTACATCAAAAACATGGATACTTCAGGTAAGCTCCTGATGAGCCATATTTCGGACGTGTTGGATATCACTAAATATGATGCCGGTAAGTTAAAACTGCGACCGGTTGTAATGAACCTTAGTACGCTTTTGCAGGATATCATCGACAACCAAAGCAGTGCCGCATTTGCCAATTCGACTACGTTGTCTTGGGTGTGGTTGGGCGATAGCAGTTATTGGATCTACGGTGACAATGAACGTATCCAGCACGTCCTGATGAATGTCATAGGAAATGCCGTCAAATTTACGAAGAATGGTGTTGTTTCGGTTGAGGCTCGGATTGAGGACGACAAAAGTGCTGTGCCTTTTGCGCGTATCAAAGTGAAAGATACTGGCATTGGGATGAGTGCGGTCCTTAAAGACCAGATATTTGATGATTTTATGACAGGTGATGTTTCCTATGTCAGGGAGGTCGGTGGGACCGGACTAGGCCTTGGTATTGCGCTTCGGTTTGTTAGTGCAATGGGCGGGACAATCGAAGTTCAAAGTGAAGAAGGATCAGGTAGCGTTTTCGAAATCTGTTTTCCTGTCACGCCCGCGGACACACCTGTTGTCGCTCCAGTGCAATTGACCGAACCAGAGGCTCCAGACGAGGCGCGCCGTGCCGCGCATATTCTGTTGGTAGAGGATAATGAGATCAACCGCTTTGTAGCGCGTGAAATGTTGGCCGCTTATGGGCACACGGTGACCGAAGCACATAACGGCCAGATTGCCGTTGAATTGGCAGCAAAAACTAACTTCGACATGATCTTGATGGATATCAGCATGCCTGTGATGGATGGACGCGCCGCAACGCGGGCTATCCGCGCATCAAATGGCCTTTCAGCGCAGGCACCAATCGTAGCGCTGACCGCCAATGCGATGGCCTCTGAGCAGGACGCGTTTTTATCCGACGGGATGAATAGTGTTTTGACAAAACCACTTTCGCGCGAAAGCTTGGTCGGTGCCATCGCGAAGCATTCCGGAATGCGTGACGCGGATGGGTCTACACCACGGGATACGCTTTCATTTGTTGATCCCCAGCATTTGGGTGATCTTAGGGAAACATTAGGCGTTGCAGCAGTTCAGACATTGTTGGACCGTTTCAACAATGAAGTGCAAAGTACCATTCAAATTCTTGCGGGCGATTTACCGTTAGAAGATATTGCTAGTCATGCCCACCGGATTTCGGGCAGCGCAGCAGCGCTGGGCGCACTGGAACTGCGCAAAACCTTGGCCAGAATCGAGTTCGCTGCAAAACAGAGCAACGTGGATGATCTGTCTAAAGCGATTAACGAATTACCAGGCGTGTGGTGGCGAACAAAACCGTTGATGCAGGCCTAGCAAAGAACACAAGATGCAGGGAAAGGGACGTTATCTTTTGTGGTGGGTGGTGGTATAATTTGCATCCTCTCTCCATATTTCTATGCGAAGGACCGAATTATGCACCGCTTTCGCAAATCACTTGCCACCCAGATATTTGTCGCCATTGCTTCCACTGCCGCTTTGATCATCGCGATCATGGCTATGTTGGTGGCATTTTCTATGCGCGATGGCTTTGCGCAGTATCTACTCCGAGGTGAGCTTACTCGATTTGATGCACTGGAGGGGGCTTTGATCGAAGCCCACGCGGGTGATGTAAACGGGTGGCCCGAGTTTACTGGCGATCCCGGGTACTGGATGAGATTTGTAAGGGAGAACTTCCAGCCATCCGGTCCGAAAGAGGGCTGGCGGCCTGAACCGCCCAACGGCCCACCACCTGATCGACCTGGTGGGCCGCGGCCACCACGAGGCCCAGCAAGGGGAGACCATCTGCTGGTTGGTGGGCGTCTTATGTTGCTTGATGCAGACGGCGGACATGTCGCCGGTGCGAATGAGCGGCCTGGGCTGTTTGAGAAACGCGCGATTTGTGTTGATGCCGATTGCAAAGGAGGTGCACTGCTGGGCTACATCGGTCTGAACGCGCCGCTGGTGTATGCTAGCGGGAGCGATTCATTCTTTTTGCGCGGGCAATATAACTCGTTGGGATTGTCTGCACTGCTGGCTGTTTTGTTGTCCGCAATTGTTGCATTTTTTGTTGCGCGCCAGATTTTGGTTCCCATTCGCCAGCTGGAAGCTGGTGCAAAAACAATGGCGTCGGGGAACTATTCCGCGCGTATCCGTCAGGGCCGTACAGATGAGTTGGGTCAACTGATTGGTCACTATAACGCCCTTGCCGCCACATTGGAGCGTACCGACAAGGCGGAGCGGGAATGGATTTCAAACACCAGCCACGAGCTGCAAACGCCACTCGCTACGTTGCGCGCCCAAATCGAGGCAGTTCAGGATGGCGTTCGTAAGCCGGACGCTGATACTTTGGCAGGGATGCATGCCGCGATGATGCGCCTTTCCCGGCTCATTCAGGATATTAAAATTCTATCGCATTCCCGCGAAGGCGGCCTCACAACGGCCCTTCATCCAGAAGATTTGAACGGTATCGTCCGCGAAGCGGCAAACATAGCAAGACCGCAGCTGGAAATGAAGGAAATCGAACTTGATCTGGATTTGCAGGGCAAAGTGTTGCTGATGTGTGATCGGGTTAGAATGGGTCAGGTGATCGACAACCTTTTGCAGAATGCAGCGCGGTATACCAACGGGCCTGGCCAAGTCAGGTTGAGGGTTCGGGATGTTGGCGATAAGGTCCTTCTGAGAGTAGAAGACACGCCACCCGCGCCACCTGCCAAAGACATGACCAAGTTATTTGATAGATTTTACCGCGCCGAAAGCTCGCGTTCGCGGGCATTTGGTGGATCGGGATTAGGGTTGTCGGTTTGTCGCGCGATTGTTGAGGCGCATGGCGGAACGATAGCGGCAGAACTTTCCTTTATGGGAGGGCTTCTAGTGAACATCACTCTCCCCAAGGAGAAAACATGACTGCACCGCGCATTTTGATAGTAGAAGACGAAACAGCCCTAGCTGAAGTGGTACGAGACTACTTGGCTGCTGAAGGTATGGGCGTTGATGTCCTGTTTGAAGGGACGGATGCGGTTTCAACGGCGCTGACTGGCAAACATGATTTGATCGTGTTGGATTTGATGTTGCCCGGTGTTGATGGGCTTACAATCTGTCGTGAACTGCGCCGTACCTCGGATGTGCCCATCATTATGACCACCGCCAAGGTTGAGGAAATCGACCGCCTGCTGGGGCTGGGTCTTGGGGCGGATGACTATCTGTGTAAACCTTATTCGCCGCGCGAATTGGTTGCGCGCGTTCAGGCGATTTTGCGTCGTGCCGTTGGGCGGTCAGACAGCAGCGTAGCGGTCCGATCTTCTCGCCTTGAAACGGACGCCGAGCGCTGGTCTGCAACACTTGATGGAAAGCCGTTAAACCTGACGCGCCGCGAATTTATGCTGGTACATTCGCTTGGGACACGGCCGGGACGCGTATTTTCGCGTGATGATCTTCTTTCGCGTGCTTTTCCAGATGACACGGAAGTGTTTGACAGAACCATCGACAGCCACATTCGCAATATCCGCCGAAAAATTGCATCTGTTAGCGACAATGATCCAATTCGATCGGTTTATGGCGTGGGCTATTCCTACGACGGTTAAACTGGACTTTTGATCGCGAATTCGGGCGGCGCAAAAATGTGTCAGCTAAGGTTATTTTTGCATCTGCACATTGGCTGCATATTCACTGCAATGCCAGTCCTCAATGTTAGCGCAAGTTGTTCTTGTAAGGGCGAATCAATGCCTCACACAGGAGTAGAAGATGTTTCCAAGAAACGCCAAAGCCAAAGAGATTCCGATGTTTCAACCTACGTATCCACGTCGGCGGTCAGGTAATCAAATCGTGGCTATGACAACACTTGCGGCCATATTTGCGATCGCTGTTGGTGTTGTGGCAGCGCATGCCGAGACCGCATCGTCGAGCAATGACCTGCCCTTTATCTTTGCCCAGCAGTCAGGGAAAAGCGATTCAGGTGATCGACGTGACCGGCCGCCACGTGAGGCGCTTGAGGCGTGCTCCAATGCAACGAAGAACGCGGCATGTAGTTTTACAGGTCGTGACGGCGAGCAGCTAACAGGTAAGTGCGGATCGCCAAAAGCGGACACCCCTCTCGCTTGTATGCCTGACAAAATGCCCAGCAAAGGCTGAAAAATACGAGTTGGGGCTGGGCAGTTGTGAAACATGTTTTCGCTGACCTGGTCCCACTGGGCGTTACTGGCTGCGGCATGCGGCCATTGATTTCCTCCCAAATTCTTCAAAAGTGGACCAAACCAATGCAGTATCTAGTGAAAAAGTGCCGACCACTTTTGGTCATAACCGTTCTGGCGTTTCCGGATAATGTGGTGGCCCATCCGGACCTCGCAGAATTTGAAGCCAAGGCGTTTGTTGAAGAGCCTGCGATTGTTGATTGCACGCTGGCAAACGGGGATCAGTCAACTTGCTATGAGATCACGGTAAGCTATCTGCCGGAAGGTTTGGAGATTGCCCCGTTTTGCCCCAGTACCATCGGTGACGAAGGCGGCATCTGGAACTGGACGGGCGAGAATGCAAACCTATACCGGATCGACGAAGATTTCCTGCTGATGTTGGATGATTTAGGATATCGTTTCTTTGACGAGGATGGAACGGTTCATGTGGTTGATATTGCCACCGAGCAGCCAAGTGTCGATCACGCATGTATCAATGTTTCGCCAGCCAAGGATGTGACAATCACCATGTTGTTGCCCGTAAATCCGGTTGTAGCGGATCAGCCAACCCCACTGGGGACTGTCGGCAAAGTTGGCGTGGCGTTGAACGGTGTGCCGATCTTTTCCGACGCGCCAAGCATTCAGCAGACGGGTCATATGCCTGCGCTTGATACCTGCGGTGGTCACATCGATCCGGGCGGCTGGTATCATTGGCATGCCACCTCGACGGATATTGAGACAACATTTGGAACTGCGAATATAGAGGCCACTTGCGCGCTAGAACAAAATAGTTCTGCGCTGTTTGGGTATGCTTTTGACGGGTTCGCCATGTATGGCAGCAGGGATTCAGATGGAACAGTGCCAACTGATTTGGACGCGTGTAACGGCCATGTCGGGCGTACCATTCGCGGTTCGGCCTATCACTACCACGCTTCTGAGGACTTCCCGAACCTGCCGCCCTGTCTATCAGGTGTGCAAGTTGTCGATAACTTTTCAACCACAGCAACAGCGGGCGTAGGTGCTACTCGCGCCGGAGAAGACGGGCGCAGCGAACCACCTCGTCCGGGAGGGGCCGGACAAGGGCCTTTGCCAGAGGGCTTTGACGACGCTGCAAAGCAATTGGGTATTGCGACCAAAACACTGATGCAGGCGTTGCATTCATCCGGTCAGGGACGCCCTAACTTGACCGTTGCAGCAAAGACCCTTGGCATCAGTGAAGATGCATTGCGAACAGTCCTGCCGCCCCCTCCCGGACAATGAGATAACGCAAAATTGCGGGCCGCATATCTATATGGCCGCGATTGATCCCGGTTGCCAACGGTGCAGCCGGTTTAGGTAATGACAGGACACTAGATGATCCGATCAAAACAATTAGTCCAAAACCTGTCGCGCAGAAATGTGTTGGCGGGTCTTACAGCAACAGCTCTGACCGCCTGCACCAGTAGAACGAAGACTCCTGTGTTAACCCTGCCAAAGGGTGCGGGCGATCCATTGGCTCGCATCCGGCTCTCGGCAAATGCGGGCCGTGCTGAATGGGCGCAACACCTTCACCGGAACGGTTTGGGTAGGGGACCTAGTGTTCTTGCGCTGTCTGGTGGGGGCGAGGACGGCGCATTTGGGGCCGGAGCGTTGGCAGGATGGTCCGCCACGGGCCATCGGCCTGATTTTGACATTGTAACTGGCGTATCAACGGGCGCGTTGATTGCTCCCTTTGCGTTTTTGGGGTCAGAATTTGATGCTGACTTACGCCGCGTTTTCACGGGGCATGACGCAGACGATATTATGAAGTTCAAACCACTGCATGTGCTGTTTAGTGACGCTCTGTATGACACCACGCCACTAGCGAATTTAATCGCCGAGTTTACGCCGCCCAGTTTTATGCGAGCTGTCGCGGAACGTCACACAGCTGGTGCACGATTGTTTGTTGTGACATCCGACCTAGATCGAGCACAGGCTTCTGTCTGGGATATGGGGGAAATCGCAAAATCTGGGCAGTATGATTTGTTTCGCGCAATTATGCGCGCATCAGCGGCGTTGCCGGGCATGTTTTCGCCTGTCGAATTACGGTACAGCGTGGATGATGTAACATACTCGGAAACGCACATAGACGGCGGCGTGCATATGCAGTTTCTTGCGGTCCCAGAGTATGCATTTCTGTCGCCGGATCGAAAAATATCAGGCGGGGAAATGTACCTTTTGATCAACAACACACTCGATCCTGCACCCGTTGCTGTGTCTCGTTCGGCTCTTGGTATTTCCCAACAGGCGCTCACAACGACAGGCCGCGCGACTGCTCAGGCGGGGGTGGCTGCTACGCAGATGTTCGCTCGCGCGAATGGCGTCGATTTGTCAGTTGCTTCAATCGATGCAGATGCAGGGATCATATATGATGCCTCCGAACGGTTCTCATCGCCCTACATGATAGCGCTTTATCAACATGGTTTGGCGCGTGGGAAGGACCACACTCTTTGGTCAAAATAAGAATTCCAGCAAAGTCGGATGAATTAGCAGGCGTACAGTTATGTTGCGTCTCGCGCATTGATTTGATCAATACGTTGCAAAGGAGCGCGTAAATGCCAGATATCGAACCTAAACAAGCCGCCTGTTTCCTGACTGCAGTTCAGGCCGGATCGGTTCGGGCCGCCGCTGAACAGATGGGGCTAGAGCCCTCAACGGTGAGCCGCAACATCGCGGCCTTGGAAAAGGTCATGGCCACCACCTTGATCGAGCGCGGTCGGCATGGTGTCCGGTCGACGGATGCGGGCACATTGCTGCTGTCCTACCTGAAACGGCGTGAAGGAGAGTTTGATCTGCTTCGCTCGGAATTTGACGCACTCGCGAATATGAAGCGCGGCAAAGTGGTGATTGCTGTTGGAGAGGGATTTGTCGGTGACTTGTTCGACAGTGCATTGGCCAGTTTTAGTGCACAATTTCCTGACATTTCATTCTCTGTAAATGTTGGGTCGACGGATTATGTGATGCAGCAGGTTGTTTCGGAACAGGCCCATTTGGGTGTGGCCTATAACCTTACCAAAGACCCTCGGATCAGAATTGAATCCGCGAGGGCCCAACCGCTTGTTGCGTTGGTTCGGCGGGGTGGGCTGTACGACATGAAATCCGCCCTTGATCTAACAGCCATTTCACAAATCCCATGTGCAATTCCGCCAAAAACCTTCGGCATAGGTGCGATGATCACGGCCGTTGAAGCAAAGTATGGTATGCGGCTGCGCGGTGTTGTCGAGACAGGGTCCATCGCTGCGCTTAAGGCCTTTGTGCGCAATGATATGGGTTGCACAATTTTACCCCGCTTTGTCGTTGAGAGCGAACTCTCCGATGGCACGTTGACTGCCCATAGAGTTTCCTCCGAAGCCTTTGCCGATGGGGTTTCCTCATTGATCCGCAAAGAGGGGAGGAAGCTGCCGCAGGCGGCTAATCTGCTTCTGATGCAGTTGAAGAAGATGTCAGCCTTTTCTTGACCTTTTTTCCGTTGCGATAAATGCAACAAAAATGCAGTTCAGGCGATATTCTTTGGCAGTCCATTGTGCGTTACCACATCTGAAAACCGGATGTGAAAGGACGTTATTGTGCGAATTGGATTGATAGGATGTGGGAACATGGGCGGCGGGATGGCAGCGCAACTGGTTGCTGGTGGGTGCGCGCTTACGTGTTATGATCCAAACGCTGAAGTGTTGGATAAAATGCGTAAGTTAGGCGCAAACACCGTTCAAACATCCGTTGAATTGGCACAAGAGGTTGATGTTCTAATCTTGTCACTTCCCAAGGCAGCGGTTGTTGAGGCTGTTATGGCTGACATCAAAGACGCAATTCAACCAAATGCCGTGATCCTTGACACCTCCACATCGGAACCTGCTACCTCACAAGCGATGGCAGCATTGGGTGCAATACAGGGCTTCGCATTTGTAGATGGCCCCGTCAGTGGCGGACCAGCGGCTGCAAACGCGGGGACAATGACTATGCTCTTGGGCGGTGTAGCACCAGCGATCGAACGATTGAGGCCGGTCTTGGATATCATCACTGCTAAAACGGTTGTCGTCGGTGGATCAGGTTCGGGCCACGCAGCCAAAATCGCAAACAACATGCTGTGCGCGGCAAATCTTGTTCTCGTCGGCGAAGCGTTGCGGCTGGGTGAGGCAGCGGGTGTAGCGCCAGAAGCCTTGTTAGAGGGCATCAATGCCGGATCCGGGCGAAGTGGCGTTAGCGAGGTTAATTTTCCCAAGTGGATTTTGAATGACGCTTTTGATTCGGGTTTCACGATGGGTTTGATGCGCAAAGATGTAGGTCTTGCGCTGGATTTGGCTAAAGGCTCCGGGGTGGACCTGAAAGGGTTTGCCACGATTGCTGACCTCTGGCTTAGCCAATCAGGTGAAATACCTGATAACGCAGATTTCAACGAAATAGTTAAGGTGAGCAAAGATGTCTGATCGCAAGCAAATACTCTTGAATGCCATGGCGGAGCTAGGGTTGGGTGAGCGCCCGCAAAGCATCATAAATGGTGCGTTGACTGATGGCGCTGGCGCTGAAATTTCCTTGATTGATCCTTTCACTGAAAAAGAGCTGTTTTCTTATCCTGACGCGGATGTGGCGCTTGCGACCACTGCCTGCCTAACTGCTCAAGATGCGCAACGTGAATGGGCAAAAGGGATTTCAGCGGCGGCACGTGGTCAGGTGATGCAAGACATCTCGCGCGCGGTTCTGGCCCACGCAGAACCCCTAGCCACAATTGAGGCGATTATCGCAGGAAAGCCGATCCGTGATTGCCGCGTCGAGGTTGCCAAAGTTGCTGAAATGTTTGCCTATTACGCGGGGTGGGCCGACAAGCTGCACGGTGAGGTTATTCCTGTTCCATCCAGTCATCTCAATTATACGCTGCGCGAACCATTGGGAGTGGTCTTCCAAATCACACCTTGGAATGCTCCGATGTTCACAGGTGGGTGGCAAATTGCGCCTGCCATCGCCACAGGCAATGGCGTTGTGATCAAACCAAGTGAGCTAACCCCTGTCACAACAGTTGCCCTGGTGAAAATTGCCGAAGCAGCGGGTCTGCCAAAGGGCCTGGTGAATGTTCTGTGCGGTCTTGGCCCAACTGCGGGAAAGGCGGCGATAGAACATAAATCCGTGCGTAAGGTTGTGTTTGTTGGCTCTCCCGAAACGGGTAGGCTGGTGGCCATGGCAGCTGCTGCCGCGCTCAAGCCAGTGGTGCTGGAACTTGGTGGGAAATCGGCGAACATTGTGTTTGAGGATGCCAATCTCGAACACGCATGTCTTGGCGCTCAGGCGGCGATCTTTTCTGGCGCTGGGCAAAGCTGCGTAGCGGGATCACGTCTGTTGGTTCAAAAGTCGGTTCATGAAGAACTGGTTGATATGCTGGCAAGTGGAATGAACAGTATCACATTAGGTGATCCATTGGACGAAGGGACTGAGATTGGCCCTATCAGCAATGCCCGCCAATTTTCCCACGTGACGGGTATGATTGATCAGGCCAGAGCCGCAGGAGCAACCGTGTTGTCGCGTGAGGCAGGCCAAGGGCAGGGGTATTTTGTGCCACCAACTGTTTTGCGTAATCTGCCAAACAGCGCGAACGCTGCACAGAACGAAATATTTGGACCCGTCGTTGCCGCCATCCCGTTTGAGGATGAAGCTGAGGCCATAGTCTTGGCCAATGATACCGAGTTCGGCTTAGCTGGCGCGGTTTGGACCGCAGATGTAGGCCGCGCGCACCGTATGGCGGATGCTGTCCGTGCAGGCACGTTCTGGATAAACAGCTACAAGGCGATCCACGTATCGTCACCTTTTGGGGGTTCGCTGAACTCAGGATTTGGTCGGTCCAGCGGCACGGATGCTTTGATGGAATACACTTCGGCAAAAAGCGTCTGGCTTGACAGTGCGCCAAAACCGCGCATCGCTTTCGGGTATGTTTCATAGGGGGCGCGAATGATGCTTGTTGATGACGTTACCCGCCTGCTAGAGGCGTCTCCGCAAACGGCGGCGGTTCTGGGTCTTAAGTCGTTCGAGGGGTTTGCGCAGATGGCAGGGGCTTTGTTCGCCAGCCTGTGTAGCAACCGCGCCGCCGGGAATGTGGTCGCCGAAATCTACGCAAGCAATCCCGAATTGGTGGATCTGTCATGCCATGACATTGCTGAAACCGCGCGTCGTAACTTTGAACCGGGCGGAGCGGCTGCCGCGCTTCTGTTTTCACGGGGTGTGCAGGCGATCATGGGTCACCGCGTTGCGCATCACCTTTGGATTGGCGGTAGAATCGATCTTGCCCTCGCGATGAAAGCCACGTTTGGTCGGGCATTTTCGACCGATATTCATCCGGCAGCACAGATCGGTGCGGGAATTTGGCTCGATCACGGGTTGGGATTTGTCGCGGGTGAGACAGCTGTGATTGATGAGGATGTATCAATTTGGCACAATGTAACGCTGGGCAGTACGTTAAATGACAGCGGCACCCATCGTCACCCGCGTATCGGGCGGGGCGTTGTGATTGGGGCAGGGGCTACTTTGTTAGGGGGGATCACTGTAGGCGCAAACGCGAATATCGCGGCGGGCGCTATTGTTGTTCAGGATGTTCCGCAAGGGGCACTGGCAGTGGGTGCTAAAGCTAGCGTACGGGGCCAAGCAAAAGTTAGTTTTAGTGCGAATAAGGAAGCAATCTGATGAATGCATCTTTTGGAATTGATCATCCGTTGCTTGCAACCCACGATATTGATGGGCTGCGGTCGCGGCTGATTGCGATGGGGTTCAACATGACTGCAGTCGGAAATCACCCGTGGGGCACCAGTACCAGCCTCGCGATGTTTGACGGTTGCTTGCTTGAGATTATGGGCATCTATGACGATACGCTACTGGATGAAGTGCCCGCGGGCGATTTCAGGTTTGGGCGGCATATTTTTGAACACCTTCAAATACGTGAAGGTGTCGCGTTGTCTGCGTTGCATAGCACGAACTCGCGCGCAGATGCAGAGGTGGCTGAGGGTGCAGGCATGACGGTTGCTGGGCATTTGGAATTTGGACGAGATGTAACATTGCCGGACGGAAAAGCGGGGCGTACAAAAACAACGCTTGCGCTGTTGCCCAATACGGCCTTCCCACGCTTGTCCTTTTTCCTGTGTCAGCAGCACCGCCCTGATCTCATTTACGTCCCAGAATGGCTAGAGCATCCTAACAAGGTGGACGGCATTTGTGGCGTGAATATAGTCGCGCCTGAGAACCACCATGCTGCCCTGAAAGACATGTTTGGGGACCTTTATGGTGTCGTCGCCGAACGTGCGGAGGGCTTGGAGTATCAGACGGCCAATGGCGTTATGCGTGTCATGACTGCCGAAGTGTTTGAAAGGCACATCGGAGCATTGCCTGATGCAGTTGGGCTAGAAACAGCACCTTTCATTGCAGGAATGGATTTTACGATGTCAGCGCCGAAAGCCTTGGAAGGTTTCCTTGAGCGTTCAAACACCGCCTACCGCAAGATTGACCAAGGCTTTGCCTTGAATGATCCGGCACTTACGGCAAACACCGTTCTACGGTTTCTAGTGCATCGCAATGCGGGCCTTTGAAATAATTAAAAGACCACCAGCGCCCACATTTGTAGCTTGTTACAAAAGCTTCTCAAAATCGACATGAAGGTGAAACTCGGCACCCCTAAATGACCCTTAACAAAGGGGTGCAAGATGCTACGTTTTGACAAGATCACAAAAAGATTTGGTGCGAATACGGCGGTCCAATCAGCCAGCTTTACCGTCGATAAACCTATGATGATCGGGATCATCGGGCGCTCGGGGGCGGGGAAATCAACGCTGCTGCGCATGCTGAACCTGCTGAGTAGCGCAACGTCTGGCGAGATTACATTTGGTGATCAGAAAATCACGGATTTACGCGGCACCGCCAAGCGAAACTGGCAGTCCCAATGTGCGATGATCTTCCAGCAATTTAATTTGGTGCCGCGCATGGATGTTGTTTCTAACGTCCTGCATGGCACGCTGAACCAGCGCTCGACATTGGCGACGATGTTCAATCTTTATCCTGACGGCGACATTCACCGCGCTATCGATATCCTTGATCGATTGGGAATTGCTGAACATGCATCAAAACGGGCCGAGGCATTGTCGGGTGGTCAACAACAACGTGTCGCGATTGCCCGCGCGTTGATGCAAGACCCCAAGATCATTCTCGCCGATGAGCCCATCGCGTCTCTGGATCCGATGAATGCACAGGTTGTGATGCAATCCTTGCGTGACATTCACGAACAAGACGGGCGAATGGTGATCGCCAACCTGCATACGCTGGATACTGCGCGCAGCTATTGTGACCGTGTGATTGGGATGCGGGATGGAAAGATCGTGTTTGACGGCTCTCCCGAGCAACTAACCACCGGAGCCGCACGCGACATCTACGGCGCTGATGCCAGCTTCTCCGAGGCAACAACTTCGACCCAGATTGAACCGAATGAGGAGGCCAAAAAACTATTGGCCTACGTCGCGGCGCAATAGCGCCTGTTCTTTACCCTACGCCCGACTGCGGGACGTTTCATAATCAGAGAGAGACCAGAGATGAAAAAAATCATCGCACTTGCCATAATGGGCACAACCATGTCCGTCCCAGCCTTTGCTGAGGAGCACGCTATCAGCGAGTTCCGCATTGGCATTTTGGGTGGTGAGAATGCCCAAGACCGCATGAACAGCAATGAATGTTTGCGCACCTATACCCAAGATTTGCTGGGCGTTGAAACCAAGCTGTTTGCCCCAGCGGATTATAATGGCGTCATTCAGGGGCTTTTGGGGGGCACATTGGATATGGCATGGCTTGGTGCCTCTTCCTACGCGGCCGTTCACATTCAAGATTCAGACGCGGTTGAACCTGTTCTGGTCAAGATCAACCTTGATGGTTCCTACGGGTACCACTCTATCGGGTTTGCGCGCGTGGACAGCAATATTAAGTCATTGGAAGATGTTAAGGGCAAGGTATTCGGTTTTGGTGATCCAAATTCAACGTCTGGCTATCTGATACCGTCCATCGAAATTCCACAGCTGACGGGCGCAACAATGGAAAGCGGTGACTATTTCGGTGAGGTCAAATTCACTGGTGGTCATGAGCAGACAATTGTTGCGGTGAACAACGGCGATATCAATGCTGGCGTTACGTGGGCCGATGGCCAAGGCAATTGGGAAGACGGCTATAACTCAGGCGCTCTGCGCAAAGCGGTTGATGCTGGTCTGGTCGATATGAACGACCTTGTTGAAATCTGGCGTTCCAAGCCGATCCCAGAAGGTCCGGTTGTTTTGCGCACGACGCTACCGCAGGATGTCAAAGATAAGATGACTGCTTTGGTTGATGGGCTACACGAGGCCGACCCAGAATGTGCATACGGCGTTGCAGCAGGCGAAAGCCTTGGCTTCAACCCGATCACTCATGACGCTTACGTGTCGATCGTCAAAGCACGCAAAGCGAAATCAAATTAAATAAAGCACTTTTCAAACTCTCCGCTGGTCCCAATTCTATTTGGGGCCAGCAATTTATTTGCAAGGTTGAACATGACAGAAAGATCGAATGGCGTAGCAAACGCACAAGACATTCAGACGCAATACATGTCGCAGGTACGCTCAAAGCGCCTCATGAACATGATCTTGTTGGTCCTATTCTTTGTGCTTTTGGTCACTGGATTTCGCACTGCAGACAGCCGAAACGCTGGCGGGTTTTGGGATGGTTTGGTCAATGTTTTTGATTTTCCGGCGGATGTCGCAAGTGAGGCGATTGAACGCGCGCATCTCTTGCCGGGGTATCTGGTGAAATACTTCCCGTCTCTTATTGAAACGATCAACATCGCAGCCGCATCCACGTTGTTGGGTGGGATTATCGGGCTGGTCCTGTCTTTGTGGGTCACACGTGGGTTTGCGCCTATTCCTTGGTTGGTTTCGCCGTTGCGAAGGCTACTGGATATCTTGCGCGCGATCCCTGAAATCGTTGTAGCGCTGGTGCTGATCTATCTTTTGGG
The DNA here is from genome assembly GCA_033851935.1 of Sulfitobacter sp. GTDB lineage: Bacteria > Pseudomonadota > Alphaproteobacteria > Rhodobacterales > Rhodobacteraceae > Sulfitobacter. The sequence continues at coordinate 57,744 of JAWSVL010000026.1, forward strand.
TGGTGGCCCTGTTCCCGCGATGATCGCCATTGCGCTGCACACTGTTGGGGCATTGGGTAAGTTGTTTTCAGAGGTAAATGAAAACGCGTCCCTTAAACCTGTTGAGGGGTTGGCCTCGGTTGGTGCCACGTGGAGTCAGCGCATGTGGTTGGGTGTCATCCCGCAGGTTGCGCCAAACTATCTCAGTTACGCCTTGCTCCGCTTTGAAATCAACATCCGCGCCTCTGCCATCCTTGGTTTTGTTGGGGCAGGTGGCATCGGCTATGACCTGCGCAACACAATGAGCTGGGGACAGGGCAAATTCGACGAAGCGGCAGCGATCTTCCTGCTGTTGTTTCTAACTATTGTTGTGGTCGACCAAATGTCGAGCGCCATTCGCAACCGCCTCACGCATGGGGCACGTATTTCGGAGAGGCAGTCATGACTGCAATGGCGCTAGAACAACACATCAAGCTCAAGTTTGGGCACAAACGCATGAGGTCATTTGCGATACCAACGGTGGTATTGGCATATTTCGTCTACATCTTTGTAGCATTTGACGTCGCCGGTTTGGGCGACCGGATCAATGTCAAAAATGCAGCAACCTTGGTGTCAGATACCTACAGCTACAAAACCCATGTCACCCGCGATAACCGTGATGGCAGCATCGAGATAGCGATCGAAGGGGAGCGTAAGGGCCGTTACGCTGAAGGCAGCGCTCCAGATTGGGTTTCGCTGGGGGATCAAACGGTGATCAACCTCGGAGGTAAGAACATCGTGACCTTCGGGGAAAGGATCACCTACGATATTGCGGGGTATGGCAGGGTTGTAGCCACCCCAAACAAAAGCGGTGTCAACGCCAGCTTCCCCTCAGGTGAGAGGCCCGATTTCATCAGCGCAACAAAGAACCGGTTGATGATTGTCACAGATGCGGGGCGTCTGACCGTGACGCGCAATCGTTCCGAAGTGTTCAAATATCAAACGGGATGGGAGCTGTTCTTTTTCACGTTGGATAGTCCCTATCATGGCATGAGTATTTTGCAGTTATCGGACGCGGCCATTCATGGGCAGGCGGGTGATATTTGGGATGATTTTTGGCACAATAAGATGTGGCGTCACAGTGATGTTGCATGGGCCATTGTCGAGACAATCCTGATGGCATTCTTGGGGACTTTTGGTGCGGCGATTATCGCTTTGCCGCTAGGATTTTTAGCTGCCAAAAACTTTACGCCCTTGGGCAGTCTACGTTTTGCAGCGCGGCGTGTGTTTGACTTTTTGCGCGGTGTGGATGGGCTAATCTGGACGATTGTCCTAAGCCGTGCCTTTGGCCCTGGACCGCTGACAGGGTCCTTGGCAATTTTGCTCACGGATACGGGTTCATTTGGCAAAATGTTCTCGGAGGCTTTGGAGAATGTGGATGCCAAGCAGATCGAGGGTGTGGCCTCTACAGGGGCAAAGCCTCTGCAAAGGTATCGCTTTGGGGTCATCCCGCAAATTACGCCAGTTTTGTTGAGCCAGATATTGTACTATTTTGAATCCAATACACGGTCTGCCACCATCATTGGAGCAATCACAGGCGGGGGGATTGGCCTGTTCCTGACCCAAGCGATCATCACTCAGAAAGATTGGGAAGAAGTGACCTATTATATCATCCTGATCATTCTTATGGTGATGGCTATGGATACATTGTCAGGGTGGTTACGCCGAAAATTGATCAAAGGTGACGAGGGTGGCCACTGATGGCCCGTCTTAACCCTGATGTGCCGTTCCTTCATCCCGAATGTGAGCTGACAGATGCAACTTTTGGTCGGTTTGTAGAGATTGGGCGGGGCAGTCGCGTGGCCCATAGCCACATGGATGACTATTCCTATTGCGAACGCTTTGCCGACATTGCCAATGCCTCAGTTGGCAAGTTTTCAAACATCGCTGCCTTTGTGCGCATTGGTGCGACCGACCATCCGATGGACAAGGCCAGCCAGCATCACTTTCACTATCGTTCGGGTGATTATTTTGATGAGGCGAGCCATGATGAGGATTGGTTTGCGTATCGCAAAACAAGGCGCGCTAGAATTGGTCATGATACATGGCTGGGCAATGGCGCGCAGGTGCGCCCAGAAGTAACAATTGGGCATGGCGCTGTAGTAGCGGGCGGTGCAATAGTCACCAAGGACGTAGCCCCGTATATGATCGTTGCTGGCATCCCAGCAGTGCCACTGCGCGCACGGTTTGAGGCTGGTGTGGCAGATCGAATGATAGCCTTGGCGTGGTGGGACTGGCCCCACGAAACGCTGCACAACGCGCTGGACGATTTTCGTAATTTGCCCGCCGAGGCATTCCTTGAAAAATACGAATAGCGATTCAGGGCAGTAGGCCCACAGGTGCTATAAGTCCGTCAGGGTCAACGTAACTTTGTCTCCTGCAAACCAAGTACGGCCAACTTCGATTGGGATACCATCAGTATCCACGTTTACACTGATGGTTCGCAGAATTGGCGTATGTTCTGAAACTTGCAAATGTAGCGCCTGTGTTACCGTCGCCAGCTTTGCATTAATGCGCGTCGATATGCGGGTGTAGTCAGCGACACCCGATAACTTAAGAGCTGCTGTCACCGATGCATTCCTTCCTAGGTGAACCAACAGTTCGGGAAATTTCTCGGCAGGAAAGACGCTCTGAAATAACGCTATTGGGCGATCTTCCGCGAGGGACAGACCCTCGTAGACATGGACCTGCGCGCCGTTGTCCATGCCTAGGGCCTCAGCTTCGGAAGTGTGTGCCGTGCGGGTTGCTAGCAGTAGTACTTTCTTCGCGGGTGTGCGGCCCGCAGCGCGCAAGTTTTGGTGAAAACGAACACGCCGCCCGATGGGGTAATCCGTTGGCGCAGTGGTCACAAATACACCTGCGCCGCGGCGCGAGTGAACCAGACCTTCCTCGATCAATGCGGCAATCGCGTGACGTACCGTGTGACGGTTCACGCCAAACCGTGCAGCCAAAACAGATTCAGTCGGAAGCTTGTCCCCCGCGCCGTATACGCGTTCGACGATATCGTTTCGCAATGAGGTTGCGATGGCTTTCCAAATTGGGGTGCGGGCAGTCATGTCATTAAAACTTCACACTTTGGGGGATTGGCAGATTTGATGATGTACGTTAGTATTTGTCTAGTTGTATAGACAACTCCGAAAGGTGTCTAGATGAATATGATGAACGATCCCAATGCTGCACGAAAAGAATGGCTGGGTCTGCTAGCGAAATCGCCAGCCGATGAGGTTGCCCGCTTATGGGCGTCTTTGCAGCTCAATCCAAAGCATATAAAACTGCGTGCGCCCGAGATCGGCGGCGTCATGGTGCGGGGCCGTGCAGGCGCTGTTGGTACCGCATTCAATTTGGGTGAAATGACCGTCACCCGCGCGTCGGTAAAGCTGGCGGATGGGGTGGTCGGCCATGGTTACGTGAAAGGCAGAGGTAAAGATCATGCACTGCAGGCTGCCTTAATAGATGCCTTGATGCAGACGGCGGCGGCTGGCGACCTTGAGGTTAATCTCTTGGCTCCGCTGCGCACGGCAATGGAAAAGCGCAAATCAGATAGAGCCGCCAAAGCTGCGGCAACCAAAGTTGACTTCTTTACGATGGTACGAGGAGAGGATTGATGCAGGCACACATCCTAGAAGGTGGTTTTTCGGATGGACCAATTGATGCCAGTCACGCATTTCGCGCGGTGATGACCGCGATGGCGCGTCCGGGTGACATTATGCAGATCACAGGCGCACGCCCACCTGCACCTCTGTCTGTGGCGGCGGGTGCGGTTATTCTCACTTTGTGTGACCCTGAAACGGCGATTTACTTGGCACCTAGCCATGATGCGCCCCAAATCCGTGATTGGATTACTTTTCATACGGGTGCGCCGATCTCCTCGGTGGAGGACGCCGTGTTTGCAGTGGGAGCTTGGGCTGACCTGTCAGTGAAAGAATTCTCGCTAGGCACCGCAGAATATCCTGACCGGTCCGCGACCCTGATCGTTGAGGCTCCAGATCTGATAAACAGCGGAGCAACCCTTGGTGGGCCAGGGATTAAAGATACAGCCAAGCTGTCTTTGCCTGAGGTGAAAGCATTTCAGGATAACGCCCGTCTGTTTCCTTTAGGGCTGGATTTCGTTTTCACCTGCGGTGATCGGCTTGCCGCGCTGCCTCGCACAACAAGGGTAAGTTAATGTATGTTGCTGTAAAGGGTGGCGAACGCGCCATCGATAATGCTCATGCGTGGCTCGCCGAAGAACGACGCGGTGATCCGTCAGTTCCCGAGCTGAGCCTTGCGCAAATTCGCGAGCAGCTATCGCTTTCTGTGAACCGTGTCATGGCTGAGGGATCTCTTTTTGATCCCGATCTTGCGGCATTGGCGATTAAACAATCGCGCGGCGATCTCATCGAGGCTATCTTTTTGATCCGCGCTTATCGTACAACGTTGCCGCGTTTTGGCGGATCGCACCCTATCGATACTGAACGGATGTCTTGTGATCGGCGTGTTTCGGCGACGTTCAAAGATGCCCCTGGTGGGCAGGTTTTAGGGCCCACATTTGATTACACTCACCGTTTGCTGGATTTCAAACTGGCAGCTGATGGTGACGCTGGTGTGGTGCAAACCGCAGAACCAAACCAGGCTGGTACACCTCACATCATGTCCTTCTTGGACCGTGAAGACCTGATTCAGCCCGAGCTGCAAAGCGATGAAGTGCCAGCGGATTTGACCCGCACTCCGTTGGAATTACCCGCCAGCCGTGCGCTGCGTTTGCAATCTCTTACCCGCGCAGATGAGGGCTTTATCCTTGGTATGGCCTATTCCACACAACGTGGTTACGCCCGCAACCACGCCTTTGTCGCTGAGCTTCGGATTGGTGCAGTACCTGTCGAAATGGAAATTCCGGAATTGGGGTTTGCGATTGAGATAGGTGAAATCACGGTGACCGAATGTGAGACGGTCAATCAGTTCAAAGGCTCCAAAACCGAACCGCCGCAATTCACCCGAGGATATGGTTTGGTGTTTGGAATGACCGAGCGCAAGGCGATCTCAATGGCGTTGGTCGATCGCGCGTTACGGTGGAAAGAGCTGGGTGAAGATAACCTAGGTGCGCCTGCCCAAGACGAAGAATTTGTCCTTTATCATAGCGATAATATTCAGGCGACTGGCTTCCTTGAGCACATCAAGCTGCCCCACTACGTCGATTTCCAATCCGAGCTGGAATTGATCCGCAAGTTGCGTCGAGAGGCGCAAGAAAACATCGCACAGGAGGCGGCGGAATGAGCGACTATAATTTTGCGTATCTTGATGAACAAACCAAACGGATGATCCGGCGCGCGATCCTTAAGGGGTTAGCCATACCGGGGTATCAGGTGCCATTCGCAAGTCGCGAAATGCCAATGCCATACGGGTGGGGCACTGGCGGTGTACAGGTTTCTGCAGCGGTCTTGACGCCAGATGATACCTTCAAGGTTATTGACCAAGGCGCAGATGACACAACCAATGCGGTTTCCATCCGACGGTTTTTTGAGAAAACGGCTGGTGTGGCTGTCACTGAGGCCACATTAGAGGCAAGTGTGATACAAACCCGTCACCGTATTCCCGAGGAAGACCTGCGCGATGATCAGATTCTTGTCTATCAGGTGCCAATCCCCGAACCGCTGCGTTTTCTTGAACCTTCAGAGGTAGAGACCCGCAAAATGCACAGCCTTGAAGAATACGGGCTGATGCATGTGAAACTGTACGAAGACATTAGCCAGCATGGTGATATCGCGACGGCTTATGCCTATCCGGTTAAGGTTGAAGGGAGATACGTGATGGACCCGTCCCCTATCCCCAAGTTTGATAACCCAAAGTTGGAAATGGCTGGCATACAATTGTTTGGCGCTGGGCGAGAACAGCGCATTTATGCGGTTCCCCCCTATACCCAAGTCGTCAGTCTTGATTTTGATGACTATCCGTTTCAGGCGACCAAGGCGGACCACGCGTGCGACTTGTGCGGGGCGGATGACAGTTATCTTGATGAGCTGATTGTCGATGACACGGGAAGTCGCATGTTTATGTGCTCGGACACAGATTACTGCCGTACGCGCCGTAAGGCGGGCTTTGTTGGCGCGCAAGGCGTCCCTTACGGGGAGGACGCAGCATGACACCGTTGTTGCAAGTAGAAGGTATTGCCAAGTTTTACGGATCGCGGATTGGCTGTACTGATGTATCATTCGATTTGTTTCCTGGCGAAGTCATGGGGATCGTCGGGGAAAGTGGCTCTGGTAAATCTACGTTGTTGAACTGTCTTGCGGGGCATCAGAAACCGGATAGCGGGTGCGTGCGGTTTGATACGCGGGCTGATGGGCTACGCGATACGATCACAATGTCCGAGCCAGAACGCCGTATGTTAGGGCGCACTGATTGGGCGTTTGTGCATCAACACGCTCGCGACGGGTTGCGCATGAACGTAAGTGCAGGCGGCAACGTGGGTGAACGCCTGATGGCGGTGAATGCCCGCCATTACGGAGATATTCGTGCATCCGCTATTGACTGGTTGTCCCGTGTTGAGATCACTGGAGACCGGATTGATGACCGCCCCACAGCGTTTTCGGGTGGAATGCAACAAAGGCTTCAGATCGCGCGTAACTTGGTTACAGGTCCACGTTTGGTGTTTATGGATGAGCCGACGGGCGGCCTTGATGTGTCTGTTCAGGCGCGTCTGTTGGATTTGCTGCGCGGCCTAGTGCGGGAAATGAACCTTAGCGCGATCATAGTCACCCATGATCTGGCTGTTGTACGGCTATTGGCTGACAGGCTGATGGTCATGAAGGACGGGCATGTGATCGAGACGGGCCTCACCGATCAGGTGCTGGATGACCCGCAGCACGCATATACCCAGCTTCTTGTTTCTTCAGTTTTGCAGGTGTGACGCCATGATCAATATCGAAAACGTGTCCAAATCGTTCATCCTTCACAATCAGGGTGCTGCCGAAATACCCGTGATGCAGGGTGCCTCTTTAAAGGTCGCCGCTGGTGAATGTGTGGCACTGGTTGGCGCATCTGGTTCAGGAAAATCTACCTTGATGCGGATGATCTATGGCAACTACCTCACCGCTTCGGGTCGGATCATGGTGGAAGACGTCGATGTGGCGATTGCTGCACCACGAGACATCATCGCACTGCGCCGCCATACGCTAGGCTACGTTAGCCAGTTTCTGCGCGTCGTCCCGCGTGTCTCGACGTTGAATGTTGTGGCCGAACCACTGCTGAGCACAGGAATACCGTTAGACGAGGCACTGACTAAAGCGCAGGAACTGCTTGCCCGCCTTAACATCCCTGAACGGCTTTGGTCTCTTAGCCCGACAACCTTTTCAGGTGGAGAACAGCAGCGCGTGAATATCGCGCGCGGATTTGCCTATCCCTATCCCGCACTATTACTGGACGAACCCACTGCCAGTCTTGATCCAACAAATCGTGCAACGGTTCTTGCGATGGTGAACGAAGCAAAAGGACGTGGCGCTGCGATCATCGGGATTTTCCACGATCACGCCGCGCGGGATGAAATATGTGACCGTCAGTTTGACGTAACACTATATACGCCGGGCTTGGTCGCATGAGGGGGCGGTTCATCGCCGTTGTCGGCCCATCTGGTGTCGGTAAAGACAGTGTTATGAAGGAATTGGCGTTGCGCGAGCCACGATTTACACTGGCGCGCCGCGTTATAACCCGCACCAGTGATACAGGTGGCGAAGATTTCGATGCGGTAACACTGGAAGAATTTGCTAGGCGAGAGGCCGCAGGAGATTTCATCCTCAGCTGGCGGGCGCACGGTCTACATTATGCTATCCCAAAGACGGTTCAGGAGTTGGTAGAGGGGAAACAGGACGTTTTGGCGAATGTGTCACGCACTGTATTATCCATGGCGAATGAACAGTTTGAACGCTTTGAAGTTGTTAATCTCGGGGCTGACATCGCAGTTTTGGCCCAGCGGTTAGCTCACCGAGGGCGCGAAACCGAGAAACAGATCGCAGCACGCCTAGAACGTGTGGCACCTTCATTGCCTCCCAATATCCAGACATGGAACATCGACAACAGCGGTACAGTTGACCAAACCAGCCAAGCCGTGATGGCGCGGCTTTATCCGATTAAGGAGCCGTGATGAATTCGATGAAACTTGCCGGCTCGATCTTAGATACAACCGTTTTCAAAAGGCGCGTGACACTGACATGACAGAGCAAACAATTTTCGCAAATGCCAATTTGATCTTGAACAACGAAGTGATCCGAGGATCGCTGCGGCTAAAGGATGGCATTATCACAGACATCGATAGTGGTACTACGGTTCCTGTCGGGGCAATGGACCTCCAGGGAGACTATCTAGCGCCAGGGTTGATCGAACTGCATACTGATAATCTGGAGCGTCACCTTTCGCCACGACCCAAGGTGGATTGGCCGTTCCGTGCGGCAATTCTGGCCCATGACAGAGAGTTAGCGGGAACAGGCATCACAACGGTATTCGACGCAATCAGAGTTGGCTCTATCGTTTCGGGCGTTAGCAAACGCTACGGTAAATATGCCCGCAAGATGGCAGACGAAATCCTTGCGATGCGTGAAAGTGGACTGCTTCGCATTAGTCACCACCTGCACCTGCGCGCTGAGATTTGTTCGGAAACCCTGATCGAAGAGTTCGCAGAATTTTCCGCTGATGACCGGATCGGGATTGTTTCAATGATGGACCACACACCCGGTCAACGACAATTTTCGGATGTTTCAAAGTTTGAGACCTATGTACGCGGGAAATACAGTTTCGAAGACCAAGAGTTTAGCGACTATATTGAGTTCTTATACGGGCTTCAGGCGCGGCTGGGGGCTACGCATGAAGCTGCGATTGTATGTGCCGCACAAAGGTTGGGCGCAACATTGGCGAGCCATGACGATACAACAGCGGAGCAGGTAACAACCAGCCACGGACACGGTGTCACCGTCGCGGAATTTCCTACAACGGTTGCTGCAGCTGATGCGTGTCACGTCAACGGTATTGCGACGATAATGGGGGCTCCAAATTTGATCCGCGGCGGGTCACATTCAGGGAATGTTGCAGCGTCTGAGTTGGCTCAACTTGATCGATTAGACATTCTTTCGTCTGACTACGTCCCGTCAGGGCTGTTGATGGCGGCGGTGCAATTGGGTGATATCTGGGGTGATATAGCACGTGGCATCCGGACGGTTACTTCACACCCCGCTAAAGCCGTGGGTCTTGCGGATCGCGGCAATTTAGTGCCTTCACAACGCGGGGATGTCATCAGGTTCACTCTATTGGACGGTATGCCCGTTTTGCAAGAAACATGGAGCGCAGGGCGGCGCGTTTTTTGACGCAAATATGGTAGCAATGGACAGATTTATCTGTGGCGGCAGCACCTATTTGGAACGGGTATCGCAGACAAGTTTAATCGTCATCCAGCAGGATGCGCGCGGCATTGCCGCTGTCGTCATCGTATTGGTCTGACCGTACTGTCCAGATGAAAGCGGCAAGGCCCGCACCGCCAAGGATCAGCGAAATCGGGATCAGGATCACAAGAATATTCATTGAATGAACCTCATTCGTTGGGCGTTCGCGAGAACGGTAAGAGAAGATAGGGACATCGCCAACGCTGCCGCAAGAGGAGTGGCAAAACCTGCAAGGGCGATCGGAACAGCAATGCAGTTATAGACCGCAGCAATGCCAAAGTTCTGTTGAGATAAACGTCGCGTTGCACGTGCGACACGGATGATAAGGGGCAGATCAGCAAAGCTGTCCTTTAGGATCACAATATCGGCGGCATTGCGCGAAGCCTCAAGCGCGGTTGAGGGGGCAATCGAGGCGTGCGCTTTTGCTAAAGCAGCCGTGTCGTTTAAGCCATCGCCAACCATAAGGACGCGCTCACCCTCATCGCTGAGCGATTGCAGACGGTGAATCTTGGTTTGGGGAGAGGCATTTGAGATGACAGGAAGTGACAGTTTCGCTGCAAGCGTTTGCGCGGGTAGGTCGGTATCGCCGGTAACGATCTCGCAGGGGAGACCAAGTGCGCCGATGGCGTCAGCTACACCTGCGCGCAGTGCTTCGGGTACTTCAAGCGGCAGGGTAACGGCATCGCCAATGCGCAAACATAAGCCGCTATGCTGCGCGCCCAGCCATGGGCCACGACCTAGTTGTACGGTTTGACCCTGATAAGAACCAATTACGCCTTGGCCCGTGATCTCTTGGATGTTTTCGACAGTGGCAGTCGCAACATCGCTTAGTGCGGTCACAAGGGCGCGCGACAGTGGGTGGAATGACGACTGCGCAAGTGCCTTAGCAACGCTTTTGTCCTCGCTGGTCATGTCTGCAGGCAGTTGCACGGTAGGGCGGGTGAGGGTGCCAGTTTTGTCAAACACAATGCGGGTGACTTCGGCCAAGCGCTCTAGTGCCGTTGCATGGCGCACTAGAAAACCAGCGTTGAACAGGCGGCTGACGGCAGCGGTTGAAACCGCAGGCACAGCCAACCCCAACGCACAGGGGCAGGTGATGATCAGGACCGCAATTGCGATGTTCAAGGAATGGCGGAAATCACCTGTGGCAAACCACCAGCCCAACAATGCAACCAATGCCAACGTGTGGACCGCAGGGGCGTAAATGTGTGCAGCGCGATCGGCCAATGCGGTATAGCTGTTGCGGGCGTTTTCGGCGGTTTCAACCAGTTCAGCCATGCGGCGTAGGGACGTGTCCGCGCCGACGGTTAATGCTCGTAAACGCAGGGGGGCAGTTAGATTGATTTCACCCGCTTGTAGAACGTCGCCTGTTTTCAAAGTGACAGCAGCACTTTCTCCGGTAAGGACAGAACGGTCCATCAATGCGTCAGCAGACAGCAACACGCCGTCAACCGCCACGCGCGCGCCAGTTGGCACCAAAAGGACGTCTCCAACTTCCAGATCGGTCACGGCAACAGTTTTGGTCTCGTCTCCAGTTAGGCGTTCTGCGGTGTGAACTTCCAATGCTGTTAGCTCACGTGCGGCAGACCGTGCGGCGCTGCGTGTTCGGTGATCCATGTAACGACCGATGAGCAGGAAGAACGTCAGCGAAAGGGCGGCGTCAAAATAGGCTTCGGTGCCGCCCTGAAGCGTTTCATACAAAGACATTGCAGAGGCTAGTAGGATCGCCAACGAGATCGGCACATCCATGTTCAAACGGCGCACACGCAGTGCTGACCACGCAGAACGAAAAAACGGCTGGCCCGCATATAGAACAACCGGCAAGGCAATAGCCGCCGAAATCAGATGGAACAGATCACGTGTGGCATCGGTTGCACCTGACCAGATCGCAACCGAAAATAGCATGACGTTCATCATCGCAAAGCCAGCAACAGCCATGCGTGTGAGCAGCGAACGCCCCACACTATCCTGTGCTACCTGAAGGGACGCAGAATCCAGCGCAAAAGCCTCAAACCCCAAGTCCTCCACTGCCGTCAAAACCTGATCAGGATCAACAGGGCCGGTGACGGACAAGCGTTTCATTGATAGATTTACGCGAACGGATAGAACGCCGTTCAAATGGGCCAGTCCACGTTCGATTTTCCCAATGCAAGCTGCACAATGGACAGTGGGCACCGAGAATTGCAGCGCGGGGCCGCTTGCGGTTTCCATTGCAAGCGGTGCTGCAGAACAAGCAGGGCAGGCGGCGGTCATCTTGACACCGTTACGATCACACGTTGTTGGAACAACTCGCCATTTGCGCCGCGTGCACGGATGCGCAGGTTCCAGTTGCCAGCTCCGCCTTGCACAGTTGCATGCAGCGCGTGACCGTCAAATTCGAACTGGGGCGTTTGGTCTTGTTGGACATTTGTGGCACGCCCGAAGGTCACGGATTCAATTTCAGGGCTGATCGGTTGGCCATCTTCCAAAATTGTTAGCGTTAGCCAGTTATCTTCCAATTTGGCGGAAACATCCCAGTCCAGTGCCAGCTGCGCTTCGCGGTCTTTGTCAAAGGTTTGGCTGGCGACATAGGAGTTGGAAACCTCCAAGCCTGGGAAAGTCCGCACGGCATTGAACGCCAGTACCAAATTGACCGAAATAATGACGCTAAATGCGAGGATGAATATGCCAGCGACGTGCCAGCCTCTAATTTCTTTTGTCATTGTACTCTCCCGTTAAAGGATGTGGCGCGACTAGCTCTGTCACCTGTTGTAAGATCCTCAACCCAAAGACGCAGGTCTGTTGTATGTGCTGCTGCAGCCGGATCTTGGGGCCGCGCGGTGACGTATACCTGCTGGCTGAGGGTTGTATCGGCTGGCACCGTAAAGGTTAGGCTCAAATCCTTGCCGGGCAGTTGTATCCGCAGAATTGAATCGCTTGTCAGGCTCATATGGAACTGGCGTTCCTCGCTGGATTTGTTGCGCAAACGCACGTCATAGATATTCCGAATGCCGCCGTTCGATTGCAAGACATAGGTTGGATTGCGCACAGGGCTGACTGTCAGCTCGATATCAGAGCGGATGAACAAGGCATAGACAAGGCCCAAGCCGATCGCTGACCACATAGCGGTGTAAACCAGCGTGCGGGGGCGGAAAATGTGACGCCACAAGGCACGCGGTGGCTTACCTTCTCGTTCGGCGGGTTCATCGGTTAAGGCCATGTAATCGATCAAACCACGTGGCTTGCCGATTTTGTCCATCACATCGTCACAAGCATCAATGCACAGCGCACAAGTGATGCACTCCATTTGTTGGCCTTCGCGGATATCAATGCCCATGGGGCATACATTTACGCAGGCCATGCAGTCGATGCAGTCACCTGCAGTCTCGTCACGGGGTTTGCCGCGCGGTTCTCCGCGCCAGTCACGGTAGGTGACGGTGATTGTGTCAGGGTCCATCATCGCAGCTTGTATGCGGGGCCATGGGCACATGTAGATGCAAACCTGTTCGCGCATAAACCCGCCAAAGACGAAGGTGGTCAATGTGAGGACTGCGATAGTGATGTAGGCGACTGCGTGGGCTTGGCCATTCGTCAGATCAACCAACAGGGTAGGCGCATCTGTGAAATAGAATACCCACGCACCGCCCGTTGCCATCGCAATGATCAGCCAGACCGTCCATTTGATGAGCCGCAAACGCCACTTTTTGAAGTCCCAACCGGCGTGGTGCAGCCGCACGCGTGCGTTGCGATCCCCCTCAATCCAGCGCTCAACCAATATGAACAGATCGGTCCAGACCGTTTGGGGGCAGGTATAGCCGCACCAAACCCGCCCTAAGGCGGAGGTGAATAGGAATAATCCCAATCCGGCCATGATGAGCAGGCCCGCAACAAAGTAAAACTCGTGTGGCCAGATTTCGATCCAAAGGAAATAGAAACGACGATTCGCCAAATCGATCAATACAGCCTGATCAGGAAGGTTTGGGCCACGATCCCAACGCAGAAACGGCGTAAGGTAGTAAATACCAAGGGTTAACCCCATGATCCACCACTTTAAACGGCGGAATGTGCCGGATACACGGCGGGGGAAGATCGGCTCGCGGGCGCTGTAAAGGGAGGGAGTAGACATGAGAAACCTTTTTCTGATGTCTCTCGTTTAGATCGGCGATGGGATTGTCGCGTTGATCTGGATCAACAATGCCCCCCGAAAGGGGCACCGTTGCGATTTTAGAGGTTACTCACCGCCACCAAGGTTGTGAACGTATACGGCGACCGCACGCACGTCCTCATCCGACAGGCGCTGGCCCCATGCCGGCATCACACCAAAGCGGGAATTGCGAACGGTTTCAGCCAAAGTTGCGGGATCGCCACCATAGAGCCAGATCGCATCGACAAGGTTAGGCGCGCCAACTTCGCGGTCGCCTTTACCGTCTTCGCCGTGACATGCAGAGCAGTTATCTTCAAAGATCGTCGCGCCTGCGGCAACCGATGCGGCATCTTCCACTGGGCTAGACAGGCTGCTGACATAAGTCACAACTGCGTCGATCTCTTCGTCACTCAGGATTTCACCAAAGGCTGGCATTTCGGACCAGCGTGCATCGCCGTCGGTCTCGTTGCGAACGCCGTGATCAATAGTGGCTGAGATGGCGTCAAGATCACCGCCCCATAGCCAATCATCATCGCGCAGGTTCGGATAGCCTTTGGCACCCGCAGCTCCGGAACCGTGACACTGGCTACATTGCGCCCGAAACACAGAACCGCCGCGCGCAACCGCATAACGGTGCAGGTCATCACCTGGTTGTAGTGTTGGCAAATCAGCTGCCAATAGGTCAGCGACAAGCGCTGTGTTCTTAGCTTCATGCGCTGTGATGTCTTTGGCAACTTCACCTCGTGTCGAGTATCCCAGCAAGCCTGAGGTTGCGCCAGAAATCATCGGCCACGCTGGATAGGCGATCGAATAGGCAATGGCCCAAGCGATGCAGGCATACAGCGTGTATAGCCACCAACGCGGCAGGGGGTTGTTTAACTCTCTGATGCCGTCCCACTCGTGGCCGGTTGTTTCTACGCCAGTGGCGTCATCCAACTTTTTATCAGTCATGGTTCATGGTCTCCATGTTGCGGGACGTGCCCTTGGACCCAAGTCTGGGGGAGGCGTCATCGTCGTTGCGAAAGGGGATCATGCTTGCGTCTTCACGTGCGCTGCTTTGGCTGGGCAGAAAGGCCCAGATTGCAGCGCCAGCGAAAAAGCCGAACATCGCCAGTAAGATCCAGCTGTCAGCGAGTTCCCTGAGGAAAGAATAGGTATCCATAGTGTTGTCTCCTATCGGCTGGCGTCTGGGGTGAAGGTGGAAAAATCGACCATCGTGCCCAAAACCTGAAGATATGCGATCATGGCGTCCATTTCGGTCAGATCGTGCTGACCGTCAAAGTTACCAACAGCCGCGCCCGGGTAGCGTTCTAACAAGTCATCCCAATCCGCATCTGGATCAGCCTGTGCTTGGAAATCGCCATAGGCGGCTTCGATCTGTTGGTCGCTGTAGGGAACACCAACCATGCGGTGTGTTTTCATCAGATCAGCGACATGTTCACCGTCAATTCTTGTAGACGCCAGAAATGCATATTTTGGCATAACACTTTCGGGAACAACTGATTGCGGATCCATCAAGTGATCAGTGTGCCACGCGTCAGAATAGCGGCCGCCCACACGGGCCAGATCAGGCCCGGTACGTTTGGAACCCCACTGGTGCGGGTGGTCGTACATTGATTCTGCGGCCAGTGAGTAGTGACCGTAGCGTTCGACTTCGTCACGCATTGGCCGGATCATCTGGCTGTGGCAGGTATAGCAACCTTCGCGCACATAGATGTCGCGTCCGGTGAGTTCCAATGGAGAGTAGGGGCGTACGCCCTCTACTTTCTCAATGGTGTTTTCCAGCCAAAACAGGGGTGCGATTTCTACAATCCCACCGATGGTAACAACCAGCAAAGAGAAGGTGAGTAGCAGCGTAGGGCTGCGTTCAAGGATGGCGTGTTTATCCAAAAATGCCATGTTCTTATCCTATTCTGCAGGTGTTGCGTTAAGACGAGCAGGAAGCTCTGTGGTGGCTGGCTTGCCAGCGCGGATGGTCATCCACATGTTCCAGCACATCACAACCGCACCAGAGAGGAACAAGACCCCGCCCAAGCCACGTACAACATACATCGGAAACTTGGCGCTGACGGTGTCCGCGAACGAGTTGACGAGGAAGCCTTGGTCATCCACTTCGCGCCACATCAGACCTTCCATGATGCCCGATACCCACATGGAGGAGGCGTATAAAACGATCCCCAATGTCGCGAGCCAGAAGTGCCAGTTGATCGCAGCCATCGAGTGCATCTGTTTGCGGCCCCACAAGCGCGGCGTCAGGAAGTATAGCGCACCAAAGGTGATCATCCCGTTCCAACCAAGCGCACCAGAGTGTACGTGGCCGATGGTCCAGTCAGTGTAGTGCGACAGAGAGTTCACAGCGCGGATCGACATCATCGGACCCTCGAATGTGGACATGCCGTAAAAACCTAAGCTGAGAACAAACATCCGCAGGATCGGATCGGTGCGCAACTTGTCCCACGCGCCCTGCAGCGTCATCAGGCCGTTGATCATGCCGCCCCAGCTGGGCATCCAAAGTACAATTGAGAACACCATACCAAGGGTTGCAGCCCAGTCAGGCAAGGCCGTGTAATGCAGGTGGTGTGGACCAGCCCAGATGTACAAAAAGATCAATGCCCAAAAGTGGATGATGGACAGTTTGTAGCTGTAAACCGGACGCTCGGCCTGCTTTGGTACAAAGTAGTACATCATACCCAAGAAACCCGCAGTCAGGAAGAAGCCAACGGCGTTGTGGCCGTACCACCACTGGGTCATAGCATCCTGTACACCCGAAAAGAGCTGAACAGATTTGCTGCCGAAAATGCTGACTGGGATGCTGAGGTTGTTGACTAAGTGCAGCATTGCAACGGTCACGATAAAGGCGAGGTAGAACCAGTTGGCAACATAAATGTGCTTTTCGCGCCGTTTAATGATCGTACCCATAAAGACGGCCAGATAGGTCACCCAAACAATGGTCAACCAGATGTCTACGTACCACTCGGGCTCGGCGTATTCTTTGGACTGGGTTGAACCCAGCAGATAACCAGTAGCTGCAAGTACGATGAACAGCTGATAGCCCCAAAAGACAAACCAGCCAGCGTTGCCACCCCAAAGGCGCACGCCGCTGGTGCGCTGAACTACATAAAAGGACGTTGCGATCAAGGCGTTGCCACCGAAGGCAAAGATAACTGCACTGGTGTGCAGCGGCCGCAGCCTGCCAAAGTTAGTAAAGGGTTGACCCCAATCAAAATTGAGTTCGGGGAATGCCAATTGAAACGCGATAAACGTCCCAACCAAGAAACCTGCAATGCCCCAGAAGGCCGTTGCAATCACGCCTGCGCGGATCACCCCGTCTGCATAAAGGCTTTGGGAATCGCCGGCGACAACCGGTTCATCTGTTTGGCGCAATACGCGCACAAACATGAACGCGGCGATCAGCATGATCAGAACGGCATGGAGTTGGTAGGCTGGATCGCGTGCCCAATCACTGGCAAGTGCCGCAAATAGCGTCACAAATCCCAGGAGCACAAGTTTTACATAGTTCATAGAGTACCCTCGCAATGGCAACACGGCACGGAATGCGCGCGTTGTTCTTGGAAGGGGGTTTAGGTTAGGCTGGGAAAGGTATCTTTGATCTGGATCAATTCCAGATCTAATTAAATAATATTCCCAAAATGAATTTCAAGTCAGTCAAACATTATGGATCAAAGCCCTATTCTAGGTCGTCTCCCGTGGCTTCATGCAGTGCTGGTAGATCTTTGATGGCAATGAACTTACGATCACTGAATTCGATTATACCATCTTTTTTCAATGCGTTGAGTTGTCGGCTGACTGTTTCCAGGGTTAGCCCAAGAAAGTTCGCAATCTGGTCCCGTGTCATCGACATTGGTAAAATAACGCTTGCGCCTTTTTCAACATCTGCTGCACGGCGCGCAAGCATTTCTACAAATGTCGCAATCTTCTCGCGTGCGGTTTTTCGGCCCAGCAACAGCATCCAGTCGCGTGCAACATCTAGCTCATCCAATGCCAGTTCCATCAGGCGTTGGGTTAGATGCGGCGTTTCATGCACAAGCGTTTCAAAAGGTTTGCGATCAAAACAGCAAAGCGTCACGTCGGTTGTCGCGGTGACGTCAAAATCAATCTTTTCCCGTCCGGGCCTTCCGATAAAATCGGAGGGCAGCAAAAGGCCGACCATCTGCGTGCGGCCATCTTCTAACGTTTTGGATAGTGCGGCAACGCCTGTCACCAAAGAGGCGACATGGGTCAATGGCTCACCGCGCCAAAAGATAGTTTCACCAGCGGAATAGCTGCGGTAGGTTTTGATGCTTTCCAACATGTTGAGTTCACCGGTATCGCAATGCGAACAGACTGCCCGATGTCGAATCGGGCAGTGGCTGCATTGAAAATCCCTGAGAATCGGAAGTGTCATAATTTGATCTACATCAACGTTGGCTATTTCGGTTCCCATTATAATGCGCGACCCAAAGAGAAGCGACTGTATTCGAGTGGGCGCGTCAATATTGACCATGTGGCGGGTAAATGCGCGACTACTACCGCCTAAGTAGACGTAGTTTTTCGAAATTTTTTATGGTGGACAATGGCGACATCTAAGTGAATCAAGTTGTTGACGCGTGTAAAGATATATTCCGTTAAGCGTCAAAGGTAGATGACTTGTTCGGCAAAGCAGGTTATATAAATTTCGCGCATTTACCTATATCTCGCGCGTAACTTTTTCTGTAAAGGCCAGCACGTAAATGTCAAAGCATGCTAAACCCGTCATCGCGGTCGGTGGTGAAAACCTGATCGATAGTATGCACTCTATCGATTCTGATGGGGTTGCACAGGTAACGCACAAAATTGGCGGCTCTCCCTACAATGTGGCCTTTGCCCTCGCACGTCAGGGGCAGCACACACATTACCTCACTCCGGTTTCTACAGATGAATATGGTCAGCAACTTGCAGCTAACCTTGAGGCGGAAAACGCCATTTTGGCGGGCGGGCGTCGCGACGAGCCTACGACAGAGGCTGTTGTAACCCTGAAAGAGGGCATTCCTGAGTATGTGTTTCACCGAGACGGGACTGCAGAACGCTGTGTGACCGCCGGAGGGCTAAGTGCCGCACTGTCAGATGATGCCGTCCATTTTCACGCAGGGTCTTTGGCATTTGCTGGGATATTAGATGGTGCCGCATGGGAGGTCGCGTTCAATGAAGCGACCGCGCGGGGGATGACCACATCATTTGATCCCAACATTAGGGCCGCATTGTTGGAAGATCCGGTTGCGTACCACGCCCGTGTTATTCGCCTGTTGAAAACAGCTACCATAGTAAAGTTAAGCGATGAAGACCTTGAGTGGATCTTCCCTGATCTGCCTCTAGACAACGCGATGAAGGCCCTGCTTGGGATGACAGGTGCCAAACTGATCGCTCTGACGAAAGGGCCAGATGGGGCAGAGGGCTGGACGCCGTCCCTGCATTGCGCAGTTGGAAATCCGGTGATTGAAACCTTTGTCGATAGTGTCGGCGCGGGTGATACGTTTATGGCGACATTGGTTGCTGGCCTTGCGGATAAGGGGTTGCTCAGTGTGGAGGCGCTCGCAAATATCACAAATGACGATTTGCAAAGCCTCCTTCAGCGTGGTGTTCAGGCAGCATGTCTCAATTGCGCGAAGGAGGGGTGTAATCCTCCAACGGCTGGTGAAATTGATCAGGCATTGGCAATAGCATGAAGGACGAGACCCGATTTTTGGCGAGGGGTGTCACTGTTTGAGCTTTGAGCAGCGAGGGGTGTCATAAGCAAACCTGCGCCCAAGGGGTTTTAAGACCTGTTGCCACGACCCATCAATCGGGTAACATCGTGCAAAAAGACAATAATAAGCTTGGGGCAGCAGTATGAATATTTCACGTCGTCATTTTGGATTGGGCCTTGGTGCTCTGGCGTTGTCTGGTTGTGGCGGACGCGCGACGTCGACCAGCAGCACGATCACGTCTGGCCTTCCAGCGGATCTTAGACCAACGCCAAACGCGAGCTATGACGCGTGGGTATCCAATTTTAAGCCTCGGGCAGTGGCCAAAGGGATATCACAATCAACGCTGAATTCAGCATTTCGTGGCACAGGATATCTGCCGGGTTGTGTAAAGCGTGACCGAAACCAGACGGAATTTAAGCGTACGCTAGAGGATTACCTCTCGATTGCCGCATCTGATGAACGGATCAGTAAGGGGCGCGCAGCCTTTGGGCGTCACGCCAGTACCTTGCAGACCCTTGAGGGGCGTTACGGTGTGGACGCTGAAATTATTTGCGCTGTCTGGGGGCTGGAGAGTTTCTTTGGAGAGCGGCGCGGAAATGTGCCAGTGATCTCTGCAACCTCAACGCTGGCCTTTGACGGCAGGCGTGGGGTTTTCTTTGAAAAGCAACTTGTTGCAGCACTCAAGATTTTGCAGAACGGCGATATCTCAGCCAATCGCATGACAGGCTCTTGGGCTGGCGCGATGGGGCACACCCAGTTTATTCCGACTTCATATCAGGCGTTTGCTGTCGATTTTACGGGTGATGGCCGTCGGGACATTTGGTCAGAAGATCCGACAGATGCGCTTGCTTCAACTGCTGCATATCTGCAGCGCAACGGTTGGGTGCGCGGCGTGAAATGGGGTGGTGAAGTTGGCAATGGAGCGCCAAGTGGTAGCATCATCCAACCACAGGCAGGTGGCCCACGTTTTGCCGTCACTCGCAATTTCCGTGCCATAAAACGGTACAACAATTCGGATGCTTATGCGATTGGCGTGGGGCATCTGGCAGACCGCATCGGTGGGGCTGGGCCCTTGCGCGGAAGCTTCCCACCAGATGCAAACGGGCTGACGAAAGATGATCGCATCGCGCTACAAAAACGGCTGACTGCGAAAGGGTTCGATACAGGCGGCAGTGATGGTGTCATTGGTCCAAACAGCGAAAAAGCGGTTCGTGCCTATCAAGCAAGCAAAGGACTGCCTGTGACTGGTAAGCCTTCCCAGGAGCTGCTGCGCCAGTTGGGCTAGGCTTTGGTGTTTAATGTAGGCTTATGGCTCGACCTGTTAGGTCGGGCTATTGGGTTTGCGCTGGGCGTACAGCAGCTGCGTGAAAATCCAAGATACCTTGGTTTATTGTGGCTGGTTTGTATGCCACGGAATAGTAGGCTTTCGGGCTTTAACGGCAGCGGTTATAACTTTTCCATTGTTTCCGAATTGAACCAATTCAACAAATGCGATGCGATGCGCGCCCGCCGTATGTCTCTCTCGTTTTACGGGTATCAGGCTGAAAGTGAGGGATTTATTCCTTCAGTCACAGTTTGGCCTTGATTGGTTATTATGCATCATTTTGAAACAATGATATTAGGTTTTTCCGATGCGTATTCCCGCTCTTCTCGTATTGCCCTTTGTGTTAACGGCCTGTGCCTCAGCGCCACCTACTAGTTCCAGTCGCTTTGACGCGACGCGGCTAGGTTTTGCAGCGGAGCAGCCGGCGCAAATAGATGCGCAGACCGCAGCTTTGACTGAGTTGTCCAAACGTATTGTCGTACAAACGATGGTCAAAGGGGCAGGCGTGGGGGCGGCAATCGGCTGTGGTCTTGCAGTAGTTTCAGCGGGAAATGCCAAGAACTGTATTGCAGCCGCTGCAACGGGCGCTGCAGGCGGCGCTATTGTGGGGCATGTCGTTGGTAAGCGCGAAGTAAACCGCCGTGTTGAATCGATTTCACCCAGTGCCGTTGTGCGCACCCTGCGCAAGACAAACACTCAGATGGCCCTTGTACAAGACGCGTTGCCCGCGCGCCTTGCTGCACAAGAGGTGGCACTTGCGCGGATTGATTTGCAGCGGGCATCCGGGAAACTATCTGCCAAAGCCCATGCACAATCCCACGCGAGCATCATGGCCGAACGTCAGGCAATCGCGACAGCGCTGCTGGCGACTGAACGCCATGCAAATCAAGCGGCAGCGAATATGCGCAATGCTCAGAACCAGGGCCAGGCTGGTCTGGACTGGCACATTTTCAACACTGCCAAGTTGGCGCGGGACGCAAGCTCGGCTCGTTCTAGCATCAAATTGCTGTGAGTTAACTTATTGACTGCTTCGTTCATGTCCCTTTGGGTGCAACTAGCGAGGCGGTCATTTCCTGTTAAGGCGCGCCATCGGCGAAATTTTCATGTAAGCCGAATGCACAAAAGTTAAGATCACTGAAAATGGTGCTGTGAGGGAGGATTGAACTCCCGACCTCGTCATTACCAATGACGCGCTCTACCACTGAGCTACCACAGCATCAGGCGCTTTTCACTGGTTTGGAACTTCCCCGTTTGGAGACCTCCAGTGCCAATAATCATAACAGCGCCGATAGCGGGCTGATTAGCGACAAATTCGCCGCCGCGCAACCCAAATTCGCGCCTAATCTGGACCCCGTGCGCCTGCTGCGCTAGACAGACGCTATGGCAGACAAAAGACCCTCTCAAACGCCAGCTCAAAAGGCTAAGGCAGAAGAAGCAGCACGCAAGCAAGCGAGGCTGTCCCAAGCGTTGAAAGCCAATATGGCAAGGCGCAAAGGGCAGGCACGCGCACGTAGCGCTGACATCCAAGAGGGTACACAAACAGGCAGCGCGCAAGACGTGCAAAAAAAGGAAACGTAAGGCATGGACGCAATTTTGGTACGCGGTGGTGGGCCGCTTAAGGGCTCAATCCCGATTGCAGGGGCAAAAAATGCCTCTCTCGCGTTGATGCCGGCAACACTGCTGAGCGAAGAGCCGCTGACGCTGACCAATGCGCCGCGCTTGTCAGATATCCGCACGATGACGCAACTATTGCAGTCACTGGGTGCTGAAGTCACAACTCTGCAAGAGGGCCGCGTGATTTCCATGTCCTGTCATGGTGACATCAACACACGCGCAGAATATGATATTGTCCGCAAAATGCGCGCTTCTAACTTGGTGCTTGGTCCATTGTTGGCCCGCGAAGGCTATGCCGAGGTGTCTTTGCCGGGCGGCTGCGCGATTGGTGCGCGCCCGATGGATATCCACACCGATGGCCTAGAGAAAATGGGTGCGTCTATCGATCTGCGCGATGGGTATTTGTACGCCAAAGCGGCTGGTGGTCGCCTCAAGGGAGCGGTGATTGATTTCCCGTTTGCCTCTGTTGGTGCAACTGAAAACATCATGATGGCGGCGACCTTGGCTAAAGGTACAACCGTAATTAATAATGCCGCGCGCGAGCCCGAGATTGTCGATCTTGCGGATTGTTTGCGTCGCATGGGCGCGCAGATTGAGGGTGATGGCACTCCTAACATTACCATTCAGGGTGTTGATCGCCTAGGCGCGGCAACGCACCCAATCGTAACGGACCGGATTGAACTGGGTACGTATATGCTGGCGCCAGCAATTTGCGGTGGCGAGGTTGAACTGCTTGGCGGACGTATCAATTTAATCGGTGCGTTCTGTGAAAAATTGGATGCGGCTGGAATTGAAGTTACCGAGACCGAAAAAGGTCTAAAGGTAAAACGCCGCACTGATCGTGTGAGAGCGGTTGATGTCACCACCGAACCCTTCCCGGGCTTCCCGACCGATTTGCAGGCGCAAATGATGGCGCTGTTGTGTACGGCCGAAGGGACCTCGACTCTCGAGGAGAAGATCTTTGAAAATCGCTTTATGCACGCACCCGAGTTGATCCGCATGGGCGCTAAGGTTGATGTGAGCGGAGGTAAAGCCGTTGTAACGGGTGTTGATAAACTAAAAGGTGCGCCAGTAATGGCGACAGATTTGCGCGCCTCTGTTTCCCTGATCCTTGCCGGAATGGCAGCGGAAGGTGAAACTAAAGTGTCGCGTGTTTATCACCTTGATCGCGGATACGAGCATGTAGTGGCTAAACTGTCTGGCGTTGGGGCAAACATTGAACGGATCAAAGACGAATGACCGATGACGCACGTTTTGAAGATGGCGGCGAAAAGCCCCTAAACCTCGGCGCATTGGACGCCGAGGACCTTTCGGTGATTTCCTCGCTGGTTCAGGATGCGGTTTTCCCTGCATCCGAGATGAGCTGGCACAAGCGGGAAGGGCGGTTTGCCCTGCTGCTAAACCGGATGCGTTGGGAAGATGGCGGGGCTGAGCGTCATGCCCCTGAGCGTGTGCAATCTGTGTTGGTGTTTTCGGATGTGCAGGCCGTTGCCTCACAAGGTGTCCCAAAGGGGGATGCGGATACTGTTTTGTCCTTGCTGCAAGTTACATTTGAAGAAACAGATGCGCCTTCTGGCAATGTGGTCCTGACATTGGCAGGGGACGGTGCAATCCGGCTAAGTGTTGAGGCGTTGGATGTTTCCCTCAAGGATGTCACACGCCCCTATGTTGCACCGTCCAAAAAACGCCCGCATCATCCAGATTGATCAATGGGTACCTCAGGGTGCCTGTTTTGAAACCTGCTAAATTCCCACCACATTCCGTTACCAACACAAGAGCGATCAGCATGCCTGTATTCCTAGATGCAACCACACCCGATTTCGAAGTTGCTTTCACAACGCTGTTGAATGCAAAACGCGAAGATAGTCCTGATGTGGATACGGTTGTTGCGGGTATCATTGCTGACGTCCGTGCGCATGGCGATCAGGCTGTGATCGACCTTACTGCCAAATTCGACCGCATCGCACTTACGCCTGACACTTTGCGCATTACCGATGAAGAAATTGCGGCGGCATGTTCGGAAGTTAGCGTTGAAGACCAGGCGGCGCTTGAATTGGCGGCCCACCGTATTCAGGCATATCACGCACGGCAATTGCCATCAGATGAACAGTGGACCGATGAGACTGGTGCAACCCTTGGATGGCGCTGGAGTGCGGTTTCTGCGGCGGGTCTTTATGTGCCGGGCGGATTGGCAAGCTATCCTAGTTCCGTGCTGATGAACGCTATTCCGGCTAAGGTTGCTGGGGTAGGGCGCCTTGCGATGGTTGTTCCTACGCCTGATGGCATTTTGAATCCATTGGTTTTGTTGGCGGCGAAAATCTCTGGGGTTGATGAGGTGTACCGTATTGGCGGCGCGCAGGCCGTTGCAGCACTTGCCTATGGCACTGATACCATCGCGCCAGTTGATAAAATAACCGGTCCCGGGAACGCATTTGTTGCTGCCGCAAAGCGTCGCGTTTTTGGCAAGGTAGGCATCGACATGATTGCAGGACCGTCTGAGATTCTTGTGGTTGCGGATGCGGATAATGATCCTGATTGGATCGCGCTAGATTTGTTGTCACAGGCCGAGCACGACGAAAGCGCCCAGTCGATCCTGATCACCACCGATGCTGAATTTGGCCGCGCTGTTGCGAAAGCGGTGGAAAAGCGCCTCGAAACCTTGCAACGGGCCCATATCGCTGGTCCGTCATGGCGTGATTTTGGCGCAATCATTACCGTGCCTAATCTGGATGTTGCCGCCGCACTGACTGACCGCATTGCGCCAGAGCACCTTGAGCTGTGCGTTGCTGATCCCCATGCCCTTAGCGCGCAGATCACCCATGCGGGTGCTATTTTCTTGGGTCAGTGGACGCCGGAAGCAATTGGCGATTACGTTGGCGGCCCTAACCACGTTTTGCCTACAGCGCGGTCTGCGCGGTTCTCTTCAGGTCTGTCAGTGCTTGATTTCATGAAACGTACAACACTGTCTCACATGAGCCCACAAGCCTTGCGCGCAATTGGTCCTGCAGCTGAACGCCTTGCGACTTCAGAAAGCCTTGAGGCGCATGGTCTTTCTGTCACTGCCCGCTTGCGCAAACTTAACGACTGAAACTCTTAGCTTGTTTTAGCTATTTACTGAGGTGGCAGCGGTGCTGTGACGTATCGGTACGATTGCCCCTGATTGAATGGTGGTCTAGAACAGCTCATCAGCCCTACGGTTCGGAGACGTGCAATGTCGCACATCACAAATATTATCCTCGATGATGCCAATCTACCGCCCCCTACGGCGGAGATTGAACAAGAGCGCCGTGTCGCCATGTTCGATCTGCTGGAGGACAACACATTTACGTTGCCCAAACGCGAAGATCGCCCCGCACCTAGCGGCCCCTATCATCTGGGTCTGTCAATCCGTGACAAACGTCTTGTATTTGATGTGAATACAGAAGCTGCTGAAAAGGCTGCGGAATTCCATCTGTCACTGGGACCTTTCCGTCAGGTTGTAAAAGACTACTTCCAGATTTGCGAAAGCTATTTTGACGCTGTCAAAAAGTTGCCACCTGCCCAGATCGAAACCATCGATATGGCGCGGCGTGGCATCCACATGGAAGGCAGTCGCGTGCTGCAAGAACGGCTAGAGGGCAAGGCGGAGATTGATATCGATACTGCGCGCCGCCTCTTTACGCTTATCTGTGTTCTACATTTCGGAGGTTAATGCGTGACGCAACAACTGCCTCAATCAGTTCTGTTTTGTTGCGACCACAACGCTGTCCGATCCCCCATGGCCGAAGGCCTGATGAAATTGTTCTACGGAATGGACGTTTACGTCCAATCCGTGGGCGTTAAAAATGATCTGGAAATTGACGGATTTTCTATCGCTGTCTGTCAGGAAATGGGTGTCGAACTGTCGCGTCATCGCTCCCGCAGCTTCGACGAGATGGAAGACTGGGGCGATGACCTTAGTTCTTTTGATTTGGTGATATCTCTGTCGCCAGCATCCCAGCGTAGAGCGTTAGAATTGACGCGGTATTTCCACCTTGATGTTGAATACTGGCCAATCCTTGATCCGACAGGATTGGGAGAGGGGCGTGAGGCCAAGCTGCTCCAGTTCCGCGCTGCCCGTGATCAGATTGTGGAAAGGCTCAAGGAACGCTTCGGTCCGCCAACCCGCGCCGCTGTTTGAATTACTGCCGCGGTTTTTGTAGAAACTGAAAATGGTGGCTCGTTTGGTGCGGCTTTTTCTAAGGGCCGTCGCTGGCAACAGGTATTTCACATATTGCCAGTGGTCTTTAGAGCAGGGAAGCCCTGCCTATGAGCAAACTCTGGACGCGTTTTGACCAAAGGATTTCCATGTGGCCCAGAATGCATTGTCTGACGCGCGATCGGATTGACGCCAGACTTGGACTTTGTGGGGGTCTTTGAATGCTTTCACGCCGCGTTTTTGCTCCGCTGTGGAAAGCTGCTGATCAGCAACCGCCTGAATGCAGCCGCAGCGTTGTGAACTGGCGGCTTTGCGTCCTTGCGACAGACAGGCCCGCTGAAGGGGTCCGGTCGCGTATAGCTGCGTAGGTGCATAAGCGCCCCGCGTTGTGTAATTCGTTGCACCGCCACCGCATGCGGCCAAAGTGGACAGCGCAAACAGCGCCATAACCATGGTTTTCATATCGTCTGCCTTTGTCTCATTGCCGCGGTTGGGGTTTTCCCCTTTGGTCGCGGCGGTATCTGCTCTGGACTGAGTATGGCGAACATGAGCGTGATTTTCAATTCACAAATAGTAAAGGCCACGGTGTTGCTGTTGCACCGTGGCCTTCCTGTCAGCAAGTCGTTGCTGATCTTAGAACTTCCAACGCGCGCCGACGAATGTTACGTCAATGTCTTGGTTGGAGGAACCGGCGCTGCTAAAGTCATATGTGCGGTAGCTTGCGTATACTTCCAGATTGTAGGCGTCCACTTTTTGAACAACCGCGAGGCCGAACGACTCTGAATCGCTACCCGCGAAGGCAAAATCTTCACCGCTGTAGTAATCCAGTGAAAGGTGGGTGCGACCAAATGAAACCCAGTCCCGCTGCAAGCCGGCTTTTGCATAGATATAGCCTGCATCGCTTTCACGCGCCTGACCGCCAGCCAAGGCAAAGCTTAGGCCTGTTGGTTCGTGCAGTACTGCAGCCGACCCAAGGGTGAAGGCCTCGTCGCTGTCACGGATTGAGTGCCCAAGACGACCGGCTACTTTGTAATCGCCATAGTCTTTATTGTAGGTCAGGCCGATGTCGTAGAATTCGCCGTCATTGCCGCTTGCGAGCACTTCTTCGCCAGCCGAAATCGCGAGGCCAAATCCTTTGTAGGTTGGCGTGTCGTAACGGATGCGGAAACGGCGGCTGCCGTCGAATGCGGAAAACGCATCGCCAACTTGGGTGCCTGATCCTGTGCCGTCAGCAAGCAGGAATTCTTGTGATCCGGCCTGATCCTGAAGGCTGGAATAGGCAATCACGCTTGTGCCAGAAAAGTCAGCCTCGGCTGTACTGTCTGTCGCAATGGAACCTTGTCCAAATGAGAAGGTACCGATTCGAGCGGTTTCGTAGATTAATTCCAATTTGCGCAACTCAGTGCGGCGGTAATCAGCATCAAGGCTGTTATCTGATCCGCTAATGCTGCTGGAACCTGTGAAACCTAGAGCCGTTTCAAAGTGAAAGCGAAACTGTCCACCATTTGCCAAGTCTTGGCGGAAGATGGCACCAACGCGGGAATTGGAGTTGTCATTGTCAGTAACGGCGGTTTCATCGTCTTGGCCGTTATCGACGTTGATCACGCCAAGGTTAAGCTGACCGTAGAAATCCCATACAGGATCGGTTTCCTGTGCGGCAGATATGGTAGGAATAGCAATGAGTGCTGGCAGTGCAAGGCGGGCTATCGGGTGCATGTGTTTGTCTCCTGATTGGACGGGGCAGCAAAATGGCTAGCCCTGTGATCCCTATATGGGGGGAATTTTCCGAGTGTGAACTCACACTTGCGCACGATTTTGCACGCACATGTGAGGCAGGTGTGAAAAGAGAGGGGCAGGCCTATACGGGCTTGAAAAATGCTCCTGAATTCACAATTTGTTGAAGCGCCGGGCATTGAACCAAGGGTGTGTGCACAGGCTGCTTTAAAGGGTGATATTGGCCCGCTGCATCATCCACCTTGACCGCCCCACAAAACCCCTACATATCCTACTCATGACACCACTTTCACACATCCGCAATTTCTCCATCGTCGCGCACATCGATCATGGCAAATCCACCCTCGCTGACCGTCTCATCCAAGAGACGGAGACTGTCGCCGTACGCGATATGAAAGCGCAAATGCTTGATAGCATGGATATTGAACGCGAGCGGGGCATCACGATCAAAGCGCAAACAGTGCGGATCAACTACAAAGCGTTGAACGGTGAGGAATATGTCCTCAACCTGATCGACACCCCCGGCCACGTTGATTTCGCATACGAGGTCTCCCGCTCCATGCGTGCGGTTGAGGGCTCACTGCTGGTTGTGGACAGCACGCAAGGTGTCGAAGCACAAACATTGGCCAACGTTTATCACGCGATTGACGCTGATCACGACATTGTGCCGGTTCTAAACAAGATTGACCTGCCCGCAACTGATTGTGATCGGGTTGCCGAGCAGATCGAAGACGTTATTGGCATCGACGCGTCCGGCGCCATTCGTGTTTCTGCCAAAACTGGCGAAGGCATCGTCGAAACGCTTGAGGCGGTGGTGCACCGACTTCCTGCCCCGAAAGGCACACTAGATGCGCCTCTTAAGGCGATGCTAGTAGACAGCTGGTATGACAGCTATCTCGGTGTGATTGTCCTTGTCCGCATCATGGATGGGCGGCTGAAAAAGGGCGACAAGATTACGATGATGCAGAACGGTTCTGTTCACCATGTCGACCGCATTGGTGTGTTCCGTCCTGCCATGACAGAGATTGATGAGCTTGGACCAGGTGAGATCGGCTTTCTTACCGCGTCTATCAAACAGGTCCGCGACACCCGTGTGGGCGATACAATCACCCATGAGAAGAAGGGCTGCGCCGAGGCACTGCCTGGCTTTAAGCCATCCCAGCCCGTTGTTTTCTGTGGTCTGTTCCCTGTGGACGCTGCCCTATTCGAAGACCTGCGTGACAGCATTGAAAAGCTTGCCCTGAATGACGCCAGCTTTAGCTACGAGATGGAAACTTCCGCCGCGCTTGGCTTTGGTTTCCGCTGTGGTTTTCTCGGGTTGCTGCACCTTGAGGTGATCCGCGACCGGATTGAGCGCGAATATGACATCGACCTCATTACCACTGCGCCCAGCGTTATCTATGATGTGCACATGCGCGATGGTTCGGTTGAGCAGCTGCACAACCCTGCCGACATGCCTGACCTGACATTTGTCGACCACATCCAAGAACCGCGGATCAAGGCGACGATCCTTGTGCCTGACGAATATCTCGGTGACGTGCTGAAACTGTGCCAAGACCGTCGCGGCATTCAAGAAGACCTGACCTATGCGGGTTCGCGCGCGATGGTGGTCTATGACCTGCCGCTCAACGAGGTTGTGTTCGACTTTTATGACCGCCTGAAATCAGTGACCAAAGGCTATGCGTCGTTTGACTATCAGATGCTTGGTTACCGCGAAGACGCGCTGGTGAAGATGTCGATCCTCGTCAACGACGAGCCCGTGGACGCCCTGAGCACCATGGTCCACCGCGACCGCGCCGAAATGCGCGGCCGTGCGATGGTTGAAAAACTAAAAGACCTGATCCCGCGCCACATGTTCAAAATCCCGATCCAAGCGGCGATTGGCGGCAAGGTGATCGCGCGCGAAACCCTATCTGCCATGCGCAAAGACGTGACCGCTAAATGCTACGGCGGCGACGCATCGCGTAAACGCAAACTGCTGGATAAGCAGAAAGCGGGCAAAAAGAAGATGCGCCAGTTTGGGAGTGTTAACATTCCACAGGAAGCGTTTATTTCCGCGCTTAAGATGGATGGGTGATATTTGAAACATCTCCACAGATTGTTGGATTCGATCCAGCGCCATTGGAAATTTTCACTATCTTTGGCATTTGTTCTCATTGCCGCTTTAGATACCTTTGTTTCATCAATCTCTACGATTGCAGCAACTTTTTTGGGTTTAGCGGCACTTCCTTGGCTTCTTGGGTTGTTCGACAAGGTCACACTTCCGGGAGGAATTGAGCTAAACCTGAGAGAGCTTGAAGAAAGATTGAATGCGAGCAACGCTGAAGTCCATGATGCGGATAGAGAAGCATTTGAGTTTTTCAAAACAGATGACCCAAATTTGGCAATGACAGCCTTACGAATTGAAATCGAAAAACGGCTCAGAAAGATTGCTGCTAATCGCGCATTGGTAAAGAGTAACGTTCCTGTAGGCATATCGCGACTTTTGCGAATGCTGCAGGAAGAAGGAGCCATCGGCTCTGAGGTTGGTAGCATGATCTTGGAAATGTTACCTGCAATGAATGCTGCAGCACATGGCTTTTATCTACCGTCTTCTTCTGATGAATGGGTTTTTCGTAACGGTCCGAGATTATTGGCTCTATTGGACGAGAAACACTAGTAGGGTGGGTGAAACCCACGCTTTGCGACAGATTGATGGGTAGACACGCGTGGGTTTCACCCACCCTACACAATCCGTCCTATTTTCGTCGCGCGATGTATTGTCGAATACGGCCAATCTTCCGCACGCTCAACAAACCCGTGTTTCACGGGGTTCCAATGGCAATATTCCATATGGGCGGCAAAATCGGCATCATCGCGGATGCAATGCTCCCAAAACCGTCGCTGCCAAATGCCCAGTTCACCTTTCCGCGTTTTGCTGGGCCTAGGTTTGCCTTCATACATGCAATGCTGGGAGAAGCTGGCTTTTATCTTTTTCCATCGAATGGAGAAGTCCGCATCACCTTCGGGCAAAGTCCAAACAGCGTGAAGGTGATCCGGTAATATGACCATGGCTTCGCAAATAACGGGATGTTCTTTGGTGACAGCGGCATAGGCAGATCTAAGAAGATCAATCTCGCGGATCAAAAGGTCTGACCCGCGATCTGCCAAATTGACGGTGAAGAAGTATGTGCCGCCGGGCACATACATGCGGCGATATCTGCTCATCCTCAAATTGTGGCGCTTCTTGGTTAACAATTCGTTGCGTGTGGGTTTTTCCCACCCTACATATCCCCCATGACATGCCCCCTCTGCACAACAGATGCCCCGCTCATCGAAACGCCCGTCGCTGGCGGCCCTGCTGACGCAAGCGTCGCACTCTGCGCTCTTTGCGCCGACCCACAAACAGCGCCTGATCACTTCCGCCCCATTGCCTCAACCATGTGGTCCGAGGACCCAGCCTTGCAGGTCTACGCTGCGCGCACGCTCAAGCGGCTTGATACCGACTGGTCCCGCGATCTGCTCGACCAGCTTTACCTTGATGAAGAGACCCAAGAATGGGCCGATAACGTTGCCGCGCAAAGCAATCACAAGGACAGCAATGGCCAGCCCCTCGCTACGGGTGATACCGTGGTGTTGATCAAGGATCTTAACGTCAAAGGTGCGGGCTTTACCGCCAAGCGCGGCACGGCTGTTTATAAGATCACCCTTGTTCCCGACAATGACGCCCACATCGAGGGCCGTGTTGAAGGCCAGCGTATTGTCATCCTGACCGAGTTTGTGAAAAAGCGCGGATAGCCTGCGCGCGATTGACCCAGATCAAAGTGCGGTCCCGCCATGGGTGATACCAATTGCGCAACCGCATTGGCCTTGAAGGGAACCGCAGATGATCCGTCTCGCCTCAATCTTATATTCCATCGTCGCAACCACATTGGCGGGGATCGGTGTGATAGCCGTTTTGACTGCTGGGTATGATACAACCGTTCCGATCATCGTCGCGGCGGCCATTGGCGCTGTGGTTGCCTTGCCTGTTTCCTATTTGGTGGCGCGTAAAATTACGCATCTTACCTCTAGCTAAGGACGCATAAATTCTGGTGGTGTACTGGTGGTGCCTCTGAGGTGTACAAGAGCTTAACACGTTACTTTTATTCACCTCGAGGCCCCTATGACCCCATGTATCCTATGCGTCGCCATCACTGGCTCTGTCCCGACCAAGGCAGCTAATCCCGCGGTCCCGATTACCATTTCCGAGCAGATCGAAAGCGCCCATGCGGCCTATGAGGCCGGGGCCAGTATTTGCCATGCTCACGTGCGCAATGCGGATGAAACGCCGTCATCGGACCCTGATAAATTTGCAGCATTACAGGAGGGCATCAAGGCCCATTGTCCCGACATGATTATGCAGTTTTCAACAGGGGGTCGTTCCGGCGCGGGGCAAGAGCGCGGCGGCATGCTGTCCTTGCGCCCTGACATGGCGAGCCTGTCTGTTGGGTCCAACAATTTCCCCACACGCGTCTATGAGAACCCGCCGCAGCTGGTGGATTGGCTGGCGTCCGAAATGGTGAAATACGATGTAAAACCAGAGATAGAAGCCTTTGACCTGAGCCATATTCACAAAGCCGCCGAGATGAACCGTGACGGCCGCATTCCCGGCCAGCTGTATATCCAGTTTGTGATGGGTGTGAAAAATGCGATGCCTGCGGATAAAGAGACGTTTGATTTTTATATCAAAACGGTGAAACGTTTAGTGCCTGATGCGCTGTGGTGTGCAGCCGGCGTGGGGCCAAACCAGATCGTTTTGAATGATTGGGCGATTGCTGCGGGTGGCCACGTGCGTGCAGGCCTTGAGGACAATGTGCGTTGGGACAAGCACACGCTTGCGCCGTCCAACGCCGCGCTGATCAAACGCGCAGCAGATTTATGTGAAACATACGAGCGCGCGGTAGCGTCTCCAGCGCAGGCACGTCAGATGCTGGGGTTACGTTCCGCCTGAAGCAAGCCACCAATGTCTGCGGGTGTTGCCCCACCGTTCAGAAGAACCCGCAGCACTTCACCGCTGAAACTCCAGATGTCGTCGTTGTGCACGAGGTGGTGGGTCAGCAGGCCCAAAGGCTCGGAAGCATCAGCGCGCCCTTCGCGTCGGTCGCGCAGTGTGGTGACAATGCCCTCAACAAGGACTTCGGGAGCAACCAGCCCACGATGGCCGCGCCAATAGATCGGATCGATGTGGGTGTTGATTTGCATCAAGCCAGCGGCTGCAAAGGTGGCGGGCCGCGCTCCGTAAGTTGAGACACCGCGGTATCCCGCAGCGGCAAGGATCGGCAGTAAATCAGGGGAAATTCTGTTCCACGGCGGTACAAATTGCTTGATCAATTGATTGCCAAAACCGCTTTCAAGAACCTCAATCGCCTGCTTTAGTTCTGCTGCAGCATCAGGGCGAGGATACCCGAATTCGGCATTTTTGGTTCCCTCAGGGGCATGGCTGATATGTCGCCAACCATGGATGATCGGGATCAGATGTGGATCCGTTTGGATGGCTGGGGGCAGGGATGGGGTCATCGGATCGGGGATCACCGCAACATGAACAGGGAGGTTCACGTCATTTGCGATCTGAGAGAGGCGTTGTAAAGCTGGAGTATCCGCAATCGCATCATCATCGCGCCACCAAATTGGCAAGGATAAATCGTGGTGGCGCCAAAGTGCGAGTTCTGACGTAAGCGGGGACCAGTCAATCTTCATCTTGCGTTCCATAAATCGCGAGTGAGTAAAGCTGTGCGCTCTGCTCCGCCAAAGCTGGAGGTCATTGCGTCACGTCGAGGTGCATCAATCACATCATTTAGGGCAGCTGCCAGTGTTTGGGCTGTTAGGTCTGCCCGACGCAGGGTTGCGATGCCGGGCCTTTTGGCCAAAGCGTCAGCGCGCAGCCCCTGTTCGACCTCATTGCCCTCATCAAATGGGATAAAAACTGCAGGTGTACAGGCCTGCAAAATATCTAGGGCAGTGTTGTAGCCGCACAGTGATACAGATGCCGCCGCGCCCGATAACATCTGCCGGAAGTCTTTGCGCACGGGTTCTATCGTTACGTTGGCTGGCGCGCGTGCCGTCAGGGCGTTAACTCGGGACTGGGGCGAAGCGCCTCCTACAAGCAATCGAACGGGATGCTGGATGCTGGGTGCCGCAGCGAGGGCAGCTTCATAGATCGGTCCGCCTACGTCCCCGCCACCTGCGCTGACAATGATTTCACCTGCTCCCTCGCGTGTTGGGTGGGGGCCAGCGGCTTTGGGTGCAACAAAGCCAGTATATTGCAAATAGCCGAGCAGGGTTTCAGAAACGGGCCAGCTTAGGTCGAGAGGCATAAGGCTCGCATCAGAGTGCACAAGGACAGTATCATAAAATGAAGTGACCATTTCGTCTGCAAAAACGGCCTTCTTGGGTTTTGAGGGGGGGGCAAGGATATCGCGGATAGATGCGCAGATCAGCGGAGGCACGGTTTGGGCCTTTGCGAGCTTTAATAGGGCCTGAAATTCGCCCCGCAATATCCGGCGGCCAAAGGGAAACAGCTCGGTAATTAGCACATCCGGTTCGAAATTGGCGAAAGTGCTTAGCAATTTCTCTTGCCTGTGCGCTAAAAACTCAGAGCTTGCGTCATTTGCGTCAGCACAAATAAGTCGCGAGAAATCTACACCGTTTGAGCGGACAGGGGGCAATTGCACCAATGCAATCTCGTCGTTGCTCAACTGTGGCGCAGGCATGCCGCCACTCACGACACAAACTTCATCACCTGCGTTTTGGTAGGCGCGTGCCAAGGTCACCGCGCGGGCCAAATGCCCAGTGCCCAGTAAATGGGTGACAACAATCATTACCTTCATGACGTGGCCTTTTTTAATCGGACAGGTTCGGGGCATAGCCGCCATGTGTCGCCATCTATTTCTATCACAAACAGGCGGTTGCGTTTCACTGTAAATGGGGCGGGACCGTCGAAATCCCATCCCGAGGCATGTGCCATCAAAACACGCATGACGCCGATATGGCAAACGGCAACGCTGTCTTGGGTCAGAGCCGATGCCCATGGCACCAGTCTAGCTCGCAGTGCCGCAGGATTTTCGCCATTTGGTGGAGTGTAATCCCAGCCCCAGTCGTCGATGTCGCGGTGATCACAGGCGGGATCATCGCGCAATTCTTTGGCAATGCGGCCCTCCCAATCTCCCCAGTTCATCTCGATCAAAGCAGGATCAGTATGGGCGGGCTTGCCCGAAACAAGCTGTGCAGTATGTGCTGCCCGTTTTAACGGGCTTGAGCAAAGTGCGGCAGTGTCCCAAGGGGCAGGCAGGCGTTGCACGCCTAATTCCGCGATAGCAGTTGCGTCTAGCGGGATATCAGTGCGGCCTTGCACGCGTCCTTCACGGTTCCAATGTGTGTGACCGTGGCGCAGCAGGGCAAGACGGATCATGTGATACCTACCTTTTGCAAGCCGTCGCGCAGGGTTGCCGCTGCGGCTGGCAATAAATGAAAGTTACGGATGTGATCGCAGATTGCATCTTGGGGCGGTGGGGGAGCGCTTGCAAACTCAGCAAGGCCAGCGGCACCTAGTTCTACTGACGGGTAGTCGCGCGGAAATAGAACATCGCGCACGCCGGGGCGGTCTTGGGAGATGACAGGCAGGCCATGGGCTTGCGCTTCTAGGTAGGTTAGACCGAATGCTTCATCGACACCGGGCCATATGAGGGCACCAGCACGGCCATATGCGGTTTCTAATGCGTCCTTGTTCAAGGCACCAAGAAATTTAACGCGTGTGCCAAAGGGAGCCATTAGTGCTTCGACCTGTTGACGTACGGGACCATCGCCCGCAATGACTAGCGTTGTCTCATCGGGTAGCAAGGCCATCGTTTGAGCGATAAGTTGATAAGACCCCAATTTAGCTGCTGCGCGCATCATGCCAACGGCTAGCAGATGAGTGCCATTTGCCGCAGGTGGCAGATCACTGCGCGGTAAAAAGGGGCGTAGATGAAGGTGTTGTTGATGAGGCGGCGCATAAGCAACAAGCGCCTCGCGATCCCGCGCCGTCAGATAAAACGCAACATCTGCTGCATCACAGGCATCCTCAGCGGCGCGTGCGAAGGCGTCCCAAGGTCCGTCAAACCGCTTTTTGGCGCGTGTCGCTTCGATGGTGAGATAGGGGATTTTTAACGCGCGGGCCACGGCAGGGCCAATCAGATCAGGTGCTTTGTAGTAGGTGTGGTAGGTGATCCACCCCTGCCAACCTGCTGCGCGGCCATTGGCAATGATATTAGGGATCAGCGCCTCAACCTCTGCCATCAGACGCGCCTGAACAGACGCATCACCCGCGCCATCGCGGCTGCGCAATGTTGCGGCCAGATCAACATTGGCTCCCAAATGCGCCAGGGCCGCCATTAAGGAGCGGGCCATGGCGCGATCTCCCGAAGGGGTGGGGTGGGCAGGTGGTTTCAATGGCGCATAAAAGGCCAGTCGCATCAGGCGCTTTTCAAAATGCCACGCAGGCGTTTTGCCAGATGCATAATGCCTGGAGCCATGGTGAATTCTGCATGTAGGCGGGTGTGGGCGGCATCCGCAAGTCGCGGACCAAGTTTCGCATCACTCGCAATCGCCTGCATTGCGTCTGCGAAGGCTTGGGCTGTATCCTGCGCAAGTAGTCCGTGTTCGCCGTTTGTGATGAACTCAGGAATGGCCGATACGGGCGTCGATAGGATCGGCAGCTTTTGACTGGCCGCTTCCATAAGGACATTGGGCAGGCCGTCACGGTCCCCGTCCGCCGCGATACGTGAGGGCAACACAAATAGGTCTGCTTCGCGCATTGCTTGGATGACATCAGGTTGATCACATGCGCCGCGCCATGTGATGTAGTCTTCGACACCAGCAGATTTGGCGCGTGCGCGCATTTGTTTATCCAACGCGCCGCCGCCGATGTGGGTCCAGTGCCAGCCAAGTGATTTTGGCAGCAAGGCAAGCGCGTCAATCAGCGTATCAAAACCCTTTTTCTCAACCAAACGTCCAACAGACATCATCCGCAAAGGGGCATTTGTGTCACGCAACGCACGTTCGGGCGGGGCAGGGAAACGCGCAAGGTCCAGACCGTGATAGACTAGATCAACACGCGTGGGCGTGTCGGCAAGCGATTGCAGATGCTCAGCTCCAAATCCCGTGCAAGTCGCTCCAAAGGCAGCGCCGTAGGTGTCAGTTGATAGCTTTTCGCGCAATTCCCATTCCGGTGAGGTCCAGATGTCTTTTGCATGGGCCGAAAACGACCAAGGCAGGCCGCGCAGGATCGCGGCGTAACGCGCAACAGAGGACGGCGTGTGTAGAAAATGTGCGTATAAGGCTTCAAGACCTTCTCCAGCCTCATGCGCCAAGACACAAGCCTGCCCCCAACGACGGCGGCGGTTGGCTGTATCATCGCGTACCAGATCGCGGGCGTATGCCTCGGCTGCGGCATCAAAACCGGGCAGGGAGGTAACTGCACCCATAGCTTCATGCACGCGGCGAGGTTCCTCATGGAGGTATTCGGGCAGATAGCGCACCTGCGCCTTTAGGCGGTCATGCAGCGGGTGTGTTTTGATGTCAGTCGGGTGGCGCAGTGACCACAATTCAAACGCAATGCCTGCTTCCTCTAGGGCAACAAGTTCTTGCGCGATAAAGGTTTCAGACAGGCGCGGCCAGCCTTTGACCACAATGGCGAGAGGGGGCGTGGTCATGGCGTTAGTCCTTTTGGTTCATCAGGTTGCGCCCGCGTTGAACGACAACATCCAGTCCATCCAGCAGACCATCAGCACCTGCTTGTGAGGGTTTTTGCTGAGTAGGCAAGGCGCGGATTGCTTTGATCATGGCGTCTACGGTCATGCCGTCGCGCCCGTTGTCCAACATGCGCACCAGCCCTAATTCTTCGGCGCGGCTGGCCCGTATCCATTGTTCCAGCCGTGGTACAGTGCGCGGCACAATGACGGCGCGTTGATCAAAGCTGAGGACCTCGCAAAATGTGTTGTACCCACCCATGCAGACAACGCCTTGCGCGTTTGCAAACAGCGCCTCAATATGGCTGTCAAATCCGATGGCAATGACACGTCCATCCAAGGCATCGACACGCGCATCCAAGGCATCACGAACCTCACCAGACAGGAAGGGGCCATAGACCAGCATTGCCTTTGGTCCTAGCGTTGGATCGCCTTCATAGGCATCCAACACAAGTGACACCATGGCCGCACCGTCGCCTCCACCACCGGGGGTAATTAGGATATAGGGCTCGTCCGGTGCATCGGCAGCGTCGGTTAATTCGCGGCGCAGATACCCTGTGTAATGCATCCGTTCGCGGGTGGCATCGCTAAAGGGTAATCCACTGGTGGGATCATAAATCCGTTCCACGCCGTACACCCAGAATTCGTCGTAATAGGCTTCGGCGGCTTTAACCGCGCCTTTGCGTTCCCATTCGGCGGCCAGCACATCAGGCTCATCCAGAACATCACGCAGTCCCAACACAATGCGACAATCACCTTTTGCTTGCAGCCATTCAAGTGTGGGTAGTAGTTCGCCGCGAAATCCAGTGGGTTCTTTGTCTACGATCAATAGATCAGGTTTGTATTGCTCGACCGCGGATTGGATCAGTCCAGAACGCAAGTTTGTTGTGGCGTCAATATCCAGACCAAGGGTGGAACTGACGTATGATCCATCAGGCAGTTTTGTCACGCCGGGCAAGCGGATGTGGTCCACACGTTCAGGAAAGGTAAATCGGCCCGCGACAGGAGACCCCGTGAGGATGATAGCGGAGGCCTGATCATCCCCTGCAGTCAATGCGGTGGCCAATGCACGCGAGCGGCGCAGGTGGCCTAACCCGAATGTATCATGGCTGTACAACATGACGCGCCGCGCTGGTGCACGTGCGTTGGCTTGGACGATGGCCTTTTGCGGCATAAATTGTCTTTCCGTCTTGGCGTGCTGTTGGTTGGCTTAAAGCCTCAGGTCGCTGCCTGATTTACCGAATATTCCCTTGATGTCATACAACACCGCACCGTCCTTACCAAAGGTCCGGATGGCATCACTGCCCAAACTTACGAACTCGCGATGCCCAACAGCCACAAGGATCGCGTCATAAGCACCGATCTCGGGGGTTTCTACTGCTTGGACGCTATGTTCGTTACGCAATCGTTCGGTTCCGACCCATGGATCGTGTACCACGGCCTGTACCGCGTATTCGCCCAGCTCTGCCACTATGTCGGCAACGCGGGTGTTTCTTGTATCGGCGCAGTTTTCTTTGAACGTATATCCTAAAATCAGCACGCGCGCACCGCGCACGCCGATACCCTTTTTCAACATTGCCTTGATCAGGGTCTGTGCTACATGTGCTCCCATGGCATCATTGATCCGGCGACCAGCAAGGATAACTTCGGGGTGATACCCCAACTGCTCAGCGCGGTAGGTGAGGTAATAGGGGTCAACTCCGATGCAATGCCCACCCACAAGGCCGGGCTTGAACGGCAGGAAGTTCCATTTGGTTCCCGCGGCCTCAAGGACCTCAAGTGTATCCAGACCGAGGCGCGCAAAGATCAGCGCGAATTCGTTCACAAGCGCGATATTCAAGTCGCGCTGTGTGTTCTCAATCACCTTGGCGGCTTCGGCGGTTGCTATCGTGGGGGCACGGTGCAGGCCCGCCTTTACAACTGGCGCGTATATCTTTTCGACACGGTCGAGCGTTTCATCGTCTTGAGCGGCAATGACCTTGATAACATTCTCCATGGAATGTTCCGCATCACCGGGGTTTACGCGTTCTGGGGAGTAGGCCAGCTTGATCTGGATGCCGACCTCAAGGCCGCTTCCCGCTGCAAGGGCGGGGCCACAGACATCTTCGGTGACGCCGGGGTAAACTGTGCTTTCCAGTACAACCAACGCACCATCCGTCAAATGCGGTGCGATAGACGCACAAGCGCCCAGAACTGGACCCAGATCAGGCGCATGCGCGTCCGTAATAGGGGTAGGGACGGCAATGATAAATGCAGTTCTGCCTTCTAGGTCAGCGGCGTCATGTGAAAATCGCGCATCACTGCTGGCTACTTTTTCATCCGCGATTTCGCCGTTTGGATCGCGGCCCGCGCGTAGGGCTTGGATCATCGGGGGGTGGGTATCAAAACCCAACACATCAAACCCCGCCCGCGCCAATGCGAGGGTAAGGGGGAGGCCCACATAGCCAAGACCCAATACTGCGATCCGGTCGTTCGTTGAGGTCGTGGTCATATTAGTATCCTCGGACTGCGGTGGAGACGAATGAAAGGATCGCAACCATAAAACCGCTATGACATGAAATGGAGACTCTTGTAAAACATGATCAAGATTGCTGAAGGCAACCTCATCCGAAGGAAATGGTGGGCTTGCGGACAATTGCAATGCTTAGGCCAAACCCGTAGCGTTATCTTGATGTGTGCTGCGTCAATGACAGTATGCCAAAAGGGATTCCAAAATATGATCTACCGCTTTGTATTGGCTGCTCTGATTTGGCTTACAATCTCTTTAACGCCTACCAGTAATGCCTATGCACAAGGTTGGTCGGAGTTGTTGGCAGGCGATAAAGATGAAGTCGTTGAGACGCCCCAAGAAACGTTGGCTGACACGCTCAGAAACGCAGCACGGGACGGGGTTGACGTAATTGTGATCGACACTGAGGGGCGTGTGATCACCCAGTCGGGGCCTGAGGTATCAGCCAGCGTTGTACCTACGGTTGAAGATTATTCGCGTTTGATGGAAGCCCAAGAAAATGCGGATCACTTGCGGGACGCATTGTTTGAACGTTTGGCCGAGCTGCCCACTGCCGTGTCTGAGGTGCTGTATATTCTGCGGGCCGCGTCACCGGACGGAACAATCATGCTGTTCGTTAAGGCGCTGGGGCTCAGTTTGCTGCTCTTTGGGGTAGGCGTGATTGTTGAGCGCGAGGTGTTTGGCAAGCGATTTGCCCGCAAATGGGTCGTCAGCCGGGTGATGGACGCGCCGATGGGCTATGCGGAGAAGATGCCCTTCCTTGTTTTCCGTTTCTTCACAGGCGTCGTGGGTATTCTGACGTCCATAGCAGTGGCTTATCTTCTGGGGGTTTTGTTCTTTCCTCCGATTGAGGACAGCGCGCTACAATTCACGGTAACGTTGATCAATATCGCCTATTTCGGCAGCCGTGTCACAGCGAACCTGTGGCGTATGATCCTGTCGCCCTACCTTGAACAATACCGCATTCCGATCATTGGCACACAAGATGCAAAGAAGCTGCATCGCTGGCTGTGGATGCTGGGCAGTTTTGATATTTGCGCGATCTTATTTGGCATCTGGATTGGTGAACTTGGCCTGAACTATGATATTTATGCGTTGTTCGCCGCGGTTCTTTCTGGTGCGGTGGTGTTGCTAAATATTCTGCTGGTCTTGATCAATCGCCAAGCCATTTCTATGGCATTGCGTCACGGAAAAGAACCAAACGAAGTGGGTATGCTCGCTCGGTTGCTTGGCCGTTTATGGGCACCTGTCATCATATTTTACGTGATCTTTGCATGGTTCGAATTGACCTATGACTTGGTTCTCGAAAACCCAAGTTCGATTCCATTGATCGCTGGTGCTTATGGCATCCTGATTTCGATCATCGTGGTTTACGGTGTTGTAAACTATCTAATCGAACGTGGGTTTGCGCGGGCGCGGGTTATGCGCCTATTGCGTGAGAAACAGGCCGAGGTCGAAGCATATGAACAGGCGCGCCTTGAGAGAGATGCCCGCGAACGTATGGTGCAGCGCGAAGATGGTCCAGATTTTGATCCCGAAACAGCCCTAGAAGGCGACACGGATGCGGGCGCTCTTGCAGACCGGATTGAGCCGGCAATGGCGGTATCCGCGGGTGCCACAAGCACCCTCACGCAGGCAGAACATGATATGTTATCTGCAGCTGCGGAAGAACGCGGCAAGCCGGTGCGGGTGCTTAACAGCTTTGAAGCACTGGCACGGCGTATTGCTGGCATTTTGGCTTTTGTTGCAGGCGCATATGCGTTCTTTTACATCTGGGATAATGATAGCGCCCGGATGGTTGAATCCGTTCTGGACCGGCTGCTGGATGTCATAATTATCCTCTTTATTGGTTATGTTGT
The DNA here is from genome assembly GCA_033851935.1 of Sulfitobacter sp. Lineage (GTDB taxonomy): Bacteria > Pseudomonadota > Alphaproteobacteria > Rhodobacterales > Rhodobacteraceae > Sulfitobacter. Next base: position 99,975 of record JAWSVL010000026.1, read on the forward strand.
TTTCCATGCGTTTCGCATTTGGATCGATACCAAGATCGCCGAAGAGACAGATGATGAAGTCGAAGCAGAGCCGGGTGATGAAGGCGGGGCGTCCTCAGCGTCACGTCTGGCCACCCTGTTGCCGCTCTTTAGAAATTTTACATTGATTGTGGTGATCGTGACCATCGCTTTGATTGTCCTGATGGAAATAGGGATCAACGTGGGGCCGCTGTTTGCTGGTGCTGGTATCGTTGGCGTGGCTGTAGGGTTTGGCTCGCAGGCGCTTGTGCGTGATATCTTTGCGGGTGCGTTCTTTTTGTTTGATGATGCGTTCCGCAAAGGTGAATACCTAGATGTCGGCGGTGTCAAAGGCACCGTTGAGAAGATCTCGGTGCGGTCGTTTCAGTTGCGCCACCACTTGGGGGCGCTGCACACAATTCCATTTGGCGAATTGCAAGTCATGACAAACTACAGTCGTGATTGGGTGATTATGAAGCTACCCTTGCGCGTGACCTATGACACAGATGTGGAGAAGGTGCGTAAGCTGATTAAAAAATTGGGTGTCGCATTATTGGATGATCCAGTGATCGGTCAGAATTTCATTGCACCACTGAAATCACAGGGCGTGATTGAAATGCAGGACAGCGCCATGATCATTCGCGTCAAATTTATGACGAAACCGGGGGATCAGTGGCTTGTGCGCAAACGGGTCTATGAAGAAATCCGCGTATTGTTTGAGCGTGAAGGGATCAAGTTTGCCCACCGTGAAGTTACAGTTCGTTTGGCGGACGGTAAGGTTGATGATCTCACCGAAGCGCAGAAACGTGATGTAGCGGCTGCTGCACATGCTTCAATTGAGGAAGATCTCGATGACCAAGACGACGACGGTGGTGATGATCGCTAAAGCCCGATGCAGGTAGGGGGCAGTCTGGTTTGAGACCCCGTACGATGGTCTGATCACGGTAAATTCGATTTTTTGAGTAAGATATGGCGGGGCTGCTGGTTGGCAGTCCCACCAAATTGGCAGCCTCTCTAAAGAATCTTCATGGCTAAAGCGGATCATCAAACGGCAATTTTGATTTAAAAGTGACCATATCGATAAATAGGGTGCTCCAAATTATGTTATTGACAATGTACATGTCAATATGACATTTATGATGTCATGAATGATCTCGAGAAGTTATATAAGCTAATTTGGATGTCGCGCCCATTGATGCAGGCAGCAGAGGCAGTTGTTGAGCGAGGGCTTGATGGCACTGGCTTGACGGTTCGGGCACGGGCCGTTCTCGAAGTACTCTACGCCAAAGACAAAGCAACCGTTCCTGACATTGCGGAAAAACTCGAGATAAAGAGGCAATATGTTCAGGTAATGGTGAATGAGACGCTGGCCGAAGGCTTCACTATGAAACGTGAAAATCCACGCCACAAAAGATCTTCGATCATTGAGTTGACCGACATAGGGCGCGCCGTGATCGAAGGCGTCATTCGGCGCGAAATGACGGTTGTCAGCTCAATCAGTGCCGGGCTGAAGGCCACTGATGTCGACGCTGCTCTTGAGGTGGTCATGACGTTGACTGAGAAATTGAAATCAGAACAAGGAAGCAACTGAAATGATCTGGATTATTCCTGTACTAGTCCTCCTTGGTATAATGGTTTGGTTTATAGGCGGCATCAGAAAAATAGGTGCAGTCAGTTCAGGTGAACACATTGGGGATCGATCCGGTTCAGCCTTGCTTTTGATTGATCTGCAGAGTGTTTTTTGGAACGCAGGCATATTCGACGAGGCCGCAAAAGCGAGAGCCATGACCCACGTACTGGCTGAGGTGGAGATCGCAAAATCCAACGGGATTCCTGTCATCGCAGTGCGGCAAGAGTGGTCCATTCCCTCGACAAAAGCTGTGGCAAGGCTGTTGATGAAGGGGTGGGCGGTGGAAGGATCACTGGGGACCGAGCTTGCGGCACCGTTTGATGGCCTTGCAGACTACGTTGTAGTGAAACGGGTTCAAGATGCGTTTGAAACCCAAGAACTGGATAAGCTGCTCGGACAGCTTAATGTCGGAAAAATCGGTATTGTCGGGCTGGATACAAATTTCTGTATCGCCAAGACAGCACTGGCAGCGCGCCAGCGCGGATATGAGGTTGAGATCGACAGACAAGGTGTTCTGTCAGCTGATCAGCGGAGTGCTGAAAAAACACTCACTATGCTAAGCGAGAAACAAGTGACGCTGAAATGAGGCTTGGGGCATCTAATGAAAGGCCCCAAACTTAGAAAACCACCAGTTTAACTGCGATAAGGATCAAGTGAAGCGCGTAGCCCGTCTCCTAGGAAGTTGAATGCCAAGACGACAACAATGATTGGCAGCATTGGGATGGCTGTCCACGGGTAGATTTCGATGCTGGCAAGGTTTTGTGCATCGTTTAGCATCACACCCCACGATACCGCAGGTGCCCTTAGCCCCAAACCCAAAAAGCTGAGGGCAGTCTCACCAAGGATCATTGCGGGGATAGACAGCGTAGCACTGGCAATCAGGTGGCTCATGAAGTTCGGCAGCAAGTGACGCCGGATCACGCGGGCAGGGCGCGCGCCCATCATTTCAGCGGCACGTACGTATTCTTCTTCTCGTAGGCTCAGGAATTTTGCCCGCACGGCACGCGCAAGGCCAGGCCAGTCTAGAATGCCAAGGATGATTGAGATGATAAAGAACACGGCCACTGGCCCCCAATTGGAAGGGACCGCCGCAGAAAGTGCGAGCCACAATGGCAGCTCTGGCAGGGAGCGCAGTATTTCAATCGCACGGTTGATGGTCCAATCAATCTTACCGCCAAAGTACCCGGCCATCGCACCAAAGAAGATTCCCAGAACAAAGCTGACAGTGATGCCGATGATCCCCACCGTAAGTGAAAGCTGAGCGCCATATAGAATGCGGCTAAAGACATCGCGGCCCAAACGGTCAGATCCCCAAAGAAAGACTGTGCCGCCTTCTGGGGCGCAGACCAAATGCGTGTCTGATGGGATAAGACCCGCCAACTTGTATTTGGACCCTTCACAGAAAAACTTGAGCGGTAAGGGTTGTGTTGTATCAACCGTATAGCGCCAGCGGTAGTTTTCTAGATCGGCCACTGCGACTGTTGGATAAACGTAGGGGCCTATGAATTCACCCTCATGCCACAGGTTAATGTCCTGCGGGGGATGATACAGGTAATCCGCGCTTCGCTCGTTGGCGGTGTAGGGCGCAATAAATCCGGCGACAGGAAGAATGACGTAGCAGATCAGCAGGAACAATCCCGAGATCAGCCCCAGCTTGTGACGGCGGAACTTGCGCCAAATCAGGACATAGCTAGGCGCGTCAAATTCTGCACGTTCCGGCGCAGAAAGATCGCCGTCTTCAGTCCATGGCTGGGGGTCGACGTAATGATCATCTGGTTGGGTGCTCATGTCTTGCGCCCTCCCAAACGGATACGTGGATCAAGTAGCATCAACAAAACATCCGAAATCATTGTCCCGAGCAAGGTCAGGAGGGCAACGAACATCAATACAAACGCCGCCAAAAACTGGTCTTGGGATTTGAGAGCGGTCAGCAAGGAAGGCCCAATTGTTTGCAGTCCAAGCACAACAGACACCAATACTGACCCAGATATCATTGAGGGTAAAAGGTTGCCAATGTCTGCAACAAACGGGTTGAACGCCATACGCAGGGGATACTTCCGTAGCATTTTTGAGGGTTTCATGCCTTTGGCAATTGCTGTCTCAACGTAGGGTTTGCTTAGCTCGTCGAGCATGTTGGCACGCAGACGTTGCATCATCGCAGCAGCGCCAGATGTGCCAATTACAAAGGTAGGTACGATGAGGTGAACAAGGATCGATTGAACCTTGCTCCAAGACATTGGTTCACCTTCATACACAGGGCTCATCAATCCACCGATTGGCAGGTCGAAATATTTGTGGCCGTAGTAAAACAGGATCAGCGCCAGTAAAAAGTTGGGCGTCGCCAGTCCAAGGTAACCCACAAAGCCCGCAGTGTAATCCACCCATGTTTCAGATTTTGCAGCGGCAATTACGCCCAAAGGCAATGCAACAACATAGACAAATAATACTGCTGCAAGGTTCACCAGCACGGTGAGCCAGAGAGCATCTCCGACGATCTCGCTCACGGGGCGGTCAAATTCAAAGGACCAGCCAAAGTTGCCTTGTAACATCCCGGAAAAACCTTGAGGGCCGGGCATAAAGCCTGCCCAGATCATGTATTGCTCCCATAGGGGGCGATCTAGGGCGTATTCGGTACGCAGGAATTCAGCTTTGGCAACGCCTTCGGCCTGACCCGTCGCGCGCAGCTCGGCGATTTGGTTGCTGAGGAAATCACCAGGCGGCAGGTTGATGATCACAAACACAAGCATTGAAACGATGCAAAGTGTCAGCAACATCGTTGCAAAGCGGCTGATTGCATAGCGGAGGATCATCATTGGCTTACCTGCATAAATGCATCCTCAAAATAGAATTCGTCGATATGGTGGATGCCGAAATGTGATCCCGGATCATAGGCCCAAATCCCAGTGTCAGGAACGTTTTTGAGGCGCTTTGAGACGACGACAGGCTGGGGTGCCCCCGACAAAATTCCAATGGCAAATTGTTGCTGGGCATGGATATCAAGCATCTCAGCCCAAATTTCAGCGCGCTTAGAGCTGTCATTTGTGTGCGACCAGTCCCACTCAAGTTGTAACAACCTTTTTGGGGCTTCCATGGTTGGCTCTTCGCCAAAGTTCCCCATTGTTTGATAGTATTGGCCCCACTTTGGCCACGCAAAGAATTCTTGCTGGGTTGGCGCGAGGTACTGGGGGGATGTTTCCGCGCGGGGCAAACCATTGTCCCAGCCATACCAAACGGCAGCCATAGCAGTCCCTGCATAAACGCGGCTGCGCATGATATCGCGGTTTAGCGGGCGCATGATCAGGCGAATGCCAAGCTCGCGCCATGTATCGGTGATGATGCTCAGTGCGTTTTCCTCTTCCTGGCGCTCACCAGCGGTTTCAATGACGAACTCCATTGGCCGCCCATCGGGTAGCTTGCGCAGGCCATTTGGGCTGCGCTGGGTCAGGCCCATCTCGTCGAGCAGGCGATTGCCTTGTTCAATGTCCAATGCAGACCATGCCTTAAGGTCGGCCGGATTGTGTAGGGGGCTACGTGCAAGCGCGGTCATGCCGCCTTCGTTGGCCATGCCGAAATACAAGGCCCTGTTGATCATGCGCCGATCAATGCCAAGGCTTAGGGCGCGGCGGAACCGTACATCGCGCATGACGTCACGCCAGACGGGATCGGCAAAATTGAGGTTAGGGTAGATAGCGATCTGGCTGGCTGTGCCATTGCCCCACAGAAGGGTGCGATAATTGCCGCCATCGGTTTCACCTTTTTTCAAGATGGCGACATTTCTGAAATCAAGGCCGCGTGCCTGCAGGTCGACCTCGCCTGCGTTTGCCTTGGCAGCGATCAGACCACCGCCGACAACCGTCATTTCGACTACGTCGATGTAGGGCAGTTGGGTGCCTGCCGCGTCTATGCGGTGAAAATAAGGGTTTCGTACAAACAGGTTGCGTGATGTTGGCTTGCCCGAGGCATTTAGCCAAGGCTGCAATGTGGGTTGATCGGGGTTGTCGAACTTGTACATGTTATCGCGCTTGTTGTGCAGGGCAGCCCAGCTTTTTACACGTGCAGCAAGGATCTCCTGAACAAGGAAATTTGAATCGGCAAATTCTACATGAAATTGTTTTAGATAGTGCGCGGGACGATAGATGAACGGCGGTCTGGCCTGTGCCAGCAACGGCAGAAAGTTCGGATTGGGGGAGGCCCATTCAAAAACAACGGTTTGTGCGTCTGGAAAGGTGACTGTGCCCAGTTTACCATCAACAGTCATCCATTCAGGGGGGCCCGATGGCGTGATTTCGGGGTTGTTTGCCACGTTCTCCCACCAATAGGCGAAATCGGCTGAGGTGAACGGAGCACCGTCAGACCAGCGGTGACCGCGTCGCAGATGCAGAGTAAATTTTTGCTCTTCTTCTATGGTGATGTCGCGCAAAATGTCAGGCTGTAGCGAATAATCGGGGCTATAACCAACTAACCGCGCATAGCCATAGACAACCATTTGCCGGATATCTTTGCTGCGTGACACCAACGTGCGCAAAGTGCCACCTTGAATGCCCAACGTGCGTCCTTTGGCCTCCAGATCAACGATAAGAGGATCAAGAGGCACGCGATCGATTGCCGGCGGCATGTTGCCACTTTGAACTTCGGATGCCCAAAAGGTGCTTTCTTGAATAGGAGGTGATTGGCTGAACGCGGGTGCCGCCAGCAAAACCAGTGCGGCAGTTGCTTTGAATATTTTATGCATGACAGCGTACCATATGTCCGGGTTCCAGCTCACGCAGATCAGGGGCGCTCTGGCCCTCAAATCGGAACATGTCAGGCCACCCTTCTGGGTTTCCAGCACCTTTTGCCACTAGATCAAGGTCAATGGGACGGCTGATATCCGGCTCTGGCTGAGCGGCAATTAGGGCACGAGTATAAGGGTGCTGGGGGTTGTAAAATAGGGTGTCAGGGGGCGCTTGCTCAACGATGACACCTGCACGCATGACTGCAACTTCATCCGCGATGCGGGCGACGACGGCTAGATCGTGTGAGATGAACAAATAGCTTAGTCCCGCCTGGTCACGAATGTCTTCTAATAGTCCAAGAATTTGGTCCTGCACGGAAACATCCAGGGCCGATGTCGGTTCGTCACAAACCAACAGTTGTGGATCAAGTGTGAGGGCGCGTGCGATGGACAGGCGTTGGCGTTGTCCGCCAGAGAATGCATGCGGATAACGTGGCAGCATATCGGGGGTTAGGCCCACCATCCGGATCATCTCGGCTGCTTTTTCGCGCCGTTCTGCGCGGTTGCCAATGCCGTGAATCTCTGATGGCTCCATCAAGGCATCCACCACCCGCATACGCGGTGACAATGAGGAGTAGGGGTCTTGGAACACCATCTGTGCGTCGCGCTGAAAACAACGGCGCTGCGCGTTGGTCATGTTGTGTACCTTCATGGGGGCCTCACCTGCGCGGGGCGCAAACAGAATCTCGCCTCCTGCATCAGGGGAAATAGCGCCAAGTGCAATTCGAGCGCATGTGGTTTTTCCGGAACCACTTTCGCCGACCACGGCCAAGGTTTTGCCACGTGGTAGTTTCAAGTTAACATCGCGACAGGCGGTGATCATTGTGGGCGGCTTCCATCCGCTTGCACGCATCGTAAAGCTTTTGGTGACATTGCGGATCTCTAGGATCATGTCGGTTTGTGGCACAACGCGCGCTGGCTCTGCCACATTCGGAATTTCAGGTGCCGCAGCAAACAGCTTTTTGGTGTACCCGTGTGCAGGTGATCCCAGAACCGCTTGTGCACTGCCGGATTCCATTACTCGGCCCCTGTTCATCACAACAACCCGATCCGCCATATTCGCGACCACACCTAGATCGTGAGTAACTAGAATAACGGCCATGCCTGTTTCAGCTTGCAAATCTTTGATCAAGCCCAAGACCTGCGCCTGCGTGGTCACATCTAATGCTGTTGTCGGTTCGTCTGCGATCAGAAGATCGGGTTTTGACACCATCGCCATTGCGATCATGGCGCGCTGACGCATTCCACCGGACATCTCAAACGGATAGCTTGACCATGCTCTCTCGGGGTTAACAAAGCCGACACGCTCGAACTGGGCCAACACACGGGCCTTTGCTTCGGCCTTGCTGATTTTTTCATGCAGATGCAGAACTTCGGAAACTTGATCACCCAAACGGTGCAAGGGCGACAGCGACCGCATGGGTTCTTGAAAAATCATCGAGATCCGGCTGCCGCGTAGGCAGCGCATCTGGCGTTTGGAGACATTGATCAGATCGTGAACTTCGCCGTCACAATGATAACTCATCCGCCCATCCCGCATCTGCGCGCCAGTAGGCAGAATGCGGAGGAGTGATCTGCAAGTCAGGGTTTTGCCTGATCCGCTTTCGCCGACCAACGCGAGGGTTTCTCCGCACTCCACGGAAAAAGATACATTCTGTACAACAGGCGGCGCTTTTCCAAAGCCGATGGTCAGTGATTCTACGTCCAGCAGTGGCATGATGGTTCCCTATTCCCTGAAAAGAGTGAACCTGATTAACGTTCCGGCGTCCAGCGGGTTCCTTAAGTTATGCGGCAGAACTTAGGTGGAAAATCCAACAGGTAACGCGGCTGTGAGTTCTTTTAGCAACTTTGAACGCGTGGTTCCCGCTGGGGATGTATGCGGCCAAAACGCGACCGCGCAACTTTCACTTGCATGCAGATATTCAGTCCTTTAGCTCTTAACGTACAAAGTGAAACAAAGTTTCGCAATGCGAAACAAGTATCCTTGGGAGGGGATTGCACATGAATTTTCTGAAAAAAACGGCATTAACCGTAGCGTTTTCCGTGGCGGCAACATCCAGCTTTGCCGAGACAACGCTTATTCACGGTGAAGCCGGTCCCAACCGTGGTGCGCGCGCAGCTGCCCTGCAATGGTACGCTGATCAAGTTGCCGAACGCTCAGCGGGTGATTTGAAAATCGACATCCAATGGGGTGGTGCGCTGTTCAAATCCAAGGCGGCTATGCAATCTATTGGTGATGGCGTTGCTGACATGGGATCCGTCATTGCGGTTTATTACCCTAAAGACATGGCTGCTTACGGTATCGCTGATTTGCCCGTCAACAACCCCGATGCATGGGTTGGTATGCGTGCCACAGATGAGCTGATGCGCTCGTCAGCGGCAATCCAGAACAACCTTGCAGACCGTGATCTGCGCTACATCGGAACGTGGACAACGTCGCAGGTTAATATCGGTTGCAAAGACACCGCCATTCGCAGTGTTGCTGACATTGCCGGTAAAAAAGTCCGCGGTGTGGGTGCTTATGGTAAGGTCATGGGCGAAATGGGTGCAAACCTTGTTTCCATGTCGATTTACGACGCCTACCAAGGTCTCGATACGGGCCTGATTGATTGCTCGCAGGGATATTCCTATGCGGTTTCCGCGCTTAAGCAGGCCGAAGTGATGACCAGCTATACGATGCTCGACTGGGGTCAGGTTGGCGGCGTTGGCATGTTCATGAACTTGGACGCGTATGAGGGGCTTAGCGACGAGCAACGCGCTGTGATTGATCAAACGGGTATGGACATGGCGGACGAATTTGGCCGTCTCATCACCAAAGCCAACGCAGACGCAATAATCTCAATGAAAGAGCAGGGCGTAGAAGTGATTGAACTGCCCGCCGAGGAGCGCGCCAAGCTGGTCGCCTCGGGTGCAAAGTTCCTTGATCAATGGGTCGAAACGGCGACTTCCGATGGTCTTGATGGTGCGGCTCTTCTTGAAGAGTACAAAGGGCTGATCGCCAAATACACTGCCGAGCGTGACACAAATGGCTACCCGTGGGCAAAAGCGTCTAACTAAGAAGTTAACGATTTGGGCGGGGCTGTTGCGGCCCCGTCCACCCACATTCCAATCCCCGATTTGTAACAAGGAGCCGGACCCATGTTGGTGCCGCTAGAAAGAATTTTGCTGGCCCTCGGTGCGCTTGCTGTCATCCTTTTAGGGCTTTTGATTACGTCCAATGTGATCGCGCGCGCAGTGTTCAACACCTTTATCCCCGATAGTGTGATTATGGTTCGCGAACTCATGGTTGCAGCGATCTTGCTGCCGCTGGCCGCAGCGACTGCGCAGCGCGCGCATGTCTCGGTGGCATTTTTGTCTGATCGGTTTTCACCGCGTGTACGCAGCTGGTTGATTGTCGCAGGTTCGTTTTTTGGAATGATCGCCTTGGCACCATTATTTTATAAAGGCTGTTTGGAACTGATGAAGGTGATCGAGCGTGGCTCATTCTTTTCAGGTGATCTCGATTTACCCAAATGGCCGGGGTATTTGTTTTTTGTGCTGGGGCTCGGGGCCGCTTGGTTGCGTCTGGCAGAGATATTTGTGCGCGACATTCGCACAGTATCAGCAGGCGGTACTGTTTCTGATGAACAGCAACACGCTGGTGACTTGCTAGAAGAGGGACGCAAATAATGGATCCTTCAACCATTGGCATGGTGGCCTTTGCAGCTGTTCTTCTTTTGCTCGCCTTGCGCATTCCAATCGCGTTTACGCTGGCTTCGGTTGCTACAGTTGGCGCGTTCTTGATCTACGCGTTTAGAGGCGGCAGTTTTGCACCGGAACGAGCGATCAAACCGACGTCGTCGATGGTGTTCTCGAATTCTTATGATCTGGTGCACAGCTATGAGCTGTCGATGATCCCGCTTTTTGTGGCACTTGGACACATCGCGTATAAGGCCGACATCACAACCAAAATTTACCATGCCGCCAAAGTGTGGCTGACCAAGCTGCCGGGTGGTGTTGCGATGGCCAGTGTCATGGGCTGTGCTGGGTTTTCTGCGATCACGGGATCGTCGATCGCTTGCGCCTCGACGATGGGCAAAATTTGTACACCTGAAATGTTGCGCATGGGCTATGATCCACGGCTGGCGACTGCATCGGTTGCGGCTGGGGGCACGTTAGGGTCGCTCATCCCGCCATCAGTTTTGTTCATCATCTATGGCATCTTTACCGAGACCTCTATTTCATCCCTGTTTCTCGCAGGGATTTTACCGGGTCTCCTAACGCTTGCCGGATTTCTTCTTGTGATTGCAGTTTGGGTGTTCATGCGTCCCGAAGTCGCCCCCGCAAACAATGTTCGTTATACGGCGAAAGAACGTTGGATGGCTGCGCTGGATAGTTGGCCTGCGGTTTTGCTGTTTGTAGTGATCATTGGTGGCATCTATGGCGGTATTTTCACCGCCACCGAGGCAGCGGCTGTTTGTGTTGTTGCCGCGACGTTAATCGGGTTTGCCCAGAAAAAACTGACCGTCACCGATCTGTGGGATGCAGTGAAAGAAACCTGTGTTCAGACGTCTTCGATCTTTATCATTGCCGCATGTGCAAAGATATTTGTTGCCTTCATCGCCCTAACGGGTGTTGCCCCTGTGATTGTTCAAGCAGTTACGGACGCAGATCTAAGTGTTGTGATGCTGCTGGTGTGTATCGCTGTGATCTATCTGGCTTTGGGGATGTTCCTTGACCCGATCGGAATTATGGTTCTGACGCTGCCGCTTATGATCCCGCTGGTCGAAAGCTATGACCTAAACCTTATCTGGTTTGGCGTTGTGGTGATTAAACTGCTGGAGATCGGTCTGATCACGCCGCCTGTAGGTCTAAATGTGTTTGTCATTGCTAATGTGGTGGGACGCGAAGCACCCATTGATAAGATATTTGCAGGCATCACCAGATTCCTGAGTGTGGACATCATCGTATTAATCCTGATTATGTCTTTCCCAATGATATCCTTATTGATCCCCATGGCCGCACGATGACGGACTCCAGTACAGACCGTAAGTTTGCCAATACACTGGCGCGGGGGCTGGGCGTGCTGCGTGCGTTTCGCGCTAGCGACAATGGCCTGACCCATGCACAAATCGCTGAGCGTACCGGTCTTCCAAAACCGACGATCTCACGGTTGACCTATACGCTTTGCGAGTTGGGTTACCTCAGCCACGGCGGGCGCAACGATCGCTTTCGTTTGGGGCCTGCGGCAATTGTTTTAGGGTCGGTTGCGTCTGTTGCTGTTAGCTTTGTGGATATGGTCAGCGATGACATGCAGCGTCTGGCCGATGAAACGGGCACGCTGGCATTGATCGCAGTGCGCGATGCCGACCGCATGATGCTGGTGCGCACGTGGCGTCCGGCAACGGCTTCTACCATCTGGTTGGAACCAGGGCACCGCATTCCATTGAACAGCTCTTCCTCAGGAATGGCTTTCCTAGCCGCGCTTGATCATGAGCGGTTTGAGGCATTGGAACCCGACGAACAAATGACGGCATTTCGCCAAGATGGATACGAACAACTGGTCGGGAAGGGTTTTATCATTGCGTCCGAGGCTGCACGTTATGCCAGCACAATAAACGCAGTGAGTGTGCCGCATTATTCAGCTGAATTCGGCGAGGCCGTTGCCTTCACCTGTGGTGCCACCCCCCAAGATTTGCCGCGCGAGCGCATGACAAATGAAGTAGGCCCAGCCTTGCACGCGCTTGTCCAAGGGCTGGAGAGCCGTACAGGCCGCCCCCCTGCGCTAAGCCGGCGCGGATAGAATTTTCAAGAAGAGAGACATCATGACAGACCCTGTATCCTATTCCATCCATGGCCATGTTGCCGTTTTGCGCATCAACAATCCTCCGGTCAACGCATTGTCCCAAGCGGTGCGTCAAGGTTTGGCCGATGGCATGGATCGTGCAGAGGCGGACACAGCTGTCAAAGCCGTTTTGGTTGTGGGCGAAGGTCGCGCCTTTATCGCAGGTGCGGACATCACGGAATTCGGTAAGCCGCCGATGGAACCAAACTTACCTGATTTGTGCACGCGGATTGAAAACTCTCCGTTGCTAGTGATTGCCTCAATGCACGGCGTCACATTGGGCGGCGGTTTGGAAGTAGCGCTGGGCGCGCATTATCGTATCGCACAGCCTTCCGCGCGGTTGGGCCTTCCTGAGGTGCACCTTGGTCTGCTGCCAGGGGCAGGCGGAACACAGCGTCTTCCACGTCTAACGGGATCGGGCAAGGCGATCGAGATTATGATCTCGGGCCGTCAGATCAAAGCAGCTGAAGCGTTGGAAATGGGTGTGCTGGACAAGGTAGAAGAGGGCGATCCGCAGGTGATTGGCCTTGCTTATGCGACTGAATTACTGAGCAGTGGCGCAACGCGCCGCGCGGTATCAGAGTTGCCAGCGCCAGACGCGATTGACTGGGAAGCAGCTCATGAAGGTGCGTTGAAAAAGGGCCGTGGGCAGATCAACACTGGGGTGATTGTGCGCGCGGTTCAGGCCGCATCGGAACTGCCCTTCATGGATAGCATGGCAAGAGAGCGCGCATTGTTTGCTGACCTGCTGAAAAGCGACCAAAGTAAGGGCATGATTCATGCGTTCTTTAATGAACGCGCTGTGAGCAACCTGCCCGAACTTAAAGGAGTTGCATCACGCGCCTTGAACGCCATCGGCGTGATCGGTGGCGGCACCATGGGCGCGGGCATTGCAACTGCTGCGCTATTGGCGAAATTGAATGTTGTTCTGATTGAAACAGGGCAAGAACAGGCAGACGCCGCCAGAGGCCGTATTGAAGGCAACCTGCAAGGCGCGCTGAAACGTGGCAAAATCAACCAACCACAATACGATGCACTCACCACCGAAGCACTGACCGTCGCCATTGATTACGCCAGCCTTGGCGATGTTGATCTGGTGATTGAAGCTGTGTTCGAAGACATGGCTGTGAAAAAGGAAGTGTTTGGCAAACTGGATGCAGCTTGCAAGGCGGGCGCAATCTTGGCGTCCAACACATCCTATCTCGACATTGATGAAATCGCCGCTGCTACCTCGCGCCCAGCAGATGTCATCGGCCTGCACTTTTTCTCACCTGCACATGTGATGAAGCTGCTTGAAGTTGTAGTGGCAGATAAGACGGCTGCTGATGTGGTTGCAACAGGGTTTGATTTGGGCAAACGACTGGGCAAAATCGCGGTTCGGGCCGGGGTTTGTGACGGTTTTATCGGGAACCGTATTCTGGCAGTCTACCGCACAGCGGCAGATCACATGGTGCTGGATGGCGCATCCCCGTATCAGATTGACCGCGCCTTGACAGGCTTTGGTTTTGCCATGGGCCCGTTCGCCGTGGCCGACCTTGCGGGCCTTGATATTGGGTGGATGACACGCAAACGAAAAGCAGCAGGACGCCACGCAGACGAGCGTGTACCGACCTACATCGACCGCCTGTGTGAACAGGGTCACTTTGGCCGCAAGACGGGCGAAGGGTATTACCTCTATGAGGCGGGATCGCGTGCCAGTGTGCCGAATCCCAAAATCCCGGAATTGATCGCAACGGAACAAGCTGATCTCAATATTACGCCACGTGATTTCACCGATCAGGAGATTGTCAGACGCTACATGTGTGCGATGGTGAACGAAGCCGCCAAAGTGGTGGAAGAGGGCATCGCCCGACGCCCCGCTGACGTGGATATGGTGCTGCTCTTTGGCTACGGCTTTCCGCGTTACAGCGGTGGGCCACTGAAATGGGCTGATCTGCAAGGCTTGGCTGATGTGTTGGCCGATATTGAACGATACGCGCAGGAGGATGCGTGGTTTTGGCAGCCTGCTGGTTTGCTCAAGACACTTGTGGCCGAGGGCCGCAGCTTTGACGACTTAAACCGCGCTGGGGGCAAATAACCCCACGGCGCAACCGACAAAAGATTTGAGGAGACCCAAATGGACCTGAGCTATTCAGATGAAGAGAAAGCGTTTCGCGACGAAGTGCACGCCTTTCTTGAAGAAAAAGTCACACCTGAGTTGCGCGAAAAAGTGCGCAACCGGAGTGATCTGACAAAAGCTGACATGGAACAGTGGCATGCAACGTTGAACGAACGTGGCTGGCTGGCACCAAACTGGCCCAAAGAGTACGGCGGAGCGGCGTGGAACGCTGTTCAAAAGCACATCTTTGAAGAAGAAGCAGCTGCCGCGTCAGCACCTCGCATTGTGCCATTTGGCCTTGGCATGTTGGCACCAGTTTTGCAGAAATTCGGCTCTCAAGTCCAAAAAGACCATTGGTTGCCGCGCATCCTTTCGGGTGAGGACTGGTGGTGTCAGGGCTATTCAGAACCGGGTGCTGGATCTGATCTTGCGTCGCTAAAAACAACGGCAGTCAAGAACGAAGCTGGCACGCATTACGTTGTAAACGGCCAGAAAACGTGGACCACTCTGGGCCAGCACGCAAACATGATCTTTTGTTTGGTGCGCACGGATAAAGACGTCAAACAACAAGAAGGTATCTCCTTTCTGTTGATCGACATGGACACACCGGGCATCGAAGTACGCCCGATCATCCTGCTGGACGGTACACCAGAAGTGAACGAAGTTTGGTTCACCGATGTTGAAGTGCCTGTTGAGAACCTTGTTGGTGAAGAGAACAAGGGCTGGACCTATGCCAAATATTTGCTGACGCATGAGCGTACAAACATTGCTGGTGTCGGCGCGTCTCAGGCTGGATTGGAGACGGTTAAACGCCTTGCACGTGTTGAGATGTCTGGCGGTCGCCCGCTCATTGAAAACCCACATTTCGCAGCGCGTGTTGCGCAGGTTGAGATTGATCTGCTGGCGATGTCCACAACCAACATGCGCATCGTGTCAAAAGCGGCCGCAGGTCAGGCACCGGGTGTTGAATCATCAATGCTGAAGGTCAAAGGCACAATTATCCACCAAGAGATCAACGACCTCGCGCGCCGTGCCGCTGGTGTTTATGCAATGCCGTTTGCGTCTGAGGCTTTGGAAGGCGCAAACGAAACTCTGCCCGATCCAAATGGTGCTGGCCCTGTTTCGGCAAGATATTTTAACAACCGCAAATTGTCGATCTTCGGGGGGTCCAATGAGATCCAGCGCGGGATCATCGCAAAAGTAACGATGGGGAGCTAAGGCCATGAACTTTGATCTGACAGAAGAACGGCAAATGCTACAAGACACGCTGCGTCGTTTCCTGCGTGACCGTTATGATACGGCTGCTCGCAATAAGATTCTTGAAAGCGACAGCGGCATGTCGACTGCGATCTGGGCTGAATTGGCCGAGTTGGGTGTCATCGGCGCATTGTTCACCGAAGAGCAGGGCGGCTTTGGCGGTAAGGGCTTTGATATTGCGGTAGTATTCGAGGAATTGGGCCGCGCTGGTGTGGTTGAACCTTTCCTTGACACGGCCGTTCTGTCGGGTGGTTTGATCGCCGATCTGGGGGACGCAGATCAGCAGGCACATGTCGAAAAGGTAATCGATGGTTCGCTACAGTTGGCGTTTGCACATGGTGAACCAACCAGCCGTTATGAGCTGACACAGGTCTCCACCTCGGCCATCGAGAAGGCGGGCAACGTCGTTCTCAATGGCCGCAAAGCCGTTGTAGTGAACGCTGAAGCTGCTGACATGCTTGTTGTTTCCGCTCGTGAAAGTGGTGCGCAGGGTGACGCTGACGGTATATCACTGTTCCTTGTTCCTAAGGATGCAAAAGGCGTGACTGTTCAGGGCTACGCGCTGCTGGCTGGTGGCCGCGCTGCGGAGGTGACGTTGGATGATGTGACGGTTCCGGTCTCTGCGCGTCTGGGCGCTGCTGGCAAAGCTGCATCTGCGATCGAAGCACGTGTTGCTGCTGCCAATGTGGCCCAAACCGCCGAGACATTGGGAGCGATGGAAACGGCCTGTGCGTTGACCAAAGACTATCTTGGGACACGCAAACAGTTTGGCCGCCCGATCGGGACATTCCAAGCATTGGCACACCGCATGGCGGATCTGCTTATCGAGATGGAGCAGGCACGTTCTGCAGTGATCCTTGCTGGGGGGTGTCTGGAACAAGATCGCGGCACGCGTGAGCGCCAGATCTCAGCGACCAAAAACCTGATCGGTCGTGTGGGCCGTCTGGTGGGTGAGGAATCTATCCAGCTACATGGCGGCATCGCAATGACGCAGGAATACGAACTTGCTCATATCGCCAAACGTATTGTCATGGCCGATCACCGTTTTGGCGATGTAGATCACCATCTGGAGCGGTTTATTGCCCTCACAGCTGCCTAATGAAGAAGCCGGTTTCATCCATGGTGAGACCGGCACCCAACGCTTGGTTGGGTATGTAGTTGACGTTCGTGATCCAGCACATGGGCGCTGCTTTCTTGACGTCACATCAGATCATTTAAACCGCCACGGCGCGCTGCACGGCGGTATTGCCGTGACCCTGCTGGATAACGCCAGTGGCACAACGGGTTCTTTGACTGTAGATACCGCAGGCAAGGCTCCGTTTTTGACGGTGTCGATGAATACGCAATTTGTCGGTTCTGGGAGACCAGGACGGATGACGGCCAGTGGGACGGTAACGGGCGGAGGACGCAGCCTGTTGTTTATCTCAGCCGAGCTGCGCCACGAGGACGGCACATTGGTGGCCACATCAACAGGCGTTTTCAAACGCGTCCCACAGGAGAAATTGAAATGAGCGCACGGTTGGAAGACGCAGGCGACCGCCTGATCATTTGGAACGGCAACACAGACAAGCGCGGCGCGCTTTCCCCAGAATTATACGCTTGTATTCTGCTGGCTTGCGAGATGGCCATTGAGCGACGCATCCGCGCGATTATCCTCACCGCTGAGGGCCCGTTTTTCTGCGCAGGTGGTGATCTAAACGTGCTGATTAACCGTCAAGAAATGGCTGAAAACGAACGCCGCGCAGGGATTGAAGGGCTTCACGATGTTATTCGTGCGATGCGTGCCTGCCCAGTGCCGATCATCGCCGCAATTGAGGGTGGCGCAGCGGGCGCAGGCCTTAGCTTTGCTTTGGCGTGTGACATCGTTGTCGCGGCGCAAGGCGCAAAATTCGTTGCTGCTTACGTTAAGGCGGGTTTGGTCCCTGACGGGGGCCTCACTGCGCATCTGGCGCGCACAGTGCCACGGCAATTATCGATGGAAATGTGTATGCTTGCCCAGCCTGTTTTAGCGGAGCGGATGCACGCCTTGGGTGTTGTGAATGCTTTAACCGAGGTTGGCGGTGCGATGGATATAGCACGCGGTTTTGCAGATCGTTTTGCCGCTGGTCCACGCGATGCACAGGCGGCGATCCGCGCGATGGTTGCCGCCGCCTATGACGTGACCGAGGATGAGCAGCTGGATCATGAACGCGATGCGATGGCGTTTGCCACGGGCGCGCCTGAGGCAGCCGAGGGCATCGCAGCATTTTTGGAAAAACGCAGCCCGAATTACGGCTGATAGGGAGTATTGCCAGATGGCACGGGTTGAAGAGTTTCTAAGAGACCGCGTTGCGGTTGCACCGAACACCACAGCACTGAGCGATTCAAGCGGCGCAAAGTGGAGCTACGCTGAGCTGGATCGCGCCAGCGATGATCTGGCTGATGCACTGCGCGGTGTGGGTGTTCAAGCAAATGACCGCGTGCTGTTGCTGGTTGAAAACTGCGCGGCAGCTGTTGCTACGCTACATGCGGCGTGGAAAGTTGGTGCCGTGATCATCCCGTTCAACGCCCGTCAAACAGAGGGCGAAGTTGCGCGTGTAGTCAAACATGCGTCACCTGCTGCCATCATAACGACCAGCCATGTCTCAAAGGATGCGGCCGTGCATGGCGCGCGCATGGGTGCCCAAGAAATTACCGGAGCGTTTGGCACTATGATGCTGGCCAAAGGCACCTCTGATCCAGATCCCATACTCAGTGATGTAGCGGTTTTGCTGTACACAACCGGAACCACAGGCGACCCAAAAGGTGTAATGCTGACCCATGATGGCGTCCGGTTTGGCGGCATGGCCTCAAGCGGTCTACGCAAAATGGTGCCCGAAGATGTTGTGTACGGTGTTCTCCCGATGAGTCACGTTTTTGGTCTCATCTCGGTTCTGACAGGAGCGTGCTACACGGGCGCACATGTCCAGATCGAAGCACGGTTCTCGGCACAAAAACTGTATGATGCGGCGATGGGCGGCGTGACGATCATACCTGCGGTTCCGCAAATGCACGCGCTGGTCATGCAATACACCAAAGAACAGGGCATGGAACGTTTGGGCGCGCCTAAACTGCGTTATGTTTCGTCAGGCGGCGCGCCGCTTGATCCTGCTTGGAAGCGTGGAGCTGAAGCCTTTTACGAACTGCCGTTGCAAAACGGTTTTGGTATGACCGAAACGTCCTCAGGCGCGTCGGCCACCAATAATGTCATTGGATCGCCAGATATTTCTGTGGGCCCACCCACACCTGGAACGCGTGCCCGCATTGATGTGGACGCACCCGGTGGGAATGGTGAGGAGGAAGGCGAAGTTTTGATTGCCGGTCCGCACGTCATGAAAGGCTATTACCGCAATCCTGAAGAAACCGCCAAGGCACTGGACAGTGATGGCTGGTTGCGCACGGGGGATTTGGGCAAAATTGACGGTGACGGCAATTTGTACATTCTGGGCCGCTCAAAAGAGCTGATCATCCATGGTGGGTTCAATGTGTACCCGCCAGAAGTTGAGGCCGCGCTAAATGACCATCCACAGGTTATTCAGTCTGCGGTGGTCGGGCGTACCAAAGAGGGCGATGAAGAGGTTCTCGCCTTTGTTCAGGTGTCAGATACAGACCGGCCCAACATTGATGAGTTGCGCGCTTTTGTGAAGGAGCGCCTTACAGGGTACAAACGTCCCAAGCATATCATCTTGGCCACATCTTTGCCTGCGGCACCAACAGGTAAATTGCTCAAGCACAAGATGATTGAACAACTTGGAAATGATCTCCCTTAGGGCGTGATCGTATGGCCCTAAGGGATAGTTTTTCCTTGGGGCTTAGACGTAAACGCCAGCCGCGGCTTCGCGGATGGCACGGATGTTCTTGCCGTATGGTGCTGGGTCGGAAACCGACCCGCCTTTGAATACAGCAGAACCCGCAACCAATACATCGGCACCAGCACCTGCAACGATAGGTGCGGTTTTAGGATCAACACCGCCGTCGATCTCGATGTGGATCGGACGGTCTCCAATCAGCTCACGCAGGGTTTTGATCTTTGCGCTCATGTCGATGAATTTTTGCCCGCCAAATCCGGGGTTAACCGTCATCACACAGATCAGATCGGTGAGGTCCAGCAGTTCGGCAACTGCTTCAGCTGGGGTGCCGGGGTTGAGGGCAACACCCGCCTTTGCGCCCGTGGCGCGGATCGCCTGAAGCGTGCGGTGAATGTGGGGGGTCGCCTCAACATGGGCAGTGATGAAATCAGCACCGGCATTGGCGAAATCTTCGATGTAGGCATCCACCGGTGAAATCATCAGGTGAACATCCATGATGCCTTTGATGTGCGGGCGGATGGCTGCGCATGTCGCCGCGCCAAAGGTGATGTTTGGAACAAAATGCCCGTCCATCACATCAACATGAATCCAATCCGCGCCTTGGCTTTCAACGGCGGCACATTCGGCACCGAAATTGGCAAAATCCGATGCAAGAATGGAAGGGGCGATTTTGATTGAACGATCGAAGGACATCAGGGCAGCCTTTGGGTTATGGAGTTGATTGCTGATAACGGGTGATGGCGCGCGGGGCAATCAGGCGCGAGGCGAATTGAACCTGTGTCAGCATCCCACTGCTTGGGTTGGGCTATTTCTAGTGTGTTTGTCTTGTTTTTAGCTTTCGGGATGCGCGTGCCAAGGGGGGTGCCGTTACATGAGGGTGACGTCAGGGTAGGGCCGTTTCGGACATATAGGACATGACTATTGACCTAAATCGCGAATCTATGCTTTGTGGTGGAAATCAATTTTCTGGGAGGGAAATAATGGATTGGCATCAGATATTCGCGGCCCGTAATGATCGTATGAAAGCTAGCGAAATTCGCGAGCTTCTCAAACTGCTGGATCAACCCGATATCATCTCATTTGCTGGTGGTATTCCCGATCCAGATCTATTTCCCGCCCAAGCGTTTCAAGAGGCATTCAGCCAAGCGCTAAATCCCGACACGCAGGCGACTGCATTGCAGTATTCTGTTTCGGAAGGCTATGCGCCGCTGCGTGACTGGATTGTTGGTGAAATGGCGCGCCTTGGCATCCCATGTACCCGCGACAATATCCTGATCACGTCTGGGTCACAGCAAGCGCTTGATTACCTTGGAAAGCTGATGCTCAACGCGGGTGATACGGCGTTGGTAGGCTGGCCTACTTATCTTGGCGCGCTTGGTGCGTTTAATGCATACGAGCCGCGCTACGATCGCCTTGACCCTGAAACCAACCGCTCTGCGGCAGATTATGCGCAAGCAGCGGGCGAAGGACGCGTAAAGTTCGCTTATATGTCGGTGGATTTCGCCAACCCAACCGGCCGCACGTTGGATGCGCAAATGCGCGAGCGGGTGATTGATCTGGCTGATGAGCTGGACATAGCTGTGATTGAAGACGCCGCCTATCAGTCGTTGCGTTATGAGGGCGAGGCATTGGCCCCCGTTCTTGCCCGTGAGATTGAGCGTAAAGGCAGTATCAATGCCTGCCGCACGATCTATTGCGGTAGTTTCTCCAAGACGCTTGCACCGGGCCTGCGTGTGGGTTGGATGTGTGGAGCTCAAGAGGTGATTGATCAAGTTGTTTTGATGAAGCAAGCCGCTGATTTGCACAGCTCGACGATCAACCAAATGGCGATCGCGACGGTTGCTAATGCGCAATTTGACAGCCATGTGGCCACAATCAAAGAAGCCTACCGCGCGCGCCGTGATCGGATGCTGAGTGCGCTTGAGACGCATATGCCAGATGGTGTTACTTGGACACGCCCGGAGGGGGGGATGTTTATCTGGCTGGAGCTTCCAGCGCAGGTCAATGCGGCGGATCTTTTGGCGCAATCGTTGAGATCAGAACGGGTTGCATTTGTACCGGGCCATGCGTTTTTCGCTGATGGATCAGGGGCAAATACCATGCGCCTCAGCTTTAGCCGGACAGACGAGGCCAGCATCGATGAAGGCATCGCGCGTTTGGGTCGGCTGATTACTGCCGCTGTTTGATCGCATGAGCGATTGAACAGCAGCGAGGGCGGGCATAAGTTGCAAATTATGAGAACCATATTCGCCTTATGCTTGTCCCTTTGCGCCGCCCCAGTGGGCGCGCACCCCCATATTTTTATAAATACCGGGTTGGTGTTTCTGATTAATGAGGAAAACCAGCTCACCCATGTGCAAGTCACGTGGGAATACGACGAGCTGTACTCGCTGTTGATCACTGAGGATATGGGCTTGGATGATGATTATGATGGCGTATTGACGGATGCGGACACCGCTGCGTTGAGGGGCTTTGATATGAATTGGATTGATGGGTACAATGGCGATCTGGTTGCCGAGATGGATAAAACGCCGCTGACATTGGGCCCACCTTCAACCCCTACTGCGACTTTGCAGGATGGCAAAATCATTACAACGCACTTGCGCGCAGTTCAGGGTGCCCCCTCCGTAACGGGAACACTGAATTTCCGACCCTATGATGGTACCTATTACACCGCGTATGAAGTCCGCCTTGGAGTTGACGTAAAGGGGCGTACAGGATGCGATGTTGCGCTGGATGCCCCCGACATCGCTGGCGCGCTCGCCATGACAAAAGCGGAACTGTCTGCTTTGCCTGAAGATATGGATATGGAGGCCGCAGGCCTGGGTGATATCGGCAGCCGTTTTGCCACTGAGGTTTTGGTTACATGCGCCGCGCTTTAGGTTGTACACTTGTTCTGGCCGTTGCTGTTTTGGCGTGGCTCTGGCTCAGTGGTGGGTTTACCCAGTTAACAGTTTGGGCGGCTGGTGAGCAGCGTAGTTTCCAAAATGGTATTGCACGCACACTGCGGGCTTTGCGAGGCGGCGAGGCGGGCGCTTATGCGGTGCTTTTGAGCAGCTGCTTTGCCTATGGGTTTTTTCACGCTATTGGGCCGGGCCATGGCAAATTGTTGGTGGGGGGCTACGGCGTGGCACGAGAGGTGCCAATGCTGCGCCTTTCCCTGATCGCGTTGGCGTCAAGCCTTGGGCAGGCGGTGACCGCGATTGTTCTGGCGTTCGGTGGCCTTTGGGTTTTGGGCCTAACGCGAGACCGGATGGTGGGCGCGGCAGAAGACTTTCTCGCTCCACTTAGTTATGGATTAATCGCTATCATTGGCCTTTGGTTGGTTGTTCGGGGGCTTAGGCGTATGCGCAATGCGCAGGCCACACATTATCATGATCTCGCCCATCACGGTGATGGCGAGGTCTGTAATACCTGCGGTCACCGACACGGACCATCCTTGGACGAAGCAGGACAAACGAACAACCTGAGAGATGCGTTGTTGTTAATTGGTGGGATCGCTATTCGCCCGTGCACAGGCGCGTTATTTGTTCTGATCATCACTTGGCAGATGGGTATTGCGATGGCTGGCGTCGCCGGGGCGTTTGCGATGGCGTTGGGCACTGCTTCAGTAACGGTAGCAGTTGGAATTGCGGCGAGCGGATTTCGTGGCGGGATCATGCGCAGTGTTTCACGTGCTGGTGCGTTGGTGTGGATCATGCCGATGCTTGAAGTCACGGCTGGACTCGTTGTTGTGGCGCTTTCCGTTGGGCTGATGCTGCGCGCGTTATAGGGGGATGCGGTGACCTGGCTTGGCGGGGGCCATGTTTGCGAAAATCGACAGGTCGTGAAATTTATGTTGCATTTTTCACGAATGATTGGATGTTTGTCCAATCGAGTCGCTTTTAAAGGAAACGCATTTGTCCAGTATGCCATCAGGCAATGATCGGTCCTGCCGCTTCGAGATCTTTGTGCAGCGTGGCTTCAATGAGGTCGAACTGACGGGCGTCTCGGCGACCTTAAAAGCAGCCAATATGATGATAGGCGACAAGCGCTTTCCTTGTCGGATCATCAGCGACATGCCCGGTCTCGTGAGAGGTCGGGGAGAAGTTATGGTCCGTGCAGAGCCCTCTATTGAAGGACATGCCATTGCTGATGTCATGGTGGTTTTAGGGGGCGAAAGAGTGATGCTGGAGAGCTGGAGCAGGCGTTTGCGCGCAATGCAACGGCTAAACCGAACTGCTGTTCTCCTTAGTGATGCTGCCACGGTATATATCCGCAACAAGAGCGACAAGAACGGGAATGTCACCACGCATTGGCGTGACATCGCACTGTTAAAAGAACAGGGGTATTATCCCAACCTTACCACCCGATTGGCGGAAAAAAGTGATGGCGTGACAACTGCTGCTGGTGGGGCTGGCACGGCTGAGCTGATCATCGGACTCCTTACTCCCTACCTTGAACCGATCGAGGTGGCCGAGCTGGGAAACCGTTTGTTGCTGCCTGCAATCCGTCACAGTGACGCTGAACAGCCTAGGGATATCTCGGACAATGCAGGTTTGTTTGATGTGCGCGTGACGAGGGCGATCAAATTGATGGAGGCAAATATGGATGAACCTTTGTCCATGACCGAGCTCACCAGCCAAGTGGGTCTTTCTACGCGTCACGTTGAACGGGTTTTTCGCGAGGTTTTTGACGAGACCCCAGCGAGGTTTTACAAACGCCTGCGTGTGCGACGTGCCCGTGCAATGATCGAAGATACGCTTATTCCGTTAATCGATGTTGCGGTTGCGACCGGATTTTGTTCGCATAATGCGCTTAGCCGTGCAGTGCGCGATGAATACGGCAATACCCCTTCAAAGATGCGGGCGCGCAAGTCGATCCAATTGATCAATCACCGTAACTGATGAGGACCACAGCTCCCTAGCAGAGGAAATGTAGATTTAGGCAGTGGGTCTGTTAAGTGCTATGAATACGTTTGAGGGAAGTACCGATCAAGAATTGATTGGCAAGATTCGGCAAACGTGTCGACCCACCAGATGATTTCACCTGGGCAGATCGCCAAATCGGCATACGGCCCCTCAAGATGGGCTTGAATCCGTGCATCACATTGTTGGGCAGTCATACCAAGCGCAGTATACCCCGTGGCAACAGCTTGTTGTGTGACCAGCTGTAGAACCAACCGCGCGTTAGCAAGGTCGGCGTTGATGCCGTCAGTTGTTTCGCCGTCCCAAGCCGCAAGTGCATATTGCGCAACAAGGTTGCGGCGCTTTTCGAGGCACTCCAGAAATTCGATGCTGACGGTGTTTTGATCATCATCTTGGATGGCAAAATCTCTCATGCTGCTGTCTCCGCGCTATGAGGGGGGAAATAAATCTGGCGGCAAAAGGAAATAGGACACAGACTACCACCCAGCGTGACAGCCGATAAAAGCTGATACCGTGTTTTTGAGATGGCTGGATTGCCACCAAAAGTGAGGGTGTTCATCAATTGCTACTCCGCAGGCTTGCGCCAATGGTTACCGGATGGTTGAAAAATGTCAGTTAAACGTGGCCGAATTAGGTCAAATTGATAGCCTTAACGGGACCTTGTGAAAACGCCCGTCTGGTGCGCATGATATGTATGATGAATGAAGGCAGGGCATTATGGCTTTTGCAAATTATATGAAAATGAGATCGAGATGCTGATGGAATACTTTGGTGATTTGGCTGGATTCCAGCAAACTGGTTTTGGGCACCTCCCTCTGGTGCTGTCATGAAGGTGCGTGTTGTATTTGATCTAGACGGTACGCTGATTGACAGCGCACCCGACATTCATGCTGTCGCCAACCTTCTAATCGCGCCGCATGGGGAGGAAATCTCTTTGGCCCAGACCCATTCGTTTATTGGGAATGGTGTCGGGGTATTTGTCACGCGAATGCTGGAGGCGGTGAACCTGCCCGATGCGCTGCACGAAGATCTTTTTGGCCAGTTTAAGGTGGCCTACCTTACTGCAGTGCATCACACACGTATTTATGACGGCGTTGTGGACGCGTTGGAAACATTGAAGACTACCGATCACGCGCTGGGCATTTGCACAAACAAGCTGATTGATCCGTGTATGGCGGTGCTAGACCACCTTGATCTTACGAAACATTTTCAGACGTTCTGGGGGGGAGACAGCTTGGCCACTCATAAACCTGATCCTGCGCTGCTTTATGCTGCGCTGGCCGATCTGGGCGAAGGGCCATGCATTTACGTTGGTGATAGTGAAGTTGACGCGCAAACGGCGCAGGCGGCTGGCGTGCCGTTTTTGCTATACACCGAAGGATACCGGAAAACGGCAGTTGAGGAGATACCTCACACTGCCGCCTTTAGTGATTTCGCCGATCTGCCAGCTTTGGTCACACGATATGCTGTATCGCAGTAAACCCTTCAAACACCGGCGTGCCTTCAAATAGCTTTTCAGTGGTTTTTGCACCCTTGTGAGAGTTGCGGAAGGCGTCACTTGTTGTCCAGCCGCGAAAGGCGTCTTCGGAGGCCCAAACGGTGTGGGAGGCATAGACGATTTTACCGTCTACTTCTGGCCCTTTGAGCATGTGGAACTCGACAAACCCGTCCATCTCTTTGAGGTGGCTGTCGCGATTTAGCCAAAGTGCTTCAAATGCTTCGGCATTTGTAGTCGGGACGGTAAATCGATTCATGGCAAGGTACATCTGCGGACTCCTTTTGGGTTGTGATGTTGTCTCTAGCATTCAAATGGAACGTAGGCATAAAAAAAGCCCCTCCGCCAATAAGGCGAAGGGGCGAATGACGGAAGTGGTAGAGTTACTTCCAGCCAACAGCGTCAAAGATTTTCTGGGCTGTTGGCAGGTTTTCGGCAACCGCGGATAGATCCACGCTGTCTGCTTTAAACTCGCCCAGTTTTGCAACGCTTTCGCTCAGCTTGACGCCTTCAACTGTTGGGAATTCATCGTTGCCCGCTGAGAAATACTGCTGCGCTTGATCTGATGAGAGGTACTCAAGGAAGGCAACTGCGTTGTCACGGTTTGGCGCGTGTGCTGCCATGCCGCCACCGGAGAGGTTCATGTGTGCGCCTTCGGCGTCTTGTGCTGGAAAGATCCAACCGATCTGGTCGATGCTTTCGGTGACGCCGGAAACGTCTTTGCGCATGGCGCGTGCAAAGTAATAGGTATTCGCAACCGAGATGTCGCACTCACCTGAAACGATGCCGCGAATTTGGTCTGTGTCGCCGCCTTGTGGATCGCGTGCAAAGTTATCAACCATGCCCTGTGCCCATGCCGTTGCCGCTTCTTCACCGTGGTTCTCGATGATGGAGGACAGCAGCGTTTGTGCGTAAACGTTAGAGGAGGAACGGTGGCAGACCATGCCTTTGTACTCTGGGTTTGCGAGTGAAAGGTAGTCGGTTGGTGGTGTGGTCACGTCATTTTTGTCAAAGAAAATGATGCGTGAACGTTGGGAAAACCCAAACCATTCATTGTCGCTATCTTGCAGGTTTGACGGAATACGTGCTTCCAAAACTTCGCTGTTTAGGCTTTGCAATACGCCTGCGTCCTTAGCGCGCTTGAGGCGCGATGTGTCGACTGTCAGCAAAACGTCGGCAGGGGAGTTCGCGCCTTCGGCTTGCATCCGCGCGATCAGCTCGTCTGCTTTGCCTTCAATACGGTTGACCGTGATGCCTGTGGCTTCTGTGAAATCACTGTAGAGGCGGTCATCGGTGTCGTAGTGGCGCGAGGAATAAAGGTTCAACTCACCCTCGGCGGCAGCGGCGCATGTGCCTGCAACAAGAGCGGCAACAGCAAGGGCGATAGGGGAGGTAGCAGTAAAGCGGGACATGGAGAATCCTTTAAGGTTTAATTCTTACTGTTTTGATCAATTACTCATTTCGGCGGCAATTGCAATAAACTTGATGGTTTTAGTCGGAAACAAATTGCTGGCCTTGCTCTAGGCCCAATCGAGCAGCCCGCCTTCGCGATGTTCAATCAGCAAACGCGGGAATGTAGAGACGGGTGATGGTTTGTGATCCGCCTGCCGCTCAGCCATTTCCCTAAGCAGATCAAAATCGACGATAGGCAGGCCTGCATTGGTTAGCTTGGTCAACAAGGCCGTATGAGCCGGGTTCACGGCTATGCCATGATCACTTACCAGTACATCAATGTCTGTGCCGGGTGTTGTGACACACCGCACATCCCTGACCAGTTTGGGGTATCCAGCGCCTGTCAGTCCGGTTGTTACGATGGTCAATGCTGCACCTTGTGCCGCATCAGGATGCCCGCCGGGACCGCCAATCAATCGGCCATCCCCAGCAATCGTGACATTGACGTTGAACTGCTGATCGATCTCCACTGCACCCAGCACCATAACCGAAAGCTGATCCACAATTGGCGCATCATGCAAAGGGTTGGCGTATTTAGATGCGCTCATGATGTAGTGATTTGGATTGGTGATTGAAGACGCAACTGCAGCCCCATCAAAACACTGCACATCGTGAATGCGTTCAAATAGTCCTTCTCGTTGAAGTGTGACATGCGCGCCAGTAATGCCGCCCGACAGAAAGCTGCCGCGCAGATTGGCAGCGCGCAGCGCCTGTCCAATAAATGGAACCGCCGCCAGTGAGTATCCGCCTGCACCGGTTTGCAGGGATATGCCGTTTTGCAACAGCCCTGCTGCTATGATCACCTCCGCCACCAAACTGCCGATCTTTTGCGCCTGTGTTGTTTGCGCGGGCAGGGTGGTGTCTGAGGCGATGCCACCTACGTCTCCCGGATTGGGAAAGGGAATGACCGCGTCGACATGCGCGGCAGGGATGTCGATGTGAGGCAGGGAATGCTTGACGATCTGATGGGCACACACCACCGAGTGGCGCGCATAGGCAGCATCAACTTGCGCATATCCAAGTGGTCCACAAGGGACCGCGCCGCCGCGTCCGGTACAGGCCCCATCAGGGTTGGCCAGTGACGCGCCTATGAAAGCAACATCAACGCTTAGCAGTCCAGAACTCAACGCGCGGGCGCGCGCACCGTGGCTTTGTAAAATAGGCGGCGAGCGTAAAGCTCCTGATATCATCACATCGGCAACGGGTCCTTTGGCGTAATCAGTAACAATCGCTGCGATGACACCAGTTTGAATATGGGCGACAAGCGGCGCGTGAACTGGAAACAGCGAGCTGGGCGCGATGGTAAGCCCTTTCAAACCGCGCCTTGCCGCTTCATCCAGCACCGCGTTTATCAATCGGTCGCCATTGCGGTAATGGTGGTGAAACGAAAGCACGCTGCCATCTTTGATATCATAGGTGTCAAACGCTGCTGTAAGGTCACACAAGAATTTGTCACGCTGAGTAGATGCAGGACGGGTCGTTTTTATGGATGAAGGTGCAATCGCACCAACGCGCATCGACCCTAGAGGAGTGTCCACTTCGGCGGGCAATGTGCCCAGCCGTATGGTGTGGTTTGGTGTGCTCATTTTTGGCCCGTCCCAATGTTTGACAGCGCAGTCTATGTATAAAGCCACAAAGAAGGGATCGTCTGGAGCTGTCAATCTAAAGCGAGCGCTTTCATTGCGCTTGGTCTTTGGTGTTCTAGCAACTAGCGTTAACGGAACTGTAAAAGGACGATAGGATGAAGGGTTTCCCCGATTTACCGCCATTGTGGTGGCTGGGTAGTATTGCGCTGATTTACCTGTGTGAGTGGGTGCTGCCGTCGACACATTTTCCTATGGGTGTTTTGAGTGTGTTGTCATGGGTGGTTTTTGTGTCCGCTGTGGCTGTGATTGCTTGGTCTGGCTTTTGGTTCGTGAAAAAGAAAACACCGATAGAACCGCACCACACGCCAAAGATCTTGATCATTGAGGGGCCATACCGATTGTCACGCAATCCGATTTATCTGGCATTAGTAATGTTGGCGGTTGCTTCCGCGTTGGGGGCTGGGTCGGTGATTGGATTAGCAATTGCAGCGGGACTATGGTGGATCTTAGATCGTCGTTTCGCCGCGCCCGAAGAGGTATTGTTGCGCGCTATCTTTGGAGCAGAGGCGGAAGCCTACCTGAGCAGTACCAAACGCTGGCTGTGATGATGCGCACTGTTCCTGCTGCCGTGCCTGCGTGCTATGGAATAAGCCAGATATTCAAAGGGTCACATCAATGAGCGACACTGCAAAGCCCGCGCGCAAAGGCATTCAATCCCTTGTTACGGGGTTTGAGGTGATTGATTTCCTTGTGAAGGCAGGCAAACCTGTACCGCTTCGCGAGATTGCCAAAGGCACAGGCTTGTCGCCGAGCAAATTACAATTCTACCTAGTTAGTTTGGTAGAGGTCCGTGTTGTTCACCAAGATCCAGGTACCGGCCACTATGGTTTGGGGCCGTATTCGCTGCAGCTGGGCATCGCGGGACTGCAGCAGTTTGATATTTTCGAGGCCACACGCTCGCGTTTGGATGATTTTGCTGAGCGGCATGGGCACACTGTGTTTCTGGGCGTATGGGGCAATGAGGGGCCAACCGTGGTCTACCGCGCACGCGGCTACCGTACGGGTAGTCTGGTGGAGCTACGTCTGGGCAGTGTCTTGCCTGTCTTGCGCTCGGCGCTAGGCCAGTTGTTTCTCGCGCATTTACCTGATCGGATCACCCGGGCGAATGTGGCGCGAGAACTAGATCAGGCTACTGCAATGGCGCCGCTGCCCGAAGTACCAGGCACTCGTACGGATGTGGAAGCGCGGTGTGCAGAAATTCGCAAACAAGGGATCAGCCGATGCCGTGGTGGTCTGTTGTCGGATCATACTGGTCTGTCGGTACCTGTGTTTGATTATCGGGGTAAAATTGTTGCGGGTATTACGGTAATGGCACCGCTGACTTGCATTGATGATGAAACCAATGGCGAAATTGCCAATGATCTACGCATCGCGGCTCAGGAAATCTCTGCCGAGGCAGGCCAGAACAGCATTCATTATCTCGATAT
The DNA here is from genome assembly GCA_033851935.1 of Sulfitobacter sp. Lineage (GTDB taxonomy): Bacteria > Pseudomonadota > Alphaproteobacteria > Rhodobacterales > Rhodobacteraceae > Sulfitobacter. The sequence continues at coordinate 130,309 of JAWSVL010000026.1, forward strand.
CTAAAACGTAGCCTTTGCCTGCATGGCTAGGTGTCCGTCTGGCGTGGCTGCTGCTAGTTCGACATGATCGCCTTGGTTTCGTGCATTTAATGTGAAAGGGGCCGTGTCAAACAGCGGGCTCGCCGCGCGAAACTCAAACGCCTTTGGGGTCGCACCCTGTTTTAGCCGCTGCGCCATGCCGATCAGCAGGGTTGCGATGAGCGGCCCATGCACAACCAATCCGCCATGACCTTCAATATTGCGCGCATAATCGCGGTCATAGTGGATGCGGTGGCCGTTAAACGTAAGAGCAGAGTAGCGAAATAGCAGAACTTCGGATGGTGTCACGGTCTCGCTATGGTGCCAGTCATCTTCCAAGGGTGCTGATTGGGGCAGGGGCGCATCTGGCGTAGGGTCTTCGCGGTAGACAATGTCGTGCTCTTCCCAAAATGCGGGTGCTGATCCTGCGTAGCCAACTTCATGGCGCACTGTGACAAAGCACAATGCACCAGAGCGGCCTGTCTTTAACGCGACATCTATAATATTGGATTTCTTTGTGACCTGTGCGCCGATCTGCAAACCACCATCAAACCCAAAACGCCCACCAGCCCACATACGCCGCGGGAGTCCAACGGGTGGTAAAAAGCCGCCCTTGGCAGGATGTCCATCCCGTCCCAATGCGTGAAGGGGCGCGGACCGCAAAAAGTAGAGCCAATGCCAAAGCGGGGGTAAGGTATCGCCAAGATCTAAAGATGGCACGCGGTCCATCGTCATTTCCATCAGATTGGCAGGTCCAAGGTGCAGTGTGTCCCTCATCGTCTCACTACGGCCTATCCAGTGGCGCAAGACATCCGGATCAACGCTTGATTTCATGTTCGGCCCCGTAACGGCAGACGGCTGATACTGTGGAACATGCCGTCAGAATCTTCGCCTGCAAGTGTAAGATGGTCAATGAGATATGGTGCTGGCAGAACAGGTGCGAAATGCGCAGATACAATGGGAGCCATCGTTTCAGCGTCTTTTAACGGACCAGTTAAGGTAATGTGAAACCGAAATTCTTCCATCACATAGGGGTATCCCCACAGCGTGAGGTTACTCTCTTGCGAAGGACTGAGGGAGCTTTGGCGTCTGCGGGCCAGTTCTTCTGGCGTGGCAGGTGCGCGAAATGCATCAAGGCCCTTCACAATCGTTGCGGCCATTGTGGCCAGCGCGCTGGTTTCCCCAACTGCAGTAAGCGCAAGAAATCCGCCAATGCGACTGACACCCAATCCATCAAGTGTGACTGGCGCTAGGTCATTTGTAATGGCGCTTGCTTGGCTCTTGAACTCTTCAACCGAGGTTTCATTCTTCAGAACCATTGGCGGTTTGATTGTTCCATGAAATCCGTATTTACGCGGGCGATTTGTGGTTTTTGCAACGTCCAGACCTTGCACATCAGGGTGCGGAACACGGCATGCTTGCGCCATATCCCAGCCAAGCCACGCGGCACCGCGTTGTCCTAACAGCCCATCAGGCGTCACGTAAATTGCGTATCGGCGAAACATCAGCTGGCTGTGAATTCGTCAAAGGCTTCGAGCGCTTTTGCGCCATAGGCAATGGAGGGTCCGCCGCCCATGTAACCAATCATTTCCAATGCTTCGCCTAGCTCTTCGCGGGTTGTGTTGAGGCGCACCAGTGATTTCACGTGAAAGCCGATGCAGCTGTCACACCGCGTGGAAATGGCGATGCCAAGGGCAATCAGCTCTTTGGTTTTTTCATCCAGCGCGCCGTTTTTCTTGGCTGCTTTGCCCATCGTGTTAAAGCCGGAAAACATATCAGGGGACTGCTTTTGCAAGCTGCCCATGCGCTTCATAGTGTCGTCCAGAAATTGGGTCCAGTTCATTGTTTAACTCCTTTAGCGGCTTTCATCTGCGCCCATCTTACGTTCAAGCCAGCGCACAAAGAAACTGATGATCAGGACCAGTACGAGGTATTCGAGGATGAGCAGGGAATAGATTTCCAGTGGCCGGTATTCTGTGACCACGAGTTCGTTTGCACGGCGGGTCAACTCCTGCATTCCAATCACAGAGGCAAAGGCAGACATTTTAACTATATAAATGAACTGGTTGGCTAAAGGCGGCAGGATGCGTCGGATTGCCTGAGGCAGGATCACATACCGCATTGTTTGGGAATAAGTCAGGCCAATGGTCTTGGCGGCTTCGGTCTGGCCACGCGCAATCGATTGGATGCCTGATCGATAGATTTCAGCGGTAAAGGCACTGTCAGAGATCGCAAGCGTGATGACCGCGCCCCAAAATGCATCAATGCTGACGGAAATACCCATAGATTTGAGCACAACCGGCAAGCCATAAAACACCCAAAACAACATCGGCAACAGGGGGATGGCACGTACAAATTCAATGTAAATGCGGCTGGGCAATCTGATCCAGCGGTTGGTCGACATACCAGGCAGGGCAACCATGAGGCCGATGACCATCGACATAACGGCGGCAATGACAGAAAGAACTATTGTTGCGCCAAAGCCATTGAGGAGGAAGGTAATGTTGGACCATCCTTTTGGCGTGGTGGGGTCGATCACATACCACCCCCATGTGCCAGAGCTGCCACAGCCGGCAAGGACCAAGAGGCAAGAAAGTGCGAGAATGTTTTTCATGTGCGCGCTCAATGCTTGAGGATTTGGTTGAGGAAGGTGCGGCAGCGATCTGTCTTTGGGTTCTCAAAAAATTCTTCGGGTGTGCCTGTCTCGACAATGGCACCGTGATCCATAAACACCATGCGATCCGCCGCACGGCGTGCAAACCCCATTTCATGGGTGACCACGATCATTGTCATGCCGCTATCGGCCAGATCGACAATAACATCTAGCACTTCGGATATCATTTCAGGGTCCAATGCCGAGGTCGGTTCATCAAACAGCATGATCTTTGGTTCCATGCAAAGCGAACGGGCAATTGCCACACGCTGCTGTTGGCCGCCAGATAACGCACCGGGCTTTTTGTCGGCTTGTTCAGGAATTTGTACGCGTTCTAGGTATTTCATGGCGCGGGCTTCCGCGTCAGCGCGGCTGAGACCGCGTGCTTTCATTGGGCCAAGTGTGAGGTTTTGCAGGATCGTCAGATGCGGGAACAAATTGAACTGCTGAAACACCATGCCAACCTCGGAACGGATTGCCTCAATCGAGGAGGCATCGTGCATCACTGTTCCGTCAACTGTGATCTGTCCGCTGTCGTGGGTCTCAAGCGAATTGACACAGCGGATCAAGGTTGATTTTCCGGAACCAGAGGGACCGCAAACCACAATTCGTTCGCCGTGAGCTACGGTAAGATCAATATCTTTCAACGCGTGGTACTTGTCATACCATTTGTTGAGGCTGCGTATATCGATAGCGCTTTTGTGACCGCTGTTGGTTGGTTCTGTCATGGAACTCTCCCTACTCAAGAGTTTAGTTAAGTTTACAGTTGCCATGAGCGCAACCTGCATTAGGTTTGAAGATTGACGACAATGCCGTATTCGCGGCCTCTTTGCTCAAAAAAATGAAGGAAACCATATGAAATTCATCAAAAAAATTGGTCTCGCTGCTGGTTTTGCGGCCAGCATGCTTGCAGCCCCAGTTCTTGCTCAATCTGCTTTGACAGAAATTCTGAGTGAGGGTGTCTTAAAGGTGGGCACAACGGGCGATTGGAACCCGATGAGCGTACGTGACCCAGCAACAAATAGCTATGTCGGGTATGATATCGACATTATGACCGAGTTGGCTGCTGACTTGGGTGTTGAACTGGAAATGGTGCCGACCGATTGGAAAACTCTGGTAAATGGTGTGGTTGCTGGCAACTATCACATGACGGGCTCCGCCTCGATCAGCCCTGCGCGCCTGAAGGCTGCGGGTTATTCCAACAGCTATATCGCGGTTGAGATGTTCCCATTCACAACAGAAGACAAAGTAGCAAACTTTGATGGCTGGGACAGTATCAATAAAGAGGGCGTAAAAGTTGCAACCACGCTGGGCACTTCATTTGAGAAACTGGTCAAAGAATGGTTCCCGAATGCCGAGATCGTAGTGGTTGAAGCGCCTGCGCGCGGCTTCCAAGAAGTCTTGTCAGGGCGCGCGGATGTGTTTGTAACTTCCAACATTGAAGGCTCAACATTGGTAGAGAAATTCTCGAATATCCGCCAAGTCGAAGTGTCCACACCCCGTGCGCCGACACCGATTGCGATGTTGCTGCCCCAAACTGATCAGGTTTGGATCAACTACATCAACAGCTGGATCGAGCTGAAAAAGGCCCAAGGTTTCTTTGAAGAGGTTGCCCTGAAGTGGGGTCTCTGAACCACTTGTAATATCGTTGAAAAGGGCGCTCTGTGACGAGCGCCCTTTTTCGTTCTACCTGAAAGCCCCCAAGATGATCGAATATGATCTTACCGAAGGTCCGCTCAGCGGTCATTTCCGTCGCCTTGCGATTCCTGCTGCCATAGGGATGCTGTTCAGCACTCTTTATAATATCGTCGATACGTTTTACGCGGGCTATTTCGGCACGCAGGCGCAGGCTGGTATGACCATCGGATTTCAGGCGTTCTTTATTCTGGTTGCCGTCGGCTTTGGTCTTAGCTCCGCGATGAGCGCGCTGGTGGGCAATGCCAAAGGGCGCAAAGACGATGCTGATGCACGTCGCCTTGCGGTGCAGGGTATTGGTTTGGCGGTTGTTGCGACGATTGCAATGATGGTGATTGCCGTACTTGCGGGGCCATCTTTGATCGCGGTTGTTTCGGAACCCGGCGCGTACCGTGACGCGGGTTTGAGCTATTTTTACTGGCTGATTTTAGCATTGCCGGGCTTCATCATCGGGCCGTCTGCAAACGGGATCCTTCAGGCGCGCGGTGATACACTGACCATGCAGCGTGCGCTGGTTGTGGCGTTCTTTGTGAACGTCGCGCTGAACCCGTTGCTAATGTTTGGCATTCCGGGAGTGATCGCGGGTATGGGCTTTAACGGAATCGCGTTGGCGACGGTCCTAAGTCAGACGGGTGTTGCCGTATTTGTCCTGAGCCGCGTCGTTGGTCGAGCAATGATGCAAGATCTTAAACTATCCGAATTCGTTCCCGATCCGGCTAAATATTATGAAATCATAGCCCAAGCGTTCCCTGCAGGATTTGCGCTTTTGGTGACATTCTCAAGCGGCTTTATCGTGCAATACGCGCTCAAGGATCACGGGGAGGCTGCTCTCGCGGCTTACGGAATCACCATGCGGATTGAGCAACTTTTCCTGTTACCCGCCCTTGGCATTACCATCTCGCTGGTGCCGATTGCAGCGCAAAACTATGGTGCGGGAAGTCCCGAAAGGGTGCGAGAGGCCTTTCACCGTTGCTGGCTGATTGGCGTTGTGATGACCATGGCAGCCTTTCCGTTTTTGTGGTTTGGCGGGGCTTATGGCACGCGGGTTTTCTCGGATGATCCCGAAGTTATTCGAATTTCCGCACTTTTTCTTAAGGTCGAGGCTGTCATTCTGCCGATCTATGTCGTGATCTTTTCGGTCAACGCATTGCTGCAAGCTTTGAAAAAGGCAACTTGGACAATGTGGATTGGCATTTACCGTCAATGGATCGGCATAGCTTTGTTCATCTGGCTTTTCGCGGTTGTAATGGATGGTGGCCTTACTGGGGTTCGTATCGGGATCGCATTCGGAGTGGTGACGGGGCTGATGTTGTCGCTAGTGATCGCTATACACGTTGCTAAAGACCGGATTGGTGGATTGGGCCGCCCCGGGATTTTTGCCAAGAGTTGAAGTAGTGATTGCAAGCGGCACATTGCGTGCCGCTTGCTGATGTTTACAATCCGAGTTTTGATGCAATCGCTGCAATGACAGTGCCATGAACTGCTGCGCGATCAGTACCGGCAGGATCGGTACAGACTGGATCATCGCCCTCTTCCTCTAATATCGCTGCGCCGTGCGGCTTGCATACGGGCAGCATCGAGAAATGAGTGGCTGGCACAATCGAGATGACATCCGCTTGTGGAATCGCCGAGGACAATCCGGCGAGATCAAAGTTGGTGGCTAACAGTCTGCTTTCATCCTGCCCCAATGAGACAAGGCTAACGTTGCGCTCTAAATCGGAGGTTTCTTCGTCTCCGATACCCCAGATCAGTCCGGGATCAATTGCAAACACGGAACTGATCCGTGAATCGCTATAGTCGGCGTTCCATTTGATTGGTGAGACGTCTTGTAGCCCAACATCACCGCGCATCAGATCACCGCAATGGCTCGATTTTGCGCCGTACTCATTGCAGTGCGAAACATAGGCAGCGTGATTGCCCCGCATCCCACCCAAGGACAGGGCAGTCCAGCCTCCGTATGAAAAGCCAGCTGCCATAATCCTGTTGGTATCAATCGCAGCCTTCATTTCGGGATCGGCAAGGATGGTATCCAAGGCCAGTTTGAGGTCTTGGGTACGTGTCCAATGCTTTAGCCCTTCACCAAGGTCAGAATCTCTCCAGGTAGAGTTCGGGTGGTTTACAGCGATGACAATTGCGCCTTGTTCGGCAAGGCCTGTTGAGAGCCATCCAAGCGAGCGGATATGCCCTCCCATGCCATGGCTCATTAACACCAACGGATGTTTGCCTGTCGCCATTTCGGCGTTCTTAAGAACTGGCATTCCGACAAACACTGGGTTTTCGGCGTAGGTCTCAAGGGCACCGCCACCAGTGCTGGGGTAATATATTGCACCAGTAAGGGCACGGCCGTGATGGGGGGCATCAATACTCAGTTCTCTCACGCCAGCTGGATCTGCCAAAAGGCTGGTTACGGAAACGATCAGAGCGGCAGTGGATTTCAGAAGGATATTCATGTTGGTCTCCATTGTTTGAAATGTGATGAGACATGAATGCGATAAAACCGGAATATGGCGCGTCCTAAATCCTGATTGAGGTCGCCATGATCGCGTTTTAGGACCATGTTACTGACAAACCTGATGTGAAAGTAACTGCCATGCCCAGCCTTCCGATCCCTATGTTTAGCGCTTTGGTGCTTGGCTTTTTGCTGGTTCGGCTTTTGGTCGTGGATCGCCGTCACGGACCGTTGGCGATGCTGCTAGCGCTATGTGCTTTGCAGGGGCTGATCATCTCGCTTGCGCAACATTATATGGTGGCTGGAGCGCTATACGTTCAGCCCGTTACGGCCAGTATGATCCCGCCTATGGCATGGGTTGCGTTTCAGGCGACTGCCGTGCGCCAACTGGCAGTGCGTGATGCGACACACCTGATCGTTCCTTGCATGGTTTTGGCGGTCATGTTTTTGCAGCCTGTGGCGCTTGATACTGTGATCCCCGTATTGTTTGTCGGCTATGGTGGCATGATCGTCTGGACCTGCCTAAAAGGCGCAGATGCACTTCCTAGGATGCGTCTTGAAGCGGGGGAAATTCCTGGGCGAATTTGGCAAATCATCGGGTGGTCATTGATAGCGTCTGCATTCAGCGACGGGTTGATCGTATTGGTTCAGATGTTGGGTGCGGGATATTTGCAGCCTTGGATCATCAGCATCTATTCTTCCACAACATTAATCTTGATCGGGGCGCTGACCCTGTCGGGCGCATTGAGCACCAGCGCGTCGGAACCAGAAGAAGAGAGCCCCTCACCACGGGAGGCTGGTCCGATGGATGCGCATGTGATGGAGCAGCTTGAGGCCTATATGACACAAACAAAGCCCTATCTGAATCCTGACCTCACAATGTCCCAGCTGTCGCGCAGGCTGCGCATTCCTGTGAAGCAACTATCGGGCGCGATCAACCGTGTTACCGGAGAGAATGTATCCCGCTATATTAATGCCGCTCGCATTTCAGCTGCGCAACGGGCGCTTATCTCGGGTGATAGCGTGACGTCTGCAATGTTGGAGGCGGGGTTTAACACCAAGTCTAACTTCAACCGTGAATTCCAACGTATTACGGGGACCAGCCCCAGCGATTGGCTATCCAACCAACAAGCTCGATAGCTGGACGAATCTCAAAGCCCCAGCGCTTCACCTTCGCGAAGAACGGCAGGATCATACGCTTTGCGTGCAAATACCTCGCGTAGCATTGGTTCAAAGTAGCTAAGCGGTTTTGTAGGGTAATCTGGATCAAATGAGGATTGGTCCCAGCGTTCGCAAAAGGCCGCGCAGGTATCAAAGCAAGGATGATCGCGGAACTGGTCCCGCGCGTTTTTGTCCCATCCATAATGGTGACCATAATAAAGTGTTTGAAAGATTCCGTGATGCTCAACCGTCCATGCAACTTCCCAACGCACAAAGGGGCGGATGACTTCAGCGGAAAAGCGGTCATGGTTTTGTGGGGCTAGACCATCGCCGACATCGTGCAACAAGGCGCCAACGATCCAGTCAATATCGACGCCTTCCGCCTCCGCACGTGTAGCGGCCTGCAATCCGTGATCAAGGCGTGTGATTTTATACCCGTCCAGCGTGGCGCTGCCTTGGCGTTTCAATTCATCAAGCACGCGGTCTGGCGTCAGCGCAAGGTAGGGCTTTTCCAACTCTTCGAGCAGTGCATAATCTTGTGCTGTGCCGTCTTTCATCTGAGTGAACGAAACTGTTTTTGTCATACATACCTCCATTTAGGGGACGCTAGGCGATTCCATTGAGACATGGCAAGTACAGAATATTTGGTGTGTATTTGAGGGGTTGGAATGTTCGATTTTGGAAATGTAAATGGCTGCGGCAATGGGGGTATTTCAGTGCACGTTAGCCCGTTCAAATGTGCCTCATCTCGACAATGTTAATGCAGGATGTCGGTTTTATGCCCGCGTAAATTATCCGTATGGGAAACGATTGCGCATAGCCCAAAAAGGAGCGCAAAATGAAATCCCAGACTCGTGTTGTTGTTATTGGTGGCGGAATTGCTGGCTGCTCAACTCTCTATCATTTGACCCAAGAAGGCTGGACAGACGTTGTGCTGGTAGAGCGGGACGAGCTGACCTCGGGCACCACATGGCATTCGGCAGCGCAGGTCACGAATTTTGGGGCAAATCAGACGATGGTTGGGCTTAAAAGCCATTCGATCAAGCTTTATCAAGAGCTGCGCGATGATCCAGAGTATCCTGTAGGATATAACCATGGCGACGGCGGTATCCGACTAGCCAACACCGAGGCACAGATGGACGGTTATCGTCACTTTGCATCTATGGCGCGGGGGATGGGCGTTGAGTTTGAAGTGCTAGATGCAAAGGAATGCGCGCGGCGGCATCCGCTTATCTCGACGGATAATTTGGTTGGCGGGCTATGGGATGGGAGTGATGGCGATATTGATCCCGCCTCATTGTGCCAAGCGCTTGCGCGGCGCGCACGTCTGGCGGGGGCTGAAATATACCGTAGCTGCGATGTGACCGGATTGACGCAGCACAAAGATGAGAGTTGGACGGTTCACACGTCCAAAGGTGACATCGATTGTGAGATTGTCGTGAATGCCTGCGGGTACCGCGTGAACGAAGTGGGCGCGATGATGGGTGTGCACCATCCGGTCATGTCGATGGAACACCAGTATTTTGTCACCGATGACATTCCTGCTATTGTTCAATCAGATCACCGCATGCCGCTGTTGCGTTGCCCGATCAGTGATTATTACTGCCGTCAGGAAAAGAATGGTCTGCTGATTGGTTTTTATGAACAGGACTGCAAAACATGGGGAATGGACGGGATTGATCCACATTTCACCAATGCTCTTTGTCCTGATGATCTGGACCGGATCACTGACGTGTTAGAAGGCGCATTTGAGCGGATGCCTGCGCTGACTGAGGTTGGCATCAAAAATGTGGTGAATGGTCCGATCACCTATACTATCGACGGTGCGCCGCTGGTGGGGCCTATCCCGGGCAAGCGCAACGCCTTTTGCATCATTGGCTTGCGCGCTGGGCTGGGGGAAGGGGGAGGCCATGGCTGGATGCTGGCCCAGCAGATCGTGCACGGCGAGGCCTGCTATGACACATGGGTGATTGATCCGCGCCGCTTTGCTGGACACACGAATGTGGAACTGACGGCGTTAAAAGCAATCGAGGATTACCAAAACGAGTTCCGTTTCCACTTCCCTAATGAACATCGCCCTGCTGGCCGTATGGCCAAAACCACACCGCTCACGCCTGTACTAGCGGCCGAGGGCGCAGAGTTTACCGTGGTCAATGGCTGGGAACGGGCTGAGTTCTTCAAGCCCACGCCGGACTTCCACGTCACGCATTCATTTAGGTTCGACGAGAGCTTTGATATAGTCGCAGCCGAGGTTGCTGCTGTGCAAAATGGTGTCGGCCTGACTGAAGTGAACGGGTTCAATCGATTTGAAATAACTGGTGCAGATGCCGAGACATTCCTTGATCGTATGATTTGTGGGCGGATGCCGCGCAAAGACGGACGTGTGGGGTTGGCGTATCTGCTCAATCATCACGGTATGCTAAAGGGTGAGGCAACAATCGCGCGACTTCCCGCAAGTGACCGCGGTCCAGCCCGTATTTGGTACGGCTCTGCTGCTGCATCAGAACTGCATGACATGGATTGGTTGCAATCCCATATTGGTAAGAACGATGTCCAAATTCGATCTTTGACCAATGATCAGACTATTCTGGTTTTGGCAGGCCCAAAAGCGCGTGACGTGCTGGCCGCCGTCTCACGTGAGGATTGGTCAAAGGCGGCCTTCCCTTGGCTGTCGGTGCGTGAATGTTTTGTTGGCATCGCGCCTGCGACCGTCATGGCGGTCAGCTTTTCGGGCGAGCAGGCATATGAGCTGCACATCCCGAATGCCTCTCTTTATGCGGCTTACCTAGCCTTGCGGCAAGCAGGAGGGGCGTTCGGCTTTTCGCTGTTTGGTGCACTGGCCGTCGATTCCATGCGTTTGGAAAAAGGGTATCTGCATTGGAAGGCAGACATCCTGACGGAGTTTGATCCCTTCGAGACGGGACTGTCCCGATTTGTGGACATGGGCAAAGAAGATTTCGTTGGGAAAGCAGCATTAGCGGTCCGTAATAGGAGCAAAACGCTTGTGACATTGATGGTTGATTGCGCCGAGGCGTCTGCACATCCGGGCGCATCTGTCATGTTGGATGACGTTGTTGTGGGGACGGTCACGTCGGGGGGGTACGGGCACCGTGTTGGTGAAAATCTTGCCTATGCATTTGTCGATGTTCTGCCAGATGACGCTGCTCTGATGATCGACATTTTGGGTAAGTGTGTTCCAGCAAAAATAACGGATCGCGGTCTTTATGATCCCGAGATGACATTGGTGCGCGCTGGCTGATCAAAACCTCGAAGGGTTCCTTTTGGAAAGGGAGCCTAGCAGAGGTGTTGAGTGGGGGCGTTGTGCCTATGATTTTTTAAGGTGTGTGAGGTCTGGCTTCTCCGTTAATGGGGCATTCATGCCCTTGAGCTAACTTCGCGCGGTGAGATAACACCGCGCGAGCCTACTAATGAATTTGTTCCAGCGTTTTTCTATTATCGCTCTCCTTGGCTTGGTATCGGCCCTGTCAGGGTATGCTGTGCTGGCTGAACCTTCGCCAGAAGGCCCTGTACTGCGCGCTGTTTATATTGAGTCTTTTCCCTACAGCTTTACCGGAGAAGATGGCCGCGCGCAGGGGTATAACATCGATGTCACACGCCAACTGGCAGAAGCGGTGGGATATAGGGTGCGTTTTAGCCCTGTGCAAAACCCACATCAGCTCCTTGAGCTTCTCGCGCGGGGGGAAGCGGACGTGACGCCTTTCCTTGCGTTGACATCTGTACATCAGGCGGCAGGTTTGGCTACATCTTCTCTGGGTGAATATGCCCTGTCCGTTTACGTGCGCCGCGACAGGGAGTTCGAAACGATACACGCTCTTGCGGGGATGCGAGTTGGTGTTGTGCATGGTGAAATAACCGATCCTTTAGCCGCGCGGTTCCCGTTTGCTCAAATTGTCGAATACGAAACTTCTGATGAGGTTTTGCTGCCGCTGATGATGGGCGAAATCGACGCTGTTGTGAGTGTTGCAGAGACATTCGAAGCACGCCTGCGTACACATTTTATTGAAGATAAAGTGCGCCGATTAAGCCCGGCTTTGGCTACAATCCCGTATGGGCTTATCATCCGTCGAGATTTGCCCGACCTACACGCAGCAATTGAAGAGGTGGTTCAGGCGGCGGCAACTCCTGCTGCTTTGATCCCGTTGCGTGCCCATTGGTTTGGCAGTTCTCGTAGTATTCTTGAGCATCCTTGGTTCAGCAATGTGGCTTTGATTGTAGGTGGGATCGGCACTGCGATGATCGCACTCACGGTCTATGCGGTCCGGTTGCGACGCCGTTCGGTGAAATTGCAGGTAGAAAACCGTGAAAACCAGCTTTTGATCGATGCACTCGATAAAATTAGTGGCGCGATTACCATTTTCGACAGTGAGATGAAGGGAGTGCATTGGAATAGTGGTTTTGAAAAACGGTTCCCGCAAATCATCCCTAAACTTTGCGACGGCGGGGAGCTCGAAACGGTGATCAAGTTTGCGTATGAGAATGGTATTTTTCAAACAAACATGTCGGGCCAAGAGATCAGTGAATTTGCAATCCAAACAGTGCAATGTTTACGCGCAGGTGGAACTGTTCGGCAGATCATTGAGACGCAAAGCGACAACACGTTTGATCTCAGCATTTTTCGCCTTGGCAGCAGGCATTTTGCAGCAATCTGGTTGGATGTGAGTGAACTTTATCGCCAGCAGGCGCAGATTGCTCAGCAAAGCAGTGAATTAGCACGCAAGAACCAGCAGCTTCAGGCGTTTTCAACTATGGCTGCGCACGATCTTAAGGCACCATTGGTGCAGCAGGCCACACTGATAGATTTCATCCTAGAGGATTTGGGTGATGCGCAAATTAATTTACCCGCTGTGGTGCAAAGTAATTTTGAGACCTTGAAAGAAGTGTCGCGCAGGATGAATATTCTGGTGAGTGATCTTCTAAATTACGCAAAGGCGGATGCAGATCCATCGCATGTAGAGAGTTTTGTGCCTAACTCTAGGTTTGATGGTATCTTGTCGTTGTCCGCTATCAATCCCAGAATGAAGCTGTCGGTCATGCCAGATATGCCTGGAATTCAAGTTGATCCGAATTCCTTTGATTTGGTAATGCGCAATCTGATTTCAAACGCGGCGAAACATAATGATCAGCCATCCGGTCAAATCACGATACGGGGGGTCCAACGGGAACATTCTGTTGTGATTGAAATCGAAGACAATGGGCCGGGTGTTCCTGAAAAGCAGCAGGCGCGTATTTTTGAACCCTTCTGCCGTCTGACCGCTGTTGAGGGCACCGGACTTGGGCTTGCATTTGTAAAAAAGACCGTTGAAGGTTGGGGCGGAGAAATTAGCCTGCGCGCAGCTCCCGTAAGGGGCTGCGTTTTTGAGGTCAGCTTGCCCGCAGCGCCCGCTGATTTGATGCCTCCGAACCGTCCCAGGACTTACACAGAGGTTTCAAATCGCAGCGAAACGCTGTTTTAAGAAACTAATTTTTCAATCAAGGCACCTGCATCGTCCTTAACGTCAAGGCGATCAATCCATGCTTGTGGGATCCCTTGATCACCACCAACGCCAAAGATCGCCCCCATCACAGCACCAACCAATATCGCACGGCCACATGAATCTCCGCCGCCGTAGATGTTACGTCGAATAGCGTCACTAAATGAGGTTGCTGTAGCAATGTTATGTGCCGCGGATGGAATGCCAAATGGCATGTCACATGCCATGCCAAAGTGTTTGGTTGCGGTGGCATTATCTTTGTCCTGCATCTCAATAGCTTGTTCGATCAGTTTGTTCACGGCAGGATCCGCTATCGAACGTGCCGCTTCAATGACCGCATCTGAATTGCCATGAAGAACCGCGGCAGCCATCATTTTAGCACCAGCCATACCAAAAACCGCTGCAGTAGGGTTGTCGCTGGTGGTTCGTATTGCTGCTGCCACGGGCACGGAAAATGCCGCTCCGCTTGTGTCGCCCTGAATGCACAAGCGCGCAATAAGGGCAGGTAGTTTTGCAATCGCGGGCAATTGAACATCTGTTGTTCCAGTCGCAAGCGGTACTGTATTCATCGCATCAAGCAGTCGTGCGCCAAATTCAATAGTTGCCTCGTCGGTTGACGTCTCACGGACAGTCAATCTGAATGCTTCGGTCAGATCAGCACCGCTATGGCGGTGGAGTAAAGGGAGCAATTTTGCAACCAGTGCTTTGCGTACCCGTTGGTCGCCTTCAAAAGGGACATCTAAAGCGCAAGCATTTACCGCGTCTTCGAAGCTGCGATAGTTATCCAGCGTACCTCTGGTGGCGTGATCAATATATCCGACATATGCACCGCCATATCCAAAATGGGCGCGAAATTGGTCGGCGAAATCGGCAGCACAAAATTCCCCGCCGTCCTTCGCGAGTGTGCGCAACATGACCATCACCTGCTCGCCATACTGCGAAAGTTCACCGCTGGTCTTAGTGGGATGTGCATAATACGCAGGCACGCCATCAAAATTGCGAGGATCTGGATCTTTGAATTCAGGTGCGTCAGGGGCAACTTTTGCAATGTGATCCTGATCATAGATCCAATGCAGTCCCATCGCTGCAGCATCAGCAACCAATGCGCCTAGGATCATGTTTTTACATCTAATGTGGCTAGGCTGGGTCATAGGGCTACTTTCTGATCAAACTGGAATGTCTGGACATTAACGCGGAAACTGGTTGTTGGCAGTCCCTAAAGGCTTCACGAAATAGTGTATATCTAGGCAACCTTTGTGGGGCTGGAATGATTGAGCAGCTCGCTGAAAAAGCATGCGAATCCGTATGTAGGGTATTGGGAGGATTTTCTGACCGTCGAGAAGAAAGAAACAATCAGCGGAATTATCCTAGTGCGGTAGCTGGTCCTGAACAATTGTGCCTTTTTTAAGAAAATTTTTGGATAGCTGATAGAGATTTAGTGATTTGATATTAAATGTCTTTTTGTAAAAATTGAGTAATTTTTCCTAATTTCCCACTATCTTTGCGGCTTTGAATGGGATGGTTGTTACGCACCCAAAAGAAAGATCGCTGATATGCCTATTATTGATATGCCCCAAATTGATGGCGCGTTCACATTAAGCGTGACGGTGCGTTTTGACGATGTCAGTGGTGGAAACTACCAGACGATCTTTGATTTTGGGGACGGGACGGGGCAAAACAACATCGTGTTGAGCCAATCAGGCGCGACAAACACAATTGACTTCACGATCCTGATGAATGGTGTCGAACATGTAATATCAGCTGTGGATGTGATCGAAGAGGGTGTTTCGGCAACCTGGACCGTATCTGTGGATGGCGATGGTCTTATGACTGTTGAAAAAGACGGCGTTATTGTCGCTCAAGGTCAGGGAGATGTTCCACTTGCGATTGATCGGGATCAGTCTCTGGTCGGTGAGGGGAACCTCCCGACTAGTGAAGAACTGATCGGTCAGGTGGAGGCCTTGGTATATGAGGGTGAAAATGTCCTCCTGCCCGGCTCGTTAACAGGCACAGAAGACGACGATG
>JAWSVL010000055.1:0-1229 GCA_033851935.1 Sulfitobacter sp.
ACTGGGTCGTTCGAGGAATTAGCAGCTATAAATAAAGTTGAAAATATAGCAATGCAGGAAATCTATAACGTCAAGTTGAAACCTGAAATTGGGAGCTGCTCTAAGGTTGAGAATGACAATTATGCTAAAGTAATGTCGATTGTCTTCCCTGACCTAGAGGCCATAGAGTGACGCTGGCGGAAAGTTGGCGTCCAGTACATCTGAACGCTGCTGGTATACGAGTGAGACACAGGCAACTGCTATCTAAGCAGAACTACCGTTTACACAAAACTCGTCCCCGTCTGTCCAACGTCGTGCCAGCTCCTCTGGAGTAAGTATAAGTCTTATTCACAATTTATCCCATCCTTGTCGCGATCCAAACGATATACGCCTCTAACAATGACTCGAACGTGGCCTCGCACAGGCGTCTATTGACGCTGCGTACTAGGACGCGAACGTCCATATTTGACTTTGAACGTTTTAGTATAGCGTGAAGCCTTTGTTCGTTTAGCGGTATTGGTGCTGCAGGGCAGGGAAACAGAAACTCCGAACTGGGACGTGACTTCGCGCCCAAGATGCCAGATGTTGTGCAATACACCAACGGCCAACCGCGGCGGGAAATAGTCCCTCGCTGCGCCCCGCAATAACGGCAGCTATCTAAGTCTTGAAGCATGCCCCTTGAACTGGCTGGAGTTGTTCGTCTGTTCGAAAATCTTCTGCAATAAGAACCGGGACATCCAGCCAAGTTGCGGCATTAGACTTTTCTTCGAAGATCTTAAGGCGCATTACGGAGTCTAAATTGGCTAACGCAAGAAACATGTGGGACATCCCAAACGCGAAGTCCTTTGGCGCTACAATCGCCACGTCAATCGGTTTTATCATTTGGGGGAGCTTCCTTCTGTAGAAGCTGTACAAAGTGAGGACATCTCGAAATCGGGCTGAAGAAGATACAAGATCTGTTAGGTCGACCATAAAACGGATCGAAAGATCAAACTCAGGGTCCTCGAAATAGCGCTCTGCTAAAGGCAGCAACTCTTCAAGCTCAACCGAAGAAGCAACATGGACGTATTTCATTCTCCAATCTGGAAATATTTTGTATGAAGCTGGCATATTGAGCTCTTCAGAAATTCAGACGATATTTTTAAAGACTGCAGATAGCGGTTACACAAGGCAACAAGAAGTTCACTAGGTAGCCGAAAAATAAACGACATTCTACCGTGAGTGGAGTATCACGAGACGCAAGGTCCCAT
>JAWSVL010000005.1:0-399129 GCA_033851935.1 Sulfitobacter sp.
CGGCGGCATAACCCCCGCAATGAAACTGAAAACAGCCGCCTGAATTCTACGGCTGGATCCCACCAAAAATGGGGGGATTACCGGTCCAGTAGGTCATTCAATGCCTCGAGCCGATCTGATTGCGGCACATCGTCCAGATGATAGGAACAATCCAAGATGGCGGTCGCTGCAGGAGGGGGCGCATCGAAAGAAAACCAATCAGATTCCTCAGACCAATCACCAGAATAGTAGAACCCTTCTCCCAAATCGAAGTGGAACCAAACACCCCCCATCGCGTGCCCATTGCGACCCGTGGTCAGTGTTACACCATCGATCATCGTCTGACCTTGTTCGGGCAACAGATGCACTTTAGCGGCTGGGGGAAGCGCCTTAGCAGTTTGCGCCGTGGCATATATCGGCAACCCGACCTCAACAGCATAAGAAGCACCGCCGATATGATCAATGTGATCATGAGTGATGAACACCGCCTCGGCCCCCTCAAGCCAGAGGGGGTCGAAGTGCGCGTTAGCCTCGGGGCCAAAGCCGCAATCAAGCAGCCAGATCCGATCACCCAAAGTCAGCTGGATGCATGCGGGGCCCTTATCCCCTATGCCGGAAAGTAAACGTATGCTTTGCATTTAGTCCTCCAAAAAAGCCCAAGGAGTTGTAATTGTAAGGCCCAATTGGGTCCCGACCTCAAAACGGGCGCGGGTTTCGGCAAACAGGCGTGCACCGCAGTCGGTCACCGCTTCCAACAGGTATTTCCCGCCCACATAGGTGACCCGCGCGACTTTGCTGCGCAGATCTCCGGTCTCTGTAATGGTCAGGTTTTCGGGGCGCAGGCAAACATGGCTGACCTGCGCCTCTTGGCTTACGGATTGCACTGTAACCTCGGTCCCCAGAATGCGCGCCTGTTGCGCTTTTTCGCCGGATTTGACCTCTTGCACGGGCACTACTGTGCCGCGTCCGACGAATTCTGCGACAAAGCGGTTTTTTGGACGCTCATAAAGGGTCTGCGGGGTATCGAACTGCTGAATGCGCCCTTGATCCATAACCGCAATCCTGTCGGCCATTGCCATGGCTTCGGCCTGATCATGGGTCACATAAACCATCGTGGCGCGGGTACGCTTGTGGAAGTCGGTAAAGACGCCCTGCATCGTAGCGCGCAATGCGACATCAAGGTTGGCCAAAGGCTCATCCAGCAGGACGGCGCAAGGGTCTGAGACAAGGCAACGGGCCAATGCGACACGCTGTCTTTGCCCCCCCGAAAGATCAGAGGGCATACGATCAGCATAGTCCACCAGCCCGGTTGAGGCCAAAGCGGCATCGGTCTGTTTTGCGATTTCTGCTTTGGATAATCTACGAATTTCAAGCGGGTAGGATACATTGCGCCGCACAGACATATGCGGCCAAAGCGCGTAAGACTGGAACACAAACCCGATATTGCGCGCTTCGGGGGGTAGGTTCGCGCCCGTCTGGGCGTTGGCCATTTCGCGCGTCCCGATGCGCAGGCGTCCGTGGCTGGGTGCTTCAAACCCTGCCAAGATCCGCAAAAGCGTGGTTTTGCCACAGCCCGATGGCCCCAAAAGCGCAATAAATTCGCCGTCGTCAAACCGCGTTGTAATGTCTTGTAGCGCAGGCGTGCCTGCGAATGTCTTGCCAACGCTGGACAGGTCTATGTCTGCCATGGGACAACTCCTTTGGGAAAGCGGCGTGATAACAATTGGATCAGTGCCATGAGGACGATGACGACAAGCACGATGGTCATCGCCAATGCGCTGGCCATGCCGGTTTCGCCGCTGTCATCGAGATTGAAAATCACCACGCCAAGCGTCTCGGTGCCAGAGGACCACAAAAGCGCAGAAACCGTGAGTTCGTTGAACGCGGTGAGAAAGACAAGGATCGCCCCTGCCGCAGCAGCAGGTGCCGAAAGCGGAAAAATTACATCGCGCAAACGCCGGTGAAGCGAAGCACCAACCGATTGCGCTGCCTCGTCCATCGCCGGATCAAACTGCTTGAGGTTGGCCTGAACCGGACGGAACATGACCGCAAAAAAGCGCGCGATATAGGCCAGAAAAATAATCCAGATGGTGCCGTAAAGCGTGGCATCTGTGAACGGCAATTTGATCAATAGCAAAATCATAGCAATCGACAGAACCACCCCCGGCAACGCATAGGGCAGGTCAAGCAGGCTGTCGAACAGGCGCGCAAGCCGCGTTTTGCGCCGCTCCATCACCCACGCAAGGGGCAGACAAATCACAATAAGAAACAAGGATACGCCCACCGCCAGCCCGAATGAGTTGGTAAAGGCACGCGATGTTGCAGGTTGCCGGAAAAGCACCTCCTGCCACGACGCCAGGCTGACCGTATCCAGACGCAGCGGCACCCCATAGGCAGGTATCAAGGAGGTGGCCAAAAGGCCAAACATCGGCAACACTAGGATGGCAGAAATCAGTGCCCACAGTAGGATTTCAATAGGCAGGCGTGCCTGACCCAGCGGCAGAACTAAGGGGCGAGATGTGCTACCGACAAGGTGTAGTTTCTGACGGGTCTGGAAGAGGCGTTGCAACAAAATACCGGCAACCGCCACAGCCCCGATTAACATTGCCAGAACCGAAACTTCGGCCAAGACCGTCGTCCCCATTCCCGCCAGCTTTTGATAGACAAGCGTCGGCAGCGTCGCATAGCCTGCCGGAATGCCCAACATCGCCGGAATGCCAAAATTGCCAAGGGCGGTCACAAAGGTGATTGCCGTACCGGCACCCAGACTGGGCAGGGTCAGCGGCAGCACCACTTGCCACCATACGCGCAACCCTTTCGCACCACTGATGCGGGCGGCCTCAACAACGTCTTGGGGGACAGATCGCAGGCCGGCGCGCAACGTCAGAAAAATGATCGACATATGCTGGATGCCCAGAAGAAAAATGATCCCCTCAGGTGAATACAGCGGCTGCGGTGCCCCAAGTGGAGGGGCGATGCCCAACAATTTCAAAAGAGCCGACGATGGCCCCATGATCTGAACCCAAGACAGCGCGGTAATCTGGGGCGGGATCATCATCGGGATCATCAGACAGAAAACCATAGCCGCCTTGGCCCTCAAATCCGTCAGCGCCACAAGGAATGCAAAGGCAGAGCCCAGCACCAGTGACACCAAAGTGCCAAAACCGGCAATGACCAACGAATGTTTAAGCGCGCTCAAGGTTGAGGGTTGCGCCAGCACATCGCGCATCAGGGTAAGGCTGGGGCTCCCTTGATATGTGACGCCCTCGACAAAAAGGCGCAAAACTGGCGCAAGCGTCAGGCAGATCGCCACTACCAGAATAGCAGAGAGCAGCCGAGCCTCGGAACGGCTGCCTCCGTTGCTTTGTGTGGCAAACATTATTCAGCGCCGAAAAGCTCTGAGAACTTGGCTTTGTTCGCCTCGGCGTTGGCAAGGGCTTCAGCAGGGTCAAAGGGCATCAGCTTGATGTCATCGCGCGCGGGGAAACCTGCAGGGACACCCATGCCGTCACGCGCCGGGATATAGCCCATATCCAGAACCAGGTCCTGACCGTCCTTGCTCAGCAAGAAGTCGACAAACTTCTCTGCTCCCGCAACGTTCTTGGCAGAGGATAAGATCGCAACCGGCTCAGTCACATAGGAGACGCCTTCTTCAGGGAAAACGAACTCTACTGGCGACCCATCGGCCTTGTTGCGGATCGCGAGGAAGTCCACGACCATGCCGTAGGGTTTTTCGCCTGAGGCGACGGCCTTGAACGTACCGCCATTGCCGCCCTGCGCGCGCGCCTCATTGGCGGCAAGGCCTTCGTAATAGTCCCAACCCAAGCTGTCGTCGCTCGTGAGCGTGGCAAGGTGGATCAGCGCGGCACCTGAATACAGCGGCGACGGCATTGCGATCTGACCCTTGACGGAGGCGTCAGACAGGTCGCCCCAAGATGTCGGTGCGGTTTCAACGCCGGTATTGTAGACAAGGCCGGTCGTAATCAGCTTGGTGGAATAGTAATACCCCTCGGGTGAGAAGAGGGCTGCGTCGTAGTTCGCTGCCTCTGGCGAGCTATAGGCATTCAGCAGGCCCTGCTGTGCCATGCCTTCAAGGGTTACGGTGTCTGCGATCAAAAGGACGTCAGGTTGTGGGTTACCGGCTTCGATCTCGGCGCGCAGGCGTGCCATCAGCTTGGTTGTACCATCACGCACCCAATCGACTTCGGTGCCGGGGTTGGCTGCTATAAAGGCATCAACTGTGCGCTGCGCGTCAGCATTGGGTTGCGAGGTGTAAAGGGTGATCGAGTCGGCCATGGCTGTGCTGGCCAAGAGCGCGAATGCGGTGGATGTGACTACGGACTTCATGGGACTCTCCAGGAGGTTTATCTTTCGAACGAAAGAATTTTACGAGTCGCCTTATCGCTGAGAATCTTGACAGTATTGTAACGGTTACTTGAAGTTTTTATTTATATTGCAGCGAGCAGCTGAGTTTCCTAACCTTCAGAAAATTGATATTTTCTTAGAGGACGCTGCCGTGCAAAGGGATGTTACCCAGCGAAGAGATGCGATCATCGCGTTATTGTCAGAAAACGATACGCTTTCGGCTATGGAGCTTTCGTTCGAACTTGATGTGTCTGTTCAAACGATCCGCGCAGATCTACGCGATTTGGATGAAGCCGGTTTGGTACAGCGGCGCAATGGTACCGTGCGGCTGCGCCAACAAAGCGAAAACATCGGCTATCTGCCACGCGAAGGGATCGCGCGGCAAGAAAAGCAACGAATTGCTTTAGCAGTCAAGAACTTGATCCCAGATGGTGCGCGCTTGGCTTTGGGCACCGGCACGACAGTAGAGAAATGCGCCCGTTTTCTGGCCTCGCACAAGGACCTATTTGTGGCCTCCAACAGCATCCCCGCGGTCTGCGCCCTGCAACATGCTCAGGGCGTTGCGGTTGAACTGGCAGGCGGAGTTGTCCGAATGCGCGATCTGGATATGATTGGGACGCCTGCACTTGAATTTTTTTCTAAATTCAATGTGGACTATGCCGTGTTCAGCTGCGGCGGCCTGTCGGAGGCTGGCAGAGTAATGGATTATAACTCTGACGAAGTATCCGCACGCACAGCTATCGCCAATTGCGGCAAAAATAGCATTCTGGTTATAGATAGTACAAAGAACGGGTTGGATCTGACTTGTCAGACTGGCAATGTCTGGGACTTTGATGTTGTGGTCACAGGTGCAACCTTTTCAACGCCAATTCTACAAAGTTGTGCGCGACATGATTGCCGTGTCATTCAAGTATGAAAATGGGCTGGTTAAGCGGGTATTCGGCTGGCTTGACTCTTTAACTAAATAACTGATATTTAAATCAAAAAAACCTATATACGATCCGTAGGAGCTTCGATAGGTGCGCAAAGAAGACATTCAATGTGGATAGCTCAAAGAGCCCTCTAGGCCGTTCGCTTAACTTTGCAAAGGTCACTTTCTGCACATAGCAGACATCGGGGCGCACTGCAGCATCAGGTTATTTGACCTCTTTGCCGCCGTTCGCTGCCATTACGAATGCACGCCTGACTGACGCTCTATTATATTTATGTTGAATCATCTAAACTAGGAAACCCATCGCGCCACCAGCGGCGCACAGGCCCTAGGCTCGTGATCGGTTTGGCCTTCTTGTCGGCCTCATTCAAAATTTGCATTAGCGTCCGCGCCTCAACAAGCATTCTACCATCCTTGCGTAGCGTGCCAGCATTATCAAGGACACGCGCCGCAGCTATCCGCGTGGGGTTGTCGCGGATTGTATGCCACCGCCCATGACTCCGACCCTGCGCTTTAACCACAGCCATACCCGCTCTTGTGCGCTCCGAGATCATGCCGCGCTCCAACTCTGCGACAGCAGCCATAGGCTGCTCACCAAATGCTATTTCCGTCTCAAGGACAATAAACTTAAGATCGCCTTGTACGGCTTTGTTTAAAAGAGTTCCGGTAACCAAGGAAACGTAAGGAATACAAGGCAAAAATCACATTTCTAAGAACAGCTTTGAAAAATCTTAGAAGGAAGAGTTTTGCGCATTAAATTGCAGGGACAAGGAGCGACATTTGCCAACATTATCTTGCGTTTTCGAAGGTCAGCCACAGAAATCTCGATCTAAATTGAAATTTTAACACGCTATGCCCCAATCATGCTTATGTCTCTCCCTGTCAGATGGTGCTAAAATACAGGTTGTTTAGGATTACAGCCTTTAGGGGAATTACTTACCACCAAGCTTGGAACACGCATTCACATTATTAGCACACCCTCGACTGCACTCTCTAGAAACCAGAAAAATAACGCATCTATTGCCTTACCCAGCACGCCGCAGGATACTTACAAGCTCCTGACGTGAAAGAATAAAGGGATTTCCCTTCATAGAAGAAGCATTTTCAGACGCCTGCGCCACCTCAATGAGGTTTGCCTCCAGAACACCCAGTTCAGACAATCGACGGAGACCCATTGCAAGAGACCACTCACGTAGATTGGCAATACCATTGCCCGTGCCAGATACTGAAAAACAGGTATCAATTTGAGCAAAAACCCAATGCAGCCGTGCTTGAATATCTGTGCCTTTCTGCGCATGGACGAGATGGGATTCTAGAACTGCGGGCAAAAGCGTCCCGCAGATTTCACCGTGTGGTGCAACCGTCATACCGCCGATAACTCCTGCAAAGCCGTGAACGGCACCCAACCCAGAGTTTGCCAGTGCCAATCCACCACAAGTGCTAACCCACGCCATGTTATCCCATGCCTCAGGCGCGTCATCTTCGACCAACCCACGCAGGGCCTTTAGCCCGGTTGGAATTGCGCTGAGACAAAGAGCGTCGGTCATTGGGTTTGCTTTGACGGAAAGATAGGGTTCGATGACCTGCGTTATCGCATCTAGTGAGGCTGCCAGCGCAACACGCCTGGGCGCACCCTGCATCAGGCCCGCATCAACAATGGCGATATCAGGCACCATTCGTGGATCACGCAGACTGACCTTAACACTATGCGCAGGCACCGAGATGACTGCATTTTTAGTAACCTCTGCCCCTGTTCCTGCCGTTGTAGGAAGGGCAATCATCGGCACAGGGACGTGTTCCAAAGTGCGCCCGCACCCAACGACCTCTAAGTATTCTTGAGGTTGACCAGAGCACCGCAATAACGCCGCTAACGCTTTGGCAAAGTCGATGACAGATCCCCCACCCAATGCGACAATCACGTCGGGGGTTGATCCTGCAAGCGCCACCAATGCCTCCTCGACGTCCGGCAATGTTGGTTCATTTCTGCAGCTGATGGTACGGGTTTGTAGGCCCGCATCACCGCAAGATTGGACTAGCCACTGCGCACGGGCTGCATTTGCGCCATGAACAACGAGAACATCGGAACCATACGTAGCAGCCATTTCGGCAACCCTAAGGCTTTGGCCGCGCCCGAAATGGAGCGCCTGTGGACTGAAGAACGAAAACGCCATGCTGATCAAATCTACTTCAAAACAACATCGTCGCTTGGACGGCCCGTTGCCAAGCAGCGTATTTTTCGATCCGGACGGTTTCATCCATCGCAGGTAAGAACTTAGCATCGCGGGCCCATGACGCGGCAAAGGTTTTCTGGTCGGGGTAGATCCCAGCCCGCATCCCGGCTAGCCACGCGACACCAAGCGCGGTGGTTTCATGGTTCTTCGGTCTGTCGACTGGGGCAGCAATGATGTCAGACAGGAACTGCATTGCCCAATCATTTGACGACATTCCGCCATCCACGCGCAAAGTAGGCTGCACGCCTGTCGCCTGCCAATCCTCTGACATCGCCTCTAGTAAATCGCGGGTCTGGTAGCCCACGCTTTCCAGCGCTGCCTTGGCCATCTCTGCAGGCCCTGTGCCACGGGTAAGGCCGAAGGCAGCGCCGCGGCACTCAGGGTTCCAATACGGCGCGCCTAATCCCACAAAAGCGGGTACAATAACCGCGTTCTGGGTCGGGTCAGCCTGCTCAGCCAATGCCTGTGTTTGCGCCGCATCATCGATAATCTGCAACCCGTCGCGCAGCCACTGCACAACTGCGCCGGCCACAAAGATAGATCCTTCGAGGGCATAGGTCGGCTTGCCATCCAGCTGATAGGCAATCGTCGTGAGCAGCCGTTTTTTCGAGCTCACTGGCGCTTTGCCAGTGTTCAGCAAAGCAAAACACCCGGTTCCATAGGTTGATTTCAGCATACCGGGTTCAAAGCATGCCTGCCCTATTGTGGCGGCCTGCTGGTCCCCCGCGACACCATAGATCGGCACCCCTGCCCCAAATAAATCAGGTGTTGTCTGACCAAAATCGGCGGCGCAATCTTTGACATGTGGCAACATCTCCATGGGGATATCTAACAGGCCACAGATTGTGCTGCTCCAGCGCCCTTTGTGGATGTCATACAACATCGTGCGCGCAGCGTTTGTCGCATCGGTGACATGTTGGGCACCGCCCGTCAGCTTCCAAATCAGATAGCTGTCGACCGTACCGAACAACAGCTCGCCTTTAGCCGCCCGCTCGCGTGCGCCGTCAACGTGGTCCAACATCCACGCCAGTTTAGTACTTGAGAAATAGGGGTCCAGCAAAAGGCCCGTGCGCGCGGTGATCATTTCTTCATGACCAGCGTCGCGCATACTGCGGCATTTGTCGGCGGTACGCCTGTCCTGCCAAACGATGGCATTATGGATCGGTTCGCCTGTTTGCTTATCCCAGACAACAACTGTTTCGCGCTGATTGGTGATCCCAATGGCGGCGATCTGGTCGGCTGGAATTTTGGCAGCCTCCACGGCTTTCAGACAGGTTGCGGTCGTCGTGGTCCACAGATCATTTGGGTCGTGTTCGACCCAGCCTGATTGGGGGAAATGTTGGGTGAATTCTTCTTGAGCGCTTGCAACAACGTTCATCGCTTCGTCAAATACGATTGCACGGGTGGATGTTGTACCTTGGTCGATCGCCAGAACATAGGTCATGCGCGCGCCTTCATAAATTAGGTTGCAGAAATTGCTGCCGCTGGGATGCGGCTGCAAATCTTACCAAACGGTTGCTGCCCGTCCAGTCACAAAAGTTGAGAGGGAAATTCGAGGGTCGGGGGCCAATTTCTTGGCCCCCGAAGTAGTGTTTACTGCCAGGATTTGATCAGCTCGTCATAAGAAATCGTGACCGGAGCTTCGTCCTCGTTTGCCAGCTTCGCTTTTGGCGAACCGGGCTGAGACAACCAATGCTCTGGATCCATTTCATCGTTCATAACTGGACCAATATCGCCCTGTACACCGGCACGCTCCAAACGGATCAGAACTTTTTCCTGATCTGCGCAAAGTGCATCAAGTGCCTCTTGTGGGGTTTTCGCACCAGACATTGCATCGCCGATGTTCTGCCACCACAGCTGAGCCAGCTTTGGATAGTCAGGAACGTTGGTACCTGTTGGAGACCACTGAACACGCGCTGGTGAACGGTAGAATTCAATCAGACCACCCAGTTTAGGTGCACGCTCGGTAAAGCTCTCGTGCTGGATTGTGGATTCACGAATGAATGTCAGACCAACGTGGCTTTTCTTTACATCCACAGTTTTGGATGTAACGAATTGCGCATAGAGCCAAGCCGCTTGTGCACGGTCAACTGGTGTAGATTCCATCAAGGTCCAGGAACCGGCATCTTGGTAGCCAATTTTTGTACCTTCAGTCCAATATGCACCGTGTGGCGAAGGAGCCATACGCCATTTTGGCGTGCCATCTTCGTTCATTACGGGCAGATCAGGCTCTACTGATGCTGCAGTAAATGCAGTATACCAGAACATCTGTTGGGCAACGTTACCCTGTGCAGGAATTGGGCCCGCCTCAGAGAATGTCATACCAGCAGCGGCCGGAGGAGAGTATTTTTCCAGCCATTCGATGGATTTTGTCACAGCGTAAACAGCAGCTGGACCGTTGGTCGCGCCACCCCGTGCCACACAGGAACCAACCGGTTGTGACTTTTCGTTTACGCGGATGCCCCATTCATCAACGGGCAGGCCGTTTGGCTCACCTACGTCGCCGGCACCAGCCATGGACAGCCACGCATCAGTATAACGCCAACCCAAGGATGGGTCTTTTTTGCCGTAGTCCATGTTGCCAAAGACTTCGCCCTCAACGCCCAGACGAGACAAATCACGGCCAGTGAAGAATTCTGCGATATCCTCATAGGCAGTCCAGTTAACCGGAACGCCCAGATCGTAGCCATACTTTGCTTTAAAGTCCGCTTTGTTCTGCTCGTCGTTGAACCAATCGTACCGGAACCAATACAAGTTCGCGAACTGCTGATCAGGCAACTGGTAGACTTTTCCATCCGGACCAGTGGTAAACGACAGACCAATAAAGTCTTCCAGATCAAGGTTAGGGTTGGTTACAGCCGCACCTTCACCTGCCATCCAGTCGGTCAGGTTACGCGCCTGCTGATAACGCCAGTGCGTACCGATCAGGTCAGAGTCGTTGATATAGGCGTCATAGATGTTTTCGCCGGACTGCATTTGTGTTTGCAGCTTTTCAACAACATCGCCTTCACCGATCAGGTCATGTGTAACCTTGATGCCTGTGATGGCCTCAAATGCTGGCGCAAGAACAGTGGACTCGTATGTGTGAGTACCAATTGTCTCAGAGACAACATTGATCGACATGCCGGAGTAAGGCTGAGCCGCATCAACAAAAAACTTTAGTTCAGCTTCTTGATCAGCGCGTGAGAGCGTAGAAAGCTCGCCAATTTCCGTATCCAGGAATGCTTTTGCAGCATCCATGTCCGCGAACACCGGCGCACCAAGCATGCACGCCACAACGCTGAGCGCTGTCGTTCCTTTAAGTCGCAAGTTCATTTTTGTTCCTCCCTAAATTTAGAACAGTCGAAATGGGTTAGATCTTGAAAACCAAAACCTCCCCACAATTTCCTCGATTACGCCCAGCGGAATACCGCTATGGCATAAAAGAAGCTTACGATCAGCGCGCCCCACTGAGGTGCACTGAGTAGTCCAAGCCAAGCCAAATTTATAAAAGCCGAGCCCAACAGCGTGATGAACAATCTGTCACCCCGCGTTGTTTCCATCCGCAAGATGCCCATGCGCGGGACCTCGGGATATTTGATCGCTAGGATCGTGAAAGTAACCAAGGTCGCCGCAATAATTCCGAAGAAAGCAGCGGTCTGCCATGTCCATGCCATCCATTCCATGTGAATCTCTCCTTAAACGCGGCCCAGGGCAAAACCCTTGGCGATGTAATTGCGGACAAAATAGATAACCAAAGCACCCGGTAGGATTGTCAGAACACCTGCAGCTGCCAGCACACCCCAGTCGATGCCAGCAGCACCGACAGTACGGGTCATCGTGGCTGCAATTGGTTTTGCTTCAACGCTGGTAAGCGTCCTGCTCAGCAACAGCTCAACCCAGCTGAACATAAACAGGAAGAATGCCGTCACGCCGATGCCTGAGGCAACAAGTGGTGTAAAAATCCGAACAAAGAACCGTGAGAACGAATAGCCGTCGATATAGGCCGTCTCGTCGATTTCCTTTGGCACGCCCCGCATAAAGCCCTCAAGAATCCACACAGCAAGCGGCACATTGAACAGGCAGTGGGCCAGTGCAACTGCGATGTGCGTGTCAAACAACCCTACCGAGCTATAAAGCTGAAAGAACGGCAGTGCGAACACGGCAGGCGGTGCCATTCTGTTGGTCAAAAGCCAGAAAAACAGGTGCTTGTCGCCTAGAAACGTGTAGCGGCTAAAAGCATATGCAGCAGGCAGCGCAACAGCCAGCGAGATCACCATATTCATGACAACATATGTCATCGAGTTAAGATAACCCGTGTACCATGATGCATCTGTTAGAATGGTCATGTAATTGTCAAAAGTCAGGTCATTGGGCCAAAGAGTGAACG
This sequence comes from Sulfitobacter sp., assembly GCA_033851935.1. Classification (GTDB taxonomy): domain Bacteria; phylum Pseudomonadota; class Alphaproteobacteria; order Rhodobacterales; family Rhodobacteraceae; genus Sulfitobacter. The sequence continues at coordinate 11,876 of JAWSVL010000005.1, forward strand.
AGTTCAATATCTCTGAGTTTGTCTTGAGGCTCATCATCAGTAGCCAATAAATCGGCAGCAACAAGAACAGCAGGTAAAGCCCCATTACAACGGCATTGCCCTTGATTTTGGGCAGACCAAAGCCGCGTGATTGTCCGGAAGAATGTGTTAGATCAGACATCAGTGGCCATCCCTTTTATCGAGGTTCGTCATCACAGTGTAAAAGACGTAAGACACCAGTAAAATCACGAGGTAATACATGATGGAGAAGGCAGCAGCCGGACCAAGATCGAACTGTCCAAGCGCCATTTTGACCAAATCAATCGACAAGAACGTCGTCGAGTTACCTGGTCCGCCACCCGTCACCACAAATGGCTCTGTGTAGATCATAAAGCTGTCCATAAAGCGCAGCAGGATTGCGATCATCAGAACACCCATGATTTTGGGCAACTCGATGAAACGGAACACTTTCCAACGGCTCGCTTGGTCGATCTTTGCAGCCTGATAATAGGCATCAGGAATCGATTGCAAACCAGCATAAGCCAATAGCGCAACAAGCGAAGTCCAGTGCCAGACGTCCATCACAATGACGGTAATCCAAGCTGCATAGAAATCTTGCGTATAGTTGTAGTCGATGCCAATCGCGTCCAGCGTATACCCCAGAAGGCCAATATCGACACGACCAAAAATCTGCCAGATCGTACCAACAACGTTCCATGGAATGAGCAGTGGCAAGGACATCAGCACAAGACAAAGCGATGCCCAAAATCCCTTTTTCGGCATGTTCAATGCTACAAACACACCCAGCGGAATTTCGATTGCCAAGATGATCGTGGAGAACGCAATCTGGCGGCCCAAGGCAGACCACATGCGCTCGGATCTCATCATTTCCCTGAACCACTCTAGGCCTGCCCAGAAGAACTTGTTGTTCCCAAACGTATCCTGGATCGAATAGTTCACAACCGTCATCAGTGGGATCACGGCAGAAAACGCGACCAACACCAAAACAGGCAAAATGAGGAACCAAGCTTTTTGATTAACCGTCTTATTCATGATGCGTTCCCTTCCGCACAGTACGCGGCGAAATGTTCAAGGTCATATCAGGCCACTTTCGGCGCAACACGCCAGCTATCCGAGTAGATGTTGATGCCAGCCTGATCAAAGACGACACGGTTCATATCCGGTGAGATGTTTGCGCCTTCAGGCGCGATCACATTGATTTCGGTGCCGTGAAAATCTGTGCGCACAATCTTGTGGCGACCCACATCTTCGACCCGCTTGATTGTCACGGGCAAGCCTTCGCCCCCAGCCGCAAGCGACGTAAATTCTGGGCGCACGCCGATCTCGGTTTTGCCCGTTAGATTGCTAAACCCTTTGCCCAACGAAATCTCGTTGCCTGCTAGTACAGCCTTGTCGCCCATTACCTTGGCATCCAGCACATTCATGCCCGGTGAGCCAATGAAATAGCCAACAAATGTATGCTCGGGTGTTTCAAACAATTGCTGCGGCGTGCCCATCTGCACAACACGACCGTCGTACATAACCACAACCTTATCAGCAAACGTCAATGCCTCGGTTTGGTCATGTGTCACATAGATCATCGTGTGACCAAATTCATGGTGCAGTGATTTCAACTGCGTACGAAGTTCCCACTTCATATGCGGGTCGATCACCGTCAGTGGTTCGTCAAACAACAGCGCATTCACGTCTTCACGCACCATGCCCCGGCCCAGCGAAATCTTCTGCTTGGCATCTGCTGTCAGCCCACGGGCCTTGCGGTCTAATGTGGCCTCCATGCCGATCATTGCAGCTATCTGCTGAACACGGTCACGCACATAATTCGCATCTGCGCCGCGATTGCGCAGGGGAAAGGCGAGATTATCGCGCACGGTCATTGTATCGTATACAACCGGAAATTGGAAAACCTGTGCGATATTGCGCTCAGACGTCGGCGCACCCGTCATGTCACGGTCATTGAACAGGATGCGTCCCTGACTGGGCGTAACCAAACCGGAAATGATGTTTAGCAACGTAGACTTGCCGCAGCCCGAAGACCCCAACAACGCATATGCCTCACCATCAACCCAATCGTGGTTGAGTTCCTTGAGGGCATAATCGTCTTCGCTTGTTGGATTTGGCAGATATGAATGCGCCAAGTTTTCCAGAGTAATTTTTGCCATTGAGTTTCTCCCTCAAGCCGCAACTGCATAAGAAGCGGGAGCAACCGAAGTGCCGTCTTCTGCAAAAATGTAAATGTGAACTGGGTCGAGGTAGACATTCAGGAACGCGCCGATTTCCAAAACCTTCACCCCGTGGATCAGGCCAACCCAGTTTTCGCCGTGGTGATCCATGTGGATAAAGGTTTCAGAACCTGTGATTTCAGTCACGTTCAACTTACCCGTAAATTCAAGCGCATCTGGCCCTGTCTTTTGCAGCTTTAGGTGATTGGGGCGAAACCCAGCCACGTAACTCCCATCAGCAAGGCCTTCAAATGTACCGATGGCTTCGGCCGCCTGCCCGTCGCCAAACAAAAGATGATCTCCTGATTTGCGGATATTGAGAAAGTTCATCGGCGGATCAGAGAACACACGCGCTGTCGTTGCATTAACGGGTTGTCTGTAAACGGTTGGCGTTTTGCCAAACTGGGTGATTTTACCCTCCCACATCGCAGCAGTATTTCCGCCCAACAGCAGCGCCTCTTCCGGCTCGGTTGTGGCGTAAACAAAAATTGAGCCCGCTTCTTCGAATATCTTCGGAATTTCAGCGCGCAATTCTTCGCGCAGCTTATAGTCAAGGTTGGCCAATGGCTCGTCCAACAAAACAAGGCCCGCGTCTTTTACAAGAGCACGCGCAAGCGCACAGCGCTGCTGCTGGCCACCTGACAACTCAAGGGGTTTACGGTCCAAGAACGGGCCCAGCTTCATCAAGTCGGCAGCCTTCTTTACCGCAGCATCGATCTGCTGGGCAGACTGCTTGAGCAGTCGCATGGGGCTGGCGATATTGTCGTATACCGTCATTGACGGGTAGTTGATGAACTGCTGGTACACCATCGCAACACCACGATCCTGAACCCGTTGGCCAGTGACATCCTTACCGTTCCAAATGACCTTTCCTGTGTTTGGCACATCAAGCCCGGCCATCAAACGCATCAACGATGTCTTACCCGCCGATGTTGGCCCAAGCAGCACGTTCATCGTGCCGCTTTTGAGCTCAAGATCGGTCGAATAGATATGCGTTTGGCCGTCAACGACCTTAGAAACGCCCTCTAAAACAAGTGACATTCTCTCTCCCCTTCGAAATTCAAACTGCGCGTTGTTTTGATGGATTGGCGGCTGCTTCGGCCATCCACTCATCAAGCGCTTTTATCTGCTGTACCGTCAGCCTCAGGCCCAATTTAGACCTGCGCCATACGATATCTTCTGCGCGGCGCGCGTATTCATTTTGAACCAGCCAATCGACTTCGCGGGCGGTCAGGGTGGCACCAAAATCATACCCGAGATCTGCATCTGTTTTAGCATCCCCCAACACGTCAAAGGCATCCAAACCATATGCCCGAATTAGTCGAGCTGCCCAGCGTCCAGTCAAAAATGGGTACTGCGTGCGCAATTGCGCGTTCAACGCATCAACCCGATCAACTGGAAAATTCCCGCCCGGCAATGGAACGCCAGCGGTCCATGGCTTTTGTGTCTCCGGAAAGAAAGTAGTGATTTCTTTCAGCGCAGTTTCGGCCAACCTGCGGTAGGTGGTGATTTTACCACCAAATACATTCAGAATTGGTGCCCCTGCCGATTGGTCAACTTTCAAAACGTAGTCACGCGTTGCAGCAGTGGCGGATGAAGCCCCATCATCATAAAGAGGACGCACGCCAGAATAGGTCCAGACGATATCGTCTTTGGTGACAGGTTTCTTCAGGTATTTTGACGCAAAATTGATCAGGTAGTCTTGCTCTTCTTCCGTACAAACTGGTTTTACGGACGGATCGGAATGCTCGGCATCTGTAGTACCAATAAGGGTAAAATCTGTCTCATAGGGGATCGTAAAGATAATCCGACCATCTTCGCCTTGGAAGAAATAACACTTATCATGGTCGTACAGTTTGTGCGTTACGATGTGACTGCCCCGCACCAAACGCACACCTTCTGTCGCATTAATCCTGACGGTGTTTTGAATGATATCCCCCACCCACGGGCCGCCAGCGTTAACCAACATCCGCGCGACAACCTTACGGGTTTCACCACTGTCTGTGTCTTCCAGCATAACATGCCAAACGCCGTCATTCTGCTCGGCTGATACAACCTTGGTCCGCACATTGATCCGTGCGCCGCGCGCTTGAGCATCGCGGGCATTCAAAACAACCAAACGGCTGTCTTCGATCCAACAATCGGAATATTCATATGCTTTTTCGAACCTGTCTTGCAGTGGTTCACCCTCAACCGAGTTTGACAGGTTCAGGGAAGTTGTTCCCTTTAGGATTTTGCGTCCGCCAAGATTGTCATACAAAAACAGGCCAAACCGAATGAGCCAAGCAGGCCTGCGCCCTTTCATCCAAGGCATCACAACATTCAAAACTTTTGACGTTGGTGTATCACCCTCAAACCGCATGTCTTTATGGTAGGGCAGAACAAACCGCATCGGCCACGAAATGTGGGGCATGGCGTTCAGGAGAGTTTCCCGCTCAATCAGAGCTTCGCGGACAAGGCGAACTTCCCAATACTCAAGGTAGCGCAAGCCACCATGAAACAGCTTGGTCGATGCGGAAGACGTAGCCGAAGCCAAATCATTCATTTCAGCAAGCTCAACACTTAAACCCCGACCCACAGCATCACGCGCGATGCCACATCCGTTGATGCCACCGCCAATGACGAAAATATCCACGACGTTGTGGTTTGCGTGCTGATTCAAAGAAATTGTCCCCCAATTAACCGACATTCCCACCCAGAATTCGGTATTCGCCAAAACAACGCGATATCATAGTAAAAATCAATAACGAATGTTCGTTTTCTTTCCTTTTCGCGCAAACATCCGAATTTCATCACCTTTTTCTTTCGATTTCGCGGCCTCTTGGAGACTCTCCCCTCTGACGTGTTACAATTTCTTGACGAAAATACAGGAGTGTTGATTGTTATTTTCCGGATTCGCACTAGGTGTCACAAACCTTGCGCGGTAGATGAACAAGACTAGGGAGAAGCTGATGGCGTCGAATTTTAGACACAAAGAGATTCTCGAGCTTGCTCGGAAAGAAGGGAAAGTCACGGTCGATGGTTTGGCCGAGATGTACGATGTGACGGTGCAGACCATCCGGCGCGATCTATCTGATCTGGCCGATAGTGGCCGCCTAGAGCGGGTTCACGGCGGCGCAATTGCCACTTCCGGCGTTGTGAACATATTGTACGAAGAGAGACGCCGCCTGAATGAAACAGGCAAACGCGAGATCGCGGAAAGATGTGCAGAATTCATTCCCGACAGCGCATCGGTATTTATGAACATCGGAACGAGTACAGAGGCCGTCGCCCGCGAGCTGCTAGATCATAAGAACCTGCTGGTTGTCACGAACAACCTCAACATCGCTCATATCCTTGCAGCCAATCCAAGCTGCAAGATCATTCTGACAGGCGGAGAGCTGCGGCGCACAGATAGTGGTATTGTCGGCGCGCTGACTGCTGAAATGGTGAAGCAATTCAAATTCGATTATTCGGTTCTGGGATGTTCGGCCATCGATGCCGATGGTGATTTGCTAGACTTTGACGATCAAGAAGTCATGGTCAGCAAGGCTGCAATCCAAAGATCGCGCCAGGTGATGGTCGTCGCGGACAGCATCAAGTTTCAACGAAAGGCGCCGCTGACAATTTGCACGCTGGCTGATGTCGACGTCCTGTTCACCAACTGCTCGCTGCCCAATGACCTTCAAGAGAATTGCGATACATGGAATACGCAGGTCATCGCATCCTGATGACGTCGCAAAATACGTCCGCCTGCTAGACAAACCGGCAGGCGAAGCTGATACTCAAACAAGGTTTGTCAGATTAGCCGCAGTTACGTGTTAAACAAGAAGTGTAGCACGTCACCGTCTTTGACGATGTACGCCTTCCCTTCCGCACGCATTTTTCCGGCTTCTTTGGCGGAGCCTTCACCGCCCAAAGACACAAAATCATCAAATGCGATGGTTTCTGCACGGATGAACCCTTTTTCAAAATCACCGTGGATCACACCAGCCGCTTTGGGTGCAGAAGTGCCCTGTTTGATGGTCCATGCGCGGGCTTCTTTTGGCCCAACGGTAAAATAGGTCTCAAGATGCAGTAGCTGAAAACCAGCGCGGATAAGGCGGTCTAGACCAGCTTCTTCCAGCTTCATGTCATCAAGGAACATCTCGGCGTCTTCCGCGTCAAGCTGGCTGATCTCTTCTTCAATCTGAGCAGAAATGATCACGGCAGAGTTGCCCTGAGCCTCAGCCATTTTACTCACGGCGGCTGAGTGTGCGTTGCCATTGGCCGCGTCTTCCACGCTGACGTTACAAACATAGAGCACAGGCTTGGTTGTGAGCAGCTGCAGCATGCGCCACGCTTTTGCGTCGTCTTCGTCTACTTCGATCGTACGCGCAGGCTTGCCGTCTTCAATCGCAGCCTGTGCTTGGGCCAAAAGGCGGTCCTGCTGAACGGCGTCTTTGTCGTTGCCTTTAATTTTGCGCACAAGGCCAGTGCGGCGCTTTTCAATGCTTTCAAGATCGGCGAGCATCAGCTCGGTGTCGATGGTTTCCGCATCGGCCACAGGATCAACGCGATCCTCGACGTGGGTCACGTCATCATCCTCAAAACAGCGCAGCACGTGGGCAATCGCGTCTGTCTCACGGATATTGGCAAGGAACTGGTTACCAAGGCCCTCACCTTGGGATGCACCTTTTACCAGACCAGCGATGTCAACAAATGTCATGCGGGTTGGGATGATGGTTTTGGATTGTGCAATCTCGGCCAATTGGTCAAGACGTGCGTCAGGGACAGCCACCTCGCCAACGTTTGGCTCAATCGTACAAAAGGGAAAATTCGCGGCCTGAGCGGCGGCAGTGCGGGTGAGCGCGTTGAAAAGCGTTGATTTGCCTACGTTCGGCAGACCTACGATACCCATTTTAAAACCCATGACAGCGTCCTCTTTTGCGTTTGCGCCGTGTTAGGGCGTCGCGGCCTGTTACGCAAGGGTGAGCAGCCATGCAGCAATACGGCTCCTGCCCGCAATCGCATCGTTTTTATGTAGAGCGGCCCAGACTCGTATTTTCGGATAAATCCGATACGCAACCTACGCCTTGCGCATTGATTTCCGCGTTTGAATTGGGCATTGCAAGATGAACACTTCGGAAAGGCCGCACCATGACACGCATCGACGCAAAATTCGCTGACCTCAAAGCCAAAGGTAAAAAGGCATTTGTGTCGTATGTAATGGCGGGTGATCCCGACTTTGACCGCTCACTGGAAATCGTGCGTGGCCTGCCCGCTGCTGGGGTCGACATTATCGAGCTGGGCCTGCCCTTTACCGATCCCATGGCAGACGGCCCAACAATCCAGCTGGCCGGGCAGCGCGCACTCGATGGCGGCATGACACTTTTGCGGACATTAGAACTCGCCTCTGAGTTCCGCAAAAACGATGATACAACGCCAATTGTACTGATGGGCTACTACAATCCGATCTACTCAATGGGCGTAGATGCCTTTCTGAAAGCCGCGAAAACGGCGGGCATCGATGGCTTGATCGTTGTGGACCTGCCGCCAGAAGAAGACAGCGAACTATGCCTGCCCGCGCAAGAATCTGGCCTGAATTTTATCCGCTTGGCCACACCAACAACCGATGACAATCGCCTCAAGCGCGTTGCGCAAAACACTTCCGGCTTTGTCTACTATGTTTCAATCACGGGAATCACAGGCGCGGCTGAAGCCGATGCAGGCGATGTATCCCCAGCTGTTGCACGCATTCGCGAGGCCACAGGCCTACCCGTTGTTGTCGGCTTTGGCGTAAACACACCAGAAAAATCCCACGCCATTGCAAAAGTAGCTGATGGCGTTGTGGTCGGATCGGCCATCGTGAGCCAGATCGCGGAAAATAAGAGCGCCGATGACGTGCTCGCATTTGTGAAGACACTGTCTGACGGAGCGCACTCCGCATAAAGGCTGGCTGCTATGCGCCATTCGCAAGGAAAGGCGCAGCTACTATATCTAAAACGCTGTTCTGTCAGGCATCCCGAAAGCAGATCAAAATCTAAAGGCTGCATTCTAAATATGTCGACCGGCGTTTCAAACTAGGGAACCAATTGAGAGCGGAAGACGCATGCGCAACCCGGACGAAAATGGTTGGAAATCGTCTGCACCAGCTTGGATTAATCGCATTGGTGATGATGGAGATTTCTCGCGTCAGCACGTTCTTGATGCTCCCATGCTAACGCGTGTGGCTTCGCTACAGCCTCAAAATGCCCTGGACGTTGGATGCGGTGAGGGTCGGTTCTGCAGAATGCTTTCAAACCTCGATGTTGCGACAGTTGGCATCGATCCAATTGAAACGATGATCGAACAGGCCAGAAAGCGCCACCCTAACGGAGAGTATCATATCGGCTACGCCGAAAACCTTCCATTCGCTGACAGTACCTTCGATCTTGTCGTATCCTATTTGACTTTGATTGATATCGATTTTCTAGACAAAGCAGCAAAGGAAATGGCGCGTGTGTTGAGGCCAGGCGGGAGCCTGCTTATTGCAAATCTATCCAGCTTTTCGACCTCCAGTGCAATCTGCGGAAAACGCATTTACAAGGACACAGGAGAACAAATTCGCCCGCTCGGGAAGTATCTCGCGGTGGAAAAGGCGTGGTTTGAGTGGGATGGCCTTCGCATTCAGAACTGGCATAGACCGCTATCGACTTACATGAGTGCATTTCTAGGCACAGGCCTCACGCTACGCTCATTTGAAGAGCCGGCTCCATCTGGCGGCCCGCCTGAACGCATCCAAGCTTATGAGAAAATGCCCTACTTAATGACCATGGAATGGGAAAAGTAGGTGACCCGCCAAAGCATCTGCACAGCAGTTGTTACCAGTAATTCAAAAGAAGCCATTCCCGAATTAACGCAAGAATACGCCCTTATTTTATTGCAGCCTTTATGCCTCAACACTGACAGGCAAATTGCGGCGTTGATCTGCCGATCACAAATTGGTAAACAAACATGACCAATTACAAACTGGAAAGCTGTCATGCCCGTCATCACAAATATCGACGACCTAAAACGTATCCACCGCCGTCGCGTACCAAAGATGTTTTACGACTATGCGGAGAGCGGCAGCTGGACCGAGCAAACCTTCCGCGAAAACACCTCGGATTTCGACCAAATCCGTCTACGCCAACGCGTTGCCGTCGATATGTCGGGCCGCAGCACAGCTACAAAGATGATCGGTGAAAACGTCGCCATGCCCGTTGCGCTGGCACCTGTTGGCCTCACTGGCATGCAACACGCTGACGGAGAGATCAAAGCGGCGCGCGCGGCAGAAGCCTTTGGCATTCCCTTCACCCTCTCGACGATGTCGATCAATTCGATTGAGGACGTCGCGCTGGCGACTCACAAGCCGTTTTGGTTCCAGCTTTATACGATGCGGGACGAAGATTATGTGAGCCGCCTGATAGAGCGTGCGCGCGCAGCCAACTGCTCTGCGCTTGTCATCACCCTTGATCTTCAAATCCTTGGCCAGCGTCACAAAGACATCAAAAACGGCCTGACGGCCCCGCCCAAACTCACACCGTCCACCATTGCTAACCTCGCGACCAAATGGCGCTGGGGTTTGGAAATGCTGCAAACCAAAAACCGTGGATTTGGCAACATTGTTGGCCACGTCGACAACATCTCGGACGCCTCAGACCTTAGCGCGTGGACAGCTGAACAATTTGATCCCAGCCTTGATTGGGGCAAAATCGCCAAGATCAAAGAGCAATGGGGCGGCAAGGTGATCCTCAAAGGTATCCTTGATGCCGAAGACGCAAAGATGGCCATGCAGGTCGGCGCGGATGCGATCATCGTGAGCAACCATGGCGGACGTCAGCTCGACGGTGCCCTTAGCTCGATCCGGATGCTGCCTGCTATCCTTGACGCGGTTGGCGATCAGATTGAGGTCCACCTCGACAGCGGTATTCGTTCAGGTCAGGACGTTCTCAAGGCGATGGCAATGGGCGCAACAGGTACCTATATCGGCCGCGCCTTTATATATGGCCTTGGGGCGATGGGCCAAGCGGGCGTTACGCGCGCTCTTGAGGTCATTCACAAGGAACTGGATACAACCATGGCTCTTTGTGGTGAGACACAAGTTGAAAGCCTTGGCCGTCACAACCTGTTAATCCCAAAAGGATTTGAAGGCGACTGGCAAGACTGATGTTGATTTTCACAGAGCAAAACCTTGTGCTCTTTTCAGTGCCCAAAACCGGCTCGACCGCGATGGAAGTCGCGCTCAAGCCGTGGGCGGACATTGCGTTTTACAAGCATCGCAAGCACACTCCCGTGGGTCGCTATCAGCGCAAGATCGCGCCGTTTCTGCGCGAGGCGTATCAGCTAGAGCCTGAAACGATGGCCGTGATCCGCGCGCCGCTCGAACATGTGCGCAGCTGGTATCGCTATCGCTCGACGACTTTGGATGTTGATTTTGACGGCTTTGTCCAAGCCGTCATTTCGCCAACCCAACCAGAATGGGCGCGCATAGGAAACCAGCTCAATTTCCTTACGGGTCCAAACGGGCAACTAGGGATCACCCATCTATTTGCCTACGAAGCGCAACCAGCATTGCGGACTTGGCTCAACGGGCGAATGGAATCAGAGGTTATGTTCAAGCCGCAAAACATCTCGCCGCCAGCGCCTACAGCAATTTCAAAGACCACTCTGGCAGCTTTTGAAGCCCACTATGCAGGCGAAATTGTCCTTCATACACAAGTCATGAAGACAGGTGGCCATCTCATATCAGAGAATTAAATGAGGCAAAGCGCGGGCCTAACGCGCGACGCCGCTTACCTGTGCGAGCAAAGGCACAACCGACACAGCCACAACAGCTAACACAATCGCGACCGACATAAACGCAGTGCTCAGACTAAAGCCTTCGGCGATCAGCCCCATCATCGGTGGCCCAAAGAAGAACGCACCATACCCCAACACAGACACCCGCGCGATAACCGCCAAGCGCATCTTGCGCGACACCACGCGACCCACCAATGCCAATGTCAGCGGTGCCACCACTGAAATCCCCAGCCCCGCCACCGCAAACGATAGCAGTGCCAACCCAACACTGGATGCAACGGCCGCACCGGCAAGGCCAATCGCCGCAAGCAAACAGGCCAGCATCATCAGTGTTGTTTCACGCATGTATTTCGCCAAGGCGTGGCCGGACAAGCGCCCTACTCCCATCATCAACCCAAGCAACGCAGGGCCTAATGCGCCCTGTTGCGCCGAACCGCCCAAACCACGCTCGATATGGAGTGCCGACCATCCCTCTGCTGACGCTTCCGTCAAGAAAGCAAAAAACACTAGAGCCCCTGCCAAGAGAACCAGCTTCAAAGGCATCCGGCGAGTGGGTTCTTTTACCGTTTCAATTTCAGAGGGCATGACATCTTCGATAGCGATCCACGCCAGCAGGCCAAATAAAACAAGCAGCAATGCAAACACTTCGGTAGGCACCCATCCCGCATTTCTGAGGACACCAACAGCAAGTGCAGCACCACCGTAAGCAAACGAATACAGCGCGTGATTGAGGTTCATTAAGCTGCGCCCAGTGCGCGCCTCAATATCAGCGACCTGCGCATTGACTAGCACGTCAACCACACCCGTCCCTGCTGAAAGAACCGTCAACATCACCGCCAAGGCCCAAAGCGTGGGGACCATCCCCGCCCCCAGCAGGCCCAGCCCAATCGTGAAAATAGCTATACAGACTGCAAAACGCCCAGCTAACGCATGCGCCATCGGAGCAAGCCACATCGCCGCAACAGCCCCTAAGGATGCCCAAAGAACCGCGATTCCATACGCTCCGTCGGAGGCATCAACTCCAGCCTTCACAACAGGCATTTGGGCAAAATACGCAGACCACGCCACCCCAATAGCGATAAAGCCGCCAAGCGGCTTGCGGGAGGCGGATATGTCTTGCAAAATGTTCATATCTACTGGGCTTGTCACGCGTATTCATCATTCACAAGCGCGACCTGACATTTATCTCTTTTCACGCAGCAGATTCCCGTCTATACGCGCGAATTCACGCGGAGCGACAGCCTTGGAGGCGTTCCGCCCTAACCTATTGGAGAATTATTATGGCCGGAGAGATCCCAGATCTTGAAGTTCAAGAACGCACGGGGACAGGCAAGGGCGCCGCTCGTCAGGCACGCCGCGATGGCTTGGTCCCAGGAATCATCTTTGGTGGCGACGTAGACCCGCTGCCAATCCAGATGGATTTCAACAAGCTACTGACCATGCTGCGCAAAGGTCGCTTTAAAGCGACATTGTTCAACATGAAAGTTGAAGGCCACGATGACGTCCGCGTTATCTGCCGCGACGTTCAGCGCCACGTTGTTAAAGACCTGCCAACACACGTCGATTTCATGCGTCTCAAGCGTACAACCAAAATCAACCTTTACATCAACGTTGAAGTTGCTGGTGAAGAAGAGTGCCCAGGCCTGAAAAAAGGCGGCACGCTGAACTTGGTTCGTTCCGAAGTTGAACTGATTGTTACTGCTGCAGACATCCCTGAAAGCATTGTTGTAGACATTTCCGAACTGGAAATCGGCGACAACGCTACAATCGCAAATGTTAAGTTGCCTGAAGGCTGCAAGCCAGTCATCGACCGCGACTTTGTTATTGCACAGGTTTCTGCACCATCCGGTCTGGCATCCTCGTCCAACGACGACGAAGATGGCGCCGAAGGCGAAGCAGAAGCAGCAGAGGGCGGCGAAGAGTAATCTTCCCCACTCCTTTAAAGCTACAAATTGGGTCGCCTTCGGGCGGCCCTTTTTGCTTTGCGGTTAGGGCTTGGGCAAAGTATCTACAGGGCAAGCAGCGGAGAAACGCATGAAACTCATTGTAGGTCTTGGCAATCCGGGCGGAAAATACGCCCGCAACCGTCACAACATCGGCTTTATGGCTGTTGAACAGATTGCCGCGGATCATGGATTTGGCCCGTGGAAAAGCAAACACCAAGGCAGTATCAGCGAAGGCCGTTTCGGCAGCACCCGCGCCCTGCTGCTGCGGCCAGAGACGTTTATGAATAAATCTGGCGATAGCGTCGCGGCCGCGATGCGGTTTCATAAGATCGAACCCGAAGACGTCGTTGTGTTTCACGACGAGCTCGACCTTGCGCCCGGTAAGGTGAAGTTCAAGATGGGCGGAGGACATGCTGGACATAACGGTCTGCGTTCGATCCACAGCCACCTTGGCCCTGATTATGGCCGCGTCCGCCTTGGTATTGGCCATCCAGGCCACAAAGACCGCGTCGCAGGATATGTCCTGAATGATTTCGCTAAGGCGGAAGCGGATTGGCTGGATGACGTGCTGCGCGGCGTCAGCGATGGCGCGGCCTACCTCGCTGAGGGCGACAACGCCAAATTCATGAATGCGGTGAGCATGCGCACCGCACCCGCGCGACCCTCAACCGGCAAAATGGGCCCAGCCAAAGCGCCAGCGATACCACTGTCCGACGCACCAGAGAATGAGACCTCAGACGATCGTTCAGCGATGCAAAAACTGATGGATAAGTTTAAATGAATTTGATCGAAGCATTCCGCCACCAAGCCATTTCATGCACCGCATTGGGCAGTCCATTTATGGGCCAGCTTTTGAACGTGCTGGCTAATAACTGGCCAGTAGACAGCGCATTAGCGCAGAAGTTTGCGCGCTTTGAAGGCGACATTGGGCCTGCGGGTCACTCCCTTCCATTGCGCACGGCTGGCGGCTTGCACGCGCTTGTTCTGACAGAGCAAGACGCAGGACTGGCATGTGTCTACCCACCACACACCGCCACCGATACCGACCTACGTGAAGCGGTTTTAACCGCATTGGAAACACATTCGGAATTCCTGCTCGACTGGACAGATAGCCCGCCCCAAACAAATGAAGTTCGCCGCTCTGCTGCGCTGATCGCTGGTGCCCGCGTTGCCGTGACCCATTTTGATCTCCCGCTGCATCTCAGCGAGTTAGGTGCCAGCGGGGGCCTCAACTTAATGTGGGATCTTTACGGGTTAGACCTGACGCAGGCGCAATTTGGGCCAGACAGCCCAGCCCTGACGCTAAAACCCGATTGGACGGGCGCGATGCCCCCTGCTGCAACACCGAAAATCGCAACACGCGCGGGCGTTGACCTTAATCCGTTAGACCCGCAGCGCGCAGACCATCTGTTGCGGCTTACAGCCTATCTGTGGCCTGACCAACCTGAGCGCCTGTCCCTTACCCGCGCTGCGGCATCCGTGATGGATGCCCAAATTGATGCAGGTGATGCGATTGATTGGCTGTCAGGCAGGCTCATTGAGGCACCACAGGGCCATCTGCACCTAATCCAGCACTCGGTTGCATGGCAGTACTTCCCCTCAGCAGTTCAAACCCGTGGCACCGCCTTGATCGAGACCGCAGGCGCGCAAGCAACGCCAGAACGCCCGCTTGGATGGTTATCCATGGAAAGTGACGGCGACACCAAAGGCGGCAAAGGTGCCCTCATCACCCTACGCCTATGGCCGGGTGACATCACGCTAAACCTGGGGCGAGCGGATTTCCACGGCCGCTGGATTGATTGGCAATACAAAGACGCGTGAACTTGACCTAGCCAGCCCGCGGCAGACATGTTTGAGTGCGGTAGGTTAAGCATGGAGATCGCATATGCGCAGGTTTGGTAAGTGGATTATTCGCATTATTGCAGTACTGGTTTTAGCAGCAGTCGTTGTTGGCCTATGGCAACGTGAAAAAATCACGCGCCTTTTGGCCGTCAATTCGCTATTTTCCGCCGAAAAGATTGTACAAAATTTTTCGCATATGGATGCGGCCTTTTTGACGACACCAGTACCACGCGGCACTGGCCCCACGGCTGAACTGCCGTATGGTGAGGACGCAAAACTGCCCGATGATGTCATGCCATGGCTCAACAACCGCAACGTAACAGCGCTTGTCGTGCTCAAACACGGCGCGATTGTGCATGAGAGCTATTACAAAGGCACAGCCCCTGAGGATTTGCGCATCTCATGGTCCGTCGCAAAAAGCTATTTGTCTGCGTTGTTTGGGGTCCTACTGCACGAAGGTGCCATTGCCTCTATCGATGATCCCGTGACCAAATATGCCCCTTCCCTCATTGGTGGAGCCTATGAAAAGGCAAGCATCCGAAACGTGCTGAACATGGCCAGTGGTGTCACATTTGATGAGGATTACCTTGATCAAAAATCTGACATCAACCGCATGGGGCGGGTTCTTGCCCTTGGCGGCAGCATGGATGAGTTTGCCGCCGATATTAACGAAAGCTTCGCGGAGCCGGGGACCGAGTGGAAGTACGTCTCAATCGACACGCATATTCTGTCAATGGTCGTGCGCGGCGCAACAAGCCGTCCAATCGCGGAATTGCTCAGCGAAAAAATCATTGCCCCGATGGGGCTGGAACATGAGCCCTATTACCTGACAGACGGTTTTGGCACCGCGTTTGTGTTGGGCGGGCTAAACCTGACAACCCGCGATTATGCCCGCATGGGACAAATGTTTTTGCAAAACGGAAACTATAACGGCACCCAAATTGTGCCGCAGGATTGGGTTGCGGCCTCAACCGTGCCGTCCGCACCCACCGCCACCGGAAAGATCGGCTATGGCTATCAGTGGTGGATCCCTCAAGGGGCAGTCGAGGGTGAGTTCATGGCGCGTGGCATCTATGGTCAATACGTCTATGTCAACCGAACGCGTGACGTTGTGATCGCCACAAATGCAGCTGACAAAAAGTTCCGCGAAGAAGGTGTCTCTGCACAGAACATCGCGATATTCCGCAGCATCGCCAACAACATCTAAGGAACGCCTGATGGAACAAGATAAGAGCATCAATGTAGAAGGTGGCCCACTTGACCTGTGCGGCACCGATCCGTTGACAGGCTTTTACCGCGATGGGCACTGCAACACATGCGCTGCCGATGAGGGAAGTCACACTGTGTGTGCGGTGATGACCGCAGAGTTCCTCGCATTTTCAAAATATGTGGGCAATGATTTATCGACGCCCAATCCAGCCTTCGGGTTTTCCGGCCTCAAGGCGGGTGATCCATGGTGTTTGTGTGCTGGGCGGTTCTTGCAAGCCGCAGAGGAAGGTTGTGGGCCATTGGTGAATTTGGCTGCGACGCACATCCGTGCCTTGGAAATCGTCCCCTTAGATATTTTGCGCACGCACGCCACAGGGTCACACGCATGAAACGCCTACTGCTAGCAGGCGTCATGGTGCTGATAGCTACAACAGCAACCGCGCAAGAGATCAGACCGCAAGAACAAGCACGGTTGGATCGCTATGAGCACTTGGCTGGACGTGCCCTGCTCGATGGCTTGTCACGTGGTTCGCCTGCTGACGTGGCCGCGCTGAACATAGCGCTGTCGGGTACTCCGCAAGTAGCATTTGATCCGTCTCTGCAGGGCGAATGGCGGTGCCGCACGATGAAACTGGGCGGAAGCGCAGCATTGGTTGTCTACACGAATTTCAAATGCCGCATGATGTTGGACAACACGGGCGTTACCTTTGAAAAACTGTCTGGTTCCCAACGCACCACTGGCCGCATAGAAATGCGTGGCGGACGGGCTGTCTATTTGGGTGTCGGGTATGTTTCATCCGAGCAGCCACAATCTTATGACGATCTGGCACCCGATTTTGAAGGCACAGGCAGCATCACGCCGGACGTGGCAGTGTTTGAAAGGGTATCACCAACCCGCGCACGGTTGATGTTCCCTGCGCCGATCAATGAGAGTGACTTTGATATCTTGGAGTTGACGCGGTAAGGGCCAAATGGCCCCCACCCGTTTGTTTAGGCGAATTCGCCCATTTCAAAATCCAACGCACGTGCAACGGTAAAGATGTCTTTGTCGCCGCGGCCACACATGTTCATGCAAATGATGTGATCTTTGGGCAGCTCAGGCGCGATCTTAATCACATGTGCCAACGCATGAGATGGCTCAAGCGCGGGGATGATCCCCTCGAGCTGACAACATTTCTGGAACGCAGCCAACGCTTCAACATCCGTTATCGAGACGTATTGCGCACGACCAATATCATGCAGCCAAGCGTGCTCTGGCCCGATGCCCGGATAGTCAAGACCTGCAGAGATCGAGAACCCCTCAAGGATTTGACCGTCATCATCTTGTAGCAAATAAGTCCGGTTACCGTGCAAAACACCTGGGCGACCGCCAGTGAGGGAGGCACAGTGCTCCATCTTGGCGTTCACACCTTTACCGCCGGCCTCAACACCGATGATGTTGACCTCTTTGTCATCCAGAAACGGGAAGAACAGGCCCATCGCGTTTGAACCACCACCGATGGCGGCGATCAGCGTGTCCGGCAAGCGACCTTCTGCACGTTCCATCTGGGTGCGCACTTCTTTACCGATAATGCTTTGGAAGTCACGCACCATTGCTGGGTACGGGTGTGGACCTGCAACAGTACCAATGCAGTAGAATGTATCGCGTACATTTGTGACCCAGTCGCGCAACGCATCGTTCATGGCATCCTTTAGGGTGCCACGGCCGGAGGTCACTGGAATGATCTCAGCACCAAGCAGACGCATGCGGAAAACGTTTGGTGCCTGACGCTCCACATCGTGCGCGCCCATATAAACAACGCACTTTAGTCCAAACTTTGCACACACAGTAGCCGTTGCCACTCCGTGCTGGCCTGCACCAGTTTCAGCGATGATCCGCTTTTTACCCATACGGCGGGCAAGAATAATCTGGCCCAGCACGTTGTTGATCTTGTGCGCGCCTGTGTGGTTCAGCTCGTCGCGCTTCATGTAAATCTTGGCACCGCCCAACTCTTCGGTCAAACGCGATGCGTGGTACAGCGGGCTGGGGCGGCCAACATAGTGTTCCCACAGATCATCCATCTCGGCCCAGAATGTCTCATCTGTTTTCGCTTTATCGTATTCGGCCTGCAACTCAAGGATAAGCGGCATAAGGGTTTCTGATACAAACCGCCCACCAAAATCACCAAAACGGCCATTCTCATCAGGGCCGTTCATAAAGCTGTTGAAAAGATCATCTTCCATTGCGCGTCTGCCTCTCGAATACTGTGTTGGTCACAGCAGTATCGCCCTTGCAGGCAATGGTAAAGAAGCAGCGTGTCAGGCGTCACGTGCGGCTTGAATAAATGCACGGATCAGATCGGGATCTTTTACGCCCGGGGCACTCTCGACCCCTGAAGACAGATCAATCTGGCGCGCACCTGTGCGCTGGATAGCTTCGCCTACATTCTCCACAGTCAGCCCACCTGCCAACATCCAAGGACAACGCCAGACTCGACGCGACAGCAACCCCCAATCAAAGGTAAGACCATTACCACCGGGCAGATCACTATCTCTAGGTTTTTTGGTGTCGACCAAAATCTGGTCTGCAACACCTGCATAGAGGTCAAGCTGGGCGAGATCACTGCGATCGGCAATACCAACAGCTTTCATCACAGGAAGGCCAAAGCGGGCCTTCACCTGCGCCACACGTTCAGGGCTCTCTGAGCCATGCAACTGGAGCATGTCCAACGGAACCGCGTGTGTCAGAGCATCCAGCATCGCATCATCGGCATTCACCGTAAGTGCAACCTTGCAAACGCCCATGGGAACGGATGCCGCCAAAGAAGCAGCATCTTGAATTTCTAAGTGGCGTGGAGATTTAGGAAAAAACACAAATCCGACATACCGTGCGCCAGCTTCCGCCGCCGCACGTATGTTCGCGCTGTCGCGCAGCCCGCAAATCTTGACTGCAGTGTCAGAAGGCATCTGTTTTTAGCCAGCTCTGTCCAGCAGCGCAAAGACTTCATCTTTGCCCTCGTGCTTTTGGGCCTTCAGTTTGTCCAGCTCGCGCTGCAAGCGACGCATTTCACGTGCCTGTTTGGCAGCTTCTGCGCGCTCACCGTATTCACGGATCCATTCCCAGACCAAACCGATCAAAAGACCCGCGAGAACGCTGCCGAGAATCACAATAAACAGCGGAAGCTGGATAGAGGGGTTCACGGCAAACAAGCCTGAAACCTCTGTTGGCAAGACCTTCAGGGAAACCATTCCCCTGTTTGCCAAAGCAACAGAAATTAAAGCCACCGCAAAGATGGCGATACATAGATACCGAACGTAGCGCATTAGATTTTCCCGTTTAACCGATCACGGAGCAACTTCCCCGTTTTGAAAAACGGTACATGTTTCTCTTCGACATTAACAGTCTCGCCAGTGCGTGGATTGCGCCCTACGCGTGAATCCCGCTTTTTGACTGAAAACGCGCCAAAACCGCGCAGCTCGACGCGATCACCTTGCGCCATCGCGCTCGTTATCTCGTCGAATATGGTATTCACAATCCGCTCCACGTCCCGTTGGTAAAGATGTGGATTGTCGTCTGCGATTTTCTGGATCAATTCTGACCGGATCATTTCATTCTCCCCTGCGCTATTTTTTGCGTCTCTATGCCATCACTATAGGAAGAAAGACCCTCACCGGAAAGTGACGGAACCGACCAAATGATGCAATTCATTGTATATTTCTTAGTGTTTCCCCCAAGGCAACGCAACTCTGGGCTGTTTTACTATGCAAAATGCAGCTCATCCCAAAACATGACCAGAATTCAAAAATGTGATTCGCAAAAAGAAAAGCCCCGCACATCACTGCACGGGGCTCCCAATTTTCACACAACCTTTCGGCTGAAATTTAGTCGTCGCTGGTCTTCAGCGCCGCACCAAGGATGTCGCCAAGTGACGCACCTGAATCGGACGAACCATACTGCTCCACGGCTTCTTTCTCTTCAGCGATTTCACGCGCTTTGATCGAGACGCCCAGACGGTGTGCTTTGGTGTCGACGTTTGTGATGCGTACATCAACTTTGTCTCCAACGGAGAAGCGCTCAGGGCGCTGCTCAGCACGGTCACGGGACAGGTCGGAGCGACGAATAAAGGCTTTCATACCTTCATACTCAACTTCGATGCCGCCATCTTCGATGGAGGTCACAGCAACAGTCACCACGGAGCCACGCTTCACGCCGCCAACCGCTTCTGCGAACTTGTCGCCGCCCACACCTTTGATGGAGAGCGAGATACGCTCCTTCTCAACGTCGACTTCAGATACAACCGCGCCGACTGTGTCGCCTTTACGGTAGTCCTGAATGGCTTCTTCGCCGCGCTGGTCCCATGACAGGTCAGAGAGGTGAACCATGCCGTCGATGTCGCCTGGCAGGCCAACAAACAAACCGAATTCGGTGATGTTTTTGACTTCGCCTTCAACTTCGGTGCCTTCAGGGTGTGTTTCTGCAAACACTTCCCATGGGTTGCGCATGGTCTGCTTGAGACCAAGGGAAACGCGACGCTTGGAACCGTCAATTTCCAGAACCATGACTTCGACTTCTTGTGAAGTAGACACGATTTTGCCTGGGTGTACGTTTTTCTTGGTCCAAGACATCTCGGAAACGTGCACAAGACCTTCTACGCCTGGCTCCAGCTCTACAAAGGCACCGTAATCGGTGATGTTGGTCACGCGGCCAGTGTGTGAGGATTCCAGTGGGTATTTCGCAGCAACCAGATCCCATGGATCTTCTTGCAACTGCTTCATGCCCAAAGAGATACGGTGTGTCTCTTTGTTGATCTTGATCACCTGAACCTTGATCGTTTCGCCGATGGCGAGGATCTCGGATGGGTGGTTCACACGGCGCCATGCCATGTCCGTGACGTGCAACAAGCCGTCAACGCCGCCCAGATCAACGAACGCACCGTATTCGGTGATGTTCTTGACCACGCCGTCGACCGTCTGGCCTTCGGTGAGGTTGCCGATAACTTCGGCACGCTGTTCGGCACGTGATTCTTCGAGGATCGCACGACGCGATACAACGATGTTACCACGGCGACGGTCCATTTTCAGAACCTGGAATGGCTGCTTAAGACCCATCAATGGGCCAGCATCGCGCACGGGGCGCACATCGACCTGAGAACCCGGCAAGAACGCAACAGCGCCGCCCAGATCAACAGTAAAGCCACCTTTAACACGACCAAAGATTGCGCCTTCGACGCGCTCTTCTGCTGCGTAGGCTTTCTCCAGACGATCCCATGCTTCTTCACGGCGCGCCATCTCACGAGAGATAACCGCTTCGCCGCGTGAGTTCTCTACCTGACGCAGGAACACTTCGACTTCGTCGCCGACAGCAATTTTGGGAGCTTCGCCGGGATCGGCAAATTCTTTAAGCTCAACGCGGCCTTCCATCTTGTAGCCAACGTCGATAATGGCTTGGCCCGCTTCAATTGCGATAACCTTACCTTTGACAACAGAACCCTCTTCGGGCGTGTCCATTTCGAAGCTTTCGTTCAAGAGTGCTTCAAACTCGTCCATCATATTCGCCATGTAGCGTATAGTATCCTTTGGTGTGTTGTATCTGGCCGTGCGGTTGTCTCCGCCGGTCTTGGGTGAAAATTGGACCTCGGGAAAAAGAACCGGTTGAAATAATGAAAGAGGGCCGGAACAATCCGACCCCGCCCAAATTACTACGTCCGGCAACAGGATTCGCCCCTTAGACAAGGGCGCATATAGGCCAAAGCAACGCCATACGCAAGTGAATTGGCCGCAGCCAACCCTCCCGCTCAAGTTGAACTTGTTTGAATTTTTCACGCAACAATAACCCGAAACTCTCCCTATTGTTGCCTTCATTCGCCTCACTGAAGCCCCAAACAACCTCCAATACACATAAAATTGTTTTTGGTGACGCTTAACCACGTCACAAGATTTAGGGATTAGAAGTATGTTCGCATTTGGAATAATGGCATTGGCTTCATTGGGTATGGCAGGCTTAATGAGTGGAGGCGGTTCCGATGAGGGAGAGCCCGTCGAAACAAACAATGACGAGCAACTTGAAACAGAATCCGAAATCGGAACTGAGGCGGTAGACGTTGTGGTTGAAGGTGAAACTCAGACACCTGAAGATATTGTTATCGAGGAAGATGCGGTCACTCTGGAGACTGAAGACCAGACCATTACCGCCCCTAGCCCATTCACTGCACCGCCCATCGTGACACCCCCGATTTTGACTCTTGATGAAATGGTATCAGTAGCCACTCTGGATCAAGTCGAAATCCCCGACGATCTGGTACTAACCGACGGTCCAGAAGCAGGCGACGATCAAGACCGAACATACCTTTTAGAAGCGCCAAATGGCGATCACACCGTCGATCTGGGTTACCATACCGATACTACGTTTTCAGTGACCCCAAACGATCACACGGCTCGTGTCTCTGCATATCTAAACACAAACATCGCTGAAGGTGAAAGCACTGAAAGCTCCGACACGGAAGACAAAATTGACGCCGATGGAAACTACTTTTCGGACACCTTGATTACCAAGGAGTTCGAAAGCAGCAAGGGTATCATCCTCAATGTTGACCAGTCACATGTTGGCACCCACGTCGCCCAGATTGATCTATCAAACCCCGAGGACACACTCCGCATAGAGTTCTCAAACATTCATGGCTTTGCACACTTGATCACCAATGAAGTGGAAACATCTGACGAAGACGGAAATTTGACTGAAACAACACGTACAATCTACGTCATCGAGACCTCACTGGACGTTCCTGAACTGGACGCTTCCGAAATTGACCTAATTCTTTCCGGTGACGGCGCGACCGATAGTGAAACACAACTCATCGCAGAAATTCATTTGGGCACATCCAGTCTCGACATTGACGGTGTTGATGATGACGCAGTTCCAACGTCTCAAACCATCAAAAATTTCATTAACGATGACCCTCAGATCAGCACCAACTTTTACTGGGCATCACAAGACGAACATGATGGCGGCCCCTTGTCACAGACAACCGGATTGTCTCCCTTGATAGGTGAAGTACCTCAAGCATCCTCAGCGACTGCGGCAAACCAAGGGCAGACAGCAACCACACCGGCAATCGAAACACAAACCAACACGTCAGCTGGTCAGGGAACAACAACCACCACAACTTCGAACCTATTCCTTACCGACGAAGAGGCCGAAGCAGAACTTGAGCGCGCATCTGACAAATTGGATCAGGCCCTAGATAACCTGAATGCTCTAGACATCCCAGGTTTCAATGCCAATACGGCTGTTCCGTCCTACCTACGCACCTAATCCTGGGTTTGTGTTGGTCTGTTGCTGGTACCTAACGCCCGCTGTTACCGGATCAACACAACCACGGGCGGATCATCGCGGTCGAAATCACAGCGCCTCACCTTTCTTCTTTAGCTCTTCAAAGAGATCCTGGTAGAGACCATTAGAATCCCCGCCACCAAATACATGTGCACCACCGGAATAGGTCTGACCATACGTGCGCGCGACATTGATGGTCTGCACTAATCCGCTGATCAACTGATCCTGTTTTAGGGGGGATAGTGGGTGAATAAACACGCCCCACAACCGCCCATTGGCCACCGCATAGCGCGCATCAAGCGCTGTATCAAAATTGGCCTGCATCATACGCAGCAAATCATCTTGACTCAGCCCATCGGAGCTGGCGATCGGCACCATTGCGCGCATTCGATCGGCCTCTGCATCCGCCACAATTATTACTGGGATACCATCAATAGAAAACTGCAGTGTCGGGCCCTGTGCAATCACGTCCCCGTCAATCGCCTGCACAATTCCTGCAAGACGCTCCAACGTCATGGGGCCTTCGGCCTCGATCTCCAACTGCTGTTCAGGTTCAACCGGAACTGTCTGCTGCGCCGTGAGGGACATAGGGCCCAGCATTAAAGCAAAGGTCAGAGCACGGATCATAGTGGAGCCTCCTTGAGTTAAGGAGAGCTTAGCAACTGGGCGCAAAAAGGCGATACACCCTTTGGTGAGATACCTTTCAGCACAATCAAGTTAAGGTCTAAGCGGGCTAAACGCCCACGCGTCATTCGCGCCAGTGGTCTTTGATCCAAAGGGTCGGCAGCATAAAACGGCGCAAATGGCGGAACCGCTTTTTGAAGTGGCGCGGCCCACGAATGGCGCGCATCAGATGTTCGCCGCGTGTACGGTTGCCCTCTTCTGGCACCCAACGCCCCAAAATTGCATCCGGCGGGTTGGGCGTCGCAGGGAAAATAACCACACGCGCATCGGCCGGCAGCTTTGGCGCGATAAAGTAATTGAGCGGAAACAGCGGAACGCACTGTGTGCGAAAGTGACGGACCCACGGTTTGGGCCAAAATTTTATGCCACCCGGCGCATTGCGCGTAACAAAGCGCTGCTCAAACGTATATTGATCTGCAATCCCCTGCGGGTCAGCGCGAAAAATCTCTAACAGCGGTGCCAGTTTTCCAACGGGAAAGCGGAAAATCGAGGTTTGACCCAGCTTTTCAAACGGTGTTGTCGGGTTGTGGGCAAGGATCACATCCTCTGGATCGCCGTGTTCAAAAAATCCATCAAGGTTTCCAGTGATGACAAGATCGAGATCCAGAAACAACACTGGCCCCTCAACGCCATCCAGCGTCTCGTTCCACAGTCTCGACTTTGGCCAAATGCCTTTCGATTTTGGCATCACGATATCGCTATGTGGCAAATCTTGACAGATCACCTCGGGACGAACCCCTTCGCGGCTGTCTGTAAAGCAAGTCATTGTGAACTCGCCCGTGATGTTGCGCGCGCACATCGCATAAAGGCGGTTGATATAGGGCGGGCCATACTTAGTGCCCCAGTTGATACAAATGATCTGCTTTTTAACCGTAGCCATACCCGTCTCCAAATTATCTACCGCGCTGCGCGAGCAGGCTACGGGTCTGTCCGTATTGCAGTAACCGCGGCGACTGCAGCAGCTACAGCCTGATCTATCGTCAAGCGAGACGTATCAATCACAGTTGCATCATCTGCAGGGCGCAATGGTGCCTCCGCGCGCTCCATGTCGCGTGTATCGCGGGCCCTTACATCCGAAAGCACCTGCTCAAAACTGTCAGTGTTCCCTTTTGCCGATAGTTCGGCAAAACGACGTTGTGCCCGTACTTCTGCACTGGCGGTTACAAACAGCTTTACATTGGCATGTGGGCAAATCACCGTACCGATATCACGACCATCCAAAACAGCGCCTCCTGCCCGCGCAGCAAAACTGCGCTGAAAATCCACCAGCGCGGCTCGTACTTCCGCTATCACTGCGACCTTACTGGCTGCTTGCGCAACTTCAGGTGTGCGTAGATTGTCATCCTCCAGATCACCTGGCATCAAAGCAAGCGCAGCTACGATAGGGTCCGTGCCTGTCAGCACCTTGGCCCCAACAGCGCGGTAAAGCAGGCCAGTGTCCAGATGCGCAAAACCGAAATGCGCCGCCACAGCCTTGGAAACAGTTCCCTTACCCGCTGCCGCTGGTCCGTCGATCGCCACTGTAAATCCGTCGCTCATGACATCTCCGTAAATTTAGCTTTAGTCACGTGTAACAGTTGCGCCTAATTCAGTCATCAGCGGCTCAAATATAGGGAAAGAGGTCGCGATTGGTCCGCCGTCATCCACACGTACTGGTGCATTGGATGCCATACCAAGGATCAAGAAAGACATCGCGATGCGGTGATCGAGCTGACTGGCACATAGCCCGCTGCCCGCAACATTGCCATGCCCAGCGCCAGTCACGGTCCACCAATCCTCGCCCTCGTCAACTGTGATGCCATTGGCCCGCAGACCTTTGGCCATCGCATCAATCCGGTCACTTTCTTTCACACGCAATTCGCGCACACCGCGCATCACGGTCTGACCGCTGGCGTAAGACGCCACAACACTTAGAACAGGGTATTCATCGATCATGCTGGCCGCGCGTTCTGGCGGCACTTCAATACCGTGCATGTTCGGCGAGAAACGCGCGCGCAGGTCGGCAACCGGTTCACCGCCTTCAATGCGTTCATTTTCATAGACCAGATCAGCGCCCATATCCCGCAGAGTGGTAAACAAGCCCGCGCGTGTCGGGTTCAAGCCAATACCCGGCACTAAAACATCAGATCCCGGTACAATCAGGGCCGCACAAACTGGAAACGCAGCCGAGCTAGGGTCGCGCGGCACTTCGATATGCTGGGCATTTAGCTCCGGTTGACCAGTGAGCGTAATTTCACGGCCCTCATCGGTCTCCCGTACGGTTATCTCAGCGCCAAATCCTTCGAGCATCCGCTCGGTATGATCGCGTGTAGCTTCTTTCTCAACAACCACAGTTTGGCCAGGCGCGTTTAGCCCTGCCAATAGGACAGCCGATTTCACTTGTGCTGAGGGCACAGGAACAACGTATCGCACCGGAACAGGTTCACGTGCACCAACCAATGTCATGGGCAAACGCCCACCCTCGCGACCGACGGTCTGACAACCAAACAAGGCTAGCGGATCAGTAACCCGCGCCATCGGGCGACCGTTCAGGCTGGCATCCCCCGAAAAGGTTGCAGTGATCGACTGGGTCGCCATGGCGCCCATAATCAGCCGAACACCAGTACCCGAGTTGCCGCAATCTATCACGTTATCTGGCTCAGCAAAGCCGCCAACACCTACACCTTGAACAGACCAGCGGCCGCTGCCATGATCTGTCACTTCAGCGCCAAACGCACGCATCGCGGCGGCTGTGTCCAGTACGTCCTGCCCCTCTAGCAATCCGGTGATTGTCGTCTCTCCTACACACATTGCGCCCAAGATCAGGGAACGATGCGAGATCGATTTGTCACCCGGAACATTGGCTGTTCCGCTTAAAGGCCCACAGGCTGTTGACGTCATTGGAATAGGATCACCGTGGCTCGACATGTTAGCGCCCTCATTTTGCAGCTAATAGGGTTCTAGCTCAGTGTCTTTGCACCGTCCACACCACCCTGTTAATTTCACCCAACGCGTATGATCCGCAGATCAACGCGTCGGCATATAGGTTTTGTCCGTTTGTTAGACGCGGCGGAATGTCAGATAATGCGGGACACGTCCCTCACGGAGCGCCTTCTGCTCATAGCGTGTAGAATACCAATCATCCCACGGCTTACGCCAGTCTTGCGGGCTTTCAGCCAACCATTCAAAACCGTAACGCGGCACTTCTTCCAAAGTCTGGCGCACGTAGTCTTCGATGTCTGTCGCCACCCGGAAGATCGCGCCCTTCTTAAGGACGTGGTGCAAAGGCACCAAATGTTCCTCGGTGACAAAACGACGGCGATGATGGCGCGTCTTTGGCCAAGGGTCGGGATACAACAGGAAAGCCCGTGAAATGCTCTGTTCAGGCAGAATATCAAAAATGTCGCGCGCATCTCCGGGATGTACTTTAACGTTATCCACACCTTCACGTCGAATCTTACCCAGTAGCATCGCGACACCGTTGATATAGGGTTCGCATCCAATGATCCCCGTATCAGGGTTGGACGCTGCCTGATGCACCATATGCTCTCCGCCACCAAACCCAACCTCAAGCCAAATCGGCTTGCCGTCAAACATCGCCTTTGTATCCAGCATTTCCCGCTGCGGATTGGCATCCCAATCCACCAGCCCTGGTGACAACGCAGCAAGGTCTTCATCAAGATAATCCTTCTGGGACTGCTTGAGATTGTGGCCCTTGAGGCGGCCATAAAAGTTACGGCGGGGTTTTACAGGTGTATTCATGCCCGCGGATGTAACGAGATTGGCAGGGCGCTGCAATGCCTTCGCCGGATACGCCCCGTTAATACACAGTGTCGTAGAACATCAGGACGCACCCCTAGTTAAAGGCACCCGATGAGTTTTCAAACCCAGCTCCATCTCTCCAAAGAACAACAAGCCGCCAGCGCACCGGAATTTGCCAGCATCCTCATTGTAGATGACCAGCGGTTTGACCGCGCTCGGCTAAACCGCATGTGCCGCGCCTTTGATTTTACCACACAAGTCGTTGAGGCCGATACGCTGGCTGCCATGCGCGACAAACTAAAAAAAGAGCGGTTTGATCTGGTAATGCTGGACTATCACTTAACTGACGGCACAGGATTACAAGGTGTTGAGGAAATTCGCGCGGATCACGTAAATAGTGGTGCAGCAGCAGTGATGATCACGGGTACAGAACAAACCGATATTGCGTTTCAGGCACTTAAATTGGGTTTCAGTGACTGCCTGACCAAAGACGAGCTGTCACAAGAAACACTAGCCCGCGCCGCCATCACTGCATTGCAAAAGGCCCAATTGGCCAAAAATTTGGCCGGCAGATCTGCCGGGCGACCTCAAATGCATGAGACACTTCAGAGCTTTTCGCGTGAATGTGCACAAGACATCAAACCCATTGTCAGCCGGATCATGCGCCAAATGCGCGACATTGACCTCAGCAATCCGCAGGACGCCGCAGAACGTGTGGAAAAAGTGAATGGGTCACTGCGCAGGCTTTGGGCATTTCTTGATGATCTAGACCACCTCGGCAGTACTTTCACTCACACTGAACCAACTATTGCAGGCCAACGTGAGAATAGCCAGCTTGCACAAATGCGTATTAACGCACGCGTACCGACAGCCACGCGCGGCAGGCCTGCACTCAAACAAGCCAAACCGCCTTCAATCTTTCGTCGTCGTCCCGATTAGATGTTAGGCCCTAAACGGCAGCCTTTAACGCATCAACCAGATCAGTGCGTTCCCAGCTAAAGCCGCCGTCAGCTTCGGGTGCGCGGCCAAAGTGGCCGTAGGCTGCTGTACGCTGGTAGATCGGCTTGTTGAGTTCCAGATGTTTCCGGATGCCGCGTGGCGTTAGATCAATGACTTGACCAATAGCCTTTTCAATTGCTTCAGGGTCTACTTCACCTGTGCCAAACGTGTCGCAGTAGATTGATAGTGGTTTACTCACCCCGATGGCATAGCTCAGCTGAATCGTGCACTTGGAAGCCATGCCAGCCGCAACAACATTTTTAGCTAGATAGCGCGCGACGTATGCAGCAGAACGGTCAACCTTTGTCGGGTCTTTGCCCGAGAACGCGCCACCACCATGCGGCGCTGCGCCGCCATATGTGTCTACGATAATCTTGCGGCCTGTAAGCCCTGCGTCACCGTCAGGACCACCAATTACAAACGTACCTGTCGGGTTCACCCACCATTCCGTTTCATTTGAAATCCAGCCTTCTGGCAGAACTTCGCGGATGTAGGGCTCAACAATGTCACGGATATCTGCGCTGGTCTGGCTTTCGTGCGCGTGCTGCGTGCTGAGCACAATCGAGCTCACGCCGACTGGTTTTCCGTCTTCATAGCGCACGGAAAGCTGGGATTTTGCATCTGGGCGCAGCGTTGGTTCGGTCCCGTCTTTGCGCACCTCAGCAAGACGGCGCAGTATGGCGTGCGCATAATGAACCGGCGCTGGCATCAACTCTTTGGTTTCATCCGTCGCATAACCAAACATAATGCCCTGATCACCGGCACCTTCGTCCTTATCCGTATCGGCATCTACACCCTGTGCGATATGGGCAGATTGTTCATGCAGCAGGTTTGTAATTTCGACTGTCTCATGATGGAATTTATCCTGCTCATAGCCGATATCTTTGATGCAGTTGCGCGCGATGTCTTCAATACGCCCCATATAGTCGTGCAACTTAGCGCTATCTGACAGGCCAACCTCGCCACCAATCACCACGCGATTTGTGGTTGCAAAGGTTTCTGCTGCAACACGCGCTTCGGGTTCTTCAGCGATAAATGCATCCAGAACAGCATCACTGATGCGGTCACAGACTTTGTCTGGATGACCCTCAGAAACAGATTCCGAAGTAAAGATGTAAGATTTGCGGGACATGTACGTGCTCCAATAAAAATCTGCGCCACGCCAGGAAGCCGTTGTGGTGCGTTCAAACCGAATTAGGCTTCTGGACGCTTCGGGTCAATCTCTATTCAGGCTGCGTGCGCTGTCTGGCCACAGCTCGCAACACCCCAAAACCCATGAACAGAATCATTAAAATGGCCAAAGGCAGATCCCCCGTGCGGCTATAGATTGTTTGTGTGCGTGGCAAAGGTAACCGAACATCAATGAAGCCAGCCACACCCAAACCAATGCTATCAATGACTTGTCCGCGCGGTCCGATCATGGCTGTGATGCCCGTATTCGCAGCGCGGGCAATGGGCAGTCCCTGCTCAATAGCCCGCATGCGGGCTTGGGCCAAATGTTGTTGCGGACCTGCATAAGTGCCAAACCATGCGTCATTGGTGGCGTGAATGATGAAATTTGGCCGTTCGGGTGCTGCGTTCACGTCATGGGCAAATACTGCCTCATAACAAATGAGCGGCAAGGCACGCCCAAGCGGCCCCAGATCCATTAACTGCGCCCCATCCCCGCTGCTGAACCCTGCACCGTGCTGGGGGGCCATTCCGTAAAAACCAAAGCGCGCCGCGAAATCCCCTAAGGGGACATATTCGCCGAATGGCACAAGATGATGTTTATCATATATTTGGGTCACCTTCCCCAACGGGCCAAGCGCTGCTAAGGCGTTATAGTAGCGCCCCTCTTCGCTGCGCTGTGCGCCCAACACAACGGGCCTACCACCAGCAGCAGCACTGATCTCTTCAAGGATTGCGCCGCTGCGGTTAAGTGTCCACGGAATGGCCGTTTCGGGCCAGATGATCAGTGCAGGCGGTTGCATCCCTTCAGTGGGTAGAGCACTCGTGAATCGAAGCTGGCGGTCATAAAAAATGGGAATCTTCTCAGGATCCCATTTTTGATCCTGCGGTGCGTTTGGCTGAACAAGCCGGATAACATGATCCGTCAGTTCTGCATCCTTTGGCACAAATGGCAGAACCATCGGAAGCGCCATTCCAACTGCCAAAGCTGTCCCCAGAAAACGTCCTCGTGGTTTCAGCTGTGAAATTGCAACGGCAATTGCAACAACTCCTACATTCACCCCGTGCGGCCCGATCACTGCCAGCCCCTGCCCCAACAGGCTATCAACAGTGCTTTGCGCAGGCGCGGCCCAAGGAAATCCAGTGAAAATATAGGCGCGCAACAGCTCGAACCCTGGCAACGTGAGGATCAGCCATGCCACATGTGATCCCAACCTACGCGCAGCCCAAAATGCCATCATCCAAAACAGCCCGCCACCTGCGGCCATCAGCACAACGGCAAAGGGTGCCATCCAACCGTGCCGCGCGGCATCGACCAAAAAGGGTGAGACAATCCAGTGAAGCGAGATCAGAAAATAGCCAAAACCAAATGCCCATCCCATCACCGCCGCTTGTGCCGGCGTCGGCTTACGCTCAGCTATCAGGAACGCAACCAGCGCCAATCCAGCAAGCATCATCGCGGGTAGATTAAATGGGGCTTGCCCGAGAGCCGCAATTGCGCCGCTCAAAGCTGGCAACACAACCCACTTACGACGCCCGTTCATCCCGTTGGAGAGCCGTTCATCCGAACACGCAGCCGTTTGATGCGGCGCGGATCGGCATCCATCACTTCAAATTCCGGGCCATCCGGGTGCACAACAACTTCGCCGCGCGCAGGCACACGACCCGAAAGCATAAAGACCAGACCACCCAATGTGTCGATATCTTCTTCGTCCACATCGTCATGTTCGGTCAGCGACAGACCTACTTCTTCTTCAAAGTCGGACAGCGGCGTTTTGGCCAGCGCAAGATATTGGCCGGGTTTCTCTTCGGACCAATAGATACCTTCATCAATGTCGTGTTCGTCTTCGATCTGACCGATAACCTGTTCAATCAGGTCCTCAATCGTGACCAATCCGTCAACGCCGCCGTACTCATCAATAACCAGCGCCATGTGCCGACGCTCTGCCTGCATTTTGCTCAGCAGCACACCAATGGTCATGGAAGGTGGCACGTAGACCAGCGGGCGCACCAGTTCTGATAAATCGAAATTCTTGGGTTTTCCATTGAATCCAAACTGCAAAGCCAGATCTTTCAGGTGTGCCAAACCGATTGGTGTATCAAGCGTCCCGTCATAGACAGGCAATCGGGTCAGGCCGCTTTCTTTGAAGACTGCAACCAATTCATCCATCGTCGACGTCTGACTGACCGCGACAATATCCGCCTTGGGGATCATCACATCGTCCACACGCATTCGGCGTAGATTGCCCATGCCTGTTGTGCCACGCTCGTTGTTCGCGGCAATCGGTTGCTTGTCATCTACAACATCAGAAGGGCTAAGCGCGCCGATTACACGGCTGAAAAAGCCGCTTCGGCCCGTGTGGGTTTCGCCCTGCTGGGATATGTCATTGGAAGGGGGGTGATCCTGCGCGCTTTGCGCAGCGATAGAAGATCCGTCAGTGTCGCCCATTGGGTCCTGTCTCTGGAAGCGGCGACCTCATTGGTCACCTGTAATCGTGTTATCGTCATAATATGGGTTATCTAACCCCAGATTGCCAAGAATATCGACCTCAATTCCCTCCATAAGCGATGCATCGCCCTCTGTTAGGTGGTCATACCCCATTAAATGCAACACTCCGTGAATGATGAGGTGGGTTATGTGATCCTCAATCGGCTTGGATGATTCGGCCGCCTCGCGTGCGCAAGTGTTATAGCTTAGCGCGATATCACCAAGTTCTAGCATCCCGTCAAAGCCGACTTGCGGCGCAGGAGGCGCTTGCCCTTCCGCAGGCGGCGCAAGCGGTTGTGCGGGCCAACTCAACACATTGGTTGGAGTTGGCTTATCACGGAACTCTTCGTTGAGGACCGCAATCCGTGCATCATCGCAAGCCAGCAACGCGACCTCACACTCATCAGGAACCAACGCCATGTGCTCCAGTGTGGCAATCACGGCGCGCTGTGCCAAAGGCGCAAGCATAGCCTCATCCCAGACAGGTGCCTCAATCAAAATATCAAGCGTGTCCAAGTGCCTAACCGTCGCGCTTCACGGCGCGCTCGGCCTCGGCCTCATAGGCCTCAATGATCGCAGCGACCAACGGGTGGCGCACAACATCCTTGGAGGTAAAATAGCTAAAGCTAATCTTGGGAATACGGTTCAATAGACGTTCCGCATCCGCCAAGCCCGAGGCTTGCCCGCGCGGCAAATCGATTTGGGTGCGGTCTCCCGTAATCACCATCCGCGATCCCTCGCCTAAGCGCGTAAGGAACATCTTCATCTGCATCGCCGTGGCGTTTTGCGCCTCATCCAGCACTACAAACGCATTGGACAGCGTACGACCCCGCATAAAGGCAAGCGGTGCAATCTCGATCGTCTTTTCTTCGCGCAACTTGGCAAGTTGTTTGCCGGGTAAGAAATCATTCAACGCATCATACAGAGGTTGCATGTAAGGATCGACTTTTTCGTCTTGCGTACCGGGCAAAAAGCCAAGCTTTTCACCTGCCTCAACTGCCGGACGGCTGAGGATGATCTTATCGACCTTGCCAGAGAGAAACATCGACACACCAACAGCGACCGCCAGATAGGTTTTGCCTGTACCAGCAGGGCCAATGCCAAAGGCCAGCTCATTGTTAAACAGTGCTTCAACATACGCTTTTTGGGCTTTTGTGCGCGGCTCAACCCGCTTTTTACGAGTTTGGATTTCTATCCCACCGCTGATCGGCATTTCGATCTGATCACCGTCACGCACGCCCGTATCTTCCGCCGAGGCACCCATACGCAAAACCATCTCTACATCTGCAGGCTCAACACTGCGTCCGCCTTCAAGACGCGCATAAAGTGTTTGCAAAACTTGGGCAGCACGCTCAGTCGCCTGTGGCTCTCCCAGTAGGGTCAAGAAATTACCTCGGCGTATGATCTGAATCTCCAACGCCTTTTCGACCAACGCCAAATGTTGATCAAAAGGCCCACAAAGGTCGATCAGCAGACGGTTATCGGAAAAATCAAGCACAGGACCGGGCGGACCCGTTTCAGGCGTGAGCGTATCAGATTGAGACAAGAGCGGTTCCTTTCAGGCGTTCAGATAAATGAGATAAGACGTGATGTACGGCAATGCCAGTGCCCAAACGAAAAAGGGCCGCAGTGCAATGCACGCGGCCCCTTATTATTTCGTGTCAGATGCAACAAATCAGATCGGGTCGCCGATGATGCTTGTTGCGCCTTTTTTGAAATCACCAACAGTATGGGTAGGCGGAGCCACGCCTGAACATACAGGTTTACCATATTTGTCGAGCCGCGCAGAGAGGTATCCTTCGACACCGTCATCGATGATCCAGTGGTCACACCCGTTCGGATCAACCCAAATACCGGCTTCAAGTTGGCTCAGATGCTTTTTATCAATGCCCCCATCAACCGATTTATCAGGGCCATTTGCACGAAGCTGAAAGTCTTCACATGCTGACACCAAAGTTGCCAATCCGACAAGCGCTGTGATTTTAAGAATATTCATATGCTTGGTCCCCTCAGCGAACACAGATGATTTCGACGCGGCGGTTCTTTGCCATGCCAGAAGCGGAGCCATTGGACGCGGCGGGCTGACGCTCACCATATCCGCGCACATCAGCGATGCGTGCGCCCGATGCTTTGGCAACTTTGGCAACCGAATTAGCGCGGTTCAATGACAGGCGCATGTTATACGCGTCAGAGGCACGGCTATCTGTGTGACCTGTGATGATAAAACTGGTTGCAGTGGCCGACTTGAAGAATTCGTTCAACCGTTGCTGCCCGCTTTTGGAAACGCGCGCGCTGTTTGTTGCAAAGAACTGGTCGCTTTGCATCACGCCACAAACATTTCCGCGACGGCAAACGGGAATACCCTGACGGTTGGTGTGCGGTGTCATGTAACCTTCAACACCATCATCCATCACCCAGTGTTCGCACCCATCAGGGTCGACCCAGATGGTTGGAATATACTGGCCCTTATCACGGCCAGTCTGGCTTTTTGTTTGCGCACTCACGGCGGCGCCTTGCAGAGCAAGTGCAGCTACCATTGCCGCCCCTGCTGTCAACCGAAGTGTTTTGAAAAGTGTGTTCACCACAGCTCTTTTCCTCTTTCTGTTCCCCCGAAGCGTACTTAGAACGCACCGCGCCCCAGAAAGCTCCATATTCAAATACCTTAGGCAAAACAAAGGGACTAGGAAAGAACTATGTGCCACATATGGTGGGTACATTGCCGAAAACCGCAAATTCGGGTGGAATATGGTTTCTATTGCGCATTCCGTTAAGTAAATCATCCCCAAAATGGGGCAAATCCACCAATATCGATACGACTCAACCTATTTTTAGTTGGCCGAAAGCCTAAATCTGTTGCGCAGTCAGCGAGTTTGTCATCGCGCGCGTGATCCGCACAGGGACAATATCACCAATCTGAGCCGCCGCATTTTCAATGTGTACCGCATGGAGGTATTCGGATTTGCCCAACATTTGGCCATCTTGGCGACCGACCTTTTCGACCAATACCGACAAATCCCGACCTACCATACTTTCCTGAATGGCACGCTGCTGGCGCGTAATCAGGGCTTGCAAACGCTGCAAGCGTTCGTCTGCTTCGGCAGGATCAACCTGCGAACGCGTAGCCGCCGGCGTTCCGGGACGGGTGGAATATTTGAAGCTGTAGGCATAGCCGTAGTTGACCTGCTCAACCAAATCCATTGTCGCCTGAAAATCTTCTTCTGTTTCTTCAGGGAAGCCCACGATGAAATCGCCGGACATCATAATGTCAGGACGGACCTCACGGATGCGCTCGATAAGGCGCAGGTAGCTTTCGGCGGTATGGCTCCGGTTCATACGCTTAAGAATACGGTCTGATCCGGACTGAACAGGCAAATGCAGATATGGCATCAGTTTGTCAGTATCTGCATGGGCTGCAATCAGGTCGTCATCCATGTCGTTGGGATGCGAGGTAGTATACCGAATACGTTCTAGGCCATCAATTTTGCTCAGGGCGCGAACCAGTTGCGCCAGTGTCATGCCACCATGATAGGCGTTAACGTTCTGCCCCAACAAAGTAACCTCGCGCACGCCCCGCTCTACCAATTCTTGAGCCTCAAGAACAACGCGGTCCGCAGGGCGCGACACCTCGGCACCCCGAGTATAGGGCACAACACAGAACGCACAGAATTTATCGCAACCTTCTTGAACCGTTAAAAACGCCGCCGGAGCACGGCGCGCCTTACCGCCCCGCCCCTTCAGGTGGGCAAACTTGTCCTCTTCAGGAAAATCAGTGTCTAGCGCCGTTTTCCCTTCACGGATCCGCGCCTCCATCTGGGGCAAACGGTGGTAGGACTGTGGCCCCACAACCAGATCAACAGCAGGTTGACGGCGCATAATTTCTGCACCCTCCGCCTGCGCCACACATCCAGTCACCCCGATCTTGAGGTCAGGGTTCAGCTCCTTGAGAGGTTTCATGCGGCCCAATTCCGAATACACCTTTTCAGCCGCCTTTTCGCGGATGTGACAGGTATTGAGCAGGATCATATCCGCATCTTCTGCGGTATCCGTCTGCACATACCCTTCAAGGCTTTCGGCCATGCGCTCACTGTCATAGACGTTCATCTGACAGCCATAGGTCTTGATAAAGAGCTTTTTGGGTGTGTCGTTTTTGGTCTCGGACATGATGTGCGCCTACGAATAATCGGTTAGATTGGATGACGCGCGAACTATCAGCGTGCGCGGCATCTTGCAATGCACGCTGAATTAACCGATTCTGTGCGCAACTTGTATATTACCGATCCGGATACCATAGTATTTTATGCGTTACTCTTCTTTAGAACAGTTCATCACCCAACAAGGGGCGGCCCTTGCCAAAGGGCCGATTGCCATTGTGATGGTCGAAGACGACGTAGAAGTTGACACAACCCTGCGCCATCACCTGCAATCAGGTTTTGAAATGGTGTTGGCCCTGATGCCTACTGGGTTCTCACTGCCGCGCGACCTGCAGGAAACTGCACATCGGATCGACTATGAGATGTCCCTTGAAGGTGCGACTGAGAAAGCAGTCAATGCGCTCATCAAAGCAGCTCCCGGACAGTGGATATATTATTGCTACAATGCTGAGTATCTGTTCTTCCCCTTCTGTGAAACGCGTTCGATTACCGAGATGATTGCCTTTCACACAGAAGAACGCCGCGATTCCATGCTGACGTACATCATTGATCTTTACGCCGATGATTTAGAAACTCACCCACAGGCTGTTTCCTTGGAACGCGCCCATCTTGACCGTTCAGGGTATTACGCATTGGCGCGGCCTGACCCGTTGAACGATGGTCATCCAAAGGAAAGGCAGCTTGATTTTTTTGGCGGCCTACGCTGGCGTTACGAGGAACATGTACCAGCTGCACGCCGCAAAATTGATCGCATCGCCCTGTTTCGTGCCACACCCGGGTTAACCCTGCGCGACGATCACACGTTCTCGGACGAAGAATATAATACCTATGCCTGCCCATGGCATCACAACATCACTGCCACGGTCTGCTCTTTTCGCACAGCAAAGGCACTCAAG
The DNA here is from genome assembly GCA_033851935.1 of Sulfitobacter sp. Lineage (GTDB taxonomy): Bacteria > Pseudomonadota > Alphaproteobacteria > Rhodobacterales > Rhodobacteraceae > Sulfitobacter. Next base: position 49,311 of record JAWSVL010000005.1, read on the forward strand.
GCGAACCCCGGTAGTAGATATGATATCGACACGTTCAAATGGCACAACTCTGCCCCGTTTGAATGGCATTCCCGTCAATTGCTTGATTTGGGCTTGATGGAGCCGGGGCAATGGTTCTGAATAACTGAGACCGTTTTAATAGAACGCCCAGCTTGCACTGGCACTCTATAAAATTCTGCGCAGTCATTAGCCAATATTGGCCTTTTTGATCAGCCGGCCAACAATACTTGTCATCAAACTGATCACTACCAGCAACATAGCCAATGCGATCAGCGCAAATTTGACGCTGGCAAAACCTGAGTACGGGAACGCAAGCCAATCCGCAAAATCTGTTGGGTTTGCGAGCATGACAAACGACCAGCCATTTTCAATGGCATCGCACATTGCCCCCAACAAGACCAAAAAACCCGCCCAGATACCGATCCGCCGTCCAACGCTACCTTCTCTGCCAAGTCGCGCAATCAATGTGAACACGAACAGACCAAGACAGCACATCGCAACGATGAACCCATAATCAATAATCTGCGTACGCACGTAAATCCCCAGCGTGCCCGCCTCCTCCATTGCGGCATAATACCCTTTAATGGTTGCCGAATCAAAACTCGTCTGCCCCGTCACGTAATCCACTGGATGCACTGAAGCTGCATAGCTGCGATCCAACGTTCCCTTAACCCACTGAAATAAAGCCATTGATCCGACTGCGGCAGTAACGTGCATCCAGATTGGTGACGTTGTGATGCGGGTAATAAGGTTAAGGGGCATTTTCGATTCTCCACTTGCATTCCTAGGAATGTATTTATATTCTATGGAATGTAAGTCAACAGGAAATTCAAAAATGGCACAGCTTACTGGACCAGTGATCGCGGAATGCTCGACTTGGTTGTCAATTGTGAGCAAGCTATTCGGCACCCGAATGCAAATACTGTTAGAACCACATGACCTGACACCCGCACAGTTCAGCATCCTGCACCATGTTGCCCGACAACGGTTGGAAGGCGGTGCGCGTATTTCAGACATCGCGGCAGCGGTAGAGGTCGAACAACCCGCCGTGACCAAAACAATGGCAAAATTTCAAAATATGGGATTGGTCGATATCGTCAGCAGCAAGACAGACAAGCGCGCCAAACTGGTAAGCGCCAAACCTGCAGCAGGCGAACTTTTAGGCAAGGTCTACCAAGATATAGGGCCAGATCTGTACAAGGTATTTGATACCATTGGAGCCGAGGAAATCGTTCAGTTCACCCAACTGCTGAAGCAGCTTGGTCAGTGGCTAGACCAGAACCGGCTGAATACAAAACAATAATCTGAACGCACAAACGCTGACTTTATTACTAAATTCGAAAATCACCCTGATCCAGGCCGATTTATCTTGATCCGGCTCTGCGGCATCTGGCTTCCGCTTGGCTTTGCTTGAGGTCGCTCGCTTGAAATACCCAACCGGTCCAACGCCTGCGCCTCCTCACTACCTTGCGTATAGCCAAGCCCGCGAATTGCATCGTTACGCACATCTTCAGCGCTTGCATGTTGCGCGTCGCCACTGCTGATGACGGCAAGCGCCAAATCCTGTACCATATCGCGCAGTTGCGGGTCAGTCCGCAGAGCCACAAGCAGACAGGCACTAAGCCCAAATCCGATAATACGCCCCAAGATACGGGCCTTGCGCCCACGGGAGCGACGATTGATCAGCCGCTCTTCGCGGTATGTTTCTGAAAATGTCATACCTGCAATTAACCAGCAATCACGGCAATATTTTGACCACACACGCGAAAAACCACGTGCAGGCGGCGCACGCAGCCACTAGACCCGTCCGCATGAATGATCCCCAACCCTTTGAAATTTTTCTGGTGACCGTGCCGGGACTGGAATCTGTGCTGTGCGAAGAAGCACTTGAATGTGGCTTTGTCGGAGCTGTCGCCGTACCGGGCGGCGTGACGCTTCAGGGGGGATGGCCAGATGTTTGGCGCGCCAATCTGGTATTGCGCGGTGCCACACGTGTTCTGGCCCGCATCGGTGGCTTCATGGCGTTCCACCTTGCTCAACTTGACAAACGCAGCCGCAAGTTTCCCTTTGGCGATCTGTTGCGCACGGACGTCCCACTGCGCGTGCAGGTTACAACCAAAGCCTCCAAAATTTACCATGCCCGCGCCGCCGCCCAGAGGGTCGAGACCGCATTGACGGATACCCATGGCCTCACCCTTGATCCAGAGGCAACGTTGATTCTGAAAGTCCGCATTGACGACAATCAGGTGCTCTTCAGTCTAGATACATCCGGAGAAAGCCTGCACAAGCGCGGCCACAAAGAGGCTGTAGGCAAAGCGCCAATGCGCGAAACGCTGGCCTCCCTGATGTTGCGACAAGCTGGATACACCGGAAAAGAACCCGTGGTGGACCCGATGTGTGGCTCTGGCACCTTCCCAATCGAGGCTGCCGAAATCGCCGCCGGCCTGCTGCCCGGTCGCAGCCGCGAATTCGCGTTTCAGCAGCTTGCTAATTATGATGCCGACGCATTCGCCCGGATGAAGGATGTTCCAACGCGCACAGCGCCAGCCCATTTTTATGGATCAGATCGCGACGCAGGTGTCATTCGAATGGCTCAGGCCAATGCCGAACGCGCGGGCGTCCAAGACCTTACACATTTCGTCAATCGCCCCGCCGGTGAGCTTACCCCGCCCGAAGGCCCTCCCGGCCTTGTGATCGTTAACCCACCCTACGGTGCGCGCATCGGCAACAAGCAACTGCTCTACCCGCTATACGGCACACTTGGCAAAACCCTGCTAACCCGCTTTAAGGGTTGGCGCGTGGCGCTTGTCACCAGTGAACCTTCCCTCGCAAAAGCAACTGCCCTACCGTGGAAACCCCAAGGCCCCGCCATCGCCCATGGCGGCATGAAGGTCTGGCTGTGGCAAACACCGCCGCTAAGATAATAAAGGACATCCCATTATGACCCATATCAACGTTGCAAACCTGACCCTTGGCAATGATCTACCCATGACCCTAATCGGGGGCATGAATGTTCTCGAAAGTCGCGACATGGCTATGCAGGTGGTTGAGGCCTATGTGGAAGTCACCACAAAACTGGGCATCCCTTACGTGTTCAAGGCGTCCTTTGATAAGGCCAACCGCTCGTCTGTGCATTCTTACCGTGGTCCGGGCATGGAAGAAGGTCTGAAGATATTTCAAGAGATCAAACGTACCTTCAATGTGCCCGTCATCACCGACATCCACACCGAGGCCCAATGTGCGCCCGTGGCCGAAGTCTGTGACATCCTTCAGGTGCCCGCCTTCCTTGCACGCCAGACTGATCTGATCGCTGCAGTTGCAGCAACTGGCGCCGTGATTAACGTCAAGAAACCCCAGTTCATCAGCCCGCCACAGATGAGAAACATCGTCGAAAAGCTGCGTGAATGCGGCAATGACCAGATCATGCTGTGCGAACGTGGAGCCTGCTTTGGTTATGACAATCTGGTTGTGGATATGTTGGGCATTCGTACCATGCGCGATGTGTCAGACGACGCCCCCATCATCTTTGATGTCACCCACGCGCTGCAAATGCGCGATCCGGGCGGTGCCGCATCTGGTGGTCGCCGTGGACAAGTCGCCGAGCTGGGCCGCGCTGGTCTGGGAGTCGGCATTGCCGGCCTCTTCCTAGAAGCACACCCGAATCCTGATGAAGCACTCTGTGATGGCCCAAGCGCCCTACCGCTGGACAAGCTGGAACCATTCCTAGGCCAGATGAAAGCAGTAGATGATGTGGTGAAGTCCCTACCACCATTGGATATCGCTTAAAGCTGAAACAAGCACGGGTACTCTATCCAACAGCGGTCGTTGATCCAATTCGGTGGCAACGACCGCTGTGCGGGATAAAGCTGCCATTGCATCGATCACTCGAATGGCGCTTAATCAAACAATGATGCAATACCCAGTTGCGGGATAGAGGTGACATGACAACACCGTTCATTGTTCGAGAGTTTGAAGTTGATGGCAAGGCTGTTGCATGTCGGTTCTTTCAGCCTGAACGGGCTGAAGTCGATTATATGTGCCGTTACGAAATTGACTGACCAAACAAAAAGGTATCAAGAAGTTCGTACGGTATTGACCAAGTTCAAGCACTTCTCTTGGCTATGCAAAGTGCCCATGCTGTATTGCTGCTTGCAAGGGTCAAGAAGGGGTCAAAAGTCGAATTTTTAGAAACTGAAAATCTATCTCTTCCTATCCTGAGCTCCTGCCGAGATTTGTCACCAACGAACAGCTTTTAAAGAGGCTGATGTGGGCTCAAACTGGTCTTTCGCTTCGCTTAACGCCAGGTCCGGTTTCCGGCAAAAGCTCAACAGCGCTGACATCACGCAAGTATAGAGAGAAAAAGCGCCGCTTTGCAGCAGCGCCTTCTTTATTTCTAAAAGCGAGAAACCCTTCAGAGGTTTTCAGCCTGCGGCATCCCCAACACGTGGTAGCCGCCGTCAACGTGGATGATCTCGCCCGTGGTACAGGCACCTGCTTCGGACGCTAGATAGACTGCTGTACCACCAACCGCTGCCAGCGTGGCGTTCGCCCGCATTGGCGCGTTTTGATCAGTGTGCTTGTAGGTCTTGCGCGCACCGCCAATAGCGGCCCCTGCCAATGTCTTCATCGGACCAGGTGAAATCGCGTTAACGCGGATGCCGTCAGGACCTAGATCATTCGCGAGATAGCGCGTAGCGCTTTCCAGTGCCGCCTTGGCCACGCCCATGACGTTATAGTTTGGCACAACTTTGTTGGAGCCTTGATACGTGAGGGTCAGCAGAGTACCGCCATTCTCGGTCATCATCGGATGCGCACGGCGCGCCACCTCGATAAAGCTATAGGCCGAGATATCCATCGAGTGTTTAAAGTTCGCGCGACTGGTGTTCAGGAAGCGGCCTGTGAGCTCGGATTTGTCCGAAAACGCAATGGCATGAACCACAAAATCAATTGTCGGCCACCGCGCGCCCAGCTGGTCAAACGCAGCGTCCAAGGACGCATCATCCGTCACATCCACATCCACCATAAAGTCAGAGCCGACGCTCTCAGCAAGCGGCTTGAGTCGAGTGCCAAACGCATCGCCCTGATAGGTGAACGCCAGTTCAGCGCCCGCCTCTGCCATTGCTTTGGCAATGCCCCATGCGATTGAGCGCTCATTTGCAACGCCCATAATTAGTCCGCGTTTTCCGCTCAGCATTCCGGTCATTTTCTTGATCCTAACCTTGATATTTCGAAAGGATCATTGATCCGTTTGTACCGCCAAACCCGAATGAGTTGGTCATCACAGTGTCTAGGCCCGCACCGTCAACACGCGTCGTTGCGATTTCCGCAGGGTCCAGACGATCGTCCAGTTCCTGCACGTTGATGGACGGTGCGATGAAATCATCTTCCAGCATCAACAGACAGAAGATCGCCTCCAATGCACCCGCAGCACCCTGCGCGTGGCCTGTCATGGATTTGGTTGAGCTGACGGGCGGCGTGCTGCCTTGGCCAAATACGCGGCGGACTGCTTCGATCTCACCCACGTCACCAACAGGCGTCGAGGTGCCGTGCGCGTTGATGTAGCTGACCTTGCGGCCTTCTGGCAGGGATTGGAGCGCTAGGCGCATTGCGCGCTCGCCACCTTCACCGCTGGGGGCAACCATATCGTGGCCATCTGACGTCGCGGCGTAACCCGTGACTTCGGCGTAGATTTTAGCACCGCGCGCCAGCGCATGTTCCAGATCTTCGAGGACAACCATACCGCCGCCACCGGAGATGACAAAACCATCGCGGTTTTGGTCAAACGCGCGCGATGCCAGCTCTGGTGTGTCATTATATTTGCTGCTCATCGCGCCCATGGCGTCAAACAAACAGGACAGCGTCCAATCCAACTCTTCTCCGCCACCAGCAAACATAACGTCCTGTTTGCCCATCATGATCTGTTCAGCCGCGTTGCCGATGCAATGCAGTGAGGTCGAGCACGCCGAGGTGATGGAGTAATTGATGCCTTTGATCTTATAGGCCGTGGACAGGTTCGCGCTCACGGTTGAGCTCATGCATTTTGGCACTGCAAACGGCCCGATGCGCTTGGTCGCACCAGTGTTTTTGACAACATCATGCGCCGCCAGCATGGCCGACGTTGACGGCCCACCAGACCCAGCAACCAAACCTGTGCGCGGGTTGGATACAGTTTCTTCGCCCAGACCAGAGTCTTCGATCGCTTGACCTAATGCAAGGTAGGCATAGGCCGCGCCATCCCCCATAAAGCGGAACGTGCGCTTGTCGATATGCTCGGACGGTTTAATCTTGAGAGTACCAGCAATCCGGCTGCGAAAGCCGTGCTCGGTCATGGATTCAGAGGCGACAATACCGCTGGTGCCCGCTTTTAACGATGCTTTGACCTCGTTTGCATTGTTCCCGATGGATGAGACAATTCCCAACCCTGTGACGACGACGCGGCGCATATGCAGCACTCCCTAAACTTCTCTGCCCCTTCTTAGGACAGGCCCGCAGCACGGCGCAAGCAACTCGCCCCACCTTACCGCTATGAGAGCGTTACCGATTTGGGGCCGAAACTTCAACGGATAGGTGGAATTTTGCTATCCTAAACGCCGAACGCCCATCTAAATCAGGAGGTCATCACCTTTGAAGCAGTTCAGCGTTTATTTCATTCCTAATGCTCGAAACATTTCCATCCCAAAAACTGCTTAGTTCATCATACCCATTTATGCGTTCAAAATCTTTGTGAAAGAGCATTTTTGAAAACAGATAGTCTGCAAATGTTAAGCTTCTAAATTTTGATAAGCGACTTGTCATCGTGGGAAGTGTTGAGTCAGTTGAATACAGCCCGATAGATGTCAAAAACACTCTCGAAAGACACGTGTTGATACTGTCGGCATGTACATAGATTTGAGAAACAACGCGCCCTGCTTTCCTCCCATTTGAGGCGAAACATGAATCGTCAAATTCCTTTTCAGAACTCAAAAGATTGGATGGAAAGGACTTAGTCGTTTCCTCCATTTTCCGTTCAATCACCTTGGTCGCTCTTCCATCAGAGTTCGCTCTTGATTTCTTCCATAGGTAATCGAGTGATCCAATGTACAAAATGATGTCTGCCTTTTCCTCTGAACCTTCTGGAATTACAGGAAATCCAGCGACATCAAGTGAATGCTCAATTGCTACACTTATGTCATCAAAGTCAGAGAGTTCCAGTATGTTTCCGCCCGTAAATATCTTCAGCCGAAACTCTTTCAAAGATTGATGAAAGAAACCATTATCACAAATTTCGTTGGATTCATTACAGTCCAACAATACATCTTTGAACAGGTCGAAAAGGACATCATCTTTGATAAGCCCAGAGTAATCTATTGGATCGCCTTTGTATCTGATGGGGCCTGAAAGGATGAAACCATCACTTGAGATTGTGAATTCTTCACTGGAAGTTTGTAAGAACTTTTCGTCAATCACATCTGTATTTTTTGGAGTTTCTTCCGCAACACCCAGTTTTGGAAAAACCCCAAATGCTACTATGGTTAGTACGACCAGATTAAAAGCAACTGCATTCAATACCTGCAATTTCATAAGATGCTCCTTAAAATTTATCTGAAGAGCGATACCACACTCCGAAAGACATCCAGGTTGTAAAGCCCAGCAAGTACCATGTCTGAATTACGCCACGTGACTGGAAGTTTAAACAAAAACACTGCCGTTTGCTTTATCAGGCAAACGGCAGTGGGCAGGCTGTGCAATTTCACGCAGCAGATCTTGTGATTGACAGAATTAGCTCTCGCTCAATGCTACCCTCAGTCCTTTGACCTCGTAAATCACTTCGCCGTCTGCCTCGACGATACCATTCGCCACCCCCATGGTGAGGCGGCGTGTTTGGAGCGCTTTGGTGAAATCAATTTTATAAGTGAGCATTTTGCGGTCAGGACGCACCATGCCCTTTAGCCTCACTTCGTCAACGCCAACGGCCATGCCGCGACCTTTCCAGCCGCGCCAGCCAAGGTTGAACCCTGTCAGCTGCCACAAGCCATCTAGGCCAAGGCAGCCGGGCATGATCGGGTTACCCGGAAAGTGGCAATCAAAGAACCAAAGTTCAGGGGTGATGTCGAACTCCGCCACGATGTGACCTTTGCCGTGTTCGCCGCCATCGCCGGAAACTTCGGTGATGCGATCCATCATCAGCATGGGCGGCGCGGGCAGCTGTGCATTGCCCTCACCAAATAATTCTCCACGCGCACATTTCAGCAAGTCTTCTTTGTCAAAGCTCGTTGGGTAGTCTGCCATGGGGGTATCTCCTGCGCGATTTTATGTTGTTTTCCACCTAACACCGAGGCTTACGCAGCTGCAAGGGGGAGCTAATTGTCGCAGCACTCGCTGCAATGCACTGTTCAAATAGGCACTATCAGCCTGTTTTGCATGTGGTCGATACATTCCCGAAGCATTTGCAATTGAAATGTCCCCGCATCGCGCTCTATATTAGGGCTACTTGGCAACGAGGCAGATCATGTTTGATACCCACCTAGAAACCGGAACCAAATGGCTTGCGACAGCAGGCCTACGCCCAACGCGTCAGCGTGTGGTATTGGCTTCGTTGTTGGTTGGAGATGGCCAAGACCGGCATGTCACTGCCGAAAGCCTGTTTGACGCAGCCAAAGATGGCGGCGATAGCGTTTCGCTTGCCACGGTTTACAACACCCTGCGCGCGTTCTGCGATGCGGGTCTGTTGCAAGAAGTTACTGTTGACGGATCACGCAGCTATTTCGACACAAACACCCATGACCACCCGCATTTCTTTTGGGAAGACGAGGCACGCCTGACCGATGCTCCCTCAGACCAGTTGGTGATCGCACAGCTTCCTGATGCACCTGAGGGTGCCGAGATTGCGTCAGTAGATGTTGTGATCCGTTTGCGCAAAAAAGCGTAACCCCGACAGATCGTCGATCATCTTAGAGCTACAATTCAAAAAAATTCGCCATCCGATATTTCGGACAGCGCCTTCATTTCGCAGGGCTGCCTCAAACGACGCAGCCCTACCACGCCCCTTGAGTAGGGCTTATGCCGCGTCGATTTTCATCAGTTCGATATCAAATTGCAGGTCTTTGCCTGCCAGCGCGTGGTTCGCGTCCAGCGTTACGGTTGCCTCATCCACTTCAACCACGGTCACAGGCATTGCCTGCCCGTCTGGTGTCTGCATCTGCAATTGCGTGCCAACTTCGAGTGGAATGTCTGCGGGAATACCTTCGCGCGGAACAGCCTGACGCATTTCAGGGTTCGACTGACCGTATGCATCATCAGCACCGATTTTCACGATCTTTTTATCACCAACTTTCATACCGGGGATCGCAACATCCAGACCAGGAATGATCTGCCCTGAACCAACTACGAACTGCAGCGGTTCGCGACCTTCCGAGCTGTCAAAGGTGCTGCCATCCAAAAGTGTACCTGTGTAGTGCAAATGCACAGTGTCGCCTGCCTTAACTTCGGCCATCGTTCGTCTCCATTCTGATCGGGAAAAAGGGGTAGAGGCCGTGTATCTGCACGGGTGCTCCAAAAGATGGCCATACCTTTTCAAGCCCTGCACAAAACCACAACCCCCATTTCGCCCTTTTCCAGACGACAGCCCCATGCAAGTGTACCGTGAATTGACCCGATATCCCGCGGAGCCCTTATGCCTATTACCACTTGTATCTTCGACGCCTATGGCACTCTATTTGATGTGGCCGCTGCCGCACGCCAAGCAGCAAGCGAACCAGCCTACGCCGCCATTAAAGACGACTGGCCTCAGCTGGCTGAACACTGGCGCCTCAAGCAGTTGCAATACAGCTGGCTGCGTGCTGTGGCGAATGCCCATTGCGATTTTTGGCAAGTAACACAAGAAGGCCTTGATTGGGCGTTGGAAAAAACTGGCCATGACGGTGATGCACCACTGCGGGAACGCCTGTTGCAACTGTATTGGGAATTGGGTGCCTACTCTGAAGTACCGGCAATGCTTCAGGCCCTGAAGGACGCTGGATTGAATACGGGTATTCTCTCCAACGGCTCACCTGCAATGCTACATGGTGCTGTGGATAGCGCAGGCATCAACGGTGTCTTGGATGCACTCCTGTCCGTAGAAAGCGTTGGCATCTTCAAACCTGATGCGCGTGTCTATGATCTGGTCGGTGCGGAATTTGGATGTGCCAAGGACGAGGTTTTGTTTGTTTCCTCCAACGGATGGGACGCTGCAGCTGCAACTGGCTATGGCTTTACAACCGCTTGGGTGAATCGCGGCGGCGATCCAATGGATCGTCTCCCTTGGAAACCTGCTCACATGCTAAGTGACCTTACCGGCATCCCGGCACTGGCGGGCGTCTAATGGCACATTTCACCACCTCGGACGGGCTATCGCTATATTACACGGATGAAGGCACTGGCCTGCCAATCCTGTGCCTTGCTGGATTGACCCGCACCACTGCCGACTTTGACTACGTGACCCCGCACCTCAGCGCTCACCGTTTGATCAAGCTTGATTACCGTGGACGTGGGAAATCAGATTTTGATCCCAACTGGAAAAACTACACTCTCCCTGTTGAGTGCCGCGATGTGACCGAGTTGCTGGATCATCTAGGTCTGGATAAGGTCGCAATCATCGGCACATCCCGCGGCGGCCTAAATGCCATGGGCCTTGCGATGGGAGCAAAGGACCGCTTGCTGGGTATTGCGCTCAACGATGTTGGGCCCGAGATTGATCCTAAAGGTATGGAATTCATCAAAGACTACATCGGCCGTAACCCAGCCGCCAAAACCTATCAAGACGCCGCAGCCGCGATGGCGCACGCCTTTCCCGAATTTGCCAACATGCCTGAAGGCCGCTGGCTGGAAGAAGCGCGCAAACATTACACCCAAGACGCTGATGGTTTGCACATCACCTACGACAAACATCTGCGTGACGCAGTGCTTGCCGCTGGTGAGCAGATGATGCCTGATCTGTGGCCGTTCTTTGATGCGATGGCGGAGCTGCCGCTGGTGCTGGTCTGGGGACTGAACTCAAACCTGTTGTCAGCCGATACCGTTTCCGAGATGCAAAATCGTCGCCCGGATATGATCTTGGGACGCGTCCCTGATCGCGGACACATACCCTTTTTAGATGAACCCGAGGCCGTCACAGCCCTAAAAAAATGGATCGAGGCTATGCAATGAATATCGAAATGATCCGCGCCGCGGCAACCCGCATTCACGGCCATGCACTGCGCACACCACTGCTAAACTCTGGCTTTCTCGATGAAATCGCAGGCCGCCGTGTTTGGATAAAGCCCGAGTGTTTACAGCACACTGGAAGCTTTAAATTCCGCGGGGCCTATAGCGCCCTTAGTGCGCTCGACCCTGTTAGCCGCGCCAACGGCGTCATTGCCTTTTCCTCTGGCAACCATGCCCAAGGCGTTGCACTTGCTGCCCGCATGCACGGCACGTCCGCGGTAATCATCATGCCATCGGACGCTCCTCAGCTCAAGATTGACAATACGCGCGCGTATGGAGCTGAAGTTGTTTTGTACAAACGTGGGGGTGAAGACCGTGATGAAATCGGTGACCGCCTCAGTCGTGAACGCGGCCTGACCCTCGTAAAACCCTTTGACGAACCAGAGGTTATTGCAGGGCAAGGCACCACCGGATTGGAAATCGCACAGGACGCTAACGCGATGGGCATCACCAATGCCGACGTCATTGTGTGTTGCGGTGGCGGTGGGCTGACTTCGGGTATTGCGCTCGCGTTAGAGGCTGATGCGCCCACCCTACGTGTCCGCCCTGCTGAACCTGAGGGTTTTGAAGATGTCGCCCGCTCGCTCCGCTCTGGCGTGATCGAAAGCAACGCTGCCTCATCCGGCAATATCTGCGACGCGATCATCACACCACAACCCGGTGTCATCCCCTTTCCGATCATGAAGCGGCTATGTGGCCCCGGACTGGTCATCAGCGAAGACGAAGCGCTGAGCGCAATGGCGCAGGCATTCTTGCGCCTCAAGCTGGTTGCTGAACCCGGCGGTGCCGCAGCCCTTGCCGCAGCCTTGTACCGGCCTGACGAGATCCAAGGCGATGATGTTATCGTCACAATTTCTGGCGGCAACGTGGACCCTGCTATGTTCACCCGCGCATTGGAGCAGTTATGACCCGTTTCACAATCGCAAGCTTTAACGTCAAAAACCTGATTGGCGCAGACAAGGAATACTACCAGTTTCAGTCCTACACCCCTGAGGAATACGCGTGGAAGCGCGATTGGCTTGCGGATCAGATGGTCACCCTCGACGCTGATATTGTTGGTTTCCAAGAGATATTTGACGAAGACAGCCTGCGCGACATGATCACACTGGCCGATAAATACGGCGATGATCACAACGAATTCTCACTGCCTGATGGCAGTAAACGTTATCGCAAACGCGCGATTTTTGATAAACTGGCCTATGGCAGCTACCGCGATGCCGAAATAGCATTTGCGCCGAATATGCATGACGGCGAACCGGGCCAACGCCGCCCCGGCTTGGCTGTTTTATCCCGCTTTGGGTTTGTAGGTGAACCTGAAATTATTCAAAATTTAGGCCAGCCATTGGACATCCCCTTTGCCGATGGCGATGAAGACGGCGGCTTTTTTCGCATCAGTCGCCTCAGCAGACCTATCCTAAAGGTCCGCGTTCCTGTCGGGGATCACGTGATCACGGTCTTTAACTGCCATCTCAAATCCAAGCTCGGCGAATTCGTGCGGCCCAGTGATGGCGGCCCTGCTCCCGAAAGCGACCTAACACAATACGATGCCGTAGGGCGTGCGCTGGGATCAGCCCGTGCCGCAATGCGCCGCATGGCCGAAGCATGGGTTTTACGCGGTGCAATCGTACAGGAACTACAAGCCGGCAACCCGGTGATGGTGCTAGGCGATTTCAACGATGCGGAAAATGCCGTGAGTTCCGAAATTATTAGCGGCGAACATCCTTTCAAGAATTACCAGTGGATGCTGCGCCATGACGCAGAACATCGCGGCGATCGTTATTCCGAAAAAGACGCCAAACAGATCACCCAAGATATCGAAACCGTGCGTCTGCATCCCGCGGAGAAACTGTTCACCCGCAAATCACTGCGCGACATGGTTTTCACCGCAGCCTTTGGCGGCGTGTATGAAAGTATCGACCAGATTTACATGTCCCGTCACTTCCTGCCCGAAACATCAAATGGCATTGGTGAGATGGAATACTTCAGCGTCCTCAACGATCACCTGACCGATGGCAGCCACCCAGAAGCGCCTTACAATAAGCTGGCCTCGGATCACGGTCAGATTATGGCACATATCAAGCTCAAAGGAGAGAAATGATGCAGTCATTTGATGCTGGCGATGTACGTCTACACTACCGCGTAGATGGCCCTGCAGATGGTGCTCCGGTTGTTTTTGCCAACTCTCTTGGAACGGATATGCGGTTGTGGGACCCTATCCTGCCACTGCTGCCCAAGGGCCTGCGCATCATTCGCTATGACAAACGCGGTCACGGCCTTTCTACTGTGCCAAAGGGGCCTTACTCGATGGGCGCTCTTGTTGGTGACTGCGAGAAATTGCTGGATCACCTAGAGGTCCGCAATTGCGTGTTTGTCGGCCTTAGCATTGGGGGCATGATTGCGCAGGGGCTTGCGATCAAACGGCTCGATATGATCCGCGCCGTTGTGCTGAGCAATACAGCTGCCAAAATCGGCAACGCAACTATGTGGAATGACCGCATTTCAGCCGTAAACGAAAATGGCATCGAAAGCCTTGCTGATAGTGTGATGGAGCGTTGGTTCTCAAAGGAATTCCGCAACGATCCCCAGATCGAACTGTGGCGCAACATGCTGGTCCAGCAGGACAGCGACGGATATACAGGCTGCTCAGCAGCTATTTCAGGGACTGATTTCTACACCCCCACCAGTGGCTTGCGGTTGCCGTGTTTAGGGATCGCAGGTGCCGAAGATGGTTCAACTCCACCAGATTTGGTGCGCGAGACAACTGACCTGATCCCGGGTTCAAAATTCCACCTGATCCGCCGTGCCGGCCACCTGCCTTGTGTTGAACAGCCGGAAGAATACGCCCGGGTCCTGTCTGATTTCCTGACTGGCGTTGGTCACGTCTGACAGATACGACAAGGCACCAAGTAAGAACACAGACGGAGCAGATAGACCCATGGCAGCCAGCGTTTTTGACAGCCCTCTTTACGCGCATTTGTTTCCGACAGGTGAAGCCGGAAGGTTATTCTCGGACACCGCCGCTTTGCGGGCAATGCTGTTGGTCGAGGGCGCATTGGCCCGCGCGCAGGGCGAACAGGGCATCATTCCAGAACTCAGCGCCAAAGCGATACAGCGAGCAACAATGGAAATTCAGATTGATCCGGGTGCCATTGCGCGCGCGACGGGTGAAAATGGAGTCAGTGTTCCGGGCCTTGTGGCCGCGTTCCGTGCCGAAATGAACGCGCCAGAACACGCACAGTTTGTACATTGGGGTGCGACCTCACAAGATATCATTGATACCGGCCTGATGCTGCGTCTGCGTCAATTGCTGCTTTTGGCCGAGCAAGATTTGCGAGACGTTATTGCAAACCTCGCAAGCCAAGCAAAGCAACATGCGGAAACGCCGATGGCTGGGCGTACCTACGGACAGCAGGCTACCCCAACCAGTTGGGGCGCTGTGGTGGCCGATTGGGGCCATGGCCTGTGCGACTTGCTCCAGGCTTTGCCTGCATTACGGGAAACTTCGCTGTTTGTGTCTCTTTCTGGCGCTGCGGGCACCTCATCCGCGCTTGGACCTCAGGCTGCGGAAACCCGCACAGCATTGGCCAAAGGGCTAGGACTAAATGATCCAATGCGCAGTTGGCACGTTGATCGCGGTCCTATTCTACGCATTGCAGATTGGCTCGTGCAGGTCGTCTCGACTTTGGCCCGCATGGGGGCGACGCTGGTGGCACTTACGGGCACCGAAACAGGCGAAGTTCGTCTTGGTGCAGCTGGGGCGTCCTCAACGATGCCGCAAAAGCAAAACCCTGTCGCGCCTTCAGCATTGCACGCATTGGGGTATCAGGTAACAGGTCTACGCGCCGCACTGAGCCCTGCAACACAGCATTTGCATCAACGTGATGGGGCCGCTTGGTTCGCTGAGTGGATGGTCCTGCCGCAAATTGCACTAAGCTCTGCAAGCGCATTGCAGCACGCAAAATCACTTACACAATCAATATCGCCAGATACGGCAAAGATGGCGGCCACATTGGACGGTGGCCTTGGCCTGATCCATGCCGAGGCGCTCAGCTTTGCACTGGCAGCCAACATGCACCGCCCCCAAGCGCAAGCGCTCACCAAAGAACTGTGCCGTGCTGCCCAAGACACAGGCGTATCGTTGGAGGCATTGGCCCGTGAAGCGCATCCCGACTTACCTAAAGACCTGTTCAACCCAGCCCTCGCTCTTGGCCTTGCCCCCCAAGAGGCCCGCGCATTCGCCACCCGTGCTCAAGAGTTAAAATAACATGCGCCTGCCCATTATCTTTATTCTACTGACCGTAATGATTGATGCTATTGGCATCGGTTTGATCATCCCTGTTATGCCTGACCTCATCCAAGAGCTTGGTGGTGGAACACTCTCACAAGCTGCTATTTGGGGTGGCATACTCTCCACAACATTCGCCGTGATGCAGTTCCTTTTCGGACCTGTGATCGGTGGCCTCTCAGATCGCTTTGGCCGACGGCCTGTTCTGCTCCTTGCGCTGACGGTGATGGCGCTTGATTACGTTTTGATGGCTGTTGCTGGAGCCATGTGGCTGTTGCTGGTGGGCCGTGTCATCGGCGGCATTACTGCTGCCACCCAATCAACCGCGAGCGCATACATCGCTGATATCTCGACCCCTCAAGAACGCGCCGCACGGTTTGGCCTTGTTGGTGCAGCATTTGGCGCCGGATTTGTCCTTGGCCCAATTACGGGCGGCTTATTGGCTGAATATGGCACGCGTGCGCCCTTCTGGCTTGCTGCCGGATTGGCATCGGCAAACGCGGTATTTGGCTGGTTTGTCCTGACTGAAACCGTAACGGACGCAAACCGCCGCGCGTTCAACTGGCGGCGTGCCAACCCTTTAGGTGCGCTTCGCTCACTCGGGCGATTGCCCGGCGTCACACAGCTGCTTTTTGTCTATTTCTTATACCACGTTGGCTTTGCGGTTTATCCAGCTGTCTGGTCCTATTTCGGCAAAGAGAGATTTGATTGGTCTCCTGCAACAATCGGCCTTTCCCTTGCCCTGTTTGGCATTGCTATGGCGCTGGTTCAGGGCGGCCTCATCAGGCCCTTCCTAAAGTACTTCGGAGAGCGCGGGACAGTGATCATTGGGCAGTGTTTTAGCATCATTGCGCTGGTCAGCATCGCGGCGATTTCATCAGGATTTTGGGTTTTGGTGCTCACACCTTTTGCTGCATTGGGTGGGATCATCCCCCCCGCGTTGCAAGGGATTATGTCCGCCCGCGTCGCCGATGATGCCCAAGGAGAGCTGCAAGGAGCACTTACATCAGCCTCGGCTTTGGCAATGATGCTGTCACCCTTGGTGATGACATATACCTTTGCACAGTTCACCGACGCGCAGGCCCCTATCTACTTGCCTGGCGCTCCATTCTTGCTCGCTGCCGCGCTTAGCATATTGGGATTAGCCGTTGTACTGGCGAGCCGCCGCAAAAACTGACGAAGCGTTCATGTTACAGGCACAAAAAATGCTTGTCCGGAATCGCGATCTGGGCAAACACTTGTCGGTGATGTGTAACAAGGACGTCTGATGAAAAAGATCAAAGCCGCGGTATGCCATGAATTTGGCGCGCCCCTCTCAATCGAAGAAATCACCCTGCGCGCACCAGAAGCAGGCGAGGTGGAAGTTGCGCTGGATGCTGTGGCCATTTGCCACTCGGACATCTCATTTGCCGACGGCGCATGGGGCGGTTCGTTGCCCGCGGTTTATGGCCATGAAGCCGCTGGGAAAGTCTCCGCAATAGGTACTGGTGTAAACGGTATCTCCGTTGGTGACAGCGTCATCGTGACGCTTATTCGATCCTGTGGGACCTGCCCCTCATGTGCAGGTGGCACGCCAACTTTGTGCAGCACCCCTTATGATGGCGATCATGGACCAATCAAAACAGCGGACGGTGGAAAACTTCATCAGGCCATGGCCTGCGGAGCATTTGCCGAAGCTGTCGTTGTTGACCAACGTCAGGTTGTTAAGATCGGTGAGGAAATCCCAAAAGAATGTGCTTCCCTCATCGCATGTGGTGTCATCACCGGCGTTGGTGCGGTTGTGAATGCGGCTGGATTACGCGCAGGCCAAGACGTTGTTGTGATTGGCGCGGGCGGCGTTGGCCTCAACGCAATCCAAGGCGCACGTATTGCTGGCGCTCGGCGCATCGTGGCCGTAGACATGAGCGAAGAAAAATTGACCATCGCACGTGAATTCGGCGCAACCGACGGCGTGTTGGCAACCGCGGATGCCCCGTGGAATGACGCAAAGCAGGCGATGGGCCGTGGCGCGGACGCCGTGATTGTCACTGTCGGTGCAATACCGGCTTACGATTCAGCCCCCAACTACCTCGCCTATGGTGGTAAAGTTGTGATGGTTGGCATGCCTCACTCTGGCGCTACCGCAACTTATGAACCTGTCAATCTGGCAGCCGTAGGCCAAGGCATGATTGGATCGAAAATGGGTGACGTTGTGATCCAGCGCGATATCCCGTGGATGGTTGATCTGTATACCCAAGGGCGCTTGAAGCTCGACGAGCTCATCTCGGACCGTTGGGAATTGGATCAAATCAACGAAGCGATCGCCGACACAAAAACGGGCAACGCGCGGCGCAATGTAATCTTGTTCAACAACTAAACGGTTCAAACCGCCACGTATTGTAGGATGGCAATAAAGGCCAGTCTGCACTGGATGACCGATAGGAAAACCGAAATGCATCTCAAAGACTTGGACATCATCGTCACCGCACCACCTGCCCCCGGTTGGGGCGGGCGATACTGGATATTGGTTAAACTCACCACAGCGTGCGGGATTGTCGGTTGGGGTGAATGCTATGCCTCTTCTGTCGGGCCCGAAACAATGCGAGGCGTCATACAAGACGTGTTTGAACGCCACATGGCCAACGAAAATCCTGAGAACATCGAGATGATGTTCAGGCGTGCCTATTCCTCTGGTTTCACCCAGCGCCCTGACCTTACGGTGATGGGTGCGTTTTCGGGTCTAGAAATCGCGTGTTGGGACATTCTAGGCAAAGCACGTGATCGTCCTGTTTATGCTTTATTGGGCGGTGTCATGAACCAACGAGTGCGTGCCTATACCTACCTCTACCCATTGCCGCATCATGAAATAAGCAAATTCTGGACTTCACCCGAGATGGCTGCAGAAAGCGCGCTGGATGCAGTAAATCGCGGATATACCGCCGTAAAATTTGACCCCGCTGGCCCCTACACAGGTCGCGGCGGCCACATGCCTGCAATGAGCGACATCAGCCAATCCGTTGCCTTTTGCCGAGCAATCCGTGAGGCAGTGGGCGACCGCGCTGATCTACTGTTTGGTACACACGGTCAATTCACCACAGCAGGCGCAATTCGCCTAGGGCAAGCGATAGAACCTTACAGCCCGCTCTGGTACGAAGAACCCGTTCCGCCGGATAATGTTGCCCAAATGGCCGAAGTTGCAGGCGCAGTCCGCATTCCAATCGCCACAGGGGAGCGCCTGACAACCAAGGCCGAATTTGCCCCCGTCCTGCGCAGTGGCGCTGCAACGATCCTGCAACCAGCTTTGGGCCGTGCGGGTGGCATCTGGGAGATGAAAAAGGTCGCAGCCATGGCCGAGGTCTATAATGCGCAAATGGCACCGCATTTGTATGCCGGACCTGTTGAATGGGCCGCAAACATCCATTTCGCCGTGAGCATCCCCAATCTGCTTATGGCTGAAACCATCGAAACGCCGTTCCATGATCAGCTGATTAAGGGCAGCATCCGCGTTGAAGATGGTTTTGTCACCGCTCCAACCGCCTCTGGTCTGGGTATCGAAGTAGACGAAGGACTGGCGCGTGCGCATCCCTACACTGGTGATGGCCTGCATCTGGAAATGCAAGAAGCGCCTTGCGATTACGTCAACGGGAACAGTTTTGAAGGCGGCGCACCTGCTGCCAAAAACTAATCAAGGACATAGGCACAAAAAACCCGCGCAACACAGTTGCGCGGGAGGTCGTACTCAGGAAGTTACTCGTTACTGGGGAAACTATTAGAAAAAGGCCTGCAATCCTGTCTGCGCCCGGCCCAAAATGAGCGCGTGAACGTCGTGTGTACCCTCATAGGTGTTCACAGTTTCGAGGTTCATCATGTGACGGATCACTTGGAATTCGCCGGAAATACCGTTGCCACCGTGCATGTCACGGGCATGGCGCGCGATCTCTAGCGCCTTGCCACAGTTGTTGCGTTTGATGATTGAAATCATCTCTGGCGCGGCGTTTGCAGTGTCCATCAGGCGGCCCACTTGCAAAGCGGCCTGCAAACCCAACGAAATTTCAGTCATCATATCGGCCAGCTTTTTCTGGAACAGCTGTGTTTGCGCCAAGGGTTTGTTAAACTGGTGACGGTCCAAACCGTACTGACGGGACGCATGCCAGCAGAACTCGGCCGAGCCCATAACACCCCACGCGATGCCATACCGCGCACGGTTCAAACACCCGAACGGACCTTTGAGGCCCTGCACGTTTGGCAACAATGCATCATCACCAACTTCAACATTATCCATCACGATTTCACCGGTGATCGAGGCCCGCAACGACAGTTTATTGCCGATCTTAGGGGCCGAAAGACCCTTCATCCCTTTTTCAAGGATAAAGCCACGGATTTTGCCGCCATGCTCTTCGGACTTTGCCCAAACCACAAAAACATCCGCAATGGGCGCATTTGAGATCCACATTTTGGAGCCCGTGATCTTGTACCCATTCGCTGTTTTCACAGCACGGGTTTTCATCCCCGCAGGATCAGATCCCGCATCAGGTTCGGTCAGGCCAAAGCACCCAATGAATTCACCGCTAGACAGTTTCGGCAGATACTTCATGCGCTGCTCTTCGGAGCCATAAGCATAGATCGGATACATCACCAAAGACGACTGCACTGACATCATCGAGCGATAGCCGCTATCTACCCGCTCAACTTCGCGCGCAACCAAACCGTATGAGACGTAAGAGCCGCCAAGCCCGCCGTATTCCTCGGGAACAGTGACGCCCAACAGGCCCATATCACCCATCTCACGGAAGATACTTGCGTCAGTTTCTTCATTGGCAAAGGCATCGATCACCCGCGGCTGCAGCTTTTCTTGCGCATAGGATTTTGCGCTTTCCATGATCATCCGCTCGTCTTCTTGCAACTGGTCTTCCAACCGCAGTGGATCGGACCATTCGAAACTTCCTAAATCTGGTGCGTCTTTGGCTTTGAGGATGGGAGTTTCGGCGTTCATTGGATTATCCTTCTGGTAGAAACTATAGCAGTGTTGATCTCTTCATTGCACATTTCCAAACAAAGTTCTAACGATGCTTACTCCTCAACTCATGAGTTTTTGTAATATATGATCGCTCCCCGCCGCTACCTCCCGTCCATATCTGCACTGCTGGCATTTGAGGCATGCGCCCGCTTAGGCAGTGCCACACAAGCGGCAACCGAGTTATCCCTGACGCAATCTGCCATAAGTCGTCAAATCAAAGCCCTTGAAGGGCAACTGGGCGTCGAGCTCATGTCACGGCAAGGGCGTCACCTTGCCTTGACTCTTGCGGGCACGGAATATGTACGCGAAGTACGTGAAATTCTGGGGCGGCTTGCAGGCGCTTCGCTGAATGCGACAACCGAGGCGCAGTCAGGTGTATTGGCATTGGCCATCTTGCCCGCCTTCGGCATGCATTGGCTGGCCCCACGTTTGGCGAATTTTGCCGCAGATCACCGCGAGGTCACCGTAAACCTATCAACGCGACTACAGCCATTTGCATTGGGGCCCAGCCCGTTTGACGCAGCCATTCATTTTGGCCATGAAGACTGGCCCGGTGTACATTACATGCCCTTGATGCCCGAAACCGTGGTTCCGGTTTGCGCGCCTGATCTAGTCGGCGCACCCTTTTGCAACCCAGAGGTATTGCTGCGCCATCCCTTATTGCATCTAGAGACCCGCCCTCGCGCATGGAGCCGCTGGTTTGGCGCCGTTGGCCATCCCTGCGACCCACCACACGGCATGATGTTTGACCAATTCGCAACGATGGCACAGGCTGCACTGCACGGGCTGGGCATTGCCCTTCTTCCGACATTCGTCGCTGAACCCTATTTGAAGGACGGCCAGTTGATCCTTGCCTCTGACAAAACCACCGAAAGCATCGGCAGCTATTTCCTTGTCTGGCCCGAAGACCGCCCAGCGCCACCACCACTGGTCGCCTTTTGTGTGTGGCTCAAAGAGCAAATACACGACACCTGAGAAGGTCAAACAGGGTTAACGAAATAACTACAATGCCCAACTTCGGCCACATTCCCCAATTATAGCCAAGTTTCGTGACGGTGGGGGCCGACATCAAGGAGCATAGCAATGCTTAGCAAGATTTTTATGCGCGCGGCCATCGCAGCTGCCGCATTATCCGGTACCGCAGGCTCAGCTTCTGCTGAAGAATACCGGATTCTGATGATGGATTACGCATTCTTTCCTGAGATCAGTTATGTTTTACCTGGCGACGTTATTATATTTGAAAACATCTCCGGAAGCACACGCAGCGTCATCGCAGGGGATGCCAGCTGGTTGGTTGCCGACCTAGAGGATGGCTCGACAACTTCGCTGACAATCGTTGAAGACATGCCCAATGAATACGTTAGCCTTGTGCCGGGTGGTAGCGAAGACGACGTCGACGAAGACGGCAACGTCCAAGTCGTAGGTCGGATGAACTTCAGCGGCCCGCCGGTGGTTGCAGAAAACTAAACAACGCTGATACCTGTCAGATTGGGTCGTCTTCTGTCGGTTCCCATGGCTCTATCAATTCGGGTCCCGACGCGCGGTTGGAATTAACTGCGCGCTCGACCCTATGCCAATGCAGCACATCATCGGCTGCCGCCCGCATCAGCGGCGCGGCACCTTTGCCGTTTTCACCCAACCAAAGCGCGCGGTCACATGCCTCAACAATGACGGGCATCCTGTGATGGATCGCCTGCATCGGTGTATTCGCGGCAATGGTTAACGCAGCCACAGTTCGCATGTCTTCTCCCGTCTCGGGGTCACGCCAGCTCTGCCACAGCCCAGCAAAGGCCAACGGCGCGCCGTCTCGGCGGGTAATGTACCACGGGTCGCGACCGCCCTGCGTATCTTTGGTCCATTCAAAAAAGCCATTCGCGACCACCAGAACCCGCCTATCATGCACAGCAGATCGAAAGGCCGGCTTTTCCAGTATCGTCTCGGCACGGGCATTGATCAGCAAGGGACCGTCATTCGGCTTCTTGTACCAATGCGGGATCAATCCCCAGCGCATTGCCTCCATCTGGCGCGGCTGATCTAGACCGCCGGTAATCACGGCAATCTGCGTTGTTGGGCAAATGTTATAATTGGGCCCCTCAGGCAAAGTGTTTGCCGGAGCCGCATTAAACATTTGCGCCATCGCTTCGGGTGGCAAAGTCACAGCCATACGTCCACACATGCGAGTAACTCCATTCCCTGTTTGCGTTAGGGTAACGCGAAAATGCTGCGGCAGAGAATGCCAAATGCGCATCATTCGGATCGCTTTGCCCCCAAGCCTTCAACCATAACGAGGGAAAGGAGACATCACATGAACCAAATAATCTATACTCCGCTTGCCACAAAATTTGTTGTAGCCATGCAAAACGGTGCGCCAGACGCCTATGGGCTGCCTGCCGAACACGCCACATCAGACGGGAGTGGAATGCCTTGTCGGCATTGCCTAAATGACATCCCCGCAGGTGCAGGCATGCTGATCTTTGCCCATCGCCCTTTCGCGGCCCTGCAACCCTATGCAGAAACGGGCCCTATCTTTTTATGCGCTGACGTTTGCACTGCCTACACGGGCGATGCAGTGCCGCAGATCCTGAGTTCGAGAGCAGGCTATCTTGTCAAAGGGTACACGGCCGACGAACGCATCCACTATGGCACGGGTAAGATCGTACCTCCTGAAGAATTGTCCGACTATGCTGCAGATCTGCTGGCCCGCGACGAGATAACGTTTGTTGACGTGCGATCTGCCAGCAACAATTGTTTTATGACACGTATTACTTCGCGTCCATAAATTAGGCGCGTCCGAACAAACGGGCGCGCCTAATCTCAAACCATCAAACCATTTTACTTCAAGGTAATACGGCCATCTGTATAAGGTGTGTAGGGTGCGTTTGCCGCTAGGAACTCAGCCGTGACATCTGCCAGATCAGGCCCAAAATCATACGAGTTTGCAGCCGTTTTGAACATCTTGTAACCGTCGCCGCCGTTGCGCACGTAGTTGTTAGAAACAACGCCATACACTTTGGCCATATCAACAGCTTCGCCACCGATCACCACATCAGAAACACGACTTCCCGCTTCTGCTGCTGCATCAAAGGCAAACGTCATACCTGCCACTTGTGGGAAACGGCCTGCGCCCTCTTCCACTTGGCCTACGCCGTTTTCAAGCGCTTCCACCAGCACTGCGCCTGTAACCTGAAAAGTCGACAGCGTGTTCTGGAACGGCAGAACCGTCAGCACTTCGCCCATGGTGACTTCGCCTGCATCAATGGACGCCCGAATACCGCCACCGTTCTGGATTGCTACGCTAATGCCCTGATCCGCAACGCGGGCCAGCATCGCATCAGCAATCAGGTTGCCCATTGTGCATTCTTGCGCACGGCAAACTGCACGATCACCGCCAATTATCTCAGCCGTTTCAGCCACAACTTTGTTGCGGATCTCTTCGAGAGGGGCAGCCAATTCAGCAACCCTCGCAACGGTTGTTGCATCCTCAGTCACACCTGCATCGATCAGGATCGGCTCACCTTTGGCTTCGGTGATGTTTCCTGCATCGTCAAACGTGACGTTCAATTCACCTAGAAATTTACCGTAGGCATAGGCCTGCACAATTGCTGTATTACCCACCATTGTTGGATAAGGACCTTCAGCACGCTCATTTGTGTTGCTGAGCAACGTGTTGGAGTGACCGCCGACAATCACGTCAACGCCAGTGGTTCCAGCCGCTACCTTTTGGTCAACCGCATAGCTAGAGTGGCTAAGCACGATAATCTTATTCACGCCTTGCGCCGTCAACGCGTCTACTTCGCCTTGAACCGCAGCAACCGGATCAGAGAAACTCACGTTATCACCCGGGCTTGCGAGCTCGTCTGTGTCTTCTGGTGTAAGGCCGATCAAGCCGATCTTCTCGCCGCCACGCTCGATCACTGTCGACTTAGCGAGCTTGCCCGCCAGCAGTGGTTCGCCGCTCACATCCGCGTTGGACATCAGAATTGGAAAATCGACAGCATCCATGAAGCCGGCCAAAACTTCAGGGCCATCATCAAATTCGTGGTTGCCCACCGTCATGCCATCATAACCGAGCTTGTTCATCATCTCGGCAGCCATTTTGCCTTTGTAGTAAGAATAGAAAAGCGTGCCCTGAAACTGGTCGCCGCCGTCTACTAGAATCGCGTTATTGGTCCGCCCGCGGGCCTCGGCAATTGCTGTGACCATACGCGCGGTACCGCCAAAACATTTGCCTTCGGTGTTATCTTCTGCGCCGCAAGGACCGTCGTATTTGCTGATTGGCTCAAAGCGCGCGTGAAAGTCATTGGTGTGCAAAATTGTGACTGAGTAGTCAGCAGACGCCATGCCAGCCGTCAAGCTGAGTGCAGCGGCGCTCAAAAGGAATCGTTTCATGATAGTCCCCAAGGTTGGTTTGAATGACGCTATCGTGACGAGCAGTGCCGCAGGTGTCAAAGATGATATGATAGCGGCACAAGCTCTCGTTACGTCAGCGGCAATCAATTGCCTGCTTTTCATTACCCAAGCAGTACGGTGCATGGCTCCGACCTTTATGTCCCGTCTGCACGCCACTTCTAAAGGAATCTGGCTGCAAGAGGTCTTGACCCCTTGAGTACAGAACGGCATCACAGAGACCATGCTTATTTTTAAAATTTTCCGCACCGAAGAATGGCAAACCTTGCGCACGCAGGGCCAAACCACAGGCGCCCCGATCGACGTGGCCGACGGCTACATCCACTTTTCCACCGCCACTCAGGCAACCGAAACAGCGGCCAAACATTTCGCCGGTGAGGACGGATTGTTCCTGATTGCTGCCGAGACTGACCAGTTAGGTGAGGCGTTAGAATGGGAAGTGTCGCGCGGCGATGACCTGTTCCCCCACCTCTACCGTGAGATGAGTTTAAGAGACGTAGTTTGGGCCCAACCTCTACCGTTTTTAGACGGCACGCATCAATTCCCCGCAGGTTTAGAGGCCGCCGCCCAGTGACACGTTTCACCGATACAGACCGCGCGCAGTTTGACATCTTTAAGTCGTTAGATCGCGACACACCGATCAACATGCTCAACCTTGTCCAATTCTATGACAAAGCAGCCTATCCAGCGGATCACGCGTTGGCCGGCGATGGTTTGACAGGCGCACAAGCCTACAAGAATTACGGCACTGCAAGCGGCCCAATCATGAACCGCGTTGGAGCCAAGATCATTTGGCGCGGCGGATTTGATGTTTCGCTCATTGGTGATGCCTCTGAAATCTGGGACGCGATGTTTATCGTGCACTACGAAACCGCAGGCGCGTTTCTGGATATGGTAACCGATCCCGAATATCGAAAAGCAGTGGTGCACCGTCAGGCCGCAGTCATGAACTCACGGTTGATCCGCACGCGTCCCCTTCCTCCAACGGATATTTTTGCATGAATGCCTTACTCGAAGCCATGGGTCTGAGCATCCTGCGCCAGTTTGACCCCGAAGCGGCCCACGGCCTTGCCATTCGTGCCTTGCGCGCAGGCCTCACGCCTACGCCTGGTCCTGTCAGCACGCCGCGTCTGGCAATTGAACTGGCTGGAATGAAGCTGCCCAACCCTGTCGGCCTTGCCGCCGGATTTGACAAGAACGCAACCGCCATTGCGCCCCTTAGCAAAGCTGGCTTTGGATTTATCGAAGTGGGCGCTGCAACGCCATTGCCCCAACCCGGCAATGAACAACCCCGCCTGTTCCGTCTGACCGAAGACCGTGCAGCGATTAACCGCTTTGGATTTAACAATGATGGTATGGACGCGATTTGCGCTCGTATTGCGGCCACAAAACGAACAATCCCTGTTGGCCTGAATTTGGGTGCCAACAAGACCAGCACAGACCGCGCAACCGATTTTTCCCGCGTGATGGAAGCCGCAAAAGATCATGTTGATTTTGCGACGGTCAACGTCTCGTCTCCCAACACAGAAAAGCTGCGCGACCTTCAGGGAAAGGCAGCTCTTGCTGGTCTACTTGAAGGGGTAATGGACGTGCATGGCGACACGCCAGTGATGCTCAAAATCGCACCAGATCTAAACGAAGACGAAATTGCAGATGTGGCGCTGGTCGCTCAAGATGCGGGCGTTTCGGCCATCATCGCCACCAATACAACGCTATCGCGCGAAGGCCTGCAATCGGCCCACAAAAGCGAGGCAGGCGGACTATCTGGCGCACCTTTGTTCGAGAGATCCACACGTGTACTAGCACGCCTTTCAACCCTCACTGATGTGCCTATCATCGGCGTTGGCGGGATCAGCAATGCCGATCAGGCCTATGCTAAAATCTGCGCAGGTGCGTCAGCAGTACAACTTTATACTGCGTTAGTTTTTGGCGGTCTATCCATGGTTGGAACCATCGCGCGCGGCATAGATGAGAGACTGGAGCGCGACGGTTTTTTTACCGTTTCTGACGCCATCGGCAGCCGTAAAGATGAATGGCTGTGATCACTGTCTGGCATAATCCGCGATGCTCAAAGTCACGTCAGACACTCTCGCTGATCGAGGCATCAGGCAAGGCATACACCGTTCGAAAATATTTAGAGGACGCACCAAACCGCGCAGAACTTGAGGCTGCACAAACCGCCCTTGATCTGCCCGCCATCAAAATGCTGCGGCCTACCGAAAAGCTCTTCAAAGAACTGGGATTGTCACGGGATGATGATCCTGCGGTCCTGTTGAGTACCGCTGCCAAACACCCGATCCTTATCGAGCGCCCAATCGTTTTTTCGGGCACACGTGCCCTTATCGGGCGACCACCAGAAGCCGTGCAAGACCTATTATAGGTGCCGCAAATCAGGCTGCTGCGGCACGTTCCAACGCTGGATAACGCGCGCCTAACGTAATTGCACGCGCCACAAATGAGATCAGCATCGCCAGCCACAAACCGTGATTACCCAGCGCGGGCACCAGTAACATGACGCAAATCACATAAACGCCAAAAGACAGCGCCATCATGTTGCGCATGTCACCGCTTCGCGTTGCCCCCACGAAGATCCCGTCCAGCATGAATGCAGCACATCCGATTACAGGCAGCCCCACAAGATACGGCAAATAAATACGGGCCTGTTCACGCACGTCTGGCGCCGTTGTGATCGCATCTACAATCCAACCGCCAAACACAGCAAAGCCGATTGCCATCAACACGGCCGATGCCATCCCCCATCCTGATGCCAAAAGCGCGGCACGGCGCACTCGTGACGGTGACCTTGCGCCTGTTGCTTTGCCTACCAGAGCCTCAGCTGAAAATGCAAAACCGTCCAACGCATAGCTTGCGATCATCAAGAATTGCAGCAACACTTGGTTGGCCGCCAGCGTCACATCACCTTGCCCCGCGCCCATGAACATAAAGCTCACAAAAATCGCTTCCAGCAAAAGGGAACGGATCAGAATATCGCTGTTCACGCCCATCATGCGCTTCCAGCGCGTAGCGTCAAATACTTGGTTCCACGCGCGCCATGCAGCACCTACAAAAGCAGCACGGCAAAACCACAAGCCCAGCGCAAAACCGCTCCACTCCGCAAGGATAGTTGCGATGGCAACGCCTTGCACGCCCCAGCCTAAACCGATGACAAACCAGATATCCAAGCCGATATTCAGCCCGTTCATCCATAGCTGCAACAGCAGCACGGAACGTGTACGTTCCTGCGCAATCAACCAACCCGTCACGCCATAAAGCGCGATAGCAGCTGGTGCTGACCAAACCCGCACCGCCATATACTGGCGCGCCAGCTCTTCGACCTCAGCACTTGCAGGTGATACCCTAAAGGCTGCCCAAAACAGGGTTGCCTGTAACGCAATGATGACAACGCCAGCACCAAAACCGATCATCAGCGCACGGGTTAGCAACGCAGTGACCTCGTCGCTGTCGCCCTGTCCTTCGGCCTGTGCCGTAAGGCCAACCGTTCCCATCCGCAAAAAGCCAAAGACCCAATAGAACGCTGAGAGGATCACGGCACCGATACCCACCGCGCCAATCGGCGCAGCAAGGCCCAACTGTCCTACAACCCCAGTATCTACCGCGCCAAGGATCGGCACAGTCGCATTCGACAACACCACCGGAATGGCGATATTGAGGACACGCTTGTGCGTCAGCTGTTCTGTAACGGTTTCAGTCACGGGGTGCAGGCATCACAAAATGACCCATTGCTTGCGCATAAAGACGGTCACGGTTGTCTTGCCATGCCTCAACCTGAACCGAAGCATATCGCCGTCCTGCCCGCGTTATCCGCGCACGGGCGTATGCGTCCCGCGGCAAACCTGCACGCAGATAATCTACAGTGAAATCCACTGTCTTAGGCAAGCGCGGTAAATCTTTCGGCGTGCAATCCTCGAGATCTAGTTTGCCTGCCTCCAGATCATCCCACAGATGGGCCCAGTTCAACGTCATCACAGCCGTGATTTCCAAGAACGCCGCAGTCGCACCGCCGTGTAGTGCAGGTAATAACGGGTTGCCGATCAGCTCCTGACGGAATGGCATAATGCCCGTTAACTCGTCACCACGGCGTTCAAATTCGATTCCGAGAAACTGAATATAGGGAACGGCACCAGCCAATGCGCGCAGCGCGGCATCGCGGCGTTGCTTGACCACTTGAACGGGTTCTGGACGTGGACGGGTACTCATCGGCGTGCCTCCACAGTGAATGCGCCTGTGGCCGTTGCCACCGGATTCTCCTCGTCTTCGTCCAACGCAACCGCGCGAACAAACGCAACCGAGCGGGTAATGTGATAGCAGGTCGCCCGCGCTGTAATCGTCTGACCGGGCGTTGCTGCGCGCATGTAATCAATACGCAAATCGATCGTCGCTGTGCCGCCGCCGTTTTCGGGATGGCACATTACCGCCGCACCGCAGCACGTATCCATCAAAGCAGAAACAGCGCCACCATGAATAACACCAGTCACCGGATCCCCCACCAGATCAGTTTTGTAAGGCATGCTGATCGAAGCAACACCATCACCCATCTCCTGAGGTTCCATCCCCAACATCACGGAATGCGGCAACGCATTAATGAATTGTTTCGCAAGTGCTGTCTTATCGGTCATAAATACTCCTAGAAGACGGTAAAATCGACATCTCCGTTACGTCCCTTACAGCCCAAGGTTACAAAAAGGGCAAGAGTGGGCGTTGCACATCCCGCCTCGTGCCCATAGCTTAAGCCACGGAGGAGGAACCAGATATGAGCGATGAAACACGCCTGACGTTTAAGGAAATGTGCGCAAAGTTCGACGTAACTCCGCGTACTTTACGCTATTACGAATACATTGAGCTGCTCTCCCCTGATCGGGAAGGACGGACACGATTCTATGGGCCGCGCGAACGGGCAAGAATGGAATTAGTTCTGCGTGGACGAAGCTTTGGCTTTGCTCTTGAGGATATTCGCCAGTGGCTCTTAATTTACGAAGATGAAGGAACAGAGGCGCAAATGCGGGCTTGGGTAGAGATGGCAAATCGCCAGATCGACGAACTGGCCGTCAAACGCACTGAGCTTGAGCAGGCCTTCATCGAATTGACGCGACTGCGGGACATTACGCTAAAGACACTGGCTGAACGGGTCTAATTACGACCCTTTAGCTTGCCCGCTGCGTGCTCAATGCCTGCTGCCAATTTCAATAGTTCTTCTACAGTCTCTGCAGTGGTCTGCATCGCCATTTCAAACGCTACCGTTTCCACGATTTTGGCAGCCGCATTTAGGAAATCGTCAAAATCAACTGTCTCACGCGCTTTGGCGCATATGCCGTCATAGACCAGAAATGTCATCGGGGCCTCCTGATTGACCATTACAACGATACAGCACGAATAGTCCCCATTTCTCAGGAACGCACGCGCATTCAGACGTTGCAGTTTGACTATTTCACGTCGGCAAGAGAATGGCAGTTTCGCTCTCAGCCAGCAAATATTGTCGTAAAACAAATGACTACCCAAAGCTTACGTTAAGTAACCTTACGTAAGCCTAAAAATTGACGTTACGTACCACTACGTAACCCAATACAAACATTATAACCCTTCCTGAAATGCAGCGACACGAACGCGTGCCGTAAACTTTGTGAGACCTTTATGAGTACCGAAACGCTTACCATTCGAGAAATGTGCGACACCTACGATGTGACGCCTCGCACATTGCGATTCTACGAAGCAAAAGAACTATTGTTCCCTCAACGCCACGGCCAAAAACGCCTGTTCACAAAACGTGACCGTGCGCGCCTAAAGCTGATTCTGCGTGGCAAACGTTTTGGTTTTTCACTCGAAGAAATCCGCCAACTGCTAGACCTTTACTACAAGGGTGACGGCCAGCTGAGCCAGCTTGAGCAAAGCTATGACCTTGCCTGCAAACGTCTCGAAGATATGGAAAAGCAGCGCACAGACATTGAAGAAGCAATCGCCGACCTTCGCGACCAGTTGAAGTGGGGAGAGAAAATGATCTCCACGCTGCGCCAACCGCGAAAAGCGGGTTAACCACACAACAGATTTCACGACCTAGGGAGAGACCAAATGCCAACATACACAGCCCCAACCAAAGACATGCAATTCGTTCTGCACGATGTGCTCAAGGTTAGCGAATCCACAATCCCCGGCTACGCCGATCTGGAAGCTGATTTCACCAGTGCCGTGCTAGAGGAAGCGGGTAAGCTAACATCCGAAGTTCTCGCGCCTTTGAATGCGGTTGGTGACAAAGAAGGCTGTCGTTTGGAAAACGGCGTAGTCTACACTCCTACCGGTTTCAAAGAAGCCTTTGGAAAGATCAAAGAAGGCGGCTGGACTGGTCTGGATATGCCGGAGCAATACGGCGGACAGAACATGCCCTATGTTCTCGGTTCTGCCGTTGGTGAGATGTTCTCGGCTTCCAACCAAGCCTTAACAATGTATCAGGGTCTAACCCACGGTGCGGCTTCTGCGATCCTTGCCCACGGCACCGACGAGCAAAAAGACAAATACCTGCCAAACATGGTCAGCTGTGAATGGACAGGCACCATGAACTTGACGGAGCCACACTGTGGCACCGATCTGGGTCTTATGCGTTCAAAAGCTGCGCCACAGGCTGACGGGTCTTACAAAATCTCTGGTCAGAAGATCTTTATCTCTTCTGGTGAGCACGACATGGCGGAAAATATCATCCACCTCGTGTTGGCCAAGATCGAGGGCGGACCGAGTGGCATCAAAGGCGTTTCCTTGTTTATCGTTCCAAAGTTCAACGTGAACGATGATGGCACACTGGGAACGCGCAATGGCGCAACTGTTGGCTCTATCGAAGAAAAGATGGGCATCCACGGCAACTCAACTTGTGTCATGAACTATGACGAAGCAACGGGCTATTTGCTGGGTGAAGAGCACAAAGGCATGCGTGCCATGTTCACCATGATGAACGAAGCACGTCTGGGCGTGGGCATGCAGGGCCTTGCAGCCGCAGATGTCGCATATCAAAACGCCTTGGCCTACGCCAATGATCGCCTTCAAGGCCGCGCAGTGACCGGCGCTGAAGCACCTGACAAGCCAGCCGACCCGCTGATCGTACATCCCGACATTCGTCGTTCGTTGATGGAACAGAAATCATTCATTGAGGCCGCACGCGCATTCATCTTGTGGGGCGCAACGATGATCGACGCATCACACCGCGCAGATGACAAAGACGCTGACGGCCTTGTGTCGCTGCTGACCCCTGTCATCAAGGGTTTCCTGACGGACGTCGGCTATGACATGACCGTTAAGGCCCAGCAAGTTTATGGCGGCCACGGTTACATCGAAGAATGGGGCATGTCCCAATTCACTCGCGATGCTCGCATTGCAATGATCTATGAAGGTGCGAACGGTGTTCAGGCGCTTGATCTGGTTGGTCGCAAGCTGGCACAAGACGGCGGCAAACACGTCATGGCATTCTTTGATCTAGTCAAATCCTTTGCCAAAGATAACGCAGGCAAGGACGAAGCGTTCGACAAAGACTTTATCGAGCCACTGAAGGCCGCGTCTAAGGATCTCCAAGCTGCGGGCATGTATTTCATGCAGAACGGCATGAAAAACCCAAACCACGCGCTCGCAGGGTCCAATGACTTCATGCACATGTTTGGTCACGTCTGCCTTGGCTTGATGTGGGCAATGATGGCCAAAGCCTCAACTGAGGAGCTGGCAAATGGCACATCCGACGCCACGTTCCACGAGACAAAGCTGGCCACTGGCCGTTTCTACATGGCACGCCAGTTGCCCGCGACAGCCTTTCACCTCGCACGCATCCAAACCGGTGCGGATACTGTGATGGCGCTGGATGCAGCAAACTTCTAAACTGGTGCGGCGGGGGGATTTCCCCCGCCCATCACAGCTGGAGAGAGAATGCCAAAACGATTTCGCCTGACCCGCCGCTTTCCCGTCGCCATGACGGAAGACGGCTATCGACGCCTCAAGAAATTCAGTTCGGAGGCTGGTCTGGATGAAGGTGAGGCATTGTCTTTCCTTTTCGAGAATTTCTCGTCCGTTATCAATGAAGAGAATCTGACGGCGCGCCTTAGATTGTTCAACTCCGATCTGGAGAACCGCAAAAGGTAGCCCCCAAAGGCCTACTTTTGACAAGACCGAGAAAGTGTCGCTCAAAAATAGGCGCGCTCGACCAACGAGGAGAAATAACATGAATGATTTTGCCCCTAAAACATCCACATGGATGACCGATGAGCACCAGATGCTCGCGGATATGACCGCAAACTTCATCAACACCGAATGGTCACCTCGCTTTGAAAAGTGGCGCAAGCAATCCCAGATGGACCGTAGCACCTGGAATGAAGCGGCCGAGTTGGGGCTGCTTTGCCCCTCTATTCCCGAAGAATATGGCGGTGCTGGTGGTGATTTTGGTCATGAAGCGGCGATCTTGATCGAATCTGCGCGCGCAAATTTGGCAAGCTGGGGCGCGGGCATTCACTCGGGTATCGTTGCGCATTATATTTTGGCCTATGGCTCTGAAGAGCAAAAGAAACGCTGGCTACCCAAGATGATCTCCGGCGAGATGGTTGGCGCGCTGGCGATGACCGAACCCTCAACAGGTTCAGACGTTCAGAGCATTAAAACCAAAGCCATCAAAGACGGTAACGCGTACCGCCTGTCAGGCCAAAAAACGTTCATCACCAACGGCCAGCACGCTGATCTGATCATTGTCGCAGCAAAAACGAACCCTGCTGAAGGGTCAAAAGGCGTCAGCCTTGTTGTGGTCGAAACCGAAGGGGCCGCAGGCTTTCAACGTGGCCGCAACCTTGATAAAATCGGCAAACACGCATCCGACACATCCGAGCTGTTCTTTGATAATGTCGAAATCCCGCCAGAGAATATTCTAGGTGGCGAAGAGGGCAAAGGCTTTTACCAGATGATGAAACAGCTCCCGCAAGAGCGTCTTATCATCGCCTGCGAAGCGGTCGGTGCTATGGAAGGTGCCGTCGAGCGGACTATTAAATATTGCAAAGAGCGCGAAGCATTTGGTGGCCCCCTTACCCAGTTTCAGAACACCAGATTCAAATTGGCAGAGTGCAAAACCAAGACCACTGTCGCCCGCGCCTTCCTTGATCAATGTATCGCAGAACATCTGCGCGGAGAGCTGACGGTCGATCGTGCGGCGATGGCCAAATACTGGCTGACCGACACCCAAGGCGAAGTGCTGGATGAATGTCTGCAACTTCACGGTGGTTACGGCTTTATGCAAGAATACGCGATCGGTGAAATGTGGACGGACGCCCGTGTGCAACGCATCTACGGTGGCACAAACGAAATCATGAAAGAGCTCATCTCGCGCAATCTGTAAAGTACCTTCCCTCATTTGCGGGCCAATCCCGTATCAGACATCAGTAACAGGAACCAAGCCATGACAATCAAACTCTACTGCTTCGGCGAAAGCGGCAATGCCTACAAAGCGGCGCTTGCACTTGAACTCTCCGGCCTTGAATGGGAACCCGTAAAGGTTGATTTTTTTGGCGGCGAAACACGCGCCCCTGAATACCGCGCTGACATCAACAATCTGGGCGAAGTGCCTGTGATGATTGACGGTGACGTAAAACTGACCCAGTCAGGCGTGATCCAAGATTACGTTTCTGAGAAATCCGGCAAGTTTGGCGGCAAAAACAGTGCCGAGCGCCGCGAAATCCTGCGCTGGGTGCTGTGGGACAACCACAAGTTAAGTTCAATGGCAGGCATGACACGTTTCTTGATGAATTTCTTGCCCGCCGACAAACAGCCCAAAGAAGTCATCGCCTTTAATCAAGGTCGCCTTACCGCTGCTTATGACTTATTGAACAGCCATCTTGAGGGCCGCGATTGGATCGTTGGCGACGGCATTACCAACGCCGATCTCAGCTGCTGCGGCTATCTCTATTACCCTGAGCCTTACGGCTTTGACCGGAGCGCACATCCCAACATCGACGCATGGCTAACGCGCCTGTCCGAAACACCCGGCTGGAAAGCACCCTATGACTTGATGCCTGGTTCCCCTGCCGATCGCGCATGAAGCCAAACCTAGCATCATACTGGCTCAGCAAGTTCAATCCTGTGCGTGTTCTGACACTCAATCGCAAGCGGATCTCAGATGGCCTGATGATGTATGAAACTGACAATGCAAACAATCCGATCACCTTCCGGTTCTATACCGACGAAGGAAAAGCCCAATACAGTCTATCCCGCAGTGAAGCGGCATACCTTGCCTCATTGCTGGAAGACTTTCTCGAGAAAGGACAACAACCATGACCGAAGCATACATCTACGACGCCTTGCGCACCCCGCGCGGCAAAGGCCGCAAAGACGGCGCGTTACATGAACTGACATCGCTGCGCCTTTCCGCGCTCACGTTGAACGCTGTAAAAGAGCGCAACAACCTTGAAGGTCACGCCGTTGAGGATGTCATCTGGGGGAACGTGACCCAAGTCATGGAACAAGGTAGCTGCCTTGCGCGCTCTGCTGTGCTTGCCTCGGACCTGGACGAGCGTATCCCTGGCCTTGCAATTAACCGTTTCTGCGCATCCGGTATGGAAGCCGTGAACCTTGCCGCAAACCAAATTCGCGGCGGGGCTGGCATGGCCTACATCGCAGGCGGCGTAGAAATGATGGGCCGCGTGCCTATGGGTTCTGACGGCGCGGCAATCGCGGCCGACCCTTCCATCGCGATGAACCAGTATTTTGTGCCACAAGGCATATCGGCTGACATTATCGCAACGGAATACGGCTTTACCCGCGACGAGGCAGACCAACTGGCAATCGCATCTCAGCAACGCGCCAAAAAAGCGTGGGATGAGGGCCGTTTTGACAAATCCGTCATCACAATTCGTGACCAAAACGGTCTCGAAATCCTAAGCCATGACGAATACATGCGCCCCCAAACTGACATGCAGTCACTTGGTTCTTTGAACCCTGCGTTCCAACAAATGGGCGAGGTGATGCCGGGCTTTGATAAAGTTGCCCTGCTCAAGTACCCACATCTGGAAAAAATCAACCACATCCACCACGCTGGCAATTCTTCGGGTATCGTAGACGGTGCTGCGGCAGTTCTGATTGGTAACAAAAAATTCGGTGAGAAATACGGCCTCAAGCCACGTGCGCGTATCCGCGCCACAGCGAAAATCGGTACTGATCCAACCATCATGCTGACAGGCCCTGTTCCCGTGACCCAGAAAATCCTTGCTGACAATGGCATGGATATCAAAGATATCGACTTGTTCGAAGTAAACGAAGCCTTTGCTTCGGTTGTTATGCGCTTCATGCAGGCATTTGACGTGGATCACGATAAGGTCAACGTCAATGGCGGCTCCATTGCGATGGGTCACCCATTGGGCGCAACAGGTGCGATGATCATTGGCACATTGCTGGACGAACTTGAGCGCGCAGACAAAGAGGTCGGCCTTGCAACACTTTGCATCGCCTCCGGAATGGGAGCAGCCACAATCATCGAACGGGTGTAAGGCCATGAATAGGGAAGACAGGAAACCAGCTACGGAGATCTCCGAAATGTTATTGGAGATCACCGGAGCTGCGTTGCTCGAAAATGACTTCGATAGTTTCTCGAATTGTTTTCACGTCCCCCATTTCATAGCCACCGCCGAGCATAAAACCGTGTTGAAAACACGCCAAGAATTGCGTGATATTTTCGACAAGGCAGTCGCAGGGTACAGCCACCAACAGATCACAAATCTGGTGCGTTTCTGCGAGGTTGCGGAGTACCGGTCTGATACGCGCATCGAAGCCATGCACATCACTCACTTGATGTCGGGCAACCAGCGTGTGGCAGATCCGTTCCCCTCTTTCTCGGTGCTCGAATTCATCGACGGACGTTGGCAGCTCACTTCAAGCCAATACGCCGTGGAAAAAACAACACCGTTCGGCAGTGCGATCGAAAAGCATCAGGCCGACACGGCGAAACAGTAGATAGAAATCAGGAACGTAATATGACCGATTTTACAATGAACATCGATGCGGCAGGCATCGCGACAATCACATGGGATGTCGCAGACAAATCCATGAACGTTATGTCAGTAGAGGGGCTAGCGGAGCTGGACGCACTGACTGATCAGGCCCTGGCCGATGACGCTGTCAAAGGCATCATTATCACATCAGGCAAAGCAGGCTCATTCGCGGGCGGCATGGACCTGAATCTGCTTGCAAAAATGAAGTCAGACGCAGGCGATGATCCGGCGCGTGGCGTGTTTGACGGCACGATGCGCATGCATAAGCTGCTGCGCAAGATCGAACGCGCAGGCATGGATCCAAAAACCAACAAAGGCGGCAAGCCAGTTGCCTCAGTCCTACCCGGCACAGCTGCTGGCATTGGTCTGGAACTGCCTCTTGCCACACACCGCATTTTTGTCGCCAACAATCCCAAAGCACGTATTGGTCTGCCTGAAATTCAGGTTGGAATCTTCCCCGGCGCAGGTGGAACAACCCGTCTGGTGCGCATGTTGGGTGCCATGGCGGCCTCCCCACTGCTTCTAGAAGGCAAAATGCTATCCCCTGATGCGGCCAAAAAGGCCGGCATCATCAACGAAGTTTCTGACGATCCAATGACTGCTGCTCGTGAATGGGTACTGGCTGCAAAAGACGCGGACATCCTCAAGCCATGGGATGCAAAGGGATACAAAATGCCCGGCGGCACGCCCTATCACCCCGCTGGCTTCATGACATTTGTTGGTGCCTCCGCCATGGTGAACGGCAAAACAAAAGGTGTCTATCCAGCAGCTAAAGCATTGCTCTCCGCCGTCTATGAAGGTGCGCTCGTACCATTCGACACAGCCCTCAAAATCGAAGCGCGGTGGTTCACCTCAATTCTGTTGAACCCAACATCCTCTGCGATGATCAGGTCCTTGTTCCTGAACAAAGAAGCGCTTGAAAAAGGCGCTGTGCGCCCTGAAGATGTGGCAGATCAACGCGTTAAAAAGCTGGGCGTTTTGGGCGCTGGCATGATGGGGGCTGGTATCGCACTGGTTTCCGCGCAGGCAGGTATCGAGGTTGTGTTGATCGACCGCGACCAAGCTGCTGCTGACAAGGGAAAAGCCTATTCCGAAGCCTATATGGACAAAGGAATTGCGCGCAAGAAAGCGACCCCTGAAAAGAAAGAAGCACTGCTGTCGCTCATCACTGCTACGCCTGATCTGGACGCGTTAAAAGACTGCGATCTGATTATCGAAGCCGTGTTCGAGGATCCAAAAGTGAAGGCCGAAATGACCCAAAAGGTCGAAGCGGTTATCCCTGAGGATTGCATCTACGCCTCTAACACGTCCACATTGCCAATCACCGACCTTGCAAAAGCCTCCTCACGCCAAGAGCAGTTCATCGGCATCCACTTCTTCTCACCTGTGGAACGGATGGCGTTGGTTGAGATCATCAAAGGTGCCAACACGGGTGACCGTGCGGTTGCAAAAGCACTCGATTATGTGCGCCAAATTCGCAAGACACCGATTGTGGTCAACGATGCGCGCTTCTTCTACGCAAACCGTTGCATCATCCCGTACGGTGGCGAAGCAAACCGCATGATCACTGAAGGCATTGCGCCATGGTACATTGACCAAGCAGCACAAATGCTCGGCTTCCCGGTCGGACCGGTTCAGTTAGGTGATGAAACGTCTGTTGATCTGGCAACCAAGATCATGCGCGCAACAAAGGCAGCTATGGGCAACGCCTACCCTGCCTCGGAAGCGGACGAGCTGATTGTTTGGCTGGAAGAAAAAGGGCGCTTGGGACGCAAAACCAAAGCCGGCTATTTTGACTATGACGAAAAGGGCAAGCGTCTGGGATACTGGAAAGGCATGCAAGACAAATACCCGCTGGCCGAAGTTCAGCCAGAACTGCAAGACGTCCAAGACCGTCTGATGTTTGTTCAAGTTTTGGAAGCGGTTCGCGCGCTGGAAGAAGGCGTGCTGATGGACATTCGTGAAGGCGACGTTGGCGCGATCCTCGGCTGGGGCTTTGCACCTTGGTCCGGTGGTCCGCTGTCATGGCTCGACATGATTGGCACACCTTATGCCGCGGAACGCTGTGACCAGCTCGAAGCGCAATTCGGTGAGCGTTTCAAATGCCCTGACCTGTTGCGTGAAATGGCAGACAAGAA
Source organism: Sulfitobacter sp. (assembly GCA_033851935.1). Classification (GTDB taxonomy): domain Bacteria; phylum Pseudomonadota; class Alphaproteobacteria; order Rhodobacterales; family Rhodobacteraceae; genus Sulfitobacter. Next base: position 88,365 of record JAWSVL010000005.1, read on the forward strand.
CCAGTCGTTCTATGGCCGTTTTGGTCCAAAGGCAGAAAAAGCCGCTTAAAGCGAGACATCCGAGAAAGAAGAGGGGCGCATTTTGCGTCCCTTTTGGGAAAGATCGATATAGCTCATCACTTCGAAGCCGTTGTTTATCATCGTTCTTGCATCTAGACCCCCATCGCTTAGGCCAAAGCTGGCCGCTCGGCTATTGTCTTAGTCTGGAGATTGCAAAGCGCCTTCTATTTTGTGACCTGCTATCTTGGGCAGACTAGAACGACACGCAGCAGTGCTCTTTACGCAGTTCGCCGCACCCACGTTTAGGCTAAGTTAGTAGATACGGCATCGTGCTCTGAGATGAGGCGATTGGTCGCTGTGTCGCTAGTGAACGGTGACCGCCAGCGTCCCCCGATAGTAGAACAGCCCTTGCAAAATATCACATCCCAATGGCCCAGTGCGCCACTGTCGCCAAGTTGCACGCCCTTGGTCTCAACCTAGCAGACCACAATGGCGCTCACTATTTTGAGTGAGGCGTCAAGCTGCAATTCCTCCCATCGGTCAATGAATAGTAATGAGACCGTCGGCCAGCCAGATACGCGGGATAATACCGATCTCACAGGGCGCAAAAATGATCACAAGCAAAAATAAGCTCACATGTCACGAGTTGCCATGGCGATAGCATTGCAGCTCAGGATTCGTTGCTTTTTAGCCGTTTTAGTTGTTGTCCCCATTGAATTTAGAGCGGTTTGTGTTGGCATGAACTTGGTCTACGCGATGACCGTTACCTACCCTTTTGACTGGTCCAAAAACTAACAGGTTAATCTCGCCTCGGCGCATCTCAACGTCACGGTCACATAGTGTAATTGTGAGTTCATCGGTCATTTCTTGACAGATATCCGGCAAAAAATCCAAGGTGCCTCATGCTCTAAGTCCTTCACCTTGCGGGCCAGCCAGAGGTTGGATTTATCCCGTTTTAACGTCGCGCCGATTGCGCGTTCAAGCCACCTTGTATTCGAAAGCGTCGTGGTTATTCGGTCGAGTGCTCAATAGAGGTGAGATATAGTTACCCCTCATACCCCCAACGCAATTGTTGCCGCCAGCACACTTCCTATGTGATCATCAGTGTTGAACTCACGGTCAAGCAAGTCGAGCGTGATGCTAAGCTTATGATTTTTGTCCGTCGTAACTTTGTGTTAGCGCATTCTAATCAAGGACATGCTGCTTTGATGCATTAAAAGACCCGCACGGCGGTGACCAATGTACAGGCCAGTCTCTTTCAGTTCCCTAGTTACGCGTGGCCCCCCATAACCACTCGAATTCAGACGTAATTGCTTTGATAGCACAGCATGATCTGGTCAAAACGCGACCTGCGGCTAGCTAGGCGACAACGGAAAGCTCGCAACCACGAGTTCTAACGCCGCCGACATGACAACGCCCCTTAACTAAAAAGCTATATCTGTTTCTTACCCCTTTCGTGCATTTTCAATGCACTCCCGGATAGTGAATATACCTAATCCTCACGGCTTTTGGCCTGCAAAAAACTGATTGAACTTCTAGGACGTCTCGTTCCTTCATGAGGATGAATGGTGCCTCGCACCTCAACTCGTCATTTTCTTAGGCGGGGTCTAAAGCTTCTTTCGCACCTAGCTCATCAGTAACTTTCTTGCCCCGCCTCACACATCCTATGCATGTGTTGTCAAGAAACGATCAAGCCCACTGGTCAGTGCCATATGCATCGCATTTTGGTGAAATTTCATCCCAGCGTTTCAGCCTCATTATTGGGATCATGTCGCGCAAAGCCCCGTCGAACATCGCACAGTTTGTCTCCCTTTTTTCAATAAATGCGATCAAAAGACTGCATCAAAGCGTGACAGGGCCGCCATGGAGAATGGTCTTTTTGTGGTGTCTAAAACCGACTTTCGATCAAACTTAGATTACTGAGTGCTGCCGCATGGTGGCATCTTCTGCCAACAAACGATCTTCGTAGTACAGCATGTCTGCTAGATCTTCGGCATCTTCTCCGCTTAGTACGCTGTAGGTTTGTGTGCCTGCCTCAAGGAACTTGTCCAATGTCGACATATCTTTTGGGCAATGGATCAGTGCGCCGCCTTCCGCATAGATCACTTCGTCGGATGCGAAGTACACTGCAACTAATTCCACACGCTCCATTGGCTTACGATGCCGAATGCCGCGAAGGCCAACCAGACTAACCGCTGTCAGGATCGCAAATGGATCACCATGCATGTCTTGGGCTGCGTCGCTTTCAACCATCACACCTTGGTCAGGGAGCAACACCAACTCTTCACGATTTCCTAGCGCGCCAACAGGCACAACCACAGGCCACAGGCCACAGCGTATCCGATACTTCTGGCGCGTCGAGCCACATGAAAGCGCGGCGAATTTCGGTAACTTCTTGCATGCCGTGATCAAATGTCAGGACTTTGTCACCAACGGCCAGCGCATCAATTGCGCGCCATCCCAGATTGCTTGCCACCCGTGTGCCAGCCATCAAACCATGGCTCATCGTTGCGATGCCACCATCGTATGCGCCGGTCATTTCCATTGCGCGGTGCGCAGGTTGTTTTGATTTAAAACCCAATCCAAACATCGTTACCATTCCCCTGAGTGTGCACCTCATTTTTGTGGTGCTTTGTGTTGTTAAGATCATATTTACCGTTTCTCAGGGCAACCAAGGGTCATGAAAGGGGCAGATTTAGGGCATTGTTATCAATTCCCACCACAATTCACCCAGAACCTTAAAGATTTAGTTGATGTCGGAGACAGTTTTTTGAGCTTTGGGTGGTTTTGACGCAAATCCCCCCTGCTTTCTCTTCCAAAAAGAAAACCACAGAAAAATTGATTCTCTTTTTATCTATCGAAGCGATAGCCAAAGCGTGCAATGTCTATCGCGCACATCTGCTCTACCTGCTCTCGGCTCTTATCCGAGTAGGCTTCGCGATAATCACGGGAACGCGTACTTTGGTTTACATGGGGGACTTCTAGATCAAAACCCAGATGGGCCTCTAAAGGCACGATGTCTTCTAACAAATGCTCTAATCTGATAAATAGATTCGCACGCTCAATTCCATTCGCATCGGTCACATACGAAGCGGCGGATGCCTGTGTAAAACTTTGCTCAATTAATGGTTCTGCCACAAAGGCTCCAAAATCCAGCCGCTTGGCATAACCGACGGCAGGGTGTGCAAAATTTTGTGTTTGCAGCCAATGATAGTAACTCACCAAGCGATCCCAAGGGTTACGGACCAAGGTGAAAACGAATAAATCATCCAATTCCTCGGCACGGACAACCCCATCAAGATCAGCCAGCGTCGCGTGCTTCCAAAGCCTGCCTGCGGCCTTCGCTCCCTCAAGCCTCTTGCGGCGCTTAGCAGCCTTTGGCGTATCGCCCAGCATGATGTCGTCTTTCATCGCACGTGCCTCAAGCGCGAGCGCCAAAGACGTTCCACCGGTTTTAGGAGCATGAATAAATAGGAATTGCCGCCCGCGCGATAAAATCATGCATCATCCTCGGGCACTTTAACCCCACGCACAGAAATGGCATCATCCGTACGAAGTGTGATCACCGCACCTGCACCTGCAATCAAAATCATCCCAAAAAGCGCAAGCGGGCCCACCGTCTGGCCCCACAGCACCCATGCCCAGAAGCTTGCGAAAACCAGCAATGAATATTCGAACACCGCCACATATCCCGCCTCGCCTAACAGATACCCCCTAAAGATAAGCCCAATACCAATGATCGATCCAACAGCTTGCACAGAAATCCAGAACCACATTTCCCCGGTCAGAGGGACCCATCCCCGCAGTACAAACCCGTCAAAACCCCCTGGTCCTCCGGCGGGCATAAACATCAGGCCAATTGCGCCAAAGACCGCCAACATCCCGAAGAATCCGGCAGAGAGCGCAATCGTACCCTCATTGGCACACCACAAACGCGTCACAAGCGCACCAACCGCATAGAGCATCCCAGCGACAATCGGCAAAAACGAAACCGGATCCAATGCCTGTGGATCTGGCTGAATCACCAGCAGCGCCCCAACAAACCCAAGTAAGACTGCACATATGCGCACAGCGCCCACACGTTCGCCAAGGAAGACAACCGACATCAACAAAACAAACATTGGCGCGGTGAACAGCCCTGCGACAACAACGCCAATCGGCAGCACAGATAAGCAACCAAAGTAGATTAGCATCGCACTAGCAGGAAACAGGCTGCGCCCCAGAACCGCGCGCCAGCTGAGCGGGCGGATCACGCCGATACCAAAACCTGCGGCCACCAAAAGCAAGACCACCGCCAATATACCGCGCACCATGTGAAACTGCCACAATGATCCCGTCTCCGAGATATAGGGGACGAAATTGTCCGTTATCCCCAGCGCAAACATACCGCCCAATATTGATAAGGCTGCCACCCCGGGCCGCAGTGCGGTTTCGCTCATTATTCTTGTCCCTTTTGCCGTTTTGCCATCTTCACGATTGCAAATCTCTTCCCCCTGCATATCGTGCTTTGACGTTTGCGCAATATTGTTGTCGGGAGGGCAGAACATGGGCTGGATGAAAGACGAGACCGGGCTGGAGAAATGTAGAGCTAATTATGTGCCGTTAAGCCCGCTATCGCACCTGCGGCGTGCGGCAGATGTTTTTGCGGATCGTACGGCCGTAATCTATGGTGAGCACCGCATCACATACGCCCAATACTACGCGCGCTGTACCCGCCTTGCCTCTGCACTGGCGGATATGGGTGTGTCTAGCGATGATGTCGTTGCAACTTTGCTGCCCAATACTCCGGCCCAAGCCGAAGCGCATTTTGGTGTGCCTGCCTGTGGTGCTGTGCTCAATACGATCAACACCCGCCTTGATGTGGATACGGTGACATACATCTTTGAACATGGCGGTGCGTCGGTTGTTCTGGTTGATACGCAGTTCTTGGAACTGGCAGAAGCTGCCGTTGCCCGCATGAAAGGCTCTACCGTTCAAATCATCGAAGTTCCTGATCCTGCCCAGGGTTTTCCCGCCACTGGCCGCCATCCAGTCTATGAAGATGTGATCGCTGCGGGTGACGATAAATTTGAATGGCACATGCCCCAGGACGAATGGGAGAGCCTCGCTCTCAATTATACATCCGGCACAACGGGGCGGCCCAAAGGTGTCGTCTATCATCACCGCGGTGCGTATCTGATGACAATGGGCACTGTTATCTCGTGGCGGATGGTGCTGCATCCCGTGTTTATGCAGATCGTTCCCTTGTTTCACTGTAACGGCTGGAACCACACTTGGATGATGCCCCTTATCGGCGGCACCCTAGTCTGCGCGCGCGACATCACTGCAAAAGCGATCTTCGATGCAATCGCGGATGAGGGTGTGACCCACTTTGGCGGGGCGCCCATTGTCCTGAACATGATGGTAAACGCAGAAGATCACGAGCGGCGTGAATTTGACCAGCTTGTCGAGGTCTTTACTGCTGGCGCGCCGCCCGCCCCCGCGACACTGGGCAAGATCGAAGCGCTGGGATTTAACGTCACACACGTCTACGGCCTCACAGAAACCTACGGCCACGTCACCGAATGCATCTGGCGTGAAGAGGATTGGGCCGCATTGGACAAACCCGCGCTTGCGGCAGTCAAATCACGCCAAGGCGTTGCATTTCCGATGATGGAACACATCACCGTGATGGATGAGAACATGGCCGAAATCCCCCGAGATGCCACAACCCAAGGTGAAATCATGATCCGCGGCAACTCGGTTATGAAAGGGTATTTCAAGAACCCCGAAGCCACGACAGATGCCTTTGAAGGCGGGTATTTCCACTCAGGCGACCTCGCGGTGCAACACAGCGACGGCTACATACAGATCGCTGATCGCGCAAAGGACATCATCATTTCGGGCGGTGAGAATATTTCATCAGTCGAGATTGAAGGCACACTAATGGGCCATGACGCCGTAATGCTGGCCGCTGTAGTTGCAAAGCCGGATGATAAATGGGGCGAAGTTCCCTGTGCCTTTGTTGAGCTAAAGCCAGGCGTAGAAATCGACGACGTAACCCTGATCGCCTTTACACGCGAAACACTAGCAGGGTTCAAAACCCCAAAACAAATTGTTTTCCAAGAGCTGCCCAAAACATCGACGGGCAAAATTCAGAAGTTTGCACTACGCAAAATCGCCGAAACGCTTTAACGGCTAGCAACTAAACCGCCTTCTCAAAACGCCAAATTCTGACGGGCCTTGGTCCGTCAGATGTCTCGACTTGTAACTCTTCTTGAGAGACGTTTTTCCATCCGCATTTAGTGTAAAATGCTGCCGCGCGGTCATTGCCAACGCTGCACGCCAACCATGCTGTTGGTGATGGTAAAAGGGTTTCGGCCTGTTCCATCATCTTACGTGCCACCCCTTTGCCATGATGGGCGGAATCGACATAAAACTGATACAGCTCGTCGCCATCGATCATAAAAAATCCGGCAACTTCGCCACTGATAATTGCAACCCGGGTTTGCCCTAGATGCGCAGTGGTTCGAGTCATAAATTCAGCAGGGGCGCGTAAACGCACCAGATCAGCATCCACAATCGACGCATGTGCGCTGTGCCAGCCCAAATGCCAAACCTGTGCGATCTTTAAAATATCATCTTCTTGCGCGCGTCTGATCTGCATATCATTCCCTCCGGCCATTGCCCTGCCCCACTCAAATGCTAATGTGAACAGATAACAATACCGAGCAGAAAACCCAATGACCGCGCTTACCAAATATGATCGCCTTGAGGCCACAGGTCTCTGGCGGCCCGCACCTGACGGGCAGCGCCGCGAAGTTATCGTGTCCGTTGGCAACGCAACCCTTATGATTGCTGACATGAATGATCAGGCAATCACGCATTGGTCGCTGGCCGCTGTAGCACGCGCCAATGCAGGTGAATTGCCTGCAGTCTTTCATCCTGATGGTGATGTCGGCGAAACATTGGAATTGCCCGAACATGAAACCGACATGGTTGAAGCCATCGAAACGTTACGTAGTGCTATCGCCAAAAGCCGGCCACGACCCGGTCGCTTACGCTGGCTTGGCGTTATTCTTTCCGTCACTACTGTTGCTGCATTGGTGCTTTTCTGGCTTCCTGCTGCGATGCGTGACAATACTCTGCGTGTTGTACCTCAAGTAAAACGTGAGGCACTTGGCGTAGCGTTGATCGAGCGCATGCAGCGTGTCACTGGTCCTATGTGTAGTGATGCCGCCGGCCTTCGCTCTCTACGCCGCTTAGGTGCTCGGCTAGAAACACCAAAGCTGGCGGTGGTTCCCGGATTGGGTCGCCCTGCCCTGCATTTACCCGGTGGCGTGATCGTATTGGACCGTTCCGTTTTTGAAGACTGGGAAGAACCTGACGTCGCTGCGGGGTACATCTTGGCTGAGCTGGCGCTGCAGGTAGAGCGCGATCCGTTAGGCGACATGCTAGATGTAATTGGTGCATGGGAAAACTTTCGCCTCCTTACAACAGGTGAAGTTTCTGAAGACGCGTTGGATACCTACGCAGAATATTTGATGACAGCGCAAAAGAATGACCCGAACATCGTGAACTTGCTGGCCTTGTTTGAAGCCTCAGATGTACCCGCCACCCCCTATGCGCGCGCGCGCGACATCACCGGAGAGTCGGTTTTGGAATTGATTGAAGGGGATCCAATGCAAGGGCAAGAAACCGAACCGCTGCTGCCAGACAGTACATGGCTGCGCCTTCAAGGACTTTGCGGCGGCTGATCTGCTCGGATAAGCACCATCTTTACGAGTTAATAACGCCAAAGGCCTGTTGAGTGTGTTTCCGAGCGAACCACACTCAACAGGCAAAAAAATGACCCACCAGAGTATCTCTGACGGGCCATAAATTCAATTCATGTGGACGACTTAGCGTGCGAATGCACTGTAACCTGCGCCGCGCAAACGGCTTACCGCGCGTTTCACATCACGCTCTGCACCAAATGGGCCGGCAATAACCAAACGTACTGTCAGACCATCGCGGCTATAGCGGCCAACACGTACAGGCATGCCCATCCGCTGAACCTTTTTCGCCATGCGCTGCGCAGCGGCTGCATCCGCAAATTTGCCAACTTGTACAAATCCACGACCAGCAACTTCTGCTTTAGGCTGTGCGCGTTTTGCTGTGGCTTTTGGTGCGACCTTTGGTGCTGAACGAGACGAATAGGTTGGCTGGCGCTGAACCGTTGCTACCCGTGCTTGCGTTGGCTCGGGCTGGAAAACGTTTGTTGTATTGCGAATGATCCGCTTAAGCGTTTGGCCATTGCGCTGAACAATTGTAACCTGACCCAGTTTTTTCTGCTGGGCAGCATAATCCGTGTAAGGATAGACCAGCGGAATTGACGCAGTCACATCAACCCCATCCGCCTGATTGATCAAACGGCGTGGCACGGTCGACGTCCAGATCAGGTTCATTGCTTTATGGCCTGCAAGTGTCTGCTCGGCTCGATTTGGGTTCAGACGATCGTCAGTCCAGACCTTACGGTAGCCGCGCGGTACTTTTACATTAGTGGTATTCACGCGATTCACAGCAACATGACGTGGAACAATCCGGCGGTTCTTGGATACGCGAATAGGTTGCTGCGTGGTCGCAACACGAACTGGTGCCGTTGAAACAACCGTCTGGGAAGATGCTACAGCGGTTGTTCTCGGCGTTGGTGCAGAAGAAATCCGCGCACCTACGATTGGCGCTGTCTGCGGGCCACAGCGCACTGCCAAATTACCGCGGCGTAAATATTGACTGCTGATGCTTGATGCACCTGTGCAAGCGGCTTCGCCTGTCTGCGTTGCCTGAGCGACAACCACAGGAGCAGGTGCAGGCTGAACCGCTTTTTCAACTATTGGAGCGGGGCGTTTTGCGACTTGGCGGACAACCCGTGGTTTTGGCTTGGGGGCAATTTTTGCAACGCGAACAGGTTTTGGCTTGGGGGCAGCAACAGCAACTGGCGCGGCAACTGGTGCTGGATTGGTGATCTTCGGAACAACAGCAGCCGTTTGCACGGGTTCAGGCTCGGTCACTTTACCAGCGAATGTGGGCTTGAATCCGCATACGCCTGTGCGTTTGCGTGTTACACGCGGGACCCATGACACGTTTCCATCAATGCCTGCACGAATGAATACACACCCTTTGGTGTCTACATACTGCTTACCTTTGTAAGAAACGGGTGGAAACTCGGATGGTTCACTACCCGGTCGGGTTTGAGCCATAAGTGCGCCTGCGCCAACGGTACTAGTTACCAATGCCATCGCAATAAGTTTAGTAAATTTCATTCATGCCCCCACAATATATGGGGTGAAGAATGCCCAATCAACGAAGCAGAGTAAAGAGTCTACGTCAACAATCGCCATATTTTGAACACATTATCTCTAATTTTAACCCAAAGAATAAGAGATAAATTTGATTCCTAATTTACCGGATTCGACATGCAGACTGTGAAAGGCCACAACTTCGCGCCGAATCCGGTTTATTTTCTGTTACTTGGTACCGAACATCCGGTCGCCAGCATCACCCAGACCGGGCACAATATATCCAAGCTCGTTCAGCTTTTCATCAACAGAGGCCGTGACAATCGGCACATCGGGATGTGCCTCTTTCATACGGGCAATCCCTTCGGGAGCGGCGAGCAAGCAAAGAAACCTGATGTTTGTGGCACCTGACTTTTTCAAAAGATCAATAGCAGCAACTGACGAATTTCCTGTAGCAAGCATGGGATCCACCGCGATCACTACACGGTCTTCCATCGCTTCAGGCACCTTGAAGTAATACTGAACTGGCTGCAGTGTTTCCTCGTCACGGTAAAGGCCGACAAAACCTACACGCGCTGAGGGGATCAACTCTAACACACCATCCAACAGGCCGTTACCCGCCCGCAAGATGCTGATCAGCGCCAGCTTTTTCCCGTCCAGTGTCGGTGCATCCATTGTCTGCATCGGCGTTTCGATGCTTTTTGTTGTCATCGCAAGATTGCGCGTGACCTCATAGGCCAGCAGCTGGCTGATCTCGCGAAGCAATTGGCGAAATACTGCAGTTGGCGTATCACGGTCACGCATGATGGTCAGTTTATGTTGTACTAGCGGGTGATCCACCACGGTCAGATGTTGATCGCTCATGTCCGGCTCCTTGATTATTTAAGGGACATCTACGCCCAGATGCGCCGCAACAAAAGCAGCAACATCCACAAATCCAATTTGCCCTAACGTACCGGCCCCAGCGCCCGCCACGAGTACAGGAACACGTTCGCGCGTGTGATCCGTTCCTATCCATGTTGGATCATTCCCATGATCCGCCGTCAGCACAATGATATCGCCCGCACGCATCTGCCCAATCAGCACGCCAATCTTACGGTCAAACCACTCAAGCGCGCGCGCATATCCAGATACATCACGGCGATGACCATAAAGGCTGTCAAACTCGACAAAATTGGCAAAGGTAAAGCTGCCGTCCGGGGCATCGCGCACCAAATCACCTAGATGCTCCATCAATTTTGCGTCAGGTCCTTTGCGCACCTCGTCAAAACCCTGCATCGAGAAGATATCCCCGATCTTGCCCACCGCGAATGTCGGGTGTCCAGCATCCTGCACCCAATTACTGAGCACCGGTTTGGGCGGCATGATCGCAAAATCGCGCCTGTTGGGGGTTCGGGAGAATCCTGATGCTGCGTCGCCCACAAAAGGCCGTGCGATCACCCTGCCTACACGCCTGTCATGCAGCATTGGCGCAAGGTCAGCACAAAGCTGTAACAACCGTTCAAGGCCAAAACACTCTTCGTGTGCTGCGATCTGGAAAACGCTATCTGCTGATGTGTAGCAGATAGGGCGGCCCGTACGCATATGCTCGGCACCAAATTCTTCGATGATCGCCGTGCCAGGCGCGTGGCAATTGCCTAAAATTCCGTCACTGCCTGACATTTCACAAACCTGCGCAATCAGGTCCGCGTCAAACGACTCTTCTGTGCGTTCAAAATACTGCCAATCCCACGGGACAGGCAAACCAGCCAACTCCCAATGCCCCGATGGCGTATCCTTGCCGCGTGACATTTCTGTCGCTGCCCCCCATGTTCCCACAAGTGGAACATCAAAATCGGCCAGCTCGAGCCCACTTGCTGCTTTGATTGCAGCCCCTAAACCTAGAGATGCAAGTGTAGGAACGTGCAGCGAACCACCACGGCCAGCTTCTGCTTGGCCCGCCGCGCAGACCTGAACAATATGGCCAAGCGTGTTGGCCCCTGTATCTGCGACACTCCCGTTAAAGAACGTATTTGCATCGGGTGCGCCGCCAATGCCCACAGAATCCATCACAACAAGAAATGCGCGCGCCATCAGCTTATGTGCTCCACAATCAGCGTTGGCAGAGCACCCGCTTTTTCACCCAGCGAAATAGCCGAACGCACCGTTGCCGCCGCCTGATCCGCCTGCAAAGGGCGTGATGCATGCACAACAGCAAGAGGCTGACCTTTCTCAACACGCGCGCCAAGGCGCACCACGTCAGACAAGCCAACGGCAGGGTCAACAGGATCGCTTTCGACCGTGCGGCCACCGCCCAATGCTACAACAGCAAGGCCCAGCGCCTCAGCGTCGATAGCCTGAACAATACCGGATTTTTGCGCTGTAACCTCACGCATAACTGTCGCCTCGGGCAAGAAGCGTTGCCAATTCTCGACAAAATGCACTGGCCCGCCTAGGGCTGAGATCATTGCGCCAAACCGTTCGGCCGCGCGCCCATCCGCAATCGCTGCTGTGATCTGCACAGCGCCCTCATCCGCGTCCTTTGCCAGACCCGCGCCTGCCAGCAACACACCGCCCAGCGCACCGCATAATTCAACCATCGCGCCAGTCTTTTCGCCGCGCAGCACGTGCATAACTTCGGCAACCTCAAGCGCATTCCCAAGGCTGGGCACCAGTGGTTGGCTCATGTCGCTAATGATCGCACGGGTGGGGCAACCGGCAGCATTGGCCGTACTCACCAAAGCCTGTGCAAGTGCCCGCGCGGCTTCCACGTCTTTCATAAACGCACCGGATCCAACTTTGACATCCAGCACCAGACCCTCAAGCCCCGCCGCCAGTTTTTTGCTAAGGATCGACGCTGTAATCAGATCAAGACTATCCACTGTCGACGTGACATCGCGCACCGCATAAAGCCGCTTATCCGCAGGCGCAATATTGCCCGTCGCGCCAACAATGGCACAGCCCACTTGCCCAACAACAGCGCGCAGCCGCGCCTCATCTAACATGACATTCACACCGGGAATCGCCTCAAGCTTATCCAGCGTCCCACCCGTATGGCCCAACCCACGGCCCGAAATCATCGGAACATACGCCCCACAAGCCGCCAAAGCGGGTGCCAAAACGAGGCTAACGCAATCTCCGACACCACCCGTGGAGTGTTTATCCAAGACTGGTTTATCTAGACCCCAGTTCAATACCTGCCCCGAGGCACACATCGCTTGCGTCAGCGCAACACGCCCCGCCTGATCCAACCCATTGCGGCAAACACCCATGGCAAATGCACCTGCCTGGGCCGCACTAAGAGTTTGATCAGCCAGCGCACCAGCAACCCAAGTCAATTCATCTACACTCAAAGGTAGGTCGTGGCGCAACTTGGCCAAAATACTCCGCGCGTCCATTCAGCCCCCCAAGAATGATGGGTCAAATGCACCCGGCAAAAGGTCTGCAATGCTCAGCGTCTCTTCGACACCGCCCACTGTCGCCATCGTTACAGCCACATCACCCGCACCAAACTCGGCAAGTTTTTGACGACACCCGCCACAAGGCGTTACGGGCAGCGGCGATCCCGCCACGACGTAGGCCTGCGTAAACACAGTTTCACCCGCAGCTACCATCGCCGCAATTGCACCAGCTTCTGCACAAGTACCTTCAGGATATGCTACGTTTTCAACGTTGCAACCCCGATAAATTGCCCCCGATGCGCCGCGCAATGCAGCCCCCACCTTGAACCCCGAATAGGGCGCATGGGCGTTTTCACGAACCGCCATTGCCACTTGCCGCAAATCTGTCACGTCACACTCCTGTTACTTGGCCTTTCACCCTAGCCCCAGATGCGCCAAGATGCGAAGGGTTTTCACCATTCAATTTCCCCGAAAGAGTACCGCCGATATCTTTACTTAAGAATTCCGCGCTAGCCTTCTCGAAATAATGGTTTACCATTAAACTAACTCCAAAAAATAAGGTCCGCACCGTGTCAGAAAACGCCAAAAACCGCCAAGCCGCCCTTGATTACCATGCATTCCCAAAACCCGGGAAGCTGGAAATACGTGCAACCAAGCCTCTGGCGAATGGCCGCGATCTGTCACGTGCCTACAGCCCCGGCGTGGCTGAGGCCTGTATCGAAATCCAAAAAGATCCGTCAACTGCCGCACTTTATACTTCTAGGGCGAATCTGGTTGCTGTCGTTACCAATGGCACTGCAGTTTTGGGTTTGGGCAATATCGGCGCACTGGCCTCCAAACCTGTAATGGAAGGTAAGGCAGTTCTGTTTAAGAAATTCGCCAACATCGACTGCTTTGACATTGAGGTGAACCAATCCGATCCTGAAAAGCTGGCTGATATTGTTTGCGCGTTAGAACCTTCATTTGGTGCGATCAACCTTGAGGACATCAAAGCCCCTGATTGCTTTACGGTTGAGCGTATTTGCAATGAGCGGATGAACATTCCTGTATTCCACGACGACCAGCACGGCACAGCGATTGTTGTCGGTGCGGCGGCAACAAACGCCTTACACGTCGCGGGTAAAAAATTTGAAGACATCAAAATTGTCTCGACAGGGGGCGGCGCAGCAGGAATTGCCTGCCTAAACATGTTGTTGAAATTGGGCGTTAAGCGTGAAAACGTTTGGCTGTGTGACGTTCATGGGCTGGTCTATGAGGGCCGCACCGAAGACATGAACCCGATCAAATCTGAATATGCTCAAAAAACAGACCTACGCACATTGGATGACGTAATCCCTGACGCTGACCTGTTCCTTGGTCTGTCTGGCCCCAACGTGTTGACCCCGGAAATGGTCACCAAGATGACTGACACGCCCATCATCTTTGCTTTGGCTAACCCCAATCCAGAAATCATGCCAGACGCTGCCCGCGCAGTTTCTCCAAACGCAATCATCGCCACCGGCCGTTCTGACTTCCCAAATCAGGTCAATAACGTACTGTGCTTCCCTTTCATCTTTCGCGGTGCACTGGATGTCGGTGCAACCACCATCAATGACGAGATGAAAATCGCCTGCATCGAAGGCATCGCTGCCCTTGCACGCGCGACCACCAGCGCCGAAGCGGCGGCTGCCTATCAAGGTGAACAGCTGACATTTGGTGCAGATTACCTGATTCCAAAGCCGTTCGATCCGCGTCTAGTTGGCATCGTTTCATCTGCCGTCGCCAAGGCCGCGATGGAAACGGGCGTCGCGACCCGCCCCATTGAGGATATGGAAGCCTATAAAGCCAATCTAGACAGCTCAGTTTTCAAGTCCGCCCTATTGATGCGACCTGTATTCCAAGCTGCGCGGGCAACACCGCGCCGCATCGTATTTGCTGAGGGCGAAGATGAGCGCGTGCTGCGCGCTGCCCAAGCGATATTGGAAGAAACCTCGGAGCGCCCCATCCTTATTGGTCGCCCCGAAGTCATTGAGCGGCGCATGGAGCGAGCTGGACTTACGCTAAAGCTCGGTTCTGATGTTGATTTGGTGAACCCCGAAAACGATCCCCGCTACCGCGACTATTGGGAAACCTACCACAACCTCCTTGCACGACGAGGCGTATCACCAGACATCGCGCGTGCGATTATGCGTACAAACACCACGGCAATTGGTGCGGTCATGGTCCACCGTGGAGAGGCTGACAGCCTGATCTGCGGCACGTTCGGCGAAACCCGCTGGCACCTCAATTACATTGAACAAGTACTTGGCCGCGACGATCATCGCGCGCACGGATCATTGTCCATGATGATCCTTGAAGATGGCCCGCTGTTCATTGCTGACACGCAAGTGCATCAACACCCAAACCCCGAACAACTGGCTGAAATCGCAATCGGGGCTGCGCGCCACGTGCGTCGTTTTGGTCTAACCCCCAACGTCGCAATGTGTTCGCAGTCACAGTTCGGCAATCAGGGCGACGGCTCCGGCAGCCGCCTACGTCAGGCGATCCAGATCCTTGATCAGGGCAACCATGATTTCTGCTATGAAGGCGAAATGAACATCGACACTGCACTCGACCCCGAATTGCGTAAACGTCTTTTCCCTGACAATCGTATGGAAGGGCCAGCAAACGTGCTGATCTTTGCGCACGCGGACGCAGCTTCAGGTGTGCGAAACATTCTCAAGATGAAAGGCGGCGGCCTAGAGGTAGGTCCAATTCTGATGGGTATGGGCAACCGAGCGCATGTTGTGTCGCCGTCTATCACCGCCCGCGGATTGTTGAACATGGCAGCGATTGCCGGAACACCTGTCGCCGAATATGGTTAGATCTAAAACGCAATTAGAATACAAAGCCGCGTCTTTATCCTAGGCGTGGCTTTTTTCGCCTGAACAACACAAGCCGCTGATAGATTGATGAATGCGTAAGCGGCTGCTTTACCTCATCCAATGACTCAGCATTTACACTGGAGGATAGTCATCCTTCTCCCAAAACGATTCGCTTTACGGCAGCACTTAGGCGATGATTTGCGCCGTCAGCCCCTACGGGGCTTCGCGTCCTTACATCACGCAAAACACGTTTAATATTGGACAAACGTGCCGACAAACACTTCTCCGGCCCAAACGTCTCATGGAAAATTACATGAGTTCCTCGCCTGCAAAAACTGATCCAAAGCCGCCCCAATACCAAAGACAACTTCCAGCAGTGCAATCAGGGAATCTTTTAAGTTCAACAGATTAACACGACTCACTTGTGTGAAATGCTCTCAACTTCTGACAGACACAAACATGAGCTCACCACTTCCCCCCTCCCGAGGACCTGTAAACTATTTTACAACACCTACCCAAAACTGCGTATTCCACTTGCCGTTGCCACTTCCCTAGTCAACACATTGGCAATCACGAGGGAGGACTACACGATGGGTTATGCAGAGGTTTACCAAGCCGCAAAATCGGATCCGGAGGGTTTTTGGCTGGAGCAGTCTAAGGCCATTGATTGGATCGAAGCGCCCCAGCGCGCACTGTTCGAAAAAGGCAACGACCTGTATGAATGGTACGCCGACGCAAAGGTTAATGGTTGTTACAATGCCGTTGACCGCCATGTCGAAAATGGCCGTGCCGATCAGGCCGCCATTATTCACGACAGTCCAATTACAGGCACCAAGGAGAAAATCACCTACGCCGAACTGCAGACCCGTGTTGCCGGGTTGGCCGGTGCGTTGGTTGCGCAGGGCGTCACTAAAGGCGACCGTGTCATTATCTACATGCCAATGGTTCCAGAGGCCCTTGAGGCGATGCTGGCTTGCGCACGCATCGGTGCCGTCCATTCAGTTGTGTTTGGCGGGTTTGCCGCAAATGAACTTGCTGTGCGGATTGACGACTGCACACCAAAGGCAATCATCGCTGCCTCATGCGGGCTAGAGCCAAACCGGACCGTCCATTACAAGCCCCTTTTGGATGCCGCGATTGAGCTATCCGAGCACAAGCCCAAGACCTGTATCATCCTGCAGCGCGAACAAGAAATATGCGACCTGATTGAAGGGCGCGATTTGGAATGGCATGCAGCCATCGGCCTTGGCACACCTGCCGAATGTGTGCCTGTTGAAGGCAACCACCCCGCCTACATTCTATACACTTCCGGCACCACAGGCGCGCCCAAAGGCGTTGTTCGCCATACGGCGGGCCATCTTGTTGCGTTGAATTGGACCATGAAAAACATCTATCAGGTTGATCCCGGCGATGTATTTTGGGCAGCATCGGACGTGGGTTGGGTCGTTGGTCACAGCTACATCACATACGGCCCGTTGATCCACGGCAACACAACTGTTGTGTTTGAAGGAAAGCCCGTAGGCACCCCAGACGCCGGGACGTTTTGGCGGGTCATCGAAGAACATAATGTGCGCAGCTTCTTTACCGCGCCGACAGCTATTCGGGCAGTCAAGCGCGAAGACCCCAAAGGGTTGGAAGCCCAGAAATACGACCTTTCATGTTTACGCGCACTTTACCTTGCTGGTGAACGTGCGGACCCGGACACAATCGTCTGGGCTCAAAACGTTTTGGGCAAACCCGTCTATGACCACTGGTGGCAGACAGAAACGGGTTACACTATTGCAGGCAACCCTGCTGGCCTGGAAGCACTGCCGGTCAAGGTCGGTTCACCGACCGTGCCGATGCCTGGATATGACGTGCAAATCTTGGACGAAGCTGGCCACCCTATGCCCGCAGGTGAGCTGGGTGCGATTGCAATCAAGCTCCCACTACCGCCCGGAACATTGCCAACCTTGTGGAATGCCGAAGACCGGTTTCAAAAAAGCTATCTCAACACCTTCCCCGGCTACTATGAAACGGGCGATGCGGGTATGGTCGACGAAGACGGTTATCTTTACATCATGGCGCGCACGGATGACGTGATCAATGTCGCAGGTCACCGCCTATCAACTGGTGCCATGGAAGAAGTTCTCGCCAGTCACCCTGATGTGGCCGAATGTGCGGTGATTGGTGTCGGCGATGCGCTCAAAGGTCAGGCACCTATGGGTTTTGTCTGCCTGACAAACGGCGTTGACCGCCCGCACAACGAGATCACAGCTGAATGTGTCAGATTGATCCGCGATAAGATTGGCCCAGTTGCAGCCTTCAAGCTTGCACTTGTTGTGGATCGCTTACCCAAAACGCGTTCAGGAAAAATTCTGCGCGCAACGATGGTAAAAATCGCCGACAACGAACCGTTCAAACTGCCTGCGACCATCGACGATCCAGCCATTTTGGATGAGATCAAAGAAGCCTTGCAAACCATCGGCTACGCCAAAGGATAACAATGCACCTTAACGAGGTACGCGGGATGCCTAAATGAAAAGAGCGGCCCGATCAGGAGCCGCTCTTTTTTCATTCACTTTGACGCCAAAGACTGCTTGCCTCTTAGGTGAACTGCTCGGATATCAGCCGCTCTTCTAGCCCATGACCAGGATCAAACAGGATCTTGTGCATGATGCTTGGCTCTGAACGTATCTCCACACTGGTCACATCACGGTAACTGGTGCCATCTGCATCCGCCATGACTGGGCGTTTTTCGGGTTCTAGGACGTCAAACCGGACAACTGCGGTTTTAGGCAGCAGCGCACCGCGCCAACGGCGTGGCCTAAACGCGGCCACGGCCGTTAGGGCCAAAACATCTGCGCCAATGGGCAGGATAGGGCCATGAGCCGAATAGTTATACGCAGTTGATCCAGCAGGCGTCGCAACCAGCGCACCATCACAAACCAGTTCTTGCATCCTCAGACGGCCATCAACTGTAATCTGCAATTTGGCCGCTTGCGGCCCTTGCCGCAATAGCGCAACTTCGTTCAAAGCGAGCGCCTTGGATACTCGGCCATCCACATGTGTCGCCACCATCGACAATGGATTTATCTCGGCCTCTTCGGCAGCAAGCAACCGCTCTCGCAGGTCGCTTTCTGCATAGGTGTTCATTAAAAAACCAATGGTGCCGCGGTTCATACCGTATACAGGAGCGGGCAGTTCTTGGGTGCCATGTAACGTCTGCAACATGAAACCATCCCCACCCAGCGCCACAATCACATCCGCCTCTTCAGGCAGAACATCGCCATATCGACCAATCAACGCCGCACGCGCGGTCTGGGCGACAGGTGTACTGCTGGCTAAAAAGGATATCTTCTGAGGCATGTTGTTTCCGATCCGCGCCGCTTTCCACTCAAACAATCACAATATGCACATGCGCACCAGCACTGCAGCGTGAAATCATCAGATAGGTAAAAAAGACTACTGCAGCCCCTGCGTGGCGCAACTATGTCTCGCCCTGTCGCTTTCGCATCTTCACCTCCGTTCAGGTTTCCGATACGAAACACAAAACCGCACAAGCACGCTCAAGGAGCCACCATGTCAGATTTCTTCACCCGCTCGCTCGCAGATACTGATCCAGCCATCGCCGAATCAATAAACCAAGAATTGGGCCGCCAGCGCAATGAGATCGAACTGATCGCATCCGAAAACATCGTGTCCGCCGCCGTCATGGAAGCCCAAGGCAGCGTGATGACAAACAAATACGCCGAAGGTTATCCGGGCCGTCGCTATTACGGGGGCTGCCAATTTGTAGACGTGGCCGAAAATCTGGCGATCGAACGTGCCTGTGAATTGTTTGCTTGCGACTTCGCAAACGTTCAGCCCAACTCAGGCTCCCAAGCGAACCAAGGCGTTTTCCAAGCACTGCTTCAGCCGGGTGATACAATTCTGGGCATGTCCTTAGACGCAGGTGGCCACCTGACACACGGTGCAAAGCCAAACCAATCCGGCAAATGGTTCAACGCCATCCAATACGGTGTACGCAAAGAAGACAACCTGCTGGACTACGATCAGGTGCAGGCGCTTGCGACCGAGCATCAGCCAAAAATGATCATCGCGGGCGGTTCTGCCATTCCACGCCAGATCGACTTTGCCCGCATGCGTGAGATTGCCGATAGCGTTGGCGCATATCTGCACGTGGACATGGCCCACTTTGCGGGCCTAGTTGCCGCGGGTGAGCACCCCTCCCCCTTCCCGCACGCCCATGTAGCAACAACAACAACCCACAAAACACTGCGCGGCCCACGCGGCGGCATGATCCTCACCAACGACGAAGCGCTGGCGAAAAAGTTCAACTCCGCCATCTTCCCTGGTATTCAGGGTGGTCCATTGATGCACGTGATTGCAGGCAAAGCAGTTGCATTTGGCGAAGCCCTCCAGCCGGAATTCAAAACCTACATCAAACAAGTTGTCGCGAACGCACAAGCGCTGTCCGATCAACTGATCAAAGGTGGTTTGGACACGGTCACGCACGGCACAGACACCCACGTTGTTCTGGTTGATCTGCGCCCAAAAGGCGTCACAGGTAACATCGTGGACAAGGCTCTTGGCCGTGCCCACATCACCTGTAACAAAAACGGCGTTCCGTTTGATCCAGAAAAGCCAACCGTGACCTCCGGCATCCGCCTCGGCTCCCCTGCAGGCACAACGCGCGGCTTTGCCGAGGCCGAGTTCCGCCAGATCGCGGATTGGATCATCGAAGTAGTGGATGGCATTGCAGCCAACGGCGCAGACGGCAACGCAGCGGTTGAGGCAAAGGTAAAAGCAGAAGTAGAGGCCATGTGCGCCCGCTTCCCAATCTACCCGAATCAGTAATGAATTCTGCGCGCCCTAACACTGGGGCGCGCAATACAATTGGGGAGCAATAGCCGAGCGTCCGCAATGTGGCCAAAACGACCATACGATGCTTGTTGTGTACTGTGTCGTTGGCTGATACCATTGATCTATATTCAATAGATGCGGCTTATTCAGAGCCGAACAAAAAATGTCCCCCGAAAAGATGATAAAACTTGTCATGTCTGGCAAGGATTCTGACTTTAGTCAGGAACTTTGGTCTGCTTTTGAAAATGGGTTCCCAATAGAAAACTTGAGGCCTTTGCTCGTATCTGACGATCAAAAGATTTTGGGTCTCGGCACATATCTTATATATGAACTTGGCGAGAAGGTTAGGTGCCTCCTCGAAGATATAGTCCCTCTATTAGGCAACGAAAACCCACAAATACGTGGAAACGCAATCATCGCCTTGGGTGAATGTGCAACGAAGTTCGACACACAAGCTCTGGGTAAGATCATAGAGTTACTGGCTGATACAGATCCATTTGTCCAACGGATCGTGATGCGTTTTATTCAGTCATGCGAGCGCAACATGCTCAATGTTGGAGTGTTTAAAGCTGCCGAGATGAACCCGAACACGACATTTTCAGAACTGCCGAAATATCTTACCGAAACTATATTTCGTCTCCGCAGAGATGCCCCCGTATCAGCTCAAACTCTTGAAAAGTTGTTGTCCCACTCCAATCCAATCGCGATTAGATTCGGAGTGGGACTGGCTTCACGACCTAGGCAAATTGTCGATGAAACATTCATTGATATGGCCATTCACATTGAGGACGAAGAATGCCGAAACGTGTTGAAATGGTCCCAAAAACGTCCTTGCCTCACTTACGCAGAAAATATGAAACTGTAGCTGGCGAACTTGGACAGTATGGGCTCCATGCGGTCATTGGTCAGCTTAATTGGTAACGTCCACAAAAAGGAACGCACTTCATGATCATCCACCCTGTAGGCTCCCGCCCCTCTGGCAAAGGCCCAGCCGACTATTTCACCGGCACAGTGCGGATGGATCCGCTGATCAGCACTCCTGCCCCTGCGCGATTGCGCGGCGTGACTGTTACGTTTGAAGCTGGCGCGCGCACGGCTTGGCACACCCACCCGCTTGGCCAAACATTGATCGTGACCGCAGGTGCTGGCCTAGTTCAGCGCGAAGGTGGCCCGATTGAGCATATCCGCCCCGGTGACACCGTTTGGTTTGAACCGAATGAAAAGCACTGGCATGGTGCCGCGCCCGACGTCGCAATGACCCACATCGCATTGCAAGAAGAGCTGGACGGATCAGCGGTAACATGGATGGAGCATGTGACGGACGCGCAGTACTCGGCCTAGATATAGCCGCGCCACCACAGCCACACCACAAACAGCAAAACAACCAGTAGCAGATTCGCAATAATCCCACCTGTGAGGCTCAGGATGCGGGTCTTGCGCTGCTCATTCACATCAATCGCCTCAAGGTGGGCACGCATGTATTCATACGCTTGATCTACCTCAACCGCGTTCACCTGACGGGCTGTTTTGGGGTTATGGGCCAACATCTCGGCGCGCATCAGTTCCGCACCGCGTTTACGCACCGAACGCGGTAGTCGCCGCCCCGCCCTGCGCAGAGACTGACGCAGGTCACGGCCACGCACATCCAGCTTTTGCTGCATCAACCCGCGCAATTTGCGTGATTTTGTGGCCATATCTTTGTCCGTGATCATGTGACCTGTCTATGCCTCTGGCCTTGGCGCTGCAATGGCGCTACGCCTATGACATGCTTAGTTATACCGAATTCGGCGAAAGCGCCGCAGGCTCAGTCCCCCTTGTTATTGCACATGGCCTTTATGGTTCTGGCCGCAACTGGGGTGTGATTGCCAAACGTCTGTCAGACACCCGCCGCGTCATCACACCCGACATGCGCAACCATGGCCACAGTCCGCGCGCAGACACTCACACCTACGAAGACTTGGCAGACGACCTTGCCGAATTGATCCGCCATATCGGTGGCCCCGTTGATCTATGCGGCCACTCTATGGGCGGCAAAGCTGCAATGGTCATGGCGTTGAAATACCCTGATCTACTGCGCCGTCTGATTGTGGCTGACATCGCGCCTGTGCCCTACGATCACTCGCAATCGCATCAAATCAAGGCAATGCTTGCCGTTGACTTGCAAACGATCACCCGCCGCTCTGATGCGGCGGCGCAGCTCGCCGAACAAGGTGTGGAGCCCGCCCTACAAAGCTTTTTCACTCAATCGTTGGATGTTGCCGAAAAACGCTGGCGCTTGAACCTTGAGGTTTTGGACGCTGAGATGGACCACATCATTGGCTTCCCAGACGTATCCGGCACCTTCGAAAACCCCACCCTCTTTCTCACTGGCGCAGACAGCAAATACGTCAGCCCCGAAGACCGCCCGCTGATCAAATCGCTATTCCCTGCCGCCCGTTTTGCCAAACTGCCCCAAGCAGGCCACTGGCTCCACGCCGACCGCCCCCGCGCGTTTGAAGCAGCTGTGCGCACCTATCTGGACGCATGAAAATTGCGTCGGAGATTGTACTACTGAATGACTGCTAAGCGGACATTCCTGCCGTTCTCTTTCAGACAGGCTGGTCCTTGATGCCAAGCACTAAAACGAGCAATATGGCGGCCACTACTCCAACCCAAGCTGCATAATATGTGTATAGAAGTGGGCCGCGCAGTTTCTCAGCAAATTCCAAGGCGTGCTCGCCGACTATCGGCGCATAGTGTTTTCCTTTACGCTGAACTGACTTTAAATACTTCCTTTCATGATAGTAAGACACCAAAGACCAAGCTGTCATAAGGTCACCGTTTCCCAATAAAGTTGGCTCTCCCGAATACACCCACAGCTTCGGATGGTGCTTCCGAGCGCCACGAATTGCAATCCAGGAGGTCAAACTTTCAAGACCTAATCCCACTACTAAACAAAGTCCGGCTGCAATAATCAGTCCCATGCTCAACCTTTACTTGGTAACCTGCTCAGCTGTTTAAGCCATGACAGTTAATTTTAGCCCATTCCCACTTAGGCGCAATGCTAGAAAGAGGCGTCACTTTGGGCTCGAATCGGACATTCACAAAGCTCTATCCGCCTTCACATCTGGCCTGTCGGTTCCTCACACATGCCCCAGTCTAGATCGGCAGTTCGCGCTTATCGGCGACCTCTGACGCAATCGATTAATTCCATGGCTATTTAAGAACAAAACCAAGCTTATGGTTGAAGGAACACCGCACTATGAAAATCATCGCGGATTCCACCTTGCACCCCACGACCATCGGCCTATAACCGCACAAATTTGCCAAAAAATAGGGGGCTGACGCCATGCCAAAGAGAACCGACATCCAGTCGATCATGATCATTGGTGCGGGGCCTATTGTCATCGGACAAGCCTGCGAATTCGACTACTCAGGCGCACAGGCCTGTAAAGCGTTGAAGGAGGAAGGCTACCGCGTCATCCTCGTCAACTCAAACCCAGCGACAATCATGACGGACCCGGGCCTTGCCGATGCGACCTACATCGAGCCGATCACACCCGAAGTTGTTGCAAAAATCATTGAAAAAGAACGCCCTGACGCATTGTTACCTACCATGGGCGGTCAAACGGGCCTCAACACCTCGCTTGCGCTTGAGGAAATGGGGGTACTGGCAAAATACAACGTTGAGATGATCGGCGCAAAGCGCGAAGCCATTGAAATGGCAGAAGATCGCAAGCTATTCCGTGAAGCCATGGACCGCCTTGGCATCGAAAACCCACGGGCCACAATTTGCACAGCACCCAAAGGGGCTGACGGTAAAAAGGACCTCGCCGCTGGTGTAGCGATTGCCCTCGAATCTCTCGAAGAGATCGGCCTGCCCGCAATTATCCGGCCCGCATTTACGATGGGCGGCACAGGCGGCGGCATTGCTTATAACCGCGAAGACTACGAATTTTACTGCCGCTCGGGCATGGATGCGTCACCTATGGGCCAAA
This sequence comes from Sulfitobacter sp., assembly GCA_033851935.1. Taxonomy (GTDB): domain Bacteria; phylum Pseudomonadota; class Alphaproteobacteria; order Rhodobacterales; family Rhodobacteraceae; genus Sulfitobacter. Next base: position 112,667 of record JAWSVL010000005.1, read on the forward strand.
TCCTAATCGACGAATCTCTGTTGGGTTGGAAAGAATTCGAGATGGAAGTTGTGCGCGATACCGCAGACAACGCCATCATCGTTTGCGCAATCGAAAACGTAGACCCGATGGGCGTGCACACAGGCGATTCGATCACAGTCGCCCCTGCCCTGACTTTGACGGACAAAGAATACCAGATAATGCGGAACCACTCGATCGCGGTATTACGCGAAATCGGCGTGGAAACCGGCGGTTCAAACGTGCAGTGGTCTGTGAACCCTGCCGATGGCCGCATGGTGGTTATTGAGATGAACCCGCGCGTTTCACGCTCCTCAGCTTTGGCATCCAAAGCGACGGGTTTCCCGATTGCCAAGATCGCGGCAAAGCTGGCTGTTGGTTTCACGCTGGACGAGCTGGACAATGACATCACCGGCGTCACGCCTGCGTCCTTTGAGCCGACAATTGACTATGTTGTCACCAAAATCCCAAAATTCGCGTTTGAAAAGTTTCCAGGTTCCGAACCATACCTGACCACGGCGATGAAATCCGTGGGCGAGGCGATGTCGATTGGCCGCACGATCCATGAGAGCATGCAAAAGGCGCTCGCGTCGATGGAGTCTGGCCTGACCGGATTTGACGAGGTCGAAATCCCCGGCGCGCCAGATATCGCTGCGATCACCAAAGCCATCAGCAAAACCACACCTGATCGCATGCGCACCATCGCTCAGGCTATGCGTCATGGCATGTCAGATGAAGACATCCACGCAACGACCATGTTTGACCCTTGGTTCCTTGCCCGCATCCGTGAGATCATTGAGGCCGAAGAAGATATTCGCCAAAACGGCCTGCCCGACACAGAAGACGCCCTGCGTGCCATCAAAATGATGGGCTTTACTGATGCCCGCCTTGGCAAGCTAACAGACCGCGACGAAGACGATGTGCGCCGCGCTCGTCTGAAGCTCGGTGTAAAAGCCGTATTCAAACGCATCGACACTTGCGCCGCCGAGTTCGAGGCGCAAACGCCCTACATGTACTCCACCTATGAAAGCCCGATGATGGGCGAAGCCGAATGCGAAGCGCGGCCGTCTGACCGTAAAAAGGTTGTGATCCTTGGCGGTGGCCCGAACCGCATCGGTCAAGGCATCGAATTTGACTATTGCTGTTGTCACGCCTGCTATGCACTCACAGATGCTGGCTATGAAACGATCATGGTCAACTGTAACCCTGAAACAGTCTCAACCGATTACGACACCTCAGACCGTTTGTATTTTGAACCACTCACGTTTGAACATGTCATGGAAATCCTGCGGGTTGAGCAGGAGAATGGCACCCTGCACGGCGTAATTGTTCAGTTCGGTGGCCAGACACCTTTGAAAATTGCACAGGCCCTGCAAGACGAAGGCATCCCGATCCTTGGCACCACGCCCGACATGATTGACCTTGCCGAAGATCGCGAGCGTTTTGCTGATCTTGTACAAAATCTTGGCCTGAAACAGCCACATAACGGCATCGCACACACGGACGCCGAAGCGTTTGAAATTGCAAAAGACATTGGCTTTCCACTGGTTATCCGTCCTTCTTACGTTCTGGGGGGGCGCGCGATGGAAATCGTGCGCGACCAAATCCAGCTAGAGCGGTATATCTCTGAGGCTGTAGTTGTTTCAGGTGACAGTCCTGTTTTGCTTGATAGCTATCTGTCTGGTGCTGTGGAACTGGATGTCGACGCTATATCTGATGGCACTGATGTACACGTCGCAGGCATCATGCAACACATCGAAGAGGCCGGCGTGCACTCAGGTGATAGCGCCTGTTCGCTCCCACCATACTCACTCAGTAAAGACATCATTGCCGAAATCGAAGTGCAAACCAAAGCTCTGGCAAAAGCGCTTAATGTTGTTGGACTAATGAACATCCAGTTCGCGGTTAAAGAAGGCGAAATCTTCCTGATCGAAGTAAACCCGCGGGCGTCTCGTACAGTGCCATTTGTTGCCAAGGCCACAGATAGCGCCATCGCCAGCATCGCTGCTCGTGTCATGGCGGGTGAACCGCTCACCAACTTCCCCCTGCGCGCACCCTATGACGAAAACGCTAGATACAATGATGTTCTGCCACTTGGTGATCCGATGACATTGGCGAACCCAAACATGCCGTGGTTCTCGGTAAAAGAGGCGGTATTGCCTTTCGCCCGCTTCCCCGGTGTCGACACGATTCTTGGCCCCGAAATGCGTTCGACTGGAGAAGTCATGGGTTGGGACCGCGACTTCCCACGCGCCTTCCTTAAGGCGCAGATGGGCGCGGGCACAATGCTACCGAGGTTGGGCAATGCATTCCTTTCGATCAAGGACGCGGACAAAACCGCAGATGTTCTTGAAGCAGCCCGCATCCTCATTGCCCAGTCCTTCACGATTGTCGCCACCCGTGGCACCGCATCATGGCTGTCTGAACACGACATCCCCTGCGAGATCGTGAACAAAGTCTATGAGGGGCGTCCAGACATCACCGATATGATGAAAGACGAGCAAATCCACCTTGTCATGAACACCACCGAAGGCGCGCAAGCGGTTGAGGACAGCAAGTCCATCCGCTCCATCGCGCTCTATGACAAAATCCCCTACTACACGACCGCCGCAGGCGCGTACGCTGCCGCGCTGGCGATCAAAGCGCAGGCCGAGGATGATATTGGTGTGAAACCGCTACAAGGTTAAGAGCATCCCCAAGCAGGCACTCACAAATAGCCTGCTTGGGCTTGGGATAATATTGGGCTGATCCCGCGCCCGTGACTTAGAAAGTCCGAATATCCTATGCCAGATTCCCGTATGAAGATCGTGCTAGTAACCCCAGAAATTCCTTATAATACGGGTGCAATCGGGCGAACCTGCGTAGCGCTAAATCTCGAACTCATCTTGATCAAACCCTACGGGTTTTCATTGGATGAAAAAGCAGTGCGGCGGGCAGGAACCGATTACTGGAAACACGTCAATCTGACGGAATACGAAAGCTGGGAGAGTTTTCTAGCTGAGCGCAATCCACCACCCGAAAGCACATATTTCTTTGAGGAGCATGGTGCACAAACCATTTTCACCCCCGAATATCAGCATGACGCATATTTGGTATTTGGCTGTGAATCCAAAGGACTGTCACCAGAAATTTTAGAGGGCAAGGATGACCGGGTATTTAATCTCCCCATGCTCAGCCCCCTTGTGCGCTCATTAAATTTAGCAAACGTAGCAACAACCGTTATTTATACTGCCATGCGTCCTCAATTGGGCGGCTAAATAGACAATGATGACGTTAGCAAAGTAACAGATGCTGGCATCTGATACGAAGCAACTCCGTTCACCTTCTTTACCTTCCTGATTTTTGGCCTCAGAATTTATCCATAGGCACTTCTATCAAAACCCGCTAAATTGTCTCACAGTCGGCCGGTTAATCCCCAGTGTATTGCATGAACAAACGGAGTGTTAGAAAACGCCCTAGAGAGTTCGGCGTTGACCACAGGCTCTTGGCGACTGAAGAAGCTGATCGTAAAGAGGAAAATGAGATGTACCTACCCGCAATTACAGGCTCAGGCGTCTTTACGCCGTCTGAAACCATCACCAACGCAGAGTTGGTCGAGAGCTTTAATGCCTACGTGGACATCTACAATGCCGAAAATGCAGACCAGATCGCCGCTGGCGACCTTGCTGCCAAAGACTATTCCTCTGAGGGATTTATCTTTAAGGCATCGGGCATCAACCAGCGGTATGTGATTGATAAAAAAGGCATCCTTGATCCTAACGTTATGCATCCCTTGCTGCGTCAACGCAGTGATGATGAGCCGTCTCTGATGGCTGAAATGGCTTTGGATGCCGCGAACAAGGCCCTAGCTGCAGCCGGAAAAACCGCCGCAGACGTTGATGCAGTAATTTGTGCTGCGTCCAATCTAGAGCGCGCTTATCCTGCAGTAGCGATAGAAATCCAAGATCTTTTGGAGATCAACGGTTTCGCCTTTGACATGAACGTTGCGTGTTCCTCTGCCACTTTTGGAATTCAAGCTGCAGCTGACATGATCCGTTCAGGCTCCATCCGCAGCGCATTGGTTGTCTGCCCTGAAATTTGCTCAGCCCATCTCGAATGGCGAGACCGTGACTGCCACTTTATCTTTGGTGACGTGGCCACGGCGGTATTGATCGAACGATCCGAAAATGCTGCAGGCCCCTACTTTGAGATCAAATCAACGCGCTGCGCGACTGATTTTTCAAATAACATTCGTAACAACAATGGCTTCCTGCGCCGTTCACGTCCTGATGGCGTAGCAGATCGCCGGGATATGCAGTTTATGCAAAATGGACGTAAGGTATTCAAAGAAGTCCTGCCCATGGTGTCTGCGCACATCGCCAGCCAGATGGCCGACGAAGGTGTTCAAGCATCTGATCTAAAGCGCTTGTGGCTTCATCAAGCCAACAAATCCATGAACGACTTTATCGGTAAAAAGGTTCTGGGCCGCACACCTGAAGCAGGTGAGCAGCCAAACATCCTACAGGACTATGCCAACACATCTTCTGCTGGCTCAATCATTGCATTCTCAAAATACTCTGACGACTTGGAAGACGGTGACACAGGTTTAATCTGCTCATTTGGCGCAGGCTATTCCGTTGGATCAGTCATTGTACAAAAACACGGCTGAACGTTCCTGAGCACTTCGGCCCTCTGAATTTTTACCACGCTTGCAGCCAATTCTAAACAATGATCACCAAGATGTTCGGAACAGCCCAGGATAATAGACGTGCATCTTAGACGCTTTCATCTTCCAAATGCAGCTTCATATCTACAAGAACCTGCTGCAACATTGTTGTTTCTTTCAACAGGCGCTTGGCCTCGTTAAATGTGATTTTTCCATCTGCAATGGATTGCTGATATTCACCCATCAACATTGCAAAACGTTGGCTAAGCGCAATCACGTCAGCATTTACGCCACCCACAGATGTGTCGTTTGGACGCCGCTGGTCAAAATCAAGATGTGCACCAGAAAGTTCGGCCAGAGCTTGTGTTAAGTGTGGATAACCTGCCGCAACTTCCAGCGCGGCGACCGCATCAACGGGCATGAAACGGTCAGCATGTTCGTCGTGGTCGGAATAATACCGCCCCAACGTCGCTTTGGATTTTCCTGTAACTTCGCAGGCAGCTTCAACGCCAACCGCTTTAACCAAGGCTTCTGTATGCTTTTTCAAATAGTTGCCCGGTGCGTCCATGTTCTTCAACCCTTACTCAATATATAGCCAGACGCAAAATACTGAATGGCTTAAACCAATATATCGCCCCTGCCACTGGAGTCCTAGTGCAATTTATCCGCCTATCTGTAAATTCGCCTATGATGATCTTGCGCATCAACCCAAGTGCCGGATAAATGCGCGAATGGCTAAGCTCTATTTCAATTATTCGACGATGAATGCGGGAAAATCGACTGTTCTATTGCAGGCGGCGCATAATTATCGTGAGCGGGGCATGGTCCCCTATTTAATGACCGCGCAATTCGACAATCGCGCAGGCGAAGGTAAGATTGCGTCACGTATTGGCATTTCTCAAAATGCCGACACGTATCATGGTGATGAAAACCTTTTTGAGAAGATAACCAATCGGCTCAACAAAGGCCCCTGTGCATGTATCTTCATCGATGAGGCCCACTTTCTCAGCGATGAACAGGTGTGGGATTTGGCCCGCGCTGTTGATGATCTTGGCGTGCCCATTATGTGTTATGGCCTTCGCGTAGATTTTCGGGGAAAGCTGTTCCCAGGGTCTGCGGCACTGCTGGCGCTTTCCGATGAGATGCGGGAAATTCGCACTATCTGTCATTGCGGCAAGAAGGCCACGATGGTGGTTCGGCAAGACGCTGACGGCAATGTTCTGCGAGATGGCGCGCAGGTGCAGATCGGCGGCAACGAAAGCTATATCTCTCTGTGCCGCCGTCATTGGCGAAAGGCTATTGGCGACGCTTAAACCGGATTAGGAGGGATATCACCGCGCAGGAAGGTTTGGAGATTTTCAACCGCCATGCGTCCCATATCCACACGCACTTCCTCAGTAGCGGTACCTAGATGCGGCAATAGCACGACATTATCCAGATCTAGCAATGCCTGTGGCACATCCGGCTCGAATTCGTAAACATCTAGGCCTGCACCGCCGATCTCATTCCCTTTGAGGGCCGAAATCAAGGCTGCCTGCTCCACCACATTGCCGCGCGCGATGTTGATCAACCGCGCGTGGGGCTGCATGGTGGCCAAAACATCCGCATCAATCAAATGATGTGTTTCTGCGCCGCCCGGAACAGCAATCACCAACACATCCACCTTTTCGGTCAGATCATTTAGCTTACTGTAAAAAGTCGCATCGAAATCCAGCGTCTTTTGCGCTCGACCATAGTAGGCTACGGCCATCCCAAAACCAAAATGACAACGCCGCGCAATCGCCTGCCCGATACGTCCCATACCTACAATACCGACAGTTTTGCCGCTCAGATGAAGGCCCAACATTTGCGTCGGATGCCAGCCTTCCCAAGCCCCTGACCGCACTAAGCGTTCTCCCTCGGCCGCACGCCGCGCGCTCATCAACATCAGAGTCATCGCAGTGTCCGCAGTTGCATCCGTTACAGCACCCGGCGTGTTTGTGACAGTTACTCCCGTCGCCTTCGCAGCATCTACGTCAATATGGTTATATCCAACGCCAAAATTGGCCAGGACCTTACACCGTGGGTTGGGCACATCGGCAAATACCTTAGCCGAGAATTGATCCCCCAAGGTACAAATAACGCCATCATACTCACGCAGTGCCGCGCGCATTTCATCCTCACTGAGCGGGGATGATTCATCCCGCCGCGTGACATCCAAGCCCTCAAGGGACGCGTAGACGTCTTCGGGCAATGCCCGACCAACCAGTATCTTTTTCAATGCATGCGTCCTCCACTAGGCGTTTCGCTATCCGGGCCAACCAGTACGATCGCGCCGTTTTCATCCGGCACCCCAAGCAATAGAACTTCAGACATAAATGGTCCGATTTGACGGGGCGGAAAATTCACAACCCCCATGACCTGCCGCCCAATTAACGCTTCGGGTGTATAGTGAACCGTGATCTGCGCAGATGTCTTGCGCACCCCAATTTCATCACCAAAATCAATCCACACCTTAATCGCAAGCTTGCGCGCTTCGGGAAATGGTTCGGCTTTCACCACACGGCCAGTACGAATATCGATCTTCATAAAATCATCAAATGAAATCTCAGCCACGTGCCAGCTCCTTTGATCGGTTTGTTGCTGCAGCTACAGCTCGACGCATCAACGACGGGAAGCCGTTGTTCTCATCCATCAGCACTTCTAACGCTGCCTGTGTCGTGCCATTCGGGCTGGTCACATTCACGCGCAGCTGCGCAGGTCCCTCATCCGCAGCCATCGCCAAGGCGCCCGCACCCGCAACTGTGGCACGAGCCAATTGCAACGCCATATCGGCGGGTAGCCCTTCGGCTTCCCCAGCAGCGGCCAATGTCTCGATCATGTGGAACACATAGGCGGGACCGGATCCACTGACACCTGTCACAGCATCAATTTGTGCCTCTTCGCTCAGGCGGACAACTTCGCCAACGGCACTCAGCAGCAATTCCGCCTCATCCAGCCCTTTGGCACCTGCATGATCATTACCGACAATCGCGGTGATCCCTTGCGATATCGCAGCGGGAGTGTTTGGCATCGCGCGCACCACAGGCGTCTCCTGCCCCAACGTTTCCTGAAAGAATGAAATAGGTGTCCCCGCCGCGACGCTGACAAACAGCGTCTTGCTGTTACCCATCAACTTAAGGGTTGGCAGTGCTTCAGCCATCATTTGCGGCTTAACAGCGACCAAGACGATTGCAGGTGCGGCTGGCAAATCTTCATTTATCTGAACACCCGTGCTGTTCAGCCAATCAGATGGGAAAGGATCTTTGACCCAAACTGACGCAGCTGGCAGGCCACGTGCCAGCCAGCCCTCCAACATGGCCGAGCCCATCTTGCCACAGCCCAAAAGAACCAGACCATCAGCCGCTATTCGTGAATTTTTCATATATCCCCCTACAAGTCAGGGGGATAGAATTACGCGCGCCCGTAGGCCTCTGCAATGGCGACTTGCAATGCATCCTTCGGAGATTGGTCTCCCCAAACGACCAACTGCACCGCTGGATAGTAACGTTCCGAGCTCATAACTGCAGCGCCGATCATGGTGTCGATCTGTTCAGGGCTGGCGACATGGCCACCCGCAAGGACCAAGCCATAGCGATAGACCATCATTTGTTGTTCTGCCCAATAGGTGAATGCGCCCGCCCAGCAGCGATCATTCACATCATTCAGCAATCCATAAAGCGCCGGAAGCTTATCTTCGGGAGGCTCCATCTCGAATGAACAAATCAGGCGCAGCGTTTCGTCATAGGCTGACCATGCAAGCGTCACGGAATACGTACGCCATTGCCCTTCAACAGACATTGATATTTGCTCATCAGAAATACGGTCAAATTCCCAGTCATGATGGGCTGCCAGCGTCTCGACAATGTCGATCGGGTGAATGTCGTCTTCCAAATACTGCTCGGACAGGGCCATTTCGCCACCTCTTTTGTTATCACCAAAGCCGTCAGAGCTGTTATCGCCCCTGAACCTTGGGTGCTTACGCTACAGAACGCGGATATGCCTGTGCGTCCTACAATATATGGTGGCGGTCTGGGTAGTATCTGGCAAGCCTTTTTCTGGGGATAACCTCAATCAGCAGTGGATAACCCTCAAATCCTTCGGGAAACGGCCTCTTATGCACCTGCATCGCACACACAAAAACGCCCCCAGTCGTTACCGGAGGCGATCACATGATGTGTGGCAAATAGAAAAAGGTGTCGCGCGGCAGCGCGTCCTTTAGGTCACTTTACCTCTAGAGCATCCAAACGAGACTTCAGTGCTTCGTTCTCTTCGCGGGCCTTTTGCGCCATTGCGCGCACCGCATCAAATTCTTCGCGGGTCACAAAATCGCGATCGGCCAGCCAGCGGTCCATCATGCCTTTCATGGCATTCTCTGCCTCGTCCTTTGCGCCTTGGGCCACGCCCATAGCGTTCGTCATGATTTGGCTCAGGTCGTCAAAAATTTTATTGCGGGTCTGCATCGGGTCTCTCCACTGGCTATGAAGTCTATATGGGGTGGCATGCGCCCTCATGCAAGGTTGACTTCCCTGCAAGACCGCGCTCAATCACCGCATGCATGCTCTTATTCCTTTCCCCGACATCTCTCCTGAGATATTTTCCATTTCCCTTTTCGGGATGACCTTCGCACTCCGCTGGTACGCGCTGGCCTACATCGTCGGCATTCTGCTTGGCTGGCGTTTGGTGCTGCGGGCGGCAAACACGCCGCGTCTTTGGCGCGACAAAACGCCGGTCATAACTGGCCCGCAAATCGAAGATTTGCTCACTTGGGTGATCCTTGGTGTGATCTTTGGCGGGCGCATCGGCTATGTGCTATTTTACCAGCCCGCTTATTACCTTTCCAACCCCGCACAAATTCTACGTGTCTGGGAGGGCGGCATGTCGTTTCATGGCGGCGCGTTGGGCGTTATAATTGCTGCATTCCTTTATACGAGCCGCCACCAGATTGCGCGCATCAGTGCAGGAGACATCATTGCACTTGGCATTGCACCCGGCCTGCTGCTGGGCCGCATCGCTAACTTCGTAAACGCCGAGCTTTGGGGCCGGCAGACCGACCTGCCTTGGGGCGTCGCATTCCCGACCGAACAGGCGCAACATTGTCCGGATGTTATCGGCCTCTGCGCACGCCACCCCTCACAACTATACGAAGCCACCCTTGAAGGACTCGTCCTAGGTGCTTTTCTCATTTGGCTAGCATGGCGTCGTAACGCCCTCAAAACTCCGGGTGTCATTATGGGGGCATTCCTTGCCGGTTACGGCATAGCCCGCTTTTTTGTGGAATTCTTCCGCCAACCTGATGCACAGTTCATTTCAGCAGGTAATCCGCTAGGCCTCGCGTGGGAAATAGGCGGCTATGGCCTGACCATGGGTCAAATCCTGTGCGTGCCAATGATGGCAGTCGGCCTGTTCTTTATCTTACGGGCACGGCGCACCACATGAACCTATCCGACATCCTTATATCTCAGATCACCTCCCAGGGTCCTATGCGGCTGGACAGCTATATGACAACTTGCCTGCTCCACCCTGAGCACGGCTACTATACCACACGCACACCATTTGGCGCAGCTGGTGACTTTATTACTGCTCCGGAAATCAGCCAGATGTTTGGCGAATTGGTTGGATTGTCACTGGCACAAGCTTGGCTAGATCAGGGCGCGCCAAAGCCATTTACACTGGCTGAGCTGGGACCAGGTCGAGGCACACTCATGGCTGATGCCCTGCGCGCATGTTCCAAAGTGGACGGATTTATTGATGCCGTAGAAATCACCATGCTAGAGGCATCCCCTACCTTGCGTGCCACCCAAGCCAAAACGTTAACCGATTTTGACCCACAGTGGATTGACACCATTGAGGATCTGCCAAAGCAACCAACGTACTTCATCGCCAACGAGTTCTTTGATGCACTACCGATCCGCCAATTCATCCGTGACGGAGCCAATTGGCGAGAGCGGCAAATCGGCATTCAGGACGGCGTACTTGCCTTTGGGTTAGGCCCAGCGCAATCGCAGCCCGCCTTGGAACATCGCATTGAAGACACCAAAGACGGCGACCTCATCGAGAATTGCGCAGCGGCAGCGCCAATCCTGTCAACACTATGTGAACGCATCAATTCCCATGGCGGTGCCGGACTGGTCTTTGATTATGGTGATTGGCGCACCTTGGGTGACACGCTTCAGGCCATTCAAGGCCATGCAACCGCTGATCCACTGGCAGCGCCGGGTCATTCAGATCTAACTGCACATGTCGACTTCGAAGCCTTGCTGCGCGCGACCTTGCCTTGCACCCCCAGTCGCATCACCCCTCAGGGTGTATTTCTTGAGCGTCTTGGCATCACGCCTCGCGCACAGGCTCTTGCCCAAACACTGAGCGGCGAAGCTCTTGAAACACACGTAGCTGCACATCGCCGCTTGACCCACCCTCAGGAAATGGGAAACCTGTTCAAGGTCTTCGGTATCGTACCCGAAGGCAAAGCAATGTTACCCGGACTGGAAGTATGACCCTAGAAATTTTGACCTCAGACGCCCTGCCTTTAAAACACGGGTTCTTCACCCGTCGTGGAGGCGCATCTTCTGGAGTGTTTGCGGGGCTTAACTGCGGCCAAGGGTCTACCGATCAGGCTGAAATTGTAGCGATCAATCGGTCGCGAGTGGCGGATGCGATGGGCGTTAATCACGACCACCTACTAGGCGTCCATCAAGTACATTCTGCAACGGCAATTACCGCAGATGCGCCATTGCCTGCAAAACCCCGCGCAGACGCACTTGTCACTGCGACACCCGGCCTTGCCTTGTCTGTTCTGACTGCAGATTGTCAGCCTGTGCTTTTTGCGGATGCCCAAGCAGGCGTGATTGGGGCCGCACACGCAGGTTGGCGTGGCGCACTGGATGGAGTGTTACATGCCACCGTAGACGCGATGGAGGCTATAGGCGCCAAACGCGAGAACATCGTCTCTGTTATTGGCCCTGCTATTAGCCAAGCAGCCTATGAAGTTGGTCCAGAATTTATGGATAGTTTTATGTCCGAAGACCCCGATTATGCCCGTTACTTTATCAACGGCGAAGGGGATCGCATGTTATTTGATCTTCCCGGCTTTGGCCTCAACCAGTTGCGCGCTGCTGGCGTGGGCCATGCCGAGTGGACGCGCCACTGTACTTTCTCAGATGCAGATCGATTCTACTCCTACCGGCGCACCACACATGCCAAAGAAGCCGATTACGGTCGCTTGATTGCCGCCATCACCCTTTGAATTTGACGTAATTGAGGCAAAGCTGGCCACTCCCTTGCCCCAGTTCACTGCCTCGAGACACGAAACAATCCCACCGATTGTTGCCACAGCGCGTACAATCGCAAAAATCCTTATATTTCTATGGCGTCAGGTTGAATATGGCTCCCTTGCCACATTCACTACCCCATCCATCGCAACATTTCCTGACTTTCTATGCAAATGCCCAAAACCGGCCAGATTGCACCGTCATATTCAGCCTCAAGCAAGGGCATCGCCCAAAACAACAATAGAGACCGAGGACCAGAGCCATGAAAACCAACGCACGCTTTATCAAGTCGATCACAAAAGCCGCCGCTGAAAACGACACAGTCATGCCTTGGGCCCGCGGCAACCGTCGCGCTGCATTCATCGCAAAACGCCGCGCCGCTGAAACGCCTAAACGCAAAGCAGCCTAATACCCAATTTCTCCCGGCAGTAGGTCACCTCCTCCCCTAGTAGACCTGCAGCCACCCAAGAAGCCCTTTCTGCGTAGATTCGCAGGGAGGGCTTTTTTTGATTCGAAGCTAAAATGTGGCAACCCTTTCCGGATACTCGGAAACAAACCCGTACAATTTATATGAATTGGCACTCAAAATACCTCAAATGTCATGGAACCTTTGACAATAGGGCTGAAACAAGGCGAATTAGACCCAACGAAAGACATGAAATGACCAAAACGTTATTTCCGTCGTTGTCGGTGGGGGCCGACGAGGGATGTGACAAACCATGATAGGTGAATCGCATGATACTAACTGCCAATCCAGCTGCTGCACGTTCAGCAGCACGTAAATCGGGGTACGGAATGCCAACTTCTTCCATGCCGACATCAAACGGCCAAATGCTTGCAGCTCAATTGCCGACCCGCACCTATGAGGTTGCGGCATTGCGTGAGGACAATTCTTTGTTCATCGGCCAAAGTTCGGCACCTGCGATTCCGCTTTTTGAGGATGCATTCTCGGCGTTTACGCACGGCAGTTTGGTGCAAACGACAATGGGCCCCGTCGCCGTGGAAGACCTCCAGCCCGGTGATATGATCCAGACCTCAACAGGCGAAGCGGCTCAACTTACTTGGGTTGGCACATCCACGTTCTCTCCGGCAGATGCAGGTAAGCGAACGCCTCTCATTCGCATCATGCCAGACAGCCTTGGCCAGTCGCGCCCAGAACGGTCTCTTACGGTTGGACCCGGCGCACGCATCCTGCACACACCCGCCAACTTGCGCGGTTTGGCTGACGGCAAACAGTTGCTGACGCCCGCCTCGAAATTTGTTGATGGTGTTAACGTGATCGAAGTTACGCCGCCAACGCCAACACGCCTGTTCCACATCTGTCTGTCACGCCATGCGGTGATCAATGTAGACGGAATCGAGATGGAGACCTTCCACCCAGGCGCAGCAGCGCCGCGTGAGGTCAGCCATTCACTGCGCGATCGTTTTATCTCGCTCTTTCCACGGATCGGCCATTTGTCAGACTTTGGCCCGCTGGCACACCCACGTGCGCCAGAAATCGACACTCACTAATTCTTCAAGCGCTTAGGCTTTCTCAGGCCTGAACGCTTAAGCGTTCCTCCAAAACGTCAAACGGAACGCCAGGGTCATCCTTGGCGTTTCGGATAACCAGTGAGGTCTTAACGCTGGCCACATTCGCCGCCGTCAAAAGCTGACCCGTCAGAAAGCTCTGAAAGCTGGACAAGTCAGGCGCGACGCATTTCAGCATGAAATCCACCTCGCCATTCAACATGTGACATTCACGAACCAGCGACCATTCGCGGCAGCGGTCCTCAAATGCGGACAGATCCGACTCTGCTTGGCTGCTTAAGCCAACCATCGCAAAAACCTGAACCTCAAATCCCAGTTCACGTGCATCTACTTCCGCGTGGTATCCACGAATAAAACCTTGTTCCTCTAGGGTGCGCACACGGCGCAAACAGGGCGGGGCAGATATACCAACGCGTTTGGCCAATTCTACATTGGTCATGCGCCCATCTGCCTGCAACTCAGCCAAGATTTTCCGATCAATCGGATCAAGTCGTGAACCAGCCATACGGCCCCCTATAGATTTTCGATTGTTATATAGATTGCGCCATTTTGCGCAACATTGTTTCACATAGACGCAATATTCTGAAAACATCCAGCAGCAAATAGTACTCTGCTGGACATTGCGAGGGCGTAAAGTTTCAAAAACACTGCGTCAAGCATCAACTCGTCGTGATCCGCTAGCCCCCTAGGGGTTTAAGCCGACCAAGCTGCCGTATATATCAGCATCAGCGCAGAATCCTCTTATTAGATACACAAAGGTGCCCCATGGCCGAGACACGCAAGACCAAGCTTTTGATCATCGGCTCCGGCCCCGCAGGCTATACCGCTGGCGTTTATGCAAGCCGCGCAATGTTGAACCCCATCCTCGTTCAGGGGATTGAACCCGGCGGCCAGCTGACCACCACCACCGAAGTCGAAAACTGGCCTGGCGATTCCGAAGTTCAAGGCCCTGATCTGATGATCCGCATGGAAGCCCACGCTAAGGCGATGGGCACCGAGATCATTGGCGATATCATCTTGAATCTCGACCTCAGCAAGCGCCCGTTCATTGCAACAGGTGACAGCGGCACAGTCTATGAAGCTGACGCGGTTGTTCTTGCCACTGGCGCACGCGCCAAATGGTTGGGCCTTGAGAGCGAAGAAAAGTTCAAAGGCTTTGGCGTATCCGCATGCGCGACCTGTGATGGCTTTTTCTATCGCGGACAAGAAATCGTCGTTATCGGCGGCGGCAACACAGCAGTTGAAGAAGCACTATTCCTTACAAACTTTGCGTCTAAAGTGACGCTGATCCATCGTCGTGATGAACTGCGCGCAGAGAAGATCCTAATCGACCGCTTGGAGAAAAACCCCAAGATTGAACCCCTGTGGTTCCACCAGCTTGAAGAAGTCTACGGCACCGACAGCCCGCTGGGCGTTGAAGGTATTAAAGTTAAGAGCACCAAAACAGGTGAGATTACTGACATCCCCTGCAAAGGTGTGTTTGTTGCCATCGGCCACGCGCCTGCAAACGAACTGGTCAAGGATACGCTCGAAACCCACATGGGCGGCTATGTCGTTACCAAACCAGATAGCACAGAAACATCTATCCCAGGTGTATTTGCAGCAGGCGATTTGACAGATCACAAATACCGTCAGGCCGTCACCAGCGCAGGCATGGGGTGCATGGCCGCCCTTGAGGCTGAGCGTTTCTTGGCCGAAGTCGAAGAATAGCACTCTGCAGGAAGTACCCTCATGACTAGTAAAACACGCATCGTCGTTTCCAGCGACCACGCCGATATTGAACTACGCCAGATGATTGCTGCTCATATTGCACAGCGCGGCTGGGAGGTTGTTGATATCGGCCCCACCACGAACGAAAGCACCGATTACCCAAAGCATGGCGAAGCTGCTGCACGCCATGTCGCTTCGGGTGATTGCGCGCTGGGTGTTATCCTCTGCGGCACTGGGCAGGGCATCATGATGGCCGCCAACAAAGTCGACGGTGTCCGTTGCGGTGTCTGCTCCGATACGTTTTCTGCGCGCATGATCCGCCAACACAATGACGCAAATGTGCTCTCAATCGGGGCGCGTGTTGTTGGCGCGGGCCTTGCGGTAGATATCGTTGACGCCTTTCTAAACGCGGAATTTGAAGGTGGGCGCCATGCAAAACGGGTGGACATGATCAAGGCGCTGGAAGCATCAGACTGATCCACGCTACCTAATGTTGCCGAACTCACACAATTGGGTCTTGGCCATCGGAGACGAAAGTTTGTTCTTGCATGAACATACTTTTCCTTTATGCGTTCACTCGTGAACAAAGATTGAGTCTGTCCCGATGGCCATGTCGCCCGAAAAAATCACCTCCGAGCAGGAGGATCAAATGTTCCGCCTGCTGCGTCAGGTGGATATCGCGCCCCATGCGTCCCAACGGGCGACAGCCACGGCAATTGGGGTTTCGCTAGGTCGCTTGAATGCGCTTTTGCGCCAAGCCACCGATGCAGGCCTTGTCAATATTATTGACCGCAACGGTCCAGACAAACGGGCCCGTGTTGCCTACGCAATTACCATCCGCGGTGCGGCGGAAAAAAACCGCATCACCGACCAATTTCTAACCCGTAAGTTTGCTGAATACGACGCGTTGCACGCTGAGTTAACTGGCACAACTTCTGGCCTCTCTCCCTTGAAAATCAGGACGAAACTCATGCAAAATAACCTTGCCCCCATCCCTGAGCTATATGTCTCCTACGACAGCGCAGAAAAACTGAAACTCGAAGCCACAGATCTGGTAAGCCACGACCTGACACCACGTCAGATTTGCGATCTGGAATTGCTGATGAACGGTGGCTTTAACCCGCTCAAAGGCTTCCTTTCACAAGCCGACTATGACGGTGTTGTTGAAAACATGCGCCTTGCAGACGGTAGCCTGTGGCCAATGCCCATCACACTGGACGTTTCCGAAGAGTTCGCGGGCAAGCTTGAAATTGGTCAAGACATCGCACTGCGCGATCAAGAGGGTGTTATCCTCGCAACCATGACCGTCAGCGACAACTGGGTGCCAAACAAAGCACTCGAAGCGGAAAAAGTATTCGGCGCAGACGACGATGCACACCCAGCGGTAAACTACCTGCACAACCAAGCTGGCAAAGTATACCTTGGTGGTCCGGTTACAGGCCTTCAGCAGCCCGTACACTACGATTTTAAATCCCGCCGCGACACACCTAATGAAATGCGCGCGCACTTCCGCAAAATGGGCTGGCGCAAAGTTGTTGCATTCCAAACACGCAACCCACTGCACCGCGCACACCAGGAACTGACGTTCCGCGCAGCACGCGAAGCACAAGCAAACCTGTTGATCCACCCCGTTGTGGGCCTAACCAAGCCGGGCGATGTTGATCACTTCACACGTGTTCGTTGCTACGAAGCAGTTCTGGACCAATATCCACAAGCAACAACGGCAATGTCCCTGCTGAACCTTGCCATGCGTATGGCTGGCCCACGTGAAGCGGTATGGCACGGCCTGATCCGTAAAAACCACGGCTGCACACACTTCATCGTTGGTCGTGACCACGCAGGCCCCGGCTCCAACTCCCAAGGTGAAGATTTCTATGGTGCCTATGACGCGCAGGACCTGTTCCGCGCGCACCAAGAAGAAATGGGCATCGAAATGGTCGATTTCAAACACATGGTATGGGTTGCAGAGCGCGCCCAATACGAAGCCATGGACGAAATCAAAGACAAAGAAGATGTTACCATCCTGAACATCTCTGGCACAGAATTGCGCCGCCGTCTGGCTGAAGGCCTTGATATCCCTGAGTGGTTCTCATTCCCTGAAGTGGTTAAAGAACTGCGCCGCACCAAGCCACCACGCGCAAGCCAAGGTTTCACAGTGTTCTTCACTGGCTTCTCCGGTTCCGGCAAATCAACAATCGCCAACGCTTTGATGGTCAAATTGATGGAGCAAGGCGGTCGCCCTGTGACATTGCTTGACGGTGACATCGTGCGCAAAAACCTCAGCTCCGAGCTGGGCTTTAGCAAAGAGCACCGTGACTTGAACATCCGCCGCATCGGCTATGTTGCGTCCGAGATCACCAAGAACGGAGGCATAGCCATCTGTGCGCCAATCGCGCCTTATGCAACCACCCGCCGCGCGGTACGTGAAGACGTTGAAGCATTCGGTGCATTTGTTGAGGTGCACGTCGCAACCTCAATTGATGAGTGCGAACGTCGTGACCGCAAAGGCCTCTACAAGCTGGCACGCGAAGGTAAAATCAAGGAATTCACAGGCATCTCCGATCCCTATGACGTTCCTGCAAACCCAGAGCTGAGCGTTGAGACAGAAAACGTGGACGTAGACAACTGTGCCCACCAAGTACTGCTCAAGCTGGAAAGCATGGGTCTGATCAAAGGCTAGTCACGCCTTATATAAAAATCATTAGGCCAGCCCGATGGGGCTGGCCTTTTTTTGTGTCCATCCATTGATTTGGATCAGATCGTCTTTTGGTTCACCCGTTTGGACAGCTGATCGGCAGTCTCTTTGCGCTCACTATAGCGGTCCAAGAGGTATGCAGTGTTCCCGCGGGTCAGCACGGTGAACTTCACCAATTCCTCCATTACATCAACAACTCGATCATAAAACGGTGATGGTTTCATCCGCCCAGCATCATCAAACTCTAGAAATGCCTTAGGCGTGGAGGATTGATTTGGGATCGTCAGCAAGCGCATCCAACGCCCCAAAATACGGAGCTGGTTGACGGCATTAAAACTCTGAGAACCGCCATTCACCTGCATCACAGCAAGGGTTTTCCCTTGAGTTGGACGCACAGCACCAATTGAAAGTGGAATCCAGTCGATCTGGGCCTTCATGATTCCGGTCATCGCGCCGTGTCGTTCAGGCGAACACCATACCATTCCTTCGGACCACGTGACCAAATCGCGCAACTCTTGTACTTTGGGATGATCCGCATCCGCATCATCCGGCAAGGGCAGACCTGAAGGGCAAAACGTCTTTGCTTCTGCGCCAAGTTGCGTCAAAATTCTGGCCGCTTCTTCTGTCATCAGCCGACTGAACGAGCGCTCCCGCAGGGATCCATAAAGCAACAAGATGCGCGGAGCATGCTTAGCCTGCGCAGACATCAACAGGCGATCCGAATTGATTTCATCGAAGTGCTGTTCTTCAATGTTTGGAGTATCAGTCAACGCGATTTCCTTTCTCGTCAATCAAATGTGTGCCGTCCTCTTTGGACATTGGACCAGGCGGTAATTGATCAAGTAAATCCAGCACCGCCTCACTGGGGCGGCACAGGCGAACGCCCTTAGGCGAACAAACGATAGGGCGATTCACCAAGACAGGATGTTCCAGCATCGCAGCGATCAACGCCTCATCATCCACAGCGGGGTCAAGCAGGCCCAGCTCCTCTGCTGGTGATTTCGACACCCTTAGAGCTGCCCGCGGCGTCAGGTCAGCCGCAGCAAATAACGCCAACAGTTGCGGACGCGTCCAGCCCGTTTCGAGATAGGGAATAACCACAGGCATCTCACCTGATGCCTCAATGGTAGCAAGCACGTTGCGAGAAGTACCGCAGGCTGGATTGTGATGAATGACAATGGTCACACGAGAATTCCTTTAGTTAGAAATCGAATTGTTATCTGGTCATTGAGGTGGCGAAGTTAGGCGGCGATCTAACACCCGCAGGCAATTTCATTGATAATTGGTTGGCACAGATCAGATCGCCCTCCACAACAATCCTCTAGCAAGAATGCTAGCAGGCCGCGCATGCCCTCCATGTCAGCGAAATAGCGAATGCTGCGCCCCTCTCGTTCACTCCGGATCAAGCCAGCGCGGGCTAGAATAGACAGGTTGGCTGACATCGTATTCTGACGAACATCAAGAGCATCGCTGATGCTGCCAGCCGACATGCCCACGCGTCCAGCCTTGATAAGAAGACGAAACACGTCGAGGCGGGTGGGCTGACTGAGGGCAGTAAAGGCGTCGAGGGCTTTTTTATTATCCATATATCATGAATTATGGATTTATTAAGTAAGGTCAAGCCCCACTTGAAAATTCGCCAAACGAATTTAGCCCAAATACACCTTACCAGACATAACCAAGGTGCCCTGCCCGCTTACTTTCACACCAGTAATGGCGTCACGCGCACCCAGCACCTCAACTCCAGCCTGACCTGCGCGGCCCATGCCGTGCCCCTGCTCTGCGGTGAAGGTTGGCTCAGAAATGAGTCCATTCGCCCATAAGTAACTCGCCATGCAACCTGTAGCGGATCCAGTAAAAGGGTCCTCGGGCTGGCTTGGCGGTGCCATCAACAGGCGGCTAAATGTATCGCCCGCCTGCGTTGCACCCTCCAACGTCACCCAAAAGGGTTCCATGATGTCTACGCCGTCTTGGCCAAGTGATGCTGAATAGGCTGTTAACGCGTCAACATTCATGCTTATCCGCTCCAACGTGGCGTGATCTTTGACCACCGTAACACAAAACGGCAACCCCGTTGAAACGACCTGAGGTTGATGCAAGATATCCGATGGTTCCAGCCCACCAACAGCCGCAACCAATGCAACATCTACCTTTGGCCCAAACACGGGCGCAATCTGCGTCATAGTAACGTGATCACCCTGCACATCGACAGGGACCAAACCAGCCAATGTCTCGATCACCAACGGCCCGTCATTGATCATGCCCCGTTTGCGCAAAGCAACAACGGTCGCCACTGTCGGATGCCCCGCAAAAGGAATCTCACGGCTGGCAAGAAAATACCGCACACGAATATCGGCAACATCAGAGGGCCCCGTAAACGTACACTCAACCAGCGAGGTTTCACGGACATAGGCCATACAAACGGCATCAGACAATACAGCACCACCGTGCACCACGGCACACCCGTTGCCACCAAATACCGTATCCGTAAACGCATCAACCCAATCAAATTCGAACGCCATCGTCATCTCCAAATGCAAAAGGGTCGCCAAAAGATGACGACCCCTCCAACATGTCCTTAAGATCAACGCGGTCAAGCGTTTTAATGTACCAATACAGGCGCATAGTTGTGCTCACGCGCAAGGTCAAACGCCAGCTTGCGGTCCCCGACAAGCGCCAGTTGTTGGCCCTCAGCGTCATGCACGGCATAGAGTTGTTCCAAGCCTTCAGCCTGATCGCGCACCTCACGGGGTAAATCAGTCACAGCTATTGTCTTGACGTATACGGTCCGGTCCTGCGGTCCTGTCGTTACTGTTTCTTCCATCGTTTACCCCTTTCGGATATTAATCGTCTGTACGACGGTTTCAGGTTTAGCTTGTGTCAGGTCCACGTGCAGCAGACCGTTCTCTATCAACGCCTCCCCCACTTCTACACCATCCGCCAACACAAAACTGCGTTGGAATTGGCGCCCTGCGATTCCACGATGTAAAAACACGCGGCCTTCGCTGTCGTCACCTTGTCGTCCACGGATGACCAGCTGGCGGTCTTCAACGGTGATCGACAAATCAGCTTCAGAAAAACCCGCAACTGCCAGCGTAATGCGGTAGCTACGCTCCGAAGTCTGTTCAATGTTAAAAGGCGGATAGCCTTCATTGCCGGATTTTGCATTGCGCTCCAGCACGCGCTCTAGCTGTTCAAATCCCAACATGTGGGGATAAGAGGCAAGCGTTAGTTTCGTCATCTTCGACACGTCCTTTTCATCTTAAGCGACAGTCTTGTCCTGCCCCACAATCGGCAACAGCACTAAACAAATATGGGAAGACAACGCACGCAGCGCAAGGGCTATGCGACAAAGCCATTACAGCATATGTTTAAATTCCCATGTGTTAAGCAGAATCAGAGCCCCTATGAACGAACCAACCGATCTCTCTATGGAAACCGAAGAGGTCCTGCGGGTTGAGCTGGAGGTGTTCCGCCGTGAGCACCGCGATCTGGATGATGCCATCCGCGCCTTGGTCGAGCGAGGCACCTCAGATCAACTCACAGTCCAGCGCCTGAAAAAGCGCAAATTACGGCTCAAGGATCGAATTGCGCAGCTCGAGGACCGTCTTACACCCGACATCACCGCGTAGATACAGATATTGCCGAAATTTTGGCCGTTTCCCCACATTGCCCTAAGGGATCAGATGGCTATAGTGCCCGCTTCTTAACCCTGACGTAAAGGCCGCAGCAGCATGAGCACACCTCCCGTTGGCATCATCATGGGATCCCAGTCTGACTGGTCAACCATGCGCGAAGCAGCAGATTTACTGGATGAGCTAGGCATCGCGTATGAAGCGCGTATTGTCTCGGCGCACCGCACGCCCGACCGCCTGTGGGATTATGGCAAAACGGCTGTTGATAACGGTCTTCAAGTTATTATCGCAGGCGCAGGGGGCGCTGCCCACTTGCCCGGCATGATGGCGTCCAAAACCCGCGTACCAGTGATCGGCGTTCCCGTTCAAACCAAGGCCTTGTCAGGCGTTGATAGCCTCTATTCCATTTTGCAAATGCCGCGCGGTTTTCCCGTTGCGACCATGGCAATTGGCGCGGCGGGTGCGGCGAATGCTGCCCTAATGGCGGCAGGCATACTCGCACTACAAGACGCTGGCATTGCTGCCCGGCTTGACGCCTGGCGGACCGCCCTCTCCGCATCAATTCCGGAAGTTCCCACTGATGACTAATCCACTCCCAACCGGCGCGACCATTGGCATTTTGGGCGGTGGTCAGCTTGGCCGCATGTTGAGCGTGGCCGCATCACGCCTTGGTCTGCGCACCCACATCTACGAGCCGACCAGCAATCCACCAGCGGCGGACGTAGCGAATGCAGTCACAACTGCGCCCTATGAAGACGTGGCCGCCCTCACCGCATTTGCTCAATCCGTTGATCTTGTGACGTATGAATTCGAAAACATCCCAACCGAAGCGCTGGACATTATTGAGGCCATCACACCGATCCATCCTAATCGTCGCGCATTGGGGACCTCTCAGGACAGGCTGGTCGAGAAGAACTTTTTGCAGGACAATGGCCTCACGGTTGCTCCTTTTGCGAACATCACGGATGCCGCAAGCCTTGAAGCAGCCATAGCAACCATCGGCACGCCAGCAATCTTAAAAACCCGCCGGTTTGGGTATGATGGTAAGGGCCAATCGCGCCTGAAATCACCCGAAGATGCTGTTACCGCTCTTGCGGATATGGCTGCTGCACCATCGGTGCTGGAAGGTTTTGTAGATTTCTCAATCGAAATTTCCATCATTGCAGCCCGCAACCCACAGGGCGAGATCGCCTGCTATGATCCCGGCCAGAACGTTCACCGCGACGGCATTTTGCACACAACTACTGTGCCTGCTACCCTGCCCGCGCGCTTACGCACGGACGCCGTATTGTTAGCTGCCAAGATACTGAATACCCTCGATTATGTTGGCGTGATGGGTGTTGAACTATTTGTGACGCCGCAAGGTCTGATCGTCAACGAGATCGCCCCGCGTGTGCATAACTCCGGTCACTGGACCCAGAATGGCTGTGCAGTAGATCAGTTTGAGCAGCACATCCGCGCGATTGCTGGTTGGCCTCTAGGTGACGGCACCCGATATGCAGATGTGATTATGGAAAACTTGATCGGTGACGACGTAGATACAGTTCCCGCCCTCGCCAAAGAACCCAATTGCGCTATCCACCTATACGGTAAGGTTGAAACCAAAGCGGGCCGTAAGATGGGCCATGTCAACCGGATCAAACGCTAGGCATCAGGCCATAAACCGCGCGGCGATATCGCCGCGCATGTGGCTTACGCGCCCTTGAACCAAGGTGGCAGCCACGCGCAGGCTGTCACGCTCAAGCACCACCATATCCGCGCGCTTGCCAACCTCCAACGCGCCTCTGTCAGCCAACCCTAGTACAGCTGCAGGCCCCGCAGACACCAACGACCATGCATCTGCCAAATCACGCATACCGTTCTGCCAGAGCATCAAGGCCGCGCGTCTTGCGCTGGGATAATGGTAATCTGAGGCCAAAGCATCACAATAGCCCATCGCAATCAAATCCACCGCCGAGACATTCAGATTGTGCGAACCGCCGCGAACCACATTTGGTGAACCCATAACAACAATTCCGCCAGCAGCAGCGGCCGCCTCCGCCGCCTCAAGCGTCTCAGGAAACTCTGCCACGTTAACCCCGCGTGCAACCCATTCCGCCCGGCCTGCCGCTGTGGTATCGTCATGACTGCCCATCGCAATGCCCTGCGCCGCTAACTGCCCGCACAACCAATCAAGGGCTGACGGTACTTCATCACTGTAAGATTCCAGTGACTGCATCAAAGCCAGATGGTTTTCCGGACTGCGCCGCGCCTTTAGCGCCTGAGAAACCAGCCTGCGTGGCTGTCGCCCTTCCTTTAGACGATCGTGAGGCAAGTGATCGTTGAAGACGATATAACTAAGGCCCCACTCGGTCATCTTCGCTGGCAGTTCGTCATAGAGTTCAAGCTGATAGGTTTCAAAACGAAGTTGTCCACGCAGATCAGTCACCATTGAAGGCGCAACATCGCGCAAATGGCTGAAAACCTGCTCCGCAAATTCCAACCCACGCACACCGCCTTCCCAGCTGACAAATTGCGCCAGTGTCGCAGTGGTAATCCCGTTTGCCGCCAGCTCAGCTTCGACAGCAACCAACCCCTCAGCCATGTCTTTCATCGCACCGCGACGTGGAGCAAGATGTCGCTCAAATCCGTCGCCATGCACATCAACAATGCCCGGCAAAACTAAATATCCGCTTAGATCGACTGAACGGCCTACAGGTGCCTCGACGATCACACCATCAGCAAACGACAATCCGTCTCGGTGCAGACCATTCGGCCCAAGCACCTCGGCACCGATCAAATCAAGGTTTAGCATCTGGTCCCTCCACACCCGGCAAACACCCCCCTTCGGGGCAACCCAATTGCTCCAAGACCGCGCCCAATAAGGTCAGCTCAGGATCAAATTGCCCTTTGCGCAAAAACTCGACTGTTTGTGCAATCACACGTGGATTGTTCATCATAAATGTATGGCTCACGGGCAACGTTATATGCGCCTTCATTCCTTCTAGCTTTGTCGAGTAAACCGCCACTTTCCCATCATCTTTGCCCGGCAGGATGGACGAAAAATATGGATTTATAGATTGAGATCCCGCGATAATGCCGACCTCAAAATTTGCGGCGGGCAGGCTAAGTGGCAATGAATCTGCTCCCGTCCCCATTTGCATACCCGCAGGCCCATTAATCCAGTCAAACGCAATAACATCACGTAACTCGTCAATAATTTCGCTGCCCTGATTTGGTGGCCCAAGCATAACAACACGCCCAATGCGATCTGGCCCAACGTCAGCCACCCACTGGCGCACAAGAATGCCGCCCATGGAATGGGTCACAAAATCAATTTTGGCCGTGTCACATTCAGCAACCGCATCTGGCAATGTGCGCAAGGTGAGCTCTTCTATTGGGGCTTGCGTCGAGGGATAGCCGGGGCGGACAACCTGCCACCCTTCCGCTTCAAGTGCGACCTCCATCAGCGCAAACGAGGTTTCCGTCCGTGCCAAACCATGAAGTAACACAACGCAACGCGCATTCGTTACGCTTGCCGTTAGACACAATGCACATATTATCGCAATAATTCTCATGCCACGGTATGTAGTGCCTATCGTCTGGCTTGTAAGCCCCCAACGCCCTCTCAAGCGGAAAACAGTCGCTTGGTTAAGGATATCCTCATGACGCCGATACAATCGCCTCGCCTTGCTGTGCGCGCAATCATAATTCACCGAGACCGCCTGCTGGTGGTGAATGCGTGGCCCGATGGCAAAAGTGACCTCATGTGCGCTCCAGGCGGCGGCGTTGAGCGTGGCAGTGCCTTGCCTGACAACCTCAAACGCGAAGTATTTGAAGAAACGGGATTGGTGGTCACTGTTGGATTACCCTGTCTGGTGAATGAATTCCATGATCCAACAGGCAGCTTTCATCAGGTGGATGTCTATTTCCACTGCACTTTAGTGGGTGCGCCAACACTGGATCACAACTGGCAGGATGTAGATTCGGTTGTGACGGACAGGCGCTGGGTCACTCGTGATCAACTTGGCGAACTACGGATCAAACCAGATAGCTTGGCAGCAGTTGCATGGCAAGACGCGGATGCCCCGATGTACGACCCGTTAGAGCCGCTTATGATTTAGCGGTCACTGCCCAGCCGATACCACCCACAACCAAACCCGCCGCGAGCACAACCACAAGCGGCACGGCCTCACCTAACAAAACAGCACCTGCAACAATTGCAATGACTGGCACACTGAGCTGAACAATTGCAACTGTGGCACCATGCATCTGTCGCAATACATTATACCACAGCGCATAACCCAAACCAGATGTCACCGCCCCACAGAGCAATGCTAAAACAACGCCCCACCAATCGCCTGAGAAATCGCTGCCAATCAATAGCACAGCCAGCAGAGGCAGACACAAAATGAAGTTTGCGCCCGTTGCGGCCAAAGGATCAGCCGCCTCACGCCCAGCGATTGTGTAGGCCGCCCAACCAAGCCCAGCCAAAACCATCAACCCAGCACCCAACGGGTCTGCAACACTGCCAGCGCCGGGCCAAAGCACCAAAAGCAAACCGGAAAAAGCGATCCCAGCACCGGCAAGTTGCCGTTTTTTTGGCGGCTGCCCCGTAACCGCGCCGTGCGTAAACATCGTAATCTGTGTCACACCAAACAGGATTAACGCACCTAGCCCCGCATCCAAAGTTAGATACGCCAGCGAAAACCCTACCATATAGGCCGTAAGACTAATCGCGCCTGAAAGACGTGCGCGCCGCAGTAACGGCAACGAAATTCCCCGCCACGCAGCGATTCCGCCCAACATGGCCGCCCCAGCCGCCACACGGAGAATAGAAAAAGCGCCCGGCCCTAAATGGCCGCCCTCAACCGCCGCGCGGGTTAGAACGGAATTTGCGGCAAAGGCGCACATGGTTAGTACAGTAAGTAAAATCAATCGCATGATTTGACGTACCGCGCCTGACGAATTTGGCCAAGCTCAATCTAAGAGAACACCATCAATTGAAGATAAACTCGTCGTCATCATCCATCGTGGCCAGCAATGCATCCAATTCTAAATTGTCATCGTGGGCCCAACTTTGTCTGCTTGGCGCTGGTAAATGGGCCGCAAATTCGTCTTTGAACAACTGCCGCACGGTTCCTTTGATATCATGCTCCATCAGGGCAGCCGACATGCCGTCACGGATCATGTCATTCTTCTCTACCATATGAGCCAGCACATCCCGTCGATCTTGAGCAGTTTGTAGCGCGCGAACCATTGCTGTCTGCAAATGATCCGTTGTCATCGCGTCTTTTATTAAAAAATCATGACAGCCTATGCGCATCGCCGTCACTGCGGTTTGTGTGTCGCCCTCACCCGTGATCATAATCACACCCGCGTTGCGATTGAGGCCGCTCTGCTGGATGCAAGACAGCACCTCTAGTCCGTTACCTTGAGGAAGATGATAGTCGATCAGGATCAAATCAAAGGACTGGACATCAACAGCAACTTTCAACTCAGCGATTCCACTCACCTCGGTCAAGTTCACATTCAGATCAATTTTATTGCTCATCCGCCGAATACGCGCACGATCAAATGCACTGTCGTCCAACAAAAGCGTTTGGACCAATGTTGGAACCGCCGCCAAATTCGACGTGTTCATTTCCGCATTCATTGACATATTGTCACCCTTCCCACTTTAACTCACCTCGAGCAGGGTAGGATGACCGAAGCTACCAAACGATAAACAGAAGGGGATTCACAACTTACCTTTTAGAAGGCATTTTCCTGCTAATAGTCTCAAATTATTTAGTTTCACCGCAACCATGCGGGAAAACCACATCAACTTGCAGGCCGGTCTCGCTGCCTATTGCGGATGATAATGCCATGTAGCCACCATAATGCGCTGCAATTTTGCTAACATTGGCAAGACCCATACCTGTCCCCTCGACTTCGTCGCGCGGCCGCAATGTTGTCAGAGCGCTCAGCGCCTTAGCGTAGTATTTTTCCGGAATTCCGGGACCATCATCACAGACAATCAAACGGATCATCGCCCCCTCGGTCCGCGTGGATATTCTGATCATCCCTGTTGCCGCATGATGATGTTTGGCAGCGTTACCGACCAAGGCTTTCAATAACAGCTGAATATCCTGCTCACCGAGCATTACATTGGTGCATTTGATGTCACGCTGAACACGCAGTCCTTCTGGCAGCCGCAGACCTTCCACAACCCTGCCCACTGCGACATCGAGATCAACGCAAACCACCTCTTGGAATTTTCCGATCCGCGAAAAGGCGAGCAAATCTACAAGCATTTGGTCAAG
This sequence comes from Sulfitobacter sp., assembly GCA_033851935.1. GTDB lineage: Bacteria > Pseudomonadota > Alphaproteobacteria > Rhodobacterales > Rhodobacteraceae > Sulfitobacter. The sequence goes on from JAWSVL010000005.1 coordinate 140,452, forward strand.
CCGTGCAGTGTGACGTTTCATCATCTCAATAGAGGTTGCGACAGAAGCAGGAACATCAACCGCCGCCTCATCTAAATCCTCTGCGATCCAGTTAGGCAGCTCCATCAAAGCACGCACAGAGCCGCGCAAATCATGGCTCATCAAATAGATGAAATCATCAATATTTTGGGGATCATTCCGCGGAAGCCCTAAGGGGTCAGTTTCAACGGGGGCAGCGTTCCGCGTCATGATTCACCTTTAAAAAACAATCACCTCTGCACATATCACTTCGCGTATTTCAGGGGCGTTAACGCGCGCCCAAACGTAACAAAGGACCCCAAGGGGCCCTTTGCACTGTCTTATGTAGACAAGGATGGCATCCCCAGATCAGGTTTTCGCTACGGAAAATTGATCCAAGTGACACTCATAAGCAAAGCTTATGAGTTTACATCATGCCGCCCATGCCGCCCATTCCGCCCATGTCAGGCATGCCTGCGCCGCCGCCGCCGTCTTTGCTTGGACGATCGCCAACCATAGCTTCGGTGGTGATCAACAGACCTGCAACAGATGCTGCATCCTGAAGCGCTGTACGAACAACTTTGGCTGGGTCGATAACGCCGAACTTGAACATGTCGCCATATTCTTCTGTTTGTGCGTTAAAGCCGAACGTTACGTCTTCGCTTTCGCGAATTTTGCCCGCAACTACGGAACCGTCAACACCGGAGTTTTCGGCGATCTGACGCAGAGGCGCTTCGATTGCACGACGAACGATCGCGATACCAACATTCTGGTCAGAGTTTGCACCCTCAAGGCCATCAAGCGCTTTACCGCCTTGGATAAGTGCAACACCACCACCAACAACAACACCTTCTTGAACAGCAGCGCGTGTCGCGTTCAGTGCATCGTCAACGCGGTCTTTACGCTCTTTGACTTCCACTTCGGACATGCCACCAACGCGGATAACAGCAACACCGCCGGCCAATTTGGCTACGCGCTCTTGCAGTTTCTCTTTGTCATAGTCGGATGTTGTTTCTTCGATCTGGTTACGGATCTGAGCAACACGCGCTTCGATGTCAGCTTTGTCGCCAGCACCTTCAACGATGGTTGTCTCGTCTTTGGTGATCGAAACCTTCTTGGCGGAACCAAGCATGTCCATTGTAACGGACTCAAGCTTCATGCCCAGATCTTCGGAGATCACTTGACCGCCGGTCAAAACAGCAAGGTCTTGCAGCATGGCTTTGCGGCGATCGCCGAAACCAGGTGCTTTAACCGCAGCAATTTTCAGGCCGCCACGCAGTTTGTTCACAACCAGAGTTGCAAGTGCTTCGCCTTCAACATCTTCTGAGATGATCAAAAGTGGCTTCTGCGACTGGATCACCTGCTCGAGCAGTGGAACCATTGGCTGAAGAGAAGACAATTTTTTCTCGTGCAGCAAGATGATCGCATCTTCCAGCTCGACAGTCATTTTGTCGGAGTTGGTTACGAAGTAAGGGGACAGGTAACCGCGGTCAAACTGCATGCCTTCAACAACATCAGTCTCGGTTTCGAGGCCTTTGTTTTCTTCGACAGTGATAACACCTTCATTGCCGACTTTTTGCATTGCGTCTGCGATCTGACGACCGATTTCCGCTTCGCCGTTGGCAGAGATAGTACCAACCTGAGCAACTTCGTCGCTGTCAGATACTGGGCGTGCAGCTGCGATGATCGCTGTAACAACTTTAGTAGTTGCAAGATCGATGCCGCGCTTCAGGTCCATCGGGTTCATGCCCGCTGCAACTGATTTCATGCCTTCTTTAACGATAGCCTGAGCCAAAACAGTTGCGGTTGTTGTACCGTCGCCTGCTTCGTCATTGGTACGGGAAGCAACTTCCTTAACCATCTGTGCGCCCATGTTCTCGAACTTGTCTTCCAGTTCGATCTCTTTAGCGACAGACACACCGTCTTTTGTGATGCGTGGGGCGCCGAACGATTTGTCCAGAACCACGTTACGGCCTTTAGGACCGAGCGTTACTTTTACGGCGTCTGCCAGAATGTTCACACCTGTGAGCATTTTGTTGCGTGCGTCCGTACCGAATTTGACGTCTTTTGCAGCCATTTTCGAAGTCTCCTAAATTAAATTGATGTGAAGCGTCTCAATGAGGTGGGCGTAAAGCCCATCCGTCCTGTGATCAGGACAGGATCCCCATGATGTCGCTTTCTTTCATCATCAGCATTTCTTCGCCGTCGACAGTTACTTCTGTGCCGGACCATTTGCCGAACAGAACTTTGTCGCCTGCTTTTACCGCTGGTGCGATCAGTTCGCCGTTGTCTTTGCGGGCCCCCTCGCCAACAGAAACGATTTCACCTTCAGAAGGCTTTTCTTTCGCGCTTTCGGGAATGAAAAGTCCACCAGCAGTTTTTTCGTCGCTCTCTGTGCGCTTAACCAGCACGCGGTCGTGAAGCGGTGTCAATGCCATCTTTGTAGCTCCTTGATGCTCAAAGTTATATCCTATGACTGGCCCTTCACCTGAAGCTGCCAGCCGTTATCACTCACCTAGGTCGAGTGACAACGAATGATAGGTAGGCAGGAGTCGATGGTGAGTCAACTGCTATGAAAAAAAATTCCCATGTAGCGGATATTCCCTTCCACCGCCTATGTTGCATCAGACAGGTAGATGGCTAGTTTGCTGCCAAACAGAACACCCAGCGGAGAATGAAAATGCGATTATTATTTGCGATTTTACTGATTGCGTTGTTACCCTTCAAACTCTTTGCGCAATGCACAGGCCAGGACGTCCGCAGCCGTCTTACGATTGAACAACAAGCTGAAATCGAAAACAGATTAAGTGGCGTTCCCTTTACAAATGGAAATCACTGGACAGCAACACGAAACAAGCAAATCATCAATATCATTGGAACGTTACATTTGGATGATCCAAGGTTCGCGCCAATAACTGCTGAACTGCGCCCAATTGTCGAAACCGCAGACCTGTTGATGGTCGAAGCCACCAATGAAGACCAAGCCGCGTTGGAGCTGGCGATTGCGACCGATCTCGATCTCGCATTTCTGAATGGCAAGACGTTGATTGATATGCTTCCAGAGGACGATTGGGCAGCTCTTTCTAACGCGATCGCGGCGCGGGGCATTCCCGCATTCATGGCCGCAAAGTTTCGACCTTGGTATTTGTCGCTCCTCCTGTCTATCCCCGCCTGCAAGGTCCAAGAGATTTCCGAAGGGCAACGCGGGCTGGACCAACGTCTCCTTGAGATCGCGTCAGACGCTGGGGTTCCGGCCGTCTCCCTAGAAGCATATACAACCATCTTTGAGATTCTCTCGGAGAAGCCGCTCGAGGAACAGCTCGAAGAATTGAAGCTACATATTCATCCGGAAAGTTCTGCAGAAGACGCAACCCAAACCGTGATCGAACAGTATTTCGATCAGGAACATATGTCTGCGCTCGAAACTTCGCGTGTCATTTCCCGCCAAACCGCGCCGATTCCCACCGCTGAATTTGACGTCATGTTTGACGCATACATGGATCGGATGATCAGGGTGCGAAATGAAAATTGGCTAACGGTTATCCGAAACTCAAAAGAAGATAAAATTGTTGTGGCTGTGGGGGCATTACATCTTGGTGGAAAATATGGCGTGCTTAACCTGCTACACGAGATGGGGTACGCTCTGGAACAACAGCCGTTCTAACTACCTAGAACACGGCTGTTCACACCAACAGCTTCTGCCCCAGCTGGCGTTAAGCCATAGACACCTTTTTCTACTTTTTCAAACCAACCATAGTGGTTGTCTCGCATGATCCGTGTCGCCGTAGGGACACTCGCCGTTTTTGCGACATCTGCACCCTTGCTGGCGCCAAGCTCAAACAAAAACACGGCGCATTTCAATGCGTCCTGACGATAGGCTGTCACCAACCCCGCCCGCGTTTGCCCGCCATCATTTGGGTCACCCTGCCTGCGCGAGAACTCTCGCAGAAGAGTCGCCTTGCGTTTCGCGTTTTTACGGGGCGCATAAGGGCCAGGATCGCAGTGAACCGTCACCAAACCATCCTCGACCCGAACAGTCATTAAGCCCAGCCCTAACCGACGCGCAAGTGTCGTATTGGCCTTTACCGCCTTATAAAAGGGCTTTCCCACCTTATGAGGCACTGCCAGATACACGTCATCGCTTACCTTTAGTCGCTCAACACACTGATGAAACAACGCTAGCGAAAACCCTAATTTTAGCTCAACCACCACGGGCGGCTCGGCACCGCGGATCGCAACCACATCGGCTGCGCCCACTTCGGCCTTCACCACATATCCCTGATCCTCCAAGAAGGCTTTTACAGGCGGGTACAAATCAGTCTCACGTGCGCTCATTCAGTTACGCTATCACCATTCCCAAACCCCGTGAATCCCCCTAAACTGCATCCTATGACACGAGACGAACTAACCAACTTTTGCGCCGCCCTTCCCCATGCCACCCACGTGGTCCAATGGGGCAATGCTGATGTCTACAAAATCGGCGGCAAAGTATTTGCTATCGTGGGTATGGGAAATAGTGGTGCATCCGTAACGTTCAAAACCTCGCACATGGCATTTGAAATTCTGTCCGACAGTCCGGGGTTGCGTCCAGCACCCTATATGGCATCGCGAGGCCTGAAGTGGATTCAGCAATATGATGCGCCCGGCCTGTCAGATGACAGTCTACAAGACCATATCCGCGCATCCTATGATATGGTTGCCTCTGGGCTAACGCGCAAATTACGCACGTCACTGGGCATATAGTACAGTCACCTCCTTGATACACAAACCCACCCTTAGGAAATGCGCCGCGTGACACTTTGATTGTTCCTGCTATAAGGCCGGAAATTGATCTTATTTCCTGCAGGAGCGCATAATGACTACTCTCGTTTTCGGCCACAAATCCCCAGATACAGACAGCACCGGTAGCCCGATCATTTGGGCATGGTTCCTTAACGAAGTCTTGGACGTAAAAGCCAAGCCTGCCCTGCTCGGTGAGCCAAACACCGAAGCACTGTTCATGCTGGACCACTGGAAACTGGACAAGCCAGAAATCATTTCAGACGTTGCCGATGATCAGGCCGTTGTTATCGTTGATACGAACAATCCAGCCGAGTTGCCTGCAAACATCAACAACGCAGACATTCGCGCCATCATCGACCATCACAAGCTGGTTGGCGGCCTTGAAACAAAAGCGCCAATTCACATGGTCATCGAACCATTGGCCTGTACGGCAACAATCATGTGGAAGCTGATCGGCAAAGACATGGCAAAGATGCCTAAAAACGTAAAGGGCGCGATGCTGACGTGTATCTTGTCCGATACGTTGGAATTCCGCTCACCAACAACAACCCAAGAAGATAAAGCCGTCGCATGGTCACTGGCCGAAGAACTGGGCATCAACATTGCAGAATACGCAGCAGCCATGTTTGCCGCCAAATCTGACGTGTCTTCCTTCTCCGAAGCTGAACTACTGCGCATGGACAGTAAAGAATTCGAAGTAGACGGCAAAAAACTGCGCGTCTCGGTTCTGGAAACAACGTCTCCCGCCTCTGTATTGGACCGCAAAGACGCGCTGATGGCGGCGATGCCCGGCGTTGCGACAGACGATGGTGCCGATCAAGTGCTTCTGTTTGTTGTTGATATCCTCAACGAAGAAGCAACTCTACTGGTCCCCAACGAATTGACCAAATCCATTGCCGAAAAATCATTCGACGCCACAGTTTCCGGCGACACAGTTGTTTTGCCCGGCATCATGAGCCGTAAAAAACAGATCATCCCGAATTTGAAAGTATAATCCGATATGAATTCGGTCAAACTATTGGCAGTGCTCGCCACCTTGGCAATTGCAGCTTGCGACGTGCAAGACGGGCAATTTACGACTGAGAGCCAAGCATCGACAAAACCTGTAGCGAGTGCAGCAGCAACAGCTGAACCCGTTCAAGCGGCTGATGTTCAGATTTTTGAAGGCGCACCTGCGCGGGCCTACACGACAATTGGCCCCCTCGATATTTCGGTCAACAAGCTGACCGCCTTCCACCCTACTCCGACACGTGAAGCTGCAATCAAACGTCTGCAAGAAACCGCAGCCAAGTTGGGTGCAGATGCCGTGATCAATGTCACTGTGGGCGAAGTTGTCGTTGTTCCCCTAAGCTGGGGCGCACGCAAAGCCACTGGCGTCGCCGTCAAATTCTAAAGCGACCCAAATAGATTCAGCAAAAGGCAGGCCATTGGTCTGCCTTTTGTGTTTTTGGCAGACCTAAACAGCCGCCATATTGAGCACGCCTTGTAAGCGCTGGCCTCTTTGCATCCCTTCTCTGCTCGGCTATCTACCCAACGTGCTGCGATCATCTCGGCACCTTTGGGCGTATCACCGTGCAACAGAACCATATCTGGGTATTTTTGATGCGTGGCATCAAGGACAGACCGGATCAAATCGTAGACTTGGTAGTCTCCTCCACCTGAAAACGCGATACTGGTGCCTTCAGTGCAATGCACTTCAATCTCTTTCCTCCGCTTGGCTGAAAGAAAGGTCCGGCTATCCACAACAGCATATGTCAGATCTCTGTGCGAGACTTGCGGAAATTCCATCCACTTTGCGCAGCGTCGTCACCGGATCCAAAACTGGCACTGGCACTGGCACTGGCATTGGCGCGGATGACGTCGGCGGTGTGAGGTTTGGATGGCTGACTTAAGCCTGATTGCCATCACCTGCCGCATCTTTGGTATCTTCTTGAACCACGGGAATGTCGTCGGGGCGTAACAACCCTTTTCGATCCACCTCTACACATCATTGGCAATCGCGTTGCGAACCAAGCCTTTCTTATCAGCCCTCCAGTCACGCCCCGTCAGCCGCAAGCGCGCGGCCTCGCGCCAGAACGCAAACAGATCTCCATCCGGACAGGGTGCGTCGCCAAGCGGCGTCAGATGATGGGCGACGCGAATATCCACTTCTCGTGCGAGACGCCCTTCCAATTTTGAGGCGGCGGCCGCCACTTGGAGCGCAAGCCAACTTCCCAGCAATTTGAGCGGCACACCATGGGTTGAATTACTGGCCAGCTAATCCACCACCGTCACGACCGCACCAGACCGAAAAGCCACAGCTTTAAGGGTTTCCGCACGCTTGGTGGTGACCCATAGGGGCAGTTTCGGTATCCCCTATGCAAACCGCCCCAACAGGACCAACACCATGACCCGTATCATCAACAGCCTCTCCGAGATCTCAACCAACTACGAGGCGTTATTTGTCGATCTATGGGGCTGCGTACATAACGGTGTTGAGGCCATCCCAAGTGCGGTTGCCGCCCTACAGGAATACCGCAAAGGCGGCGGCATTGTGATCCTTGTCACCAATTCGCCGCGCCCTCGTGCGAGTGTCAGCAAGCAGTTGATCCACTTCAAAGTGCCCGAAGACGCATATGATGCCATAGCGACCTCAGGCGATTCCGCGCGTTCGGCAATGTACCGCGGTGTGGTTGGGAACAACGTCTGGCACTATGGCCCCGCCACCGACAGCCGCTTTTTCGATCCGCTGGATATTCTTGAGAACCCTGTGGAAATAAACCGCGTGCCCCTTGCTGAGGCGACTGGCATCGTATGCACCGGACCTTTTGATGCGCAAACAGACCCCGAAACATGGCGGCCCGATCTGGAAATCGCATTGACCCGTGGGCTAAAGCTGCTTTGCGCAAATCCCGACATCGTTGTTGACCGTGGCGACATTCGCGAATGGTGCGCTGGTGCCGTCGCAAAAATGTACGCAGAGATGGGCGGAGAAAGCCTCTATTTTGGGAAACCCCATGCCCCAATCTATGATCTGGCACGGCGCAGACTACACAAACTTGGCAACTCCATTCAAGATGAACGCATCCTAGCAATCGGTGACGGCATCCTAACGGACGTAAAAGGCGCCATAGATGAGGGGATTGATTCCCTGTTCATCTCCGGCGGCTTAGCTGCTGCAGAAACAAAAACTGTCTCTCAACCCGATGAAATAGCGCTAACCGACTACCTTAAAAAAGAAAAAACGAACCCTTCCTTCACAATAGGACACCTACGCTGACCCATTTTGGACTTGCATTTCTGCACCTGCAAAGTAATTAAGTTACACACAGGGCAATTCGCCCGCATGTTTATTACTTAAGGGGCAGGCATGTTGGACAATCTACCACGCGGCACAATCGTTATCGAAGACATCGAAATCGGCATGTTCAGGTATCTGCGCAAGCAGGTCACCGACGAAGATATCGAAATGTTCGCTACTGTCTCGACCGACCGTAATCCTGTGCACCTTGATGATGACTATGCCCAAGATACGATCTTTCAGGGCCGCATCGCCCACGGCATGCTCACGGCGGGCCTGATTTCAGCTGTCATCGGAGAGCAGTTGCCAGGCCACGGTACTGTCTACCTCGCGCAAACTATGAAATTTCTACGCCCAGTGCGCCCAGGCGATACCGTTTATGCAGAGGTGAAAGTCACCGACATTGACCCAGCCAAACGCATCGTAAAGATGGATTGCCACTGCGCTGTAGATGGCAAAAAGGTTCTGGTTGGCGAAGCAACTGTTTTAGCACCATCTCGCAAGTTCGACTGACCTTGCGCGAACCCGCATGGGCAGCTACTCAAAGCGTATGCGAATTATATCCGACTATCAGTTTGTAGAAGATTCCGATCGCGGCGCGACCGCAGCGATCGGCAACTTTGATGGCGTACACCTTGGCCACCGCTCGGTGATTGAGCTGGCGCGCAGTGCCGCACCTGACGCGCCCCTAGGTATTGTCACGTTTGATCCCCATCCGCGCACCTATTTCGCCCCGAGCGCCCCGCATTTCCGCTTGATGAGCAGTGCGGCCCGCGCATCGCGCCTTGAAAAAGTAGGTGTGAAGCGGTTGTACCAATTGCCCTTCAATACTGCGCTCGCGTCTCTGACGCCTTTCAATTTTGCCGACAAAGTTCTGCATCGCGGCCTTGGCCTCAAACATGTTGTTGTGGGTGCTGATTTTTGTTTCGGTAAGGACCGCGCAGGAACTGCACATGATTTGGTCGAATTTGGCGCGCAGCTTGGCTTTGGCGTCACCATCGCACCGCTCGTGGCACGATCCGAGCAGACCGTTTCTTCTACAGCCATCCGTAGCGCCCTGACCGGCGCGCGCCCACGCGATGCAGCAGCTATGTTAGGTCACTGGCACCGCATCGAGGGCCCAGTGATAGGCGGCGAGCAGCGCGGCCGTGAGCTGGGCTATCCAACAGCCAATATGTCCATCGACGGGCTGCATCCACCCGCATTTGGCGTTTATGCCGTGTTGATCGATGTCCTTGAAGGGCCACACGCGGGCAGCTACAATGGCGTCGCCTCAATGGGGGTCCGCCCGATGTTTGGTGAGAACAAACCAAACCTTGAGACATTCATCTTTGATTTCAAAGGTGACCTATACGGCACGCCCCTATCTGTCGGCTTGGTCGAGCATCTGCGCGGCGAAGAGAAATTCGACAGCCTTGAGGCGCTCATCACACAAATGGACGCAGACAGCGTGCGCGCACGCAGCATTTTGGCCGCATTATGAGCGACCCGATCGAGCGCAGCGGGCTGTCCAAGAAGTTCTGGGAACGTAAACCGCTCAAATCGATGAATCCCAAAGAATGGGAAGCGTTATGTGACGGCTGTGGCAAATGCTGCCTCAACAAGTTGGAAGACGAAGACACCAACGAAGTCGCTCTGACAAACGTGGCCTGTCGCCTGCTTGATGACGCAACCTGCCATTGCTCTCAATATGAAATCCGCCATCAGTTTGTGCCTGACTGTATTGTCATGACCCCCGAAAACATCGACGATCACGCCTATTGGATGCCGCAGACCTGTGCCTATCGCCTGCTGTGGAAGGGCAAGCCATTACCAGAATGGCACCCGCTGATCACGGGCACTCAAGAAAGCGTACACAAGGCTGGCGTTTCCATGCGGGGCCGTACGGTTAATGAGTGGGAAACCGCATTCGAAGACTGGGAAGACCACATAATCGAGGAGCCTATCTAAATGTTTTTTGCCTCTGACAATTCCGGACCTGTCCACCCACAAATCATGAAACGGGTGATGGATGCCAATACGGGCTACGCAATGCCCTATGGCAACGATGCAATCATGGACGAGGTCCGCGATGCTATCCGCACAACATTTGAAGCCCCCGAGGCGGCCGTTTATCTGGTCACTACTGGCACAGCTGCCAACTCACTGGCGCTGGCCTGTTACACGCAATCATTTCAGACAATATTTTGCGCCCAACACAGCCACATCGAGGAAGACGAATGCAACGCGCCCGAACTGTACACTGGCGGTGCAAAGCTAACGTTGATCCCTACCGACGACAAAATGCACCCCGATGATTTGGCCGCGGCTATCGCGCGCCGCCCCGCAAATTCTAACGTGCATATGGCGCAAGCTGGCCCCGTTTCGATCACCCAAGTTACCGAATTTGGCGCTGTTCACACATTGGAAGAATTGCGCGCGCTTACCGCAGTAGCAAAAGCGGCAGACCTGCCTGTCCATCTGGACGGTGCCCGATTTGCAAATGCTCTGGTTGCCCTGGGTTGTTCGGCGGCTGAAATGACGTGGAAATCAGGCGTGGATGTAGTCAGTTTTGGCGGCACCAAAAACGGCTGTATGGGCGTCGAGGCCGTTATCTTCTTTGACCCTAAAAAGGCATGGGAGTTCGAATTACGCCGCAAGCGCGGTGCGCATCTGGCCTCCAAACACCGCTACCTTTCCGCACAAATGGCGGGCTACTTACAAGACGATCTGTGGCAAGATATGGCGCGTAGCGCAAATGCGGCTTGCGCGCGACTAACCAAAGGGCTGATCGCAGCCGGAGCAGAGATGATCCATACCCCTGAAGCCAATATGATTTTCACGCGCTTCCCGCGCAATGTTCATCAAAAATTGCATGCGGATGGCGCAAAGTACTATGTGTTGGACGGCGATGTTGCGGATGGTCCCGCAGACGAGAACCTAGGTGCACGTTTGGTGTGCGACTGGTCGATGTCGGATGCCCTCGTCGACCAGTTCTTAAGCCACTTCTAACATTCAGCTCCGAGCGAGGAGCGCGCGTATCGGGCCTGCAACAGCATCGGGATGGGTAATGGGCAGCATATGCCCTGCCCCTTCGACAACAAAGCGTTCGATATTTGGCAATCGCTTTTGTAGTGACGCCGACACCTTTGCGCTCATCGGAGGTGATTGATCACCCTCAATCACAACTGCTGGCATAGATGCTTGCTCCATCCGGCCAGCTTCGAGCAAACCCGCGCTGTCATAGTGCAGAAACGCAGAGCTGGCAGGTACATAGTGGATCAACCGCGTCATGTGATCTTTCATACGCTCAGGCAACGAGTCCCACAGCGTACCATCCCCCCAATCGCGGTTAAACACCCGCGCAGCTTCACGTTCGTTACCTGATGCAAATGCAGCATTCATTTCCGCATTCTCACGTTTGTATTCCTCCAGAAGTTCAGGCTCATCAACTAAAACGGCGGCGAAATAAACAGGCTCGATCAAGGTGAGGCTGCGCACTAACTCGGGGCTTTCCACTGCGATACGCAGCGCAATGGTCGCGCCAAATGAGTGGCCAATCAGGTCCATCGGAGCCTCTATCAACCCCCGTGCCATATCCGTCGCGACGTCATGAACGTTCCCTGTCCGGTCCCAGATGCCTGACTTGCCATGGCTGGGCAAATCAAACGCCAACAGGCTCAGATCATCCTTCAGGGCCGCCGCCACCCCCCGCCATGCGCCAGAGTGGCCCAAGGTACAGTGGATGGCGAGCGCACGACGCTCTGCTCCCTCGTAAAGGTGCGTGTGTGTATGAAGCGTCACAGCTTTCCTTGCAGATACAAATCCACGTCATCGACCCGGTCTTGCCCCCAGAAACGTTCACCATCTACCACGTAGAACGGCGCACCAAACACACCCGCATCAACTGCCTCATCGAGGTTGCGCGCATATGTCTCAGCACCCTCTAGCAAACCACTATCTGCCAATACCGGATCAAATCCCGCCTCCGTCAGACATGCGCGGACAACATCATCTTCTGCGATGTCTTTTTCTTCCGACCAGACGGCGCGTGCAATGGAATGCGCCAACGCCCCCAAATCGCCCCCACCCGCATTTTGCGCAGCGATAAACGCATAAGCTGCGGGCGCACCATTGGTAGGCCAATGCGCTGGCTTGATATTGAAGGGCAAACCAAGCTTTTTCGCCTGTCTTTGCAATTCTATAGCACGGTATTCAACGCGGCTGATGTGCCGGTCTTTTGGCATTGTACCGCCGGTACGGCCGAATCCCTGCAGGATATCGAACGGCTTATAGTTGATGGTTGCGCCGTGTTTTGCGGCAACTTCCTCCAACCGTGTACCAGCCAGGTAGCAATACGGAGAAAGCGTTGCAAAATAGTAATCGATTTGGGCCATTTGGTCCTCCAACAAGGTGTGTCTGCTTTGCCTAACCCTAGGCACATGTTAATCGGTGTTCCAGAGACGATTCTGTACACCGCTGCCACGGAGCCTCCCCCATATGTCAAATACCCCTGAGCCAAAGCTGATTTCCGGCAATGCCAACATGCCTCTTGCCAAAGCCATCGCGCGGCGGATGTCATTACATCGGGGGGTAAACGTAGATTTGGTCGATGCGCGCGTCGAACGATTTAATGACAGCGAAGTTTTCGTCGAAGTCTTTGAAAACGTCCGCGGTGAGGATATGTTTATCATCCAATCCACATCCAACCCTGCAAATGACAACCTGATGGAACTGCTGATCATGGCAGATGCCCTACGCCGCTCCTCGGCACAACGTGTCACAGCGGTATTGCCCTACTTTGGCTACGCCCGTCAGGATCGCCGTACCAAGGCGCGCACACCCATCACAGCCAAGCTGGTTGCGAACATGCTCGTTGGCACAGGTATCGAACGGATCCTAACCATGGACCTGCACGCCGCACAAATTCAGGGATTTTTTGATATTCCCGTTGATAACCTTTATGCATCGCCTGTTTTCGCTTTGGATATCAAAAACGAATTCAAAGACCGAATGGACGAACTGCTGATCATCTCACCTGATGTTGGTGGTGTTGCCCGTGCGCGTGAACTGGCCAAGCGCCTGAACGCACCACTGGCCATCGTTGACAAACGCCGCGAAAAAGCCGGTGAAGTCTCAGAAATGACCGTGATTGGTGACGTGAAGGGCAAGACCTGCCTCATTATCGATGACATCTGCGATACCGCTGGCACACTTTGTAAAGCGGCCGAAGTTCTTCTGGAAAATGGTGCCAAAGAAGTCCACGCTTACATCAGTCACGGCGTGATGTCTGGCCCTGCAGTAGAGCGCGTCACAAACTCGGTAATGAAATCACTTGTTATTACCGACAGCATTGCGCCTACAGATGCGATCAAACAAGCGCCGAATATTCGCATTGTTCCGACGGCACCGATCTTTGCCCAAGCAATCTTGAACATCTGGAACGGCACGTCCGTTTCGTCGCTGTTTGAACAAGATACGCTTGGCCCGATCTATGACGGCATGTACGGCGACAACTTCTAAGCACTCTGCCCAATTTCTATTCTATATGATCCCTCCGGCGGGAGGGATCAGCAGCCGCAAATACGTTTGCGGTCAATCAACATCCCAAAAATCGACATCTTCTAGTTCACCGATCGCGGTCCAGGCAATGCGCGCACGCGCGACCTTGGTGTCGCCCCACGTGCGGAACACCATATCAAAGCCCTTTTCGGTGACGGACTCGGCTGATACATCCGCGCGCAAAACACTGCCTGCATCCATATCCCAAAGAGAGATCGATAAATGAACAGTCGGGTCACTCTGATATTTCTCTGAAAATTTGATCCGCCGACGCCGCTCACGCTGGCCACGACCGGTCCACATTTCGCCGCCGTCTTCGAAATCCTCGAAGAGGACCTCATCACCGCTGTCTATTCCAACAATCGAACTACGTAATTTCTTCATAGACACTTTATTCCAATAGTAACTTAGACCGGTAAACTGACCTATGTTTACGGCAAAAGTTTGATCTATAAAATGCAAAAGGCCCCGCAATTATGCGAGGCCTCCTGAAATCAAAGCGAATTAGTTCACTCTTTGGCCGTAAGACCCATGTGTTCACCCATAGCTACCATATCTGACAACAGTTTTGCTGCGTCATCCACAGGGCCTGGTTCATTTTCAAAAGCCTCTTTCACCTTGGTATAGGTGTTTTTGGCTTCTTCCATGATCTCGTCCATGGTTTCTTGCGTCATGTCAGCCTTAGCCAACGCACGTTCTGCCAAAACCGACACACCCGTTGCAGTGATCTCGGCGAAACCGCCGGTAACCACATACTGAGACTGCCCATCTGGGCCGTCCACTGTCAGGATGCCGGGGCGCAGAGTGGTGATGGTTGGTGCATGATCAGGCATAGCCGTCATGTCACCATCCGCACCAGGAATCTGCACCGAAGCCACTTGGGCCGAGGCAAGGCGCCGCTCAGGCGACACCAGATCGAATTGCATCGTGTCTGCCATTACAGGGCCTCCTTAAGCAGCGTCAGCCGCCATTTTCTCGGCTTTCGCCTTCACTTCTTCGATGCCACCTACCATGTAGAACGCACCTTCGGGAAGGTGGTCATACTCGCCAGCAACAACTTCTTTGAACGACTGAACAGTTTCTGCAAGTGGAACCTGCTTGCCATCCGCACCGGTAAAGACCTTCGCAACGTCAAACGGCTGAGACAAGAAACGCTCGATCTTACGCGCACGGGCCACAGCCAGTTTGTCGTCTTCTGAGAGTTCGTCCATGCCGAGGATCGCGATGATATCCTGGAGCGATTTGTAGCGCTGCAGGATTTGCTGAACGTCTGTCGCCACTTTGTAGTGCTCTTCACCGATCACAAGCGGATCAAGAAGACGCGATGTGGAACCAAGTGGATCAACCGCAGGATAGATACCTTTTTCCGAGATCGAGCGATCCAGAACTGTTGTCGCGTCGAGGTGCGCAAAGGAGGTTGCTGGTGCAGGGTCGGTCAAGTCATCCGCAGGCACGTAAACGGCTTGCACGGACGTAATGGAACCGGACTTGGTTGAGGTAATACGTTCCTGCATCGCACCCATGTCGGTTGCGAGTGTTGGCTGATATCCAACCGCAGAAGGAATTCGGCCCAACAGAGCGGAAACTTCGGAACCAGCCTGTGTGAAGCGGAAGATGTTATCCACGAAGAACAGAACGTCTGTACCGGATTGGTCACGGAACTGCTCGGCCAATGTCAAACCTGTCAGGGCAACACGCATACGCGCACCTGGAGGTTCGTTCATCTGGCCGTAGACCAGTGCCACTTTGGAGTCCGTGAGATTGTCAGGAACAATAACGTTGGATTCGATCATTTCGTGGTAAAGGTCATTCCCTTCACGCGTCCGTTCACCAACACCCGCGAACACGGAGAAACCCGCGTGCACTTTGGCGATGTTGTTGATCAGTTCCATGATCAAAACGGTTTTGCCAACACCGGCACCACCGAACAGACCAATTTTACCACCTTTGGCGTAAGGAGCCAAAAGGTCGATAACTTTGATGCCTGTTTCCAGAACTTCAGACGTGGTTGCCTGTGCCGCGAACTCAGGTGCTTCAGCATGGATTGAGCGACGCTCGGTTGCTTCAACAGGACCTTTTTCATCGATAGGCTCGCCTACGACGTTCATAATGCGGCCCAATGTGGCGTTACCAACTGGGATCGAGATCGGCTCGCCGTTGTCAGTAACTTTCTGACCGCGAACCAGACCTTCTGTCGCATCCATCGCAATGGTGCGAACTGTGTTTTCGCCAAGGTGCTGAGCCACTTCGAGGATCAGTTTCTTGCCGTTGTTTTCAGTTGTCAGAGCGTTGAGAATCTGTGGCAGATTATCCTCGAACTGAACGTCAACGACCGCGCCGATGACTTGGGTGATTTTGCCGACTGCTTGTGCCATGTCGTTTTTCTCCAATACCTTACAGCGCTTCCGCGCCGGAAATGATTTCGATCAGCTCGTTGGTGATGACGGCCTGACGTGAACGGTTATAGACAATCGTAAGATCGTCGATCATATCGCCCGCGTTACGCGTCGCATTGTCCATTGCGGACATACGCGCGCCCTGCTCGGATGCACCGTTTTCCAACAGCGCCGAGAAGATTGCCGTAGCCACACCACGTGGCAAAAGATCAGCGAGGATTGCTTCCTCTGATGGCTCGTAATCGAACAAAACGTCGGGCGTGTCGCCTTCAGCTACATCGAATTTGGCCGGAATGATCTGCAACGCTGTAGGGATCTGCGTAACCACGTTAACGAACTCTGAGAAGAACAGAGTGGCGACATCGAATTCGCCTTCGTCAAAACGGCCCAGCACGTCCTTTGCGATGCCCTGCGCGTCGACATAGCCGATACGCTTGACTTCGGTCAGGTCAACGTGACCGATCATGTGCTTACCCAAATCACGCTTGAGCTGGTCACGACCTTTTTTACCAACGGTGAGGATCTTAACTTCCTTACCAGCAGCAATCAGATCCTGCGCATGAGCGCGGGCTTTCTTGGCGATGTTCGAGTTGAACCCACCACAAAGCCCTTTTTCAGACGTCATAACCAACAGCAGATGCACATCATCTTTACCCGTACCGCTCAGCAGTTTGGGTGCAGAATCTGATCCACCAACGGACGCCGCAAGCGACGTCATCACAGCGTTGAAACGTTCCGTATACGGACGGGACGCCTCTGCTGCTTCCTGCGCGCGGCGAAGCTTCGCCGCGGCAACCATTTGCATGGCTTTCGTGATCTTACGGGTGTTCTTCACACTCGCGATCCGGTTTTTAAGGTCCTTGAGATTGGGCATTGCCTATCTCTCCTTAAGCGAAATCAGCAGCGAACGCGTCGAGAGCCGCTTTGATTGCATCTTCCAGCTCACCTTTAACCTTGCGGTCATTGTTGGTGATATCTTCCAGAAGGTCGGCGTGCTTGCCGCGCAGGTGCTTCAGAAGGCTGGCTTCGTAGCGGCCAACTTCTTTAACATCCACTGAGTCCAGATAGCCGTTGGTACCTGCAAAGATCACGCAGACGATTTCGGCGTTGGTCAGCGGGTTGTACTGCGCTTGCTTCATCAGCTCTGTCAGGCGCGCACCACGGGCCAGCAGCTGCTGGGTGGAGGCATCAAGATCGGAACCGAACTGAGCAAAGGCTGCCATTTCGCGGTACTGCGCGAGGGACAACTTAACAGGACCAGCAACCGAAGACATTGCTTTTGTCTGGGCAGAGGAACCAACACGCGAAACCGACAGACCGGTGTTCACAGCAGGGCGGATGCCTTGGTAGAACAATTCGGTCTCAAGGAAGATCTGACCGTCGGTGATCGAAATCACGTTAGTCGGAATAAACGCAGAAACGTCACCACCTTGGGTTTCAATGATCGGCAGAGCCGTCAGTGAACCGTTACCAGCGTCATCACCAAGTTTGGCGGAACGCTCAAGCAATCTGGAGTGAAGATAGAAAACGTCACCGGGATAAGCTTCACGTCCGGGTGGACGACGCAGAAGAAGCGACATCTGGCGATAAGACACAGCTTGCTTGGAAAGATCATCATAAACGATCAAAGCGTGACGGCCATTGTCGCGGAAGTGCTCGGCCATGGCTGTCGCGGAGTAAGGCGCGAGGAACTGCATAGGTGCAGGCTCGGACGCTGTCGCGGCAACTACGATAGAATATTCAATCGCGCCGGTTTCTTCGAGCTTTTTAACAAGCTGGGCAACAGTTGAACGCTTTTGACCGATCGCGACGTACACGCAGTACATCTTTTTGCTCTCGTCGTCGCCAGCGGCTTTGTTAACCTGTGCTTGGTTCAGCATCGCATCGAGAGCAACAGCTGTTTTACCAGTCTGACGGTCACCAATGATCAATTCGCGCTGGCCACGGCCAACGGGGATCATCGCATCCACAGACTTCAGGCCAGTTGCCATTGGTTCGTGAACGGATTTACGCGGGATAATGCCGGGCGCTTTAACTTCGGCCAGACCGCGCTTGGTAGCACCAAGTGGACCTTTGCCATCAATTGGGTTGCCCAAACCGTCAACAACACGGCCCAGCAGTTCGTCACCGATTGGCACGTCCACGATGGAGTTTGTGCGCTTTACGGTGTCGCCTTCTTTAATGTCGCGGTCGGAACCGAAGATAACAACACCAACGTTGTCCGCTTCGAGGTTCAGGGCCATACCCTGAATACCGCCGGGAAATTCGACCATTTCACCAGCTTGGACATTGTCCAAGCCGTATACACGCGCAATACCGTCACCGACGGAAAGCACGCGGCCAACTTCGGCCACTTCTGCTTCTTGACCAAAATTCTTGATCTGGTCCTTCAGGATCGCAGAAATTTCTGCAGCTTGGATACCCATTTATCCGACCTCTTTCATTACGTTCTGGAGGGAATTAAGCTTCGAGCGGATCGACGTATCGATCATCTTGGAGCCTACTTTAACAATCAAACCACCGATGAGAGTCTCATCTACGGTTTGGTGTAGTGTCACGGTTTTACCGGTTGTCTTCTTTAGTGACGCGGCCAACTTGTCGGCCTGCGTCTTTGTGAGTGCCTTTGCAGATGTTACATCCGCTGTCACTTCACCTTTGTCTTCAGCAATAATGTCGCGCAGGGTTTGCACCAGCTGCGGAAGCACAAATAAACGACGCTTTTGCGCCATCAGTGCTAGCGTGTTCGCCATAACCGGCGACAGCTTCATCTTTTTTGAAATTGCAGTGATAGCACCTGCTTGCTGATCACGTGTGTAGATCGGCGAGTTGATCAGCGCACGAAATTCATCGCTAGTGCTCATCGCGTCATGCAGGGCTGTCAAATCCGCTTCAACGGCTTTGACTTTTTTGGCCTCATTGGCCAATTCGAATACGGCAGTCGCATAGCGTTGCGCGATGCCTGTGGAGATCGAAGCTGGTTCGGACACGTCCATCCTCTCATACGTCTTCACTGGGCTCGCCAGAATAGCGATACCAGTGTGTTGGCGCGGGCTTGGAAAACCTTTCCAAGCGATTAAATCAAGGGCGATGTAGCAGACCGTTCTTCATGCCGCAATACAGTATAGTGAGGCCCCCTGTTGCTCATTTCCTAATATTTCAAGGACTTGGCAAATATGCGGCCTTTTACCACTGGATTAATATGATGCAGTTTCAAGGCCAAAGGGGGAATTTTGTGATTCGACCGCTGATCGAAGCCTAGTGTGGTTCAGTCGGATCCCTCAATCTCCCCACAACAATAACCCCATATCATCCATTTTGTATCGCAGTCGGAAACAACCACCGCTTACAAAAATAAGAAATGAGCTAAACACTTCTAATTACTACTAGAAGTTGACTTCGCGGGGCTCCTGAGTATTCCTAATGGCAATTTTTAAGGATTTGTTAATATGTCTGCTCTCCTGCTCTTGTCCCTATTGGGGCTTACCCTCCTGATTCCTGTGTCGACTGACGATGGAAATGATACCCCGGAAAACATGGCAGATCCCGAAGAACCCGTTAATCCTCAAGACACTGTCGACCCCGAAGAGGCCCCGGCTAGTATCGAGGGCACTGAAGAGGCCGATGTATTAACAACAGCATCAGATCAGATTATCAATGGGGCAGCAGGCAACGATACACTTAGCGCGACAGGTACCAGTAATGATGCAATCCTTAATGGTGGACGCGGTGACGATATTTTCAATATCTCGGGTGCTGGCGGATTGGCCAATGGCGACAGCGGTAGCGATACATTCATAGTAGATGCAACCAATGCCACCATCAATGCGGGTTCTGAAAACGATACAATCAACAGCCTCGAAGACAACAGCAACGCCGTAATCAATGCCGGTTTTGGAGATGATGAAATAAACGCGGCAGGCACGAACATCACCGTTAACGGTGATGAAGGGAATGATCGCATTGATTACCGTGCCGCGAGCGGTACTGTATTTGGCAATCTAGGTGATGACACCATTGATGCGTCCCCTAGCGACCGAGGTTTGTCTGGCAGCATATTTGGCAACGGTGGCAACGATGTACTTGAGGCGTACGATTTCAATGAGGCCCATGGCGGGGTTCTATTGAATGGGGGCGATGGAGACGATTCAATTACCACCTCAGCATTTATGAACCTGCGCAGCGAAGAAACCAGCCAAGACACCCTCACTGGCGGCAGAGGAGACGATTCATTTAACATCGACCTTGCCTTCATTGACGACAGCACCCCTGCGGGAACCATCAACATCGCAACCATCACCGACTTCGACCGCGGCGAGAACACCCTCAACATTTCTACAGGTGGAAATGACGCGTCCGGGTTAGCGTTTAGTGGGTTAGAACTGAACGTAGCGGAGGACGGCAGCTATACAGACGTAATTGCACAGTATAACTCACTCGTCAGTGGGGTCGAACCAACGTTGGCTGTTGTCAGGATCGAAGGTGTCGACGACCTGCAACTTAGCGACATCAATTTGTTCACAGGTGTTTTACCGACATCAGGGAATGACGTTCTGTCTTCTACCGGCTCCTTTGATCCCGAAGACCCTGATGCCTTGCCAGAGACGCTTTCGGGCTTGGCGGGTGATGATCTGCTTATTCATGTAGGAAGCGACAGTTCCGGCGAGCTGCTCATGGAGGGTGGAGATGGCAACGATACACTCTTGGCGAACGAGGTAGAATTTGGCAACAACACCACCCTCGACGGTGGCGCAGGAGATGATGTTTTGCGGTCCGATCTGTTTGTGACAGGCACACCTGGCGACAGCTTTGACACTTTCATCACGGGTGAGGGTGCCGACAGGATCGAGATCATCACATTCAACACGACAAGTAGCGAGAATATTGATCTGGGCCTGCTTGGGGTTGTTACTGATTTCACCCCGGGTGAGGATATGATTTTCGTCGATCCATCACAGGTCATTTCAGAAATCGTCGCGGTTGACGATAATGAGGAGGAGCGGGATTTCACGGCTGACTTCACCCATGAATTCAATCTAAGCGAAGACACAGCAGCAGGATTTACCGATCTAGAGTTCACCTTTACTGCTATTGCGACTGGCGAACAAATGACCGGAACACTACGCCTCGACGGCCTCACCGATATCACAGAAAATGATATAGCTTTTGGCCAGCTTGAGAATCCAGCGCCTTTATTCGTGCGCAGTGGCACCCTTTCAGGGCTCTAAACAGGCTTTGCCTCTGGTGCCATCACACTGATCGGGTTGCGCAGG
The DNA here is from genome assembly GCA_033851935.1 of Sulfitobacter sp. GTDB lineage: Bacteria > Pseudomonadota > Alphaproteobacteria > Rhodobacterales > Rhodobacteraceae > Sulfitobacter. The sequence goes on from JAWSVL010000005.1 coordinate 161,718, forward strand.
CGTTTGCGCGCGACCTGACCTTTGGGTGGGTACACCAGCTTGGTTGCTTCAACCATAAACGCGCCGCCAGCAATAATGGTGGGCACATTGCGCCCTACCCGTTCAAATATTCCACCAGATTTCATCCACATCCGTTTGCCAGATGGCATCTGATACAGCGCGCCAGCATGACGTTCTGGCAAGAACTGGTGTTTGCGTAGTTGCGCATCCAACTGCCCCGGCGAATAGGGGCGGCCATACCCAAACGGCGTACCATCACGGCGCGCCCAAAGGCCCGCGCGGTTTGGCACAATGAACAGCGCCTTGCCCCCCGGCCCCAACACACGCCAACATTCCTCCAACAGGTCAGAGGCCCGCTCGGACGTTTCAAGACCGTGCATCAGAACCAATTTATCAACGTGACCTGTTTCAATCGGCCAAAGCGTCTCTTCCGTAAGGACCGACGTGTTGGCCATCCCTGCAGGCCACGGCATTACGCCCTGAGGCCCCGGCATCAGCGTGATTACACGCCGCGCGTCTTTCAGATAGGGCCTCAAAAGAGGGGCGGCAAAACCAAAGCCGACAACGGTCTGGCCCTTGGCTTCCGGCCAAAGCTCCAACATCCTGTTGCGTAATGACTTCTGTGCCGCACGGCCCAGCGCACTGCGATAATAGAAGTTACGCAGATCTTGCACATCAAGATGCATTGACAGGGCCTCTCATTACGCCATTCTACGTCACTCTAGCGCAGCAAAGGAACCTTGCCCATGCCTTCCGAGACCATCGAGACCAACAGCCACATTCTGGTCACCATCCCCTGCCTCTCGGATAACTACGCATATCTACTGCGCGAAAAGGACACGGGCGTAGTTGCCCTGATCGACGTCCCCGAAGCCGCCCCAATAAAGGCAGAGCTGAAAGCGCGCGGCTGGACCTTAAACCAGATCTGGCTGACACATCACCATTTTGATCACATCGATGGCTTACCCGATCTAGTGGCGGATTTTCCTGCGCCCGTTTATGGTGGTGCCGCGGATGCGCACCGCTTGCCCGATCTGGATATCGCGTTGAAAGACGGAGACAGCTTTGAATTGGGCAATACCAGCGTCCATGTAATCGACGTATCAGGCCACACAATCGGTCACATCGCATTTTTTGCCCCCGCAGCGCAGGCGGCCTTTACCGCCGACAGCCTAATGGCAGCAGGATGCGGGCGCTTGTTTGAGGGCACGCCAGAACAAATGCATGCTAGCTTTGCAAAGATGAACGACTGGCCCGATGACACGCAGATTTGTTCAGGGCACGAATACACCACGGCCAACATCGCATTTGCTCTAACAGTTGATCCAGATAACGCGGCCCTACATGCCCGAGACAAAGAAACACAATCCGCACGTGCCGCTGGCCGCTTTACAGTACCTTCATTAATGGCCTTGGAACGTGCAACAAATCCATACCTTAGGCCCAGTGACGCAGGGTTACGAAAGACGCTTGGTATGGTCCAAGCAACCGACGCCGAGGTATTTAGAGAAGTGCGAACACGTAAAGACAGGTTTTGATTGCGCGACGCAGCACAGGGCAATTTAGATGTTTAGAAACTGAAGTTCACACAATTTTGCCACTCGTGGGGTACCGCTAACGAAATTCAATGCTTACGTAATGTAATATCGATCTCGATTTTGCCTAAAACGCCCACGTGAACGGTCCAAAAAAATAATTGTGACTATTTTATTTAAGAAAAGACTTGAAGCTTGGCGTCGATCAACCAAACTCTAATATAATCAGGCCATAGTCGGAAGGCAGGCATTGAGATACTTTATGCCACCCCCGACCCCCTATCGAAAAGGAGCACGCACGTGCCTTCATTCTCGACCACTCTTGAGCAATCCATCCACGCCGCGCTTGCGCTGGCCAATGAACGCAAACATGAATTTGCAACGCTTGAGCATCTGCTGCTGTCCCTTCTGGACGAGCCGGATGCCGTTCAGGTTATGAAGGCCTGTTCCGTTGACATTGAAGAGCTTCGCGAGACACTAGCGGAATTCATCGACGAGGACCTGAGTAATCTTGTCACTGATGTTGAGGGCTCCGAGGCGGTCCCTACCGCCGCTTTCCAACGGGTGATCCAACGCGCAGCGATCCACGTACAATCCTCTGGCCGTACCGAAGTAACCGGCGCCAATGTACTGGTTGCGATCTTTGCTGAACGCGAAAGCAACGCAGCATACTTCCTGCAAGAACAAGACATGACACGCTATGATGCTGTGAATTTCATCGCGCACGGCGTTGCAAAAGACCCCGCCTTTGGTGACCCGCGTCCTGTATCGGGCGCACCCGAGCACGAAGAAGAGGTACAAGGCGTTACCGAGGGCGAAAAGAAAGAGTCCGCGCTGGCGAAATACTGCGTCGATCTCAACGCTAAATCGCGCGATGGCGACATTGATCCCCTGATTGGTCGCGATTCAGAGGTGGAACGCTGCATTCAAGTGCTGTGCCGTCGTCGCAAAAACAACCCGCTGCTTGTGGGTGATCCAGGTGTCGGCAAAACGGCCATCGCAGAAGGTCTTGCCCGCAAAATCGTTGCTGGTGAAACACCCGAAGTTTTGGAAAACGCCACCATCTTCTCCCTCGATATGGGCGCACTACTGGCAGGTACACGCTATCGCGGTGATTTCGAAGAGCGCCTAAAAGCAGTTGTAACCGAACTAGAAGAGCACGACGATGCGGTTCTATTCATCGATGAAATTCACACTGTTATCGGTGCTGGTGCAACGTCGGGTGGCGCAATGGATGCCTCCAACCTCCTCAAGCCTGCCCTCGCTGGCGGTAAACTGCGTACAATGGGTTCCACGACCTACAAAGAGTTCCGTCAGCACTTTGAAAAAGACCGCGCACTCAGCCGTCGTTTCCAGAAAATTGACGTACCCGAGCCCTCGGTTGAAGACGCCCAGAAAATCCTCAAAGGCATCAAGCCCTATTTTGAGGATCACCACGGCGTTAAGTACACCGCTGATGCCATCAAGACTTCTGTGGAACTGGCGCACCGCTACATCAATGATCGTAAATTGCCTGACTCGGCCATTGACGTAATCGACGAAGCCGGCGCAGCGCAGCACTTGGTTCCAATCTCCAAACGTCGCAAAACAATCGGTACTAAAGAAGTCGAAGCGGTCGTTGCCAAGATTGCACGCATCCCGCCAAAGAACGTCTCAAAAGACGATGTTGTTGTGCTGCGTGACCTCGAGACCTCGCTCAAGCGAGTGGTATTTGGTCAAGACAAAGCGATCGACGCGTTGTCCTCAGCGATCAAACTGGCGCGCGCAGGTTTGCGCGAACCCGAAAAACCAATTGGTAACTACCTGTTCGCAGGCCCCACTGGTGTGGGTAAAACCGAAGTCGCCAAGCAACTGGCCGATACTTTGGGTGTAAAACTGCTGCGTTTTGACATGTCGGAATACATGGAGAAACACGCCGTGAGCCGCCTTATCGGTGCCCCTCCCGGTTATGTAGGATTCGATCAGGGCGGCATGTTGACGGATGGTGTGGATCAGGACCCACACTGCGTGCTCCTTCTTGATGAGATGGAAAAAGCGCACCCTGATGTCTACAATATCCTGCTTCAGGTTATGGATCACGGTAAGCTAACTGATCACAATGGCCGTTCAGTAGATTTCCGCAATGTAGTGTTGATCATGACTTCCAATGCGGGTGCATCCGAGCAAGCGAAAGAAGCTATCGGTTTTGGCCGTGATCGCCGTACAGGCGAAGACACTGCAGCAATCGAGCGGACATTCACGCCAGAATTCCGAAACCGTTTAGATGCCGTGATCTCTTTTGGCGCATTGCCAAAAGAAGTCATCATGCAGGTGGTCGAAAAGTTCGTGCTGCAGCTTGAAGCGCAGTTAATGGATCGTAACGTGACCATCGAGCTGAGCAGAAAAGCAACCGAATGGCTTGCGGACAAAGGCTATGATGAGAAAATGGGTGCGCGACCTCTGGGTCGTGTCATTCAGGAATACATCAAAAAACCGCTTTCCGAAGAATTGCTATTTGGCAAGCTTGCCAAAGGCGGTGTGGTTAAGGTCGGTGTTAAGAAAGGCGAATTGGATTTGGTTGTTGAAGGCCCCGATAGCCCTCGTCTGACCGATGATAAGCCACCGCTGCTCACGGCAGAATAATGCGATTTGGTCTTTTGGCCCTCTTATCTCTCGCTGCGCCAGTCGCAGCGGGAGAGTTGTCGTTAAGCTCCCCGATAGATTGTGACCTCAATGGTCCTTGCTACATCCAACAATATGTAGATCATGATCCATCACCGCAGGCCTCGGATTTCACTTGTTCCAGCCTTAGTTATGATGGGCATAAGGGCACGGATTTTGCCCTTCCAACCTATGACATGATTGAGCAAGGTGTAGATGTATTGGCCAGCGCCTCCGGCACTGTAGCCGGCATTCGCGACGGGATGGAGGATGCGCGCTATTCATCCGATCGCGACGCGGAAATCAAAGGACGTGAATGCGGAAACGGTGTTGTGCTTCGCCATGCCGACGGCTGGGAAACACAGTACTGCCACTTGCGCAAAGGGTCGATCACCGTATCCAAAGGTCAGCAAGTCACTACAGGAGACACTTTGGGACAAGTCGGCATGTCAGGCCGCGCGGAATTCCCTCATGTGCACTTGTCCGTCCGCCATGACGGCAAAGTTGTCGATCCCTTTGACCCTGACGGGATCATTACCTGCGGTGAAACCGAAACCAATACGCTGTGGTCACAAGATCCCAACTACCGTGCAGGCGGTATTTTGACGATTGGCACCAGCGCGGCCATTCCGGATTTTTCTGACATTCGTGCTAACACCGTTACAGTTCCTGATGCGCAAAGCCCCGCATTGGTGATGTACGCATTTTTGTTTGGCACACAGAAAGGGGATATCATTCGCCTGTCTCTTATTGGCCCCGATGGCGAAATAGTTAAGCGAGACACGCTACTGAAACGCAACCAAGCTCAGTCATTCCGCGCCGCTGGGAAAAAGTTAAGAAGTGCGCGTTGGCCTGCGGGTCTTTACATTGGCGAGGCAACTCTATTGCGCGATCATGTGACCATCGATACGCAAAGCTTGTCCCTTACCCTTCCCTAGACTCATTTCTCAGTAAACTTCAGCTCAATTCGGCGGTTCCGCGTGCGCGCTTCGTCTGTGTTGGCCGTATCAACGGGCTGGTATTGCCCGAAACCATTAGCTGAAAGGCGACTGGGCGGGATAGCGAGGAAGTTGGCCATATATTTAACCACCGACAGTGCTCGCGCCTGACTTAGCTCCCAATTGTCCGCAAATTCACCTAACCCAGACAGCGGCACATCATCCGTGTGACCATCCACACGGATCACCCAGTCAATCCCGTCAGGGATATCTGCGGCTACGTTCCGCAGGATGTTGGCCACTTTAGCGATCTCACGCGTGCCTGCACGCGACAGGTCCGCGCCCCCTGGCGGGAACAACACTTCGGAACTAAAGACAAATCTGTCGCCTTCGATGCGCACCCCTTCTTGCGCTCCAAGAACACTGCGAAGTTGGCCAAAGAACTCTGAGCGGTACTGCTCTAGGTTTTTGGTTTCCGCTTCTAGGCGTTTGCGTTCGGCAGCTTCCAACTCTGCGCGACGCCGCTCTTCAGTAGCAACCCGCGCCAATGCTGTGTTGAGTTGCGAACCAAGGGACTGCAGTTCAACCTCACGCACCACGTCTTCGGCCTCGGCCTGATCCAGCAGCCCTTGAAGGCTGCTCAATTGAGCACGCAAGGCCGCAACCTGTTGGTTCAACAACTCGGTTTGGCGTTGCGCTGCTGCGGACGTTTCCTGCTCTTGTGTCAAAAGCGTTTCTGCCTGAGCAAGCAATGCAGCGCGGCGTTTAACCTCGCTCTGTGTTTCATCAACGTTGCCTTCTGCGGCTAGTTTAGCGGCCAATGCAGTAGCAAGCCGTGTACGCAAATCCTCAATCTGGGTCGCCGTTTCTGCCTCTGTAGCTCCCAATTGCACTTCCAATGCTACAATCCGCGCAGTTGCATCTTGCAAACTGCGCTGCAGCTGCGCTTCGCTGCCTTGCGCATCGCTAAGGGCACCAGCCAGACGTTGATCTAATTCTTCCTCAGCGGCGCGCGCTGCGGCCAATAGCGTTAACGTCTCTTCGGCGCGCTTTCGTTGGGCCTCAAGCGAAAGGGTCATCGCCGTCAGTTCAGTATCCGCGTTCTCCAACCGCTTACGAAGCGCCGCTGCAGCCGCAGCGTCCGCTAACTGTATCGCCTCTTGTGCCGTCAATGCGGCTTGAGCAGTTACTGCATCCGAATTCAACCTTCCGATTTCGTCCTCTGCTGCAGTATTGCGACCGCGCAAATCAGCGATCAGCGCCTCTTGGGCCGTCAACGTCTCTTGCGCAGTTACAGCACCCGAATTTAGCCTACCGATTTCATCTTCTGCGGCGGTATTGCTGCCGCGCAGATCAGCGATCAAGGCCTCTTGGGCAGTCAATTTCTCTTGCGCGGAAGCCACTTCAGAGCTCAGCGTTTTGATACCACCCACTGCTTCGGCATTTTGTGTACGCAGATCAGCCATCAACGCTTCCAGCGCTTCACGACGTGCCGCTGCAAGACGTGCGGCCTCTTCTTGTGCGTCCACCTCATCTCGGCTCGTTGCCAGTGCAAGGTTCAGCGCTTCCTGCTCACTCAGCAGTGTCGCTTCACGCCCTTCAAGGTCACTCACGCGGCCTTGGGCGGTGTCACGATCCGCAATCAAAGATGCAACTTGAGCTTCGAAACTGGTGATCCGCGTCTGTGCCGCGTCTAACGCTTGGGCCTGCGCGGCCCGTTCAGATTGTAGTGACAAAATGAGAGATGCTTGATCGGCACTTTGTGTCTGTGCTTCCGCCAGAGAACTACGCAACGCGCCCACGCGCGCCTCCAAATTTGAGTTTGTTTGTTCTTCCAGTCCCAAGGCCTGAGCGAGGGCTGCGACCTCAGAGGATAGCGTATCCAGCTCCGTTTCCTGACCCGAGATCTGTTCTGTGAGGACAAATTGAACAACCATAAAAATGGTCAAAACAAACATCAGCACTAGCAATAGGCCAGTCATAGCATCCACAAACCCGGGCCAGATCGATGCCTGAAACCGCGAACCTGTGCGTCGCGACAGCGCCATGGCTAGCGTTCCCCGCCGCCGGGTTGACCGGTGGCGCGCATACGACGTGGCTCAGTACTGCTGCGCGGAGAGGAAAGCGCTTTGGTTAAATAGGATAACTCCTGGCGCAACTCAGCCATGCTCTCCTGACGACCCGCTGAGATTTCCTCCAAGATGCGCAACATCTGCACATCAATGGATCGCAGGCGCATCCTGCTTTCTGCGTCAGAGCTACTACTATCCGAAGCTTCCCCTAGACGGTGCTCAAGCGCGGCAACCATGCGCTCTTGGCCATATGCAATCCGGTCTAGTGCATCAGATGATCCACCTTGATCACCCAATTGCACCGCCATTCTCTCAATCGCTACCGCCAAACTCGCTAAGCTCTGTTCAACCTCTGCACGCCCCGCCTCTGAGCGGCTGAACATTTCTTGCATGCTTTCCATCTGCTCGGCCATGTGATCGACCATACCCGCCATCACTGCCTGCTCTGGCGTGCTATCCTCACCAGAGCCAAAACCAACCCGTGTGATCGAGCTAAGCCAGTCCTCGAGCTCCTGATAGAATCTGTTCTGCCCGTGGCCTGCAAATAGCTCAAGCAAGCCAACTATCAACGATCCTGCAAGACCCAATAAGGATGAGGCAAACGCAACACCCATGCCTGACAATTGGGACTCAAGCCCCGTCATCAACCTGTTAAATACGTCTGTGCTGGCCTCGCCTTCTTGTGGTGAAAGACCGCGGATGGTGTCGACGATTGCAGGTACCGTCGTTGCCAACCCATAGAATGTCCCTAAAAGGCCTAGGAAAATCAACATATTGACAATATAACGTGTAATTTCACGCGCTTCATCGATGCGTGTCGCAACAGAATCCAGAATTGAGCGCGTTGAGGAAGCGTTTACCTGCATCCGAGCGCCACGTGTGCGCAGCAATGCAGCCAGCGGTGCCAGCATTTGCGGCGGCGTGTCGTTAGGCGTGTCATCGTCTGAGGCGAAATTTTCAATCCACCGAACCGAACCGATGAGCTGCAAAACCTGATAGAAACAGGCCACGACTCCGATTAAGAATACAAAGGCAATAAACCCGTTAAGATACGGGTTTGCTTGGAAAACAGGCAACACTCTTGGAAGTGCAACAAATGCACCAAAGCCTGACAGGCCCAGCGCCAACAGCATCAAGGTGATCTGTCGGACTGGTTGGGAGAATTGCGGTTTTGCCTCGCGGTCTGGCTGCGCCATGCGCTTCCTGCTCCTGACCTTATTATTATTTCAGCTTAGCTTAACCCGAAATTTTCACAATCCCAAGGCTTTATACAGTTATGGTTTTGACCCGCCCTGCAAGCCATTCAAGCGCTGGATCATGCAGGCCGACAGAGACCAAATGTTCCGCCGTATTATATAGATATTCCGTGTTAGGACCGCGCCCGCCAATGGCTCTCGCAATAATCTGCGCTTGCTCTTCAAGGGGCATGCCCCCGCAGTATTGCTCATGCGCCTCGTCAATCACATAAACCACTGCAGTAACTTCGCGCTCATCGCTCAGCTGGACAGTAAGTTCTTTTTCCACATAGGCAGATGAAATCAACTCGCGTTCGCGCAGATAAGCCAACGTCTCCGTCTCCTTGCCTGCGGCAACTCGTAGCGCGACACCTTCACATGCTTCACCTGGTTGTTGGTCCAGTGCCAAAACAAGCCCCGGAACATCAACCGAGCCGCGATGGTGGATAGACCGCATACAGAAAGACCGAGCATAGTCAGGCAAGGTGCCAATTACGCTTTCGGCGACTTCAAAACCGGGATTCCAAAGTAAACTGCCATAGCCAAATACCCACATACTCATCTGGTTCTCCTGTGTTGACGGAGATAAACCTCATACACAGCCAGATGAAAAGAGGGGCAAAGCCCATGGGTCGCTTCACGGTGAAAATAATTGTTCTAACCATGCTCATATTGGGAGGATGGTGGTGGATAGCGACCAGCAGCCTGCAAAACAGCATCTCAGAGTGGATCGATTTGCGGCGCAGCGCGGGGTGGCAGGCTGACGTTGGCGAAATGACCCGTGGCGGTTTCCCGCTGCGCATTCAAACCACGCTCACTGAGACAGCCTTAACGGACCCTCAAACAGCGACCGCTTTGCATATCCCGCAGCTCACGCTTTCCGCGCCGATCTATTGGCCGGGCCACGCTTCATTATCCTTGCCAGCCGATCCGATAGTTTTATCGGCACCGCAAGGCACGCTCACCATATCCTCAGAAGGAACAAATGCAGCACTGCGCCTTCATCCGGGCACCTCACTGCAACTGGAAACTCTGAACGCGGCCAGCCGAAATCTGTCCCTTGATCTGGTCGAAGGACAGCTATTGAGCGCTCAAAACCTGCAAGCAGATGTTCAGCAAGGACTTTCACCTGAAACCTATGATATTGATATTATCACCATCGGCTTTGCCCCGGGGAGCGTCATTCGGCAAACCTTGCGCCTACCTGCTGCGTGGCCCGAAACGTTTGAAACATTGGTAGCCGATATGACAGTTACCTTTGATCGCCCATGGGATCGCAGTGCACTAGAGGCCCGACGCCCCCAACCGCGCGCAATCAAGATCGATCAGATCGCGGCCGTATGGGCAGATCTGAGCGTCACCTTTGAGGCTGATTTGCAGATCGAGCCAAACGGCACTGCATCCGGTACAGCGAAATTACAGGCCCGCAACTGGCAACGGATGCTGGATTTCGCAAGCGCCAACGGTACTCTATCCTCGGATGCCCGCGCCCAAGCCGAGAGTTTTCTAACCCTACTATCAGGTCTTTCGGGTGACGCAGAAACACTCAATGTTGAGGTAACAATTGATAGGGGCAAGATGCGCATGGGCTTTATCCCACTTGGCAACGCGCCGCCCATCATCTTGCGTTAACGACAGTAACTGCCTGAGCGATAACGCGCGGTATCAAAGTGGAAGTGATCAAGGTGAAAACGGTTCGCCTTAGGTCCGAGCACGGTTCCAAACGGCCCACAAGCATCAGCATGCATTCTGCGCAAAGCCCTGCGACTGCTGCGCGCATTCCATCCTTTGAGCACTGAAATCTCGCTGCCATCTGCCAGCTTGAAACCTGAGATATCTATTGCGCGACCCTTACCATGCTCAGATATTTTTCCGGTTTTAGCATTATTGCGACGACGACAAGCGTAGTGGGCAGCGACTTTTATCTGCCTCAACCCACCGCCCTTTTTCGACAACGCAGGCTTTGCGCTGCTGTCTACCCATGTCTTCAATGCACGCGCAGTGCCACAGTCCATTGTCGATCTACTGCTAAGGCTCACGCCCGAAACCGACGATATTTGCACTGCGTTTTCAACACCACATCCTGATATTCGCCCAGGCACACGCCCGATGGCCTTACCCTGAATCGATATGTCACCGCAGACGGCCCCAGCTGCCAGAACCTTTTGTTGTTGCCGCAGTTCGCGTCCTGCCTTGGGTGAGCGGAAAACAGGGCGCATGGATTTCCAAAACCCGCCCTGCTTGTTTTCTAGCGCCGAGCGATCGATCGTGCCATCTGCCGCTATTTCTGGCTCGCCAGCCCCCGGGCGCGGTTCTGGCCGTTTTGAACTATCCGGTCCAGCGCAGGAAATGGTTGCCATAACACAGAACAGCACCGTGAGACGTTTCATTGTTTAGGTCCGCCGCGACCAAAGTTTGGCGCATCCGTGTCCTGCCCTGCTTCGACAATATTGCGGCGGATTTCACGTGTTCGGGTGAAATAGTCGAATAGATGGTCACCATCCCCCTGCCGGATCGCGCGCTGCAGCGCGAACAGCTCTTCTGTAAAACGACCAAGGATTTCCAACGTAGCATCCTTGTTAGACAGGAAAACATCGCGCCACATCGTTGGGTCCGAGGCCGCAATACGGGTGAAATCGCGAAAGCCCGCAGCTGAATATTTGATCACTTCGCTGTCGGTTACACGGCGCAAATCATCTGCTACTCCAACCATCGTATAGGCAATGAGGTGTGGCGCATGTGAGGTCACAGCAAGGACCCGATCATGGTGATCAGCATCCATTTCTTCCACGTTAGATCCAAGGCCTTCCCAAAAGCTACGAAGACGGGCGATGGCGTCGGGATCTGATCCCTCAATTGGGACCAACAAGCACCAGCGGTTATCAAACAATTCTGCAAACCCTGCACGCGGACCGGAATGCTCGGTTCCTGCCAGTGGGTGCCCTGCAATAAATTCGACGCCTTCCGGTAGATGTGGCTTCACGTTTTCGATCACATCACGCTTCACCGAGCCAACGTCAGAGACGGTTGCGCCTTTTTTCAAGGAGCCGGCAATCTGTTCCATGACCTGCCCCATCACACCGACAGGCACACATAAAACAACCAAATCAGCATCGCGTACGGCATCATCGATGTTGTCATAAACGACGTCACACAAACCAATTTCGCGGGCTATTTCGCGGGTTTCGCCAGATCGTGCATAGCCTACAACCTCGCCCGCCAAATCCTTGCGCTTGATCGCCCAAAACATCGAAGACGCGATCAAGCCCAGCCCAATTAAGGCCACGCGTTCGTATACTTGCGCCATAGGTTAGCCCTCCTTGAACTGGCGCACAGCATGCACCACGCGACGGCAGCCGCTTTCATCACCAACCGTGATCCGCAATCCTGTGGGCAGTTTGTATCCGGCAACGCGCCGCACAAGCAGACCTTGGGTCTGCAAATAGCCATCGCAGGCTTCCGCCTCTTCCTGAGATGAGAACCGCGCAAGGATGAAGTTTGCCAATGACACGTCTGACGGAACACCCATTTCGGCCATCGCATCTGCCATCCAATTGCGCCACCGTGCGTTTTCGGTACGGCAATGATCAACATAGGCCACGTCACGAACGGCCGCTTCAGCAGCTGCAAGAGCCGCGTTACTCACGTTGAATGGGCCACGCACGCGGTTTAAAACGTCTATCACATGAGCGGGGCCATAGCCCCACCCGACGCGCAGACCACCTAAGCCGTAAATCTTTGAAAAAGTGCGCGTCATCACAACGTTGTCGCGCGCATCAACCAAGGCCGCACCGCCGTCATAACCTTCAACATATTCCGCATACGCACCATCAAGCACCAACAGCGCTTGGTCCGGCAAATTTTCCGCCAGACGTGCGATATCAGCCTGACTGATCATTGTGCCCGTTGGGTTGTTAGGGTTGGCTAAGAATACCAGCCGCGTCTTGTCTGTACATGCCTTTAGGATTGCGTCCACATCCGTGACCCGTTCACGTTCTTTGACCTCAATCGGCTTTGCGCCAGCGGCCAGTGCAGAAATGCGGTACATAGCAAAGCCGTGCTCGGTGTGGATCACTTCAGTGTTTGGACCTGAATAGGCCTGACATAGAAATGCGATAATCTCATCCGATCCAGCACCACAGATGATGCGTTCGGGATCGATATTGTGCACCTGCCCAATAGCACCACGCAACTCGGCGTGGTCCGAACTGGGATAGCGGTGCAACGATCGGGCCGCTGCTTCATACGCTTTTTGCGCGGCAGGTGATGGGCCGAACGGGTTCTCATTCGAGCTAAGTTTAAGGACGTTATCATGCCCTGCCACATGGGACGCGCCCCCTTGATAAAGGGAGATTTCCATAATGCCAGGTTGGGGCGTGATCATTTGTGTCATATCAAAGCTCTTTGTTTACTAAACACCTTTTAGACGCTCATCCACGCCACAACCACCCGCGATTTTCACACCGCACGCATCTGTCCGAAAATAATCACCTGAACAAAAGAAAACGCCCCACCGGAGATCCGGTAGGGCGCTTCTGAAATCGTAACTTATGGCGGCGAAGATTAGTTCTTCGCGTAGAATTCAACCACAAGATTTGGTTCCATAACAACAGGGTATGGGACATCGCCAAATGACGGGGTGCGAACAAATTTCGCTGTCATTTTAGAGTGATCTACTTCCATGTAATCAGGAACGTCACGCTCTGGCAGTTGTGTGGCTTCGATCAACGCTACCATTTGCTTGGAACGGTCACGAACTTCGATCACGTCACCCTCTTTTACACGGTAGGAAGGGATGTTAACCAACTTGCCGTTTACGCGTACGTGGCGGTGGTTCACGAACTGACGTGCAGCAAATACTGTTGCAACGAACTTGGCGCGGTAAACAACTGCGTCCAAGCGGCGCTCGAGCAGACCAATCAGGTTTTCACCTGTATCGCCTTTTACACGCTCAGCTTCGCCGTAGATGCGACGGAACTGCTTCTCGGTCAGGTCGCCATAGTAGCCTTTAAGCTTTTGCTTGGCGCGCAACTGGATACCGAAATCGGAAATCTTGCCCTTACGGCGCTGACCGTGCTGGCCGGGGCCATATTCACGACGGTTTACTGGGGATTTAGCGCGACCCCAGATGTTTTCGCCCATGCGGCGGTCAATTTTGTGCTTGGCAGCTGTACGTTTAGTCACGGCTGTTCTCCTTCATGTGGCCCCGAAAGGCAGTTAAAGGGCGTTGTCCTCTGAGTCTTCACTCCGACAGGGATCCTCTTGCGAGGTCCACCAACACCAACAAGGGCGCGCTTACTATGATATGTGAAAGGGAGTCAATGCGTGAACATGAGAGAGTGATGGACCAGCCTAAACTCTTGCCCGAAATAAATGCCACCAAAGGTGAACACCTCGCATAAATAGAAATGTTTTTCACACTGCATGCTAAGTCATACAACCAACTCATTGCTTATCCATCAACCCTTTCCAGCATCTATGATCAGAGAGCAGTCAGGCATTTCAACCTTTCCTAGCCTCAACTACTCAACGTACACCGCGAAACAATTCTTGAAAGTTGCCCCAGTGCCACTTCAATTTTTCAAAGTCCGAAGCGTCGACATTTCCTACTGCAGTTCCTTCAACCCACCAGGCGAAGTTTGATGGCAATTCGTTTTCCCGAATCTCAGAACAAATAGCCAACAGATCCTCACTTTTGCCGTGCCTATTCGGGTGTACTATTTTTCTCAGCCTGTCCGCGTTCTCTCCATCAACAAAGCTTTGAATGTGTTCCCCAAAAGGGGTATCTCTGCTGCACCCACGTGTCTCATGGAAACTGTGCAGCGCGTCGACATCCGCCGCCTCTAACACGCCACATTCCATCCGCGTAGCAATCTGGACGAGTAACGCGTTCATCAGCATGTGTCTGTAATCCGACAACCAACGTTGCGTGGATGCCTCCTTAGAGCAAAAACTACTTTCTGCTGTTGCAGGCACAGCGATGCCTATCAGTCCGATAAGTAGCATAGCTGCAAGTTTAGAGGTGTTGATCATTCTTGAAATTACCGTTGCAAAAAATTGGTTCTTAAGATGTTCTATTTAGAGCATGTTCTTGGGCAAAAGAATGTTGACCGAGTGGAATGACACAGGCGCGCCGCTGTTGACATCGCCCCCATACACGATGGCTTCGCCGCTCACCGTACCTTTCGTGCACAATCAGCGTGACGCGGGCAGCCTATTAAATGATCATTAACCAAACCACATGCCTCCATCCACGCATATACAATTGTAGGGCCGCAAAATTTGAACCCTGCTTTCTTTAAATCCTTGGACACCCGTTCGGATAGCTCTGTCTTTGGCGGTACATCTGCTTGTGTTTCAAATTTATTTTGGAGCGGAGCACCACCCACATAATCCCACATGAACTTGTCAAAGCCGCCTTGCGCCTCGATACGTTGCCATGCCTGTGCGTTCACTATGGCGGCCTCAATCTTACCCCGGTGGCGGATGATCCCAGCGTTACCTAGCAATCGCTGAACGTCCTCCTCACCCCACTCGGCGATCACATGCGGATCGAAGCCCTCAAACGCTTCCCGAAAAGCGTCTCGCTTTTTAAGGATTGTGATCCAACTAAGCCCTGCTTGAAACCCATCAAGGATCAACTTTTCCCACAATGCGCGGCTGTCATATTCCGGCACACCCCATTCAGTGTTGTGGTAATCGATGTAAATCTGCTCAGGCCCTGCCCATTCACATGCCGACATATCCTGCTCTCCTTCTGTTTCGGTACATTTGACACAAAATTGGAAGCTTAACACCTTCTTAGCAGCTGGCGTTCAATCTCGCGGTGAAGGTCACGTACCAAGCTTGGAATCGCAAAGGAAAACCCGTGAAAGGCAAAACCAAACGTCAAATGGCGGACATCCCGCCTGGCGGGTTCAGCCCGCTGGATCATGCTATTACCCAGCAAACGAAAAGCACAATGGAAATGGTCAAAGAGGCCATTCAACATAATCAAACAATGCTTGCGTTTCAGCCCATCATGCGCAGCAGCTCGCAAACGCAGGTTGGTTATTATGAGGGGTTGATCCGCGTTTTAGACGCCACTGGCCGCGTGATCCCAGCAGGCGAATTCATGGGCAAGATAGAAGACACTGAAATCGGACGAGACATTGATGTACTCGCGCTGCGACATGGGCTGCGCAACCTAAAGGCAAATCCTGGCCTACGGTTATCTATAAATATGTCCGCACGTTCCATTGGCTATCGACCCTGGATGGAGTGCTTGAACCGCTTCCTTAAATCCACACCAGAATTAGGTGAGCGGTTGATCCTCGAGATAACTGAAAGCTCGGCTATGACGGTGCCAGAGCTGGTTATTGATTTCATCCAGCGACTGCAAGTCAAAGGCATCTGTTTTGCCATGGATCACTTCGGGTCCGGCCACATGGCTATCAAGTACTTCAAAGACTTCGATTTCGATATTCTAAAAATCGACGGGCAATTTATTCGTGGGATATCGAATGACCCTGACAAACAGTCATTAACACGGGCACTTCACGGCATTGCCCGTGAGTTTGGCATGCTAACGGTCGCAGAATCGGTGGAAACTGCTGAGGATGCTGCCATTGCTGCTGAGATTGGGATTGATTGCATGCAAGGTTATTACTTCGCGCCTCCGACCACCCAACCTGAGTGGCTAAACGACAAAGGCGACCGTCAAAGGGCTTAACGCCGCACTGGTGTCACCCTTCTTGCCGCGCTGCACCCCATGCGTTATCCAAAGCGCACAAGGTGGAGGACAGACAGCGCGGCCCTTCGTGCTCTAATAGTACAGGCCCTCCGCCACGCGTCATATTGAGAGGACCACATTCCATGACCAATGTCGTAATCGCTTCTGCTGCTCGCACTGCAGTAGGCAGCTTCGGTGGCTCATTTGCCAATACGCCCGCCCACGAACTGGGTGCTGCGATGCTGAAGGAAATTGTTGCGCGCGCAGGTGTCGATCCTTCCGAAGTCTCCGAGACCATTTTAGGTCAGGTATTGACGGCAGCACAGGGCCAAAACCCTGCACGTCAAGCGCACGTAAATGCAGGTCTCCCGATCGAATCTGCGGCATGGTCAATCAATCAGGTTTGTGGCTCCGGTTTGCGTTCTGTTGCACTAGCCGCTCAGCACATCCAATTGGGTGATGCCGATATCGTAGCTGCTGGTGGTCAGGAAAACATGACCATGTCACCTCACGCCCAATCAATGCGCGCGGGCCAAAAAATGGGCGACATGAAGCTGATCGACACAATGATCAAAGACGGCTTGTGGGACGCCTTCAACGGCTATCACATGGGTCAGACAGCAGAAAACGTTGCCGCGAAATGGGAAATTTCGCGCGAACAGCAAGATGAATTTGCAGTAGCGTCCCAAAACAAAGCGGAAGCCGCCCAGAAAGAAGGCCGGTTTGCAGATGAGATTTTTGCCTATACGGTACCAGGTCGTCGCGGCGACACGATTGTGGATGCAGATGAGTACATTCGCCACGGTGCCAACATTGATGCGATGGCAAAAATGCGCCCTGCGTTCGCCAAAGACGGTTCCGTTACTGCGGCTAACGCGTCCGGCCTCAACGATGGCGCTGCTGGCGCATTGATGATGAGTGCAGAAAATGCTGAAAAGCGCGGTATTGAGCCACTTGCACGGATTGCTTCATACGCAACAGTAGGCTTGGACCCGTCAGTCATGGGTGCAGGTCCTATTTTTGCGTCCCGCAAAGCTTTGGAAAAAGCCGGCTGGAAGGCCGAGGATCTGGACCTTGTTGAAGCAAACGAAGCCTTCGCCGCACAAGCTTGTGCCGTGAACAAAGACATGGGCTGGGATCCAGCAATCGTGAACGTAAACGGCGGCGCGATTGCCATCGGTCACCCAATCGGCGCGTCTGGCGCGCGCATTCTCAACACCCTGTTATTTGAGATGAAACGCCGCGATGCGAAAAAAGGTCTCGCGACGTTGTGCATTGGTGGCGGTATGGGTGTTGCCATGTGCCTCGAACGGCCCTAAGAGGAATTGGGCGCGCAAGAAAGTTGCGCGTCCACGCCACTAACAGCAACAACATTACTTTCAGGAGAATTATATGTCGCGTGTCGCACTTGTTACAGGAGGCAGCCGCGGGATCGGTGCCGCTATTTCCAAAGAACTAAATGATAAGGGTTACACCGTCGCCGCAACTTATGCAGGCAACGATGAGGCCGCAGCAGCATTTACTGCTGAAACTGGTATCAAGACATACAAATGGGACGTTGCCGACTATGACAGCTCAAAAGCTGGCATCGCGCAGGTTGAGGCCGACCTTGGCCCCGTAGAAGTAATTGTGGCCAACGCAGGCATCACACGCGACGCGCCGTTCCACAAAATGACGCCAGAGCAATGGCATCAGGTAATCGACACAAACCTGACAGGCGTGTTCAACACAATTCACCCAATCTGGCCTGGCATGCGCGAACGTAAATTCGGCCGTATCGTCGTGATCTCTTCAATCAACGGTCAAAAAGGTCAGTTCGCACAGGTGAACTATGCCGCAACCAAAGCCGGCGATTTGGGCATCGTGAAATCCTTGGCTCAAGAAGGCGCGCGCGCCAACATCACCGCCAACGCAATCTGCCCAGGCTACATCGGGACAGATATGGTTATGGCCGTGCCAGAAAAAGTACGCGAAAGCATCATCGCCCAGATCCCAACAGGTCGCTTGGGTGAGCCGGAAGAGATTGCTCGCGCAGTGTCCTTCCTTGTTGCTGATGACGCAGGCTTCATCAACGGCTCGACCATCACCGCAAACGGCGGACAGTTCTTTGTCTAATTTTTAGCTCCCTTTCTGGGACTAAAAGCAAAGGGGCCGGAGGAGTACTCCTTCGGCCCCTTATTTTATTCCGTAAGACAGCGTGCACACTGTCAGCGGAAAATCTCTAGCGGCGCAGTGGGCTGCGCAACCATGCAAAAAAATCTGACATCATACGGCCGCGTTCGGCATGGGCAGTGTTCATGGCGGTACGAGCAGCGGGGTTTGTTGTGGCTTCAAACATTGCGTATCTCCTATTTCGACCTTTTTCAGATCAATGTGACTTCATTGAAATCAATATGCGCCTTTATCAACAAGCCGACAAACGAGACTTTTCAACGCCTCACATAAGATATACTTAATTGTATATGTCCATTCGCCTCCCCCCTCTCACCGCCTTGCGGGCCTTTGATGCTGCTGCACGCCACATGTCATTTGCACTGGCCGCTGCCGAGCTCAACGTTACGCCTGCCGCCTTATCGTTTCAGATCAAGTCGCTTGAACAGCATCTAGGCGCACCGTTGTTTCGCCGATTAAACCGTGCTGTTGAACTCACCGAGGCGGGTGATGCCCTATCATCAGGCGCGGCAGAGGGATTTCAGACCTTAGCAACGGCGTGGCGGGCTGCCCAACGCACACAAGACACCCAGACCCTTACAGTGACTGCAGGACCCGCGTTTACCGCCAAATGGCTCGCGCCTCGGCTTTATGAATTTGCCCAAGCCCATCCAGAGATTGAATTGCGCTTTGCGGCATCCCTACAGCGCATGGATCTGACCCGCGATAACGTTGATGTTGCGATCCGTTTTAGCAACACAACCACAGCTGATCTATTCTCCCTGCCTTTGGCCGAAGAATGGATCACCCCCGTAATGACCCCCGCCATGGCCGAGAAATACTCAACCGTTGAAAGCCTTCAACACGCGCCCATCATTTTCGACGAATCGATCAATTTTCTGGATTCTCGCGTAAGCTGGTCGTCGTGGTTCACAGCCATGGGAAATCCCTATACACCAACACTTGGACCACGGTTTTCTCAGGCGGACCATGCGCTTGACGCAGCATTGGCCGGTGTTGGAGTTGTACTGGGCCGGCGCGCATTGGTCGTCAAAGACCTAGCCGAAGGTAGAATGGTCGCACCTTTTTCAACCGCTCTCTCAACAGGGGCACGATTCAGCTTTTTATGCCTCAAAGGCATGGAGCATCGTCCGCAGATCGCAGCGTTTCGCGATTGGATGTTGCAGGAAATTGAAAAAACGGCCCATATCAGCGAAACCCTGACAATACTGGATCTGGAAACCCTATGAGCCGCACAACTGCTACTGCTACTGGATTTATCGCCGTTTTGCTTTGGGCGCTTTTGGCGCTGTTTACGGTTGGCTCTAGCCCCACGCCGCCGTTACTGCTCAACACGTTGTGTTTTGGCATCGGCGGTATCGTTGGGCTGATATGGGCATGGATCACGGGAAGTGTGCCGCAAATGCGTACCGTGCCCCTGCGCGTCTATGCTTTTGGTGCATTGGGACTGTTTGCCTATCATTTGCTTTATTTCTCGGCATTACGGCTGGCACCTGCTGCCGAGGCTGGTTTAATCGCCTATTTATGGCCCTTGTTGATTGTCGTCTTCTCCGGCCTACTCCCCTCAGAAACACTCAAAGCAGGTCATGTCATTGGCGCGGTCTTGGGATTTTCTGGAGCGGCGCTCATTATTTCTGGTGGCGGCACAGGTCTCAGCACAGAGTATTTACCGGGCTATCTCCTTGCATTGTTGGCCGCTTTTACTTGGGCGGGGTACTCAGTCCTGTCACGACTAGTTGGCTCAGCTCCCACCGCAAGTGTTGCAGTCTTTTGCATCGCTACATCCATACTGTCCTTCCCACTGCACTTAATGTTTGAAGAAACAGTACTCCCCACCACCGCCCTTGGATGGGCAAGCATAGCTGGCCTTGGCCTAGGGCCAGTGGGCTTCGCATTCTATGTCTGGGATATCGGGTGCAAACACGGTGATATTCAGCTTTTAGGCACCAGTTCATACGCGGCACCATTGCTGTCTACGCTTGTGTTGATCTTGGCGGGGATTGCTGCGCCCAGCATGACATTGCTTTGGGCGACGCTGCTGATCACTGGCGGCGCGATCATTGCAGCGCGCGCCAGCTTTTCTTCGAATTAGTCTAACTCGAAAGTCTGTTAATTTCTTCTTTCAGGCGCATTTTTTGTTTTTTCATGGTGGCCACTTCAAGGCCATCAACGCCCGGCGCGCGTTGAGCTTGCTCAATCTCCTCGCCAATGTCGCTGTGCTTCTTTTTCAACGTATCCAGATGTGCGTTAAGGGACATACTTCCTCCAGTTGTTAAAAGTGCAATGTCAGTGAAGCATGAACCGAAAACGATGTCACGCCGCCTTGCAGCATACCCTCAATGGTGGTGAATTATTGCTTAACGTCGGTTAAAAACTCAACGCGGCCCCTGCCCGCAAAGCTTCTCGCACAGGTTGAACGTATTGATCCCCGTCCAAATGACTCTCGCCGCGGTGCAGCACAAGCGGTGCGTGCAGGCGGAAATCCGCGCGTCCCGACTTGCGCGCGCGCATAATGACTCGTTCGGCCGCACGCCCCTGACGGGCAGAGATAGGCAAAATCTCGATGCTGCCCATATCTTTGGGCAATGCGGCCAGCAAATCAGGTAAACGTTCAGCTCGGTGAATTATGTGCATATAGCCTCTAGGGGCTAACCTCTTCGCCGCGACTTCAATCCACAGGTTCAGAGGGGTTTCTTCACCCAACGCCGCCTCGCGAGTAGGATTGCGCGCAGCAACTGAGGCATCGCGACGCCAGTAAGGCGGGTTAGCCAACACATGGTCAAATTGTCGCTGCCGCAAAGTTAACGGTAGGTCGGAAATATCAGCATGCACAACCTCAAGCTCACGAGCGCCATTGCGCATGGCAAGTTCAGCATAGGCCGCCTCTCGCTCTACTCCTGTGAGGATGAGGTCAGGAACCCTTGCTCCCAGACACAGTACAGCCGCCCCTACACCGCAGCCCAATTCAAGCACCCGCTGCCCTGAAACCGCTGGTATAGTGGCTGCAAGCAACACAGGATCAACTCCTGCGCGATACCCATCTTGCGGCTGCCAAAGGTGTAACAGCCCACCAAGAAAGGCGTCATGGGTCAGGCCGTGATCACTCACAAGCCAAGTGGAATATCATTGTCACGCATAACCCGCGTTGCTGCGTCAAGATTATCAGGGTGAACCATCAGGCGGCGTGGAAAAATTCCTATGCCTCCTTCAAGAATGCTCATATTTACGTCCATCTGAAAGCAGTCTATATCCTCGCCCTGCAAAAGGGCACAAGCAAAGGCGATGATCGTAGGGTCGGAGCTGCGCAAAAGTTCTTTCATAGCGGTGATGTAATCTGGGGCATGACCCCTTGTCGAGGTTGGGGCACAGAAAAATGACCATAGAGATGAGCCAAAAACCTCATGACCGCCTTGCCGCTGCCCTGAGCAGCGAAATGGAGGCCGTGAGCCAGCTAATTCGCGAACGCATGTCGTCTGAACACGCACCGCGCATTCCTGAGGTTACAGCGCATTTGGTAGAGGCAGGGGGCAAACGGCTACGCCCCATGCTGACACTCGCTGCGGCGGCCCTGTGTGGCTATGAAGGCCCCTACCATATCCACTTAGCTACGACCGTTGAGTTCATTCACACTGCCACCCTACTGCACGACGATGTTGTAGACGAAAGCAGCCAGCGCCGTGGTCGTCCGACAGCAAACCTGCTGTGGGATAATCAATCATCCGTACTGGTCGGCGATTATCTTTTCGCCCGCAGCTTTCAGTTAATGACCGAACCCGGCTCGATGCGGGTTATGCAGATTCTGTCCAACGCGGCGGCCACCATTGCTGAAGGTGAAGTTCTTCAGCTTACAGCCGCGCAAAATCTTGCAACAGATGAGAGTGTCTATCTGCAAGTTGTACGTGGAAAAACTGCTGCATTGTTTTCAGCTGCCACCGAAGTTGGCGGCGTAATCGCCGATGCACCAGACGCAATTGTCCGCGCGCTATTTGATTACGGCGATGCCTTGGGCGTTTCCTTCCAGATCGTCGATGACCTGCTCGACTATCAAGGCCAAGAAGATGCCACAGGTAAAAACGTTGGCGACGATTTCCGCGAACGCAAATTGACACTTCCCGTGATCAAGGCAATCGCCCTTGCCGATGAAGAAGAAACCGCCTTTTGGACGCGCACAATTGAGCGCGGCAAACAAGATGACGGCGATCTGGAACACGCAATTTCGCTACTTCATAAACATGGTACGCTCAAATCAACGCAAACGGATGCGCTTGAGTGGGCCGAAAAGGCGAAAGCAGCCCTCGCCCCCCTGCCCGCTCATGAGATCAAAGACATGTTGATCGACCTCGCCGATTACGTCGTCAGCCGCGTCAGCTAAGTAGCTTTCCCGCGGCCACCCACCAATCAGGATGCGCCTGCGTGATGCGTTTGGCCGCGTCCTTTGCGCCTTGTTGATACAAGCCAAAGCAGGTCGCGCCCGACCCTGACATGCGCGCGATCATCGCACCCTCTAACGCCTCAAGCGCCATGTCGATCTGCGGGGCAATCGCGCGTGCTGGTTTTTCCAGGTCGTTGCGCTGCCCCTTCAACCATATGCAAAAATCATGCGCACTTTCGAATGAAGGCAATTTGTCAGGCATCGGCTTGTTTTGTTTGCTTTCCAACGCTGCAAAAACGGGGCCCGTTGGCACCTGCACATGCGGGTTGATCAGTAATATCTCCATACCCGGCAATGGAGAAATCGGATCTAATACATCCCCAATCCCCCTCATCCGCTGTGCGCAAGGGTTCAGGCAAACAGGAACATCTGCGCCTAGCGTTACAGCAGCCTCAGCCGCCCCAAACGCACGCAGCACCGCCGCCGCGTCGGATGATCCACCGCCAATACCCGCACCATGCGGCAGGTTCTTTTCCAAATGGATTTTGCCACTCCAACCCGCCAGTTCAGCCGCTTGCCAAACCAAATTACGACAATCAATTGGCACGCCATCGGCAAAAGCCCCTGACACCTCAATCTGCAGATCAGGTGCAGGATCAAACCAAAGCCTGTCACCGATGTCTGCAAACACCACCAAACTATCAAGCAAATGATATCCGTCGGCGCGTTGGCCGGTCACATGCAACGATAAGTTTACCTTTGCAGCCGCAAACGCTTCAGTTTTCACTGGCAACCTTCAGCGGATCAGCACCTTCTTCGGCCAATACAGCATCTAAGCCGACCTCTAGCTTACGGCGAATGCGGTCGGGTTCGGCCTCGGTATCGGTTTGACTAAACTGTACAAACGAAAGCGCGCGCTGCCATTGAAACTGTGCCTCGCGCGTGCGTCCGACAGCCCAATAAACATCACCCAAGTGATCATTCACCACCGGATCAACGGCTTCCAGCTCTACTGCGCGTTCCATCTGAACAACAGCTTCTTCATAGCGGCCCAGTCGGTAATACACCCATCCCAAGCTATCAACGATGTATCCGCTGTCCGGGCTGGCCGCGACTGCGCGTTCAATCATATCAAGCGCTTCATCCAACTTGCGTTGCTCTTCGACCAATGAATACCCCAGATAGTTCAGCACCTGAGGCTGGTCTGGATTGATCGCGAGTGCCGCACGAAAATCGGCCTCGGCGGCGACTTCATCACCATCCTGCGAATAAGCGATGCCGCGTGAAAAATGCAAGAACCAGCCACGCGTATCGGCTTCTGCCATTAGCTCTATTGCGCGGGTATAAGCCTTGATCGCTGCTTGATCCTCGTCTTGTGCGCGCAATGTATCTCCCAAAGTGGAGTGCACAACAGCCAGATCACCATGACTGCGGGACAGCTGTTCCAGCACTTCAATGGCTTGGTCGGCCTTTTCCAGACGGCGCAGCGCGGCGGCGCGGCCCAATTCAGCTACATGGTAAGCGGAATCTTCCTCAGGAACTGCGCGATATTCCTCAATGGCCAATTTATATTGGCCCAGATCTTCGAGCAGATCTGCAGTCATCAACAATGCGTCCACATGATCGGGGCGCAAGTGCCGCGCAATTCGCGCATAAAGCAACGTGTAGTAATCACTTGCCCGCTCTGCACGCAGCAGTGCGGCAAAGGTGTAATATACTTCCGCCAATCCAGCGCGCGCTGTTGGCGCGTGGGTAAAGGGCACTGCGGCATCGGCATTCAGCTGGGCGATCAACGTATCTAACTCTGGATCAGTTGCGCCATTAAAGGTTTGACTGATGACCTGTATCGCATCCGCGTTGCGCCCCAGCTGAGACAACACTTCGGCGCGTGCAATAACACCGCGACGGGTACGTGCGGCAGCACCAACTGCGCCACCCTCGAATACGGCCTCAGACTCGGCGTAACGCCCCACAGTCGCCAGCGCGAGCGCCTTGTGAAAGGATATGACACCCGCCATGCCCGCATCCGTTGAGATACTATCAAACTGCGCAATCGCGCCGTCCACATCATCCAGTCCGATTAAAGCCCACGCTTTGACCAAACCATCCAACCAAGGGCTAACACCATCTGTCTGGATTTCCTGCTTAGCCAGCTCAGCGAAATTACCGTCAACGGCTAAACCAGCCGTAATCACCATCCGCGCGGCCTGTGAACGCTGCCCAGATGCGACAATCGCCTTAGCCAATGGCAAAGCTTTTTCCACGTCACCCAATGCAAGATATGAAAGGGTCGCGCTATCCATCAGCTCAACGTTGCTTGAATCGCGGGCCAACGCCGAGGCGTAAAACCGTGCCGCAAGAGCATAGTCGTTGTGTAACGCCGCGCTGCGCCCAGCCAGATATGATCCCGCCAACGATTCAGCCACCCCTTGCGCTGGAGTGCTTATCATCAAAGCCACGCCAAGGGCGACAGCGCTAACAGTGGTCAGGAATTTTTGCATTTGCTCTAGCCTCATTCTTTTTGTTGAGGCTAGCATGTTTGCGCGTCCGCGCAATGGCAGCCCCCCACCTGAATAGGCAGGAAGCCGCGAAAATTGATCACATGTTCGGGTAGTTCGGCCCGTCACCGCCCTGAGGCGTTGTCCAGACGATATTCTGGCTAGGGTCTTTGATGTCACATGTTTTGCAGTGCACGCAGTTTTGGAAGTTGATGACAAAGCGGGTGTCTTTGCCCTCTTCTTCTACAAATTCGTAAACACCTGCTGGGCAATAACGTGCGGAAGGGCCCGCGAACTTCTCAAGATTCACCCCAACTGGCACTGTGTCGTCTATCAGTGTCAGGTGCGCTGGCTGGCTTTCCTCATGGTTTGTGAAGGAGAACGCAACATTTGTGAGACGATCAAAGCTAAGTTTGCCGTCCGGCTTTGGATAGCTGATCACGGTATGATCAGCAGCTGGTTCGGTCGCTTCAGCATCGTTCTTGCCGTGAGACAAAGTGCCCATCAAAGAGCCGCCAAACAAGGTGTTGCACCACATATCAAACCCGCCAACCGCAAGCGATGCGACAAGGCCAAACTTGGACCACAGAGGTTTAACATTGCGAACTTTAAACAGGTCCTTGCCAATCTCGCCGGTCCGAACGTCCTGCTCGTAGTCAGGTAGCTCATCACCAGAACGGCCCGCTTGGATGGCGGCATGGGCAGCTTCGGCAGCGGCTTTGCCGGAAATCATCGCGTTGTGGTTACCTTTGATGCGCGGCACGTTGACCATACCAACGGAACATCCCAACAGCGCCACACCGGGTGCGACCATCTTAGGCATGGATTGGTATCCGCCCTCGGTAATCGCGCGCGCGCCGTATGCGACACGCTTGCCGCCCTTAAGCAGCTCAGCAACCATCGGATGGTGCTTGAACTGTTGGAATTCCATGTAAGGGAAAACATGCGGATTTTTGTACCCAAGGTGAACCACAAAGCCCACATAGACCTGATTGTTCTCAAGGTGGTAGATAAATGAACCGCCCCCCGCTTTCTTACCCAAAGGCCAACCCATCGTGTGCGTGACAGAGCCCTCTTTGTGTTTTGCGGGATCAATTTCCCAGATTTCTTTCATACCGAGACCGTATTTCTGCGGCTCTTTGCCCTTGGCGAGGTCATATTTTTTGATGACTTGTTTGCTTAGGCTTCCGCGCACGCCCTCGGAAAGGAACACGTATTTACCGTGCAACTCCATACCAGGCTCATAGCTTGGACCAGGCGTTCCATCAGCCGCGAGGCCCATCTCGCCAGCAACCACGCCTTTGACTTCGCCACTATCGCCATAGACAATTTCAGAACACGCCATGCCTGGAAAAATCTCCACGCCCATCTCTTCGGCCTGTTCAGCCATCCAGCGGCAAACGTTCCCCATAGAAACGATATAGTTGCCATGGTTGCTCATCAACGGTGGCATCGGGAAGTTAGGAATACGCACTTCACCCGCAGCGCCAAGCGCGTAAAAGTTATCCTCAATCACGGGAACATTCAGCGGCGCGCCTTTTTCTTTCCAATCCGGAATAAGCGCATTAAGGCCACATGGGTCCAGCACCGCACCTGATAGGATATGTGCGCCCACTTCAGAGCCTTTTTCCAGCACAACCACGGTGCAATCAGCATCAAGCTGCTTGAGACGGATCGCAGCAGAAAGGCCCGCAGGACCTGCCCCTACGATTACAACGTCATATTCCATCGCTTCGCGTTCAATCTCGGCCATATCAGGCGCTCCCTATGTCCCAAAAAATCGGTTTTATCCGGCCTAGCCTCTGACACACATCATTGCAATCACGACGATGCGTTAAATTGCGTCAGGATAGGGCATTTTACTTATTCTTATTCGCGTGAGCGCTAACGGCGAGCATCCATTGGCTTGTCACCCATCAAATAACGCGGCCCTTGCCCACCACAAGCGGCAGCATCCAACGGATTGTACAGGGCGCATGCCTCAAGGCTAAGGCAACCACAGCCGATACAGCCATCCAGATTATCCCGCAGCTTTGTTAGTGTCGCGATACGGGCATCCAGACTCTCTCGAAAGCCACCGCTAATTTTTGTCCAATCGCCTTTGGTTGGCGTACGGCCCTGCGGTAGTTGATCTAGCTGCTCGCGAATCTGCGGCAGGGTATACCCAAACTGCTGCGCGATCATAACAAAGCTAAGCCTTCGCAGGTCAGCGCGCGCGAATCGACGTTGGCCACCCGCATTGCGCCAAGGATTGATCAGCCCCTGACGCTCGTAATAGCGGATGGCAGATACAGCGAGCCCAGTTCGCGACGCCAGTGCCCCGATTGTAAGACCTTCATTTACGGGCATAGAACCTCCAAAATATCTCTTGACCTAAAGTTAGGTTTAGCAATTACAAACAGAGGCGTCACGTCACATTCTCGAAAGGAACTCAGATGACCGCGCAACTTGAGCATGCAAATCTTACCGTATCGGACCCAGAAGCTACTGCAAAATGGATGCAGGATATTTTTGGTTGGCATATCCGCTGGCAGGGCGACGCTATATCAGGCGGCTATAGCATTCATGTTGGCACTGCAGATCGTTATCTCGCGATTTACAAGCCGAGCGTGCCCTTAGCTGACAAACTAGACAGCTACACCAGCATTGGTGGATTGAACCACATCGCAGTAACAGTAGACGATTTGGATGCTGTGGAAACCGCAGTACGCACTCAAGGGTTTAGCGTAGGAGAACACTACGACTATGAACCAGGGCGGCGTTTCTATTTCCGCGATGGCGACGGTATTGAATTCGAGGTTGTTCAATACGATTAGGAACACCTGCTTCGGCGAATCCGCGCCATCTCCTTCCCCTTATCCGCTTGCATTTAGCGTTCAACTTGGGTCAGGTAATAGGCAACGCAAACACGCGCCCCGAACCACCTTCGGGGCGCGCCTTAGTATGACGGACACGAACGCCATGGAAAAAATCCCGATGACCCGCGGTGGCCACACGGCTCTTGAGACAGAACTCAAACACCTCAAGACAGTTGAGCGCCCTGCCATCATCAAGGCAATTGCCGAAGCCCGCGAACACGGCGATTTGTCTGAAAACGCCGAGTATCACTCTGCCAAGGAAAAGCAGTCCTTTATTGAGGGGCGTGTGAAAGAACTTGAGGGTGCGATCTCACTTGCTGAAGTTATCGATCCCGCCAAACTAAGCGGTACGATTAAGTTTGGCGCGAAAGTAACACTGGCTGATGAAGACACCGACGAAGAGAAAACCTATCAGATTGTGGGCGAATACGAGGCCAATATCGAATTGGGTCTACTCAACATCAAATCACCCATCGCCCGCGCCCTGATAGGCAAGGATGAAGGCGACAGCGTCGAAGTTCGCACACCGGGTGGACAACGATCATATGAGGTTCTCAAAATCGTATATGCCTGATCGGAACACCCATCATGACTGATGCCCCACCACCAGAGCAGCTACAGGCCCGCCCCCCCGCAGGTGCATCAAATGCGCGCGCCGCAAGACCGGCAAACGCACGCCCTACGCCGCTAGGTATCTACGACAAGGCACGCCCTGATGGCATCACCAGCATCGAGATCACAGCACTTGTGCTTTCGGCGATCTGGCTTGTGGGATGTTTGATCTTTTTCGTCTTCATGCCTCAAGCCCCTGCAGTAGAGGGTCAGGGCGGATTGCGATTTTTGATGACGATGTTGGCGGTGTTCATGCCCGTTGCTATGGTCTGGGTCGCGGCCACTGCGGCACGTGCCAGCCGCGTCATGCGCGAAGAAAGCCTGCGTTTGCAGGCGGCTATTGATGCTATTCGCCACGCCTACATCTCCCAGCAACAAGGTGGCAGAATCTCTACCGAGCCTTCTGTTTCTCGCAAGTTGGATGAAATCGCAGCAGCAACGCGCAAGACCGAAACAACACTCGCTACTTTTTCCACCCGCCGCGAAGAGCCGCCGCGCGCCGCGCAACCCGTGCAAGAAATTTCAGCAGAAGACCAGCAAACATTGGCCCTTGGAACACAAAGCGCCGACATCGCCCCCCCGCTTGAAGGGGATGATCTAATCCGCGCGCTAAACTTCCCTGAAACGGCCGAAGACGAAGCAGGCTTTGCCGCACTTCGTCGCGCCATGAAAGATCGTAATGCGGCGCAACTGATCCAAGCAGCCCAAGATATCCTGACGCTCCTCAGCCAAGACGGCATCTATATGGATGATCTACGCCCCGACCGTGCCCGCCCCGAGGTATGGCGCATGTTTGGTCAAGGCCAGCGCGGACGCCCCATCGCTGCACTTGGCGGCATTCGTGACCGCTCGTCGCTGGCACTGACATCTGGCCGAATGAAGCAAGACCCAATTTTTCGCGATGCGGCGCACCATTTTTTGCGCCGCTTTGACAAGCTTTTTGCAGATTTCGAAAAAGTTGCGACAGATTCTGAGATTTCGGCCATGGCTGACACGCGCACCGCGCGTGCCTTTATGCTGCTTGGCCGTGTTGCTGGTACCTTCGACTAACCCCTAAGGTTATGGGCAATGCACCGCACGGTTAGTACCGTCAAAGACCGCGACCAACATTTCGCCGCCCTCGGTTTCAAACGTTGCACTGGCACCCGCCATCTCGCCACCTGTCACGCGGATCTGTCCTAGATCCGAAGTTGTCAGACGGTCATCTACATCGATGGAAAATGCGGCACGTCCGCCGGCGTGTGCATCTAGCAGTGCCACTTTGATCACTTCGGCACCATCAGCGACATTGCTGGCTTTTGTACCACCCTCGTCGCGCAAAGGCTGAAACACTTCTACGCCTTTCCCACCATCGGCCGTGTCAAAAATAAGCTGACCTTTTGAGCCGCGCAAATCTACAGTTACCGAACGCAAAACATCGGCTCCAATACTCAGTTCAAACCGATCACGTGGCGCGCTTTCTACAAACTGCAACGCTGCACCATTACAGCCAGCAGCCTGTGCGCCAGTTGCTGAAGCCAACAATAACATTCCGGCTTTCCACATCGTATCTCTCCTAAAATCCAAAGCTCCCGAACGGGATAAAACGCACTAAGTCTCCTGCGTTTATCTCCCGTGCTTCTTCAGATAGTTCGACAAGCCCTTCTGCCCAGCTCAATCCGCTTATTCGCCCCGACCCCTCAGAAACAAAAACCTCGACCTGCCCATCTCGCATCCGCGCACGCAGGTATTCCCGACGACCTGCCTTTTTGTTTTTGCTAAACGCCGCAGGCACTTGGAACCCTTGTGGCGTGCTCCAATCAGCGCCAGCCAATTGCATCAATGCGGGACGCGCAAAAATCAGTGTACAGACCAACGCAGCCACTGGATTGCCGGGTAATCCAAACACGGGCACCCCCTGCCACATACCAAGTGCCAGCGGCCTCCCTGGTTTTATTGCAATCCGCCACAGCGCCAAAGCACCCGCTTCTTTAAGCAATGCAGACACATGATCTTCATCTCCCGCAGATGCTCCACCACTGGTGATAATTGCATCAACTTGATCTGCAGCAGCATCCAAAATCTTGCGCAACTCAGCGCGATTGTCAGGCGCACGGCCTAGATCAACGGCCTCATGCCCTAGCTTGGCCAGCAGCGCCAAAAGCATGGGGCGGTTTGCATCGTAGATTTGGCCCGCTTGCGCTGTCTCTCCGCTTTCAATCAGCTCATCCCCTGTTGAGAGCACACCCACACGCAATGCTACCCTTACACTAACCTGCGATACGCCAGTTGCTGCCAATAATGCCAAATCAGCAGGCGTAATCTGGCGTCCCACCTGCAAAATCAAATCCCCTACCTGAACATCCTCACCTGCGCAGCGGGCATTTGCGCCTTGCTTAAGCCTGCCGTGGAAGATGACATGTGACTCCTCGATGCTGACGTCTTCTTGCAAGACCACTGTGTCGACACCGTCAGGCAATGCCGCCCCCGTCAGGACACGAATGGCATGACCAGCAGGAACCACGGTCGGGGCATCGCCTGCCGCAGCGCGGCCTTGCAATAATGGAAGACGGTGCGTGCCGTCTCCTCGACCGCCCGCAAAACCGTATCCATCAACGGCTGTGTTAGGCAGTGGCGGATTGGAACGAACGGCAGTTACATCCCGCGCTGCAATACGACCCGAAACCTGCGCAAGTGGAAGAATTTGCGTGGCCACAATTGGCTTCAATCTGTCGCGAAGTAGCTCAAGTGCCTCATCAACAGGAGTCCAATGGACACCTTGCGGCAAGGCAAAACAGTCGTTGCGCAAAGGGCGCATATTTCGCGCCAACGCGTTCAACTCATCCGAAAGACCAGTTCCCAAAACCCACGCCTCTTCTTTCGCAATGGATGGAACCCCCGCCATATGTTTGGCCAGTTGTTCCACGGGTAAACGGGCCAATGCATTTGCCAAAAGGCGCACCTGTTCGCAGTCGCGGATCGCGTTCTTTCCCTGGCTGGCCAGCGCGGCTTTTACCGCGCCTTCAATAAGGCCTGGCCATACTTCTGCCAGCACCACATTTGCGTGCTGTGTTTCCTCAAACGGCCAAACAGCGACGCCCGACAACCTGCGCAAACGGTTGAGCATGGGCAGCCCCATCATCATTTGCCCACCTACAGTTGGTGGAAACGCCAGCTGAAAACACGACGAAGACGCCTTTGAAAGGCTATCGCAGGTACGTTTTTCCGCTATCAGATCATATCGAATACCGGATTTGCGATAAGGTACGTCTGGCCATTTATCCTGATCGGGTTTGCCCCAAAACGGTCCTTCGCCTTCAAACATTTGATTCAGGATCTCGGCAATCTCATAGCGATTGTTGCTTCCGTCAGCTGCATCAGTGATGCGGTCCTCAAACCAATCCCACAAGGTAAATGGATCATCTGATCCTGTCACGAGCCGTGTAAAACCTGTGGGATAGCCAAAGGGAAAGTCAAACGTGCAAAGCAACCGCCGCCCTGCGCAGGTTTCATCCTTGATCAACTCAACAATCGCCTGCTCCGCCTCCTGGCGGGAGCGGCAATATTGCGGTTCTTGACCGATGCCATCGCGGGTTAGACCAAGCCAAATCGCATCTTTTCGCGGCGCGACACCTGCACGTTTTCCTGCCGACCAATCCACAACAAGGATTGTATCAAATGGCCTCACAGTCCGACCTCGGCCAAAATGAAATCAGCGATCTTTGCCGTGTCATCCAGATCGAACACTGGCAGATCAACAGATAGCGCCGTGTCGCTTGCCACAGCGCGGATAGTTGGGTCATCCGGTGAGATCAGCGGATTACCCGTAACAGCGCGGTGCGCTTCAACCTTTGAGTGGCCATCACGTTTGTACCCCTCAACCAGAACCAAATCGACCGGAGCAAGCTGAGACAGCAACTCTTCTAGTGATGGCTCGGGCGCGCCGCGCAATTCATGCATTAGCGCAATGCGATTGCGCGAGGCCAGCATCACTTGCGACGCACCTGCCTCGCGATGGCGAAAACTATCTTTGCCGGGATGATCCACATCAAAGCTGTGATGGGCATGTTTAACGGTAGATACCGAAAACCCACGGCCTGTGATCTCGGTCACGAGACGCTCCATCAGGCCTGTCTTGCCTGCGTTCTTCCAGCCAACTACGCCGTACACCCTCATAACATTGTCTCCGCTTGGGCCAGATCATCGGGCGTGTTTACGTTAAAAAATGCTTCTTCTTGCGGGAACAACGCCTCGCGGCCGCCGTGGGTATCCGTCCACAACACCACCTTTCGCAACCCACCCTCAAGGGCTTTGCGCAGATCATCGCGCAGGGCGACAGGCCATAGACCAAAGGTAGGGTGGCGTGCGCGGCCATGTTTTGCATCGGGGGTTGCTGCAAGGACAAGCGGATGGGTCATCCCTTCGGATGCCAACAAGAGTTGCGGCACCAGATCACAAGGGAAAAACGGCGTGTCAGCAGCGGCAGTCACAATTGTTTCGGCCCCTTGATCAGCAGCCCAATCCATCCCTGCCAGAACACCGGCAAGTGGGCCCACAAAGCCCACAATACTATCCCCGATCACGGACATCCCGAGATTTTCAAATCGCGCTGCATCGCCATTTGCATTCAGCGCCATTTCGGCCACCTGCGGCGCAAGGCGCGCCTCAACCCGCGCAAGCAGGCTTTGCCCGCCTAACAGTCGCAGACCTTTATCACCGCCGCCCATGCGGGTGGCCTGCCCGCCTGCAAGGATCACACCAAAGGGTTGCTTCATCGTGATGCCTCCAGAGCAAGTACCCGCTCAAAACTGTTCATTGTGCACCCTCTTGCCATGCTTGCATAACGTGCAACGCATCTTTCGCGTCATCAGGCCCCAAGAACACGCGGCGTGGCACTGCAATAGTTTTACTAGATATACCAACTGCAAGAACCTGTTTACCGCCTCGCACCACAGACACATCATGCCATCCGCTGTGCCAACGGCTGTTATCTGTGGTTACCGTAATTCCGCTGCGGTCCAAGGACACATGGTATTGCCGCCCAAAATGGGATTTTACGGATGCTTCTGCCATTACAACACGGGCTTTTATCGTAAACCAGATACTCACCCCAGCAAAAACCACAATTGTTATCGGGATAGTCGCGCCACGAAGAGCCGAAATATCGTTTCCCCCAACCCTTTGAAAGAGAACCAAGAGAACCAATGTCGCGCCTAGCGGTGCGCAGAATCCGGTGAATATAGAGCGCACAATCAACAACGTCTTTGTTCGACGCGTTAACAAGCCACGGCCAACAATCACCATTGCCTCATATGCTTCGGCTGTTGTCGGAGAAACATCAAACTGCCAACGCGCATCACTCATGGCGCGGCCTTACGGCTTGCGCGCTTTGGCTCATCCGCAACTGCGGCCGGATCTGCATCGCGCAGCAAGCGGTCCTCGCCAGCGAGACACATAAACCGTCGCCCTTTCATCCGGCCAATCAGCGTAAGGCCCAATTGCTGTGCAATCTCAACACCCCACGCCGTAAAACCAGACCTTGAGGCCAGCACAGGTATCCCCATCATCGCCGTCTTGATTACCATTTCAGATGTCAGACGGCCCGTTGTGTATAGGATTTTATCATCGGCGCTCACGCCCTCAGAAAGCATCCAACCTGCGATTTTATCGACAGCGTTGTGGCGACCTACGTCTTCCATATAGACCAGAGGTCGATCACCCGAACACAGCACCGTTCCGTGGATCGCACCCGCCTGCAAATACAGGCTCGGCGTGCGGTTAATTTTGGCTGACAGGGCATACAGCCACGAGGTGCGCACCTGCGTTTGGGGCAAGGTCACATCTTCCAACCCCTCCATCATATCGCCGAACACAGTCCCAACAGCGCAACCGCTGGTGCGTGTTTTACGTTTCATCTTGTCTTCGTAATCAGTTTCACGGGCAGTGCGTACAACGACAGTTTCCAGCTCTTCGTCGTAATCGACGCGCGTGATTTCGTCGTCGGCATGCAGCATGCCCTGATTACGCAAAAAGCCCAGCGCAAGATAATCAGGGTAATCCCCAATTGTCATAGCCGTCACGATTTCCTGCCGGTTCAGGTAGATCGTCAGAGGACGTTCTTCGACAACGTTGATCTCTTGCGCAATTCCATTGTGATCCGTGCCCGTAACGGCGCGCGTGAGGCGCCGCGCAGTTGGATCAGGCGCAATCAAATATTCGGATAAATCATCGAGTTCAGCCAATTGCACCCCCTACAGCAACACGTTACGCAGTACTGGTAACCTAGGGGCATCGCATGACCACTTCCACCCGTAATTCCTATTACCGCCAAGGGATCATTGATAGCAGCCCTTTCATTCTGGTGATTATCCCCTTTGCGTCCTTGTTTGGTGTTTTGGCGACCGAAGCAGGGTTGAACGTGGTTGAGACAATGGCGTTTTCAATTGTTGTGATCGCAGGGGCAGCACAGTTCACCGCCTTGCAACTAATGCAGGAAAATGCGCCCACCGCGATCATTTTAGTTTCTGCTTTGGCGGTAAACCTGCGCATGGCGATGTATTCAGCCTCCCTCACGCCCTACATCGGGGCCGCACCGCTTTGGCAACGTGCGCTATGCGCCTACATGACAGTGGATCAATCCTATGTTGTTGGCGTCTCAAAGTTCGAGGCCGACCCAGAAATGACAGTGCCGGAGCGCGTGGCCTACTTTTTTGGCGCTGTCACTCCGATTGTGCCGCTGTGGTATGCGTTCACATTGATCGGCGCACTGCTAGGCACTCAAGTCCCTGACAGTTGGGCGTTGGATTTCGCGATCCCGATTGCTTTTCTGGCTATGATTGCACCCATGTTTCGCACTGCCGCCCATGTTGTTGCGGCACTTGTCGCTGTAGTTGTTGCATTGTTTGCCGCAGGCATCCCCTACTCCTTGGGCCTCATCATAGCCGGCATCGCAGGCATGATGGCTGGCGCCCAAACCGAGTTATGGATTGAGAGAAAGGCGGCACGCTCATGATCGAAACAGGTACACTTTGGACTGTGATTATCTTGTTGGGACTTGGCAGCTTTGGCCTGCGGTTTGTATTTACCGGGCTTGTCGGTGACCGTGCCATGCCCACGTGGCTATTGCGACATCTGCGCTATACTGCAGTGGCTATTCTGCCCGCGTTGGTAGCGCCACAGGTTGTCTGGCCCAGCGCCACTGACGGGGTATTTGACATTCCTCGCGCAGCGGCTGCTGTTGCTGCGTTGACAGTTGGGTTGCTTACGAAAAATGTACTGATGGCGGTATTTAGCGGTGCCGCTACCCTATACGGGTTGTTGTACCTACTCGGTTAATTCAGGGATGCCGTCCCTGACGTTACCTTCATCGTCTTCATAATACCGCGTGGTTGTGACACCAGGCAACTGCTCAACCTGCTCCATCAACTTGACAGGATAAAAACCAGAGCGGATCGATTGAAAGCCCGGAATCTGCGCCAGAATGCCGGATGTCGCGCTTGCGCAGAATGCGCTGGGGACTGTGCCGTTGCTTTGCACCAATTGCATCGCGCGTTCCGCCTGTGCAGGCGTTACCACAAATTCT
The DNA here is from genome assembly GCA_033851935.1 of Sulfitobacter sp. Lineage (GTDB taxonomy): Bacteria > Pseudomonadota > Alphaproteobacteria > Rhodobacterales > Rhodobacteraceae > Sulfitobacter. The sequence goes on from JAWSVL010000005.1 coordinate 197,922, forward strand.
TGGCTCACCACGTGAAAGTTGCTGCGCGCATGAGATGATTTATAAATCTGAATCCACCGAGGCGACATGCCATATAACACATCACCACGCTCTGGCACGCGCTCATGCTCGAACGAGCCGGCAGGATCAAAGATCACCGATTGCGAGCCTTGCACCAACAATGCAGTATGCCCGCCCGCACCAGTGCGGTTATTGACCATTGTAATCAACGTGATCTTTGGCTGGCCTTGGTACAGAAAAACGCCCGCCTCAATCTCTTGAGCGGGCGATTCTTTCCCCTTTTCGGCGCAGGCTGCTAGCAATGCCGCAGACAACGTCAACGCCAGAATAGGTTTTATCATCATTACGTCCGTCGAATTAGCGGGCGAAAATCGCCATGAAAACGAGGATTCCGATGATCACAACCACTGAACGCGAGACAAAACTAACGAAACCGTCAAATGTCTTCTCGTTTGCTTCAGTGTTCATGGTGCCATGTTCATGTTCGGCCATGGGGATGTCCCTTTCGTCATAGTTGGCTTAGCGTTGATCTGGGGTTACGGCATTTAGCACGCCCTGTCACGCCGGATTTAGCCGTAATGGATAAGATGCCGCGCTTAGGCTTCACCTTGCTCCAAATCTTCGAGCAATTTGAAACCAATCCGGTTTGGCTCTGTCGCCTCTGCAGCTTTGGGCGCGGCGCGAAATACAACGCTCAGCTGGCTGACGTGCTGAACCAATTGCATCTTTGCGCCCGCAGGGTCAGATCCGTAAAACGTCACAACATCCGGGTCAAAATACCCCATGCCCTCAATCTTGAGCACCCCTGCATCAGTACCCGCAAATCCCATGGCAATTTCATGATCATCGTCCAGCCCTTCTTCAAATTTCTTGAGGTAAAGGACGGTGCGTTCATACGCCCACTGCGCGGGTGACTTTTGTTCTACAGGTTTATCCGCAACCCCTTTTGGAACGGGCTGATCCTTGGCGTTCTTCGCCTTTGGATCGCTATGCACCTCATGCACACGTGGCAATGCGCTGCCCTCTACGGCTTCGGCTGCTGTTTTAATCTGATCGCCCATGGCTCACCCTTTACGCTGGTACAGCCACGCTCCATCCTCACGCTTGGTTCGGATGGCATGGCCTTCTTGGTGAAGGTGGCTCAAATGCGCAAAGGCTTCAACCAGTGCAAGGCCATATTCGCTCTCACCTATCGCTCTTTTGAACAAAGGTGGGAAAACGTCACCAGCCGATTTGGGCGTATCGATGTACGCCAACAGACGCTTTAGTGCGCCGTGGTGGTTATCTATCAACTGACGCATGCGTGTAGGCAATCCGGTAAACGGTAACTTGTGCCCACCCAAAACCAGGTGATCTTCGCGCCCGATAGCGGCCAAACGTTCACAGGCCTCTAGCCATTCTCCGATGGGATCGGCCATTGGTTCGGTTGCGTAGACACCGACATTGGGGCTGATCGAGGATAGAATCTGATCGCCCGCAATTACCAAATTGTCATCACGGCTCCAAAATGTTGCGTGTTCGGGTGCGTGGCCATTGCCCATGTGCACTTCCCACGTACGGCCACCAATCTGGATTGTGTCATCCTGTTTGATCCGCGTGTAGCCCTGCGGCAAAGGCGCTACGATATCAGCAAAGTTAAAAGGACGGTCCGCTGCGCGCTTGTCATAGATCGCACTGTCCATACCAGCAGAGCGATAAAACGCTAGGCTTTCGGCATTTGGGACGTCTTGAACGTCCAACGTCAGCATCCGCGCCATCAGCCACGCAGTGCGCGTTGTGACCAATTCAGCTCCGTGCTCTGTCTGGAACCATCCAGCCAAACCAATGTGATCAGGGTGGTGGTGGGTGACAATCACACGTGAGATCGGCTTGCCGACCAACGGGCCAACCATGATTGCTTCCCAAATCGCCTTTGTCTTTTTGGAGGCAAATCCAGTATCGATGATCGTCCAGCTATCGCCCTCATCAAAAGCATAAACATTTACATGATCCAACTTCATCGGGAGCGGAAGACGCATCCACAATACGCCGGGTGCAACTTCGATCGCTTCGGATCCCGTCGGCGGCGTTTCCCACGGATACCGTAGGCCTTTGGGTGCGACATCAGCCATTAAAGGGCCAACTCCTCTTCTGTAAGTGAATAAAGACCAGCGGCGCCAGCCTGCGCATGGATCAATTGAGCCGCATATTCCGGCATCAGACGTTGGATGTAAAAACGAGCCAGCTTTTCACGTGGCCCGCCACGATCTGCTAGTGCCGCCTTGAGGTGCAAATGCCCGCCAAGAACACGCGCAAATGCACGCAAGTAAGGCACAGCGCCCGCAAACCGTTCCTGCATATCACTCTGAGAAATCAACCACTCGGTTGTCTCACGCAGGCTTTCACAAGCCTCCCAGACGTCATTAGCCAAGTTCGGGAAGACCTCTTTAGCTTGCTCAACTTCTTCTTCGATTTCATCCAGCAACGCCATTGCGGCCTCACCACCATCCATCATCTTGCGGGCGACCAAATCCATGGCTTGAATGCCATTAGTCCCCTCATAAATTGAAGTAACACGCACATCACGGCAGAATTGCGCAGCGCCGGTTTCTTCTACAAAACCCATGCCGCCGTGCACCTGAAGCCCGGTATCCGCAACTGCGATTCCAGTGTCCGTTCCAAAAGCCTTGGAGATTGGGGTCAACAATGCGGCACGTGCTTTCCATGCCTTCTCACCCGTAGCTGTCGCCATGTCGATCGCCACTGCATTGCTAGCAGAAATGGCCCGTGCGGCGAACACATCCGCCTTCATGCTGATCAACATCCGGCGCACATCTGCGTGCCCTAGGATAGAATCAGTCACCGCCAGCGCACCTGTTTTGCCTTGCTTGCGATCCGTCGCATAAGACAGCGCGTGTTGATACGCCGCCTCAGCGATGCCAACCCCCTGCGCGCCAACACCCAAACGGGCGTTGTTCATCATGGTGAACATTGCAGCCATGCCGCCTTGTTTTTCGCCAACGAGCCACCCCGTTGCATCGTCGTATTGCATGACACAAGTAGGAGACCCGTGCAGGCCCAATTTATGCTCAAGACTGACGACACTTACGCCGTTGCGTACACCCGCGTCGCCATTCTCATCTGGCAAAAACTTGGGAACCAAGAACAGGCTAATGCCGCGCACTCCGGCGGGCGCATCAGGCAAGCGCGCCAAAACGAGGTGGCAGGTATTGCTGCCAGCAAAGTCATTGTCACCCCATGTAATGTATATCTTTTGACCCGAAACCGCATAAGTGCCATCACCGTTATCCACGGCCTTGGAACTAAGTGCGCCCACATCAGAACCCGCCTGTGGTTCCGTCAGGTTCATCGTGCCGATCCATTCGCCACTGATCAGCTTTGGCAGGTACAACTCTTTGAGGGCATCACTTGCATGGTGTTCAAGGGCCTCAATATTGCCCTGCGTCAACATCGGAGCAAGCTGAAGCGAGATACAAGCACCACTCATCATTTCGCCAACTGAAGACGTAAGTGCAATAGGCAGCCCCATGCCACCGTATTCAGGATCAGCAGACATACCAACCCAGCCGCCCTCGGCGATTGCATTGAACCCAGCCTCAAACCCTGTCGAAGTGCGAACAACACCATTCTCAAGCTGCGCCGGATTTAGGTCACCAACGCGTTGCAGCGGTGCCAGCACTTCTTCACACAGCTTTGCGGCCTCTGTTAGGATCGCGCGTGTCACATCATCAGTAACCTCAGCGAATTTTTCTGTCGCACGCAGCGCGTCCAGGCCCACAACATGGTCGAATAAGAAATTGTAGTCTTCAACAGGCGCGCGATACGTCATACAGATACCTTTCAGAAAGAGATTGGTCTTTCGCATAGCGGACCAACTAGATGACGGCAACGTTGCAGGCCCGCTCATCTCAGCGCAACCGGAACGCCGCGTCATAGGCTAAAACCACAGGAACAGGCGATGCCCCTTTTAACAGAACGCCTGACACCAAGCGCGCCAAATCTCAAACACGCTGCGGACCTGTTACACCATGGTGCGCTTGTCTCGTTTCCAACGGAAACGGTTTACGGCCTTGGTGCTGATGCGCGCCAAGGCGAAGCGGTCGCCGAAATTTATGCGGCAAAGGGACGGCCATCTTTCAACCCGTTGATCGTGCATCTGGGTAATACTGCGTCAGCTCAGAAATACGTCGAATGGAGCGCTGCCGCAGAAACCCTTGCACACGCATTCTGGCCTGGGCCACTCACGTTGGTACTGCCGTTGCGCAAAGATCATGATCTGTCCCCATTGGTGACCGCTGGACTATCCACCGTGGCACTGCGCGTTCCAGCACATCCAACCGCGCAGGCGCTTTTGAAACAATTTGCGGGTCCAGTGGCCGCACCTTCTGCAAACCCATCCGGGCGGATAAGCCCAACAACGGCGAATCATGTGTTCGCTGGCCTTGAAGGTCGCATTGCAGCTGTTGTTGATGACGGTCACTGCACAGTAGGATTGGAAAGCACAATCATCGGGTTTAACGGCGACAAGCCCCTCTTGTTGCGGGCGGGCGGATTGCCAACAGAGGATATCGAAGCGGTTTTGGGCATTACTCTGGCACAGCCACAAAACGATGACATTACCGCGCCAGGGCAGTTGACGTCTCATTATGCACCAAATGGCGCTGTACGCCTAAATGCAACAGCCCCGCGTAACGATGAACTGATGCTAGGGTTTGGTGATATTGCCGGGACTCTGACCCTATCTGCAAACGGGAACCTCACCGAGGCTGCAGCAAACTTGTTTGGTCACTTGCATGAACTCGATGCCATGGGCGGCACAATTGCTGTTGCTCCGATCCCGATGCATGGATTGGGGTTGGCAATCAATGACCGTCTTAAACGCGCGGCGGCCCCGCGAAGCTAAGCGCGCCCTGCAACCCCCGAAAGCGTGATCGGGTCGATCCCAATACTGCCCAGCGCAGATTCCCACATCGCATCATGCGCGGCACCAAATACCAATTCAGGTGTCGCAGCCGCTGTAAGCCAGCCGTTTTGGCCGATCTCTTTTTCCAACTGCCCCGGCCCCCATCCGGTATACCCCAGAGCAAATAGAACTGGATCAGGTCCCTCCCCAATGGCGATGTCCTTCAAAATATCTTGGGTCGCAGTCACAACGTACCCGTCGCCAATCATCAAAGTGTCCGGCGTCAGGCGCGCTCGGTCTCTATGAAGTACAAACCCGCGTTCGGTTTCAACGGGCCCTCCGATGTGGACAGGTACTCCGTTCACGGCCTGAGAACCCGTCAAATCAAGGCGCGAGAAAACTTCGCTTAGGGTGATTCCCCGCGCGTGCTTATTCACGATCAGCCCCATCGCACCCTCCTCAGAGTATACACAAATGAACACAACCGAGCGGGAAAACCGCGGATCGCTCATCCCCGGCATCGCTATCAAGAGCTGCCCCGTCAAATCCATACCAGTTCCTCAAAACACATTACTAGTCACAGTTTGACGGGGGCAGCCAAGCCCCGCAAGCACCATCGGCGAAACATGGCTAACCGACTTGTGACTTGGCAAACGCAACAGGCACCTCCACATATAGGTCATGATAAAATCACTCCTTTGCGCAACTGCGCTGTTCACCACAGTATCCGTAGCCCATGCAGGGGACCCCATCGGTGTCCCTGCTACCGCAACGCTGATTGATGGGTGGCAAAAGGCTGATGGCACATACATCGGTGCTGTGCAGATCACGCTGGCCGACGGTTGGAAAACCTACTGGCGCGCACCAGGCGATGCAGGAATTCCACCAGAATTTGACTGGAATGGTTCGCGCAATCTGGCAGGAATTGCAGTAAGCTGGCCAACACCAAAAGTGTTTGAGCAAAATGGCATGCGTTCGGTCGGGTATTCTCATCAGGTCACATTGCCGCTGACCATTGCTGCTAAACGTGCTGATAAGCCTGTGAAAATCAAGCTAACAATGGACATTGGCGTCTGCAAAGACATTTGCGTACCCAAGACCCTCACGTTAAACGGAACCCTTGATGCGTCATCGGTCACACCCGTCCCAGTAATTGCTGCAGCGCTGGCCGAACAGCCATTTTCAGCCACCGAGGCAGGTGCACGTGGCGTCACCTGCGCGCTGAGTGCATCCGAGGACGGGCTGAACATCACAGCAAAACTGACGCTTCCCTCAACAGGTGGCAAAGAGCATGTGGTCATCGAAGCAGGCAGGCCAGATGTCTGGGTGTCAGAGGCAACCACAAGCCGATCAGGCAACACTTTAACCGCACAGGCGGAAATGGTATCAGGTAGCGCAGGCGCCTTTGCGTTGGATCGATCTGCCATCCGCTTTACCGTTATGGGCGCGTCTCATGCTGTTGATCTACGCGGATGCACACCAAGCTAAGCAAATTCAAATCATTATTGTCGCGCTAACCGGCGGTTCCGCAGCAGCATTGTAGCTGCGCCCAAAACATACCCCAGCAACGCTAGCGCCGCTGCGCCTGCGATGAACATTAAGAAGCTGGCAGACATCGCGGACATAGTGCCAAACATGGGGAATGCTTGTGCCAGCGGAACATAGAGCGTGCCCTGAACTGCCGCATAGCCAATAGTGATAGCCCCCCACCCTAACATAAGCGCCCAAAGCGCGGCCAAACCCAGTTGCAATCCCCGCGCAGGGGATCGCAACGCGCGGCGCATGGCGGCGATCTGACGTCCGATATCATGCTGCGCCGCGATCAATGCGGGAACCACCAACAAAACCAACAGCATCCCAAAACCCAACCCGTAGACCAGCGTGATGATTGTCGGCTTGAGGAATTGTGCCTGTTGGCTGCGCTCAAACAATAACGGAGCCATACCCAACACCGTGGTAAGAGTGGTCAGCATCACGGGGCGTAATCTATCTGCGGCCCCGTCAATGATGGACGGAAACAAACCGCGATCTGCTGCGTATTCATCAATTGTAGTGACCAAAACAATCGAGTCGTTGATGATGATACCAGTCATGCCCAACAGACCCACAACCGTGAACATGCTCAGCGGAACCCCCCAAACATAGTGCCCGTAAATCGTACCGACCAAGCCAAATGGAATGATCGCCATCACGACCAATGGACGCGTCCAACTGCCAAATACCCATGCCAAAACCAAGAAGATGCCTGTCAAACACAACACCAGTCCGGTCAACGCATCCGTCAAAAATTGGTCTTCCTGTTCGCTCAATCCGGCGAGACGATATTCCACCTGTAATTCAGAGGCGATGCGCGGCAAGATTTCTTCAGCCAAGGCGGTGCCGATTTCTGTCGCGCGGGTCGGGTCATCTTCAGAGATATCACCCGTTACAGAAATGAGCCTAATGCCGTTTTCACGTCGAACCGTGCTAAATCCGGTCCGTTGCTGCACGCTTACAATATCGCCAAGCGCAACATAATTACCGTCCACCGTGCGCATCTGGGTTCTGTCTAAAAAATCAGCTGTCAACTCGCCCACAGGCAGCTCAACGCGGATCGAGGCCGAGCGCGGCCCATCCGGATATGTCGCTGCCTCAATCCCGCCCAAACGGTTTCGCAAGACGCTCCCAAGTTGATCAATCGTAAAGCCCAATGCCAACCCTTGCGGCGTCAAATCAAGGATCAGCTCTTCTTTGTCATAAGCAAGGTTATCTTCGACCGCGCTTACTTCGGAATATTTCAACAAGGCAGTTTGCAAAGCCTCAGAGGCATCTTTGAGAGTTTGCGTGCTAGCCCCGTAAAATTGCACATCCAGCGCATCCCCACCCGGACCAGAACGCCACCCCCGAAAGCTAACTGTTTCTGCCAGCGGATGATTTACAACCGCGTCCTGAAGCAATGCCACAAAGGCGAAACTAGAATAGGGGCGCAAATCAGCGTCAATCAATTCGATCGAAATACCACCCAACAGATCGCCATCTTTTCCATCTGCCGCTGATAAACCGCGACCCGAGTTAGAACCGATTTGCCCCATCACGTAGTCAAGCGGATTGGTGCCGTGTTCAACTTCCATTTGTTTAGCGACTTCTTCGGTGGCACGCTGCATTTCGCGCATCATCTCAAGGGTATCCGCCCGTGAAGCCCCTTCGGCCATGATAAAGTTACCCGTTACCGACCCGCGTTCAGGTGCATTAAAGAAACGCCACTTTACGTCGCCGCTGATAAACAGGGAAATCTGACTGGCCAAGATAACCAGAACACCGGCCAAGACAACGTAGCGCGCCATAATGACGCCCGCCATGAAGGGGCGGAAAAGACGTTCGCGAACCCAAACAAACCCATGGTTCACAACCACTGAAGGCGTATCGATACCATGTTGACCAATCGCGTTGATCATACTCCGCACCACACCGCGCCGCGAGATCAACGCGCCAACACACAATGCTGCAATGACAAAAGGCAACACACCGGCAAACGCGAGATATCCCTCATAGGAGAATGTCGTCTCAGCCCCGGTCAGACGCATCACCCCGTAGGAGCCCCCAAATATCACAGCACAGGTCAGCGCGCTAAATACCACCGCGCTAACGGCACCGCCAACAACCAGCTTGCCCATCGAGAATTTTGCACGTTTCTCAATCCCCGCAAGAGCGTGATTCATATGATGGGGCAAAATCAAGAAGCATTCGATCAGCGAAGCGATCAACACTGCAATCACGGTAAATGGAATGTCGCGAATTAAATCTCCAAATCGCCCGCCAACTGCAACCAATCCAAAGAACGCAATCACTGTGGTGAGCGTTGCGGCAAACACCGGCATCGCCATCCGCTGTGCCGCGCCCTCGGCGGCCTCCGCCGCGCTCATCCCGCCAAGACGGTATCGATGGTCGGCATGTTCGCCCACAACAATCGCATCATCCACAACAATGCCCAGCGTAATGATCAATCCGAACAGCGAAATCATGTTTATCGTCAGCCCGCCAAGATACATCAGCGCAATAGCAGCACCCATCGCCACCGGAATACCCGCTGCCACCCAAAACGCTGTCCGCGCATTAAGAAACAAAAAGAGCAATGTCAGCACCAGACCAAGGCCCATCAGCCCGTTGTCGATCAACAGATCCAGGCGCCCTGAAATCGCAGCAGCTCGCGTTCGGATCAACTCAACTGAAACGCTTGCTGGCAGGCTTGATTTCAACTCAGCAGCGACTATTTCAACAGATTCTTGAATGGCTATGGCATCGCCGCGATCCGAGCGATCAACCCGAACCGTCATTGCAGGGCTGTCACCCACAAAAAAGCTGCTCTCTCTGTCCACGCCCTCAGAGCGTACAATCGCCACATCGCCGACTAGCAATTTTGAGCCATCGGGATTAGATCGAAGTGTAATTTCTGCAATTTCTTGAGGCGAACGTTTGGCTGTGCCCGTCCGCACTCGTGCGTTGGCCCCATCTACATCTCCTGCAGGATCGGCATCTACCTCTTGCGCGATTGCCGCTGCGATCTGCGCCATAGTCACGTCAAACGCTATCAACTTTGAAGAAGGAACCTCAACCATGGTTTGGGGGGCTGCGACCCCTCGGATCGTTGTCCGCGTGACCCCAGCCGCAAACAGGCGGGTCACAAATTCATCCGCAAACCGACCCAACTGAGCAGGCGCTACAGGGCCTGTGATAACAACATCCGTGACACGATCACGCCACGCGCCGCGCCGCACGGTAGGCTCTTCGGCCTCATCAGGGAGGGTCGTTATGACATCAACAGCGGTCTGCACGTCCGCCGCCGCACGCGCCATATCCCAATCCGGTTCGAACTCAAGATTAATAATACCGACGCCTTCACGCGATGTGCTGGTCGAACTTTCGACGCCCTCAACACTCAACAGTGCCGTTTCGAGGACCTGGCTGATGGCCTCATCCACGTCTTCGGCACCTGCACCATCCCAAATAGTAGTCACGCTGACACTGTCGATGATTACATCTGGAAAAAACTGGGCTCGCATATTGGGTGCAGCGCCAAATCCTGCGACCAGCATCAAAACCAAAAGCAGGTTCGCAATTGTTTTGTGTCGTGTGAAATACGACAAAATTCCAACCGCTGTTTTAGGAATAGCACGCTCCATGGCTTAGCCCCCCATCCGGCTTTCGATACGTTGGACCACACGCGCAGGCACCTGAGCCTGCGCAAGTTGTGCCAGCACACGGGCCTTTGCGTCTTGTGGCATCCGCTGATTACCTTCAACAAATGCCACCAGTTTTGCACGTCGATCTTCGGACAGTTCCAACATTTCCGGGCCCTTGGGTGCTTCATCAGCCCCTTTTCGCAACGGCTTCACGGCGATGCCTTCCCCAAGCAGAGGAGACCGCGTCTCAATGACTTCGCGACCAATGATATTTCCACGTACCAGCACATGATCACCCTGACGGCGCAGAACCTCAACTGACGCCGCCTCCAGCCGGTTTCCATCACCAAGCAAGAGCACTGCACCGGAGGCATCAACCGCAGAGGCAGGCAGTAAAATAACATTCTCAAGCGTTGGTTCCTGGACCAGAACAGTCACAAAATCACCCGGCTTGAACCCCACAGGAGCCTCAAGTGCGGCAAATACCAGACGCCCAGTAACCCCTACACCTGCAGCGGCAGATGTGCGCGTGATGCGCCCTTGCGCCGCCAAATCCACTCCAGCTACGTCCAAGGTGACAGTTACCTCAGCTTTCACAATACCACCGTTTTTATCTAATAAACGTGCGTATTGCGCCGTGGACAAACGAAATGAAACTTCGAGGTCGTCAGGATCCAGCAGTTCGGCCAGACGTTCATTGGCACTTACCAAACGTCCCTCAACAACAGTTGTCTCGCTCAGCGTACCCGTGAACGGTGCATGTAACACGGTGTCGTCAAGGCGCCGCTGGGCTTCGTCCAATGCAATCTGAAAACGCGCAGTACTGGTGGCAGATTGATCTACACGTGCTTCAGCCTGTGCTACCGCCTGACGCCGCGAAAGCACCGCCTGACGCGCCGCCGAAGCGGCAAGTTCAGCTGTTTCTGTTGCGGCTGTTGTTCCCACACCGCGCGTGACTAAATCACTCTGTCGATTGGCTGCACGCACACGCAGTTCTGCCTGCTCTTGTGCCGCCACTAGCTCATCTTGGGCCAGTACAAGACCGCGCGCTGCGTCACGTTCTTCGGCCTCACCATCAGCCAAATCACTTTGGGCGCGTTGGACTTCTGATTGGGCATCTGCGGGATCAATGCGCACCAGCACATCGCCCACCGTAACGGCCCCGCCATCTTCAAACCCGTCTGCCAACGCAATAACACGCCCCGTGTCAGCCGCGCGCAGCTCTAGCGTACGTCGGCTAGCGATTTCGCCAAAACTTGTAAGGACAGGTGTCTGTGCCCCGACCTCGGCCGTCACAACATTTACTGAGAAAATCCGTTCACGCGCGGGAGGTGCCTTAGGGCTGTCCGCCATGCGATCTTGAACCGCACCACCGATCATTTGCACGGCCCAGACCAACAGGCCTAGCGTTACCGCCGCGAGAAACAAACCGATCATACTTTGTCTCAGAAACCGCATCATGTATCCGTTTTAATCGTTTCAATCAAAAATCGTATCTCAGCATAAGCATTTACCAAGCATAACATATACGTACGGGGCAGAGATTTCCGTCACTTTTTCGCAAGATAATTTTATGCGGAGCTATTTTCTACGCAGATGCTCATCAAGGCGCGGCAGGATTTCCACAAAATTGCACGGGCGATGACGATAATCGAGCTGCTTGAGCAAGATTTCATCCCATGCGTCCTTGCAGGCTCCCGGACTGCCCGGCAGTGCAAATAAATAGGTACCATTTGCTACGCCACCGGTTGCGCGCGATTGCACAGCACTTGTGCCTATTTTCTGCATCGAAACAATCGTGAAGATCGTGCCAAATGCATCTATCTCTTTTTCATAAACGTCGCGGTGCGCCTCTACCGTAACATCACGCCCTGTTAGCCCAGTGCCACCCGTTGATATCACAACATCAATCTGAGGATCAGCACACCATGTGCGCAACTGTGCAGCAATTTCCGTCCGCTCATCCCGCAAAATCATGCGATCCGCCAACGTGTGGCCTGCGTCCTTAAGCCGAGCAACCAACACATCACCGGAGCGGTCTTCATCCGCGCTGCGCGTGTCAGAGACGGTCAACACTGCGATCCGTACCGCTACAAATTCCTTGCTGTCATCAATCCGGCTCATTGCTTACTCCATCACAGCCAACCGCGCAGCAAGCGCGGCGTAAATACTGCCTGTTACGTATCCTAACACCTTGCTAGAGCGCACTAATTTCGCGCCCAACGTGCCAGCAAAGACACCGACAAGGCCGTTTATAAAAAATCCACCTATTGCAATCAGCGTGCCAAAAACGAGAAACTGGATAAATACAGGGCCTGCGTCAGGCTCCACAAACTGAGGGATAAAGGCAAGAACGAACCAGATCACTTTCACGTTGCTCAGGTTTGTAAACAGACCCGCGCGAAATGCCTTCCAAGGATGCATACCTTGCCCAGCGACTTTTACGGTAGAACTCCGCAATGCTTGAACCGCCAAATATAGCAGATAGGCTACTCCGAACCAGCGGATTACCTCGAACGCCCAAGGAAAGGCCGCCACAACAGCGCCCAAACCCAAACCGGCAATCGTCACATGCACCATAGATCCTGCGCTAACGCCTGCACTTGCCGCCCATGCCGAGCTACGCCCTGATCGCATCCCTTGAGCCAGACACAGCATCATATCCGCACCCGGCGTTACATTCAGTGCCAATGCAGCAGGCACAAATGCCAATAGGGTGAATGGATCAATCATGTATCGACAGCCGCTTTCAAACTTAAGAGATCTGCCCACGCGTCTCTTTTAGCGGCTGGATTGCGCAGCAGATAAGCTGGGTGGCACATTGGCAAGGCGGGTTTGCCTGCAACCGTTGTCCATTCCCCGCGCAACCGCGTGATACCGCGTTTTGACATAAGTGCCTGGCACGCCCAATTGCCCATAATCACAATCACCTTTGGATCGGCAAGTTCGATATGACGCAATAGGAACGGTTTCATCATCGCGATCTCTTCCGGTTTTGGATCCCGGTTTTGCGGGGGCCGCCACGGCAGTGTATTGGTGATGTAAATCGGGGCATCAGCGTTCTCACGCCCCATATGAATTGCGCCAAACATCCGGTCTAGCAAATGCCCGGTCGCACCGACAAACGGTATACCGGAACGATCCTCTTCGCGATCAGGTGCTTCGCCGACGATCATCACAGGTGCCCCCGCGATACCGCCTGAGAAAACCATCTTGCGCGCGCCTCGTTTCAGATCACATAGATCAAACGCCTCCATCGCCGCGCGCAAAGCCTCAAGTGTGTCCGCGCCTTTGGCGGCGATTTGTGCCTCAGAAATAGGATCTCGTTCGGCCAGTTTGACCGGGCCTCTAGTCAGGTGCGGCTTTGGATCAGGTTTTTTCGGCTTGGCCAGACGATCAGGCAGCGCATAGCGGTCCACAGGGGTATCACTGATGCACTCATCAGCGCCCAGTTCTATCTGCCACTCCAAAAGCGCACGCGCTGTGTGAAAATCGACTGATTCCATATCCCCACTTTACGCCCCTGACTGCCGGATCAAAATGCCCTATTCACGGCTTCTTGCCGCGCTGTGTCTGCATGCCTATAACAGGCGAAACAGCGTAGGGTTTTACCATGAGTTTTCGCCACCGCCATCTGCTTGGCATTGAGCCGCTGCATCCCCAAGAGATCACGACACTGCTGGACCTTGCAGACAGCTATGCTGAACAAAACCGCAAACCAGACAAGCATGGATCGGCCCTGAAGGGCCTCACGCAGATCAACATGTTCTTTGAGAACTCAACCCGCACCCAAGCAAGTTTTGAAATCGCAGGCAAACGCCTTGGTGCCGATGTGATGAACATGGCCATGCAGGCATCATCTATCAAAAAGGGTGAAACGCTGATTGATACGGCGATGACGCTAAATGCGATGCATCCTGACTTGCTGGTTGTTCGTCATCCTCAGTCGGGTGCAGTAGATTTGCTGGCGCAAAAAGTGAATTGCGCCGTGCTAAATGCTGGCGATGGCCGTCATGAACACCCCACACAGGCATTGTTGGATGGTTTGACAATTCGCCGCGCCAAAGGCCGCCTTCACCGTCTGTCGATCGCTATTTGCGGCGATATTGCTCACAGCCGCGTGGCACGCTCCAACATCATGTTGTTGGGAAAAATGGAAAACCGCATCCGTCTGATCGCGCCGCCCACCTTGATGCCTTCAGGCATTGGTGAGTTCGGCGTCGAGGTCTTTGACAACATGGAAGAAGGTCTGAAAGACGTGGACGTTGTGATGATGCTTCGCTTGCAAAAAGAACGCATGGACGGTGGTTTCATTCCCAGCGAACGAGAGTATTTCCACCGCTATGGCCTGGATGCAGCCAAATTATCCCATGCAAAACCCGATGCAATTGTCATGCACCCCGGCCCGATGAACCGCGGTGTCGAGATCGACGGCACACTGGCTGATGACATCAACCGCAGCGTTATTCAGGATCAGGTTGAAATGGGTGTCGCCGTCAGAATGGCCGCGATGGATCTTTTGGCCCAAAACTTGGCGGAAAGCCGTAAATGACCTCTCCGAGTTTTTGGGACAGCGTATTGGAGGCAGATGAAAAGCTTCTTTGGACTGGCCGTCCAAAACCGCTGTTTCATTGGCGCAATTGGCAACTTTATTGTGCGGCCCCCATGGCCGCGATAGGTCTTCTGGCTGCCGCATGGTTGTTTATCTTCACAACAGGTTCCAAGGGCGACATGTGGCTTTTGATCTTGCCTGCGCTGCTGGTTTTTATTCCTGCGCGTGCCACATGGCAGCAGCTAAAAACCTATGCGAACACGCGGTATGCCCTTACAGATAAGCGGGCAATTTTTTTCCACATCGTGGGTGAGGAAACCCGCATAAAAGCCTATCCGCTGAGCAGGAAAACCACGCCGAAACGGAAACTAACGCTACCAGAAAGCGTGCACTTTCTTGCGTCTGGAAAAGGTAAATCTCAGGCTCTTGGATTTGATTTCATCGAAACGGCTGATGAGTTGATGCAAAACCTCCAGAGGACTGCATGATGTCCGTCCACATGGAGGCCCAGCATAAAGGATGTGCGCAATGTCTTTGATCAGCATCCCCAAGGCCGAACATGGCGTGATCCGCGTTTTTGCCATTTCACGTCCCATGTCGGATATGGCACGTATGCTTACACAACGGCCCAAAGCTGAACTCGCCTCCGAATTGTTGTCCCATGTGGTGAACTCAGAGGACATTGAACTTTTTGCGATCTCAGATTTGGAGGGTGTTGGATTACCAACCTACCTTACTGACGGGTATGACATCGACACAGATACCGTTCGAACGGACCGCAGGCGGCTTGACGCACTTGACGGGTATGTATTGCTGCTATTTTCCCGCATCAGCAACGATGGCGATGTTTCCCTGAATGTCAGCGCTGATTTGACCCTGATCGGAACCTACACAGAACCCAAAGCAGCAAGTACAGCAGCCTCGATCGCCTCCACGTCTGCTGAACCATACTCTGGCGCGACGAAAGCGCCCAAGGCCCCGCCCCGTTCGCGCGTGGGCAGCGCATTAACAGCTTTGACTGTGCTGGCAGTCCTTCTTTTGATATGGTGGATATTACGATGAAAGAACCTAAACCCGATCCAAAAATGTCCGGTCGCGTAGCAACGGTGGCCTTGTTGGTGGCTTTTGCCGTTGCGGGCGGCATGGTTTGGATGGCCGGATGAGCAGCGACGCGCTGGCTGCATGGCAACCTGCGCTGCGCGTTTTCATGCGCCGTACGATCATTGTTGGCCTCTTAACACTAACCATTGTTGCTTTGGCAGGCTGGGTGATTGGTGCAACAACTGGGTATTGGCAGGCGCTTTATGTCGGCCCGGTCCTCGCGTTAGCCTATAACGTAGCCTTTGAAGACCCCGCACGGTGGCGTGCTGCAAAACAGAACCAATGGTTGCTTCGCTCGGATGCGCTTTTCCATCATGGGCCTGAGGGCGAAGTCCGCATTCCTTTGGCCGACATCGTTGATGTTCGCAAACGGCTGGGCTGGACGGTTATTGTCTTTCTTAAGGGCGGCCTACGAGTGCGCATTCCTTATGTGGATGATCCGTCAGATGTTGCCGCACAAATCCTCGCCGCACGCGGGCGCCTTTCACCATGAACGATCAGTTGGGGAATACAGCTAAGGAAGCAAAGGCCCCTCCTTGCAGGAACGTACAGCCTCCACAATTCAAACGCATTGACCAAATTGAAAAAATATACCACCTCATGCGGCAGCTTCAGAAAGAGACGTCATGACACTCCACTTCATCAACGCCACTCTGATTGATCCCGACGCAGGGACCGAATTTAATGGTTCCGTTAGCGTGCATGAAGGGCGGATCACTGCCGTGACAGCAGGTGGGTTGGCAAACCCCAAGGGCGAGATCATTGACTGCGCGGGCAAATACCTCGCACCTGGCATTGTAGATTTAGGTGTAAAGGTATGCGAACCTGGCGAGCGGCATAAAGAAAGCTATCGTTCCGCAGGATTGGCTGCAGCCAAAGGCGGCGTGACAACCATGATCACTCGCCCTGACACGGACCCGACCATCGATAACCCAGAAACGCTAGAGTTTGTGACACGCCGCGCCAATGAGGCCGCACCGGTAAACGTGATGCCAATGGCTGCCCTCACTAAGGGGCGCGCAGGCCGCGAGATGACCGAGATCAGCTTCTTAATGGATGCGGGCGCTGTTGCCTTTACCGACTGTGATCATGTGGTCACCGATACAAAGGTATTTTCCCGTGCGTTGACCTATGCGCGCAGCCTTGGCGCGCTGGTTATTGCCCACCCACAGGAGCCAATTCTAAGCCGTGGTGCGGCCGCTACATCAGGAAAATTCGCATCATTGCGCGGTCTACCTGCTGTTTCACCAATGGCTGAACGCATGGGGCTAGACCGCGATATCGCTTTGGTCGAGATGACAAACGCGCGGTATCACGCTGATCAGATCACAACATCTCGTGCCCTGCCAGCGCTGGCGCGGGCCAAAGCCAACGGGCTGGATGTCACTGCAGGCATTGGCATCCACCACCTTACACTGAACGCGCTTGATATCGCTGATTACCGCACATTCTTTAAGCTAAAGCCGCCCTTGCGGGATGAGGACGACCGTATTGCCATGGTCGAGGCCGTCGCGAGCGGCCTGATCGATATCATTTGCTCCATGCACACTCCGCAAGACGAAGAAAGCAAACGCCTGCCGTTCGAAGAAGCTGCATCCGGCGCGGTCGGCCTTGAAACGTTGTTACCAGCCGCCTTGCGTTTGTGGCACTCTGAAATGATCACTTTGTCCCAGCTGTGGCGGGCACTGTCATTTAATCCAGCACAACGTTTGGGGCTACCCTCGGGTCGTCTAGAAGTCGGTGCGCCTGCTGATCTTGTGTTATTTGACCCCCATGCACCGTTTGTCATGGACCGCGCCACACTACGATCAAAATCACGCAATACGCCGTTTGACGGGGTTAGAATGCAGGGTAAGGTTCTATCAACCTATGTCGCCGGCACCTGTGTTTATGAAGTTTAATGTGGAAGAATTCTCATGCCAGTAATTGAAAACACCTTGATGATTTTGCTGCTTTGGGCCGTCTTTGGCTATCTGATTGGGTCAATTCCCTTTGGCGTGGTTGTTGCCCGCCTCATGGGGTTGGGCGATCTGCGCGACATCGGATCTGGCAATATCGGTGCAACCAACGTGCTGCGAACTGGATCAAAGCCTGCGGCAGCCGCCACGTTGATCTTGGACGGTGCCAAAGGCGCTGTTGCACTGCTGATCGCGCGCAAATTTGCTGGCGAAGATGCTGCGCAAATTGTCGCCCTCGCTGCGATGATCGGCCATTGCTACCCAGTTTGGCTAAAATTCAAAGGTGGCAAGGGTGTCGCAACTTTCTTAGGTATTCTACTGGCGTTGGCATGGCCTGTAGGCATTGCCGCCTGTCTGACTTGGCTGCTTGCGGTGGCGATAACCCGCATATCGTCTATGGGTGGGCTGGTGGCTGCAGCGGCCTCCAGCATTTTGATTGTACTGACCGGATACGGCAGCGCCTATCTGCTGTGTGTGGTCCTCACAATAATCACCGTTTGGCGCCATCGCGGCAACATTGCCCGTATCAAAGCAGGAACAGAACCGAAGATCGGCCAAAAAGGGTGAGCGGGTTTGCGTCTATGACTGCTACAACCACCCTTTTTTAAAATTATCCAGCTATGCCCAAGGCTTTTGTCACGCACGACCAATCGGAACCGGAGATGACACAATGAAATTTTTAGCCTTCATTTGTGCAATGACCTTAACCGCACCCGCGAGTGCAGAGATCTTTGATGTTTCTCTGGGCAGCAAGGCCCTTGGAAAACTGACCTATTCCAAAAGCGGCCGAAACAGCACGCTGACCTCGACCCTTGATAATACGCCGCTAGGCGTCTTCAACGGGACTTTCAAAGGCACCAGCGCCGGATCAACCCAAAGCAGTACTTTTGTCGGTGAAAGCAAATCCTCGCGCAAACAACGTGTTGTTACTGTTGAGATCATCAAAGGCAAGGCGACAAGCACTACCGTTACACCAATTGGTGAGCAAACCGACCAATCGGACGCCGCACAAGTTCAATCTGGTGTGATTGATCCCATTCGTGCAATTGCGCGATTGATCAATGCAGAAGGATGCCCAGTTGCGATGCGCATGTACGATGGCCGGCGCGTTATCGCACTCAGACCTACTTCCAGTCAGAAATCAGCTTCGGCTCTAACCTGCTCCATGAGCTACAAAGTAATCGCAGGACCAGGACATCTGTCACCGTTGCGCATTTCGTCCGCTAAAATGTTATTGAGCTATGATGTTGCGGGAACTCAGCAATCGCTGGACAAGATCAAGATTTCCTCCGGCCTTTTCAGCCTGAACCTTAATCGCAAAAATTGACCTTTTTTCTTTTATTTCTGTCATGACAGAAATTACTTGCACGGCCAGTCATTTCTGATATTTCTGTATTTACAGAAATTAAAGAATGAGTCGCTCCAATGCATCTAACACCGGCCATGCAGAACTTTATCCTCCACTGGGGCGACATGGGTGCAAAATGGGGCACCAACCGTTCTGTGGCACAAATCCACGCCCTTTTGCATATCGTCCCTGATCCTCTTAGCGCAGATGAAATTTGTGAGCTTCTCAATCTTGCGCGTTCAAACGTGTCCAATGGCCTCAAGGAATTACAAAGCCTCGGGATGGTCAAATCCCAGCGCAAGCTGGGGGATCGCCGTGATCATTTCACATCAATCCGCGATATGTTTGATCTAACCACCACCGTAATCGAAAGCCGCCGCGAACGGGAATACGTTCCCACCCTGCGCGCCCTCGAAGAGGTCCAGCGCGAAGCAGAACAAGACGCGACGCCCCCTGCCGTCAAAGCGCGAATCAAAGAAACGTTAGAGACAATGCAGATGTTTGACAGTTGGTACACCGATGTCACGCGCCTGCCCCGCTCGGTCCAGATGGCCGCCATCAAATTAGGCGGCCGCATCGCCCGCTTTTTGCCAAAGAGCAAAGACAGCTAAAACTTTTGACTTGGAATTTCTCTAATGACAGAAATTTGTGAAAATTACAAGATGAAAGCGCGCATCATAGAAACGCCCTTACTAAAACTTATCAACGACTTACCGCTCAAAGAAAGGTAACTCCATGCAGATGCTCACCACCCCTCCGCAGGTTCCCTATCCGCCTCGCTATATCATCGATCCGGTGGCTTTCTTTATCGCTCTGATCGGAGGACCGTTGCTGTTTACGGCCCTCAGTTTCTGGGCCCTCTTAATTCCTGTCTTTGCTCTGATTTTAGGAGGGCCAATTTACCTCGTTGTTGGCACACCTGTATTGCTTTGGTACTTACGTAATCATGATGGTGATCCAAGTGCATTGGGTTTTCTCAGCCTTAAAGTCATAGGGTTTTTGGCCCCACTAACTATCCTGATCTCTGCTGCCATTAGCGATGAGGAACTCCTTCTCATCGGCATTTATTCAATCGGATTTTGTATGTTTTTTGCGGCCGCTTGGGCCTACTGCTTTGGCCGGATCTACCAACATCTGCGTCGAGACTTCTTTGCCAAACCGCGACGCATGTAACTCTCGACACAATCAACAAAAAGGAACGAACCAATGATTGTACTTGCTGTTCTTTATATCGCTCTGGGTTTCGGAGCCTTAACCGCCCTTGCCGCCATGATCTTGCGCATCGGCACCATGTTAGGCGAATGCCCAGACAGCGGCCCAAGTGTTCGCGCTGCGGCTGTCACCGTCGCCACCGGATTTGCAGCCATCGGCGCAGGTGGTGTCGTTCTGATCGGAGCGGTATTGCCACTGTTGGCCGATGCGCCTCTGGTTGGTTTTCTCGCCGCGCTTGGGTTTGCCGCACTATGCCTTGGGTTGGGTTTCACTCAGGCCGTCGGCACCCTTCGCGCCGTTATGCAGGATGCGGCTAACAAGGTAAATGTTACCGCCGCCGCATGACCGATTGTAATAATGCAGCAACGGGTCAGCCTAAATGGTTGGCCTGTTTTCGTTTTGACCACCAATTTGCCATATTTCGCCCCTTTTTGCGCCACGCGCGGCCTACAAAGTGCACGTACGCAAAAAGGAAACACACCATGACCGGACCATTCACAGCCCTCACGCAAGCGCTTGTAAACATCTTCAACTTTTCTGGTCGGTCAACACGCTCTGAATTCTGGTGGCCCTATACCGCCCTAATCATCGCGTCTATTATCGCTTGGGTACTTGATGCCATGATGGTAGCAAAAGTTGTTGAAGAACAAGGCGACCTAGGGTTGTTCTCCCTTAGCACCTCCGACTTTTCATCATTGTACGTGGGCATAATCACACTCATCCCATTGATCAGCTTGTCTGTCCGTCGCCTTCACGATGCAGGGTTTTCCGGCTTTTGGGTTTTGCTCAATTTTATTCCAATGGTCGGAGGGCTGGTTTTGCTGGTGATGTATGTTCTTCCTTCAAACACGTCCCCCAGCATCTATGGAGCGGCCAAACAGGCGACACCCGTTAACGCAACAGGCGCACCAGTGACACAAGATGCCCACCAACGCGCCATGCAAGGCTATGCCCTATTGTTTGAAAAAGACAAACCAGTGACGCCAGCACAGCAGGCCGCACGCAAGGCGGAAGTGTCAGATTATTATCGCAGCCATGTCCTGAAACCGGCTGCGAGCGTTTGAATATCGTCCTAGTAGGAAAACTCGGAGTAAATCCGGCTTAGGTCGCCATTCCACTCGCCATTATAGCAATCGATAAGCTCATCAGCGGGTGTTTTTCCGGTCTCGACACTTTCTTTCAGCGCATTTAGGAAATGTGTCTCGTCTGGCACAAGCCCACCTGCACCGCTGCGTGCACGTGCTTTCAGGCCAGCCTCGGAAAGGGCGACAGTTTCGCGTGCAAGATCAATCATTTTGATCCCGTTCACTTGCGCCTGTAATCCGTCAACTGACGCAGCAACGCGCAACTCTTCTCGGGTTTCTGCATCCCAGTCTTTGACCAAATCCCATGCACCATCCAGTGCGGATTGATCGTACATCAGCCCGACCCAATACGCTGGCAACGCACATAGACGACGCCATGGGCCGCCATCTGCGCCGCGCATCTCAATGTATTTCTTCATCCGTGCTTCCGGGAAGGCAGTGGTAAGATGATCCGCCCAATCGCTGAGCGTCGGCGTTTCACCGGGCAGCGCAGGCAGTTTCCCGACCATAAAGTCGCGGAAACTCATGCCCAGCGCATCAATGTATTTCCCATCGCGGTAGACAAAATACATCGGCACATCGAGCGCGTAATTCACCCACGCTTCAAAGCCAAATCCCTTTTCGAAAATGAAAGGAATCGTGCCAGTACGCGCAGGATCAAGATCACGCCATACGCGGCTCCGCCATGACTTGTGACCATTCAATTTACCCTCAAAGAAGGGCGAATTCGCAAACAACGCGGTGGCAACAGGTTGCAAGGCAACTGCCACACGCATCTTTTGCACCATATCTGCCTCTGATCCGAAATCGAGGTTCACCTGAACCGTACAGGTCCGGCGCATCATAACGCGGCCCATTGTTCCAACCTTGGTCATGTAATCGTTCATGAGGTTGTAGCGGCCCTTGGGCATCAAATCCATCTGTTCATGGGTCCAAATCGGCGCAGCCCCCAGACCAATCCAACCTACGCCGATTTCGTCGGCAACATCCTGCACTTCGCGCAGGTGGGTGTTCACTTCGTCACAGGTCTCGTGGATGGTCTCAACTGGTGCACCAGATAGCTCCAACTGGCCACCCGGTTCAAGAGAGACATTCGCGCCATCCTTTTCCAGACCGATCAGCTTTCCAGCTTCTTCTACTGGAGTCCAACCATGGCGGTCACGCAGCCCTTCTAGCATCACCCGAATAGAGCGCTCACCCTCATAGGGGAGTGGCTTTAACGTGTCTTT
Organism: Sulfitobacter sp.; assembly: GCA_033851935.1. GTDB lineage: Bacteria > Pseudomonadota > Alphaproteobacteria > Rhodobacterales > Rhodobacteraceae > Sulfitobacter. The sequence goes on from JAWSVL010000005.1 coordinate 220,469, forward strand.
GCAGTAGCCAAACTTTTCATGTTCAGTTCCGATGCGCCACTGTTCTTTGGGCTTACATCCATCGGCAAGAAACTCTGCCAATTGGTCAAAATGTTCGATCGGGCCGCCGCCAGATTGTGGAATGGACATCGATACGCTCCGCTATTGGTGTGTTCCGCAACCTTGCGGAGATTCTCTATGTCGTCAATGCAGTAACGCATGGGCGGGACGCAAGGGGGAGCGTTCCCAAATCACAACTGCGTGCCTGCGCCCTGCGCGCAGTTCTGCTAGCATGCGCTCTGTGCGTAGCCCCGGCAAGGTCGCAAAAGCATCAAATAACGCGTCCGAACCAGCAGCATTTACAGGGATTAGAACGGCATCTTGTCCAGCAGACTCAAGCCGCCAGTGCGCAGGGTTCATAGTGGCATCAAGGCTTAACCGCTCTAACGCAGTGAGCGCGACAACCCCACCGGTGAGAGGCCCGAAATACGAAACCTGCCCCTCATCAACATGCACAGCACCTGGCCCATCACCAGCCCCGCGAAACCGTGCGCGCTGCACACCAACCAGCCCAAGTGCACCACCAGCCAAAACCAGCGCCCATCCCGGCAACGCCAACAAACGCCCGGGTCCCATGATCCACCAAAGGCCTAACAGCCCCAGACCGATAGCGATCAAAACTTCGCGCCATCGCCATAGGGCGGCCTTTGCTTCAGGTCTGAAAAACATCATGGCTTCCTTTCACCTCAAAGGGTGTTTTGAGCAGGGCAATTTCGTAATCACCAACGCGCTTAAAACCGATACGTTCATAGGCACGCGCGGCAGCCGCGTTAGCGGCAAAAAGAATAGCTGTCGTTGTGCCTGCTTTCCGCAGCTCGGACAATTGTGCCGCAACCATCGCCCCAGCCAAGCCCTGCCCCCTGAGCGCTAAGGGAACATAAACCCCGCCAATCTGAACCGTCTCATCTACACGCGCATTCAATGAAGTCATCGCGACAGCAACGCCATCACGTTCCAATATCCGCGCGGCATCATGGGCTGAAAATACTGCGGCGGCAACAACGCTGGAGGCACCATCTGTCGGAGTAATCCCAGTATCTCTGGCATCGCCCTCAAACCAATCCACCAACATTTCCCTGTCAGATTCTTGCGGCTTGCGTAGGACCAGCCCAATCAGTTCGGGGAATAAGATATCTTCCAACCCCAATCGGTACAGCGGCTCGGTTTCTTTCACCGAAAACTGATCTCGTCCCAGACCCAACGCATCTGCCCATGCGTTCACCTGTGTCGGAACTCCGGTAATGCCAGCAATCTTTCGGCCCCTGATCGCAAGGGAAGCAGAAGCCCAAAAGGAAGCATCGCCATTTGGCACCTGACACATCAAATAGCCGCCATTGGTGCATGCCACGACGGCATCAACACCTTGCGATTCACGCACCCAATAGGTTGTTGCGTGCCGATGATTCGAACGACCCAAACCATGCGCTGCCAGATTGCCGCGCAAAAACATCGAAGTTTCGGGATATTGGCTCAGGAATGTTTCAAGGTTTGCCGCATCACCGATGCCCGTTTTTCGTAAACTTGGATGCTGGGCGTTCACAGCCAGTCTCCTAACGCTTGTTGCCAAATTGTCATGGCAGCGACGGCAGCAGTATCCGCACGCAAGATGCGAGGACCAAGCGACACCGCCGTTGCGTGACCTAGCCCATGCAACCGCTTGCGTTCAGCATCCGAAAATCCTCCTTCTGGCCCGATAAAAATGGCCCATGGCCCCTCACCTTCAAGGCTCTGCGACACGCCCGAAACAGCCAGCGCCTCATCACAAAACATGATCTGGCGGTTTGATTCCCAATCATGCAGCAACCTGTCAAAGCGGACCATTTCACCCACGTGGGGCACATTGGTGCCCCCACATTGCTCCGCGGCCTCAACAGCATGGGCTTGCAACCGGTCACGTTGAATGCGACCGGAGTTGGTGAACTCGGTCTGCATCGGCACGATCTGCGCCGCCCCCATTTCGGTAGCTTTTTCCACAATGAAATCTGTACGGGCTTTTTTAATCGGCGCGAAACACAACCAAAGATCGGGGGGCATTTGCAACGGCTTGGTCTGCTCTTCGCATGTCAGCACGCCACCGCGTTTACCAGCCTCGGCAATGCGCGCGCGCCATTCGCCGTCTTGCCCGTTAAACAGCAATACCTGCCCACCGATAGCCTGTCGCATTACCCCAAAAAGATAATGTGCCTGCCCCCGATCCAAAGGAACTGATTGCCCCGCACCCAAAGGGTGCTCTACATAAAGTCTAATTTTCGCGTTCATAAGGATGGATATATGCAAGACAACGCCCCATCACCAGACCCGAGCGACGATGGAATGGTCGCTGATGCGTATACAGGCAATTGGGTAGACCGCTATGCGCCTGCAAAAACACGCCCATATCTACGCCTAAGCCGCGCAGATCGCCCGATTGGCACATGGTTGTTGCTCCTTCCGTGTTGGTGGGGTCTTGCGCTTGCGATGCTTTATGACGGCCAACCTAAATGGTTTGACCTGTGGATTTTTGTTGGTTGCGCCATCGGATCATTCCTGATGCGCGGCGCTGGTTGTACGTGGAATGACATATCTGACCGCGACATTGACGCACAGGTCGCCCGCACGCGCTCACGCCCTATTCCCTCCGGTCTGGTCAGCACAAAAGGCGCCGTACTATGGATGGGCTTACAGGCGCTTGTGTCATTCGCGGTCCTGCTAACGTTTAATACAGCTGCGATCCGCCTTGGTGTTCTCGCCTTGATCCCTGTTGCGATTTATCCTTTTGCAAAACGCTTTACGTGGTGGCCACAGGCCTTCCTAGGGCTTGCATTCAACTGGGGTGCCCTGCTGGCCTGGACCGCACACACGGGCCGATTGGATGCACCAGCAGTAGTCTTGTACCTTGCCGGAATATCGTGGACCTTGTTCTACGATACAATTTACGCCCACCAAGATACCGAAGATGATGCCTTGATCGGAGTGAAATCCACAGCAAGGCTGTTTGGTGAAAATTCAGGTCAATGGCTGCGTCGTTTTTTGATGGGTACCGTTGGACTTATGGGCATTGCAGTCATCTATGCCGCTTTGCCAAACGCATCTGTTCTTGCCCTCGCTGTAGCAATTTGCGGACCTTGGGCAATGGGATGGCACATGGCATGGCAATTACGCGGATTAGACATCCACGATTCCGGGAAAATGCTGCAATTGTTTCGCGTTAACCGAGACACTGGCATGATCCCGCTGCTGTTTTTCGCCGCAGCCCTACTCCTTTGATTGCACCAAGGGCGGCGGCGGCGTACACCCTTGCTTAATTCTTGAACTATTACGAAAGTGCCCATGCGCCTCTCTTCCATGCTCACGATTTTCCTGACATTTGCCGCTGCCGCGGTTGTATGTCTTGTCGCCGCCAACTTCTCTGTTAGCTTGATCGAGGATTCCTCTGAAATCAGCGTACGTGACGCGCTGGATGATAAAGGTATGACATGGGCTGAGGTTGAGGCGAACGGGCTTCAGGTTTCGCTATCTGGTATTGCCCCAACCGAAGCAGTACGGTTTTCAGCCCTGACAACAGCAGGTTCCGTTGTTGACGCCGCGAGGGTGATTGATGACATGGGCGTCGCAGCCCAAGAGGCCCTTGCTGCCCCTAAATTTTCTGCCGAAATTCTGCGCAACGACAGCGGCTTATCTGTAATTGGCCTAATCCCGACCAGCACAGACCGCGACTATGTGATTTCGCGCTTTAACAGCCTTGCTGGTTCAAATGGCGTCACCGACTTGCTGGAAACCGCAGATTACCCAGCCCCAGACGGCTGGGAACGGTCATTGGAATTCGCACTGACCGCGATGAGCAGCCTGCCTCGTGCCAAAGTATCCGTAAAAGCCCAGCACGTGGCGATTACAGCGATTACAAACAGCGCCCCTGAAAAAGCACGCCTGGAGCAAAACCTGAGGCGGATGGTGCCGGATCAGGTCACTCTGGATTTGAACGTATCTGCTCCACGCCCAGTTATCACACCTTTTACCACCCGTTTCCAAATCACCGAAGATGGTACCAGCTTTGATGCTTGTTCGGCGGATACAGAACTCGCGGCGGAGCGCATCATCAGTGCAGGCAAAGCAGCAGGTGCGGTTAATCCGCGTTGTACCGTTGGTCTTGGCGTTCCTAGCCCTCGCTGGGCAGATGCCGTAACCGCATCAATCAACGCTATCACCAAGTTGGGCGCAGGATCAATCACCATTGCTGATGCAGATATTTCACTTATTGCTACTGCGGAAACAACCCAATCCGAGTTCGACAAAGTCGTCGGTGAGTTGGAAAATGCGCTGCCACCCGTTTTTGCGCTTCAGGCTAAACTGCCCCAAGAACAAGACCCAAACGCTGGCCCCCCCGAGTTCACAGCAACCCTCAGCCCTGAGGGGCAAGTACAACTGCGGGGCCGCGTAAATGATAATGCGCTACGTGAACTCACCACCAGTTTTGCCAAGGCGCGATTTGGGTCAGACAATGTGTACACCGCCACGCGCATTGTTGATGATCTGCCGCTTGACTGGGCAACGCGTGTCCTTGCCGGCCTCGAAGGCCTAAGCCAACTCAGCAATGGTGCGGTCACGGTCACACCCGAGGTCCTTGTTCTAACGGGCAACACAGGCAACCCTGACGCTTCTACCGAGATTACATCGTTGCTAGCTGGAAAATTGGGCGAAGGCAGTGCATTTGATGTAAACGTCACCTACCAAAAGAAGTTGGATCCGGTGTTAGGCCTTCCAACACCAGATGAATGCGAAGCCGAGATTGGCGCCATTGTTGCTGCAGGCAAGATTAACTTTGAACCCGGCTCAGCGACAATTGATTCTTCTGCACTGGGCACGATGGATGACATCGCCACCATCTTGAAACGATGCGGCGATCTGCGCCTTGAAATCCAAGGGTATACTGACAGCCAAGGCCGCGAAGAGATGAACCTCGCCCTAAGCCAAAGCCGGTCAGAATCGGTTCTGAACGAGCTGCGCGCGCGCCGTGTTGCTACCGGATCATTCAAGGCCGTCGGGTACGGAGAGAAAAACCCTGTTGCTGATAATGGCACCGAAGCGGGCCGCGAAGCCAACCGCCGCATCGAATTCCGTCTGGTCCGTCCTAAAACAGTTAAAACACCAGAAGAAACAACGCTGGAAAACGCCGCCGAAAACGGTGATACAGCACCTGATACGACCACTGAAGAAAGCGCATCCGAATGAGCCGATTTGAATTTGTCCTCGCGACTGCCGTCATTCTATTTGTAGCGTTTTGCATGGGGTGGTTTGCAAACTGGCTCCTGCACCGCTTTACGCGTGTCGCAGCTGATGATGTGGCCCAATTGGACCGCATGAGCCAAGAGCTGCATGAAGCCGAAGAAACGCGTGATCAGGCGATCACCTATCTTCAACAACGCGAGGCCGAACTGACCAATCAGTTGGCCCAGACCGAAGCAGAATTGCGTGCTGCAATGGACGGCCTACGCGATGCTCGTCATGAGGCCGAAGAAATGCGCGCCTACATTGAAAGCCCGCGCGCAGAGTAATTTACCTAAGGGACAGTCATGCAAGCACAGTGCGCTTGCTTGCTGATTTGATGGGATGTGCTGCCCAATACAAAAGCACCTAAATCTCCCAATCCGCGTCGACCAGTGACAATCAAATCAGCATCAACTGATTTTGCAATTGCCAGCAAATCCCGCCCCGGATCACCCTCGCCAATGTGAACACTGACATCCTCTATTCCTTGTTCCAAGGCAATTGCCTGTGCTTTTCTGATCAACTTATCCGCCGCCTCGCGCAGGACTTCTTTGTGAGCGACGTTTGGTCCCACATAAAATCCCGATATGGCCTCTGCTGCGTAGGTGACTGTTTCATCTCGCGGAGAATGGGAGATCTGTAGGGTCGCGCCAAATTGTTTTGCGATCTCACAGGCGAACCGCAATGCCCGCCCTGCAGCGTCTGAACCATCTACGCCAACAACAATTGAAGAAATCATAATTGCCCTCCTTTGGGATGATCCTCAGACCATATCACCCCTCTTGACAGGCCGCCTTGATGTGGATCAACGGTTTGTCAGTTGCTGGCTTACCAGCGCGCCAACGCCGTCTCGTCTTCTTCCTTGGATGCAACCCAAGCCACACCAGATGCAGAAATTTCGCGTTTCCAAAACGGCGCGCGGGACTTGAGATAATCCATCAGAAATGTCGCTGCCTCAAACGCGTCTTTGCGGTGGCGCGCAGCAGTGGCCACCATCATGATCATCTCACCCGGTTGCAACCGTCCGTGACGATGGATAACCAAAACATCTCCCAACGAGAACCGCATTTTGGCGTCTTCCGCCATCGCTTCGATCGCTTTTTCGGTCATCCCCGGATAATGTTCGATCTCCATCGCGTCCATAGGATCGTCCGGAAGGTCGCGCACGATACCAGTAAAGGTCACGATGGCACCCATATCACTATGCCCTGAAGCAAACGCCGTGCTTTCAACGCCTAAGTCAAATGGTTCATGTTGGACCGAAATACGCATCCTATCCGCCTGTCATTGGTGGAAAGAAGGCAACCTCACGAACACCTTCAAGGGAGGCGTCAAAGTCAGACAGTTCCTGATCCAATGCCACACGCAATGCGCTGATGTCCTCAAAGGCCGCTGCATACCGCTCCTCGCGCGCACTCAGCTCTGTGACAAGTTCATTCACAGTAGCCGCTTTTGTCTCGATCACCTCTCGGGGCATACCGATACGTTCACGCACCCATGCGAAATACAATACATTCATCAACGGTTTTCCTTAAGATATGGGGCTGCTTTCATCAGATAGTCCCATCCCGTTATCGCGGTCAGGCCAGCAGCCAACCATAACAACCAAAGGCCAATCCGGCCAGACCACTCCATGGCTTCAGCCTTCCAGCCAAGACCCAGAACGTCTTCTTCTGCACCAGTCAAGATCGCCTGAACCATGCTGTTGTCCATGCCATAAATGCTCATCCCGAAGTAATGCTCAAACACGCCCTGACCGAACAGAACAGCAATAGCCGTCATTTGCAGCGCAGTCTTCCATTTGGCCAGTTTAGTTACCTTCAACGTACCCGCGGTGTCACCCAGATACTCCCGTAGTCCCGACACGAAAACTTCACGAAACAGAATGACAGTCGCAGGCAAAATGAGCCACGGAGACCAGCTGGAAAAGCCGATGATGACCATCAATGCGATAACAACCATCGCCTTATCGGCAATAGGATCCAGCATTGCACCCAGTTTCGTCTCTTGCTTCCATGCGCGCGCTAAATACCCGTCAATCCAGTCGGTGGCTGCCGCAGAGACAAATAACATCAACGCAAACCAATCTGCATAGGGCCGCGTGAAATACAAAAACATGACGGCGACACAAGGCGCAGCCAACAAGCGAAGGACAGTAAGGATATTTGGTACATTCCAGTTCATATTTACACCCTACACCGCACGCTTAGAACGTAAAAGCACGAACCCCAACGACAGTGAAACATAGGCAAGCAATTGCGATCAGCCCCTTTCGTGGAAATAGGCATAGATCGTATCTGCCAACGTATCGGAGACCCCGTCAACGGCCTTTAGATCATGCAAATTCGCGCGCGCAACTGCTTTTGCCGAACCAAAATGCGCTAACAAGGCGCGCTTACGTGTCGCACCAACGCCTGGCACATCATCCAGAGGCGTCGCCCCTACTGACTTGGCCCGCTTGGCACGGTGTGTCCCGATTGCAAATCTGTGTGCCTCATCCCGCATGCGCTGCACAAAGTATAACACTGGATCATTGTGTCGTAGCGCCATGACCCGTTTGCCCGTGCGGTGAAATTCTTCTTTGCCCGCATCGCGTTCCAAGCCCTTTGCAACACCTACCATAGGGATGTCATCAACACCGAACTCATGCATGATATCACGCACAGCACTCACCTGCCCCGCACCGCCATCAATTAGTAGTAGATCAGGCCAATGCCCTTCTTTGCGCTCAGGATCTTCTTTTATCAGGCGTTTAAAGCGGCGCGTTAGCACCTCTTTCATCATACCAAAGTCATCACCCGGAGTGAGGTCTTCACCACGAATATTGAATTTTCGGTACTGATTTTTGATCATTCCTTCAGCGCCAGCGACCACCATTGCACCAACGGCAAATGCACCCTGAATGTGGGAGTTATCATAGATTTCGATCCGCTCGGGCGATTTCGGCAACTCAAATGCTTCTGCTAGCCCTTTAAGAAGTTTCTTCTGATTTGCGCTTTCCGCCATCTTCCGCGCGAGGCTTTCACGGGCATTACGCAACGCACCATCAACCAACTCAGCCTTTTCACCGCGTTGAGGCACCAGCACCTCGACCTTGCGGTCGATCTTGGTTGCAAGCGCATCTGCCATCAGTTCGATGTTTTCGATCTCATTGCTCAGCAGCAGCTGGCGGGGTGGTTCACGTTGGTCATAAAACTGACCGATGAATGCCTCTAGCACCTCTGCCGCATCCACATCATCACCCACACGCGGGTAGTAATCGTGGTTGCCCCAGTTTTGACCTGAGCGGATGAAGAACACCTGCACACAGGCTTGCCCGTCTGCCATATGCAACGCGATGATGTCCGCTTCCGCAACTCCTTTAGGATTGATCCCTTGCGCTGTCTGAACCTGTGTCAGCGCCTTGATCCGGTCCCGTAGAGCAGCCGCGCGCTCAAACTCCATCTCCTCTGAAGCTTTAGACATTTCCTCGGCCAAGCGCGTTTGGATGCCCGTGCTCTTGCCAGTGAGGAATTTTTGCGCATCCCGCACCGTTTGACCGTATTCTTCTGCGCTGATTTTTCCCACGCAAGGGGCCGAGCAACGCTTTATCTGGTATTGCAAGCAGGGACGTGTGCGCGATTCAAATTGTGAATTCGTGCAATCGCGCAAAAGGAACACGCGCTGCAATTGGTTTAGCGTTCGATTCACCGCGCCTGCGCTGGCAAATGGGCCGTAATACGATCCCTTTTCCTTTTTGGCACCGCGATGTTTTTTGATCTGGGGATAACCGTGCTCATTGGTGACCAGAATATTAGGAAAGCTCTTGTCATCGCGTAGCAGAACGTTGAATTTCGGCTTGAGCTGTTTGATCAGGTTCTGTTCAAGCAGCAATGCTTCGGTTTCAGTCTTTGTTGTCAGAAACATCATTGATGCCGTGTTGTCGATCATCCGCGCGATGCGCGCCGTGTGCCCTGTGGGGCGAGAATAGCTGCTGACGCGGGCCCGCAGATTGCGCGCCTTGCCCACGTATAGGACGCGGCTTTCACTATCCAGCATCCGGTATACCCCCGGAGAGCTATCCAATGTCTTGAGATAGGCATGAATAATCTCATAGCCGGTAGGTTGGGTTTGATCCAAGTCAGACACTACGTTCGATTCTCCATTTCGCTCCACGTTTTTGCAGCGGTATCAACTAAAAACATGTCCCCGTTTCCTGTGGATAAGTCTGTCTATAACTTTCGGATGTTCGTAATTTTCCGTTGTATTCTAAATGCTTCGTTAATTTGTCTAATTTTTAGGCACAAACTTAAATCACTGATTTTAAACGATATTAATATTTCACCTATGTAAAACAACAGATTAACACGCAAATTTTGTAACAGTTTAGAGCTTTACTATCGCGCCGTGCAAAACTTTGATTCGTCCTCAATCACTCTATGCCCAACACATCAGGGGTTTTCCAACCTAAATGCTGCCCACCATCCACACACAGGAGCTGTCCGGTAACGCCCGGCGCATCTAGGAAGTAGCCCAAAGCTGCGATGATATCACTCGCATTCGCCCCGCGTTTTAGAATGGTAGCAGCACGTTGCCCGTCAAAGTGAGCCTGAGACTGTCGGCTCCCTTTCAACGTTGGGCCCGGCCCGATGGCATTGACCCGCACCATAGGTGCCAGTGCTTGCGCCGTTGTTTGTGTCATGGCCCACAGCCCCATCTTAGCAAGCGTGTAGGTCATGAACTCCGGCGTGAGTTTACGAACGCGCTGGTCCAACATGTTCACAATCAAACCTGTCGCAATCTGCTCACCCGTCTCATCCACCTCCGCTTGCAACCCCTGCGCAGCCATCGCTTGGCTTAGGACAAAGGGAGCGCGTAGGTTGGAATTCATATGCCTGTCCCAGTTATCGCGCGTCGCGCTTGAGAGGGTGTCATATTCAAAAATAGATGCGTTGTTCACCAGACAGGTAATTGGCCCACCCAGTGCATCCACAGCCGCGGGCAATAGCCCCTCCATCGCATCGATCTCAAGCAGGTTCGCCTGCAAGGCCACTGCATTACGCCCCATTGATTTGATCTGGGCGACAACTTCGTTTGCGGCGTCTTCCGAACTGGCATAATGCACAGCAACGTCAAAACCACGATCCGCCAGATACAACGCCATTGCACGGCCAAGTCGCTTGCCCGCGCCGGTAACTAATGCTCGTTTCATGTGAAGTCCTCAGCCAGCCAAAACCACAAACAGATACGTGGCATATAGTACGGTCAGCGCAATTCCCCAAATCCGCGTGAGGTTTTGTCCAAGATAGACAAACGGGATCAACAACAGCGAGGCCCCCAACATCACCCAAAGGTCAAATTGCAAGAACGCGGGATCAACCTCGATAGGACCAACGAAGCTCGCGATGCCAATGATCGCTAGAAGGTTAAACATGTTGGAGCCGATAACGTTGCCCAGCGCCACATCTGCCTGACGCCGTAGCGCGGCCATTACCGTTGTTGCCAGCTCAGGCAGTGACGTGCCAATCGCAACCAGCGTCAGGCCGATCACTGTATCGCTCACGCCAAATTCCTTGGCGATGATCGTGGCGTTATCCACCAGCAGGCTAGCTCCTAGTGGCAGGCCAATCATTCCCAACACAAGGAAAAGCGCGATACGCCAGCCTGGCATGTCAGGATCAACGCCTTCCAGATCTTCTTCACTTGTTGCGCAGGCTGAATCAGCCTTGTGGTGCGCACGCGCATCACGCGCCGCATCAAACAACATCGCCGCAAGGGCTACCAACAGTGCAACCGCTGAGATTTTGTCAAAGACACCTCTGTAAGCGAGAGCAATGAACAGCAACGTTGCTGCGATCATGTGATTAAAGGATTTTCGTGTATTGCACTCAGAGGTGTGCATGGTCGCAAGTAAGGCGGGCACGCCCAGGACAAGCAGAATATTGGCTGTGTTCGATCCAACGACATTGCCCATCGCGATACCGGGGACATCATCTAGTACTGCCTTGATCGAGATTAGAAGCTCCGGAGCTGATGTACCGAAGGCAACAATCGTCAGGCTGACAATCAACGCCGGAATACCAATCCGCAAGCTGAGGTTCACTGCACCTTTTACAAGCGCATCACCAGCAAGTAATAAAATGATCAGACCAAGCCCAGACAGCAACCACGCAGTCATCATCCCCGCTTCCCTCCACAGGCACAGGGCCCTTTACCAATGCGGTAACGTCCGCATGAATTACACTTACGTTGAGTCAGGGTTTTCCCCCCGATCCAATGCATTTTCCCAAACCAGCCAAGTACGCCGATAAACACAAGAAAAAGAGCAACGACCTTTAGGATCATATTACAAGCCGAACCGGGCAAATTGGGCACGTTCTTCTACACTGTGAAGCGCATCACCCACAATCTGCGCACCAAACCGGCTAAGCATGCCCTTTTTTGCACCATAGCGGCGTAGCTTAACTTTTTTGCCGAACCGTTCCTGCAGGTGTGGTTTGATGTGGCCAATGCCATCAATCAGGCCAACTTCAATCGCCTTACGCGCCAGCCAGATTTCTCCGGTGAATAGATCGCGACCTTCGGGCAGCTTACCCGCACGCCGTGTCGTCACGTGTTCTTTGAAATTAACATGGATGTCCTCCAACAGCTCTTTGAGCCGTGCAACATCTTCGGGCTTTTCAGGGCGGAAAGGGTCTAGCATGGATTTGGAGTTACCAGCCGTATAAACGCGCCGCTCCACCCCGTTTTTCTCCATCAACTCGTGCAAGCCAAAACTAGCCGAAATGACACCAATAGACCCCACAACAGATGATGTATCAGCGTAAATTTCGTCAGCGGCCGCAGCAAGCCAATAACCACCTGATGCCGCGACATCCTCAACAAATGCGATAACCGGAATATTCTTTTCCTCGGCAAGACGCCGAATGCGCGCACCTATCAGCGAGGATTGAACAGGGCTGCCACCGGGCGAATTTACTTCAAGCGCGACAGCAACTGGTTTGCCTTTTGAAAACGCTTTTTCAATGACAGGTCCAAGAGTTGCGTCATTCAACGCACCGCGACCTGCCGAACCAATTGTACCCGACAGCCGAATAACGGCAACGGTCGGATCGCTTTTCAAAAAGGGGAGCCATTGTTTCATGGATTCACATGTAGAGTGGTGCACGCCCCGCAACAAGGAGGCGCGCGATTTTATTGGCGGATGCGCCAGCCCGTCTTGAATATCCACCAGATCACGGACAGACACAGTGCCGTGAAGCCAGCGATTGCAAACAGGCTAACACCTATCGAGACATCCGCACTGCCAAAGAACGACCACCGGAAACCGGAAATCAAGTAAACCACTGGGTTAAAATGGGAAATTACCTGCCAAACGGGTGGTAACATCGAGATCGAATAGAACGAACCGCCCAAAAAGACGAGTGGCGTGACGATTAACAACGGCACCAGCTGTAATTGCTCAAAATTGCCCGCCCAGATGCCAATGATGAATCCCATCAGCGAAAAGCTGATGCATGTGAGCACCAAAAAGCCAACCATTGCAAATGGATGTTGTATTTGCAAATCCACAAACAAGAACGCAGTCGCAAGGATAATCACCCCAATAAACAACGCCTTAGTCGCAGCAGCGCCCACATACCCCATAACAATCTCAAGGAAGTTCACCGGTGCCGACAACAGTTCGAAAATTGTACCGATAAACTTTGGAAAGTAGATGCCAAAGCTCGCGTTGGAGATCGACTGCGTGATCACGCTAAGCATGATAAGGCCCGGCACAATAAACGCTGCGTAAGAAATACCCTCGACCTCTTGGATACGGCTGCCGATGGCAGCACCGAACACCACGAAATACAGCGAAGTCGATAAAACCGGTGAGATAAAGCTCTGTGCAATGGTTCGGAAAAACCGCGCCATTTCGAACATGTAGATAGATTTAACTGCGGTCCAGTTCATGGCGCATCTCCCTCATGGACGAGGTCCACAAATATATCTTCAAGGCTGGATTGCCGCGTGACAACATCTCGTAGAACCAAACCTGAGGCCGCAACTTCGGACAGCAGCTTTGTAATTCCGGTGCGCTCACTTTTGGTGTCGTAAGAATAAATGAGCGCGGTGCCCCCCTCTTTAAGACGCAGCGCGTCTGAAATCAGGCTGGCTGGAATTTCACTGATGGGTTCAGAGAGCTGAACCTCCAGCTCCTTCTTGCCCATCCGCGCCATCAGTTTATCCTTGTCTTCCACCAACAGGATTTCCCCGCCAGCAATCACACCGATGCGGTCAGCAATGGCTTCGGCCTCTTCGATGTAATGCGTGGTCAAAATGATCGTCACGCCATCACGTTTCAGTTCAGCCACAATTTCCCACATGTCGCGGCGCAGCTCTACGTCTACGCCTGCTGTTGGTTCATCAAGGAATAGCACGCGAGGCTCGTGGCTAAGGGCCTTTGCGATCAACACGCGGCGCTTCATACCACCTGATAATTCGCGAATTTGACTGTTTCGTTTGTCCCACAGCGAAAGCTGCCGCAAGATTTTTTCAATCAACGCCGGGTTCGCAGATTTGCCGAACAGGCCGCGCGAAAACCTAACAGTGTTTTGGACACGCTCGAACGGCTCTAGGTTGATCTCTTGTGGCACAAGACCAATCATGGAACGCGCCGCCCTAAAGTCCTCGACCGTATCATGGCCACCAACGCGCACGCTGCCCGAAGTCGCCGTAGTTATCCCGCAAGCTGTTGAAATAAGTGTTGTCTTACCCGCACCATTCGGTCCGAGGAGTGCAAGTATTTCACCTTCTTGAATCGTCAGATCAACCCCTTTGAGCGCTTCAAAGCCCCCAGCATAAGCTTTGCGCAGGGCGATCACTTCGAGAATAGGGGGCATAGAAGTCTCCAATTTCAGACCTGACTACTAGACCGAAATTTAGTAGCTCAACAAGTAGTACCGTGCGTTACGATTTAGATTTGCCAAACCAGCCCTTCTTCACAGGGGTTTCATCTTTTGGTCCCTCAAGCGCTTCTTGAAGGTTATTGAAAAACTGCTCAGCCATCTTTTTGGCGAACCCGTCAATGATCCGGCTGCCCAGCTGCGCAAGTTTCCCACCCACTTTAGCTTCAACATCATAGCTAAGTTCGCAACCGCCCTCACTGGGGGAAACCCGCACATCAGCGCCGCCCTTTGCAAAACCTGCAGCGCCTCCCTTGCCTGCCCCGTCAATCCGCAATGATACGTCTTGCACCATATCCGTAATCGTTACTTCACCCTTAAATGTCGCCTTAACTGGCCCAACCTTTTGAACAACTGTCGCCAAAAATCCGGCTTCGGGTGATCCTTCCACTTCGGTTGCACCCGGCACACAAGCCTTAAGCATCTCTGGGTTCAGCAGCGCTGCGTAAACTTGAGCTGGCGTTGCAGCAATCTGGCGGGTATCTGACATCTGCATCGTCGTAGGCTCCTGATCTGATTTGATCGCACGCTATGAATTTTTCTGGACAGCTGCAACGGGATTGACGAAGGTGCCCTAATGACAGTGCCAACGAACCGTGCAGGTCTCGCAATTGCTTTTGTGCTTTTCGGGGTTTTGTGCATTTCCCTCAATGACATGCTGATCAAGCAACTCTCCAGCGGCTATCCGCTGCATCAAATCGTGTTTTTCCGTTCTTTTATTGGTTTGCTGGTTAGTTTTATCTTCTTGTATTTTGAAGGCGGGCTAACCGCATTGCGTACGGATCAGCCATGGTTGCACTTCTTGCGCGGTATCTTGGTAGTGATTGCAAACATGTCGTTCTTTCTGGCGCTTGCTGTCATACCACTGGCTGATGCAACGGCTCTATTCTTTGCCGCACCTTTGTTTATTACGCTACTTTCTATTCCAATACTGGGAGAAAAGGTTGGCCCTTTGCGCCTTGGGGCGGTTTTTGTGGGATTTATCGGCGTAGTTATCATGCAGCGCCCTTGGGAACCTTCAGAGGCCCTCGCAGTATCTCGGGTCGTTTTGTTGCTGCCGGTTCTGGCCGCGCTTACTTATGCACTCAATCAATTAATGACACGAAAACTGGGCGTCAAAGCACCCGCTTCCGCCCTCGCGATTTATATCCAAGGCTCGTTCATTGTCGTCTCGGTCGGGTTTTACATTGTTGCAGGTGATGGTCGGTTTGCCACGCAAACCACAAATGCCTCGCTGGAATTCTTGTTACGTGCGTGGGTTTGGCCCGCCCCAGAAGACCAATGGGTCCTGTTGGGAATGGGCGTAAACGGTGCGTTGATCGGCTATTGTCTCAGTCAGGCCTATCGCCTTGCCGATGCAGCCACAGTTGCGCCTTTTGAATACATTGGCCTGCCTATGGCCGTTTTTTGGGGGCTGATCATATTTGGCGATGTTCCTACTTGGGAGGTTTGGACAGGCATCGCGCTCATTCTCTCGTCCGGCCTATTTGTGTTTTTCCGCGAACGCAGCAAAGCAAAACGTATCAGTCCCCGCCCTGTCGCCAGACGGCACTAAATACCATTCGGAATCAGCATCACTGCTTTAACCGCCGATCTTGATCACAACTTTCCCTGTCGCCTTGCGTGTGCGCAGCAAGTCCAACCCAGCATTTGCCTCGCCCAAAGGAAGAACGTTGCTCACATGGGGTTTCAACTTACCTTCAAGATACCATTGGATAAGTGTTTCGCAGCTTTGTGCCATGGCTTTTGGATGCAGCTTGGCAAAGCCCCCCAAATAAAAGCCGAGAACCGTCATGTTTTTCACCAACAGGATATTGGCAGGAATTTGCGGCACGTCTCCGCTGGCGAACCCCAAGGGCAGCAAACGCGCTCCTTGGTTACTGGCCCGCATCGCAGCCTCAAACTGCGCACCGCCAATGGGATCATAGACCACATCAGCTCCGCCCAGTGCCTTAACGCTGTCGCGAATATCGGCATGGTCTGAATCGATCAGGTGATCGGCCCCTTTTTGTGCACAAATCGCCAGTTTCTCTGCCCCACGCGCGCAGGCAATTACTTCAGCCCCCATCAGATGGCCCAACTCAACTGCCGTCAGACCAACACCGCCAGAAGCCCCCAAAACCAACAAACGCTCACCAGGTTGCAATGCCGCTTTTGCGCCCAGCGCCAGATGGCTGGTACCGTAAGTGATCAAAAAGGCCGCTGCGTCCTCAAATGACATATCATCAGGCAAGGGCACGCAAATGTCTGCTCGTAGGGCCGCAAACTCAGCCAAGCCGCCAACGCCACTATAGGCCGCGACACGCTGACCGACCTTAATGCCGGTCACTCCGTCTCCGATTGCTGTAATTGTACCAGCCAGTTCCATACCGGGGGTAAAGGGCAGTTGTGGTTTTTCCTGATAGCTGCCTTTTACCAATAGCGTATCGCCAAAGTTCAAACCACAAGTCGCGACTTCTACGACGACTTCGCCCTGCGCTGCCTGTGGCATGTCCAATTTCTGGAGAACCAGCGGAGTATTGTATTGTGTAACTTGCATGGCCTTCATGACAGGGCGTCCTTTGCGATCAATTCGCGCGCAACTTGGCCCGCTGCACGCCCAAGTTCAAGATGACATACTGGCGCGCAATTTGAATAAGCGCCACGTTTGCACCATTACTTAAGTAGCAAACTTAATGATCACCCGCAGCCCCGGATCGGCATCATTCAGCTCCATATTAGCACCGTGAAGCCGCGCGACACCGTCAACAAGGCTAAGCCCCAATCCGTTTCCTGGTGTGTTCCTGCTACGGTCCAGTCGATATAGCCTCTGCGTGACGCGATCAAACTCGCTTTTAGGAATACCCGGACCATCGTCCGTGACGCTGAGTATGATCTCATTTGGTGTTTGCGCAATTGCCACCGAAATCTGCGCAGCCTCTTCGGTGTGACGCAGCGCGTTTTCAATCAAATTGGCCACTAGTTGGCCCAACAAATTCTTCTCACCTTGAACACTCACTTCATCAGGTCCGGTATACATCACGGTTTGGTTACGCTGGGACGCCGTGGGCTCATACACTTCAACCATCGTCTGGCAGAGCTGCGCCAAATCTACTGGCGCGAACTGCTCCTTGAGGGCACCATTTTCGACCTGCGCCAACTGTAACAGCGATTGGAAAACGGCCGAAATTTCATCTACCTCATCACGCGTTTGCGCAACAAGTTCAGCAGCCTGCCCATCTTCAACAGCTTCAGCTAATGCCTCCAACCTAAGCGAAACGCGTTGCACTGGTGTCTTGAGATCATGGGCAATGTCAGAAGATACTTGACGGAGCGCCATAACCGAACGCTCTTGCGCGCCCGCCATGCCGTTTACCGTTGTTCCGATACGCAAAAGGTCATCGGACCAACGCCGCCCCGTCACCACGCGCGCGCCAAGGTCTCCGCCCGTCATACGCTCAAGCGCGCCGCGGATTACTTCGACGTGGCGCTGTGAGCGTCGGGCAAGGATAAGCCCACCGGACAAGGCGATCAGGACAGTCGGCAACAAGCTAATCCATAGAATATTCAGGAATACAGGCTGCAGCGCTTCAATCTCTGCGCGGCTGCGCGCGATGGTAAGCCGCCCACCATAAAGCCGCGCACTCAGGGCGAGGTATTCCCCCTTCAGTTCTGCGCGCCCCTCTTCGAGCGAGATAATATGGAATCCCTCATCATCACGCCCCACAGCGCCGTTGCCGAATATCTGATCCGTCCGTGTCACATAACTCAACACCAGCCTGTCGGGATCAGTCCCCTTTGATTCAGCCTGAACCAATGCAGCAACAGCCCGAGCAGAAGGTGCAGCACGAAACCCGGCCAAATCTTGCGCAAGATCATCGCGGATAGATTGTTCGAACGCGGCGCGTGTAAAGGCGTAACTGGCTGCAAGGCTCAACAAGCTGACCGTGCCAAACAGCACAACCAGCATCAAGGCCAGCCGCAACGGCATGGAACGCCATAAGCGCTTCATCCGTCGATCCGGTAGCCAGAGCCGCGCACTGTCTTGATCAGTTCGGAGGGAAAGGGTTTGTCTACTTTTGCGCGCAGGCGGCTGATGTGTGTCTCGACAACGTTGGTCATCGGGTCAAAGGAAAGATCCCAAACGCCCTCCAACAGCATGGTCCGTGTCTGAACCCGCCCTTTGCGGCGCAACAAGAACTCAAGCAGTGAAAACTCACGCGGCAACAGATCAAGCTCCTGACCATCCCGCGTTACCTTGCGGGTGAGCAGATCTAGGTTCAAATCACCTGCCTGCAATTCGGTCTCTTGCTCTAACACTTGGGGTCGTCGACCAAGTGCCGAAACTCGTGCTGATAGTTCTCCGAATGCGAAAGGTTTCACCAGATAATCGTCGCCTCCTGCATTCAAACCGCCGATCCGGTCCTCGACCGATCCCATAGCCGTCAGGAACAAAACGGGCGTCGTACTGCCTGCACCGCGCAACGTTTTGACCAATGTCAGCCCGTCAACATGCGGCAACATGCGATCAACAATCAGCACATCATACCCGCCGCCTGTCGCAGCAAGCAGCCCAGCACGGCCGTCATCCATTAAATCCACAACGTGCCCCTCTTCACGCAGACCGCGCGCAATGTAGGCGCCTGTGGTGGCGTCATCTTCTATTACAAGTAATTTCATAAGGTCTAATATAACCCGTTCCGCGTGCCACCGCACCCCGTGCAGCATTACAGTTTTGTATATCCAACGCAGGCTGTCCCGTAACCTTGCGCCCCCATCTTCATTACAATCGCAATCAGATGCACGAGGACCAATATGACATCTTTGCTCTCTAAATCCGCCCCTATCGCCATCGCTGCCGCGCTGGCATTGACCCCCATGCTGGCCCCAACGGCTGCCTTAGCTGTACCTGCCGGAGGATACGGCGACCTTGTTGAGGACGTTGCACCTGCAGTTGTCTTTATAGAAGTCACCGGAGTCGCCCAAGCGGGAGCAACATTACCGGACAACATGCCCGAATCTCTGCGTAAACGTTTTGAGCAACAAAACCCCGATGCAGCGCCCCGAGGTGGTTTGGGTTCTGGGTTTATTATCTCCCAAGACGGTCAAATTGTCACAAACCACCATGTAGTGAACGGCGCGCAATCTGTTCGGGTCAAAATGGCGGACGGGCGGACATTTGACGCCGAGGTTCTCGGCAGTGACCCCGCGACCGACATTGCACTCCTGTCCATAAATACCGAAGTTGAACTGCCGTTTGTTTCCTTTGGCACCTCAAAAACCATGCGCGTGGGCGACGAAGTTGTAGCTGTGGGCAACCCATTCGGCCTTAGTTCAACTGTGACCAGCGGGATCATCTCTGCCAAATCACGCAACATCAATTCCGGCCCTTATGATGATTTCATCCAGACGGATGCTTCCATTAACCGAGGCAATTCAGGCGGACCATTGTTCAACAATGACGGCGAAGTGATTGGTGTAAATACAGCGATCATTTCGCCGGGCGGCGGGTCTGTCGGGATCGGTTTTGCTGTACCCTCAGATGTGGTGCGCGATGTCGTAGCAGAACTGGCCCAAGATGGCTCAGTCACTCGTGGTTGGCTGGGCGTCAGCATTCGCCCAATGAGTGATGAGGTCGCCCAAGTCCTCGGATTTGAGGCATCAAAAGGCGCGGTGGTTGACCTTGTTTCAAAAGACAGTCCCGCTGAAACAGCCGGCCTTAAGAAAGGTGACATCATCCTGAGTTTTGACGGCACCCAAATCGAAGCATTGCGCGACTTAACCCGTGCTGTTGCAGATAAAGATCCCGATGACAGTGCAAATATGACTGTCCTGCGCCGCGGCAAGGAACTGACGTTGGATGTAACCATCGGCACACTCGCTCCGCAAAAAGCCTAAGGCCCTTTCCCGCGCGCTATCCCCAATACCCCGCGCGGGTTACTTCCTTTAGTATAAACCAAAGGACACCTGCCCCGATGTGCTCCCCCTCATCGGGGCTTTTGCGTTTATGCCCTTAACCACGTGAAGAAATGTCGCAATCATCTGCGCTGGCCTCGCCATGAATGGCAGTATAAACCTGCTGACATGAGTACCTTGCGCCATACCCATTTTGGCAGGGCCGTATTGGCCCTGATGACGCTTGCCCTACTGAGCCTGCCTTTTGCGCACCGCGCGGGTGCTGCACCGATCACACCTGAACTCACGCAATTCCTAGCGATGGGCGGCAACCTTTCCGACATTTGCGGTGATACTAATGGCCATTTTGTTGGTGGCTGCGAAACATGTGCAATTGTGGCCTCCATGATGGTACCGCCGTCCGTTCAGGTCCTTCGCCCTGCCTTGGTATTCGCATCGCTAGATCACGGTCTAGGAAAGACAAAACCTCTGCCGCCAATGATCACACGCAATCGTCCGCCTGTGCGTGCGCCTCCTGTTAGCTGACGTCTCGACATTCAAAATACGTCACATCAGTGCGGGCAGAATGCCTGCAGTACCACAGGAAATACCATGAAAAATCTCATCATCACCGCTGTTGCGGCTCTCCTTACCTCCACCGCAGCGTTTGCACATGATTACAAAGTCGGCGGCCTGATGGTTATGCACCCCAAAGCCTTTGAAACGGCCAAAAACGCGAATGTTGGCGGTGGTTATATGACCATCGAAAACACATCTGACATAGCAGACAAACTGGTCGCTGTGCACGCAGCAAAAATCCCACGCATTGAACTGCACCTTTCTGAAACTGACGCAAACGGTGTTGCACGCATGATCAAGCAGGACGGCGTCCCTATCCCTGCAGGTGAAACGGTCATTCTCATGCCTGGTGGCCTACATGTCATGTTTATGGGGCTGGGCGGCGATCCTTTCGAAGTGGGTGAAAAAATCGAGGCAACCCTCGTATTTGAAACCGCTGGTGAATTAGACGTCGTGTTTAACGTTGAAGCCCGTGGCACCGACGATCACAGTGGCATGAAACACACCGGCGAGATGAAGACGGACTAATTCGAAAACACCTAAGCAGGCTGACCAAAGTGTTGGCCTGCTTATAGCTTAGCGATTTTCTCCAGACAGCGGTTTAGCACGTCTCGTTCTTGTGCGGAAAAATGCGCACTTAGGCTCGCATCAAAAACCTTGGCCGATTTGTACAGGTCAGCATAGGCCGCGCTTCCTTGGCGTGTCAGCGACAGCGTCTCCAACCTGCGGTCATTCTCCTGCTCTTCCCGAACCAAAAAACGCTTTTGCTCCAAGGCGCCAACTGCACGACTGACTTTGGTTTTGTGCATACTTGCCCGTTCGCAAATGCTCTTGGCCGTCATTGAACCATAGCGCCCCAAGTGAAACAGCACCCGCCACTCTGTACGCAACATTCCGTATCGCTGCCGATAGTGCTTTTGAAAGCCCATACTCGCCGCTTCCGCCGCCTGATTCAGAGCGTAGGGAAGGAATTGACCTAAATCGAAATTATCATCTGTCATTTTTTCAACTTACAGGTTGTTAGTTACATTTCAAACTAATATTTTCATCTAAGCACGCCAAAGGGAAAAACCATGAATAAACAACTCACGTCACATGGCCTTCAATCTGCCGCAGCGCCTGTTGGCACCACCGAAGGCTATATGCCCGGTTTTGGCAATGATTTTGAAACCGAGGCTTTGCCTGGCGCATTGCCTCAGGGAATGAACTCCCCTCAAAAGGTGAACTATGGCCTGTACGGAGAGCAACTGAGCGGAACCGCCTTTACGGCACCCAGCCACCAGAATGAGCGCACGTGGTGCTATCGCATTCGCCCCTCAGTGAAACACACGCACCGTTTTGAAAAGATCGATCTACCCTTTTGGAAGTCCGCCCCACATGTTGATCCCGATGTAACATCGTTGGGTCAATACCGCTGGGACCCAGTGCCCCATTCCGATCAACCGCTCAATTGGCTGACGGGCATGCGCACCATGACGACAGCGGGCGATGTAAACACACAGGTAGGTATGGCCAGCCACATCTATCTGGTCACCGAATCCATGAAGGATGAATACTTTTATTCTGCTGATTCCGAATTGTTGGTTGTCCCCCAAGAAGGCCGTTTGCGGTTTGCCACCGAACTGGGCGTCATTGATATTGAACCGCAGGAAATCGCTATTATTCCTCGTGGTTTGGTGTACCGAGTTGAGGTTCTTGAAGGGCCAGCGCGAGGATTTGTCTGTGAAAACTATGGGCAAAAATTTCACCTTCCGGGACGTGGACCTATTGGTGCAAACTGCATGGCCAATCCACGTGACTTCAAAACACCAGTAGCTGCATTTGAAGACCGTGATGCCCCTTCAACAGTGACCATCAAATGGGCGGGCCAGTTCCACGAAACCAAGATTGGCCATTCACCTTTGGACGTGGTTGCGTGGCACGGTAATTACGCGCCCTGTAAATACGATCTGCGGACCTACTGCCCTGTTGGCGCGATCCTGTTTGACCACCCTGATCCATCGATCTTTACCGTGCTCACCGCCGATTCTGGTGTTGAAGGTACTGCGAACATCGACTTCGTATTGTTCCGCGACCGCTGGATGGTTGCCGAAGATACATTCCGCCCACCCTGGTACCACAAGAACGTCATGTCAGAAATGATGGGCAACATCTTTGGTATATATGACGCCAAACCAAAGGGTTTTATCCCCGGCGGAATGAGCCTGCACAACATGATGATCCCACACGGACCTGACAAAAACGCATTTGAAGGCGCATCCAACGCTGACCTTGAAGCGGAAAAGTTGGAAAACACGATGTCCTTCATGTTCGAAACCCGCTTCCCTCAACACTTGACGCAATTTGCGGCCAAGGAAGCGCCAATGCAAGATGACTACATTGATTGCTGGAGCGATCTGGAGAAAAAATTCGACGGCACTCCGGGCAAGAAATAATGGAAATGGCGCTCATCATACTTGGATTCATCGTATTTTGCGGCGCGGGTATCGCGTGGGATTATTATAAACCCTCTCGATTTCGCACAGGCTATCACAACGTAAAGAAAAACAACGACGGTGGCTACTTCGGCAGCAATGATAACGATGGCGGGTGTGGCGACGGCGGCGACTGATAAACGGTGCGAACAATTTGCACTACGACTTAAGGAACTTACATGACTCTGATGAAATCTTGGGTGGACAGCGCCAACAGCGCAGACACTCCCTTCCCTCTCAACAATCTGCCATATGGCGTTTTCTCTACTGCAGACGTCGAACCGCGCTGTGGTGTGGCAATTGGGGACATGATCCTTGATATGTATGCCGCAGAAGAAGCAGGTCTGATCGAGATCGGCGAAGAGCCAGTGTTCGACGTGCCGTACTGGAATGACGTTATGGATCTGGGTCCAGAAGCATGGAGTGCCTTGCGCGCGCGTCTTCAGCAACTGCTTGCAGACGGTTCCGCAGAACAGGCAGCCGTAGCACCGTTATTGGTGCCACTGACAGACGCTGCTTTGGAAATGCCGATGGTGGTTTCCGAATACACCGACTTTTATGCAGGTCGTCAGCACGCTGCCAATATGGGCGCAATCTTACGCGGGTCACCCGACTTACCCGCCAACTGGCTGCACATCCCGATTGGCTATAACGGGCGCGCGTCATCGGTAGTGGTGTCTGGCACCGACATTCACCGCCCACTTGGTCAATCAAAAGCACCAGATGCAGACATGCCATCCTTTGGCCCGTCCAAACGTTTGGATATTGAGCTGGAAATGGGTGCCATTGTCGGCACGTCTTCGGAATTTGGGCAACCGATTACCGTGGACGAAGCTGACAAGATGATCTTTGGCTATGTACTGCTAAACGACTGGTCCGCGCGCGATATCCAAGGCTGGGAATACCAACCGCTTGGACCCTTTCAGGGCAAAGCCTTTGGCACTTCGATCTCACCATGGATTGTGACGTCCGCAGCGCTTGAACCGTTCCGCGCACCGACACCCGAGCGCGAAAAACAACTGCTACCCTACCTGAACAGCAGCATTGACGGGTTGTATGACATCGAGCTTGAAGTCCTGATGCAACCCAGCGGCTCTGACACTACAACAAGCCTGAGCAAGACCAACTACAGCCGCATGTATTACTCCGCAGCCGAGCAACTGTGCCACCACGCCATTGGGGGCTGCGGCATGAACGCAGGCGATCTACTGGGATCAGGCACAATTTCCGGCCCAACCAAGGCAGAGTACGGATCACTGATGGAACTCTCATGGGCAGGTCGCGAGCCGTTTACCCTAGAAGGCGGTGAAACCCGCACCTTTCTAGAGGACGGCGATACAATGACATTGCGCGGAGCTGCCAAAGGCGACGGCTTTCAAATCGGTTTTGGGGATTGCGTGGGCACCATTTTGCCCTCTGTTGAACTCCCATAACTACCTACAGACACACCGCCCACGGCATCAAACACCGACAGGCGCACCAAAAAGGAGCCACCAAAATGGCAAAAGCATTCGCGTCCCAAGGGGACATGGCTAAGAAGAAAATCACATTCGACGAAATCGGTCGTGACCTGTGGGCCTTCACTGCCGAAGGTGACCCCAATTCAGGTGTGATCATAGGCGACGAGAGCGTCATGATCGTTGAGGCACAGGCCACACCACGTCTGGCACATAAAGTCATCGAGAAAGTCCGTGAAGTCACGGACAAGCCGATCAGCCACGTGGTTTTGACCCACTATCACGCCGTGCGCGTGTTGGGGGCCTCTGCGTACGGCGCAGATCAGATCATCATGGGCGAAGCCGCCCGCGGCATGGTAATGGAGCGCGGCCAAGAAGACTGGGATTCAGAATTCCAACGCTTCCCCCGCCTGTTTGAAGGCTATGAAAGCATCCCTGGCCTCACCTTCCCAACCACAACGTTCAACGACCGCATGACTGTGCATCTTGGCAAACGCCGCGTTGACCTGATGCATTTGGGTCGTGCACACACGGCCGGTGACATCGTAATCCATGTGCCCGATGAGAACGTCATGTTCACAGGTGACATCGTTGAAGACCACTCAGCCTGTTATTGCGGTGACGGACATTTTGCCGATTGGGGCAACACACTGGATGCAATCAAGGCCTATGATGTGAACTCGATTGCGCCTGGTCGTGGCGGCGCACTGATTGGCAAAGAAGCGGTCAACCGTGCCATTGAGAGTACCCGCGACTTTGTCGACTCTACCTATGCGCCTGCCGCACGTGTCGCTGCCCAAGGCGGTACATTGAAACAGGCATGGGACGCTGTCCGCGCAGAATGTGACCCCAAGTTCGCAGAATACGCGATCTATGAGCACTGCCTGCCCTTCAACGTTGCACGCGCCTACGACGAAGCCCGCGGCATTACCCACCCACGCATCTGGACCGCCGAACGCGATCTGGAAATGTGGGCTGCTTTGCAGGGATGACCCCTTGGGACCTTGCAGAAGGCACGTTTATTGCAGCCTTCCTAAGTCTCTGGCTAGGCTTTGCCATCTGCATGGTTGCCCTAATGGTTCACCTCGACTCAAACGAATTTTTCTCGACACTGAATAACACCAAGAAGAATGATGCCTTTGGTCAAGGTACAGCAACGACGGGGACTTTCTTACGTTCTAGCCGTGTTGGAAAAATCGCAAATGTCATCCTGGCTTTTGGTTCTGTTGCCTTGGTGTTTTCAGGGATGCTCGCAATCTTCGCGCTTGCAACTCAACCTCCAACTTCTTGAAGGAGAATGATCATGGTAGCCACACGCTACAAAACCGCATTCCAGCTCTACCCATACGCAAAGGTAGACGCGCAGGATAACGCTGCTGCACGGCATCCCGTTGTGATTGTAGGCGGTGGGCCCATTGGCCTTGCCCTAGCTCTAGACCTTGGGCTCAAGGGCACACCTGCTCTGGTTCTCGATGATCATGACGGTGCAGGCCTCGGCTCCAAAGCCATCTGTTTTGCTAAACGCACGCTCGACATCGCGAACAGGATGGGTGCAGGCCAATCGATGGTCGACAAAGGTGTTGTCTGGAACGTCGGCAAGGTCTTTCACGATAATCACAAAGTGTTTGATTTCAATCTGCAACCCGAAGCAGGCCATCGTAATCCGGCCTTCATCAATCTGCAGCAGCCCTATTTTGAAAAGTACTTCGTTGATGCAATTGGAGAAGCTCAAGCCGCTGGCGCCCCGATCGAAATTCGCGGCCAAAACTGCGTAACAGCCGTCGAAAACCACGACACCTACAGTACTCTTACTGTTGATACGCCCGACGGCCCCTACCAGATCGAAGCCGACTATCTAATTGCCTGTGACGGTGCACGTTCCCCGATCCGGGACATGATGGGCCTCAGCTTTGATGGGCGGGTGTTTGAGGATAACTTCCTGATTGCAGATGTTCACATGAAGGCCGATTTCCCGACCGAGCGCTGGTTTTGGTTTGAACCTCCGTTCAAGGGTAGTGGCCAATCTGCGCTGCTTCATAAGCAACCTGATGATATCTGGCGGATCGATTTCCAACTTGGTTGGGACATCGATCGCGAATATGAATTAGATCCCGACCGCATCCGCGCCCGCGTTGATGCGATGCTTGCCTCGCAGGTTGGTGAGGTGCCCCATTACGAGCTGGAATGGACCTCGATCTATACGTTCCAATGCCGCCGGATGGAGAAATTCTGCCATGGTAACGTGATCTTTGCAGGCGATAGCGCACATCAAGTTTCACCCTTTGGCGCACGCGGAGCTAACTCTGGCGTGCAAGATGCTGATAACCTCGCATGGAAGTTGGATCTTGTCCTAAAAGGACTGGCCGATGACACTTTGCTAGACAGCTATGCAACCGAGCGAGAGCATGCTGCCGATGAGAACATTCTCAATTCCTCTCGCGCGACTGACTTTATGACACCCAAAACCGAGGTGTCTAAAACCTTCCGCAATGCCGTGCTGGAACTCGCCAATAAACACGCTTTTGCACGTCCGCTGGTGAACTCGGGTCGTTTATCAGTGCCCTGTAGCTATATTAGCTTTGATCTGTTCGGTGATGATTCACTGAACGGACCAGACGGCACGCAACCTGGCATGACCTGCCCAGATGCACCGCATGGTGACGGGTTTATCCTTGATCATTTAGGGGGGGGCTTTTCCGTCCTCGCATTGGCGAGCGAAGCGCAAGATGTGACCGCTCATGGAATAACCGCAAAGGCGATGAGTTTAGCCACGCCGTCAGAAGCGCTCAGCGCCCGCTACTTGGGTGACGCACACCAAGCAGTTTACCTGATCCGCCCCGATCAGCACATTGTAGCGCGTTGGCCATCCTTTGACCCAAGTGCAATCGCCGCAGCCCTAAAAACCGCAGTTGGAAAGGCCTGATCATGCTCAACTTAAACCCTAACATCCCCGATCCTGACGGTTTTTACGAAGAGCTGATCCGGTCCCATGAGGGTCTCAACAAAGAGCAAAGCGATGCCTTTAACGCGCGCCTTATTCTGGTGCTGGCCAACCACATCGGTGAGCGCAACATCATCACCCAAGCACTAGAGGCTGCAAGGTGAGTGATGTTGTCCTGTGGGACTATCCAAAGTCTTCCGCCAGCTACCGCCTGCGAATTGCCCTTAACCTTGCGGGTATTGAGTACCGGATTGAAAACGTTGACCTCCTTGGGAAGGATCATCTGGGCACAGATCATTTAGCCCGCAATCCACAGGGATTTGTGCCTGTTCTAGACATTGATGGTCACCGCCTGACGCAATCTCTTGCGATCTTGGAATATCTGGACGCAACGCGCGCCTTGGGTCTGCTACCTGTCGATCCTGCCCAGCGCGCACGCCAAACCGCGCTGGCCCATGCCATAGCCGTTGATCTGCATCCGGTCTGCAACCTGTCAGTTGTGGGCTTTGCCACAAAAGGCGAAGAACCGGCCCGCACAGACTGGATGCGCCATTTCATCACACCCCGCATGGCCGCGTTCGAGACATTGCTAGAAAGCTTTGATCAGGAACCCTATTGTTGTGGAAGCACACTCGGACTGGCCGACATTGTCCTGATGCCGCAAATCTACAATGCAAAACGTTGGGGTGCGGATTATTCCGGATGTCCCCGCATCAAATCGGTTGAAGCGGCCTGCGAGGCGCACCCTGCATTCATTGTGGCGCACCCAGATCGTTGGACCAAACCGGCCTGACCTGCGTACCGGACCGCATAGTGCTCCTTAGTAATCAGGTGACGTGCACCGTCCACACCCGTCAGTTCAAACGGATTACTCATCTTCAGTCCCTTCATCGCCCGGTTGGATTATGTAGCGCGATGCCTGATTTCGAATATAATCGACATCATCAATAGACTTTTGATCCAGCCGTAGTCCATTGCTAACACCCCAAACCTTTGCCGAGGAGATCCAGCCGTACTTACGAAATAGCCGATTGTCTTCGGCACGCAATGGCTCATAAACTTTGGCATTCAAATCATCTTCGTTAAAAGGTTCATCAGCGGCATCGAATTCATCCATGCGCCTGCGCTTTTCCTTGTCGAGGAGCTCAGTGATCCCCATACTTTGGCGCCAATTGTGAAATTCTCGGACGATCTGATAATAATCGTCGAAAGGAATGCGCACATCATTTTTTCGGCGTTGCCAATTCACATCTCCGCGAAAGGCGAAGACCCTATCAAAAACAAAGTCAAAACTGTCCTTGCTCATGGCATCGGCGAACTCGCCTGCAACAATGCGTCTGGCCAGACTCATAATCACGGCCTGTTGGTCCAACGAAAAGAAATTCACATGCTTTTTGACAAAATGCCGATCTAACCCAAACCGTGCATTAATATCCGTAACTTCATCCGCAGAAAATTCGGCACCGACGCCTACGCGTCTTAAAGCATCGTATACAACACGGTCATCAACCAGCCTCTGTGCAAACTGTTGTATTGCGGTAGCGTATTCAGTGCGCTCGCAAACCTCAATCTCACTAGGATGCCCTAGCCCGCTGGGACCTAGTATACTCATGTTCTCACCTCTTTCGTTCCGGATTTTCCGGCGGGTGGGCCAACACCTACACGTAACCCAAAACTAGTTCTCTAGCTTGATCCCGTGAGCACATTCACAGTCTCGCGGTAATTAGAAAGATAGGCTGACCGCGCATAGCGTTCCAGTCCGATAATAGTGTCGCGTTGATAGCGTAAAGGCTCCAACAACACCCTCCGCATCGCCTCCGCAATTGCCTCGATATCCCCTTGAAGCGAAAGCTCACCATTCACACCTGGTGAGATCATTTCACGCGGGCCGTAATTCACATCATAAGAAATCACTGGGCAACCGTTTGAAAGCGCTTCAAGAATAGAAAGGCCGAACCCTTCTGTAGTGGTTGGATAAACGGATGCCAAAGCACCTCTGAAAATTGCCAGTGGTTCAGTCGTATAGCCTGCCAACTGCACGCGATCACCGCAGTCCAATTCTGCAATTTGCGCTTCCAGCTGTTCCTTACCTGCGCCATCGCCATAGATCAGGTAATCAACTTCTGGGAATTCGTCTTTAACCCTGCAAAACGCTTCGATACATTCGTGAATTGGCTTTCCTGTCAGTTCCAGCCGCGAGACAGTCACCAGGTGTTGCCGCTCCTGTTCAGGAGATTCCTCCGTTTCGCAAAAATGCGGGATAACAAACAACTTGGCAGAAGGCGTCAGGTCTATCTCAATCTGCGCTTTATGAACGTTGGTCGACGTGATGATCGCTTCGCCTTTGAAATTTTCGATCAAAAACTTTGATCGGGGAACAATCTCTCCGTCAGGGCCACGATGATCAGCATGCAGGAACAACGCCCGTTGCCCCGTCGTAACCGGTGATAGATACGCCGACGTCACCCCATCAAAGAATATAACGGAATCGTTCCAATCAATCATTTCAAAAACGTTTTGACCATAGATGCGCTCCATCCTGCAGATCGTGTCCGTAATCAGGTTCCTTCCGATTACAAAATTTCCGTTTTGGGATTTGGTCCAACGCACAGGCAACGAAGACGTGAAATCAGTCGTTTCAACAATGCCGTCCTCTTGCCGTTCAATGAGCTGGTGGATCTCGCCGTTGATCAGCTTAAAAAGGCGCTCCCTGCCCTTAAACGGCACAGCGCGTTTGGTAACAGCACCAATCGGTGTTTGTTTGGTTCTATCCACCATAACCGTTTCGCCATTTTTAAGGTAAACGGTTTTCTTGCCCTTTTTCTCTGTCTCATCAAATGCGGGAAAGTCGGTAAAGGGTTGAACTCCAGTATCGATAGCCGCCCTATGACAAGCCTCGGGTACAGTCATGTAGCGAACACCTGACGCTATCATGCCATTTGCCTGAAGCTCGGCGAATTTGAGTTTTTGATTGGGATTATGGTCCAGATTGAGCAAGATAGGATCAAATTCCGGCATTTCAGCAAACGCATTCAAGCGATGATAGACGGCTCTCACCTTGCCGCCGCCGCCAAGACCGATCCGCTCGAAGATGCTATAGACCCTCGTCACGTCCTTGCCCGTGTCTTCTTGGAACCTAAGGCCATCGAATCTCTCCGTGCATTGGCACCACTATCACTGATCACCAACAGATTTTTCCGTTACAGTTTCCCTAGAGCACGGCAAAATATTGCGCGCATTGGTTATGATGCCGACGCAGGTACTGCCTGTCTAGACAGAGACACTGCCTGATCAATTTTACTGACCAAAACATCATAACGCGAACTGTTATCATCCCCCAGAAACGAGAACCACTTGGATAGGATCACTTCGGTTTCGTCCGCCTCTATTGGTATGTGGCTGTTTCGGATGTGAGGCATGGACATGCTGATCGGCTCAGAGTCGTGACCGTCAATCTTGATCGAGATAAACCCCATGCCTGAATTGTCAACAATCGCAGGAAACCGTTTATGTAAAGCATTGTGACCAAATGAAAATACTGTTCGCTCCCCGTGAACGCGGATGGCTGTTCCCATGCTATTAAACGGCAAGTTGGCCTTGTAGATAAACGTCTCGTTGTCGGTGTTATATCTTGTGATGACGAGCCCGTTAGAACGCGAATAGCTAACAGGGACACGATCTCCGAGGCGGTTCATAAAACTACGCAATTCTTGGATATAGTTGCGGGACAAGCAATCATCATCATCAATTCTAAAATTGACCAAGGGTCTGCCTGCTAGCGTATTTAGTTCGGAAATTCGGGGCCATAGCGCTTCATGAACAGTCACTTCGGATGACACCAATAGCTCAAGATTTGGGGAAGCAGCGCAAATATCGCGTAACCGCACCTGATATGCGTCCGGCATGATGTCAGATGTCAAAATCAGGCAGATAAAGTTTTTGTCCAACTGTGCCTCAAGCGACGGCACCAGAAAATTCTCGAACAGGAAAAACCTAAGTTCCATCCGTTCAGGAGTATAAAGATCAACGGCAACCTTGGTCCGCAGTGCATTGATCTCTTTTGGAGTCTTTGCACTGCGAGACGTGCGCCAATCCCCTTTGCCGCAAAAGGAGAACCGACAAATTCCAATGGCTGGCTCAAGCAAATAGGTCATGTGTTCAGTCTACCTCACCCAGTACTCACCAATATTATCACGGTTGTCTCTATCATAGAACACAAATGCAAGCGCAGGGGCGCCAAATTACGCTCCCCATGTATGGATAATCCATACGGCATCACCATAGCGCACAAGAACCCACTCTTTTCGAAATACCAGCCCCGCTGTACGTCGTTAGATTTTTGGCACCAAGAGCTTGTTATACTAATGACCTGCGCCCCTAAAGCTGCTCCAGATTTGTGTAGTGTCCGCCCAACAAAAGGACGGACAAATGAAGGCACGATTTACGGATGAACAGATCATTGCAATGATCAAAGAATAGGAAGCAGGCGAGAAGACAACCTATGTATATCGGCGGCACGGGATCAACTCGGCAACGTTCTACAAATACAAATCGAAGTACGGCGGCATGGAGCCGTCTGATGCGATGCGACTGCGTGCTTTAGAAGATGAGAACGGCAAGCTGAAGAAGCTACTTGCAGAACAGATGCTGGACAACGCTATGCTGCGAGATATCAATTCAAAAATGGTGACGCCCGTTCACTGCCCGACAGTCGATACGAAGTATCGATGAGAGGGGGGAAGTGGCAAGCTGTGGCGTATCTGATGGATGTTCATCAG
Organism: Sulfitobacter sp.; assembly: GCA_033851935.1. Taxonomy (GTDB): domain Bacteria; phylum Pseudomonadota; class Alphaproteobacteria; order Rhodobacterales; family Rhodobacteraceae; genus Sulfitobacter. The sequence goes on from JAWSVL010000005.1 coordinate 252,782, forward strand.
ATGCGCCAGCGGCGGGCATGTGATGTACTGCAATTTGATCGATCAACGGTGCGGTGTCTGTCGCATCATGGCGATGATTCCGAACTTCGAGACGCGATCAAACGAGTTTCGCGGGAACGGCGACGGCTTGGGTGCCGCCGTATTCACGTGATGATCGAGCGGGAAGGTTTCACAGTGAACCACATGAAGGTGAGGCGCATCTACCGCGAAGAGAAGCTGCAGATGCGGCGCAGAGGTGGCAAAAAGCGTGCTTTGGGCACCAGAAAGCCGATGGTGCTACCTGATGGCCCGAACCAGCGCTGGTCGCTGGATTTTGTATCTGATGCGCTGACAGACGGACGTCGCTTCCGCATTCTGGCCGTCGTGGATGATTACAGCCGAGAGAACCTGGTACTGGTCACAGATACATCTGCTTTCAGGGCATCCTGTGGTGCGAGAACTGGATCGCATCATTGCTGAGCGCGGTGCCCAAGGCAATAGTTTCGGACAACGGAACTGAGTTCACCAGCATGGCGATCCTCAAAATGGGTGCAGGATACGGGCATCGCTTTGCAATACCTATTCGGGCAATGGTCAGGCAAGTTTGAATAACCGCATGACTAAATTGTGGTTGCCGACCGCGTTTGCCGTTCGGCAGAGCCGTCCACCCCTCTCAGAGTCAAAACAGATCGACTAATCCTCCCGTTGCTTCATGCTGCCATAGTAAATTGACCAATGCGTGGCCCCATTTCCGGCAGGTCCAACTGCTCTTTGCCCACATCTACCACGTTGGATTCATACAGTGAATTCCATAAGAGGACTTATACAACAAAATCATCTGGAGATCGCCTAGTTTCAAATAACTGGACACTAAACGAGGGACAAATCATCCAGATACGAAATAATGACTTCGCTGCCGTCATCATAGGTGATCTCGCGCAAGACAAGGTCTCCGTCCAAATCGAATGTGTCGACGTAGCTTTCCCAGTTGTAAGCGTCCTGCGCATCAGTTGCCAACTCTTGCGTCTTGATCCCGTCTTCAAACGTCACCTCGAGCAGGCGCCCGTTGTCATAGGTCAACTCACGCAAGACACGCACGTTATCCTCAAATGAATCGGTATATGTCGCCCAGCTAAAGACATCTGCCAGATCCGTTGTGACCTGCGAAATTTTCGAGCCGTCCACGTAAGTTGTATCAACCTGTCTGCCGTCATCATAGGTGACTCCGCGCGAGACGCGACTTCCGGTAAGGTCGAATGTGTCGACGTAGCTTTCCCAGTTGTAGGCACCTTGCGTGTCCGTTGCCAACTCTTGCGTCTTGATCCCGTCTTGAAACGTCACCTCGAGCAGGCGCCCGTTGTCATAGGTCAACTCACGCAAGACACGCACGTTATCCTCAAATGAATCGGTATATGTCGCCCAGCTAAAGACATCTGCCAGATCCGTTGTGACCTGCGAAGTTTTCGAGCCGTCCACGTAAGTCGTATCAACCTGTCTGCCGTCATCATAGGTGACCCCGCGCGAGACGCGACTTCCGGTAAGGTCGAATGTGTCGACGTAACTTTCCCAATTGTAAGCGTCCTGTGCGTCCGTTATCGATGCTTGCGTCTTGATCCCGCCCTCAAAGGTAACCTCGAGCAGGCGCCCGTTGTCATAGGTTAACTCACGCAACACATGCACGTTATCCTCAAATCTATCAGTATAAGTCGCCCACGAGAAATCCTCATTTGTGTCTACAACCGTGTTGGTGGTGACCAATGGGGAGACAGGCACCAGATCACCAGCGGTTTCCAACGTATCAATATCTGAGTTCCATCTAATTTCGCCCAAGACCCCGCCAGCTGACAGGCTAGAGAAATCAATGAGGATTGTCGTAAACAGATCTCCCTCAGCCGGGTGCCCTGTTAGGCTCACGATGTTCGAATAAGTCGCCGTGACGCTGCCTGTTTCCGTCTCATCGTCCGATAATATTTCAAACGGAAACCCGTTTTTGGACGTCGGTGTGTTGATCCCGTCAGGGTCATCTTCCATCGTGGTGGTAATGTCGAATACGGAACTTGCAGGCTTAAGGTTCACCTCGAGCGATGTCAGTAATTTGGTGGTGGTCAGGATATGCTCTGCAAACCCGAAAGACATAGCGATGTCCGTTCCGGTCGCACCGCCAAAAGTATAGGGATCAAAGGCCGTCCACGTCAGATTTTCTGTTGTGCCATCGCCATAGGTAGCGACAATCAGCGCGCCGGCAAGATCAACCCCCCGCGATGAGGTATCCTCGCGAATGCCGTCGGTGGTCTGATAACGAACACCGTCGAGTGTAATTGGATCATTAATAATGGTGACCATGGTAAATCTCATTCTCTATGTCTTTGGGTGCGGCCGTCGTGCGCTACACAGCAAGCCTGAAAAGCACACTACAATTTGTGCCCAACAGATGAGACTGGCCCTGAGCCAACTAAAATTTCCGTGCCCACATAAGCATTAATCGCCTAAATTAGCCCCATATTAGTGCGAAATTGACTTGATGACTAGCCATCCATCTCGAAACACCGGTCTGCATGCGCGGAAACAATAGACCTCATGAGCCCGCTGCAGTCCGGATGGTCAGCACATCTAAACATAGCGATCTCGAAAGTGACCAAAATGGTATATCGTTAGGTTGTCCGACCACTCTAACCTCATATGTCCCTTCGATCATTCGAAACCTGTCCTCCAGTACAAGCTTCCCAAACTCTGCGTTCATAAGACACTTAACTTCTGACAACGCCGAAAAGAAATCGCAGCCGATCTTCGTAAGCAAAGACCGCATTCAATGAGATCCTTTAAGATGACATTCGTTGCGCCACAGCATGCAGGCAAAGCAGGCCCTTTGCCGTCGTTCGCCGTAATCCCAAAGGCCGCATGATGTTACGTGCTCTGCGGGTCTTGTTGCCGTTCGAAAGTTAGCTCATGCTGGAATCTTCACCTGTTCAGTATGACCAGAGCGACGGCATCAATTCCCTCAACTTGATCGTTACGCGTTGGGTAATCTGCAAGTCTAGCGAGATCGCTTCGAAGCCCAGTCAGAACATCGGAACTCAGGTTTCGCCCCACAAGATCGATAGTCCAATATTTCCAAACCCCATCCCCTGAGTTCAGTATGACTTTGATATGGGACAATATTTCAACACCAGCATTCGATAGGAGCGAAGCCGTGCAGGGTGCGACTGGCCAATTTGCGTCTTGTATCCAGACTAATAAATCAGAGAGGACAGTGTTCAGTTTGGGGAAGCCAACATGGCCCGCCCGCTCTATTGCTGCCATATCGAATTTATCTTTTGGTATGCAATCTTTGACATCCATCTCGAAAACCTAAGCTTTGTTAGGGATGTCTGCAATGGGCTGAGCGCTGCCGCAGGAAGTCTCAGACGATTACAACCGCTTCAAATTGGCGAACGGCTCTTACCCGTACTCAATGTTCTTAGGGATCGATCTATTCAGAAATGCTCAGCGCGTTTGCGATTTCTGTCGCCCCTTACAATGTCTGTAATTTTGAGCGCTACCAAGTCGCAACAGCGCAACTTGCTGTCGATTGCGACGTTAAACAAAGCTAGATCGCGAAGATTTCCCGCAGTCTCTGAGAGCGCCCGGATGAGCGACATTGCATAGCAAGCATAGTCCTGCCGTGTTTGTCGTTAACTGAAAGGATGAATGTATACCTTTCCCAATTCGTTCGACGAATGCCATGCTAGCGATCACGCTAAAGAACGCTCGATCTAGGGATGCCGGAGGCTCGCAATCGCCTGTTTGGTTCGTTACTGTGCGGCAGAGAGGTTTTCACGCGCCTGCTCCAATAAGGGCTCAACGGTCTTTAACAAAATCCCTCGGGTCTGCTCCCGGTTATCTTTGGTACAGATTAACGGTTCACTTGTCGCCAGCCCCGACCACGTTTGGCTCTTAACAGTCAAACCAAAAATGTCCGGTCTCGAATAGTGGCCGCTCGGACCGCGCAGTTGACGGGCCATCACAACAGATTTGGTATCAATATCCGCAGCAACAGTCCCTTCTTCGTCGATCAATGGCCCCGCCACAACCGAACCATCCGGCGCGACGATTAGCGAATCGCCATTTTGCCAAGATAGCTTGCGCGCCAGCATGTCTTCTCTAACGGGGAAAATATCATCACTAAGGTGCTCAATGTCTTGTGCACGCAACAATCCACAGGCGGCGATGGACCATGTTTTCCCTTCAATGGCGATGAAACGGGTAATGTCATCTACTTGCGTAATACTACCCGGCCAGACACCGATATGAATGAATTCGTCTTGTTGGTGCAGTGCCGCCCGCGCCAGCGGCAGCCAGTTTTCCCAACAAATCAGTGACCCTATTTTGCAGATCTTGGTATCATGTGTTCGCAGCCCCAAACTGTCACCGTCTGCCCAAACCAAACGTTCTCGCCATGTTGGCTTTAATTTGCGATGACGCCCGACAAGTTCGCCCTGTGCGTCGATTGTGATGATGGTCGCATAGACAGAACCACCCGATCGTTCTGCTACCCCACCGATGATCATGACCTAGTGGCGCTTTGCGAACTTATTAATATCGGCCACCAATGGACCATCCAGCGTCACCGCCTGATCCCAGTAAAGCGCGTAAACGGGTTCTTGTGCCTCTGTCGTGTCAACGGCAACCCACTCGGGATAGCCCAGTATCTGCGTTTCGCCCCATGTCAGCACCTCAGCCCCATCATTTACAGCGTCCAAAGCCATGGAATTAATTTTATCCTACGTGGCCCATGCATCCAAATAAACCGGCGCAACTTGCAGGGCTGCGATGCGCAATATGCCGGCGGAGAAAGGCGTGGCGCGATCGGTCATGCAGAACCCAAAACAACGTCAAGTTCACTCACGGATGTAAAGATAGGTGAGTGGCTGAAACCTGTCTTCTTCAGCTCAAGATTGGGGTGACGCTGTGCAAGAAGAGCAATAACCTCTTCAACTTCCATAGTCACAGCATAGCGCCCAACACACGAAAAGATGCCACCACCAAAGTTCAGATGTGGGGGCTCTCCAGTCCGCTCAATATCAAAGTTCTCCGGATCAGCGTAATGGCGTGCATCCCAATGGGCCGCGCCGATGTTGGCAAACACTGGCGTGCCTTTGGGCAAGATTGTGCCTTCGATTTCCATGTCTTCCATCACCTCACGTGAGGTCGATATCGAACGCGGATGAAACCGCATAACTTCGCGCACAGCTGCTGGCACTAACGACGGATCAGCGCCAAGCCGTGCCCAAATCTGTGGTCTCGAGGCAAGTTCGATCAAAGCAATACCAATTTGATGAGACGAATTATCGGTATTGGCCTCTGCCAGTTTCACAACCCAATTGCGTAGGCCGGATTCTGACAATTGTCCCGCATCAGTGGCACGGATCAGGTCTGATAACAGGTCATCTTTCATATCGGCCCGTCGATCTCTGATCCGTTCGTCCACGAAATCGAGCAGCCCTTCAAACCCAGCAACAATATTCTTGGTATGCTGAGGATCACGCGTGTGAACCTGCTGCACGGTGTGGGATGTTCGAGCGACATAAGACGCGTATTCGAACGGCGCCCCTGTCCAGTAACAATAAACCGCGGATGGGATTGGATCGCAAAGATGCGTGATCATATCAACAGAGGTGTCGGTCGGGATCGCATCAATGACACGCATGATCACGTGCTTGATATCCTTGCGAAAACGCTCTGATGCTTCTGGGCCCATGAGCTTGGTGACTGGAATGCGCAAATTACGTCGATGCGGGCCACGGTTGTGATACGAAATAGACTCGCGTTTGTAATCCAGCGCACGTCCTTCGGGTAGGCCTAGAACATCCATTAGCTTTGGATGACCAGTGCCTAGCCTCCGGTCCACGATTGCATGACGACACAGGTCATAGTCCAACAGTTCGACCCCACGTTCAGAACGGGCAATTTTCCAGTTTTGCGCGCATTCAGAAAGCATTTTAAAGGGGGCCGTTTGATATTCTGGCGCTGCAAAGTCAATTTGAGGTAGGTCGTCAATGTGTCTCATAGTAGTTCCTTTCAGCAACGCCCATTGGGCCGCTATCTCGTGTGGATGTCAGCTCAAATTTTAATCGCGATCCTTCTCTCATTTGTACGGGTTTCGAATATGATCATAGGGCATGTTGCGAGTGGACTGACTGGATTGTCGACCCGCACGTCAAACGCCCCTGGTTAAGCGTGCAATCAATAACGTGGTCATCAAAGTAACTATCGAAATGTTTGGCCCGCCGTGGTTGCACGACACTGTGTCCGTTCCTATCAAAAGAAAAAAGACTCGCGATGACGTCGAGTTTCTTCGACGTTTAGTTCGGTGAGTATGGTTTCGCTCCAATTCATCAAAGCATCAGGCCCACACATAAACACTTCACGATCATTGAGGTCCGCGACGGATTGAATGTCATCGAACTGCATTCGCCGTTCTTCAAACGTCAGCACATCGTCAGAGAGCGCTTCGCGTAAAACGTCCCGTGCGGATTGCGCTGCGGAGGAGGTACTCCTGACGCTGTGAAGAGCAACGATGCGAAGCCTCACTTGCTTTGGAAGCGAACTATTCAGAGAACCAAAGCGCTTCAAAACGTTGATGTCGTCATCACGTCCGGAAAATAAAAGCACGATGTCGGCCGAAATCTTGCCCGGGTGTGCGTTCGCTACCTCCAGAATGCCGTCCCACATCGCCATGAATGGAGTAATGCCAACGCCGCCAGCAATCCAAAGCATCTGCGATGGGACAGTCAGAGGGGTGCTTTCAGTGCCCCCGGCGAAACAGGTAAAGCCTGCACCCGTGCCATTGAACGCCACGGGCAGGTTATGCGTGATGAGTTTGTCGGCATTGTCGTGCAATGCACTGGACATCAAACCGCCCGGTTTGCGTTTGACGGTGACGCTAACATGATTGGTTGCACAGAACGAATTGTTCTTTTCATCAAAACTGGGCGCGCTCGAAAGTGTCCAAGTGCGCACATAATCTTCGTTCACTAATTGCGGATTGACCTCGTTCATATGGCTGTACCCGGCATCGAAAATATCTGAGAAGTCGAAGACACCGAAACCACCGGGCAAAGGCGCATTGATCGGTGATGAGAGCTCGAAGTTGAATGTCTTGATGTTACCAGAAAGAGTTTGAGTTGAAACGAGAGTAGCCGTTATCGGGTCTGAATTGACATGGGCGACTGCGGCATGCCCCATTTGTTCCAATTCCTGCCGCAAGTGCTTCACCGGCGGATTGTAAGGAGAGAACTGTTCCTCAGACGTCAGTCTGAGGTTGAGACCCGTTTTGACCAATACTGCACCAGTCACCTTGATGCGTGTCAGCAAACTAACCCGCGGCATAAGCGTTTCTGCTTCTTGATCCAGCAGATTTTCAGCCTCTCCACTGACATACAGGACATCACCAGTAGTGAAATCTGGAAAAACCAAGCCGACTTGTGGGGCCGTCTCGATGTTGCCTAAGGACTGATAAAAACGGTTGCCGGAATGGTCAGGCAAAACCAGATAAGTCGTGACACGATTGCCATCTCTTTCTTCATAGATGCGCGTAAAGCCCGGGGCGCCGCCGCGATGATTGACACCCATATCGGTCTGGGTGCCAGAGGCATTGTCTTCGGCGATGTACTTTGTTGCCAGAAAGACCGTGCTTGCACGATCAACCACTGCCTTGGCGTCAGCTGGCAAGGCAGAAGTACCAGTTTCAAAGCTATCATAAGAAAGCTCAGCAGTGCGCTTCTCGTGCGCCAATGTGCGCATGGTGATGTACTTGGGGCAATTCCCAAGGTGTTGGTCGGAAAGGAGCCGAAGCCGCATCTTCCCTGTGGCTTCAAAAGAGGCTTCGCCGATTGATCCGGCTATCTTGTTACGTCGGCGGTTGCTGAAATCGATCCCGACACCGGCAAAGAGACGTTCTTCATCGGCAGACGCAGGCTCTTGCTGCAAGGCACGCGCAAACGGGTCATAGGGTGAGGTTTCCGCAACGATATCCGTTAGGTTGTCGCCTAAAACCTTGATGCCGACGGACGAGTCGTCACCCGACGTTGTGACCAAAAGGCTGACCCATGGACGCCCCCGGTGGTCGAGCGTCGCCAGCGGTAAGTAGGATAGGGTAGCAAAGAAATCAGCATGCTGTTGCGGCATGTCACTGTTGATGTATTGCGGAATGGCATCGATGAGTTCTCTTGGCGTGTTGCGGCGTTCTTGCAGCAACAACTCACCTATATGCGATTTATGTATCGGCTTCATCACCTGACCTTTCCGTCCTTATCATCAATTTGTGCCTTTAGAGCCATTTCGATGCTACTGATTGTTCAACTAGAGGCTCAATTCGCTCAGGCTTGGGTGATCGTCAGGACGACGCCCCAACGGCCAGCGGAATTTCCGGTCCGCCTCTTCAATCGGTTGTTCATTGATGCTGGCGAACCGACGTTCCATGTAGCCATCTTGGTCGAACTCCCAGTTCTCATTGCCGTAGGCCCTGAACCAGTTGCCGCTGTCATCGTGGTATTCGTAGGCATAACGCACAGCAATGCGGTTGCCATCATGGGCCCACAACTCCTTGATCAAGCGATAGTCTAATTCCTTGGACCACTTTCGGGTCAGGAATTCTTCGATCTCGGCGCGACCTTCAGGGAATTCAGCCCGATTGCGCCACTTGCTGTCAGGTGTGTAAGCGAGTGCGACTTTCGCAGGGTTGCGACCGTTCCAGCCGTCTTCGGCAAGGCGGACCTTCTCGACTGCCGTCTCGTTGGTGAAGGGAGGTAACGGATGGCGCTGGGCTTCGACGATCATTTCAAATCCCTCTCATTCGGCCACAAGGCCAACGGCGGTCGCGGGCATTGCTTCAAATCCGGGCAAAGCTTCGAAACGGGCAAGCCAGTCTCGTACATTCGGATATGAGGCAAGCGAGACATTCCCCTCTGGCGCATGAGCCGTATAAGAATACGTCGCAACATCAGCGATCGTTGGGCGATCACCGACAAGCCAATCCCGACCTTCAAGCCCTTGTTCCAGCTTTTGCATGGCTTTGGCAGCCGTTGCGGTTGCAAAAGCAGGGTCCAAAGGTGCCCCAAAAACCGTGATCAATCGTGCAGCACAGGATCCAAACGCAATTTCACCAGCTGCAAGTGTCAGCCATCGCTGAACATCGGCTTCACCGGCTGCGGTGTCTGGAATCCAATCAGGCGCATATGTCCGAGCAAGGTATACAAGGATCGCGTTCGAATCTGACACAATCACGTCGTTATCCTCGAGAACCGGCACTTGGCCATTCGGGTTCATCGCAAGAAACTCAAGCGACTTATGTGCACCAGCAGCCAGATCAACCGGCACCGCTTCATGTGCGATCCCTGCAAGTTTTGCGAACACCAAAGCACGATGTGAGTGACCTGATTTTGCGAAATAGTGAATGCGCACGGCGTTTGACATTTATGTCTCCAGTCATTTTTCCAGATATTAAGTGAGCAATAGCAGTTGCGCTCTTGAAGGATAATCACCACTTTTAGCGTTAGTTTAGGTCCTGAAAGGGCGCAATTCTATGGATAAGATTGATCGTATGCGCGCGTTTGCGCTCGTCGCAAAGAACGCCTCTTTTACTATCGCAGCTCAACGCATGGGGCGATCCGCACGTTTGGTCAGCAAATACGTGGCTGATCTGGAAAACGCACTCGGTGTGCAACTGCTAAACCGCACGACCCGCAGTGTTTCTGTGACAGATGCAGGTGCGACATACTTGGCATTATGTGAGCCGCTCCTCGATGGATTTGATGAGCTTGAGGAAAGGGTCAGAAACGAACAGGCATCGCTGCGCGGCGCAATCCACATATCAGCACCCACAGGGTTTGGCACATTACGGCTTGCACCATCGCTCGCACGATTTGCCGCGAAACACCCGAATGTCGAGCTTGATCTACAGTTTTCTGACCGCAGGGTGTCGATTGTTGAGGAGGGTCTTGATCTCGCCATCAGGATTGGTCCGATGCGGGATAGCTCACTCAAAGTGCGGCAACTTGGTCGCATGCCCTTGGTTGTTTGTGCATCGCCTGCCTACTTGGAACGAGCGGGAACGCCGAGCCATCCGCTCACATTAGCCACCCATGAGTGCATTCTCGACGGCAATATGACAGAGCCGACAATTTGGAGATTTAACATCGACGGCCAAGTAGAAGCGGTGCAGGTGAACGGGCGATTTAGGATGAGTGCCCCCGCAGGATCGGCGCGTCTCGCCGCTGCCGGGGCCGCAGTTGCGCGATGCCCCGCGTATACGGTTGCAGATGCTTTGAAAGGTGGTGATTTGGTCGAGCTTTTTGCCCAGTACCGGGTCTCGCCATATGTTGTGGCAGCGCTCTTCCCTCAGAACCGCCGCCTCACGACAAGAGTGCGTACACTCATCGATCACTTAGTAGGCGACCCGGCATTATGCCCGGACGAAGCCTAATGAATTCGCCGATTTTTCAACAGTCAACATTGGTGTTGATGAGCCATGGGGTGGTGGCCGGCTGTGTTTATGGCACTGGCCGTGCCTCTCCAGCCTCGTACAATCCCGTGGTCGAATATTGGGGGAAATTTTGCAAACCGGTTGATCGCAAGCGGTTCCGTGGTGTCTTTGGTTAGTGGTTCCCAAAGCGAGTAACGCGTCCTTTTGTCGGGTTTTGAAAGGGGTTACACTTCTTCACCAAACGGGATAACACCATCACCGAGCCCCTCTAGCCACCTTATCCGGCGCGTGACGCTCGGTTGGTTATGCAGGATAAATTGGGAGCGTGTTTCTAAAAACTGCCCAATTTGGCCAACGATTTTTCTCAGTGAATCTCGCGTTGTGATTGTACAGGTAACGGCATTCCCCGACAAAATTACAATTGAACCCGACTGAGTATCTGCGCTCAAAGAACTCCCGCCAGAGCCACATTAGGCAGATTCAACTCCAATTCCATTTGGTACAGTGAAATTAACAGGAAACGTTCCTGGATGAAGGGTAACAATACCAGAAGAACCAAAACCGGAAGTCACGTGAGCAGAGGTCTTCAGCTTAGGTTCAGAGGATGAAATACTGGACGTTCCATCTGCCTCAGAATTAACAACGAAAGTGACAGTCCCCGTAAGAACCGCGGTGACGGTCAGGTTGCCAACCGGACATGCTGAGCTTCTCATAGATTATGGAGCCTTTCTGGGCACAGAAGTTGGGTTTCCCGGCTGGACTAATTTTAATCCATTTCGTCTTAGGGTTGATATGGATGTCTAGGTTGAAGTGGCATATTTTGACTTTGGTCATGGTGGCCAAAATCAAATTTCAGGCTTTATGCCGTATGACGCCGAACGACATGAACATCACAAGGAGCATGCCGCACGATTTGTGCCGTGTGCGTTCCCAAAGTGCTGTGATGGCTCCCCGAACGTACAGCGTTCAGAACCAGTATTGCGGCGCTCAACGTCTTGGCGAGCTCCAAAATTTGATCGCCAATGCCACCACGCAGGACGTGGCGGCTGGCCCCTTCTAGGCCCGCCGCCGACATCAATTGCTTGAGTTCGGCATGAGCGCGCTCAGCCGCGCTGTCTTGGTTTTCCTTTGAAACAAAAGGTTCAACATAGCTGTAGAAACCGTATGGCATGACATAGGCTACATGTAGGTCATGGGTTTCATACCGCGCCTTTGCGGTCGCCAAAAGGGCAGCAGCAGAATCTGCATGCGCGATATCGACCAGTACAACAATCGTTTCAGACATTGCGATAGCTCCTATTTGCTGAGTGCTTGAGGTAACCAAGTTGCCAACCCGGGGAACATGAAGAGGAAGACAATAAAGACACCCATCACGCAGAACATCGGAAACGACGCCTTTGAGATAAATCCGATATCCCTGCCAGTCATGCCCTGCAACACAAAGAGGTTGAAGCCGATCGGTGGTGTAATCTGCGCCATTTCAACAACGATCATGAGGTACACACCAAACCAAAGCATGTCGAAACCTGCAGCTTGCACCATCGGTTGAATGACAGCCATTGTCAGAACGATTGAACTGAGCCCATCCAGGAAACACCCCAAAATTATGTAGAACACAGTCAAAATGACGATCAGAGACAAAGGCGAAAGGTTCCAGTCGCCGATGGTTTCGGCCAGCGCTCGTGGAATGCCCGTGAAGCCCATGGCAAGCGACAGAAAGCCTGCACCCATCAGGATCAACATAATCATCGCTGTTGTACGCACTGATCCCATAATGCTGTCCGTCAGGTTCTGCCAAGTAAAGCTCCGCTGGACCAGCGATAGAAGAATTGCACCCAGTACACCAAGTGCGGCCGCTTCGGTCGCAGTGGCGATGCCCGTATAGATCGATCCGATGACACCGCCGATCAAGAACAACACCGGCAAAAGGTCCATCATACGCTTGGCAAACGATTCAGTGTCTACGGTGTCAATGATCGGATTGAATGTGCCACGATTGATCAGCGACCAAATCACGATATAGACCATAAAGAACAGCGCAAGACAAAGTCCCGGTATCATCGCAGCCATAAACAGCTTCGAGATACTCTCGTTTACGGTCACACCATAAATAATCATCGATATTGAAGGCGGGATCAGAAGACCCAATGTTCCCGCGCCAGATAGGGTCCCGATGATCATATGTTCTGGGTAATTGCGGGCACGCAGTTCCGGGATGGACATTTTCCCAACGGTGGCAACTGTCGCGGCCGATGATCCAGAGATCGCTGCAAACACTGCTGATGCCCCTACGTTCACATGAAGAAGACCGCCCGGTAAGCCCCGCAGGAACGGCGCAAGGCCTTTGAACAGGGTCTCAGAAAGCTTGGTTCGAAACAAGATTTCTCCCATCCAGATGAAAAGCGGTAACGCGGTAAGTGTCCAGGAAGATTGCTCAGACCAGATCGTGACCGCCATGGCGTCACCGATTGGGGTTGACGTAAATAACCACATTCCGACGATGGCTGTTGTTAGTAGAGCAGCTCCGACCCAGACCCCAAGGCCCAGAAGAATAAAAAGTGTGCTCAGAAAGATTATGACTGCAATTGTTTCACTCATACCTCATTTGGTCCTTCGTGCCCGCTCGTTTCTGGGTTGATCGCGTCGTAGTCGAAAAGCGTTTGCACAAAACTGTGCAAAACTGCTGTCGCCAATAGCGTAGCGCCAACGGCAACTGGAAGCTGCGGAATCCAGATCAGGATCGCGTCCGCTCCTTCACTTCGTTCGCCGAAATCCCAACTGTCATAGACAAGTCGGATCATATAAAATGCGAGGAAACACATCACCATCGACATAACTGCATGGCAGGCAATCTCTATCGCTCGGCGACTGTTGCCTTTGTAGCGTTGAATAAGAAGCGCCACTCGGATGTGGCCCTGGGTGCGGAACGTGTAAGCCAACGCCATAAACGTGCTTGTCGCCATGACATAGCCTGCAAGGTCCGTGGCCCCCCCCGCATAGAAACCGAACATGCGTGACGAAATACTGTAAAGCACTAGGAAACACAGAAACACCAATAACGCCCCGGACGCGGCCCCGCCCGCTCGGTACAGCCAGTCTAATCCATTTGAGATTTTTCGAAACATACCCGCTCCTCAATGAGATTAGGGCGGCCCGAATAGGGCCGCCCTGAATTTCGATCTATTATTCGCCGTATGCTTCGAGAACTGCGGCCCCAGCATCTCCTGCGCGTTCAAGCCAATCAGCTTTCAATTGCGCACCGACCTTTTCGAATTCCGCTTGCATCGCAGGGTTTAGGTCCGAAACGGTCATGCCGTTTTCTTTAAACTGCTCAACATACCAACCATCAAGCTCTTCGGCTTTGGCCCAGCACTTGTTTTCTGCATCAGCTGCTGCGGTTTCCACAGCGGCTTTGTTATCATCGCTAAGGCGGTTCCATGCCTTGCCATTCACGATAACCATGTTGCGAGGCAGCCATGCCTTCACGTCGTAGTAGTGGCTCACATGTTCCCATAGCTTACGATCATAGCCAGTAGAACCCGATGAGATCATGGACTGCGCAACGCCCGTCGCGAATGCTTGGCTGAGTTCAGCCGCTTCGATCTTGGTCGGCAACATACCGAGCCCTTCGGCCATTTTAGAAGTTGTCGCGTTATAAGCGCGGAACTTCATGCCTGCGATATCATCCAAAGAACCCACTTCCTTCACCGAGTAAAAACCCTGAGGCGGCCAAGGGCACGAATAGAGGAAGTGAAGACGGCTTTCTTCCAACGCTTCGATCAAGGCCGGCTTCGACGCTTCGTACAGTTTCTTGGAACCCTCGAACCCCGTGGCCAGAAACGGTACAGAATCGACTTCAAACAGCGCATTGTCGTTACCAAGTGCCGAAATCAAACGTTCGCCAATGGGAGCAAGACCCTTGCGTACGGCGCCAAAAATTTCGGAACCTCCAAAGAGCGAACCGCCGGGATGCGTGACAATTTCTAAATCACCACCTGTCGCTTCGCCTACCGCAGATGCGAATTCAGCAGCAATTTCAGAGTGATAATTTGTTGCGGAATAAGCCAACGCCATGTCCCACTTCTCGGCGTGGGCCGTAACGGCAGAAAGCGACAAAGCAGCTGCCGCAGCATAAGTCAGTAAGTTTTTCATGATGAGTTCCCTGTTTATTTAGAGTTATTCTTATATCTAGATCGTGCCGCGAACTGCAGCATCGTGCCAAGCCCTCAACTGTCGGAATATCTTTCATTCCCAGTATTCTGACGCTAAAAACCGACAAATTAACGGTAAGCTCAGCTTGAGGTTTTCAGCTAAAACCAGCACCCTTGGGGTAACAATACGAAATGACCTCTGGAAACTCAAAATGGTGCCGCACAAAAATAAGCTTCGCCAACTTGGCATTCTTTCGCTGGATACCCAGTTCCCGCGAATTCTAGGTGATGTTGGCAATACAGACAGCTATCCGTTTCCGGCTATGGTGAAGGTCATCGATGGTGCCGATGCAACGAAGATTGTCCTGGATGGGCTCCCCGACGAGGTGCTTCTACAGCGCTTTGAAAGCGCGGCCAGTGAGCTGGAAAAACAAGGCGCGGACGCAATTGTTTCGACATGTGGATTTCTGATCACCGTACAGGCCCGTATTGCCTCCAAAGTCAGCATCCCCGTTATGCTCTCGGCGTTGTCCATGCTTCCGAGTGTTTTGGCAATGACGGGTACACGCGTCGGCGTTTTGACAGCGTCTCGACCGGCGCTTGGGTCTTTGGCGCTGGCCTCTGCACAGGTCAAACAAAACGATATCGTGGTGCAAGGCATGGAAAACGAAGCGATTTTTACCGATGCGTTCCTTGCTACGCGCGCGCAACAAGCGCGTGAGTTTGATCGTGACGCAATGGAAAAATCTGTCGTTTCGCAGGCCGAGACCCTAATTCGCGACGCGCCTGACATCGGGGCAATTGTACTCGAATGCGGGAACTTACCGCCCTACGCAGATGCAATCCGTGCTGCGACAGGCAGACCCGTCTATCATTTATTGGATGCCGCGAGTTGGATGATGGCGGCCAATCAATCAACCGCGTGATATTAAGGCGTCGCGCAACGCTTCAATTGGATGGGCGGGGCGCACGGTTGAAAAGCGCTTGACCTGACATCGACACGAAAAACCAGTGGCCAAAACCGGCCCTTGCGCGGCCACGATTTTTTCTTTCCATGATAGGTCAAATAACGTTTCAGACATGCCTTGCTTTGCAGTTTCATGGCCAAAGGTACCTGCCATTCCGCAGCACCCGGTTTGAGTGATTTCAAGGTGCAACCCAAAGCGGGCGAAAATGTTGGCCCATCTTGCCCCCACCTTGGGGTCGGCAGCGGTTTCAGTGCAATGTGTGAACAGCGTGAAACGCGTCTTACCCTTAGATTCCGGCACATTGATCAACATTTTGTCTAGAAACTGATCAAGTGACGTCATCTGTGGGGTTTCCACCCCAAGGTCGGCATATTCGCCGGAAAACATAGATAAGAAAGACGGTTCAATAGCGATGAGCTGGGCACCATTTTCTGCCAAGGCATGAAGGCTTTGGAGGCTCTTCATCGCTGTTCGTTCAAAAGCCGTGTTTGCACCGATGACATGCGCTGGCTTACCTGTGGAAACTGGGGCGGACACCGTGACAGGGCACCCAAGCTGTTCCAGAACGTCTGCTGCTGCATCCAAAACATCACCATCAAACGTCGCTAGAAAACTGTCGGCGATCAGCACCACCTGCCCATGCAGGGCCTGAGATTTTCGTGCAGGTCGCACCTTAGGCAGATCAACCAAACCAGCTGGGCGTAACATTGGTGAAGCCACACGCATGGCGATATTTGACACCCGCGGCATCGCTCGCAAAAGTGGGCCCAAGGGTTCCAGAAAAGCAAGTAATCGATGCGCCAGTGGCCTGCGGTGACGCATGTAATAGCTGGCGTAAAACCGGTTCCGCATTTGCGGGATGTCTACCTTGATCGGACATTGTGATGCGCACGCTTTGCACCCCAGACAATCCGACAGACTGTCGTGCAAGCTCGCCTCTAATTGAGCCAACTCGGGTGCAGAGGTTTTTGTCGATTGCATCCGCGACCACAGACGTAGCATCGCAGCGCGCCCTTTAGGACTGCGGGTGCGATCGCCGGTCGCCTTATAGGACGGGCACATCGCGTCATCAAAGTTGCGCCCCATACATTGACCGTTGCCATTGCATTTTATGGCAGCTTCAAAATCGCGGCTCAATTTTGGAGAAATTTGGGCGTCCTGCGGCCCGCGAAAGGGAACCTGATCGAGCGGCGTTAAGCGTTTCTTAGCATTTGGCATCGCGATTTTTCCGGGGTTCAAGAGCCCCTTTGGATCGAACATTGCCTTGATTTGGCACATAACCGCGTAGAGCTGTGCCCCAAATACTTCTGGCCCGAATTCCCCGCGAAACCCCTTGCCATGTTCGCCCCAAATCAATCCGCCATGCGCCAACGCCAAGGCATTCACTTGATCGGACACACGCCGGATCATGGCGGCATCGCCTGGCAAACGCATATCAAGCGCAGGCCGCACATGCACACAGCCCACATCGGCATGACCGAACATGCCATACTGCAAGCCCTCATTGTCCAGAATTTCACGGAACCCAGCCACGAAATCGGGTAAACGTTCGGCAGGGACAGCCGCGTCTTCAACAAAGGGCGTGCCTTGGCGTGTTGGATCCATACGACCCAACAGCCCCACACATTTCGATCGCAACTGCCAAAGGTCCGCAATGATTGACGGGTCGGTTACAGCGCGGAAATTGATCAAAGCGTCAGGCGCATTTTCAAGCGCTTGAAGCCGCATCAAACCTAAGCCGACTGCATCGCTGTTCGCGCCGATGACTTCGACGAAGTTCAATCCTTTAATCTGTGTTTCACCTTCACCCAAGACACTGGAAATACTGTCCCAAACGGGGTCTTGTTGGGCCAGCGAAAGGATCTTGTCGTCAATAAATTCAATCGCGACGGGTTCGGCCCGCACCAGACGTAAAACGTCACGCAGCGCAATCATCATGTCGTCATAGGCGAATACCACAAGCGCGCGCGCGGCGGGCTTTGGCAGCAGCTGCACTTTCAGACGCTTGGTCAAGGCAAGCGTGCCCTCAGACCCGCAGAAAAGTTTGATAAGGCCGCCAGATTGCAGTGTTTCTTGAAGGTTATAACCGTTCAATCCGCGATTCATGGTGGGAAAAACGCGGTCGATTTCGTCACGTTCCGGATTCAGAACGGCCCGAACATCCGCACCAATAGGTCCCGATTGCGATGTGTTGAGATCACGACCGCCCGCTAGAACCACATCCATTTCAAGAATATGATCAGAGGTACGCCCATACACGCGCGATCCTTTGCCAGATGCGTCCGTCGCCGCCATGCCCCCTAACGTGGCCCGAGACGCCGTCGATACCGTCGGTGCGAAAAAGAGACCATGTGCCTCAGCGGCACGGTTGAGTTGATCCAAGATCACGCCCGGTTGCACAATGGCGTAGCCTTCTGCGGCGTTGATCTTTTCAATCTTTGTCAAATACCGGCTGCAATCGACACAGATTGCGTCGGTCAAGGACTGCCCGTTGGTGCCCGTCCCGCCGCCACGAGCGGTGATTGCAACCTTGCATTCTGATGCTGCCGTGGCGATCCGGTTCAAATCATCCGGCTCACGTGGGAAAACGACGGCTTTCGGGGGAAGCTCATACACTGAATTATCAGTGGAAAATACAGTGCGGGTGCCGATATCTTGAGACACATCACCTGTGAACCCAAGAGTTCTAAGTCGCGCGAGGAACTGCGATGCGCGGCTCCCTATTGCTCCCCCGTCAGGCATTACGCTGCTTGTGCCGTTCTGATCAGATGATCCTGACCAAGCGCCCATAACGCCCCGGTCAGACTCGCCTCTTGGATTTCAGCGTAAAGCGCCATTTCATCAATTACAGTCGCGCCAAGAGCGGATTCGAATGCGTCTTGATTGGTATTTGCACTGTAGTTCGACTGATCATCCGCCCCAAGGTTTGATTGGAAAATCCCAGCCGCAGAGACAGGTAGGAAGTCCTCATAGACCTGCGGATCCGCGACCAATGCACCGGCGGCGACCAGATCATCGACCGTCTCTGCCTTATAGGCAGCGGTGCTGCCAACACGGTATTGAAAAAACGCCAAACCGTCACGACGCAATTGGTCCAGATCGTCTGGGAAAGAGGTAAACGCCGCCTCTAGCACGGCATCATAAGCCCGCGCATCGGCTTGGCCTGCCGCCGCGCGGGCGTTGGTCAAAGTCGTGTCATATAGGGCGCGACCTGCAGGCGTCAGCGCAACACCACGCTGTTCGATTTCACCGAAACGTGCGGTGTGACTGCCGGTCTTCCCCTGAAAGATCACGTCTTCTTCAAGCGCTTTGAACGACGTTTGACGCAAAAGGATGTCCGCATCGCGGCGGGGTGGCCCTTCGATCACAGCCTTGGGGGTGATCCCCCTCGCTGGCATCTGGGCTTGAACCGCATCGATATCCAAAGTGCGCGGGGTAAGGTGGTTGATGTGTGGGCCCTTGAAACTCACGACATCTGCGATGAGACGATGCGCATCCACAAGCGTGCCATAGGTATCTGCGCAGACCGTCGCCTCAGAATGCCAACGAAAGGTTTCTAACGCTTCACGGACGAATTTGTGCGACTGGCCTTCAGTTAGCCCGCCTTGCATTTCCGCCAATTCAATCAATGCTTTCGCATCATCAGTGACAATTTCACGAAGCGACAGAATATGCTGTGCCCTCGCAGCCAATTCGCGATCTTCGACCAGATCAAGTCGCAAGAGAGACGTGAAAACACGAAACGGGTTTTTCTTAAGCGCTGCATCATCGACGGGGCGAAAGGCGGTGGAGTGCACTGGAATGCCCGCCACCGTCAGGTCGTAATAGCCAACAGGCAGCATGCCCATAACGGCGAACATGCGGCGCACAAGGCTTAGCTCCTCGGGAGTGCCCAAACGAATGGCGCCGTGACGTTCGACATCCAGCCGATCCAGTTCACCCGCAGCCTTAAGCCTTGTGTGAAGCGCTGGATCAGCCTTAAGGGTTGCCGCGTTTACATCACGAACCAGATCAATGAGGGTGCCATATTGTGGTACCTCACTGCGGTACATGTCCGACATCGCCTGCGAAAAGAGGCTTCTGATGTCGTCCGAGGTGCTGAAGTGTTTCATTGGTTCACCCTTTCCTAGATGTCAAAAGACACGCCTTGCGCCAAGGGCAGCTCGGCTGAGTAGTTCACCGTAGATGTCTGACGGCGCATGTAGCCTTTCCAAGCATCAGAACCACTTTCGCGTCCGCCACCTGTTTCCTTTTCGCCGCCAAACGCGCCGCCAATTTCCGCACCAGATGGACCGATGTTGACGTTTGCAATGCCGCAGTCAGACCCAACAGCAGACAGGAATGTTTCGGCCTCTCTTACGTTCAAGGTGAAGATGCAGGACGACAGCCCCTGTGGCACATCGTTTTGGATGTGGATAGCTTCGTCTAGTGTTTCGTATTCCATCACATAAAGAATCGGCACAAATGTTTCGGTCTTAACCGTCTCCGTTTGGCCCGGCATCTCAACTAATGCAGGGGCTGCATAAGCACCGGCTGGAACACCTTTGGTCACCGCTTCCCCACCGTGAACAATACCACCCTCGGCAGTCGCAGCTTTCAAGGCGGCCTGCATTGCGGCAAGGGCGCCCTGATCCACCAAAGGACCGATCAACGTGCCGTCTTTGCGCGGATCGCCGACAGGCAGGCTCGCATAAGCGGCTTTCAGTTTTTCGACCAAGTTAGCCTTGATAGATTTATGAACAATCAAGCGGCGAAGCGTTGTACACCGTTGACCGGCCGTTCCCACAGCCGAGAAAACGATCCCGCGCACGGCCATGTCAAGATCCGCAGACGGCGCCACGATCATCGCGTTGTTGCCTCCAAGTTCAAGGATCGAACGGCCCCAGCGTGTGGCAACTTTTGGCCCCACGATGCTGCCCATACGCGTGGACCCAGTGGCAGACAGAACTGGCACGTCCTTGGACTCGACCAGCGCTGCACCAACGTCAGCACCACCGATAACCAATTGGTGCAAACCAGCAGGCGCATCGTCACCAAAGCGCGCTATTGCACGTTCCAGAATCTTGGCACAGGCCATCGCAGTTAAAGGCGTCTTTTCAGATGGTTTCCAGATCACCGGATCGCCACAGACCAAGGCAAGCGCAGTATTCCAGCACCAAACCGCAACGGGGAAGTTAAACGCTGAAATCACGCCAACGGGGCCCATCGGGTGCCAAGCCTCTGTCATTTTGTGCCCTGGGCGTTCTGACGCAATGGTCAAGCCATAAAGCTGGCGCGATTGACCAACGGCAAAGTCGCAGATGTCGATCATCTCTTGTACTTCGCCCAGACCTTCGGAGGTGATCTTACCCGCTTCAAGGGTCACAAGTGCACCAAGCGCGTCTTTCGCATCACGAAGCTCTTCGCCGAGCAAACGCACCAATTCACCACGGCGCGGTGCAGGAAGGGTGCGCCATTTTTTAAATGCGCCTTGCGATGTCGCAATGATGGCAGGCATCTCACTCGCTGGTGTTTCAGCAACATTTGCAACCTCAACGCCATCAATTGGAGACACAACACAAAGCGCGCCTCCAGCCACTTCAGCGGCAGTAAAGCCCAAGTTTTTCAGTACAGTAGCATGGTCCATTTCGTATCTCCAGTTAGGTGTTCGCTGCGTTATCGCAGCTTCGAGAGAGCGTCAGCGATGCGCGACAGGCCCTTGGTTAAATCTTCGGGTGAATAGGCGAATGAAATGCGTGCGTGCCCCGGCAGGCCAAAGGCAGCCCCCGGAACGATGGCGACCTGCGCAGTTTTTAGGATCCAGTCACAGGCCTCGCCACAAGTCGTGAAACCACCCTTTGCCATCAGGCCTTCGATATTAGGAAACACGTAGAACGCGCCGTCCGGTTCTGGGCATGTGACGCCGGGCATGGCGTTCAATCCGGCAACCACCAGTTGGCGGCGGCTATCGAAATGCGCCAGTCGTTCGGCCAATACAGCGCGGTCGCCTTTCAGCGCGGCCAAAGCCGCTGCCTGTGCGATTGAGCAAGTACCCGATGTCACCTGACCTTGCACGGCGGCCATCGCAGCGATCAGAGGTTTCGGACCAACGCCCCAGCCAATGCGCCAGCCTGTCATGGCCCATGCTTTGGATACGCCCGAAACGATCAACGTACGATCCGTCAGTTCAGGGGCCGCAGCTGTAAAGCTGGTGAAGGGCACATAACTAAGGTGTTCGTAAATTTCATCGCTCAGAACCCAAACATGCGGATGCAACTTGAGGACTTCCGCCAACGCATTGATTTCATATGCAGAATAGATCGCGCCAGATGGATTGGACGGAGAGTTCAACATCACCCAACGGGTCTTGGGTGTAATAGCAGCCGCCAATGCATCAGGGGTTAGCTTAAAGCACTGCTCCATAGGACAGGGGATCGTCACGACGGTCCCCCCAGACATCGAAACGATGTCAGAGTAAGACGTCCAATAGGGCGTTGGGATCAGCACTTCATCGCCCGCGTCAAGCGTGGCGAGCATGGCGTTGGCGAGCACTTGTTTGGCACCAGTCGAAATGATGACTTGGCTCCGTTGCGCCCCGTATTCCTCTGCCACAGCATCACGTAGGGTGTTCGTACCAGCCGTTGCGGTGTAACCCGTTTGGCCGTCCAGCGCCGCTTGGTGTGCGGCCTCGATCACGAAATCAGGAGTTGGAAAGTCTGGCGCGCCAGTGGACAAAGACACAACGTCCTGACCCTCGGCACGCATTTGCGCTGCAGCCTCGGAAATTTGTACGATTTGGGAAATTTCGATACCGTCAATGCGACTTGCGCGGCGAAACTTGGGATCTTGATCAAGCATACTGCGCGCCGTTCGATGTGTTGAGGAAGGCCTCCAATGGAATATCTTCCTGCTTTAAGAAACCTGTTTGCGGCAGCACGCCATCGCGCACCATTTCAATGACGGCCACAACAGAAGATGCCGTGGTCCATGCAATTGCAGTGCGTTGTTTTCCACAGATTTCGACCGGTTTCAGGCCACGGACGAATTCGCGACGCTCCAGACGGCCATCAATCATGCCCTCAGCAGAGACGTGAACATAAACAATGTCATCGCGGACGGGTGGCTTCGCGTTCACAAGAATTTTGCCCGCCTCTTCGCGACGCTCCCGCATCAGAAGCTCATGGAAGAAAAAATTCATCAGATCAACGTGACCGGGGTAACGCATGGTTTTGTAATCCATGTTCGGCACAGTGTCGGCATAGGTTTCGCACATTGTGCCCAGACCGCCAGATGTGGTGAACGCTTCGAGTTCGATCCCGTCGATCATCACCTTTTCTACCCACTCCATCGGAGAGACCCATTTGATTTGACCGTTCTCAAGGACTTCGCAATCATTGAGGTACTCGTTCACGACGCCTTCAGGTGACCAGTTGAACGAATAGCCCATCTGCCCGGTTGGGTTCTGCGGAAGAGCTCCAACGCGCATGCGGCATGATCGGCAGCTCTCGAATTGGGAAATCAAATCAGCGCCAACAATTCCAACAAAGCCAGGTGCGAGCCCACACTGCGGTGCCATGAGACCCTTGGATGTTTTTGACATCTCAAGAATAGCTTTGGTCGTCGGCACGTCCTCGGTGAGGTCAAAATAGTTAAGCCCCAAGTCATGAGCAATCTGCGCCACGCCAACATTGAGAAAAAACGGCAAACACGACAAAACCGCGTCTTGCCCCGCAAGCGCTTCGCGCAACGCATTAAGATCAGAAACATCAAGCGCTTTGCTGGAAAACGGCAGATCGGTCACAGTGCGGCTATCAATACCTGTAACGGAGAAACCTGAATTATGCAGAAGTTCGCCTGCCAATGTGCCGACCTTCCCGAGCCCGAGTATCGCAATGGTTTTCATGTTTGAGTCTCCTTGTCGTTGGTGTGAGTTAATCAAATCCAATCTTGACAGAAAACTCATGCTTTGGTCATTTAAGCATTCCAAAAATGAATGAGTGGAAATTATGAACTCGCAAGATCGATTGCCTTCAATTGCCGTGTTGCGCTGTTTTGAAGCCGCAGCAAAATACCAAAGCTACACATCTGCCGCAGAGGTTTTGGGACTGACCCAAAGTGCCGTTAGCAGGCAGGTCAAAGAGCTGGAAGAACACGTCGGCGCATCACTGTTCCGGCGCGAAGGACGCGGTGTACGCTTAACCGTGGCTGGCAATACGCTCGCTCGTGAACTGACGGGAGACCTAGACAGATTACGCCGTACGATGCACCACGCCATTGCCGCAGGATCCGGACCCAAGGTACTGGCAATCGCGGCACCACCTACGTTTGCCGCGCGGTGGTTAGTGCCTCGCCTACCGGACTTCCAAGCTATGCACGATGAGCTACAACTTGTTTTTTACAGTCGCTCCCACCCCTTTGACTTGAGCGCGGAAAAAATAGACATCGCCGTTCATTTTGGCGGCTGGGATTGGCCCGACGCCCAGTTGACGCCACTTTGCCCTGAGAATTTGGTGGTGGTGGCCTCACCGACGCTTTTGGCGCAACATCCGGTTTCTGAGCCAAGTGACATCTTAAATTTGCCGTTGCTGCACATGTCATCGCGACCTCATCTTTGGTCTCAGTTTGACGTAAACAATGCGCTAGGCGAAACAGCCCGACAGGGCTGTACGTTTGATCAATTCAGTTTGGTCATCGAAGCCGCAGTGGTTGGTATGGGGGGTGCTATTTTACCGACCTACCTAATCGAACCCGAATTATCCGATGGGCGGCTTGTGAAGCTAGCAGCAGTCAATAGCGATACGGCCCAAAGCTATTTCGTTGCGACACCCATGGGGCAAACATCCCCCTTGGCAGCCGCGTTCACGACTTGGCTGCGCAAACAGGTCATCAAACGTGTCTAGCTGGCCAATGATAACGCGCGCACTGGCGCTATTTCTGAAACTGATTGGCGCGAGAACTTGTCCGCAAGCACGACAGTTGTGTTGATGCTCAGAATACCGGGAATTTCGGCTAGTTCCTCGATCAATGCATCGATGTCCTCGGCGCAAGGTGCTTGCGCAGTGCACATCATGTCGAATTGCCCGCTGACTGAAACACACCGTTTGATTTCGGGATACTGCCGCAGCGTTTGGACAATCTGGCGACGTTTTGCGCGATCACACTCCAAAGATATAAACGCCTGCGTTTCTTGTTGATCTTCGCTACGAGAAACCACTGCTGTATACCCGAGGATGACCCCCTCGAGTTCAAGGCGAGAAATCCTTTCCGTGATGGTCGACCGCGCAACTCCAAGCCGGCGAGAAATCTCAGATGTCGAAAGTCGCGCGTCTTCTTGCAGGATAGCGATCAAGTTGCGATCTACTGAGTCCCGTTTGTGGTGTTGCATAGTGTCCCCCCTTTTCGATTTTGTTAACAAACCTAGCGTCACCCACTCTCTACAATACAAAAAGTGTTGAATATTCCGTTTATCATGACAAATATTCATGGTGAGACGTTTTATCCCTTCCTTTTCCGCTCTTGCCGCGTTTGAAGCGGCGGCAACTTATCGGAACTTCACCCGCGCAGCCGAGAACCTTGGCATGACCCAAAGTGGCGTAAGCCGACAGGTGAGTCATCTTGAAAAACACCTTGGAATTAAGGTGTTTGAACGTATTGGACCCCGACTAGTTCTAACCGATGCAGGCCGGAACTATGTGGGCGAAGTCACCCGTATTCTGGACGATCTTGAAGAGGTATCGATTGATATCGTGCGCGGCGGCAGCACACGCGATTCTTTAAAGATTGGCGTACAAGACAGTCTTGCGAGCCGATGGATTGTGCCTAAGATACATGCATTCATCAGCCGATTTCCGGAAATCAATTTTACGATTGTCCCGATCAGCGACGACAGGGACTTCGATTCGCAAGACATAGACGTCGCCGTCTTACGCGGACGTGGCGCGTGGGATGATGCACACGCCTACCACTTGATGAGCGAGGCAGTCGCCGTTGTCGCCTCCCCCGCGCTAATTCCGTTGGGTGAAACAATCGACCCAAACTCTTATGACATGTATCCACTCATTCAGAATGCTCATCGCCCCGACAGTTGGCTACGCTGGATTGAGGCAAAAGGGCTAAGCCGCGCCGATACGATTTCGGGGCCACGGTTCGCGCAAACCAGCATGGTGATTGAAGCCGCGCGTGCGGGCGTTGGGCTTGCTGTTGTTCCGACGCTGATGGTCCAAGATCACATTGCGTCGGGCAGTTTACATTTACCGATGGGGAATTCCGTCCCTAGCGGGCTAAGCTACTTCGTCGTTTACCCGCTTAAGCTTGGTGTCTCTAAGCCAGTCTTGGATTTTCGCGATTGGATTCAATCGGTGGCGCGCAAAGAACCACAACAACACGATCAAGAATGATCCGACGTTTATACGCGGCGAATGTAACGTTCTGGCCTGAAGGGGGCGGCGTCGATGGCGCAGGGTTGCCCGGTCAGGATATCTGCAAGCATCTTGCCTGTTCCTGATCCAGTCATAAAACCGATGTGTTGATGTCCGATACCCAGTGCGACGCGGCGCGACCCCGGTGCCATACCGATTGAAGGCCGGCTATCGGGAAACGTTGGGCGACTGCCAAGCCATGTTTGATCATCGGTACGATTGCCAAGATCAAACGCTTGTCGCGCGGCGTGTTCGGCCTGCTCAATTTGGCGCGTATTTTGCGGCGCTGAGTGATCCGCCATTTCAACGCCAGACGTTAATCGTAAGCCCGCCTGCATCGGGGCCAGCACATAGCCGCCCGAGGTATCGCAGATAGGGCGATTCAGACCAATATTATTCGCCACAGCACTATGGCCGGTAAAATGGCGGTGATAGCCGCGTTCAAACGCCATGCGCACGCGGTAGCCTGCCTTTGAGAGGAATGGTTTTGCCCAAGGGCCAGCGCATACTGCTATCTTGTCAGAGTGGAGCGCCGTGCCGTCGGATAAGGTCAAAGTGACACCATCATCGGCCTCGACCAAGCCGGTTGCCTCGGCCTTTTGGATACGGCCACCGCCGTTGACAAACGCGCGGGCGTAAGTGGCGACTATCGCACCGGGGTTATCCACGGAATAGCTGCCTTTGATCCAGACCGCTTTGTGGAAGATCGGATTAAGTCCCGGTTCGAGTTCGGAAATCGCATCTGGTTCCAGCACCTCGAGCGGCACGCCATGATGCCCCATCAAATCACGGTTTGCCTCAGCAGAAGAAAACCCAATTTCATTGCGGTACAAAAACATCCAACCTTGATCCGAAAGATGACCGAGAAGTCCTAATTCCCGCATCATCGTAAGATGGCTATCGATGGATAGCGTGATCAGACTATTCAAAGCACTGGCCGTTTGGGCACATTGAGATGCGCGGGCATTGGCCAAGAACTGCGTGACCCAAGCCGTATTGCGGACCATAAACATTGGATCATACCGCAGCGATGTGCTCTTGTTGCCGATCAAACTTGGAAGGTTTGACCAAAGGCTTGGGTTGTTGATCGGGATCAGGGATGACCGCGCCAGAACCCCAGCGTTGCCATACGATGTTTCTTGCCCCGGGTCCGTTTTATCAACGAGCGTAACCTGTACGCCGCGTCGCTGCAATTCCAGTGCGGTACAGACGCCAACCATACCTGCACCCAGAACGGTAACCTCTTGCTTGGCCATATTATCGCTCATAAGACTGTTGTCGGTTCTTATAGGAATGCAACATCTTTGGCCTCAAGATTGAGAGGGTCTTCACCCTTTTTTCTGAGCCATGAATACACCGGAGGAACGCGATCCGCGATGGATTCAACGTGCACATCGATAAAACAAGGTCCCTTACGATAGGCAAATGCTTCGGCCAGTACATCGTCAAGCTGATCAGCGGATTTCGCAGTCCAAGCCTTCATATCAAATGCTTCGGCTATAGCTTGCCCGCGGGGCGGAGTGAAATCAACGCCGAAACACTGGTTGTGTCCTTTGAGACGGTGAAGCCCTTTGATCCATCCAAAATGGCCGTTGTTAAACAGGATCAAGATCGCCGGAATTTGCAAGCGTACAAGCGTCTCAAGCTCACCGACCGCCATTCCGAATGACCCGTCGCCAAACATGCCAATAGGTCGTTTCGTGGGGTCCGCACGCCATGAACCTACCGTTGCCGGCAACGCAGACCCCAATCCGCCAAATGCACGCGGAATCGCAAAACGTGTTGCAGGGTCATTGATTTTCAAAAAGCGCGTCATGTGCGGCGTCGGAGTGCCAGCATCGGAGTAGATCAACGCGGGCTGACCTGATGCTTCTAGTGCTTCGTTAAAACAACGGACCGCACGTTCGGGTCGCAACGGCGTACTATCATTGGTCAAAAGCGCCTGTGCATTATTCCAGAAATTCCCGCGCATCGTATTAAGATGTTCGATCCATGGCCGATGCTTTGCACCGTCAAAATCGGCTGGCACGGCATCCAGAAGATCACGCAAGACCAATTTGGCATCCCCTGCGATGGACATAACGTTTTCATAATTATTCGCCATGATATCGGGGTTGATATCAATCTGGGCCACCCGCTTGCTGAGTGTAATCTTCGGGAATGTCCAGCCAATCGTAACAACCGAACCCATGCGCGACCCTACGAACAGGACAAAGTCGCTTTCTTCCATGGACCGGTTCGCATGGGGGTGGAAGCCGTTGTCACCAATCACACCAATAGACAAATCGTGATCGTCAGGCATCGTGCCCTGCCCCGTCATCGTCGTGCATACCGGAATGTTCATTCGTTCAGCCACAGCCAGAACATCGTCACCGGCGCAGCCGCGGATCACACCGCCCCCGGACACGATCAACGGCTTCTCGGCTTTATTTATCGCGTCGATAAGACCTTCGACCAATCCCGGTGCTGGGCGGGTTGGGAACGCAGGAAAGGTTTTGCATTCTTCTTCAATATGAAGCGAGACAGTCTCGAGATCGACGTCGGCCAAAAGCATGTCTTCTGGAATTTGCAGGTGCACGGCCCCCGGCTTACCAGAACAGGCGACGCGAAAGGCGCGCCGGATAATTTCAGGAAGCTTATCCGCCGATTTGACCTGAACCGACATTTTCGTGATCGGCTCAAATAATCTGGCGCAATCCAGTTCGGTAAGGACGCCGCGGCCTTCACCGGGCAATGGGATGTCGATGGTCAACAAAATGACCGGCACACTCGATGCATTGGATTCCGCAATCGGCGGAAGCGTATACATCGCACCCGCACCGGACGGACACTCAACGATACCGGGGCGGTCCGTGAAACGACCATAGGCATCTGCCATATAGCCCGCGGAACGTTCATCCCGCGCCATCACGTGGGTGATTTCGTCCTCGTGCATTTGAAGGGACTCATAAAACGGAACATTAGTGTCCCCGGGCACGCCAAACACCGTGTCCACACCATAGCCGATAAGCATCTTAACCAAAATGTCTGCGCCGTTCATGAGCCTGCCCTACAAAAAAACTGAGTTGTTTCCTTGTTACGCTTCAACGCACTGCGCGAACACGCTCAGATTAACGTCGTAGCTTGGCATTTCCGTCAATCTGTCGGTGCGGACATAGAATTGATCGTTTCTATGGCCTCACGTGAGCGGGTCGCATTATGGAAACCTGCGAACGCCCTAGAAAACATCCTCTTTTGAGATTGGGTTTTCGAAGATCGAGAGGCTCGCGTGCAATTTCGCCGACCATCATTCTTAATCTGGTGTAAGTCGAGTGTTTCGTCTTTGAAAACTGGCGATGCCAACAGTCGCGCTGCGATGATTAACGTGAACGCGAACGTCCGTTTTTTCGAGTGGAATGTAGCCGTCATGCACATGCAGCCTATGTCTACCATCCGGCCCGAACTGTATTTTGTTGCATCCGCACCTTGGATTCGCAGCCCTTACAAGGAAAATCGCCTAGGTCCATTTCCCTGCATCCTTCGAGTTTATGTAATGTGCCGCGAAAGGACGGTTTAGTTTCCAATGTTTTTACCAGTTCGAGTGGCAGGTTTAGCGAAAATCACTGTGTTGCCGAAATTCTAGTTCTGTACGCCCGCAAGAATGCTGCGTCAGCAAAGCGCGAAAAACGAACGACGGGAAAGTCCGCACTCTACCAGCTCGTGCGCCGCGCAGCGAATGGCGCTGTTTCCCGAACCGACCATTACATGCAAGGCGCAGCAAGACAAATCCGTCGAACTCACAGACTGCGGACAATCCGACCCTTTACTGCCGCAGTAAATGCAAGCGCAGCATTCTATCGCGGTTGCAGCAGAGATTTTGCTGCAATGCAGCCTATTTCGTGGAATTGGGCATCACCTATACAGATTTCAGTGCATGTCAAACCTGCCATTCGCCACGCTTGCGCTAATGTCTGCTCTTAGGGGATGATGGGTCAGTTTATAAAGCTTGTGGCGGACATGGGACAAGTAATACGCTAGTTCAATGGGTACATGCCCGCCTCATTTATAAGCTAATTGGGTTGGAAGCTCGATTAAGAAAAGGGCGGTGAGCGTTATCATCTCCATTCAAAAAGATATTTCTTGACCGAATGGTCAAAGGAGTCGTTAATTTAATGAAATTCATGAGGGATAGTTCAATGAAAATATCAACACGTCTTAGCCGCCGCAATTTTATGGCGACAACCGCAGTAACGTCACTGATGCTCGGAGCCGGACGCGCCATGGCTGCGGAGCCGATCAAAATGGCTGGTATTTATACTGTACCCGTCGAGCAGCAGTGGGTTGGCCGTATTCACGAAGCCGCACTTGCCGCACAGGATCGTGGCGATATTGCTTACTCATACTCCGAAAATGTCAGCAATACCGACTATGCCCGCGTAATGCGCGAATATGCAGAGGCGGGTAATACACTGATTATCGGTGAAGTCTTTGGTGCGGAACAAGAAGCACGCGAAGTCGCAGCAGAATATCCGGACGTGGCCTTCCTGATGGGTTCCAGCTTTAAAGAAGATGCCTCGCTGCCTAATTTTTCTGTCTTTGATAACTACATTCAAGATGCAGCTTACCTGTCTGGTATCATTGCCGGTGCGATGACTGAATCTGGTAATATTGGTATGGTTGGCGGTTTCCCTATCCCTGAAGTAAACCGCTTGATGCACTCCTTTATGGCTGGTGCTCTTGAGATGAACCCGGATATCGCGTTCCAAGTCAGCTTTATCGGAAGCTGGTTCGATCCCCCCAAAGCTAAGGAAACCGCATTTGCGATGATCGAAAACGGTGCGGACGTTCTTTATGCTGAACGGTTTGGTGTATCTGACGCCGCGCAGGAAAAAGGTGTCCTTGCCATTGGTAACGTCATTGATACGCAGGCTGACTATCCCGAGACCGTCGTTGCCTCAGCTATTTGGCACTTTGAGCCGACTTTGAATAAAGCCATCGCTGAAGTGCAAGCTGGCACATTTACGGCTGCAGATTACGGGATCTATTCGTTCATGAACCAAGGTGGCACAAGTCTTGCGCCATTGGGCACGTTTGAAGGCAAAGTTCCCGATGCAGCACTTGCACTTGTAGCACAGCGCGAGGCCGAGATCATGTCAGGTGATTTCGTGGTCACGATTAACGACGACGAACCATCTTCGTCATAATTGATCATGACCAAAGACGCAGTTGAGGCACTTTCCCTTAACGACATCACAAAACGATTTGGAGAGCTGACCGCAAATGATGCGGTCAGCCTTTCTGTAAACGTAGGCGAAGTTGTTGCCCTGTTAGGTGAGAATGGCGCGGGAAAGACCACGATCATGAATATCTTGTTCGGCCTGTATACGGCCGACAGCGGAACCGTGCGTGTGTTCGGTGAGACATTGCCACCTGGCAATTCGCGGGCAGCTTTGGACGCTGGTGTCGGGATGGTGCATCAACACTTTACGTTGGCTGATAACCTTACGGTCCAAGAGAATATTACGTTGGGTGTCCATTCGTTGTTAAAACTAAGCTTGGGCCGCGCTGCAGCAAAGGCGCGGATCACAGCGCTTTCAAAGAAATTTCGCCTTGCTGTTTCACCTGATGCGCGCGTCGGAACGCTGTCCGTGGGAGAGCGCCAAAGAGTTGAAATCCTCAAAGCACTTTACCGCGATGTGCGGATTTTGATCCTTGATGAACCGACGGCTGTGTTGACCCCACAAGAGACAGACGATTTGTTTGCGACCCTAAGACTTGCGATCAAAGAAGGTCTTTCGATCATCTTCATCTCGCATAAATTGCATGAAGTGATGGCAATCGCGGACCGTGTCGTGGTGTTGCGACACGGCAAAATGGCAGGCGGTGTCAAAACAAAAGATACGGATAAAAATGCGTTGGCCACGATGATGATGGGAACTGAGGGATCGCCGCCTGTCGTCTCGTCTGCGAAACCGGGCGCGCCGTTGCTGGCGTTACGCAATGTCACGACCCCAGATATTGGCAGCACCCCTGGTTTGAAATCGGTATCTTTAAAATTGAAAGCGGGGCAGATCGTTGGCCTTGCGGGCGTATCTGGCAACGGGCAAGCCGCAATGGCTAGTGTCGTTGGTGGGGTGTTGAACCCGACTGATGGACAGGTTGTCTTGGGAGCCGAAACAGTTCAGAAATGGACGCCACGTATCGCGGTGCAAAGCGGCATCGCGCGCATTCCCGAAGACCGTCACAAGACTGGCACAATTGCTGATTTTGACCTCGTAGAGAACGCAATTTTGGAACGATACACATCTGCGGCTTTTAGCAAGGGTGGTTGGCTGAACTGGCGCAAATCACGGGCTTTTGCTGATGCAATTATTGATAAGTACGATGTGCGTTGCCCGGGATCAGACACACTGATCCGCCTATTGTCTGGTGGGAACATGCAAAAGCTGATCCTCGGTCGTGTGCTTGAGGCTGATCCGCAAATTATCCTCGCCAATCAACCGGTACGTGGCCTTGATATCGGCGCAGTCCACTATGTGCACAGCCAACTTTTGGCCGCGCGAGAACGCGGTGCGGCGATATTGTTGATTTCCGAGGATTTGGATGAAGTGATGGCGCTGTCTGACGTGATACATGTCATAGCAGACGGGCGACTTTCGCCGGAATTTAAGCGGGGCGAAATGACACCAGCGCAATTGGGGCTTTGGATGGCAGGCCAAGGATTTGAAACGGATATGCCCCATGCGTCTTGAACCGATCAAAAACCCCACGTTGGCCCGCAAGTTGACCCCGCCTACGATTGCCCTATTCGTAACAATTGTGATCGCATCGCTTTTGGCGATGGTTGCGGGGGCGAACCCGTTCACTGTCATTGGAATGATCCTAAAGGGCGCTTTTGGATCAACATTTGCGATTTTAGAAACGCTCAACCGCGCTACGCCGTTAATATTTACGGGCCTCGCTGTCGCCGTAGCGTTTCGGGCCAAGTTTTGGAATATCGGGGCAGAGGCACAACTTTATGCTGGCGCTTTAATGACTGTCTTACTTGGGACCGGCGTTTTGCCTTGGCCGAGCTTGGCGATCTTGCCCGTTATTATTATCGCAGCAATCTTGGCAGGCGCCGTCGTTCTTTTGGTTCCGGCCCTTATGAAAACGCGATTCGGTGTAGATGAGGTCGTCACGACATTGTTGTTCAATTTCATTTTTCTGCTGTTTATCTCGATGTTGCTTGAAGGTGTGCTCAAAGACCCGATGGGTATGGGTTGGCCGAAATCTGCCCGTCTCATACCCGAGGCGCGATTGCCGCGGATTGTCGATGGACTGCGCCTGCATTGGGGGTTCGGCCTTGCAATTTTTTCAGCCATTTGCATTTGGGTTATCCAGACCCGCAGCACGCTGGGCTACGAGATGCGTGCAGTTGGCTTGAACAAAGAAGCCGCTGCCTTCGCGGGCATTCCTGTCAATGTGGTGATCCTGAAAACGGCGCTTTTATCTGGTGGCCTTGCTGCATTAGCAGGGTTTTCTGAGGTGGCAGGATTAAAGGGTAGCCTCACGCTCGATCTGTCGCCGGGATTTGGCTACACTGGCATCATTGTGGCGATGCTCGCTTTACTCAATCCTCTTGGTGTTGTCGTAGCGGCTTTGTTTGTTGCGGGCATTTTTGTGGGTGCAGACAGCATGAGCCGTGCAGCAGATGTGCCCACCTATCTCGCCGACATCATGCTTGCGACGGCACTTCTTCTTATGGTGTTGGCCATCATGCTAACGCGGTTTCGTGTGGTGAGGGAATAGCGTTATGGACATCATCGATATCCTTTTCACTGCAAGCTTTTGGGCTGCGGCCATTCGCATCGCCAGCCCATTGATCTTTGCCACATTGGGCGAATTGATTTGCGAACGCGCAGGCGTGTTGAACCTCGGGATTGAGGGGATAATGGTCGCGGGTGCATTCGCAGGTTGGATGGCGGTTTATTCCGGCACAGGGCTTTGGATGGGCGTTTGCGTCGCTATGCTGGTCGGGATGCTGTTTGGCCTTCTGCACAGTACGCTAACGGTGCCATTCGGCCTGTCTCAGCATGTTGTGGGTCTTGGCATCACATTACTTGCGACTTCTTCGACCTATTATGCCTATCGGCTGGCCTTGCCCGAGGTCACAAGTCCGCCAAAAATCGCAGCATTCCAGCCCTACGAAATCCCGATCCTATCGGACATTCCTTTGCTTGGTTCGGCGCTGTTTTCGCAAACTCCGTTGACGTATCTTGCGTTCATTCTTGTCGGGGTCGTTAGCGTGGTTCTGTATCGCACCCCCCTTGGGCTTGCAGTCCGCGCTGCTGGTGAAAACCCCGCAGCGGTGGCCGCGCAAGGTCTATCTGTGACGGCAATCCGCATGGGGGCTGTTATGGTGGGCAGCGGCCTGATGGCGGTTGGTGGTGCATTTTTGACCATGTCGGCATTCGACAGTTTCTTTTTTGAAATGGTCAATGGTCGCGGCTGGATCTGTATTGCATTGGTCGTCTTTGGATCGTGGCGTCCTGGTAAAGCTTTGTTGGGGGCTGTTCTTTTTGCAGCTTTTGATGCGCTACAAATTCGCGTGCAACAAACAAATTTGGGCACGTATATTCCCTACCAGATATTTCTGATGATGCCCTACATCCTATCTATATTGGCGCTCATTTTGATGTCACGTCGCGCCCAAGTGCCCGCGGCACTTATGGTTCCGTTCAACAAAGGAGAACGCTGATGTTTGATCTAATTGTCAAAGGCGGCACGCTACCAGATGGGCGTGTGTCAGACATTGGAATAGTGGGCGATAAGATCACTGCTATCGGGTCACTTGATACTGTCGAGGCGGGTCAAGTGATTGATGCGGCTGGCGACTTGGTTAGCCCGCCTTTTGTCGACCCGCATTTTCACATGGACGCAACATTGTCCTACGGCCTGCCACGGATGAACGTATCAGGCACTCTGCTCGAAGGGATCGGCCTTTGGGGTGAGCTTAAGAAAATCATGACCCTAGACGATATCATCGCACGCGCGCTTACGTATTGCGATTGGGCGGCAAGTATGGGGCTTTTGGCAATTCGGAGCCATGTCGATACCTGTGACGACAGGCTTTTGGGGGTTGAGGCGCTGCTTGAGGTTAAAGAACAGGTCAAAGATTACATAGACCTACAGCTCGTCGCCTTCCCGCAGGACGGATTCTACCGCGATCCAACTGCACGCGAAAACACGATCCGCGCCTTGGATATGGGTGTCGACGTTGTTGGGGGTATTCCGCATTTTGAACGCACTATGGCAGACGGCGCAGCGTCAGTGAAAGAGCTTTGCGAAATCGCGGCGGCACGCGGTTTGCTGGTTGATATGCACTGCGACGAATCTGATGACCCGCATTCACGTCATATCGAAACGCTTGCCCATGAAACTGCGCGGTTGGGTCTGCATGGGCGAGTAACGGGATCTCATCTGACGTCGATGCATTCCATGGACAATTATTATGTATCGAAACTGCTCCCACTGATGGCAGAATCCGAAATCAACGTAATCCCAAACCCGCTGATTAACATCGTTCTTCAAGGGCGGCATGACACGTTCCCAAAACGGCGCGGTCTGACGCGGGTAAAGGAAATGTTGACCATGGGAATCAATGTTGGTTGGGGCCAAGATTGCGTGCTTGACCCTTGGTATTCGCTTGGCACTGCGGACATGCTTGATGTGGCTTTTATGGGGTTACACGTGGCCCAAATGACGAGCCCTGACGACATGCAAACGTGCTTTGATATGGTCACGGTCAACAACGCCAAAACGATGGGGTTAACGGATTACGGGCTACACGTCGGCGCAAAAGCGTCCTTGGTTGTTCTCGACGCCAGCAATCCGATCGAGGCTCTGCGTTTGCGCCCCGCTAGATTGTGGGTCGTCGCAAACGGGCGTGTCATCAGTCAATCCCCCCGCGCCGATGCAATGCTATCCCTGCCCGAACGCCCGAAATCGTCGCGAAGAAGGCATAATCCAGACGCCATGTAACGTCAGGTATGCTCAACTTATGCGTTACAAATCGTTTTGACACAGAAGTGGTTGAATGCGGGGACCAAAGTAACGGTTATTGAAAATGAGCCGAGGACTTCGCTTTTTGCCGCAATCTGTGGGCTTGTCGGATTGGTTTCGCCGCGTCTTGCGTGAATGGCTGATTTCACTGCCGCGCAGCGGCACCGAAGTTCGGGCGCAGCGCGGCCTCAGCATCGTTATAGTCGTTCATCTGGCCCTTGTTGAACGGCTTAACGTAAATCGCAGGAATAATGCGGGGTTCAAAACCCATCTTGCGCAATGTCCTGCTGACAAAATGCGCTCTCAGACACGCTTCCATCCCAACGATACCCGTGGCAACTTCTCGAAAGTTGCCACCAGCGCAAGCCGCTTGATCTGGTGGCGGATCACACGTTGCCCATTGTGATCAAAACCAACAATGTGAAATGTATCTTTGCCGATATCGATGCCAACAGACATCAGTTCATCAAATTCAACCTTCGCCATGCTACTTCTCCTATATGCAGGTGAAACTAAGCTCAGTCTAACCTGCTAGTTGAAGCAGCCGGTACATCCCATTAGCTGTCATTGATGCAAATGGCGTCTAACGGCAGCTCCCAGCCCGAAGCGGACATGGCCATTTGCCACATTGGGCGGAATTCAGAGATTCGCTGTGGGTGCAA
Organism: Sulfitobacter sp.; assembly: GCA_033851935.1. GTDB lineage: Bacteria > Pseudomonadota > Alphaproteobacteria > Rhodobacterales > Rhodobacteraceae > Sulfitobacter. The sequence goes on from JAWSVL010000005.1 coordinate 289,424, forward strand.
ACCAGATTTGACAACTTGAATAAAGCGGACGTTCAGGGCGACGATCCAGTTTTTTGGATGTGCAAACGCAGCTAATGGCAGTAAAGAGCCCAAATCACAATTTTTCTGCGACGTAGCGAATGGCAGTTAATGGTCAGACCACCCCACCGTTCGCACGCAAGGTTTGCCCATTGACCCAAGCACCATCTGGTCCTGCGAGAAACGCAACAACATTAGCAATGTCCTCTGGCGTGCCGAGTCGTTCCAGCGGTGCCATCTTCGACATGCGATCCACGATCTCTAGCGGTTTACCATCCAGAAAAAGCTGCGTTGCCGTCGGCCCGGGGGCCACAGCGTTGACCGTTATCGACCGCCCGCGAAGCTCTTTGGCCATGATAGCCGTCATCGCTTCAACGGCGGCCTTGGTTCCAGCATAAACGCCATATGTCTCAAGTTTCAGTTCAACAACGCTGGTTGATAAGTTGACGATTGCACCGCCATGGCGGAGGCGATGAGCTGCCTCGCGCAGCAGGTTGAACGTCCCCTTGAAGTTGATCGCGACCTGACTATCGAAGAGAGCATCATCACTATCAGCAATGGGGGCCAGCTTCATTATGCCTGCATTGTTGACGAGGACGTCTACGCCACCGAAGGTTGCCTCAGCGGTGTCGAGCATCTGTTTGACAGCCGCCGCATCGGATACATCCGCCTGAGCTGCAATCGCTTTGCCGCCAGCGGCCTCGATCTTGCCGACAACCTGATGTGCTGCCGCTTCGCTGCCTGCATAGTTAACGACAACATTGAAACCATCCGCCGCGAGCCGTTGGGCGATCGCCGCGCCGATCCCTCGTGAGGATCCGGTCACGAGTGCTGTTCTGTTTTTAGAAGTCGTCATGTCATTTTCCTTTCGCAAACCGGCTTCATGCCAGCCACAAGCGGAATATAGGGTTTCTTTTAATTCGGATAATCAGGTACAAATTGACATCACAATTCTGCTGTATCGGATAATAAGATGGATCGTATTGGCGCCATGACCGTTTTCACACGGATCGTAGAGACGCGAAGCTTTACAAAGGTCGCATCTGACCTTGGCTTGCCACGGTCGACAGTTACGGATGCGATCAAAGCCTTGGAGACGAGGCTTGGTGTCAGCCTGTTGCATCGCACAACACGCGTGGTCCGTCCAACTTTGGACGGTGAAGCCTATTATCAGCGCTGCATGTCAATTCTTTCCGAGGATGGCTTTGCCGGCACCACTCCAAAGGGAAAGTTGCGTATTGAGGTGCATGGGACTCTCGCACGGCATTTTCTGTTACCGACATTACCCGACTTTTTGGAACGCTATCCTGATATCAAGCTCCATATTGGTGAGGGAGATCGATTGGTCGATTTGGTCCGCGAAGGCGTTGATTGCGCTGTGCGGGTCGGCGATCCGGTTGACAGTGAGATGATTGGACGCAAACTTTCCGACCTTGAAGAGGTGACCTGTGCAGCTCCGTCATATCTGGAACGGTTCGGCACGCCGCTAAATATAGATGAACTGGAAGGCCATCGGATGGTGGGGTTCCGCTCTACTGTGAAAGGGTCGATCTTGCCGCTCGAGTTTGTTCAGAATGGTAAGCTGCGAACCGTATCGCTTCCTTCAACGGTGACGGTCAGCGGTGCTGACACACTGGCGCATTGTGCGCGTCTTGGCATCGGTATCATTCAAAAGCCACGCTATTCGGCTGCGGAAGACATTGAATCGGGGCAATTGATTGAACTGCTCAAGGACACACCACCTACGTCATCCCCAGTCTCGATCTTCTATCCGCGCGACCGCTACATGTCGCCTCGCGTTCGTGTGTTCATTGATTGGGCAGTACGAGCATTTGAAAACCGATGATCACCGTTTGTACAAGGCAACCGTTACAACCTCAGTTTTCAGAAGCAGACATTGATACATCGCTGGCGAATGTCTGTTTTGTCCGCATAGCCGCCGTCCCGGGCTTCTATCTGCTAAATTTGCTTGACTGGTTTCGTCGGATGACAGTTTCGAGCCCACAGTGTGAATTCGGATTCGGTGCAGTTCGTGCTCTAGGCATCGGTATTCCAACATCAAAGTAGGTTCTTACACTGCAATGCCGCGGGGAAAACAGCCATTCGTACCGCTTCGAGTTCTCGTAGGTCGGCTACCGACTTTGTCCTGAGCTAAAATCGCAAATGTCGCACCCTCGGACGAATTGACTTCTCGTTGGCAGTGAAGAACAGTTCGGATAGGGTTCTATGGATGAAATTGGGAGTACCCTAATGCTCAATGCACGATTCTTAACACTGTCCAAAACATCGACGTCGTGCCTGCGCGATCAAGTTTGCGAGTTAGTAAGTTCCGCAATAGCGCAGGATCTCTTTCCCAGAGCTGTGCCTTTGCCTTCTTGCCGTGCGTTATCTGAGCATTTGGGTGTCTCCCGCAATACGGTTCATGATGCATACTGCCGTTTGATCGACATTGGCCTTGTAACATCACGAAATCGCAGCGGTTATTTTATCGATGATACAGCTGCAGAGCTAAATAGTACGCTAACTGTTCCGAAAGATCGTAATGCTCTCAGGTCTTCCCCTCTGGAGAAGATGATGCAGGGTTTTCGGCGTCCGTCTGAAATGGCAAAGGTCGACCATCCGGACAATTGGAGCACCTATCCTTATCCGTTCGTCTACAATCAAATTGATCCAACTTGGTTTCCGATACAGGAATGGCGCGAAAGCATGCGGGCCGCTATGGCGACCTCTGGCCTTGGCGGGTGGAGCCGTGATGCAGGCGGTGCAGACAGCCCTTATCTGATCAAGCAATTGCAACAACGTCTTTTGGGATATCGCGGCATCAGTGCAACTACAGATGAAATCCTGATTACATCGGGGGCACAGAACGCGATCTCTTTGCTGGCCGCGTTAAACGCATACGTAGGGCGCAGCGTTGCTATTGAAGATCCGTGCTATCCCGAAGCACGCAATGCATTTGAGGTTGCAGGTAACGAACTGCGCTTCATCCCTATCGATCAATCTGGGCTTATCGTTGATCAAATCCCAAATGATGTCGGCCTCGTATACACAACACCCTCCCACCAGTTTCCTACGACCGTCACAATGTCGCTGGATCGCCGCCAAGAGTTGTGCGCACGCGCCGTTCGTGATGATTTTCTAATCTGCGAAGATGACTACGAGGCAGAGATGAATTTCGTCAAGAAACGCGAAAGGCCCATTCGGGCTTTGGACACCTCAGGGCGTACGGTCTATGTGGGTAGCCTGTCCAAAAGCGTCGCACCGGGCTTGCGGATCGGGTACATGGTGGCGCATCCCGATGTCATTCAAGAGGCAAAGGCGGTCAGGCGATCAATCATGCGCCACCCGCCAATTCTGCTCCAAGACGCAATGGCGCATTTCATTGCCAGTGGCGCGCTTGACGCGCATTTGCGCCGGATGGAGCGGCGGTACAAATCGCGTTGGGAAATCGTCCTGACCGCTTTGAACGAACATCTGCCAGAGTTTGACGTCCAGGTTTCACAAGGTGGTACTTGCGTCTGGCTGACGGGGCCAAGCGGGCTCGACACAACACACCTTGCCGGGCGGCTGCGGCAACGCGGTGTGCTTATTGACGAGGGCTCGGTCTTTTATAGCGACCCTTCGCAGGGCCGATGCAAGCTGCGTATCGGCTTTACCGCTGTGCCACGCACCTCGATCAACGATGGTATAAAAATCATCGCTGACGAGGCTAAACTCTTGGGTGTTTAGGCAGCTACCCATCTGTCCTGCCCAATAACGCCATCTGTCCATTCATCTTCCCATCCCGATCTGCAATGCTCCGGTTAACGGAGCCCATCAGAGTTTCCACAGATTGGCCCAACTGGATAATTTTTTGCTTTCGAGGAACGTGAAATGAAAGACCTGACCCCAGACGTTGAATGGTCAACGGAATCCATCATCGCGAAGCGTGAAAAGTATTATGCCGCGTCTCAACGCGCTTTTGTCCCCTATAAAAAGCCACTGATCCTTAAAAAGGGTAAGATGCAGTATTGCTGGGACGAAAAAGGCAACAAACTGACCGATCTGTTGGGTATGAACCTGTGCATCAGCGTTGGTCACGCGCATCCTGCAGTTGTAGAGGCGGTAACAGAACAGGTAAAAGACCTGACGCATTGCACAACGATGTTCCACCACCCTGTGCCTGCGCATTTGGCCGAAGAATTGGCGGCGACAATGCCGGCAGGCCATGATTGGGTCGTTCACTTCACAAACTCGGGCGCGGAAGCTATTGATTTGGCGATGATGATGTCACGCGCCTACACGGGCAACCATGATATAATCGCATTGCGTAACTCCTATCACGGTGCCACGTACGGTGCGCAGGCTGTGACGGGTGTTCACGGATTTCGCCATAACGTGGCTCAGCTGTCCAACATTACCTTTGCAGCAGACCCGAACCAGTATCGCGGCATATTCGGCGCAGGTACGGATCCGTATCTCGACGAAATTGACCGGACGATCGCTTATACTACAAGCGGCTCTGTCGCCGCGATGTTGATTGAACCTGTCCAAGGTTATGGCGGAATTATCGCCATGCCAGCGGGCTACATGAAAAGTGCTGCCGAGAAGGTCCGCGCCGCTGGTGGCTTGATGATCATCGACGAGGTGCAATCCGGCTTTGGCAAGACTGGCGATTCAATGTGGTGTTTTGATAGCCACGATGTTGTTCCTGACATCATGATCATCGCCAAAGGTATGGGCAATGGGATTCCTATTGGGGCAGTCGTTGTCAAAAAAGAAATCGCCGAAGTCATGGACGGCAAGTTTCTCTTCCACACGTATGGTGCGAACCCTGTCGCTTGTGCGGCCGCGCGGGCAGTGCTGCGGGTAATCCGCGAAGATAATATGATTGATAATGCCAAAACTGTCGGGGCCAAACTGCACGAAGGTCTACTTCAGCTCAAAGAGCGTTATGACATTATTGGCGACGTCCGTGGGCGGGGCTTTATGCAAGCGGTTGAGCTGGTCAAAGACCGCGACACCAAAGAGCCCGCCCCCGATCACACGGCGTTTGTATTTGAAAGGACCCGGGAACACGGCTTGATCCTGTCTAAATCAGGCACGTACAAAAATGTGCTTCGTATGGTGCCGCCGCTGTGTCTACAGATGGAGGACGTGCAACCAGTTCTCGACGCGTACGACCGCAGTTTTGCCGATCTTGAAAAAGCTGGTCTGGATTAAATCACATGGCAATCGCACCCGCCAATCCCAACACTTCCCAACTGCCCGTCATTGTGGTGGGTGGCGGTATGGTTGGGATTGCGACAGCGATTTGGCTGCAACGCGCGGGACGGCGTGTCACATTGATTGACATGGCCACCCCGTCCGAGCGGGCTAGCTATGGAAATGCTGGCGTACTGGCCTCCTCGTCGGTCCTGCCTGTCACAATGCCCGGGTTGCTGGCGAAACTACCCAAGCTGCTGCTCAATCCCAATGAGCCGCTTTTTATTCGCTGGCCTTATCTACCAAAACTCGTTCCTTGGGCGTTGCGGTATCTCTCCCACGGAAATGAGACAGACGCCCGCCGTATCGCGTCCGCCATGGCTCCGATCATTGGCAACAGTCTGGATGATCATTTGTCCCTCACCGAGGGCACATCTGCGCAGCGACACATCAAGCCATCCGATTTTGCGATACTATTCAAGGATCGTGCAGATTTTGAGGGTAGCAAGCTCGCCTTTGACATTCGCCGCGACCTTGGCTTTGAGTGGTCTGAGCATGAAGGAGCTGCGCGAAACAGTTACGACCCCTTGTTTCCCAAAGATTTCGGGTTCCTCGCTGCGTTGTCAAAGCATGGTCAAATCACTGATCCAGGCGCTTATTTGCAGGATCTGCATGACCATTTTATCAGTACGGGCGGCACCTTTTTACAGGCTGAGGTCACCGACATCACCCATGACAACGGTGTCCTTACGGGTGTGGTAACGCAGAACGGACCGCTGGAGGCTTCGGCCGTTGCGATAACCGCAGGCGCTTGGTCACCGCTCGTGACCAAAACGCTTGGTGTGAAAATCCCAGTTGAGGCAGAGAGCGGCTATCATTTGGAATTCTGGGAGGCCTCCCACATGCCGAAATCGCCCACATTGGTGCCCGGCTTCAAGTTTATCTTGTCCCCAATGGAGGGGCGCTTGCGCGTAGCGGGTGGTGTCGAGTTTGGCGGCTTGAAAAACAAGGGCCGTGATGCGCCCTTTGCTGCATTAAAGCTAGGCGTAGATCAAATTCTGCCAGACCTAACATACAGCAAGGAAACGCGTTGGATGGGGCACCGTCCCGCGCCCACAGATTCAATTCCGATCATTGATGAATTGCCAAACGTCAAAGGCGTTTATCTTGGCTTTGGCCATCAGCACGTCGGGCTTACTGGCAGCGCCCGCACGGGTCAAATCCTTGCCAATCTGATCACGGATTTACCCACGAACATTGATTTGCTCCCCTACAGCGTGACCCGTTTCATGGGTGCACACGCATCAAAACTCCGCAAATTGGAAGCCGTCTGATATGGAATGGAACTTCGCACCTGTCATTGGAAGCCTCGACATCTTGATGCTGGGGCTGCTTAACACACTCAAAGTTACCGGTCTGGCCCTGTCGCTTGGTGTGCCGCTTGGCCTTATGCTGGCGCTGGCCCGCCTGTCGCAACTGCGACCTGTCTCGATGATATCGGCGTTCATAATCGAGTTCTTTCGCACCACCCCGCCACTGGTCCAGCTGTTTTGGTTCTTCTTTGCGTTCCCGATCCTGTTCAACATCAACATGACGCCCTACACGGCGGCAGTAGTCACGTTCTCGATCCAGTCGTCAGCGTTCTTCGCCGAGATTTTCCGCAGTGGCATCCAGTCAATCGATCATGGTCAGTGGGAAGGCTCGAAAGCCATTGGCATGACCCGAAACCAAAGCCTGCGCCGCGTGATCCTACCGCAAGCAGTCAAACGGATGATCCCCGCGTTTATGGAACGCTCGATCGAGTTGCTGAAAACTACAACGCTCGTGTCGACGATCGCCTACACCGACCTGATGTATCAGGCCAATAGCATCGCCCAGAGCACGTTCCGGCCCCTCGAAGTATATACTGTGGTTGCGGTGATCTACTTTGTGTTGATCTTTGGCTTTAGCCAAATGTCGATCATCATCGAGCGCAGACTTGCCAAGTCTGGCGAAGGGACGGTGAACTGATATGGACCATAACTGGGATTTTGCAACCATCTTCACCAACTGGCGTGTCTATTGGGTTGGTCTTCAGGCGACGCTGTTGATGTTTGGTGTGACAGTCGCCCTCGGCATGTTCGGTGGGCTGATCATCGGCATCATGCGCTATATCAAACATCCTGCTGCCGCTTGGCCTGCGCGTGCCTTTGTTGAAGTGTTCCGTAATACGCCTGTGTTGGTGCAGATCATCTGGTTTTACTATGCCTTCCCAATCCTGACGGGCATTGAGACCTCGCCTTTCTTGGCTGCCGTTCTGGGTATCTCTTTAAACACTATGGCATTCTCGGCCGAGATTTACCGCGCGGGCATCCAATCTATCGACAAGGGGCAATGGGAGGCTGGAAAAGCCATCGGAATGAACTTTGCCCAAACCATGCGCCGGATTATTCTACCTGTGGCCCTGAAAACGGTACTCCCTGCGCTGACAAATCGCGGCATCGAGGTCTTCAAGATGTCCACGCTGGCGTCTGTCGTCGCCTACACCGAAACACTCAGCCAGGCGAAACTGATTGCTGAGCTCAACTATAATCCCATTGAATCCTACACCGCCGTCGCAATCATCTTTTTTGTGGTTCTCTATCCGGTGGTGCAGGGAACCTACGCGCTTGAACGCGTCCTAAACCGGAGCGACCGATGAGCGAACTTATCCGCGTTGAGAATCTACACAAGAGCTTTGGCACACTTGAAGTGCTCAAAGGAATTGATCTGCATGTGAATACAGGGGAAACTATGGTTCTGCTGGGCTCCAGCGGTTCGGGGAAGTCCACGCTGCTGCGATGCATCAATTTCATGGAAACCCCGACGAGTGGGCGGGTCTATCTAAATGGTGAGGCGATCGGTTCCGAGGCTCGTGGCAAGATCACCTACAAAGAAGCAGACCTGTGCAAATTGCGCACGCGCATCGGCATGGTATTCCAGCATTTCAATCTCTTCCCGCACATGACGGTCCTGCAAAATGTCATGGAAGGGCAGATGACTGTTCTTGGCCGTGACAAGGCTGAGGCACAGGAAAAATCAATGGCGCAACTGACCCGCGTTGGCCTCGCTGACAAAGCCGCGGAATACCCCTCGCGCCTGTCGGGTGGGCAGAAACAACGTGTCGCGATTGCGCGCGCGCTGGCGATGGACCCCGATGTGATGCTGTTTGACGAGGTCACATCCGCGCTTGACCCCGAACTGGTGGGTGAGGTGCTCAAGACCATGCGCCAATTGGCCGAGGAGGGGATGACAATGATCTGCGTCACCCACGAACTCGGTTTTGCGTATCACGTGGCCAACCGCGTGCTGTTCCTGAATGAGGGCGCAATCCACGAACAAGGCGAACCCCAAGCCCTGCTGCGTACGCCGCAAACGCGGCGCATGAAAGAATTCCTCGAAGGCCACGCGCTTTTCAAACTACCGGAATAAATGAACGACCAACAGGAAGGAAAAATAATGAAAAACATGATAAAAAAACAACGACATGGCTCGCGGGGATTGCTGCCGCGTTGACATTAGCGACGTCCCCCGTCGCGGCGCAAGATCAATCGACTTGGGATCAAATCAAAGAGACCGGCAAATTGCGCATGGGCGTAATCCAAGCCCCTCCATGGTGGAGCAAAAACCCCGCAACCGGAACATGGGACAGCGGTCTTGGCGTAACTCTCGGCCAGAATATGGCCGAAGTTCTTGGTGCAGAGCTTGAGTTTGTTGAAGTGACATGGGGCACAGCAGTTGCAGCGCTTCAATCTAACAAGATTGATTTTATGCCCGTGCTGGATGCAAAGCCAGAGCGTGCTGTTTCAATTGATTTCCCAACCAACCCTCTTCTCTTTATTTCACTTGCAGTGCTTGCAGATGAAGATCTCTCAGCAACAAAATGGTCTGACTTGAACAAAGAAGGCATCAAAGTTGCTGTGCCGCAGGGTTCCAGCATGGACGCGTTTATCACTGATGCATTGCCGCTCGCAGACATCCAGCGCTTTCCAGACAACGGGGCGTCCATCGCGGCTTTCCAGTCAGGCCGTGTGAATGCGGTATCGCTGTTTCATCCACCACTTCTTGCTGCACGCAAGAAACTGGGTCGCGGTCAGTTGGTCATCCCAACGCCCGCGTTCTCGTCCCCAACCTCCGTTGGTGTTCGTAAAGAGGACGACAAGAGGTTCCGGGACTGGGTCAACACATCAATCGGGTACTGGTATGAAACTGGCAAGGTTCAGACTTGGTATGCAGAGTTCCTGACTGATTTCGGTTTGGACCCCAAAGCTTCGCCAGTCATCCAGCGCGAGTTGCTTTTCGGCAATTAACCACCGGACGACAAAAGACATGCCGGAGTTAGAAATGGCTCCGGCTGATCTTTGTTTAAGACTGAAGCTTCCTCCTAACCGAAAACCGAAACGTCAAGGTTCTGTCGCAAAGTTTTATACTGCATAAACGTGTGTAGGCGCTGGACACATTTATCCTGCGAGGGCGGCGAACTGCTTGAAGGGTGAGAACCCTATTTGGCCTAGCTGTCCCTTGCGGATCATGTGTGCGGTTGCGATCCCAGCTAGCGTTGCAGCCGCAGAATGGAACCCTTTGAAGCCGAGTAATGGCCGCGTATTCCGCTTGATGAAGCGATGATCCGGCTCGACGATATTTTTGTGGTATTTGGATTGAACGATGTTGATTATCCGATCAGTTCCCGTGAACTTGAGGATGACGTTTAGACTTTGCAGACCAGCCAAATTGGCACCGTTCTTTTCGAAGGCAATTCGGTCTGGGACACCGTTGGTGCCAACGGCGCACTTGAAGAACCTTCGTGCGGCGGCGGCATCGCGACGCTCTGTCAGCATGAAATCAAGGGTTTGCCCGTCACGTTTCAGTTTTGGGATACGGCCTATGCCGCCACGTTGACCGTCGTAATCTTGGGGATCCTATGTGCCCTAGCCATCGGACAGTTCTTCTTTCTTGATCGTAAGGTGCATTACAAATGAGCCGTGCCACGTTTTCATGGGATCGCGCCCTCACCACGGGTACGGCTTGGGCCTTGGCCTTGCTTTGGGTGCCGCCGTCGATTTATGCGGTCTGGAGCGCGTTCCATCCGGCCGAATATGAAACGCATTTCGATCTGTCCGCGCCGCTCACCCTTACCCTTACCAATTTTGCGGATGCATGGGCGCAGGCACCTTTCGCGCGGTATTTCCTGAACACCACAGTCCTTGTGACCATGATCCTCTTTGATCAAACCATGTTGGGTAGTCGGATACAAGTCAGCAGCACGCCTCTCAGGTAGGCGAAGAAATAGCGCCATCCAATGCATGCGAAGACGGTCTGCGTAGGTTGTTTCGGATGGCCCGTTCAATTCTGCGTTTGGTGTCAGGACAGGTCTAAAGAGCCTCGTCAGTCAGATGGCCGGCTCCCGCAGCGTCAGAGCGAGGCTTGCAGTAATTGCTGAGAATAAGGATGGCTCGCTTGTAAGGCCCGTAGCTCCGTCACATTCATGACTTCGACGATCTCCCCGTCTTTCATAACGGCAAGCCGATCGCACATATGGCCTACAACTGAAAGATCATGCGACACCATCAGGTAGGTGAGCTTGTGCTCCTGCCGCAGATCGGCGAGCAGGTTGAGTATTTCGGCCTGCACAGAAACATCCAGCGCTGACGTCGGCTCATCAAGCAAAAGCAGCTTTGGCTCGGGCGCAAGTGCACGGGCAATCGCCACGCGTTGTCGTTGCCCCCCCGACAGTTGATGCGGATAGCGGAACCGGAATTTCTGCCCCAAGCCCACGTCATCGAGCAGTTTGGCAACACGGTCGTCAATTTCTTTGAAACCGTGCAAGTGGAGCGTTTCCCCCAAGACCTGATCAACCGAATGTCGTGGGTGAAGCGAGGCATAGGGGTCTTGAAACACCATCTGGACTGTCTTGAAAAAAGCCTTGGGGCGCTTCTTGGGTACGGATTGACCTTCAACCTTGATGATGCCTGACCATGTGGGCGCAAGCCCCGTGATCGCGCGCAGAATTGTGGATTTGCCAGAGCCACTTTCGCCGACTAGGCCAAAGCTCTCGCCCTGCGCTACATCGAATGTCGCGGACTTTACGGCATCGACCCGGTCGCGGGCGCGGCCAAACCAGACGTTCAGTTGGTTGATCTCAAGCATATTCATGTGCGTCCACTCACGCTGGGGGCAACTGACCATTCAGGGTCACGCTCGAGCACATCCAAGCGCGCGCGCGGCGCATCCAGGCGGGGCAGAGAGTTGAGCAGCCCGCGCGTATAGGGGTGCTTGGCGTCGTGCAGTCTGTCGGCCTCGCAAACCTCAACGATACGGCCTGCATACATAATCAGAACGCGGTCGCAGAAGTCAGCCACAAGGTTCAGGTCATGGCTGATAAAAATCAGGCCCATGCCGCGCTCTTTGACGAGCTTGTCCATGATATCGAGCACCTGACGCTGAACTGAAACGTCCAAAGCGCTTGTCGGCTCATCGGCGATCAGGATTTCAGGGTTCGGGATCAGCATCATCGCGATCATGATCCGCTGTCCCATGCCACCTGACATTTCATGCGGATAGGCGCGCATGACGCGCTCGGCGTCGCGAATAGAAACCGCCTCCAACATCTCGACAGCCTTGGCATAGGCCTCTGACTTTGTCGTCTTGTTATGCAGCCGATAGGCCTCGATGATCTGGTCGCCAATGGTTGTTACCGGGTTCAGCGAGAACTTTGGGTCTTGCATGACCATCGAGATGCGTTGCCCGCGAACAGCACGCATTTTCTTCTCAGACTTTTGCAACAAATCAACGCCTTCAAGGTTGATATGATCAGCCTCGACGATGCCAGGAGGACGGATCAGCCGAAGGATCGCCCGGCCCGTCATCGACTTGCCCGAGCCACTTTCGCCAACGATCCCGAGGCGCTCACGCCCAAGGGTGAATGACACACCCCGCACGGCGTCAAACACACCCTGACGGGTGGGAAATTTGACCCAGAGGTTTTCGACGTCCAGTAAGTTTTCCATCATTCACCTGCCTTTGGATCAAGCACATCGCGCAGCCCATCGCCGAGTAGGTTGAAGGCCAGTGAGACGGTGAAAATAGCTAACCCCGGCATCGTCGCAACCCACCAGTGATCAAGGATGAAGCGGCGACCTTCTGATATCATCGCCCCCCATTCAGGGCTTGGAGGCTGTGCACCGAGCCCAAGGAAGCCAAGGCCCGCTGCTGCAAGGATGATCCCAGCCATATCCAGCGTGACCCGCACGATGAGCGACGAAATGCACAGCGGCCAGATGTGTTTAGTGATGATCCTGAGTACACCAGCGCCTTGCAGTTGGATCGCCGAGATATAGTCAGACGAGCGGATGGTCAGCGTCTCGGCCCGCGCAATCCGCGCGTAGGGTGGCCATGCCGTTAGCGAGATCGCAAGCACAGCATTTTCGATCCCAGCGCCCAAAGCAGCGACGAAGGCCAAAGCCAGAACGAGGCGTGGGAAGGCTAGGAAAATATCCGTGATCCGCATCAGAACGATGTCTACCCAACCGCCCGCATAGCCCGACACTGTGCCAACGAGCAGCCCCACAACAGGGGCAATCAGGGCAACCAGCGCAACGATATAAAGGGTGATCCGCGCGCCGTATATAAGACGCGACAGGATATCCCGCCCCAAGCTATCGGTGCCAAACACGTGCCCCTCGGTTCCCAGCGGTGCCAAGCGGTTTCCGAGGTCTTGCACGAAAGGGTCATGTGGCGACAAGAGCGGCGCTGCGGCAGCAACAAAGATCAGCAATACCAGAATGCCCAAGCCGATCATGGCCATGGTGTTGGAGCGAAACGACAGCCAGCCCTGATAGAGCGCCGACAGTTTCGCATGGCGGCGAGAGGTCGGCGTATCTGTCAGTAACCAGTCGCGGAGTGTTTGTTCAGCCATCTATTTGGCCTTCCCTATTTCGCACGAGGATCAAAAACCTTGTAGAGCAGGTCTGAGAAAATATTGAGCAGGATGAAGATCAATCCGACCACGACAGTGCCACCAAGCACGGCATTCATGTCAGCACTCAAAAGTGCCGTTGTGATGTAGCTGCCAATGCCGGGCCAGCTGAAGATGATCTCGGTTAGCACAGACCCTTCGAGCAGGTTCGCATAACTGAGAGCAATCACGGTGATCAGCTGAACGCGGATGTTTTTGAAGGCGTGTTTCCACACGACATCCCACTCTGACATGCCCTTGACACGCGCGGTCGTCACGTATTCAGCGCTGAGCTGTTCGAGCATGAACGACCGCGTCATGCGACTGATATATGCCAGTGAGAAATATCCGAGCAACGAGGCTGGCAAAACGATGTGGCTGAAGGCGTCTTTGAACACGTCCCAATTGCCATCAAGCAAGGCATCGACAAGGATCAGCCCTGTCACGGACGGCACGACATCAACGTAAAAGATGCCGACGCGCCCCGGCCCGCCGACCCATCCCAAGATACCGTAAAAAACCAGAAGCCCCACCAGGCCCAGCCAAAAGATCGGCATTGAGTAGCCGACAAGCGCCAGCACGCGTGCGATCTGGTCGATCCACGAGCCTTTGCGCACCGCCGCCAAAACACCCAGAGGCACGCCCAGAACGACACCAACGAGAATGCCTAGTGTTGCCAGCTCTAGCGTGGCGGGGAACACGCGCGCGATGTCTTCAGACACGGGTCGCGCGTTCAAAAGCGAGGTGCCGAAATCAAGGTGCATCACGTCCCACAGGTAATATCCAAATTGCACGATGAGCGGCTTATCCAGTCCAAGCTCAATGAACACAGCGTCATATGTCGACTGTGAGGCGCGCTCGCCCACGATCGACAACACAGGATCAATCGGCATGACGCGGCCGATGACGAATGTAATGAACAACAGGCCCAGCATTGTCACAGCAATGGAGCCAATTGTCAGGGCCGTGGTCTTAATCCACGGTGGGAGGGGCTGTCGCCCCTCCTTGTTGTTTTCCGCCAGCGCCACTTACTTGGTTACCTGCCAGTAAGCTGCCGATGTCACGGCCTGACCTGTTGACCAGTTCATGACGTTGTCACGCAGCGCCGATTGCTCGATCTGCTGGAACATCATGACGAACGGCGAGATTTCCCGGAATTCCTTTTGGATATCCAGATACATCTGCACGCGCTTCTCGCGGTCCCCCTCGGTTACGGCTGTGTCGACTTTTTCAGTCAAGCCACCCGCGTCCCAACCTGTGCGCCAGGCCAGAAGGCCTGTCGCGTTGGCTTCGTCAGAGTTGTCAGGGTTGTAAGCGAACGTGCCTGCGTTGGTTTGAGGGTCAGGATAGTCTGGGCCCCAAGCGCCAAGGTACACATCCAGTTCACGTGCGCGATAGCGTGCGAGAATCTGCTTCGCAGTGCCCACGGTGATGTTTACCTTGATGCCAGCTTGCGCAGCGGCGTTCTGGAACGATTGACCGATCTCGATCCGCTCTTGAGCTTCACGTACACCGATTTCGATTTCCAAACCTTCTACACCGGCTGCGGCCAGCAGTTCCTTGGCCTTTGCGATATTGTAGCTGAACGGGTTCTCATCTGACGCGCCAAGGTAGGTCGCGGGCAGGAAGTTCTGGTGGATCGTATACTGACCTTTCAGGAAGCTGTCGCGCATGCCTTCATAGTCGATCAGGTATTTAAACGCCTGACGAACCTCTGGCTTGCTGAGGACAGGGTGTTTCTGGTTCAGCGCCAGATACATCAGGCGACCTTTCAGCTCATCCGCAACGACAACACCCTCGGCGTTCGTGGCGCCGGCGATATCTTCTGGGTTGAGGTTGCGCGCGATGTCGATGTCGCCGCGCTCAAGCAACAGACGCTGTGAGGCGCTCTCGGTGACGTGACGCACGATAACGCGCTCCATGGCAGGCTTGGCACCATCATAGTTAGGGTTCAGCGAGAGGGTTACAGCCTCATTTGGTTTCCAGCTATCAAGCTTGTAAGGGCCTGATCCAGCTGAGTTGGTTTTCAACCAATTGTTGCCCATGTCGCCGTCGACTTCGTTGGCCATCACCGTCGCTTTGTCGACAATCGCACCCAAGGTTGCGGTCAGGCAGTTGAGCACAAAGGACGTCGCATATTTCTTGTCTGTGGTGATCATCAGCTTGTCGCCGTCGGCTTTGATGTTCTCCATCACGTTTTCAGTTGTGAAGCCGAACTGCGTGAAGATAAACGCCGGTGTTTTGTTCAATTGCACGACACGTTGCAGCGAGAAGGCCGCGTCTTCGGCTGTTACAGGGTTGCCCGATTCAAATTTGGCGCCTTCGCTCATGGTGAAGGTGATGGTCTTGCCATCCTCGGAAACTTCCCAGCTTTCAGCCAGAGAGGGTTTGTAGCCCGCCCCAAGGTCGAGCGGGTCGAGATAGACGAGCCGTTGATAAATATTGCGGCTAATATCAGATCCCGCAAATTCAAAGCTCTCGGCTGGATCAATGGTCGTCACATCGTCGATGCGGTTGGCGATCACCAGCATATTGGCCGGTGTCTCCGCATGCGCCGCAAAGGACGACACGCTGACAGCCAGGCCAATCGCGGCGCTTGTCAGTAGTCTGTTAAAAACATTCATTGTTGAACCTCTCCTGTTCATTGCACTTATTCTGGCCAATGAGGTTATTGCCCCCAAGTTTTTTCCAGCACACGAAGCCAGTTTCCGTGGCAAAGTTTCGTCATCAAAGCGTCGTCATAGCCGTGCTTTGCCATCGCGTGCCTCAAATCGGGCAGCCCTGCACAAGAAGTTAGCGCCTCCGGCACGACAGCCCCATCATAATCCGAGCCGAACCCGACCCGGTCTTCGCCGACATGTTCGATCAGATGATCGAGATGCCGGAGCATTTGCTCTAGCGGAACATCCGCAAGCATTTTTCCGTCTTCGCGCAAAAAAGACACTGCGAAGTTCAGCCCGACCATGCCGTCGCTTTCGCAAACGGCTGCGAGCTGTTTGTCTGTCAAATTGCGCGAATGCGGGCAAATCGCATGGGCATTCGAGTGCGTAGCAACCAACGGCTTCGTAGAATGACGCGCCACGTCCCAAAACCCAGCTTCATTCAAGTGCGACAAGTCTAGCATGATATTCAAAGCATCACACTTTTTTACCAAGCGCAGGCCATGATCGGTCAGGCCAGGGCCAATATCGCCTGTGCTTGGGTAGCGAAATGGCACGCCGTGGCCAAAAATCGTTGTGCGGCTCCAGACCGGTCCGATCGAGCGCAGCCCTGCCTGGTAGAGCACGTCTAGTGTGTGAAAGTCAGGGTCGATCGCTTCCGCCCCTTCGATATGAAAGATCGCCGCCATCTTACCATTCTTCAAAGCGGTTCGAATATCAGAGGCGCCTTTACAAACCACAAGCGCCCCCCGTGCCTCAAGATCAAACAGAATCGCTGCTTGCGCCATGACAACCGGGAAGGCGTCCTCCCAGTCGATTGGATCAGGTAGCGGCAGATCATAGCGATCTTTGGCCATCTCATCGAATTTGAACTCAAGATCAGTCGGCGACGGCACATAGACCGCAAAGAAGCCTCCAGCGAGCCCTCCCGTCTTTGCAGACGGTAAGTCGATAGCCCCGTCGCGGCCGCTCAGAAAACTCTCGGATGCCCGCAAGCCGCCCGCACGATGGAGCTTCAGCAAAACATCATTGTGCCCATCAAAGATGGCTGGTCCGGAAGTTTTGTCCATTTTGAAACGCCCCACGTGATACGCACCAGCTTACGCAAGAAAAACTCATAGACGATAACTAATTTAATGATAAAACATCATACAACTATGAAGCTTTCGCAAAGGAACGCCCGATGACCGAAAGAACCTGGCATAGCCTTCCCGAATACGAAGCTCTGCGCGCCCTGATGGAAAGCGGAACAACGTCAAAAGCGGCCGTAAGGCTAGGCTTGTCACAATCCGCTGTCAGCCGTTCCATTTCGAGTTTAGAGGCGCGCTTGGGCCTACTTTTGTTCGAACGAGACGGTGGAAGGTTGCGCCCGACCTCCGAGGCCACACAGCTCAACAAGAGGCTCGACCCGTTGTTTGAAGCGCTCGACCGTATCGACGGCCCGCCCGAACGGGCGCAAGAAACATTACGGTTGGTCGCACCGCCGACTTTCGCACACCGCTATCTGGTGCACCACATCGCAACGTTTCTGAAAGCCAACCCGCATTTCTATGTCAGTCTGGAAGTTACGTCCTCAGAAGAGATCATCCGAGGCATTGAAGAAGAGCGCTTTGACCTTGGCCTGACTGGCGTAGAACTGTCGCGCGAAGGTGTCACGCTCACGCCTTTCCGTGCCTCGACAGCGGCCTGTGCAATGTTGAAAAGCCACCCGTTGGCGCAGCTCGAAACAATACGCCCCGAAGACCTGCACGGCGAACGCTTGGTTGCGTTGACACACAGACATGCCCGACGCGGGCAACTGGACAAAGTGCTAACCAACGCCAAGAGCAAACCAAAACTCGTAGCTGAAGCCTCCACCTCCTTTGCTGCTGTGGATCTGGTGCGTGAAGGGCTGGGCATCACTGTCATCAACCCGTTTCCCGTCGCTCAATACCGCTCAGAAGATATCAGGTTTCTGCCTTTTGCGTCCCAGATCACCTATCGCAGTTATTTTGTTACGCCCAAACACTGCCTGACCCCAGCGATCGCACGCGCATTCATTAGACACCTGAAGCTGCACACTCTTAAAACGCCGTTTATCAGCAAGGCGTGACCTTTAATGCGCGTTGCTAGCTTTTTGAATGACCTAAAATCCGCTATGTGCTCCAGAGCACCCATTCTCTGCGTTAGTCTTCAATGTCAGCTTCGGGCCGTGAACGTTGGTAAGATCAGATGGGTACCGGGACACTCGGCTTGGAAAGCATCTGTCAATTTATGACATGTGTCGTGAAAGGCAAAGGTCTGTCGCAAAAGGCTGAACTATGTGCCGTTTCACAAACTCTGTGGGGCGACACATAGTTTTACCTTTTGCGACTTGAAGGTTTTCCTTTCGCCCGAGGGCGATAAATTTCGAAAACTACGTCTTGGGCCGTCAGTCAGTCGTCATCGGGCCTGCAGATCGCATCAAGACCGCGCAAATCCTCTGCTACTTCGTCCCTAGCAAAGGTGAACCGCCGAGCGAGCCGTTCCTCGTGACGACCTGCCAAAACTAGGACAACGTCTAGGATGGTGTCTGAATGCCGCATCAGTTCAATCAAGTTCTCACCGGTTGGACCGTAGGTTTCCGATATCCAGTTTTTAGCCGTTCGTTCGCTTGCTCCTGTCCACCGAGCTGTTTCTTTCGCCGCGCGACCAGCACCGCCCAATTCTTGAGACAGCGCTGAACTGATCGCCTTTCGATATTCTGAAGCAGATACTAATCCCTCGCATTCTCGATGAAACAAGCTGCCCGTTTTATGAAACATGCTTCCAACCCTCTCCCGTTAAGATTGAGAAAGGAATCGCAGAGTTCCCGTACAGGTTTGCAAATTTGAACAATGGAGGGCCGCAGCATTGAATTGGCCAGACGATAACCCTGAACAAGACAATCGCCGGAAGGCTGCACAATATGTCCGTATGTCGACCGAGCATCAGCGTTACTCGACGGAAAACCAGTCCGATGCCATTCTGCGCTATGCCGATGAACGCGGCTACCAGATCATTAAGACATATTCCGATGCAGGTAAAAGTGGTTTGCGCATCGAAGGACGTGATGGCCTCACGCAGTTGCTCGAAGATATCCAAGCTGGGAGGACAGATTTCGACACTGTTCTAGTTTATGACATCAGCCGTTGGGGTCGCTTTCAGGATGCCGATGAGAGCGCGTATTACGAATATATCTGCAAACGTGCTGGCATCGCAGTCGAATATTGCGCTGAGCAGTTTGAGAATGACGGCAGTCCAGTTTCCACGATCGTTAAGGGCGTCAAGCGTGCGATGGCGGGTGAGTACAGCCGCGAGCTGTCGCAAAAGGTCTTTGCTGGTCAGTCTCGATTGATTGAAATGGGCTATCGACAAGGCGGCCCGCCCGGGTACGGCCTGCGACGGATGCTGATCGATGAAGCTGGCAACCAGAAAGGTATTCTGACGCGGGGCGAACATAAGAGTATTCAAACTGACCGCATAACGCTCGTTCCGGGGCCTGAAGACGAAATCGCAGTTATGAACCAGATTTTCCGCTGTTTTGTCGATGACAATCAGTCCGAGGCTGTGATCGCGGCCGATCTTAACGCCAAGGGTATCAAAACAGATTTGGATCGGGACTGGACACCGTCTGTTGTGCGCCAACTGCTCTCAAACGAAAAGTACATCGGCAACAACATCTGGAACCGCCATTCCTTCAAATTAAAAAAGCGTCATGTGCGCAATAGTCCAAATAACTGGGTCAGATCCGAAGGTGCTTTTGAAGCGATTGTCGATGCTGGGTTATTTGCCGCCGCCAAAGCCATCTTTGCTGCCAAAGCACACCGATATTCCGACGAAGAAATGCTGGATGGATTACGGGAGGCGCTGGAAACGCATGGCTTTCTATCTGGTATCGTCATTAACGAAGCCAGCGCGTTGCCGTCCAGTGGCGCATATCAAAGCAGGTTTGGCAGCTTACTCAGAGCGTACAAGTTGGTCGGCTTCACCCCTGACAGGGACTATCGATACATCGAAATCAACAGACGTCTGCGTAAAATCCATGCAGGGATCATCCATGAAACGGTAGGTGGAATCGATCAGGTTGGCGGGTTGGTTCAGCAGGATATCAAGACGGGCCTTCTGACCATCAATCAAGAATTTTCTGCCTCTGTTGTTATCGTCAGATGCGTACAGACTGATGCCGGTGCCTATCGATGGAACATCAGGTTAGATACTGGTCTTTTGCCAGACATCACGGTTGTCGTGCGCATGGACCAG
Organism: Sulfitobacter sp.; assembly: GCA_033851935.1. Classification (GTDB taxonomy): domain Bacteria; phylum Pseudomonadota; class Alphaproteobacteria; order Rhodobacterales; family Rhodobacteraceae; genus Sulfitobacter. The sequence goes on from JAWSVL010000005.1 coordinate 309,518, forward strand.
GCGAACGAAACCCCGCTAGATTATTACCTGCTGCCAACTACCGATATGACACTTCCCAAACTACGCCTGTCGGAAAGCAATGGCCTGTCGCTCGACGCTTACCGATTTGATGACCTCGCCCATTTCTTTGCCATGTGTGAACGCACCTCAATCTTGGAGATCGCATGATGCCTAACGCCTCGCAAGAACACTCCGAGCTCATTGCTGTCGATGCGATCACCGTGGTCAATCCACGTATCCGCAACCAAAGGGTCTTTGATGGAATCGTCGCAAATATCGCTGAACTTGGCCTAAAGCGCCCAATCACTGTTGCCGCCCGCAAAGATGATGAGAGCGGTGAGCTGACATACGAATTGGTCTGTGGCCAAGGTCGATTGGAAGCCTTCAAGGCATTAAAGCAAGAGAGGATACCGGCAGTTGTCATCACCGCCAGCTCTGAGGATTGCCTCGTGATGAGCCTAGTCGAAAACCTCGCGCGCAGGCAGCACCACTCGCTTGATCTACTGAGGGATATCAAACGCCTCAAAGACAGTGGATACTCTGAGCGGGAGATCGCCGCGAAGACCCAGCTATCGGCCAAATACGTGCACGGTGTCATTCGATTGTTGGAAAGCCATGAACACCGGCTTTTGCGCGCCGTTGAAAGCGGGAAAATTCCGGTCAGCGTCGCCGTTGATATCGCCGAGGCCGATGATGTTGGCGTACAGACGGTGTTGCGTCAGGCCTATGAAAGCAAGGTTTTGCGCGGCGGTCGTCTAATGGCGGCGAAGCGTTTGGTTGAAGCGCGCAAACAGTTCGGCAAAGGCCGTGGCAATACAGACAAGCGATCACGTAAAAACCTTTCTGTCGAGACTTTGCTGCGAACGTATCAAAACGATGTGGAAAAGAAGAAAATCCTACTGCGTAAGGCTGGGGCGACACGAAGCGAAATCATGTTTTTGACCCAGTCCTTGAAGGCGCTGTTTTCAGACGAAAATTTTGTCACGCTTTTGCGCGCAGAAGGCCTGTCCAACATTCCCAAGACGATCGCAGATCGATTGACCCGCATTGACGGAGCCATGACATGACAACTGGGGACGCAGAACAGATCGTTGTCGCAGCATTCGAGCGCGACTTGCGACGCATCGCGTTCGATCAGATCGCACCGCTTTATGTCGTAAGCCCGCAAACGAAGGAGACGGTCAAATTCAAACGGATTGTCGCATCCATTGCAGAGATTGGCCTTGTCGAGCCGATCGTTGTGACCCGTGATCAACAAGATCCGACCCAGTACACGTTGCTTGACGGGCATCTGCGCTTGGAAGTGTTGAAGGATCAAGGTACCACCGACACGCTCTGCATCATTTCCACCGACGATGAAGCCTTCACCTATAACAAGCGGATCAGCAGGCTTGCCACCATCCAAGAACATAAGATGATTTTGCGCGCGCTGACCCTTGGTGCATCTGAAGAACGCTTAGCAAAAGCACTGAATGTGAACATCAAAACCCTGCAAGACAAAAGGCGTTTGCTTGATGGCATCTGTCCTGAAGCAGCCGAGATGTTGAAAGATAAGCAGGTTGCATTGACCGGATTTCGTATTCTCAAGAAAATGAAACCGATGCGCCAGATAGAAGCGGCACAGCTGATGGTGACGATGAACAAATACACGGTTAACTACGCCAAATCGCTCTTGGCGGGGACGCCTGAAAGCCAGTTGGTCTCTGGCGCTACCCCGAAGAAGATCAAAGGCATTTCCCGTGAACAACTTGATCTGATGGAACGCGAGTCTTCCAACCTCGAACGAGAAGTGCGGTTGGTCGAAGACAGCTATGGAGCGGATCATCTCGATCTTGTTTTGGCGCGTGGCTACGTCACGCGGTTGGTCAGCAATGAGCGGATCACCAAGTACCTCGCCTTGCATCATGAAGAGTTTCTGCCTGAATTTGAGAAGATCACCGAGCGGGAGGCATTTGCGTCCTAGATCTATCAATCGAAAAATTTGTTTGGGGGACCCGGACCCATTGAGCGCGGGGACCGCAGGAGACGCCGCAATGTGGGGCGGATCAAGTGCGGCGATGGGAATGGCGGCGATCCCGTTTAAGCCCATCATGCGGTAATCAGCCGATTCCCAAGCGGACAGATGAAGAACTATATGGTCTGCCATGGCACGGAAAATGTACGAAGGGCCGGATGATCTAGTTCAATTCGTCATCACCGTATAAAAACGCCAGAGACCGCATACGCAAACCGCCGCCCTGCGTCCGCCGGTTCGCTCCAATGCTGCAAGGCGCATTTCGAGATCAACATCCCCTGTGTTGCTCATGACTATGTCCGCACCGGTCGCGTTGCCTGAATACAGACGACGCCTTCGTCTGGTGGGATCAAAATAGCGATGGCATTTCGCAGGCAGATGAAATGCTCACTCTTGAGCAGCTTGGGATTGTCGAAATTTCGGTTCAGAGTGTGTCTGTATCAGAGATACAACAACGGTAATCTGGTATCGCAAGTTGGCAGTTTCCAGTACGCGGACGGAACTGATGGTGCTGTTTCCGACGTGAATTTCACTGTGGATGTGGCAAGCTTTCATACGCAGGATGACTTTGTTTTCGTTTGATCGGAATTGTCCTCACGGTCGTGCGCTGTGAGGACAGCAGAAAAGATAGTATACAATAGAGAACTGAAAAATATGGTCTTTTGTAAAATTTGATCCAGGCATGGGAGTTTAATGGTTGAAACACGCCCAAACCTCTACCCTTCCAGTAAAGTGTATCAAGTAAACGACCCAGACTGTGTGGAAACTATGCCTTCGAATGGCGTTGTTGCACGGATAGTCGGCTAATCGGAATGCGCTCTTCCCGAGACGGATTTCAGGCGGTGCGTTCAAATCGAAGGCGGCCAAGACCAGTCATCCGGTTGATAACCCGGATGACGATTATCCGTGCAACAACGCCTTATAGATTGAATCGGTAACCTGGCTTGTATCAACGCGATGTGATTGATTGCGGCTGGGGGATCCGTTTGCGCGGTTTAATCTCTATTCGATGCTCCATTCCATTGTACAAGAAGCTTCGCGGAACGCGAATTTCTCCAAGTGGCGGTCAATGACGTTGTGCACAGCAGGCACAGCAGCCACATCCGTAACTTCGCATGTCAAGCTCAGACCGTCATTGGTTGCTACCATATAGGCCGTACCCATTTCAAAAGCGGCCCACCCTTGTTGGGCATCGAAGGATGTCTCAATTTTATGACCGAAGTGTTTGCACAGTTGTTGCAAATATTTTGACGCATTTTCAGTACGGTAGTACCCTTTAATTGTTGGCATTTATTTTCCTCATTGTTTGGCCCTATGTGATGCTGGACAAGTTATGTATGCCTTCGTAAATATGTCAAAACAACCCAATGCAAAGCCAGCTTTTGTGAGCCATGCGTCGATAAAAAGGATTTCGACATGCTCAAAGTAATTAGTTTTCTGGCTGTAGTGATGATGGCATCCTCTGCCGCCGCCCAAATGGTATCGGTTGAAACCTACAATGGCACAATCGATGTGCAGAAATCCCCGAAAAATGTAGCCGTTTTTGATCTGGCCACTCTCGATACGTTGACGGCATTGGGCGTGAAGGTTTCAGGAACAGTGCGGCCCGTTTTCCTATCCTATCTGGAAGACGGTGCAAGCGACACAGTGCCTGTAGGATCATTGTTTGAACCGGATTTCGAAGCAGTTTCTGCTCTGCAACCAGATCTGATCATCGCTGGGGGGCGGTCATCAAAACAGGTCTCTGAGTTGGCACGGATTGCACCTGCAATCGACATGACCATCTGGAAAGATACCGTTGGTGACGGGCTGGCAAGATTGGCAAGCTATGGCGAGATTTTTAATAGACGCGAAGAAGCCGCGACGCTTGCGGCGGCGTTTATGGATAAGCTGACCCAAGCCAAAACAGCCCTTGCTGGGCAGGGGCGGGCGTTGATTGTGATGACCAACGGACCAAAAGTGAGCGCCTATGGAGCGGGCGGGCGTTTTGGCTGGCTACATGATGCATTGGATCTGCCTGAAGCTGTAAAAAGTGTAGAGCAAGCGACGCATGGCGAAGCGATTAGTTTTGAGTTCATCCGAGAGGCCAACCCTGAAATTTTGCTGGTGATTGATCGTTTGGCAGCGATTGGGCGGGACGGCGACAGTGCGCAAACAACTTTGGACAACGCATTGGTACGTGAAACGAAAGCATGGAAAACGGGCCGCGTGGTCTATCTCAGTCCGGCACCTATCTACATTGCTGGTGGGGGTATCCAGTCTATGAACCTGACTTTGGATGAAATACTGGCTGGCCTGAAGGGCAGCTAAATGGGTCAGCTCGGCCTTGCCATCTGCTTGTTCGGGCTGTCTGTTTTGTCGCTGTTTGTCGGCGTAATTGATCTATCTCCAACCGCGCTTTGGTCGGATGGGGGGGCGTGGCATTTGCTATGGGTGAGCCGCGGACCGCGCACGATTGCGGTTGTGATAACTGGCGGTGGGCTTGCCCTGTGCGGGACGATTATGCAGATGCTTGTGCGCAACCGGTTTGTTGAGCCGATGACCGCTGGCACGGGGCAAGGCGCTGCATTGGGCATCTTGTTGGTGACACTGTTTTTCCCCTCGGCCCCGATCATACTCAAGATGGTACTGGCCTCTGCGACCGCGCTGGTAACCAGTGTTGGATTTTTGGCGATTGTGCAGCGGTTGCCGCCCACGCAACCGCTGCTGGTGCCCTTGGTCGGGCTGATCTATGGCGGCATTATTGGGGCTGGCGTTATTTTTGTCGCCTTTCAGGCGGACCTGCTGCAATACATCGAAATATGGATGAGCGGAGAATTCTCCGGGGTTCTTCAGGGGCGGTATGAGCTGTTGTGGATTGCTGCTGGCGTGGCGATGCTTAGCTATCTGGCGGCGGACCAGTTTGCGATCATTGGGATGGGGCGCACGGCAAGCATCAATCTGGGATTGAACTATACCCAAGTGGTGGTTTTGGGTCTGTTGGCGATCGCTATTGTGACTGCTTTGACAGTGGTAACTGTGGGCATGATCCCTTTTGTCGGCTTGGTCGTGCCAAATATCGTGGCACGGCTGAAGGGGGACAACCTGCGCGTGACGCTGCCCCTCACCGCGATGAGCGGTGCGGCGCTGGTGTTGTTTAGTGATATTCTGGGCAGAGTCGTCCGCGCACCGTATGAAATTCCTGTGGGATCGGTGTTTGGCGTGCTGGGCGCTGTTGTTTTCCTTTGGTTGCTCTATGCACCGCGCCGCCATGTATAAAAGGCGCTTCAAATACAAAGAGCGCTTCATACTTTTGATGTTGCTTTTGGCATGCTGCATCATTGGATATTTGACGCTGGGCGCGCGGGGCAATTGGGGGTTTGTATTGCCCTTTCGCGGGAACAAGTTGGTTGTGCTTTTGCTGGTAGCGGTGTCCGTGTCCACGGCTACTGTTTTGTTCCAGACCATTACCCAAAACCGCATTTTAACCCCCGCCATCATGGGGTTTGATGCGCTTTATGTGTTGATCCTAACTGTGCTGGTCTTTGTACTGGGTGGGCAGGTGTATGGGGAACTGTCCCAGATTGGCCAATTTGCGCTGAACACCAGCCTGCTAATGTGCGCGGCACTTGCGTTATTTGGCACGTTGTTGACCAAAGCGCGGAGCGATTTGATGCGGATGATTTTGACTGGGATCATCTTTGCGGGGTTGTTTCGGGCGGTCACAGGTTTTTTGCAACGCATGATTGACCCCAACGAATATGCAGTGATCCAAGTCGCATCTTTTGCGCGGTTTGCCCGGATAGATGGTGGGTTGCTGACTATTGCGGGGGTGCTGACCTGTGGTGCGCTGATTGTGTGCTGGCAAATGCGGCACCGCCTAGATGTGCTGGCCCTCGGAGAGGTCGCATCAATCAATCTAGGAGAGAACCCTCGCCGTGGTCGGTTTCAGGTCTTGGTTCTGATCGCTGTGTTGGTGTCGGTTTCGACGGCGCTTGTTGGGCCAATGGCGTTTCTCGGGCTGTTAGTCGTTAGCCTTGCGCATTTGATAACCCCGACAGCATCCCACGCGGCCCTGCTGCCCTGCGCGGCTCTGGTCTCGGCGGTGACGTTGGTGGGGGGGCAGTTCGTACTGGAGCGCGTGATGGGGCTGACAACGCCGCTGGTGGTTGTGATTGATGTGATGGGCGGCGTGGTGTTTCTAATTTTGTTGATGCGGGGAGTACAGAGATGATTACTGTGACAGGGGTAGGATACAAAATCGGCAAGACCACAATCCTTGAGGATATTAACCTAACGATCCCAAAGGGTGGCGTTACGGCATTGATTGGCCCGAACGGGGCGGGAAAATCCAGCCTGTTGGGGCTGATCGCACGGCTGACGACCCTGCAAATGGGCCGGATAACTGTGGATGATTTGGGTGTTGGGGCCTGTGCCAATGACGTGCTGGCACGCAAGCTGGCAATCCTGCCCCAGACAAACGAAGTTGCACCGCTTTTGACTGTGCGCGAGTTGGTGAGTTTTGGCCGCTATCCGCACCATAAAGGCCGCCCTACCGCGCGGGATGACGAAATGATTGATCAGGCATTGCAACGGTTTGACCTGAAAGACTTTGCTGATCGCCGGCTCGACACGCTGTCGGGGGGGCAAAGGCAGCGCGCCCAAGTGGCTATGACCTTTGCACAGGATACGGATTACATTCTGCTGGATGAGCCGCTGAACAATCTCGATATCGCAGCGTCCCGCGCGCTGATGAAAGAGCTGCGCGATTTGGCCGAGAACCACGGACGCACAATTGTCATTGTGCTGCATGATATCAATTATGCCGCTGCTTATGCAGATTTGATTGTGGCGATGAAAAATGGGAAAATTTCGGCAACGGGCGCGCCTGATCAGGTCGTGACGCAGGGCCTACTGGAAGATGTTTTTGAGACCTCACCCAAAGTGCACCGGATTGAAGGTAAGGTACTGGTCGAAGTATAGGCACCGCCCCCACGCAGGGGCGATGCCATGTGCTTTAGAACTTGAACGATGCGGTCAGGTTTATTGTACGACCAGGTTCATTCAGCGCAATCACGCGGGAGTTATCAAGCCCGTCAGAGCTGCGGCTTGCGTACTCGGTGTCGAACAAGTTGTAGACGTCCAGACGGATATTCAGGTTATCCATCCGGCGTGGTTTGTACTCTGCATAGAGGTTTACAACCTCATAACCGGGCAGTTCCACAGTGGTGTCTTCGTTCTTTAGCGCAACTTGGGCAGTGCCACCGACACGCCATTCAGATGACAGGTCATATCCCGCCTCAAGACCAAAGATGTGGCCAACAGGACGCCCAAGGTAGTAGTCTGTGGTGCCTGCTGTCTCTCCGTTGGTTTCTACATCCGCGTAGGTATAGTTGAGCCTCGCGAAACCTTTGGAGCCTGTGTAGGTCAAGGACCCGTCAAAACCACGAGAGGTTAGATCAGTTGTTTCGCCCCGTGCGCCACCTGACGGCAGAACAGCGGCTATCTCATTGATTTTTGTATCAAAGATCGCTGCCTTTGCCGCCCAAGACCCATTATCAAAGCGAAGCCCAAGGCGTAACGCCTCGGCACGTGAAGCACCTAAACCATCATAGTCCCAAGCCGTACCACCGTAATTGATCAAGGAAGCTTCGCCCAGTTCGTATCCGCCCCAGTTTGATGCGGCACCTGCATTCAATGTCCACTGGTCATTGATAACAAAGTCGACAGAGCCATTTACGCTGGCACCACTTGCATTATGGCTTGTGTCATCAGCACCATCAAAAGACGCCCAGTCATACCGCGCACCATATGAAACCGACACGCGATCAGATAGGTCCTGACGGGCCTGCGCAAATACACCGACGTTGCTCAGGTCTTCGCGGCCTGAAGATACGCGTGGGCTTACAGAGTTATCATAGCCTTCGGCGCTCTCGTTAAAGAAGTCGATACCAACATTTACAGTGCCCTTGCGCAGCTTGAATTCGTTACGCGCAACACCGCTAAAGCTTTTGTTCACACCGTAAACGTTACCAACATCCATTACCTGCTCGTTATAGCTGAGCTGAACATAGGGGGCAAAAACACCGGTTGGGTCTTCGTCCTGAAAAGTCAGCGTGTAAGATTTACGCTGAGACAAACCAGCATAAAGATCTGAATCAAGACCGGAAATCGCGGCAAAGTCTGGACGGATGAAACCAAACTGTGAGGCCCGCAAGCCATTGTCGGATGTTTCAGACGCAGAAAAGCTCACACGTTTGCCACCTTCGGAAGTATAGGCGAATTTGGCTGTAAAATCTGTCAGGTCTGCGCGACTACCCAAGATGGTGTTGCCTGCGCCATCTTCGTAGTCATCACCAGTGGCACGTGTGCCGCTGAGCAGATATTCAAATCCGCTTTGCTGGCCAAACACGGTCATTGTGTTGCGGAAACCTAAACCGTTGCTGCCGTATGACAGTGTATAGATGCCGCCGAACGGATCGTCACCCTCCAGCAGGTCACGGGCGTCTTTGGTGGTGTAGTTGATCGATCCGGCCAACGCGTTGGGGCCTTGGTCAGCAGGGGCCAAACCTGCGCTTACTTCTACTGATTTCAGCAAGGCAGGATCAATCAGGACATTGCCTGTGTGGTGAAAGGCCGATTTGTTCTGGCGCGCGCCGTCAATAGTGACAGACAACAGGCTTTCTTCGATGCCGTTCACAAAAACCTTTTTCGCAATAGGTGCGCCGCCGCTGGCCAAAATTGCGGATTCACCAGCGAATACGCCTGCGATAGTCGCTGCATTGCGGCTTTCGATCTCGTCTTGGGTGATTTCGTCATTGCCCAGTACAGCCTGAGCGCCCGCGGATTCAATCCGGATCGTGCCCAGATCAAAGACAGAATTATCTTGTGCGTACGCGAAAGTCGCAGTCGTGCACAAAAGAACAGAGAGGGCGATGCGCCCTGAATATGTGTTGATCATTTTGGGTGTCCCTAGCAGGTAAACTTGGCTGGCCTGGGACTCATGAAAACCTCTTGCTCGCTTATGAAAAATAGATGAGTGAAATAGTCAGAAATGTATAGCACATAGGAGGTTCTGTGTCGGCTTAACATCATACTGTCGCGGATCAGTCACATGAAAAATGCGGCCTCCCGAGGGAGAGACCGCATTTACCGTTGGTAAGATCTAAATGTGAGGTCAGAACTTCAACGATGCCGAAATTTCAAACGAACGCCCTACTTCGTTGAGGGTCTCTACTTCTCCGACAAACTCCTGACCATAGCTGGCACGGCTGGAATAAGTTGCATCGAAGATGTTGTTGATTTCGCCGCGAATAGTCCATTTGTCGTTGCGCTTTGGCTGCCATTCAATAAATGCGTTCACGACCTCATATGAGGGCAGAACGGGACCAGCACCGCCTGTGTCAGAATCGTAGGTGTTGGTTTCAGACAGAACCAGCTGCGCATCTGCACCGAAGATAAGGCCGTGCTGTGGTAAGCGGTGTGCGATCTCTAGTGTCACAACTTCGCCCAGAGGGGTGGTAAGGTAAGCACCAGTATAAGAATCGGCAGTGCGGCCATTGATATCTGAATCAATGTGCGCGTATCCGATCCTTGCAAATCCGTTTTCCCAGCCATAGCCAAGACCCAACTCATAACCACGTGTCTCTAAATCAGCCGTCAGATCAGGGCCGCCGCGCCAGCTTGCCGCGCGCGCATTATCAATGTCAGTACGGAACAGTTTACCCGATATATCCCACGCGCCAAACTCAGCATTGGCGGCGATAAAGATGTTTTCGGAGGTCACCGCCTCGATGCCATCGGTAGGGTATTCCCATCCTGAGTTCATGATGAAGTTTTCGGCCAAGCTAACGCCACCCCAAACGCTGGAGTATCCCGCGCTCAGTGTGACTTGCTCGTTGACGTCAAATTCACCTGACATGTTGCCGGAAAGGCCTGAGTCAGAGAAGGTGTTGCCATCAACGCCAGTAAACTTCTGGAAGTCCGCCCGAAGGCCATAAGATACGCGGGCACGCTCGGTTACATCAAGGCGCGCTTGGGCATAAAGGCCTATGTTGCGAGATTTTTCTTCTGCGGTATCGTTCCATGCGGGGTTCGAGACATTGGCGTAATCAAGCGAACCAGAATCAGAGTAGAAATCCAAGCCTGCAGTGATGCTACCACTTGCCAGCGCAAATCGGTTTTCGAATTTACCGCTGACGCTGCTCGTAACGCCGTTGCTTAGCACGCCGTCTTCGGGGATCAACAGTTCTGTGCGGCTAAACGCCAGCTTAATCGTTGGGTCCCACAGGCCTGTTGGTGTCTCATCAGTGTAGGTGAGGACTGCATTTTGACGCGTGATGTCATAGGTGCGGGTCGTAAACTCTCCGCCAGTGAAGCCAGCAAAGTTGGCTCGGGTTGGGCGCTCTTCATCGTCAACAACCTGCTCGAGGGAGAACTCAAAGCGGTTACCGCTTGTTGTTTCATAGGCTACTTTGCCCAATCCAGAAACGAGGTTGGTGCCGGATCCGGCGATGTCGATGCCATCCCCATCAGTGCGCAGGCCACCGTCAGCGAGCTTCAAAAACCCAAGGTATTCAAACCCGCCCTTGCGTCCGTAGACAGAACCGCTGTTACTGAAGACACCACCGTTGCTGTCATATTCGGACTTCACAAACCCGCCAAAGCTGAGGTCTTCTGCAAGCAGATCATCTACATCGTTTGTTTCATAGGCGATGGAACCGGCCAGTGCGCCTGCTCCCGCATCAGCGGCTGCTACACCGGGATCAATGCGCACAGCCTTAAGCAGTGACGGATCAATTAATGTGGTCGTGGTGTGGTGGAAGATTTTGTTATTCTGACGTGCGCCATCAATGCTGACCGACAGGTTAACCTCTTCGACCCCGTTCACATAGAGCTTTTGAGAGGCGGGGATCGAGCTGCCGACAGACAGGGTTGGTTCGCTTTTGAACAGGTCTTGAAGGTCCGCAGGGTTCTGGCGGGCAATGTCTTCGGCATCAACATCAACGGTATTGTCTGCTCCGGAATCGGCTTGTAGCACAATTGTGTTTAGCTGGAATGGCTCACTGGACTGGGCCAAGGTGGTGGAGGCCCACAACGTTGCCGTTAGGGTCAAGAAAATACGGGAAATCGGCATCGGCAGCTATCCTGGGGTTTTTGAGAATCCAGGTGGCTATGATTGGAATCAGCGGCTGCCTATTTGAGGCGTGGAAAACACAACCTACAAAATTAATCAAGATTTATTGGACAGCCCAGATCAATACGTTGGCGCATGTCGCCTATGCGCAACTTTGCTTCCCAAACGCGTTCGGCTCTGAATGTCTGACGCCAGCGCTATTGCGTCCAAATAGCGTCATTTGATAACTGCATCTCGACCTCGATCTCGTCAGTGGCGAGATTGTCTGTTCCGAATTGACCACCGATAACGTGGGCGGTCCGGCAGCACTGCCGCATCTGCTGGATCAAGTCGACGGTCCCGTTGATTTGTTTCTTGCAGATGGCTTACGATGCAGAACCAACTTCTGACTTGCCTGCCGCCCGTTTCGGATCGAAGATCGAGGTCACGACCCCACCTCCCAAAAACGTGATCCTGAGCCCTAACGCGGCCAAAGATCCGACGGCACGTGACTGCCATATCGCCGAGATCGCAGCCCGTGGTCGGATGGCATGCGCCGCCGGAAGACAGTTATTGGTTCCAAGCTAAAGGCCAAACCTTCGGAAATCAGAAAACAGAAACCAAGATTGGCGTCCAAATTCGAAACTGGATGATCGAATTTGGTCATCCCAGTTTCGAACGCACCGCTTGAAGTCCGTCCTGCGTCGGGCGCGGTCTGTGACATAGTTGATCTATGCAAGAACGCCCGCCGATAGAACGGAAGATTTTCGCGGCTGGCATATTGGTCTAGGCAGGTATATCACTGACATGCCAGCCCGTGTCGCCAGCGCTTTATTCCAAACAAAGCAGGCGAACCTAATGACCAATCTTGATTTTTCTTCTTCATCTCACACTAATGTTCCCGCCACACAATCGTTGCCGGCCAACTTCATGTATGTCGACGTCCTCGAAGTGGTCACCCTGGGACCAAACTTTCTAAGGGTAACCCTGAAGGGCGAGGACATGTCACGCTACGGGGATGATGCGATCCACTTCCGGCTAGTGCAGCCCACCGTCAAAGGTGATGCTATTTGGCCCAGTGCTTCAGCAAACGGGTCCATAGTCTGGCCTGATGGACCACAAGCGCCGCACAAACCTGTCTATACAGCACGAACCGTTGACCATGTCACCAATACCCTCGTGACTGATATCTTTGTGCATGATGGCGGACGCACAACCGCGTGGGCGCAGGAAATTTTGGAGGGTGGGCAACACCGTCGCACCATAGGTCTGGCTGGCCCGTCTGGTGGTGGGTTAATGACGGCAAGTCGCGTTTTGATGGCCAGTGATGAAACTGGTTTCCCCGCAGCTGCGCGAATTCTGGACGCCTTGCCCAAAGACGCTACAGGTGATGTTCTACTCGAAGCCGAGAATGGAGCAGCGTGTGATTACCCCATTTACGCGCCCGAAGGGATCACCATCACATGGCTGGCCCGCGCGCGGGGCGCATGCCTCGCTGACGCGGCCCTTGCCGCCCTCCCCCATCACACTCAATCAAAAATCTGGTTTGCCGGAGAACGCGAAGAAGCCCGTCGTTTACGTGAAACCGCCAAAGCTGCCGGGCGCGAAGCAAGCGATTTGCGCATCTCTGGTTTTTGGCGCAAAGACCCCTCGCATTAATGCGGTGGCGGTCCCAACCCAGCGCGGGTTAATTCACAACACGCAGCTTGGGCACAGCGTGCCTTGCGGGCGTTGCATCCATCATCGCGGCTAGCGCCAAACCATGGCGCACCAAAATTGGATCAATCATTCCTTGGTGTAACCCTTCAATCACTTCACGGGCTTTGCCTGTATTGTCCGCCCGCATATAGGACAAAAGCAATAACACGGTTCGTTCATCTGGCGTCAAGAGCGGCCGAGCGTAGATATCAAGAGGGTCATTGAAGTGCAGTGCCGTCTCCCCACAGCGCATCAGATCATAAGTGAATTTTTGCACCGCATGCGCAATAGAAAGGCCGCGCCCCTGCCCCCAAATACCAATGGCAACCTCGTAACCGTGACGCCACCCCTGTGACGGTGGATCATTCAACGCGGAAAAGAAATGCCGCAAAACAGGCAATAGGGCCTTCATCATCGGATCAAGGCGTTCAACCTGATCCCGTTCAGTATTATGGAAGTAGTTCATGCCGCCCCCTGACCACGTTCTGTGCTGAGGTTTAGTACAACCACATTTTCTATGGATGATGCGTCATCCAGTGAGCCAATAGGTCCAGAGGATTTAGCCGGAAACGAAAACTCTGCCTCGACCGCCTGACGCAAGCGTGGGTTCAACGAGCCACCAAACTGGCGGGCAAATTCATCCGCCGCAAGCAAGTCATTAAGAGTACGGGACATTTTTTTCCTCCTTAGTGGAGGGTGTGAGGGCGAATGCAACTGATGGCAGCGCCGCACAGAGGTTTGCAATGCTTTCCTCGCTTGGCGCTGTGTTGTTGCCCTCACACAGCATCATCAATTCCATGCGAACGGCCCCAAACTGTTCACGGCGGGCGCTTTTTATGACAGCCATCAAACGGCGTTCGTGTTCGGTCAGGATGTTACAACATCCCGTACATTGTGATGCGTTGAAATCAAAGACGGAGCGGCGCGAATACCGCACCGATTGAAGAGCGGCCAACAGTCTCTGGCAAATAATTGCCCCCTTGTCTCCGCCGAAATATCGCTCCGCAAGATCAAAACACCGCATCCAGCTTTGGCTGGTTGGCACTGCGAACGTCTCAAAATAACAACGCGACAATGTCAACAACACGTCTTCGTCACTGTCCATGCCTGCGCGGCTACGGTGAATTTCTTTATCTTGAATTTTTCGGCTACAAACGTTGCCAAGTGTCTCTTTTTCCATCGGCACCACCTGAGTTTTTCGGGAAACTCGTCTGGCGGAAGCAATGCGCGGGCTGGATGAGAAGTAAATTACTTGCATTATCTGACAGTTTTAATCAGTCATTGCAAGCAGTGCTCTCAAGGTAAATTATTTACCCAAAATTCAGAATGTTAATAACCAATTATCCCCATAATCAATTCAATACGTGCAGACCTTCCGTTGGCGTCGGTGGCTAAGCGCCGTCGCCAGACAGCTCAAAGAACGACCGCGAATGACGCGGGGATTTGAGAGCGTTGCAATGCACGTTTTGAATCGACCAGTTGAGACCGTCGCCGATAGCCCTCCCTTGCATCACCAACGTCCTAGCGCTCACCCGCTCGTTGGCGGGGCCTTGAGGCGTTCAACAGCAAACAACGCGAACAGTCTATCTCAATAATTAAAACGAGTATCAGAAAAACATAAAGCCAATTCACTATTAATGATCTGGCTTTAAATATTTCGCGCATTAGGTCATTTTATGACGCAAAGGTCAAAGTCATGTAACGTCTTACATAAGTTGAGTGGTGCACCCGAGAGGATTCGAACCTCTGACCCCCTGATTCGTAGTCAGGTACTCTATCCAGCTGAGCTACGGGTGCATTGAGGGCGGTTTAGTATTAGCGCTCAGGCAATGCAAGCCCTGAAAACAGTAAAAAGGGCAGGATCGCAAAATTCTTCAAATTGCGCCGTCACCCTTCGGCAAAGTCAGGAGAAACTCCGTCCCCTCACTGTCACTCTTAAGCAAGCGGATATCCCCTCCATGACCGCGAAGTAATTCCATTGATATGGCAAGCCCAAGACCTGATCCGCCTTTACGAACTGATCCCTGAAAGGGAGAAAACAAGTGTTCCTGTGCCTTTACGGGCAAACCAGGGCCATTATCGCGAAGTAAAATCTCCCAAGCAGCCGAACTCTCTGAAGCGCTAATGCAGATCTCACCAGCTGCCCCAGACATCATAATTGCCTGCCGCGCATTGCGGATCAAATTACCCAACACTCGGTACATTTGTTCGGGGTCAGCTCTAATTTGGAATGGTTTTGGAACGTCCGTTTTCAGAGAAAGCTCAAAATCACCAATTGAAAGACGTTCACTATCCAGCACTTCATCAACAATATCGATCAAACTGACCAGAGTAAGGGTTGGACCGGGCTCTTCTGCACGGCCGAAAGCCAAAGTTGATTCGCATAAATGGACTGCTCGGGTAATCGAACTGACCAGTTTAGGTGCCATACGCGCGACAACGGGATCCTCTGACATCTCGATACGATCCGTAAACAGCTGCGCAGAGGTCAGTATATTGCGTAAATCATGGCTAATCTTACTCACCGCAGAGCCCAGCTGAGCCAGCCTTTCCTTTTGCTTAAGCGCGCCTGTCAGCTCGGTTTGAAGCGATTTCAACGCGTCTTCAGCTTCACGCAGCTCGGTCACTCCAGCGGAGGGTGTGATGATGCGTCGCGCGTCTTCTGGCGCTTCCGCATAGAGCTGCATGTGGCGCACAACACCTTTAATCGGCTTCACCAACAAGATTCGCATAGCAACAAACAACAAAAATGCAGTGATCACCGAGATCACAGCAGAGAGCAGTAAGATTCTCAGCCCATAGTCAATCATGGCAGCACGCATGGGCGCTGTTGCCATCGTCACTTCGATCAACAAGCCAGCGTTCCGAACTGGTGCGCCTATCACGCGGACAACCTCAGGCTCAGGTGCTAAAAGCCTACTCATTGCATCACGAATCAAAACAAGCGCCGAATTATCGCGCAAATCGATTGTACCGGAAATCACCTGAGGCATCGGAGAGGATAGCACCAGCTGTCGTACCTCGTCACGGCGCAAGACAACGTTAAACACCTCTGCGTTACGCAGCAATTCAGCTTCAAGATCAGCATCAATCATGTCGTCGGCCAACAAAGCCAAAGAAGCAATCTGCGCGCGCTCCAATCGGTTAAGCATATAGTCTTCGCGAAAACGCGCGATAGATGGCACAAAAATCATAACCTCTGCGACCATCACAAAAATTGTCGTCAGCACCAAAAGCCGGCCAGAAAGCGAATTTATCATTTTTCTACCACCCCAATGACGGGATGGTGGGCGGGGCGTCGTCGTAGACGCGCGTCGCGCAGCTCATGGAATGAACCGTTGAACAAGACCAACAACACGCTTCACCATATCACTCTCAAACAGCCTTGGACTGAAATACGCACCTGCTGCACGTTTGTTGATCTCCCCAATCGTCGGATAGGGGGCTACCATAGCAGCAATCTGGCTCATCTTCATACTATTGGCCAGCGCCAGTGCCCAAAGGTTGATCAATTCCCCCGCTTGATACCCGACAATTGACGCACCGATGGGGCGCCCCTTTACAACCATTACCTTGATAAAACCCTTAGTTTTTCGCTCCGCAATGGCACGATCATTGTGACTATAGTGAAAGCGTACAACCTCCAAAGCACCACCATGTGTCTCTTTTGCTTCCGCTTCGGTCATACCGACCTGTGATAGCTCTGGGTCTGTGTAGGTTGCCCAAGGGATGTGGGACGTCTTTGCCTTGGATGGCAGCCCAAACAACATAGAACGAATGATGACGCCCGCATGATACCCGGCTACATGGGTGAACTGCAGCCCACCAGCCACATCACCAATCGCATAAACCTTTTTGTTAGTTGTTCGCAGGCCGGCATCCACCTTGATCCCGTTTCTGGAGGGTTCAACCCCCCCCGCTTCAAGGCCAAGTTTATCAGTGTTTGCCTTACGCCCTACGGCCATCAAAAGATGTGATCCCCTGAATACACGTCCATCCCCGACTTCAACCTCAATTGCACCGGCCTGCCCGCGAATCTCAGCTGCCAAGGCATCCTCTGCAATCTCAACGCCCTCGTCTTTAAGCGACGACAAGACGACCTCAGCCAACTCGGGATCGTCTTTGCCCAAAGCCTTTGCGCCTTCAATGACAGTAACCTTGCAGCCCATCCGGATATGAGCTTGCGCCATTTCCATCCCAATTGGGCCGCCACCAATGATCAACAGATGTTCAGGTGCTTCTCGCAGCTGAAATAGGGTCTCATTTGTTTCATAGGGAACCGAATCGAGACCCGGAATGGGCGGCACCAACGGTGAAGACCCCGTGGCGATGACAATACGCCGCGCCTTAATCACCGTGTCACCAGCCTGAACTTCATCATGTGAGATGAATTTACCGAATTCACGGATAACATTGATCCCAAAACTCTCAAACCGTTCCTGACTGTCCACAGGCGCAATTGTAGCAATCACGTCTGCAACGTGATCTTTGGCAGCCGCATAATCTACCACACCAGCCGCATCAGCGACACCGAACTGTGCGCTATTTTGTTGTCCGTATGCAGCCTTGCCCGTCGCAATCAACGCCTTGGATGGCACGCACCCGAAATTGAGGCAATCGCCCCCCATTTCATGCCCTTCCAGCAGAACCACATCCGCCCCCATCTGTGCCGCCCCCGCAGCAACCGAAAGTCCGCCGGAGCCAGCACCAATAACCAGAATTTCAGTTGAGATATGCTTCATTTCGAGAGGTCCTTTTTACCCGACAGGGCCTTAATAACTACTGGCAACACAGACAACGCACATAGCCCCAATATCGGTAACAGAATATGAGGCTCAAATATTAACCCTAAATTTGGGTTTTCACCACGTTCAAACACTTCACCAAGACCCGCACCTACCGAACTATAAACAAGCGACCCTGGAATAATCCCAATAAACGTCGAGACAATAAAGCGGCGCAGCGGCACTCCCAAAAATGCAGGTATTAGATTCGCAACAAAGAACGGTACCGCAGGAACCAAGCGAATGAAAAACAACATCGACCACTGGTTCTCATCTAGTCCCTTCTTAATCCGCGCAACCACCCCTTCGGAAGCCTCCATCCGCGCCTTAAGTTTGTCGCCAAAACCCATTTGCGCTGCAAGAAAGATAAGCGTTGCCCCCAACGTCGCAGCCGTGACATTCACGGTAGCCCCGAAAACCGTTCCAAACAAAAAGCCTCCTGTCAGTGTCGCAATGAGCGCACCCGGCAACGAGAACGTCACAATCAACACGTAGACCGCAACAAACCCCAACACCGTCAGCACAAAGTTATTATCTCTAAAGGAGATGAGCGCCTCGCGGTTATCGCGCAACGCATCAAAACTCAGGTAGTCACGCAGGGCGAAAGCCCCGACTATTGCTACAACTGCTATCGCAGCAAGAGGGGCGTAACGCCCGATAGGGGTCTTGGGGTTCATACTTTGGCTCGCGTCTGTCATTTCATTCTCCACGGGGATCGATTACATACTAGATGCCTCTTTGAACGCGCCAAAGACAGCCAGCTCACGCTTGGTTGATCATCCGTGTTGGAATTAGGGGTATGTTCACGCATATAACGGCCCGATTGAAACATACAGCGCACCTGATCCGAAGTTTTATTGCAGAAGAGCGTGTTTTAACACCCAGCAGGGTTTGACTTGGACGCGACAGCGTCTTAAAGGACGGGTCTGAATTGACGCGTATTGGCGAATCCGCTGGACGCAACTGACACAAGATGGAGACGGAGCGATGAAACGCACCTTTCAACCCTCGAACCTCGTCCGCAAGCGCCGCCACGGTTTCCGTGCACGCATGGCAACGAAAGCTGGTCGTAAGATCATCAATGCGCGCCGTGCACATGGCCGCAAAGAGCTGAGCGCGTAATACGCGCTTAAGGCTATTGTTATGACGCCGCCGGAGACTGACCTGATTGGCACAATCGCCAACGGGGCATCGTCTCCGGCGGTATTGTCATGCTCGCCGCTTACTGTTCTAACCCAACGGCGTGATTTTCAACGCGCGGCGCGGGGAAAACGTGTTGCAATGGCCGGATTCGTCCTCCAGATGCTGAAACGTCCTGAAGGCGATACAGCAGGAATTCGGATCGGCTATACTTGCTCCAAAAAAGTAGGGAACGCTGTAGCCCGAAATCGAGCAAAGCGACGCCTACGTGAAATCGCGCGTGCTATCCTGCCTATTTCGGGCAAAGATGGGCATGACTATGTCCTTATTGGCCGCAACACTGCCACAGCAGCCCTGCCCTATCACCAACTCCTGGCTGATATGGAGAAGGCGCTCAGCATCTTGCATGGCACGCGCAAATGACCCCCATCGCCAAACTAATCGCCCTGCCCGTTCGGCTATATCGATTGGTTTTCAGTCCATGGGTTGGCTTCAACTGCCGTTACCAGCCCACTTGCTCTGCCTACGCGCTGGAAGCCTTAGAAAAACACGGCCCTGTCAAAGGCAGCATACTCGCCGCGCGCCGAATCGGCCGTTGCCATCCGTTTGGTGGCGATGGCTACGACCCTGTGCCAGACAAAGAATGAGCGATGACTGCTTGATGACATGAGCCGCTTCATTCCAACCATGCGCGCAATCACTCCTGATCAATCAAGCAATAAGGCTACTCGAATTGGCCAACAGCTCGCTCCAGCCCAGCAAAACATCAGAGGAGGCGATCGCCTGCCAACTGATGTTCACCAAACGCTCTGTCTAACCAACCCAACATCGCATCCGCCCATTAAGATCACCAAGAGGTTGATATTTACACTTTGAACGCCTCACAAGTTACCTGCATCGCTTGGCCAACTGAAGTAGTTCTACCCAACCAGGTTCTTCACACCTACAACTGACGGCCCACTGTAATCGCTCACACCAGCCATGGCTTAATGAAGACAAACTCCAAGGATCACAAAATGCTTGATCAATCTAAAGAAATTCATGCTCTGTTTGAGGGTGCGCCGCAAACAACAAACTTCAAAAAGCTGCGAAAACGTCTCGTACGTCAAACCCAAGAAGCGATTGAGCAATACGGGATGATCGAACCGGGAACCAAGTGGCTGGTATGCCTATCTGGTGGAAAAGACAGCTATACCTTGCTAGCCATCTTACACGAATTGAAATGGCGTGGCCTACTGCCCGTTGAATTACTGGCCTGCAATCTTGATCAGGGCCAGCCCGGCTTCCCTGCGACAGTGCTACCGGATTTTCTTGAAAAAATGGGTGTCCCACATCGGATTGAGTACCAAGACACCTACTCCATTGTTATGGATAAAATCCCTGCAGGGCGTACATTTTGCGCGCTCTGTTCCCGCCTGAGACGTGGGAATCTGTACCGGATTGCGCGTGAAGAAGGGTGCTCTGCTGTTGTACTAGGCCACCACCGCGATGACATACTAGAGACATTTTTCATGAATCTCTTTCATGGCGGCAGGTTGGCAGCGATGCCTCCAAAATTATTGAATGAAGAAGGTGATATATTTGTATACCGCCCTCTTGCTCATGTCGCTGAAGTGGATTGTGAAAAATTCTCCACCGGAATGAACTACCCCATTATCCCCTGTGACCTTTGTGGATCTCAAGACGGCCTTCAACGCCAACAAGTAAAAACGATTCTAGATAGTTGGGAACGCAATAGTCCCGGTCGGCGCCAGACTATGTTTCGTGCGCTAAACAATACCCGCCCGTCCCATTTGCTCGATCCAGCTTTGTTCGATTTCGCCGGGCTCACTAGGGATAATGAAAATTTGAAGTAAACCGAACTAAATATGGCTGGCCGCATTAACCTCCGGCTGATTATTTTCCATCTAAGGTAGCCTCACGGGGTCGCATGAGCGGCACAAATCAGGAGAGGCGCCTGTGCAAAATTACGGCAAAGACAGTCGATTTTATATGAAAGGGCTAAGAGCCCGAATCATTAGCCTGCTCACAGGCCCGCCGGCGCTAGCATTCATTCCGGCGATCTCGCTGGCCGCCTTTTGGTTTGGTGGTGAAGGGGCATTGCTGGTTGTCGCCGCCCTAGCACCTGCGGCGTATCTGCTTTCAGGCGGCCTGTCTTCCTCCTCGAGCAACTCACAATTTGGCAATTCGAGCCATATCGGCCCTTTGCCACGTGCGCAAATGGTCACGCGATGCGAAGAAGTTTATGTTGACGCAACAAGACACGGTCAACACTCGTGCATTCAAGTCCTGGAGATTGAAGGCTTCGCAGATCTAGTTGACCGGTTTGGCGCAACCGCTGGGGATACAGTCATCCAACGCATGGCTGAACGCCTCATTAGTGTGATGCGCGACGGCGATATCATCGGCCAAATTGGTGATGCACGCTTTGCGATATGCGTCAGCCCTGTTCGCCAACTATCACTGGATCTTTGCATTCAACTGGCAGGTCGTCTCCAAGCAGCTGCCGAAGAACCCACCTCGATTGACGGAACAGTGATCTATGCCGATGTCTGTATAGGATTTTGCCAGCACTCCCGCGCGCCTGACAGCCGATCAGGGGATTGGCTTGAAGCTGCATGCATTGCACTTCGCAGTGCACAAGCACATGGCCCATCTAGCATCCGCGCATACTCCGCTCAAATGCATCAAGAACGCAAAACACGCCGCGAACTTCATGAAGACGTTGCTTCTGCTCTTGAAGGCGGAGAGATATTGCCCTGGTTTCAACCACAAATCTGCACTGATACTGGCCGCATCACGGGTTTTGAATCATTAGCACGTTGGACACATCCTACCCGTGGGGTTATCCCGCCAGCACATTTCTTGCCAGCAATCGAAGCCACCAATTTACTAGAACGCTTGGCGGAAGTAATGATGTATCATAGTTTCGCCGCCCTCAAAAAGTGGGACGCCGCTGGCGTGGAAATCCCACAGATCGGCGTAAACTTTGCGGGGTCCGAACTAAGCAACCCACGCCTGGTAGAAAAAATTAAGTGGGATTTGGATCGCTTTGAACTCACCCCAGATCGGTTGGCAGTGGAAGTTCTTGAGACAGTTGTAGCAAGCTCGCCAGATGACATGATCACCCGCAATATCAATGCCCTAGGAAAACTGGGCTGCAAAATTGATTTGGATGATTTTGGGACAGGCAATGCCTCAATCGCTTCAATTCGCCGTTTCTCAGTGAGTCGAATTAAGATTGACCGCAGTTTTGTGATGAAAGCTGACCGCGACCCAGAACAACAGCGCATGATTAGCGCGATCCTAACAATGGCAGAGCGATTGCAGGTCGAGACGCTTGCGGAAGGTGTTGAAACCGTAGGTGAACACGTACTGCTAGCACAGCTTGGATGCGGCCACGTTCAGGGCTTTGGCATAGCGCGGCCAATGCCATATGATCAGACGTTGGAATGGATCAACGCACATAATTCAAAGCTGCGCGATGTTCCTCAGATTATGCAGAGCCGTCCAAAATAAGTTGAAATCAACCAAAAACCTGAACAGCAATCACGTCTGCATACCCGAATCCGCTTGACCTTTGGCCGTCCTCGTTGTGTACCCAGCGAACAGTTTTCAGACATCAGGTGGCCCGACCAATGGACGATCAAAACAAGAACCTAATCATCGCAACAGCACTTAGCTTTGTTGTGATCCTTGTGTGGTTTGTACTCTTCCCGCCACCGGAGCCCGAAACACCGATGGACAGCACGTCCGCATCCCTGTCTGCACCTGCAGAAGGAACGCTTGCAACACCCAGCGCTGACGCATCAAGCACTGAACCAGCTGCAACCGCGAGCACCGAAACTGAGCCAAGCGCAATCGAAAGTGCCCCACGTGTTGCGATCCAAACGCCACGCGTTAGCGGCTCTTTGTCCTTGCTCGGTGGCCGGATCGATGAACTGTCCTTAAACGACTACCGCACATCATTGGACGATGATGCGACCATCGTTGAGATCTTATTCCCGGCTAACGAGGAAAATGCGCAGTACGCCCTACACGGTTGGGCCGCTGCAACAGGTGTGGACGCAACAGCTGTTCCCGGTCCGAACACCGAATGGCAGCTAGCATCCGGCAACACACTAGGCGTTAATGCTCCTGTGACACTCAGCTGGGACAATGGCGCAGGACTGCTATTCTCTAAACAGATCGCGATAGACGACAAATACATGTTTACCGTCACGCAATCTGTCGAAAATACCAGCAGCGCAACAGCGTCAATGGCACCGTACGCCATTCTGGCTCGCCATGGCATTCCTACGGACTTGAAAAACTTCTTCATCCTGCATGAAGGTGTGGTCGCAATGACAGACGGTGAATACTCAGAAACGGACTGGGATGAACTGCCCGAATTTGAATACAACCAACGCGCAGGCGCACGCACGCAAGAAGAGAACATCACTAAAAATGGCTGGATCGGGTTCACCGATCACTATTGGATGAGCGTTCTGATCCCAACTCAAGGGACTGCGTTCAAATCCGTTGCAAAATACGACGAACGCCGCGATATCTATCAAACTGAGGCGGTGAGCACTGTTCAAACTGTTGCAGCTGGTCAAACTATCTCGAACACGTCTCAAATATTCGTTGGCCCCAAAGAATGGGAAGTGCTGAACGGATATGAAAACGACGGCGTCTACAACTTTATCGACTCGATCGACTGGGGCATCTTCTCGTTCCTGACCAAGCCGATCTTCTGGCTCCTGCACCATATCAATCTATTGGTCGGCAACATGGGCATATCCATCATCGCACTGACCTTGTTTATCAAGGCACTGCTGTTCCCATTGGCTTATAAATCTTACGTCTCAATGGCCAAGATGAAAGAGCTTCAGCCGAAGATGGAGAAGATGAAGGAAGAAGCCGGCGACGACCGTCAAAAAGTACAACAAGGCATGATGGAGCTCTACAAAAAGGAAAAGGTAAATCCGGCAGCTGGTTGCTTACCTATCCTGCTACAGATTCCGATCTTCTTCTCGCTGTACAAGGTGATTTTTGTAACAATCGAATTGCGCCACGCTCCATTCTTTGGACCGTTCCAAGACCTTAGCTCACCAGACCCAACAACAATCTTTAACCTATATGGCGCATTGCCATGGGCCGCACCCGAAGTCGGCAGCATCATGGCCTTGGTCTTTATCGGCATTTTGCCACTGCTCTTGGGGATATCCATGTGGCTGCAGCAAAAGCTAAACCCAGCGCCTACAGACCCGACACAGCAAATGATCTTTGCATGGATGCCATGGGTATTCATGTTCATGCTGGGTAGCTTTGCATCAGGTCTGGTTGTCTACTGGATTGCAAACAACACTATCACCTTCACGCAACAATACCTGATCATGCGCAGCCAAGGCTACAAACCTGACCTATTGGGCAACATCAAAGGTGGCTTTGGTCGTAAGGCCAAAGCAGAATCGAAGAAGTGATGAAGGTAACAGCACTCTGGCGGCACCCAGTTAAAAGCCATGGACGTGAGTCGCTGCCACGTGTCACGCTCAATGAAGGTCAAAGCATGCCCTACGACCGCCTTTGGGCTGTTGCCCATGATGCGGCAAAGGCTGATGGTTCTGAGTGGGCTCCCTGCCAGAACTTTAGCCGTGGAGCAAAATCACCATCTTTGATGGCGATCACTGCTACCTTGGATGAAGAGACTGAAACCATCACGCTGCGGCACCCTGACCAACCTGATCTAACTGTCCAACCAGATGTTGATCCTGACGCACTGGTTGCATGGGTCAGTAGCTTGGCCAACAGTAGCCGCGCTATGCCCGCACGCATTTTGAGGTTGAATGAGCGCGGCTTTACCGACTCCCCCTTCCCTTCGATTTCCCTGTGCAACCATGCATCCCATTCAGCTGTTGAGGCGCTTGCCCGCACGCCTCTGCAAACCGAGCGTTGGCGCGGGAACATTTGGTTTGAGGGAACACCTGCATGGTCTGAATTCGATTGGATCGGGCGTGAGGCCAAACTGGGCACTGTCCGCCTCAAGATTGAAGAGCGGATCACGCGCTGCGTCGCTACAATGGTCAATACTGACACTGGCGTTCGTGATGTGGACACTCTCAAGGCACTAAAAACGCAGAACCATCAGGATTTTGGTATCTACGCCCGCATCATAGAAACCGGCCAAGTGGCAGTTGGCGACAAATTGGAGCTCATCTAATGCAATTGCCTTTCGATCTTGCCGAAGAACCAGATGCACAAACACTAGAACGTGGCCGCCTTTTGTTCGCTGGCGAAACAGACTTTGTTAAAGGTGTGGTCGCGATGTCGGGTTTGCCAGAGGCAGACCGTATTGAGGTTTGCTTTGCCGGACGTTCGAATGTGGGGAAATCTACATTGATCAACGCCTTGACGGGTATGAAAGCACTGGCACGTGCTTCGAATACGCCGGGCCGGACGCAAGAAATCAATTACTTCACCGCCGGCGAAGAATTCTACCTTGTTGACCTTCCTGGTTATGGCTACGCAAACGCGCCTCTACCCGTGGTGGAAAAATGGCAGCGCCTGCTAAAACAATTTCTTCAAGGCCGTCAAACACTGCGCCGCGCGTTTGTTCTGATTGATGCACGCCACGGCGTTAAGGCCGTCGACAATGAGATTATGAGCCTGTTGGACAGCGCGGCAGTGACATTTCAAGCCGTTCTAACAAAGGCCGATAAGGTGAAAGAAGTAGAACGTGAAAAAATCCTTGATCAGGTCCGCAGTCAACTCAGCAAACACCCCGCAGCTTACCCCGAAATCATCGTGACTTCGTCGGAAAAAGGCTGGGGCATTCCCACATTGCGGTCTGTGATTGCCACGCTGGAATAAGCGCCTATGATCCCGTCAGACCTCGGGAAATTAGATATGAGAACACAAGACATGAACCGCGATTGGGCCACAACCGCCGCCACCCTTTCACAAGCTCTGCCCTACATGCAGCGCTACAATGACGCGACCATAGTGATCAAGCTGGGCGGCCATGCGATGGGCAGCGACGAGGCGATGATGGAATTCGCCCGCGACGTGGTTTTGATGCGTCAAGTTGGTGTGAAACCCGTAATCGTCCACGGCGGCGGCCCAATGATCAACAACATGTTGAAACGGCTTGGGATCGAATCTCAATTTGTGAACGGCAAACGTGTGACCGATGCCGCAACAATGGAAGTCGTTGAAATGGTCCTGTCGGGTCTGGTGAACGCCCGAATCGTACAAGCTATTTCTGAACAAGGCGGCCGCGCCGTCGGCGTATCGGGTAAGGACAGCGGCCTAATCATTTGTGAACCCGAAGATCCCGCACTGGGTCTGGTTGGCAAGCCTACCACCATAAACCCGGGTCTGCTCTTGGATTTGGCTGAAAAAGAGCTCATTCCCGTGATCGCCCCTCTTGGCATGGGCATGAAGGGTGAGACATTTAACATCAATGGCGACACGGCTGCAGGTTCTATCGCCTCAGCGCTCAAGGCCGATCGCCTGCTGCTGCTTACCGATGTCTCCGGCGTCAAAAACGCGGAAGGTGACGTTCTGACAGAACTCACTGCTTCGCAGATCAAACAGATGACCGAAGAAGGTACCATCGCAGGCGGCATGATCCCGAAAACACAGACTGCCCTAGATGCGCTAAAAGCTGGCGTTCGTGCCAGTGTCATCCTGGATGGTCGCGCGCCACATGCCTGCTTGCTCGAGTTATTCTCAGAGCATGGTGCAGGTTCAATCATTCGCGCAGGTTGAAACCCTCAAACACAGCCCCTGAGAAGCTGGCCCGACGCCTGTTAGACAAGGTTGATGCTCTGGCTGCCCCGCATGGCCTTATGGCAATGGGTGGGGTTCATACCGATCGAGATCTAACGGCGCAAACCATTGTACTCGTTGGAGCCGCTCCCAAGTTTTGGGACCGCTTCAAGCAAAGTATGGAATACCGTGATGGTGCGGCCGATCCCATCGATCGCTGGTCTCAACGCATCCTGCCACCGATCATGCAGGCTGCGGGCGGCATCGGGGTGGTCTATCCCTTTGGCGGGCCACCCTATGCCCCCTTTATCGCGTGGGCCAAACAAACGGGAGAGGCCTTTGATAGCCCTGTTGGCATGTTGGTTCATATCCGTGCAGGACTGCTCATCTCATACCGTGGCGCCATTATTTTCCCACGGCGTAACCCCCTTCCCGCCCAACAGGCGCTAAATCCATGTGATAACTGCGTCACGCGCCCATGTGTCAACGCTTGTCCTGTGGATGCCCTTTCAGATACGCATTTTTATGACGTGCCAAAGTGCAAAAACCATATCGCGTCTCCTAATGGGACCGACTGCATGACCGAGGGTTGCATCACCCGCCTTGCCTGTCCGATCAGTCAAGCGTTTGATCGTCCCACTGCGCAAAACGCCTTTCACATGACCGCCTTTAGAGGAGCCTAAATGAAACGCCTGATCCTAATGCGCCACGCCAAATCCGCTTGGTCTGAACGTGACACAACCGACCACGAACGCACGCTTAACCCGCGCGGACAAGAGAATGCCTCAGCAATGGGTTTTTGGATGGAGCAAAACAATCTGCAGCCAGATCACATCCTTTGCTCGGATGCGATCCGCACGCGCGAAACGTTGCAACGGTTGAACATTGGCGATGTCCCAAGCACATTTCTTAGAAAGCTATACTTGGCTGAACCTGATGTGATGGCGACGGCGCTCCAATCCCGCAGTGAAGCCTGCGTTTTGATGGTCGCGCATAACCCCGGCAGTTCGATGCTGGCTGAAATGTTAGTGGCACATGTGCCTGAACATCAGGGCTTTTTCAAATACCCCACCTGCGCAACGCTTGTTGTTGACTTTAAGATCGCCGACTGGCGTGACTTGCAGCTAGGTACAGGAAAGACAATCCATTTCATCACGCCGCGTGACATCACAAAATAACTCCAGAACAAAATAAGAGCGGAGGTTTCCCCCCGCCCTTATCTCGTATCAATTTAGCTAGATATTACTTAGTGACCCAAGATCTGGCTCAGGAACAATTGTGTGCGCGGGCTTTGTGGATTGTTAAAGAACGCCTCGGGCTCGTTTTGTTCAACGATCTGGCCTTCGTCCATAAAGATAACACGGTTCGCCACCTGACGAGCAAAGCCCATCTCGTGCGTTACGCAAAGCATTGTCATGCCTTCTTCCGCAAGCTCGATCATGGTGTCGAGAACTTCCTTGATCATCTCTGGGTCAAGCGCCGAAGTCGGTTCATCAAACAACATGATCCGCGGTTTCATGCAGAGCGAACGGGCAATCGCCACACGCTGCTGCTGACCACCAGAAAGCTGACCAGGGAACTTATCCGCCTGATCAGGGATTTTCACCTTCTCAAGGTAGTGCATCGCAACTTCTTCGGCTTCTTTCTTGGGTGTTTTACGTACCCAGATTGGTGCCAGCGTGAGGTTGTCCAGAATGCTCAGGTGCGGAAACAGGTTAAAGTGCTGAAAACACATGCCCACTTCTGAACGAATCTTATCGATGTTCTTGAGGTCCGAGGACAACAGTGTGCCGTCGACCTCGATTGACCCCTTCTGGTGTTCTTCCAACGCGTTGATGCAGCGAATGAGCGTGGATTTGCCAGAGCCTGAAGGCCCACAAATCACAATACGTTCGCCTTGATACACCGTCAGATCAATGTCGCGTAGCACGTGAAACGTGCCGTACCACTTGTTCATTTGCTGGATAGAGATCGCGACTTCGTCGGATACTTGTAGTTTTGCTGTATCAGCCATGTTGCGGGCTCCTTAACGATGATCTGTCGCAAGACGGCGTTCCAGCCACTGCGAATATTGTGAGATGGAATAACAAACGACGAAGAAAACAAGGCAGGCGAAGCCCAACAGTTCCCAGTAGACGCCGTTCCAATCGGTCGATGCCAAAATAGGTCCTCGGATCATGCCGATGATGTCGAACATCGAGATGACGGACACCAGCGTGGTATCCTTAAAGAGACCAACAGCAATGTTGACGATCCCGGGGATCGAGATTTTCAACGCCTGAGGCAAAATAATCAAGCGCATGGCCTGCGAATAATCCAGCCCCAAACTGTCTGCCGCCTCATACTGACCTTTTGGCAAAGCAGCCAAACCACCACGCACCACCTCGGCAATATAGGCCGCCGAGAAGATTGTGATCATGATAACAACACGTATGAACAAATCCACAGTCTGTTCTGGTGGGAAGAAATACGACAACATTACGCTAGCAACGAACAACAGTGTGATCAGCGGAACGCCACGAATGAGTTCGATAAAGACCACGCAGATCCATTTGATCAACGGCATGGAGCTTTGACGACCCAGTGCAAGAGCGATGCCTAGGGGGACCGACAACGACACACATGTAATCCCAAGCATCATGTTGAGCATGTAACCGCCCAAATCACGCGATGGAACAGCTTCGAGGTATGGCTGTTCTGGTGCCAACATAGGTACGATCGAACCTGAAATAATCCATACGACAACCGCACCTCCGATGCCTCCGAAGAAACCTAAGGCAAAGCTCTTTGTCACAAAACGAGAGTAAGCGACATAGCCGGCCATAAAGCCAAGCAGCGCAAAGATTGGAATCCAGATCGTACCACCCCAAATCAACCAATAGGCTACGAAAGGGAACAATATGGTAACGATCAACAACTTGCGCGGCAGATCAAAGAACAGCACTGGCGCGATGGCAACAAGCATAATTACGAATGCAAGAACTGGGCGCCAGTATTCGGTGGCAGGGTATTTGAAACCAAAGAGCAACTGTGGCCAACGTTCAACGAGAACCGCAAAACATGCACCAGACGTACCCTGCAGGATTTCGCGGCATTCAGCCAAGTTCTTTGCATCCCAAACACCATTGAAAATCCAAGGAAGCGTGCTGCTTAGAACCAGATAGACGACATAGATCGCAAGTAGGGTCAGAATTCCGTTCGGAATCGTTGCGAATAGATTATCACGCATCCACTTAACCGGTCCCGCTGCACTAGTGGGAGGCGAAGATTGCGGGATTGATGTTTCGCGAACGAAGGCGACTGTATGAGGATGTGTATCTGACATCTCAGCGCTCCTTCAATTTCATAGAATTGTTGTAAACGTTCATGACTGCTGAAATCAGAAGCGAGATCACAAGATAGAACAACATCAACAGCAGAACGCATTCAATCGCGCGACCAGTTTGGTTAAGCGTAATGCCCCCCAAAGTCGCAGTGATATCAGCGTAACCTACCGCAATCGCAAGGGACGAGTTTTTGGTGATGTTCAGGAATTGTGAAATCAGCGGCGGGATAATCACCCGAAGTGCCTGAGGTAAAACAACAAGGCTCATAACGCGGCCTGAGCGCAATCCAAGCGCTGCAGCAGCTTCAGTTTGGCCCTTAGAGACCGCCTGAATGCCCGCACGTACGTTTTCTGCGATGAAAGCACCAGTATAGACCGACAAAGCAATCCACAGAGCAATCAGCGGACCGCCGATTTTAATACCTCCACTAAAGTTAAACCCTTTGAGAGCAGGGTATTCCCAAGTAAGTCCAAGCAAAAACAACAATACTACGACAGGCAAAATCCAGATCGCAAGGTTGGTATAGAGTGTCGTCGGTCTGACCCCCGTTTCTTGCTGTTTCTGGATCGCACTAGCGTTCACACGTTTGGTAACCTGCCAAGACGCCAACAATACTGCAATTACTGCAATCCAATCCAGCGCGCCACTTTCGGCAAATTTGGCCAAGCCTCGCGACTTACGTCCACCGTCCGCCAAGACCTCTTCGCCGCCGTTCTGAGAGAACCCATTCTGAAATACAGGTTTCGGAACATAAACGCCACGATTGGTAAAGGCGGCCGAATCAAGGAACATAGATGCCTTGGGTGTTTCGCCACGATAGTCACGTGGGCTAGGCATAACTGATGTCATAATCGTGAAAATAATGATGATCCAGATTAGAACGGGGATGTTCCGGAAAATCTCCACGTAAAAGGACATCAATTTGCGGACGAGCCAGTTATTGGAGAGCCGAAGAACACCCGCGATCACGCCGATCACTGTAGCAGTGATACACGCCATAATCGCGACCAATAGAGTATTAAGGATACCCACCATAGCCGCCCGTAAGTTGGATGACTGGCTGGTATAGTCGATCAATGTCTGGTTGATGTCATAGCCAGCGGGGCTGCCTAAAAACAAGAATGAGATATTCAATCCGGCGGCCCGCAAATTGGCGGCAAGGTTTGAATAAAGATAAAGTATGGCGAAAGCCAAGCTGGTCGCAGCGATGACCTGCAGCGTCATCGATCGATACCGGGAGTCGTTCAACAGCATAGATAGCCGGAACGTTCCCTTTGGAGGGTCCGAGAGTGTCGACATAAATTGTATCCCCGTTGTCCCAGCTGTATTTTCTGCGCCTTTTGACGTCAGTGCCGGGTAACTTATTTGTTCGTCTAGTCGTAAAACACAAAGGGCGCGGGAATTCCCGCGCCCTTTGGCTTCATGTATTTAGCGGAATGGTGGGGAGTACAGCAGGCCGCCGTCTGTCCACTGTGCGTTCAAACCACGTGCCAGACCGATTGGAGTTTCTTCGCCAATGTTTTTGGCAAAGATTTCACCGTAGTTGCCCTGAGTTTCGATGGCGCGTTTGAATGCATCTGCATCCAGACCCAGCATTTCACCCAATGTACCTTCAGAGCCGAGCAGACGTGCAACTTCTGGGTTGTTTGTCGATGCGGCCATCTCGGTAACGTTTGCGGAAGAAACACCCAGCTCTTCAGCTGTGATCAGTGCGTTAAGCGTCCAGCGAACAACGTCGCCCCACTCGTTATCACCATGACGTACCAGCGGGCCAAGTGGCTCTTTGGATACGATTTCCGGCAACAGCGTGTGCTCATCAGGCTTTTCGAATGTGGCGCGTGTCGCGGCCAAACCGGAAGCATCTGTTGTGTAAACGTCGCAAGCACCGGCAAGGTACTGCTGCTGAGCTTCGGAGTTTGTTTCGATTGGCACTGGCTCATAGCTGATGTTGTTGGCGCGGAAGAAGTCGGCCAAGTTCAACTCAGTTGTTGTACCAGTTTGGATGCAAACAGTTGCCCCATCCAAATCTTTTGCTGAAGACACGCCCAGCTCTTTTGGAACCATGAAGCCTTGGCCGTCATAGTAGTTCACGCCTACGAAATCGAACTTCAGGTCGACGTCACGGGAGAATGTCCATGTGGTGTTACGCGCCAGCACATCGATCTCGCCGGAAGCCAGAGCAGTGAAGCGTGTTTTGCCAGTTGTCGGAATAAATTCAACAGCTGTTGCATCCCCAAGAACAGCCGCCGCAACCGCACGGCATACGGATACGTCGAAACCGACCCATACACCATTTGCATCAGGCGCAGCAAAGCCAGCCAGACCGGTTGTAACGCCGCAGTTCAGACTACCGCGTGCTTTGACATCGTCGAGCGTACCAGCGGCTGCTGCACCAGCAGACAAACCAGCGATCGTCAGCGCGCCAAGAATAATTGTTTTTTTCATTTTTACCTCTTCCTGATTTTCCACCACTTTTCGGGTGGATAAAACCAGCACTTTGCATGCCGGTTGTGATACTCCACGGGCAGTGCCCAAGTAGTGGATACGAGTGTGGGCGGATTCCCGCGCTGAGGTCAAGGGCTCTAGTACCAAAAACGAAACCAATACCCACCTAACCAAAGGGGAGCCTAAATTTCCTTCTGGTTAATTCACTTGAGCAAGGTCAAACATCAGCTTTGCGTGAATGAACGCTTCACGCTTAACATTTGCAAGTGAGGTGGCTTCATCGTCCTCACCCCATAGTTCTTCTTGCCAAATCTCGTCTAAACGGGAAATTTTCCACAATTCGTCGGCAGACCGTTCACCTAACGCCGTCGCAAATCCAAGGACCAATGAACCAGACAAGCTCACTAAATCATGAAATGCTGCGAGCTCAAAAAAATTGAGTTCATGTGTGCGTTGACGCAGCAATTCCACCGATTTCGGATTTTGCGGTGCGTGAATAACACCTGTGCGTGTTTCCAGTCGCACACCAAGCGCTTCGGCGGCCCATTCCATCATCGGATTCCACTGCATTGCCTGACGCTCAACCAGCTCCTCTGGAGCATCTGCGCGGTAACACAAAAGATCACTGTCACCATAAGCGGCCAACATTTCTGCGACCTCCGCATGCTGAATAGTGACTTTATCAATCGCCGCATTTGCGGTTTTGGTGACTGGCATTGTATTGGGATTGATCACGTCAACCTGCGCGTCCCATTCCAATGCAATCGCATCTGCCATTGCACGCGTTGGGACAAGCATTGCTTGTTTTGCAGGTGTCTTAACTGGACGGCCGTCTAGCTCAACGGTGAAACGATCGCCAACTTCAACGACAGTTGCTTGTTTCCAGAAACGCTTTGCTTTCCATTCGCTCATCGTTCAATCCTTCCAGATGTTATCCAACAACGGTGGCAGCGCTTCAAAGCGATCAATAACGTGCTTTGCAGCCAGCAAGTGCGCAGCAAGGTGATAGCCCCAGCTCACACCAATGCCTGTTATGCCAGCGCCTTGCGCCATTTCCATATCAAATGTCGTATCCCCGACCATCACCGCGTTTTCTGCCTCAACCCCCGTCTCGCTTAATGCAGCGAGCAACATGGCAGGATGTGGCTTGGAAGGGTGAAAATCGGCAACTTGCCGGGTCACAAACATGCCTTCGAGGCCATGTGCCTCAATTAGTTTGTCCAAACCACGACGCGACTTTCCGGTGGCGACACCAAGCAGCACATCGGGTTGTGCTTGCAATACCTCAAGTGTTTCAAGCGCACCGGGATAGAACGGCGATGAAATCTCACCGCCCTGCGCAGAACGCAGAGACATGTAGGCATCTTTGTAGCTCTGAACCAACCGTGCGAGGGTGTCTGTATCAGCGTCAGGCGCAAGGCGTGGCATCAACACGTCCAACGACAATCCAACAACACCCAAAACCTCTTCACGAGATGGCGTCAGCAAACCTTCTCCCACAAACGCCAGATGCATAGCGCCAAGGATATCCGCCTGACTGTCTACCAGCGTGCCATCAACATCAAAAATCACCAATCGCAATGGTGCGTCGCTCATCCCCAATCGTCTCCGAACGGATCAGCAGGTGCAAATTTAGTTTGCCACGCAAATGTGTCCCATGTGCGCTGCATGTGTTCAGGCATAGGGGCTACCAGATTGAGCATCGCCTTCGTCGCGGGATGCTGGATCGTGAGGCTACGCGCGTGCAGGTGCAGCTTTTTCGAGATCTCGCCACCCAATTGGGCGCCCCATCCATCGCCCATGTTTTCCTGCCCTGATCCGCCGTATTTACCGTCACCCACAATCGGATGTCCAATCTCTGCCATGTGAACACGCAGCTGGTGCGTCCGGCCTGTAACAGGGCTCAGGGCCATCCATGACGCGCGGGTGCCTACCTGCTCCAGCACGGAATAATCAGTTGTAGCGCGCTTGGCACCTTCAGTGCTGTCTACATCGCGCGGGTGCACCGCATGCATTTTCTCGCCCGCACCACCCGCTCCATGCCCCGTGCCTTTGACCAGACCGAACTTAATCGTGCCATTGCGCGGGTGTGGAGCACCTGCAACGGCCGCCCAATAAATCTTGCGTGTTTCACGGTGCCTAAAATTTGCAGTCAGCGCTTTGGCTGCTTCGCGTGTCCGTGCAAGGACCAGAACACCCGACGTGTCTTTGTCCAAACGGTGAACCAAGCGAGGCTTTTCATCCATTTCAAACATCAACGCCTCAGACAGGGCATCAACATGCCGTTCGCCCTGCCCTGAACCACCTTGAACCGGCAAACCCGGGGGTTTGTTCAACGCAATCACATGATCATCGCGGTAGATCACGCAGGCGCGAATCATCTTAGCTTCGGTATCGGTTACCGTTGTACGTCTTGTTGGCGCCGGAGCCTCACCTGTGGGCAGCGGCGGGATACGAATTTCTTGTCCGACTTCTACGCGTGTAGAGCCCTTTACACGGCCTCCATCTACACGAATTTCACCCTTGCGGCACATCTTTTCGATGCGCCCGTGTGGCACGTGCGGAAAAACATGTTTGAACCAGCGGTCCAGACGTTGATCTCCGTCACCTTCTTTTACGGTAATTGTTTGTACGCGGCTCATGCGAATATCCCTCTGGCGATCCATAGCCCCAACATTAATCCACCCAAGCTTAACGCAACTGATAGTGCCACATAAGCACCTGCCGCAGCAATCTGGCCGCGTTCTATCAGTGTCACAGTCTCCAGCGAAAATGCCGAGAACGTGGTAAAGCCTCCCAAAATGCCCGTCATGACAAAGGGGCTGTAGTGCGTCAGTCCTTTTTGGGCCGCAGCAACCACAAAAGCTCCCATCAGGAACGACCCGATGACGTTTACAGTGATGATCGCCAGCGGGAACTCAGCAGGGCCGGTGAGACGCATAACGCCCACTCCTACAAGAAACCTACATGCAGCACCAAGGGCACCGCCAAGGGCGACAAGGGATATTGTTGAAATCATGCTGCCCCCATCGCGCGCGCGCGCGCCAGAGTCAACTAAATGTCAACTTTCTCGCTGTGCACGCAGCTTTGCGAAGTAATCCTGCCGCTTTTTCAGGTCCCGCTCAAACCCGCGTTCAACAGGTTGATAGAGTGCAGGACGCTCCATCTCGTCGGGAAAATAGTTTTGTCCCGAAAAACCGTCTTCGGCATCATGATCATAGGCATAGCCTGCGCCGTACCCTTGATCTTTCATCATAGAAGTTGGCGCATTGAGAATGTGCTTGGGTGGCGGCGCTGAACCTGTCGCCTTGGCCGCAATGCGCGCACCCTTGTAAGCCACGTAGTTAGCATTACTTTTTGGCGCTAGCGCCAGATAGATCACCGCCTGAGACAACGCTAGTTCACCTTCAGGAGAGCCTAACCGTTCATAGGTATCCCAACTTTGAAGACACACAGCCTGCGCTTGGGGGTCCGCAAGCCCAATATCCTCAACAGCCATGCGCACAAAACGCCGCGCGAGGTACCGTGGGTCTTCGCCGCCCTCAAGCATGCGCGCAAACCAATAAAGCGCCGCATCCGGATCACTACCTCTAACCGATTTATGCAAAGCCGAGATAAGATTATAATGCTCATCGCCACCTTTGTCATATTGCGCAGCCCGCTTGCTCAGGCGTTTACCAAGCGCAGCAGTATCCAGCGGAGCGTCCACTTTCCATGCAGCAATCTGTTCAATCAGATTGAGTAACGCACGTCCGTCCCCGTCCGCCATATCCAACAACGCCTGACGGGCGGCAGGGTCCAGCGGTAAGATCACATCCAGTTCTTCTTCAGCCCGCACTACGAGTTTTTTCAAATCATCGCTATCCAGACGTTCAAGAACCAATACCTGCGACCGGCTGAGGACCGCGCGGTTTAGTTCAAAGCTTGGGTTTTCCGTTGTCGCGCCAACCAACAGGATGGTGCCGTCTTCCATGTGGGGTAAAAACCCGTCTTGTTGGGCTTTGTTGAAGCGGTGAATTTCATCCACGAATAACAAAGTCCCTTGCCCGTTTTGCCGCCTGATCTTGGCCGCTTCAAACACCTTCCGTAATTCCGGGACGCCACTGAAAATTGCGCTGATCTGCACAAAATGGAGGTCAGTCTCATCAGCTAGCAAACGCGCGATTGTTGTTTTCCCAACACCCGGCGGCCCCCAAAAGATCAACGAACTCAATGAACCCCCTCCTAACATCACCGTTAGAGGAGCCTCCGGGCCTAACACTTGACGCTGGCCAATCACCTCACCCAGAGTTTTGGGACGAAGTCGATCCGCCAAGGGACGGTGGCCGCTTTCCACAACGACTGAGGCACCAAACAGATCGACCATACCGCTACCCTCGGAACCGCATTGAGATGCGCTGCACGCCACGTTGGACTGTCATCTCAATCTTGCGCACTTGGCCGGATAGCGCCTTTGCTACCTGTTCAGGATGTAACAGCGTTTCACCATTTATCGAGATCAGCACGTCCCTCGCGCGCAGCCCTGCCCGAACAGCAAAGTTGCCCACCTCAACTACGGCAACGCCTTCCGTTTCCAGCGGCAGGTTCAACTCGGACAGAACAGCAGGGTTGATCCGTGCAAGGGTCAACCCCGGGAATAGGCTTTGCTCCGGCAAGCTAATTTGATCCCTCGAGGGCTCGTCAGGGGCAGCGATCAACGCCACTTTGGTTTGGTGTTCCTCACCATATCTGCTGAACATTATGTCTGCTTGAGCGCCGAGGCCCGCCACGCTCATGCGGTAAATCATCTCCGACGGTGTATTAACTGTTTGACCACCCACCGTCTGGATGACATCGCCAACCGCAAGGCCAGCGTCCAAAAACGGACTGACTGGATGCAGGCCAGATATTATGATTCCACCCGATCGGTCAAAACCCAGCGTCGCAGCCATGTCAGCATCCAACGGTTGCCCGCTGATCCCAGCCCATGGACGACCAAAGCCGCTCTGCCCTTCGTTAGATTGGCCTACGAATGCAGCCACCAAATCAGCAGGAATGGCAAAACCGATGCCGTTGGAGCCGCCAGAGCGGGTTAAAATTGATGTATTCACCCCAATCAACTGACCGGCCATATCAACCAGTGCGCCGCCAGAATTGCCCGGATTAATAGGTGCATCCGTCTGAATGAAATAACCGTGCCCACGCCCGCCTGATCCACCAGAGCGCGCGAGACCTGACACGATGCCACTGCTCACGGTCTGACCCACCCCAAACGGATTACCAATGGCCAAAGCCAACTCACCTACCTCAACGCTGTCACTGTCGCGCAATTCAAGAAAAGGCAATGAGTCAGGCGCATCGATCTTGAGTATGGCCAGATCGCTTTGCTCATCGCCTAACAAAACCCTCGCTGTAAATTCTCGACGGTCGTTCAGCACAACGCGGATATCCGTCGCCATGCCCACAACGTGATAGTTACTCACGACGATCCCGTCCGCCGATAGAATTACACCGGACCCCAGAGAGTTCTGCACACGCGGCTTAGGGGGCGTTGATGCATCACCAAAAAACCGCTCAAAGAATGGATCGGATTGTAATGGTGTGCTTTGAACTTCACGCATGAACTTGGCGTATATGTTCACAACAGCAGGTGCCGCCTGTTTTACAACTGGCACAAAACTAAGCTGCATTTCGGCAGCTGATTGCGGGGTTTGTTGCGCGTTAAGCGGAGCAGCAAGTAGGGCAAGGATCAGGGCTAAATATCTCATGCATCATGATATGCGCAGCCCCTTGCCATCATGCAACCGCTCTGTGTTGAAATGCACCCGATTGTTAACGTCAAAAATGCAAAAAGCCCCGCCATATGGCAGGGCCTCTCAAATCACTTAATGGCGAAATATTATTCTGCGGCTTCTTCAGCTGCAACGCGGGCTTTGTCCGATGCGCCTTTGGCGTCGCGGTCGCGGTCAACGAATTCAATAATTGCCATTGGTGCCATGTCGCCATAACGGAAACCAGCCTTCAGCACGCGCACATAGCCACCTTGACGGTCTTTGTAACGTGGGCCGAGGATGTCGAACAATTTTGTGACATACTGGTCTTCTTTGAGGCGTGCGCGGGCCTGACGGCGGGCGTGTAGATCGCCACGTTTGGCAAGCGTAATCATTTTCTCAATGATCGGGCGCAATTCTTTTGCTTTTGGCAGTGTTGTCTTGATCTGCTCATGCTCGATCAGTGAGCCGGCCATGTTGGCCCAAAGCGCCTTGCGGTGCTCATGTGTGCGATTAAGGCGGCGGTATCCACGTGCGTGACGCATAGTTCTATCTCCAAATATGGTGCCCTCTACGGGCCGTTTTGCTTTGTCTGGCTGGCGTGCGTAGCGCCAACTCTCCTTGGGGCAGAATGCCCAGTTGTATGGCCTCACCCACCAACGCAGGTGAGACCGAATGGTTTAGAAGTTGTCTTCAAACTTCTTGGCCAGATCTTCGATGTTGTCCGGTGGCCAGTCCTCAACGTCCATGCCAAGATGCAGACCCATGCCTGACAACACTTCTTTGATCTCGTTCAAAGACTTGCGGCCAAAGTTAGGTGTGCGCAGCATTTCTGCTTCGGTTTTCTGGATCAGATCGCCAATATACACGATATTGTCGTTCTTCAGACAGTTCGCCGAACGTACTGACAATTCCAACTCGTCCACTTTCTTGAGCAGAAGCGGGTTGAATTCGAGACCATCATCGTCGTCCTGACGGGACGCTGATTCAGGCTCATCGAAGTTGACGAAGATGCCGAGCTGATCCTGAAGAATACGCGCAGCAAATGCTACAGCATCGTCAGGCGTCAGGGAGCCATCAGTTTCAACTTTCATAGTCAGCTTGTCATAATCCAGCACTTGGCCCTCACGGGTAGGCTGAACATCGTAGCTTACTTTTTTCACAGGCGAGTAGATCGCGTCGATCGGGATAAGACCGATAGGTGCGTCTTCAGGCTTGTTCTTGTCTGCAGACACATAGCCTTTGCCAGTGTTTACCATCAATTCCATGTAGATATCAGCACCATCATCGAGGTGGCAGATAACATGGTCGCGGTTCAGGATTTCGATACCTGCAGATTCGCTGATGTCGCCAGCCGTCACAACACCAGGGCCTTTCGCGGAGATCGACAGACGCTTTGGTCCTTCGACTTCCATGCGAATGGAAACACCTTTGAGGTTCAGGATGATGTCGGTGACGTCTTCACGTACGCCAGCAACACTCGAAAACTCATGCAGTACGTTATCAATCTGTACAGATGTGATCGCCGCGCCTTGAAGGCTCGACATCAAAACGCGACGTAGCGCGTTACCCATCGTGAGACCAAAGCCGCGCTCGAGCGGTTCAGCAATCACAGTGGCCTGACGCGCAGGATCGTTGCCGGGTTTAACGTCAAGCTGTGTTGGCTTGATCAGCTCGGCCCAATTTTTATGGATCATGTGTCCCTCCATTCCTGTCTGCGCCCGTATGTCCGACCGGGGCAAACTCCCGAGGTTTCAAAAAGTCGTAATGGGCCCGCGCAAAACGCGGACCCAAAGTAGTATACTGATCGCTTAGACGCGGCGACGCTTTGGTGGGCGACAGCCGTTGTGGGCCATTGGCGTAACGTCACGGATTGAAGTGATGTTAAAACCAGCAGCTGCAAGTGCGCGCAATGCGCTCTCACGACCAGAGCCAGCACCTTGCACTTCGACTTCCAGCGTTTTCACGCCATGGTCTTGTGCTTTTTTGCCTACATCTTCTGCAGCCATCTGAGCAGCATAAGGAGTCGACTTACGCGATCCTTTGAAGCCCATTGTGCCCGCAGAGGACCATGCGATTGCATTGCCCTGTACGTCAGAGATGAGAATTTTTGTGTTGTTGAAAGAAGAGTTCACATGCGCCACACCTGCGGCGATGTTCTTGGAGACCTTCTTCTTAGCGCGTTTTGCTTCGCGTGCCATTATCTGAGCCCTCCCTTATTTCTTCTTACCGGCAATGGCCTTTGCAGGGCCTTTGCGCGTGCGAGCGTTGGTGTGTGTACGCTGACCGCGCACAGGCAAGTTACGACGGTGGCGCAAGCCACGGTAGCAACCCAGGTCCATCAAACGTTTGATGTTCATCTGTGTGTCGCGGCGCAGGTCACCTTCGACGGTATAGTTTGCGTCGATGTGCTCGCGAATTTGTACAACTTCAGTGTCGGACAGCTCATTGACGCGACGCGTCGCGTCAATGCCTACTGCTTCGCAGATGGCTTGAGCGGATGTTGTACCGATACCAGTGATATATGTGAGGGCGATTGGAACCCGCTTTGCAGTCGGGATATTTACGCCGGCAATACGTGCCACGTGTGCAGTTCCTTTTCGTTGCGGGTCCGTTACGCCAGACCCTTTTTTCACAACATAAGCCCGAGGCGCATAGTCCTGCGGGCTTCAGCTGATCAGGTGATCCTATGGAATGGTGCGACCACAACCACAGTTTGATTCTCTACCGAGATGTCGCTGATTATTGTCTTTTAGGTTGAGCGTCAACCCACCGCACTGCACCACATTGTTTATTGCGCAAATGCCGCGGCTGTATGCTTATGCACATAGTTACATGTAAGGCGGAATACACAATGACAGGCTTCACCACTCAGACGTTTCAAATTCTTGGCGAACTAGAAGAAAACAACACCCGCGAGTGGTACGAAGAAAACAAAGAACGCCTAAAAGAACACGCCCGCCTCCCCTTTGCGGGCATGCTAGGCATTGCGACGGTGCTTTTAGAGGGCAGCCGCTATCCCCTCATAGGGAATGAAAAAACAATGTTCCGCCAAAACCGTGATGTGCGGTTTTCCAAAGACAAAACACTCTACAAGACCCATGTCTCTGGCCTTCTCTCAAGAAGCGGGACCAAAAAAGACATGGATGGCGTCGCCTATGCACAAGTAGGGTCGAAGGGAGGACGGGTAGCTGGCGGGTTCTATCAATTGGCCACCGCAGACTTGAACAAAGTTCGCGATAGAATGGTCGTGGATGCCGAACAGTTCGCAGATATTGCTAAGACGCTAGAAGATAAGGGTCTTCGGCTCAATCGGGAAAACACTCTGAAAACGATGCCCCGTGGCTTCAAGGAACACGAAGAACATCCACTTGCCGAATTCCTAAAGCTAAAGTCCTTCACCGTGCGCGCCGAACAACCCAAAGACATATGGTTGTCAGGAGACATTGTAGAGCGGCTGGTCGGGCTATCCGAGATAATCGGACCGCTAAACGCTTGGATCCGCGACGCCCTCACCTATGAACCCAGATAGGTTAGACACAAGAAAGGCCGAAATCCCCTAAGAATTCCGGCCTTCT
This sequence comes from Sulfitobacter sp., assembly GCA_033851935.1. Lineage (GTDB taxonomy): Bacteria > Pseudomonadota > Alphaproteobacteria > Rhodobacterales > Rhodobacteraceae > Sulfitobacter. The sequence continues at coordinate 351,099 of JAWSVL010000005.1, forward strand.
ATAATCTATAACTCGGCGCTTAGGCGTCTAGAACTGATGCGATACTAGCCTGAACCGCGTCAATCTCTGCAAGGCCGTCAACAGCCTTCAGCTTATCCTTGGCATAGTAATAACCGATCAGCGGCGACGTCTGCTTATAGTAGGCCATTAAACGCGTCTTGAGGCTTTCCTCGTTGTCGTCCGCACGGGCCGTACCGCCGGCGGCGACAGCATCGGCTGCGCGTCCAAGAATGCGTTCAACGAGAATTTCATCGTTAACCTGCAATTCAATTGCAGAACCCAGATTCTGGCCCATTTCGACCATCAACGCATTCAACGCGTCTGCCTGTGCCAGCGTCCGTGGGAAACCATCAAAAATGAAACCACCGTGGTCACCACCAGCTTCAAGCTGTTCCCGAATCAGGCCAATTACGATCTCGTCCGTAACCAGATTTCCCGCATCCATAACTGCCGCAACTTTATTACCCATCTCGGTACCGGATGTGCGCGCGGCGCGCAGCATATCACCTGTGGATAGCTGGACCATATTACGGTCGTCGACTAGCTTTTGCGCCTGTGTGCCTTTGCCTGCACCTGGTGGTCCGAGAAGAATAATGTTCATTTGCGCGCAGGGCTCCGTTTTTTGCGGCCCTTACCAGATTTGCCGCGCAACTGCGACTTCTCCAAGAGACCTTCATATTGATGGGCCAGCAGGTGACTTTGAACCTGTTGGATGGTGTCCATTGTAACAGATACTACGATCAGAACGGAAGTACCCCCAAAGTAGAATGGTATTGCGAATTGACCTCTGAGAATTTCTGGTAATATGCAAACCGCCGCAAGATATGCAGATCCCAAAACAAGAACACGATTCACCACATATTCAAGGTATTCGGCTGTCTTTTTCCCTGGGCGAATACCGGGGACAAAGCCGTTCTGATTTTTGAGGTTATCTGCAACATCGTCAGGTTTGAACGCAACGTTGAAGGTATAAAAATACGCAAAGAAAACGATCATCGCGATAAAGAACAACAGATACAACGGCTGTCCGGGACCAAAATTGGCAAGCAACCACGACATCACTGGACTGGTTGAATTCCCCGAGAAGGTGCTGATCGTGACAGGCAACAGCAACAGTGAGCTTGCAAAGATTGCAGGGATAACACCGGCTGGGTTTACCTTAATCGGCAAGTGGCTAGAGCCGCCATCATATACCTTCATGCCAACCTGACGGCGCGGGTACTGAATATGGATTTTACGCAAGGCACGTTCCATAAACACAACAAACATGATGGTTACAATTACCATGGCCAGTACGGCTACGATCACTGCAGGGCTGATTGCACCTGAACGGCCAGAGGCAAAGAACTGCGCAATCGCCGCTGGAACTTCTGCAATAATACCAACAAAAATGATAAGCGAGATACCGTTACCGATACCGCGCGCGGTGATCTGCTCACCCAACCACATCAGGAACATCGTCCCACCAACCAATGTGATCATGCAGGCAATCCGGAAATACATACCCGGATCAGCAGCAATATCCCCCGCCTCAAGCGAAACAGCTAGGCCGTAGGACTGAACAGTTGCTAGTGCGACGGTACCCCAACGGGTATATTGGTTGATCTTTTTGCGACCTTGATCGCCTTCTTTCTTCAGCTGTTCTAGTGACGGCACCATGGAGGTCAGAAGCTGGACAATAATCGAAGCCGAAATGTAGGGCATGATGCCCAACGCAAAGATACCCATGCGACCAAGAGCCCCACCGGTAAACATCGAAACCATGCCGCCGATGCCTTGGCCAGCGCTCTCCATGAATTCACGCAGTGCTGCGCCATCAATTCCCGGAACCGGGATAAACGTACCCAAACGGTAAACGATCAGCAGACCTAGGGTAAACAAGATGCGGTGGCGCAAGTCTGTGGCCTTACCAAAGGCGGACCAGCTTGAGTTTGCGGCCATATTCTCGACGGCAGATACCATGTGAAGGCTCTCTTTTTGAACAAAAACGCCGCCCGTACCGTTTTCCGGCGGGCGGCGTTTGGGAAAACTTAAAGACTATGTAAGCGGCATCGCTGCCGCTCACAAGACCGAAGCGTTATTCAGAAGCTTCTGTTGCCGCTGCCGCTTTAACTGTCAGGCTACCACCTGCCTTCTCAACGGCTTCAACCGCAGTTTTTGATGCGCCTGTCACGTCAAGGTTCAGCTTGGCTGAGAAGTCGCCTTTAGCAAGGATACGGATGCCGTCGCGCTTACGACGAACAACACCTGATGCAACCAATGCGTCTTCGGTGATGACTGCTTTAATATCCAATTTGCCTGCATCAACAAACTTCTGGATCAGACCCAAGTTGATTGCGGAGTAGGCTTTGCGGTTCGGCTTGTTAAAGCCACGCTTTGGCAGGCGTTGGTAGAGGGGCATCTGGCCGCCTTCATACCCTTTGATCGCCACACCCGAACGGGATTTTTGACCTTTGATACCACGGCCACCCATTTTACCGGTGCCGGAACCAGGGCCACGACCTACGCGTTTGCGTGGTTTCGTTGCGCCTGCATTATCTGAAAGTTCATGAAGTTTCATGTCGCTTCTCCTTTTGCCGGAAATACCCCCCAGCGACGGGAGCGGGTAGACGCGGCGTTACGATTCTAATGAACAGCACTCTGCCCACTGCGCGCGTATAGGGGATGAGGAGCATTGAGGCAAGAGGACCAAGCCATTCAATACCAACAGCCCTTACTGAACATCCGAATCGATATGAAATAACCAAAGTTGTTGATTGGCCAAGCTCAGCAAACAATCGTTGCATCCGTGCGCGATTGACGAGGCATCCTCAACCAAACCGCGCAGAATACTATTCAAATAGACTTGGCTTACCCCACGCTAATACCCTAATACTATTTCGGGAAATACCTGAAATCCGCCAGTAACTTGAATTTTTGTAACCGTGGTTGACGACACAGCAATTGAAAACGGATTTTAGAATGCAGAATATCATTATGCAGGCGGACTTCGAAATTTCATCGCCATGGTATATTTCAATGTCAGGTAATGGTTTGCACTCCTCATCTCACGGTGGTCAATGATGGATAAGCATTTCATTCTCACATTGGGCCGTAGCGGAAGCAACGCTTTGGTCGATTTGATTAACCAACATCCGAACGCCGTTAACTACGGCGAATTACTGGGTGACTGGAACCTCATCCAACAATGGCGTAATCGACTTGGCCTTTGGCGGGGAAAAGACGCCGCATATCTTGATGGCATGTTGTCGAGTGGAGCCCCTCTTCGGACCGTCAATTGCCTGCGGAACTTTCGTAAGATCACGTCGGGTAAGAAGGTTGAAAACAAGCGATATAACGCCATTCAAACAGTCGGTGCCAAGGACTTCACCCACCTTTTCGCCCAGCCGCCCGCGTTGTCCAACTATCTTCATGACCGGCCAGATATCAAAGTCGTTGGTCTTTACCGTCACGACCTTGTTGCACGCTTTATCTCATGGAAATTGCTTGAGCATACAGGCACCGTCAAACACACTTTAGGGGACAAACCCTCGTCTGCTCAAATCGAGTTGAACACAGATACCTTGCTCCGCGATTTGACGGTTGTGACTGATGAAGCCGCCAAGCTCGAACAGATGATGGCTTTGCTGCCAACATCACAAGTTTTTCGCATCGAATATGAGGCATTCTTTTTCGACGAAGATGCTATGAAACGTACAGTACAAGATATGTTTGAATTTCTGGGCCTTCCCCCCCACCCTGTCCAAATGCGGGCTCGGAAAATCAATACCCATAATTTGCGAAAAACTGTCCTAAACTATGACGCCTGTCTTGAGGTTCTTTACGGCACACCGTTTGAAGAAGCCTTTCACGCGGCAGGTTAACTCCAAGCACACGATTTACTCATGCGTCAGAGCAAAACAACACTGATGCTCGCGCCGCTAAGAATAATTCACCACGTCAAACGCAAAACGCCCCACATAGATATGCGGGGCGCTCTTAAACTTCAAAGCTTAGGCTAGCAAGAATGCTCAGCCTTTTTCTTCGATGATCTCTACCATGTGGCTGATCTTATTTATCATGCCACGAACGGAAGGTGTATCTTCCAGTTCACGTACACGGTGCATTTTGTTGAGGCCCAAACCTACCAGCGTTGCACGCTGTTTTGCGGGGCGGCGGATAGGTGAGCCTACCTGCTTGATCACGATTGTCTTGGCCATGCTTATGCCTCCTCAGCCACTTGAGCGGAAGTATCAGCTACTTCATCGCGCTTGGGCAGAATGTCGGCCACTTTCTTACCGCGACGCTGCGCGACAGAACGTGGAGACTGTTCTTTTTTCAATCCGTCCATAGTGGCGCGGATCATGTTGTACGGGTTTTGTGAACCGATAGACTTGGACACAACGTCTTTGATGCCAAGCATTTCGAAAACGGCACGCATAGGACCACCAGCAATAATACCGGTACCTTCTGGTGCTGTACGCATGATCACCTTGCCTGCGCCATGACGGCCGGCCATGTCGTGGTGCAACGTGCGGCCTTCGCGCAGCTGAACGCGGATCATTTGGCGTTTAGCTTGCTCAGTTGCCTTGCGGATCGCTTCAGGAACTTCTTTGGCTTTACCTTTACCAAAACCAACACGGCCTTTTTGATCGCCAACTACTACGAGAGCAGCAAAACCAAAGCGTTTACCACCTTTTACGGTTTTGGATACGCGGTTGATTGCGACCAAGCGGTCTGCGAATTCGGGCGCTTCGTCGCGCTGGTTGCGACGGTTGCCGCCCCGGTTGTCGTCTCTGGCCATGTTGGCCTCCTTGAATTTGCGGGCACTGCCCTGTTTTCACAATCCTAGTGGGATATATCCCCTGGATCATCGAGAGGCCCAACCAGTGGGCCTCTTCGTTTTTGTCAGTCGGGGTAAGACCCAACCTCCAGATTTAGATCTTCAAACCGCCTTCACGGGCTGCGTCGGCCAAGGCCTTCACTTTGCCGTGGAAGAGGAAACCGCCGCGATCGAAGTAAGCTTCTTCAACACCAGCCTTTTTCGCGCGCTCAGCAATTGCTGCGCCCACTTTAGTGGCTACTTCGATGTTGTTTGTACCTACAACGCCAAGATCTTTTTCAAGCGACGAGGCGGATGCGACTGTTACGCCGTTCACATCGTCGATCAGCTGAACGCTGATATTCTTGTTGGAGCGGTGCACGCTGAGGCGCATGCGCCCACGGTTCGTGCGACGAAGTTTGTTCCGAACGCGCAAGCGGCGTTTGATGAACAGTTGTCTTTTGCTGTTTGCCATCTTTGCGTTCCTTACTTCTTCTTGCCTTCTTTGCGGAAGACGAACTCACCCTTGTAGCGGATGCCTTTGCCCTTATAGGGCTCAGGTTTGCGCCAAGCGCGAATGTTCGCAGCGACTTGACCAACAAGCTGTTCGTCAATGCCTTCCACAATGATTTCGGTCTGCTTTGGTGCCGTAACTGTCACGCCAGCAGGCGGGATAAAGTTAACGTCATGCGACAGGCCGAGGTTCAGTTTCAATGTGTTACCAGTCATGGCAGCACGATAACCAACACCTTGGATTTCAAGCTCTTTCTTGAAACCGTCGGTCACGCCAGTCACAAGGTTGCCCACCATCGTGCGGGACATGCCCCACTGCTGGCGTGCGCGTTTTGATTTGCCGCGCGGTGTGATTGTCACGACGTTATCTTCAACGGCCATGGTCACATCGTCAGTTGCTTTGAAGGTCCGGACCCCTTTGGGGCCCTTCACTTCGATTGTTTGGCCGCTTACCGAAGCAGTAACACCGCTAGGGAGAGAGACAGGTTTTTTACCAATACGAGACATCAATTTCTCCTTAGAATACGGTGCAGAGCACTTCGCCGCCAACGTTGGCTGCGCGCGCGCTTGCGTCCGACATCACACCACGTGGGGTGGAGACAATCGACACACCCAAGCCCTGACGGACTGCTGGGATGTCTTGTGAACCCATGTAAACGCGGCGACCAGGTTTTGAAACCCGCTTCAACTCACGAATAACAGGTTCGCCTTCGTAGTACTTGAGGCTAATCTCGATAGCAGGGTGGCCATCGGCACCTGTCATCTTTTCATAGCCACGGATATAGCCTTCGTCGGCGAGCACGTCCAATACCCATGCACGCAGCTTGGAAGCTGGTGTCATGACAGTGGATTTGCCGCGCAACTGGCTGTTGCGGATGCGTGTCAGCATATCTGCGATAGGATCGGTCATGTGATGCGCTCCTTACCAGCTCGACTTGACCATGCCGGGGATCTGGCCTGCTGAGCCAAGATCCCGCAACGCGATCCGCGAGATTTTAAGTTTACGATAATAGGCGTGTGGACGGCCGGTCAGCTGGCAACGGTTGTGCAAACGCACAGCCGAAGAGTTGCGAGGCAGTTTCGCCAGCTTCAGAGTTGCGCGAAAGCGCTCTTCCATAGGCTGTGTTTCGTCGCTGATGATTGCTTTCAGCTCCGCACGCTTGGTGGCGTATTTTTTGACCAGTGCTTCACGCTTCTTCTCGCGTGCGATCATGGATTTCTTAGCCATATCTTTTTCCTTCCCGCGCTTACGAGTTGAACGGCATGTTGAAGAGCTTCAACATGGCTTTCGCTTCGTCGTCGGTTTTCGCCGTGGTGGCGATTACGATGTCCATACCCCAGTTTTCGTCAACTTTATCAAAGTCGATTTCTGGGAATACGATGTGCTCTTTCATGCCCATGGCATAGTTGCCGCGGCCGTCAAAAGATTTGCCGGATACGCCGCGGAAGTCGCGGACGCGTGGCAATGCAATCGTGATCAGACGATCAAGGAATTCGAACATGCGGTCACCGCGAAGGGTAACTTTCGCACCAAGTGGCATCTCTTCACGCACGCGGAAACCAGCGATGGATTTCTTGGCGATAGTGGTGAGTGCTTTTTGGCCTGCAATCGCCGTCAGATCCTGCTGAGCGGATTTGGCTTTCTTGCTGTCACGGACAGCCGCTGCGCCACAACCGATGTTCAGAACTACTTTGTCCAAACGCGGGATCTGCATGTCGTTCGTATAGCCAAACTCTTCTTTCAGAGCCGCACGAATGCGGTCTTTGTAGTCGGCCTTGAGGCGGGGTGTATATGTTGCGGTATCGAGCATCAGATTACATCCCCTGTTGTCTTAGCAAAACGGACTTTGTTTTCGCCGTCCATTTTGAAACCGACGCGTGTAGGCTTGCCGTTGGCATCCTTGAACGCAAGGTTGCTCAGATCGATCGGCATCGCTTTCGGGATGCGGCCGCCCTGAGATTCTTGTGTCTGGCGTGTCGCGCGGATTGCGATCTTTACGCCGTCTACGATGGCTTTATTGGATTTCGGATCAACAGAGGAGATAGTACCCTCTTTGCCCTTGTCCTTACCAGCCAGTACGATGACAGTGTCACCTTTTTTCAATTTAGCAGCCATGATTACAGCACCTCCGGAGCGAGTGAGATGATTTTCATGAAGTTTTTGCCGCGCAATTCACGAACAACTGGCCCGAAGATACGGGTGCCAACTGGCTCATTGTTGTTATTCAAGATAACAGCTGCGTTGCGGTCAAAACGAATGGCTGTGCCATCGTCACGACGAACTTCTTTGGCTGTACGAACGACGACGGCTTTACGCACGTCACCCTTCTTAACACGGCCGCGTGGAATGGCTTCCTTTACCGATACGACAATAATGTCGCCAACGGATGCGTACTTACGCTTGGAACCACCCAGGACCTTGATGCACTGAACGCGGCGAGCGCCACTGTTGTCAGCAACATCCAGGTTGGTCTGCATCTGGATCATTTGGTTTCTCCCGACCTGTAGGGGGCGATGCGTGCCTGATCCCTAGGGTTTCGATTAAGTTGTTACTCAGTAACGAGTAACGCGGCCTCCCCTAAGGGTGACCGCGTGAATAATCATGCTTCCGCAGTGATTACTTCCCAACGCTTGGTTTTGGAACGTGGTGGACACTCAATAATGCGAACCTGCTGGCCCACTTTGAATGTGTTGTTTTCATCGTGCGCCCGGTATTTTTTGGACTTACGAATGGTCTTTTTCAGAACTGGGTGCGTAAAGCGACGCTCTACGGATACAGTTACTGTTTGTTCGTTGGCGTCCGAGGTTACGGTGCCTGTCAGGATACGCTTTGGCATTACTCAGGCTCCTCTTACGCGTCTGTCGCTGCGGATGCAGCTTTTTGGTTCAATACTGTTTTAACACGAGCAACGTCACGTTTAACTGTGCGCAGGCGTGCTGGGTTTTCCAATTGGCCAGTGGCCTGCTGGAAACGCAGGTTGAACGCTTCTTTTTTCAAGTTAACAAGCTCATCGCGGAGCTGGTCCGGCGTCTTGTCGTGTAGTTCTTTGGCGATCATGCCATTTCCTTTCAACATCACCAGTAGGCCCCGATAGGGTGACCATGATTCTGGTGGAGTTCATGATGAAGTTGCCGTTTAGGCCCAATACGCCAACAACGCAAGCCAAAAGGCGTTGGTTCTATCGATATCCCATGGCTACATTGAAAATGCGTGATTCGAACGAAAGACGTTCAATTTCTGAGCACCCCCTCAAACGATTGCATTGTTATTAAATTGGAAACAAACCCTCCCCTTATGCGGGAATTTTCGCTCAACTAATTGAAAATTATATAATGTTACTCCAAATATTTGGCATCCCTCTGCCGTAATGCAACCGTTGGTCGAACAGAACTTACTACTGGGGGCAATCGGATGGAACTGTTAGCTTTATTTGGACTACTTGGAATGGGCCTGGCGTTTAGCACTGGTGGTGATGGTGAGAATGAAGAGGAGACACTTGAGCCGGAAACGTCCGAAACTGACGACGACCCAGTCGTTCCAGTGGCGCCGACTGAGCCTGAGTCTGCCAATCAATTTGTCTATGACGGTTCGCCAACGCTTATTGGCACAGATGGCGACGATACGCTTGTCTACTTGGACTTCACGCCCGAAAACACCACTTTGATGACCCAAACAGAAGTCATAGATGGCGGCTTGGGCGACGACTATATCGAAGCAGGGTTCTTTTCAAACGGCGCTGGCCCCTCAACCAGTGGAATAGTCGTAAACGGTGGCCACGGTGACGATACATTGTCGTCAAATGGGATCGGATCAGAATTCAACGGTGGCGACGGAAATGATCTGATTGATGTCGCCGTTAACGACACAGTAAACGGCGGCACGGGCAACGACACCATTAGCTCCATTGGTGACGCCGTGGGCGACGGCGGGACTGGAGATGATGTGTTGACCGGACAGCGCGGGGATACTCATTTCGGCGGCGCGGGCAACGATGTATTGTCTGGAGCGAGTAGTATGTCCGGCGGGGATGGTAACGACACCATTTCGGGTTATTACGAACTGTCGGGCGGAGACGGAGATGACTTACTGACCAGCTATGCTAATCCCTACGCCGCCGGTGATGGCGATGCTCTCGGGATATCTGGTGATGCGGGGAATGACACGCTGACAGCAAGTGCGGATATCGGGTATGACAATACTCCCTCTGTGCCAGGATCATTCTTGGGTATGTCAGGAGGCGCAGGTGCCGATGTCTTTGATATCCAACTCGATATGTCCAACCCTAGTCATTTGCCTCCATCCCCGACTGTACCGACGCAAACAAGTACGTATTTGAATATTGCAGATTTCGATCCCGCCGAAGACGTTTTGACAGTGCAGATCAACCGTGATGAAGAAGGGGCAGATCGTGAAATGATTTTAGCAGAAATCGTGGGTAATGAAGTGCGGATGACATTTGCATCAACCGAAACAGACGGTGAACACTCTGCATCCATCTGGCTCGGCTCCAGCGTTGATGTGAGCATCGAAGACATCGTATTTATTCAAAACTAACGGCATGCCCTCTCGCCCTCCATCCTTTGTGGAGGTATGAGGGGGCATGACACAAATCAAATCCCTCTTCGTGACCCGCCTGTACCAAGCGCCGCTTGGCGATATCGACGCCTCTGAACTTGAGGTGTCCTGCTATTCCATTGCCGAGGACGACGAGGCCGGACAGGCATGGTGCGAAGAGAACGGGTTTCCGGGTTACACATCCTATGCCTCGCTCACCGACTTGGGCTGGCGATTTCCCATTTTCGCTGACGTGATCAAGGCCCTTGATGCCCATGTCGCGGCATTTGCCGTTGATCTGGAATTTGATCTGGATGGCCGTGAGCTGAAGCTGGAAGATATCTGGATCAACATCCTACCTGAGGGCGGCATTCACACCAGCCACATCCACCCTCATTCGGTCATTAGCGGCACCACCTACGTTGCGATGCCAGAAGGCGCGAGCGCGCTCAAACTAGAAGATCCGCGCCTACCCATGATGATGGCCGCACCTGGCCGCCGCAAGGACGCACGCGAAGAACTACGAACCTTTGCTTACGTCGCACCAAAGGTTGGTGATGTTTTGTTATGGGAAAGCTGGTTGCGCCACGAAGTCCCGATGAACATGTCCGAAGATGACCGGATCAGCGTCTCATTCAACTACAACTGGGCCTAAGTCTCTGCGTCGAAGCGCTTGCGTGCACTGCTGCGTGCGCCGGTCGCTGGCACCAGCGATGATGCTTGTCCCAACCCGTGTGGCGGCATGGATATATACAGTGTCTCATAGTCGCCGGCCTTAACTGCGTAGCTTTCGTGCCAGACACCAACATCTCCGCGACAGCTTTTCATTCGCTTGTTGAACGCGATCCATGCTGGGTAGTGCTCCCCTTAGGGGGAATTGGCATAGGCTTCGAGGTGATCAAAGCTGCGCCAATACTGAACGATATTCCCAAAACCTAGAATGTTATAGCCAAGGAAACCTGTTTCTGCGGACGGGCGCGTACTCAGCTCTTTGAGCATCCGAGGCATGGCCATAAAAGCCGGTACCCATTTTGTGACTTTCCAAAACCGATTGATCCGCATCCCTATTATGAAACCAACAAAGTCCCCCTCAATTTGGGCAGCCATACGATCCCGCGAAATGCTGGGCATGATCAACCCTCCACATAGTTAAGGGCGAGGGTACTTCTTGCGGGCTTCTTCTTGCTCTTTGACAAGTGCCTTTTCTTCCTTGGTCATCTTGTTGCCCCATTGGTTATTGGACAGGCCAAGGTCGGCAGGCATCGGCTTTGTCTTACCCTTCTTGATAGATCCCCCCTTATTGAGGAACTCCTTGATGAGGTCTTCGTCAGTAGTGGGCTTGGGAACATGTTTCATGGGATGTTTCCTCCGTGGCTAGAAGCTCGTGGTTAGTCTACTCAAGCTGTCAGCGGATGACCATAGGGACTAGACACGCCTACCGCTCTACGTTCGGCGTGAATAGTTTTCCGCTCAAGACATATTCACATGAGATCACATTATCGCGCAATGGGCCTGCCCCGCTGGATTGTCAGCACCATCGCGGCCATCTGCAAACAGTCGGATACTCAAAGCACGGCACATCTTAACCTTACACCATTGGGACTACTCAGAATGACGAACATTAACCGGCAGAACATTCGGAACATCGGGATCGCAGGCTTAATCGGAGAGCTATCATTCGAAGCTTACTCTTGGCTCGTCTCACCGATCCTCTTTGGAGTTAAGCTAGAGCCCGCGAATCTGGTTATCGGACTAACCAAAGCGGCCACCGGGCTGCAGCTACCATATGCTGCCGCATTTGCGATCCACTTCCTCATCGGAGCACTGGGATTTGCCGCAGTAGTTTATCTTGTAAAGCACGTAGGGCAATTGGGATACGCTGCCGCTGGCATCACAGCAGGTATTGCATTGTGGTTTATCGCACAGGGACTATTGGCGCCACTCATGGGCCGTAGCTTTATGATGGGCTTCGGGGCTTACACGCAGTCGTCCTTTGTAGGGCATGTTGGCATGACCCTACTCATTGCGATCATCTGGAAGAAGTTGTCATTGAGGCGGCCTGTGGAGTTTTCGGAGGGATGAGCAAACGAAACATCTGCATCAAACAATCTCTTCGAAGTAGGACGCTCAGAACGCGTGTCTTGTCATGCCGTCAGCTCTGGTTACCGTTCCATGATGAAAGCAGTAAGCCTATCAAGGCTAGGAACATTTTTCTAGATTTACGTCATATCTCCTTAGCACGTACTTCAGTTCCAGTCGGATCTCGAATTGGACCTGTCCCGCTTTAGTACCACCCCAAGTGCTCGTTTACCCTGCCGTGCAATGCAAGGCTGAGCTGACGCTACCGATGGGATCCCAGACATCAAGCCGAAGGCGCGATATTCCAGTATATCAACGGGTTCTATAACCCGCGCCGCTGGCACTCATCGCTGGGCTTCAAGGCCTTGTATTTGGCTCCTGCAACTCTCGCAGGGATCAAAGCCGTCCACATGATCGGCAAAGGAAAACCCTGTCAAAATGACGTGACACCATTCATCCGGTTCGCAGCCCTCGACGGATAATCGAGTCCAGCGTAAGCTCTCTCTCTAGCTTCGATAACCGATTTAATAAACGCGTCACGAAGACACGACGGCCTGAAGGTCAAAAATTGGCAACAAAATTGCCAAAACGATAACCAACACAAAAGCTCCCACAAGCATCATCAGCATAGGTTCCAGCATGGCAGCGATGCGTTTTCGTTCGGTATTTAGGCCATTTTCTACCAAAACGGCACTGCGTTCGGTCATCCGCGCCAATCGTACTGACACTTCGCCCGCGCTGATCAGTTGCCGTGCAACAGGGGGAATAAGGTTCAACCGCGCAAGCGCGCGCGACAGTGTTTCGCCTTGAACGATGGCAGCGCAAACTTCATTCGCCTCATCACGAAAGCGCGCGATCGTCAGCACATCAGCGGCGTTTTCTACTGCCGTCAACACCGGCTGTTTACTGCCCAATACCAACGCTAGGGTACGTAAATACTGTACAGCTTCAGCGAGCCGGATAAATCGCCCAATCAGTGGCAAACGTAATAATATCGCGTCCCGTCGTTGCCTCCACGCGGGGATAACATGCGCCGCCGCCGCCAACCCGCAAAGCCCAGAAAAAGCGATCACCAACCAAACAGCATGAGCCTGTATCCAGTTGCTAATGGCCAGAACATTTTGCGTAATCTTTGGGAGCGGCCGACCCGACAGCTCGAACATGGCGACAATTTCAGGCGCCACACTAACCATTAAAATACCGCACACGAGAAAGGACACCGCCGCAACAAAGGCGGGATAGATAAGCGCGCTGGCAATCTGAGCACGGTCATTGCCCTTGTTCTCCAGATGCTCAGCCAATTCGTCAAACACCGCTGACAAATCACCCGTCGTCTCACCGGACCGCACTGAGGCAATGTAATAGGGGGCAAAACCACCGCCAACAGATTGCAGCGTTTCGGACAGGGATGCGCCATCCATGAGCCCCGCCCGCGCTCCGGCTGCCACAGCGTCCAGCGCGCCATGGCCACTCTGACGTACGGCTTCCAATGCCTCTTCAACCGGAAGCTCTGCTCCCAGCAAAACCGCCATCTGGCGGGTAAAAACAGCCTGCAAATCAGACGTCAATCGCGCCTTCCTACGTAACGATATGCCATCTCGCCAACCCGTTGCGGCCCGTCGCAATGTCAGATCGGATACATAGAGCCCCTTTTGCAGCAATTGCGCCGAAGCATGACTTTCTGTCTCGGCGATGATCGTACCGTTGCGCCGCTTTCCGGCCTCGGTAAAGGCGATGTAGCCATAGGCATTCACGCCACATCCCCCACAACGCGCAGCGTTTCGGACAGTGTCGTGCGCCCTGCTATGACTTCGCACAGGCCCTGTCCGATCAGCGTCTCACCTGCATTGAGGGCACATGCCGCAAGCTGGGCTTCGCTGGCACCTTGATCAATCGCCGCGCGCATGGCCTCGCCGATCTCGATCATCTCGAAAATACCTACGCGACCCGAGTAACCCACCCCACTGCACGCCTCACAGCCAACCGCATCATGGATCGCAGGTGGTACAGCTAATCCATGACGCGTGAAATACACGGCCTCGTCCCTTGCGGGCGTACGGGCGATTGCGCATTCGTTGCATAAGCGCCGCAACAAACGCTGTGCAATCACACCGCGCAGAGTGGCTGCGATTAGGAAGTTGTCCAATCCCAGATCACGCAAGCGTACCACTGCTGCTACAGAACCGTTCGCGTGAAGAGATGAAAATACCAAGTGCCCCGTCAACGCCGCTTGGCTTGCGATCGATGCGGTTTCGCCGTCGCGAATTTCACCTAAAAGGATCACGTCAGGGTCTTGCCGTAGGGTTGCCCGCAAACCGGCGGCAAAGGTCATCCCGATTTCAGAGTTGATCTGCGATTGACTAATGCCTGTAAGGTCATATTCGATCGGGTCTTCGACAGTAAGAATATTACGCTCTTCGCGATTGGCAAGTTGCAGCAAGGAATAAAGAGTTGTGGTCTTACCCGCCCCAGTAGGCCCGGTGGCAAGAATAATGCCGTTCGGCATCGCTGACATCCGCTCTAACAGCGAAATCTGATCAGGTGACAAACCCAAGTCGACCAGCGGCAATAGGCCCGCTGAACGGTCCAAAATCCTCAGGACAACCCGTTCGCCATAGTTTCCAGGCAATGACGACACCCGTGTATCAATCATCCGCCCGCCCAGCGATAGTGGAATTCGCCCGTCCTGTGGCAATCGCGTTTCTGCAATATCCAGGCTGGCCATCACCTTGAGCCGCGAGATAATACGTTTCACAGGAACGTCTGCGCGATGCATCATTGGTTGCAAAAACCCGTCCACACGCATGCGTACACGTAGGCCGCCCTCAAAAGGTTCTACATGCAGATCCGACGCACCCGCCACAACAGCACGACGTAACAGTTGGTTGACCAACTGGATAACGGGCGCTTCGGATGCATCCTCTAGCAGATCGCGCTGGCGGATTTGTGATCCGGCGTCCTCCAGATCGAACAAAACGCCGGTTCCATGCAGGTTCTCTTCGGTTTCGTTGGCCTGATAGGCACGGGTCAATGCGGTCTCGAAATCTGCAATGTTAGCCTCAACGATCTGAGGAGCTATCTCTCCGCCCAAACGGCGTTGCACTTCTCGCAAGCCAAGACTGCTTGCTTGCGGCCCAATGACGACACGCCTTCCCTCGAGCACAACCTGTTGGTCGCGCGCGAAGGCAAAGGGTAGCCTATTGGCCTTCGAACCGGAGTCGGCTGGGGAGAGGGGGGAGGTTTCGTTGCTGTGCGACATTATCCACGAATCCGGCATCAAAGGGCTGGTTTAGGTCGGCACCGTCAAATGGCAGACCCGAAGTACTTGTTCGCGGATACTGTGCATCGTTTGCAGGCGCGATGGCAAGGCTTGCCGCTTTTGCTTCACGCGCCAATTCGCGGGTAAGGTTACGCCCTTCAATTTCCGAATTGACCACTCGTGGGCGCAGTAAAACAAGCAAGACACGCTGGTTCTTATTGCTGTTCTTACCGCGAAACAATCCTCCGACAAGGGGGATCTTACTTAGTCCAGGGACCGATTGCGAGACCGATCCCGATCCGTTTTCCAACAACCCTCCCAGCATGATCACATTACCGTCGCGCACGATGACATTTGTATTGAGCGCGCGCCGTGCCGTAATCTCACCTCCTGCTGAAGAGGATGCATTTGTCAGCCGCGAAACCTCTTGCTGGATCGCCAATTTCACCGTCTGATCTGCGTTTATCTGAGGCAACACCTTGAGCGTAAGACCGACGTCCTGGCGTTCAATCGTTTGAAAGGGACTGTCCGGCAGCGCGGTGTCACCCACCGTCGAGAATGAGCCCGTCACAAAGGGTACGTTTTGCGCCACAACGATCTCGGCCTCTTGATTGTTCAGTGTCATGATCGAAGGCGTACTGAGCAAGCGGGTGGAATTGCTCGTTGTGATTGCACTGATCAACCCCACAATTCCCTTATCACTGCTGCCCGCACTAACGCCAATGCTGCCGCCTGACCCAGCCGAAGCGGTTTCTCCACCAGCAACGGACGCCACCAGATTTGTCAGGCTTGGCCTCCCAGCAAGACCGAATTCAACACCTCCGATGATCGCCTCGTTCAAAACCGCGCCAAACTGCGCTGACAAGTCAGAGAAACCATCAACTGACATCTCAAAAATCACCGCTTCGACCAACACCTGCGATGGGCGACGGTCCAGGAACCGGATCATCTGAACAATGTCGGATACCCGTTCTTCCGGGGCAGTAATCAGCAGCGTGTTGGTCTGCGTCTCAGGGATAATTCGGATGGTGTTTTGGTTTGTTGGGTTATCTTGCGTCTGGTTGGTAATCGCGCGCAGCACTACATCCGCTAGCGTGGTCGCATCGGCATAGTTCAGTTCCACCGCCTTGCTGACGATATTATTGCTTTGCGTGTCGAGCCGAGAGGCCAAGGTCCGCAATTGACGCCGAAGGGCATCCGACCCCGACACGACCAATGCGTTGGAACGTTGATCCACAGAAACTGCCGCACCGGCAGGGACTATGCCCATCGATTGGATCACATCCAGCACGTCACTGGCATCGGCATTACGCAAGCGGATCATCTCGATCGGGCGTTCGCGTGGCGTGTCCAACCGTCGAATTAATTCAGCGATGCGAACGTGGTTCTTGCCACGATCGGACAGGATTATCAGTTTCGATCCAGGAACAGGAGTAATCACCGCCTCGGCAGGTAACAAAGGGCGCACAACTTCGATTATCTCATTTAGCGGAACATTTTGTACCTCAATCACCCGTGTCTGGAAACTCCCCTGCCCTGTCTGCTGGGGAGATGAGGACAATTCACGTGCGATGTTCATCGGCACAATTCGGTCTGCACCAGTACCTTGCACAATTGTTAAGCGGTTCAGCTCAAGCACATTCAAGAATACCTCGTAGAGGTCTGCGGAAGATAGCGTATCAGGTGCCAAAATGGTGACAGTCCCGCGTACGGCGGGATCAATCAGAAAATTCCGGCCAGTCGCTTCCGAGACGATCTCAACAAAGCTGCGCAAATCGGCATCGCGCAGATCCAGATCGACACCAGTTTGCGCCTGCGCCAATGTTGGCGAGAAAGAAAGAGTGGCTTGCAGAATTAGCAATAGTGCTGCGAACCCTAAGGCGCGAAGTCGGGACAACATGACTCTGACGTGCTCCTGTAAAATTTTCTTTTGAAATTATTTTTGCCTGCTCCTCACCAGCATAGGGCATTTTTTCCGGTTTGGCATCATAAACAATCGGAGAAGCAAGCGTTCGTGACTTACGGTTCTTCGACAAAACCCAAAAGTTCGGGCACATCGCGCCCTGTTTCAACCCACAGACCATCTCCATCAATGCGTGCCACGGTCATTTCCCCTTCAAGAACACTGCCCACACGCAGAATTTTATCGCCCGCTGGATGTGTCACCATGCCCCAAACCAAATCACCCGCTCGCACGATACCTTTAAGCTGGTACCCAAGCGAGCTTAGCGGCGGCTTGGGGGGTGCAGGAGGTTGGGGTTCTTCCATAACGGCATCAGGCGGCGGCGGCTGTGGTGCGGGTGGTTGCGGAGGCAACGGCTCTCCGAACAGTGCAGGCCAATGCATAACCTCATCCCTCGCGGGGGTATCTTGCGCCACTTCAACTACTGCGCGAGCGACCTGATCAGGGTCTGCTCGGGGCGTAGGTTCAGACAGCGCAGCACGCAGTTCGACCGCGGCCAGCCCAGCAGCAGCCACCATGACAAGTGTGAAAAAAGCCGCAATCCATTTCATTTCGTTGATGTTCCATGCCTGCAAACGTCAGAATAATGGACCGATGACGTGGCCCATGATAAATTACTAAAAAATAATAATATATATTGAGCAAAAAATGAACCCAATAACCTCGTTAATGAAGGGATGTGCCCTGCTGTGCATCCTTGCCCTTGTCGGTTGTGCAGAAACTTCGGCAATTGGGAGTTCGTCGTTCCAATCGCAATATGATACAGCACGTAACGCGTTGGAAAAAGGAAACTATGCTGCTGCCAAACGAGGTTACAAACGTCTGTTGGTGCAGTCCGGCCCACTGAATGATCGCATCACGGTCGAATTAGCACATAGTTATTTGCGGGCCGGCGACTTTGAACAAGCTATCGCGACCGCCACCACGGTTGCAGACCGCACTAAGGGCAATACCCGCAGCGCTGCACTATCTGTTCAAGGTACTGCCGAGCATGAAATCGCCCTACAAATGTTGTCAAAAGGCAACACAGAAGCCGGTGCTGCCCGTATGAAAGCAGCGCAAAAATCTATCGAGGAGGTTTTATCAAACCACCCCGAGCTTGATCCGTTAGGCGGATTGGCCGGACGAAAGGCGAGTATCGAGGTCAGGTTGGCCGGTTTGCGCTAACGCTCAGCGCGATTGCGGCATCAGTGTCAAGGCAGCCGCAACATTGCCTGACTCTGACCCAGCTTCAAACCGGAATATCGCAATATCATACCCCCAGGCAAGATCGACCTGCGATAGCCAGTCCATCAAAAAAGTAAACCGCACAGAGTCAAATCTCAGGTCAATTCTGCCGTCCGACGCGCCGCTCAGCTCCGTGATCTGATCCCGCAGGCCCGCCACAATGAGCGATTGTTCAACGCCACTTGTACCGATCACCTCCGGCACCCCAGTTTCCGCAACCTGAGCAATCTGTGCGTACTCGCGCACGCGATCCTGAACCCAAAGATTCAAAGCAATGGCCTCAGTCCGACTGGCGATTTGCACAGTCCTGGCCTCTTGCAGCGGAAAGAGCACACCAAACAACAGCCCCAATGGTAAGATCAAACCAAAAAGCGCAGCGAGCAACCAGCGTTCGCGGGGGGCCAAATATAGGAGTAGGTCAATCAGGCGATTGCTCATGGTGCTCCTCCTCATCAAGTTGGACATCAAGCGTCGTACGCACGCCTTTGTCTGTATCGCTGGCGCGGGTGTCTCGCACAGTCACCAGCATTCCGGCCGCTTGCATTTGGGCGGCCAACCGTTCCGCCGCAGCAAAATCTGCGACAGTGACACCCAGCGTCAAACCATCAACAGTTGAATAACTGGCCAGCGCCGTCGTCGCGTTCTCGGAAGCAATGACAACCGCCGTGCGCGCAAAAAGCTCCAATGGATCGGCGCGCCCACTCTGTCCTGCCACCTCGGACCGCGCTTGGGACAACGCGCGAGCAACTTGCACGCGCGCATCCAGAACAGGGCCGGAGTGGACGAAATTCTCTTGCACCAAGGCGGTTGTTTGTTTCCCCAACTGCGCCGTCTCATCCGTGATCCGATTGATTACAATAGTTTGTGCAGCAGCCCAGATCGCAGCAGCAATCATCCCGGCGAGCAAAGGCCACCGCCAGGGCAATACCCGTTTACGCAAGCGCGCACGGGCCAATTGCGGGTTGCGGCGCAGATCATGCGCCAGCTCGCCATGCTCCAACAGCTTTGCGTTAGCCGCTTGGAAGTCAGTAACTACATCGATATTGAATTCGGCGGCGATCTCCTCGATTGCAGCTATCGGGGGTCCGAGAAGTAGAATTTCTTGTGGCAAAACATCCACTTCTGCCAATGCGCGGCGCAGCATTACAGTGGCCAAGGCATCGCCCGCGCCAAAACCGTCCAATGGACCAAGACGTACAGCCAGCCGCCCCTCTTTTTCGCCCCGTGCAACCGTCCAGACACCCTTCGCAGTTGGCAATGTTAAATAATCCGGAAGTACCGCCAGACATTTGCTACCGGCCGCACTACGCCACTGCGCCACTGCGCTGCGGTCTGCGATCATAACATGTGTCCACTGGTCCGCCTGACGGGGAAGGTGCATCGGCCTCATCTCGACCGTCTGCACATCAACACCGAGCTGATCGCGCAGTTGGCGCGTTGCAACCTGTTCGCGGTTTTGCCCACGCAAACCTTTTGGCATTTCCAGCGCCAACACGGCCACATCTGCCCCTGACACAACTCCGATCTGGTGTGCAGCTAACACGCCGCGGGCCTGTGACAACGGGACAAAACGACTGTCCTGCCAACCCTGTATGTCAGTAATTGAATCGGGGGATGCCACATCTGCTCCACTGTTGAGTGTGTTGCCGACCATGCCCGTTACAGTGGGCGGAATCAATGTCTCTAATAACGCGAAACACGCCACTCGACCTGCGTGCCTTCCTGCGTACTTTCACGGCGCAACAGGACGCGCCGCTGTGCACTGCGCCCCCCTTCGCTGGCTATGATCTGCACTCCGAACCAATTTGAACCTATTGAAAAGCGGTTAGGGTCAACGGCATCAGGCGACGCTTCGAGATCGGTTGACAGACCAGCGTCGAGAAGGAAGTCCTCGACGCTGGTGTAAGGTTCGCTCGCGCGGCGCCGTAAAAGGACCGGAATGCGCGCGGCAGTAATTTGAGGCAGGATTGCTGCCAAGACAGGTTCAGTCACCGTGTTCACGTTGACTGAACTTCTAGGCGGCAACACGGTGATAAAGGGCTGTAAACGATCAAGATCACGTTGTGCGATATTGGGAATTAGTGCCAGTTGATCGGGCAAAAAAATCGCACCACCAAGGGGTGACACTTGCGGCGTCAAGGCCCGGTAAGATTGCCTGTTTGACGGTCCTTCAGGCGATACAAAGGCCGTCACAGCATCCCCGATGGCAGGGGATAAACCGATCCGAGACAAAAGGAGCGAAAAGCCAACTTTAGCCGTATCGTTTTGCATGTCTGCCAACCAGTTAATATTGAAGAGGCTTTGTTGGTCGGTGATCTGACCTGATACATGCCCCTGCTGAAGTGCTTCGTCTCGCACAGGTGTACTCCACATGTCATCCGGGCTGTCAATTGGCCCTGCGCGCAGATCAGCGTCCAGGACACCACGGCTCAACGCTTCGACTGCATCCAATCCGTGCCTCAAAACCTGCTCAGATTGTCCAACCTCCAGCCGCGAGCGACCACCTTCGGCGCGGGCCAACAGGAAAACCGCCGCCGCCGCCATCGCCGCCACCAACACTAGTGCATTGACCAGCACAAATCCGGCATCGGACCTGCGCGGGCTCATCTGAGCGACTGCAAAATACGGATATCACCCGCCTTCTGCATCTTAAGGGTAATCTCTATGGCGCGGGGTAGATTGCTATAATAGGCAGCGGGCGGCGGTCCAACCACATCCAGATCCAATAGGACCTCTGGAAATTCGACAAAGATTTCAGCAGGTGACGCTACACCCCGAACCCATCCTACGCCGTCCCACCAGGTACGCAGCACAAATCCAGTCAACTCTTCTAGCACGATCGTTTCTTCGCCTACCTGGCTTTGTTGGGCTGGCAGCAAAGTGGGCCAGTGCCTACGTAATAACAGCCCAGCGCCCCTGTCAAATCGCCATTCTGCATAGTGTCGGTCGGACACCACATCTACCAATGCTGGCTGCCCTGCCAGCGACAGGCCTAAAGTCTCCGCATCGCCGCTTTGCCAGACTGCCGGGCGCGGCGCGGCGCCAGGAGGGTAAAAGAACATCGGCACAATTGAAGTCATATCATTACGCAGCAGTGCGATGGCGGTCCCTATCTCCGAGGTATTTCGATCAATCCCGTGCAACCTGTCGGAAATACGCAAGGTGCCCGTCAGGCTTTGGATCCCCATCACGGCGACCAGTGCGAAGATGGCCATTACCACCACCAGCTCGATCAACGTAAGACCCGCGCTGCGATTGGTTGGATCTGGCGTTCTCATGGTACGGGGTGCAAATAGACGGTAATCACCGCCCCTGCTCCGCCCTGTCCACGCGCGGTGATTGTCGCCCGTAGCATGCCCCCAGCCGTCGCCTCATAAACGGTCTCAAGTTTGAATTCCTGTCCGCTCAACATCACCCGATCTGAAAGCCCAGCGCCCCTGCCAAGTAGCTTGAGCGCTTCGGCGCGATTGTCTACGGCCAGTTGCGCAAGCGTCCGCTCGTATGCACCGCCAATTGAAATACGTGCCTGATCCGTTGCCCGCAACGCCGCAATACTGCCGATAGAAAGCACAAAAATAGCGATCACCAATTCTAACAGGCTCAGCCCCCGATCGGCCCCGCTCAACTGCATACAAGCCCTGTCACGCCATCATATGTACAGCGCACGGAACCAGTTGCATCTGAACGAAACCAAATTGTAAAATCTGTAACCACACCATTCGGCAAGACAACAACGTTGGGGTTATTCAGAGACCTAGCACCTATATTCGTCCGCAACGGAACCTGCAATGTAACGCTGCCCATCCAACGCCGTAGCTGTCCCTGTTGGCTCCATCCGTCGCCCTCCAGAGCGGAAAGCGAGTAACCGAGAGGTGTAATCCGCATACCGCGCGCCTGCCGTCCCTGAATAGCCAAGGCCCGCACAAGCTCAAACTGTTGTGAGAAGCGTTGCATATCACTTTGCCCGCTGCCACCGCGCCCTGCACTCAGGCTCACCCCAACGGAAAGCACCGCCAAAACCGCGACGGCGACCATCAATTCGATCAGGGAAAACCCGACATCATGACTGTCAGGGGTAGTCAGTTGCGGATCCATGATCCCACATCCGCATCCGCGCCAGTGCCGCCTGTCACGCCGTCTGCGCCATAAGTAAAGACATCAAAATCGCCGTACACGCCAGGTGATAGATATTGGTAGGGCTGTCCCCACGGATCGACCGGCAGACGATCCATGTATCCACCCGTAGACCAGTTGGATGCGACCGGATCACTGGTAGGTCGAGTCACAAGTGCCTCCAACCCCTGTTCAGTTGTGGGATAGCGAAAGTTATCCAATCTGTAGAGAGCAACCGCACTAGACACCGCGGCGATATCAGACTGTGCCCGCGCAGCGCGCGCTTGATCGGGGCGGTCAATGACACGCGGTACGATGACCAGCGCGAGAATGGATAGGATCACAACGACGACCATAAGCTCAAGCAGCGAAAAGCCGCTGTCTTTTGCCTCGCCTTGCGAAACGGGAAGAGGATGGGAAGACATGGTGGATAAATGCTCAAATGAAGTGGGAACTGTTAGGCCCTCATCATAGGGGCGTGCAAGGCGGCTTGTCCATCGCGTGATAAACAGTCACTAAACGTTATGACCACCAGCGCAGCTTTTTCTATACTGCTGATCCTAATCAGCCCTGCAATTGGATCGTTTCTGGGCGTTCTGGCAGACCGCCTGCCGCGCGGGGAAGATGTGGTCTTGAAACCTTCATCTTGTCGCACCTGCAAGCACCGGCTGGCCACGACACATTTGATGCCTGTTCTCTCGTATATTCTGCAACGTGGGCGGTGCGCTTTTTGCAGCACCCAAATACCTCCGGTCACATTCTATATCGAGCTGCTTGCGATTGGGGCGGCAATACTGGCTGTAGTAGCAGGAGCTGCGCCAACCGAGACAGCGATCTCTGCGATTTGGCTTTGGCTGCTCATCACATTGGCCGTCAGTGATGCGGTTTGGCTTCGCCTTCCCGACCCGTTGACTTTGTTCTTGCTGAGCTGGGCAGTCTTAATTGCGCTGATGCCGCATGGTATCGGAGCAACGGCCGCCATTGCAGGAGCGGCACTGGGGATAGGCAGCTTTGCGGCCCTGCGTTGGGCCTACTTCAAAATGCGCGGGCGGGTAGGCCTAGGCCTTGGCGATGTGAAACTGATGGCAGGGCTCGGAGCGTTCAGCGGACCTGAAGATTTACCTGTGCTTGTTTTGATCGCGGCACTGTCTACGCTAGGTTTTGCCTTTCTCACGCGCGACGGTGCGCAGGGAATGGCCTCGACACGGCCACTGCCATTTGGCACAGCCCTTTGCTTTTCTGGTGCCGTGATATGGCTGCTACGGTCATCCGTTTAAAGCGTCACTCAGCCCCCCTGCGATAGGGTCGCAAATGAGTTAATCCTTGCGATCTTCTGGTAAGTCCCGTTTGTTTGCAGCTATTGCAGCCTATATCGTTTCTGATTTGCTAGAGTTTGATTGATGACATTATTACGCCCCGCCCTCTTCGCAACAATTTTGCTGGCCTCTGCGACCTGTCTTGTTACTCCAGTTGCCGCGCAGGGCACCTCTTTGAATATACAGATAACCACTGCGATGGAACAGAATGACTACACAACAGTACGCGCACTGTTCGCTGACAACCCTGCCGCAGATTGGACCGTCGAGATCAGGTTTCAATACGCACAGCTCCTGCTAAACGGACAAGGCGGCCCAATCGCGACTAGAGATGGCATCGCCCAACTGGAAGCGGCGTCCACCCGAGGGCACGCACCAGCCGCTGTATTGCTGGCGCGGTTCTACCTATCAGGCCCCGCGGCAGGGATTGAACGTGATCCGGTAAAAGCGGTGGAGCTTCTTAAGTCTGCCGCCGTACTAGACCACCCAGAGGGCCTGTACTATTTGGGCCTCCTAACGCGGGCTGGAACAGGCACCGCGCAAGATGCTGACGCCGGCCTGAGGCTACTGGTCAGGGCCGCTGAAGGTGGATTTGTCCAAGCGCAATTCGAGCTCAGTAAGATCTACAGCACGATGGCACCTCCTGAAACAGAACAGGCGTTGCGCTGGCTCATGGAGGCCGCGCAGGGCGGCATTACAGAGGCTCAGTTCTATCTCGCCAATGCATTGGAAAAGGGACAAGGCGCACCAAATGATAAGGCCAAAGCGTTGGAATGGTACAGGCGTGCAGCAGAAGGCGGCATGCCACTCGCACAGCGTATCCTCGGCACAAAATACCTGACGGACACGCCAGAGAATGCCGCAAATCCAAGCGAGGCTCTGCGCTGGCTAAGTACAGCCGCGCAAGCAGGCGATCCCGGTGCCATGAATAATCTGGCCATTGCTTACGACGGTGATAACGGCGTCGCGCGCGATGATGCGCTGGCCATGATCTGGTTCAAACGGGCGTCTGACGCTGATCTAAGTCGCGCGACTTATTCTCTCGCTCAGTACCACGAGAGCGGGCGTGGCACACCTATTGATATAAAAACCGCGGCTCTCCTGTATCGCAAGGCGTTGGAGCAGGGCGATGCCCGCGGAGCTGTACGGCTTGGAGTTTTAACGGGTCAAGGTGCGCTTGAGGGAATGGTGCCACCCCATTTCAGCATTCCTTGGGCCCGTGCCGCCGCTGAAACAGGTGATGAGGGTGCACTCGAATGGTTGGGCGGCCAAGCGCAGGACGGCATGCGGGCGGCGCAGTCGGCCTATGGCATACTCTTGCTCACTCATGAAGGTCGCGCACAAGAAGCCACTGCCATGCTGACACTCGCCGCTGAGGCCGGCGGCATCGACGCTCAGATGGAATTAGGCAAAGCCTATACCACTGGCACAGGTGTCGCACTGGACTATGAAGCGGCGCACATGTGGCTCAACATCGCGGCGACAGGCGGACAGGCAGAGGCAGCCGCCAACCGCGACCTTATCGGTAATCTGATGACCCCTGATCAGATCGCAGCCGCACAGGCAGGCGCACGCACATTCTTTGAAACAGCAAGCACACGACTGCCTGAAGCAGTTAAAAACAATCGCACGAAACCATGAACACACTGCGCTCTACGGCCCTCATCGCCGCACTACTCACTAGTCTGGCTGTCAACTACGCTGCCGCGCAGACCACCAACCTATCTGACTCTGTAATGCAAGCAGCTGAAGCGGGCGATCCCAGTGCGCAGGCGATACTGGGGCAGCGGTACATAGACGGTCGGGGTGTGCTTCAGGATTACGCTGCAGCGGTTACATGGCTGACCCTTGCAGCAGAGGCAGGTGATGTCGGTGCTATCAACAATCTTGGCAAATTGTATTTTGAAGGCTTAGGCGTTCAGAAAGACGTTAAGGGCGCGATTGCTTGGCTGGAAAAATCCGCGCAAAGCGGCACGCCCGAAATGCTCTTTGATCTCGCAACCGTGCTTGAGACCACTCAGGAAGACGTCAACCTGATCCAGGCTCATGACCTGTACACGCGCGGCGCAGCGGCGGGGCACGTGCCTTCGGCAGTAAATCTGGGGGTGATGTACCAGAACGGGTCTGGTGTTGCCCG
The DNA here is from genome assembly GCA_033851935.1 of Sulfitobacter sp. Lineage (GTDB taxonomy): Bacteria > Pseudomonadota > Alphaproteobacteria > Rhodobacterales > Rhodobacteraceae > Sulfitobacter. Next base: position 377,062 of record JAWSVL010000005.1, read on the forward strand.
CGACGTTGAGCGCGCAAAGGAATTATATGAAATTGGCGTTGCCGCAGAACATCCGCGTGCCCTGAATAATCTAGGCTTGCTCTATGTACGCGGAGAGGGCGTGGCGCAGGACTATTCGCGCGCTGCCGATCTGTTCAAACTCGCTGCCGAACAGGGTGTACGACCTGCTCTGCGCAATCTGGGTGTTCTGTTCGAAAATGGTTTTGGTGTTCCGCGAGATAAAGAGCAGGCTGACGCCCTTTACCGGTTGGCCGGGGCGGGAGAGATCAACGGGTCTGCGGCTGCGCAAATTGTCTATGACCCTCGACTGCTACCGCCCGTCACCACCCAAAAGGGTATCGCCGCAATCGAGGCAGCAGCGTTCGCCAATGATCCCATCGCCCTGTTTCAGGCGGGTTGGATCATCGTCACACACCCCAACGCGGCATTACCTCAATGGCGGGAGGCATCCGCGCTTTTTAATGCTGCTGCCTTGCGTGGCCACGGCCCCGCCATGACCAATCTGAGTCTAATGTATTTTCAGGGCAAGGGCGTGCCACAAGATTTCATGCTGGGTCAGATGTGGCTCCTGTTAGCAAAATATGCAGGCGCCGAAACTGGTCTGCTGGAAGCTACATTTTCGGGCAAACCTACCCCGTCCCAAATCAACGAAGCCCAAAATCGAGCTAAAGATCTACTTGCAACACACCAAGCCGAAAACTTACCAAATGATTAATTTAATAGGAAATCTCAAAAACTTCTGTAATCTAGGATGAGTTGAATAATTAGTCCGTCCAATTATCCCACCCATCCAACTGATTCAAATAGGAAATTTCCTCAATGCGCTTACTGTCGTGCACCGCAGCTTTTGCTGTTTTATTGTCGTCTGCCGCATTTTCACAGGAAATCGCACCCGTTCAGCAAAATAATTCAAACACCATTTGGTTTGAAAATTGGACTGGTTTGAAGAATGGCACCCTGAAGATCACCATCCCCGGAGGGGAGCTGGTAGAGGTGTTCGCCGCATCGGGCACACCTGTATTCGAGCTAACAGGTCGGGAAGTTCTGGATGGTGTTTACCGGTATGAATTATCCGCGGCCACCAACAACGAGATCAAGATCGTGAACCCGGCAAACAACGGGCGAGGTGATGCGGCACGCGATACCGAGGCAGAACCGTTTTACACGTCCGGTGCTTTCCACGTCGCGCGCGGCGTCATCGTGCAGCCCGAACAAATTAAAGAAGAATAATGCGGGGACATCCCCCAATCCAAAAATTCACAAGGAGACGATCCATGACCCATAGATCAAAAAATGTTTTCAAACGACTGGCCCTGAGCAGTACAGCACTTTGTATGTCGGCAGGTATTTCCACAGCTGATATTGTTCAAGCCGATGATGTTATTATCACGGGCGGAAGCCTGTGTGTCGGATTTGACTGCGTAAATAGCGAGAACTTTAACTTTGATACGATCCGTATGAAAGAGAACAACGTAAGACTACACTTTGAAGACACATCGGCTACCTCTAGCTTTCCAGGCAATGATTGGCGTTTGATTGCTAACGATAGTAGCAATGGTGGCCTAAACAAGTTTTCCCTTGAAGACTCTACTGCAGGCCGAGTTCCATTTACCGTGGAGGCGGGAGCGGCTGCGAATGCGCTCTATGTCAGTGATGCTGGCGATGTGGGCATTGGCACAGGTACCCCCCTGGTCGAGCTACATGCCGTTGATGGCAATACCCCTGCCCTCCGGCTTGAGCAGAACGGCACCTCCGGCTTTACGCCCCAATCTTACGACATCGCCGCGAATGAGACGAATTTTTTCGTCCGTGACGTAACCAATGGCAGCAAGCTTGTTTTCAAAATCCTTCGTGGTGCGCCAGATAATGGTCTAGTGGTCCACGGTGACGGAAAACTCGGCCTTGGCACGACTAATGCAACTGCCGGTATTGATCTGCGCAGTGTCGGTAGCAAAGGCGCGGACGTTCATTTGCTTGATAACATCGGCTCTGGCCCCCTGCAGATGTTGAAGATGCAAAATAACGGCGCGGTTCAGCTGATGATGGACAATACCACGAATACAAACGCCCAGTGGATGTTCAGTGCTGGCCAATCCATGCTGCTGGTACCCAGCGACAATCCTACCGATCAGGTTTTTGAACTGGCGAGCACAGGCAACATGACCATCAAAGGAACCTTGACGCAAATGTCTGACCGCAATGCCAAAACTGGTATCGAGGCCGTAGACCCCAGCGAAATCCTAGCCAAAGTTCGCGCGATGCCTGTCAGCGCATGGACCTACAAACATGATGCAGAGGATGGTATCCGCCACATCGGACCGATGGCGCAGGACTTTTATGCTGCATTCGGCACCGGACGCGATGACAAGGGTATCTCGTCGCTTGACGGTTCCGGCGTCGCGCTGGCCGCCATTCAGGCGCTGAGCGATGAAAATGCCGATCTGCGCGCGCGTCTGCTGCGTCTGGAAACCCAGATCAGCGCCGACTAAGCGCGCCAGTACGTACTCTGTACTGCCAAAGCGGGTGCCTCCAAAGGTGCCCGCTTTTTCAATAAATAGCGTCTAGATTGATCCACACCTGCAAAGGAGCCGGAATGGACCGCCTAATTCACAAACCATATGAAAAACGGTTCGCATTTGCACTCCTGCTGATTGCCCTGTTGGCCTATCTGTTCTGGACTGGGTCGCGGTATCCTTCGCTAGACGAAAAGGCGATGATGTCCGGAGCGATCCAACTCGAAGATCCCCTGAGTTTTGAAGCGCGATTTGCTCTGACTGAAGGCATGTCGGCGCTTGAGCGGGTGTTTTGGACCACGCTCAATTGGATCAACACCAACCGCAAAGGCATGACATTCGGCATTCTTTTTGCCGCAGCATTTATGACTGTTGCACCCTTCATCAAAACCAAGAGCTTTCGCGGCGGGTTTTCCAACGCGCTTTTAGGGATGGTGATCGGGACGCCATTGGGGGTTTGTGTGAACTGCGCCGCTCCTATTGCGCGCGGCATGTATTCAGCGGGCATGCGCGCCGAGACGATGCTAAGCGCGATGATCGCGTCCCCCACACTTAACATTGTCGTGCTGACAATGTTGTTCAGCGTACTGCCGTTCTACATGGCCGTCGCCAAAATTGTGTTGAGCCTTGCGGTGATCCTGATCGTAGTTCCGCTGATATGCCGCCTAATACCACAAACAGAAATCGCCATTGATGATGTCATCTGCCCTCTTCCTGCCGCTCCCGTAACAGGCGCGCGCCCGCGCGAGACTTTGGCACAAGCCGTCATAGGAGTCTTACGCACCTATGCTTCGAACCTGCTGTACATTGTGAAAATGACAGTTCCGCTGATGTTGCTGGCTGGGTTGTTGGGCGCCGTGGTAGCGACCATGGTCCCGCAGGACAGTATCGTCAATTTGCCTTTCGCCTTCGGCCTGCTTCTGGTGTTTGCCTGTATCGGGTTGTTCCTCCCAGTGCCTATTGCCTTTGATGTTGTGGTCACAGGTGCTTTGCTCAGTGCTGGTTTGGCACCCGGTTATGTAATGGCTTTGCTGTTTTCGTTGGGTATTTTTTCTGTCTATTCATTTTTCATTGTGACGCAATCCATAGGTCGTCGCGCGGCGTGGCTGATGACAGTATGCGTGATTATTCTTGCTGTTCTGGCGGGGGTTGGCGCGCAAGGTTATCACCAATGGCAATCAGACCGTGCATTGCGCATGTTAACATCACAGGTGTCGGCGCCATGGGGCGCTGCATATGCAGACACCGGCGGGATCAGCATCCTTGCCACACCACTGGCATCGCCGTCACCACCAGCGCAAACAGGATTTACGCGGATTGAGGGCACAACAATTGGCCTAGATCAGCCTGTCGAGTTCTCGTTCAGGGATATGTGGCCCCCTTTCTGGGAGGGCCGCAGCCTTGCCTCAGGTGATCTTGACCGCGACGGAGATATCGACCTTGTTGTTGCTTCCACCCGCACGGGACTACACCTGTATGAAAACGATGGAACTGGACATTTCACCCGTTTTGACATCGACGTCGGGCCCGTTGCCGCCCTACCAGTTTTCAATGCCGTTCTCGCGGATATGGACAATGACGGCTGGTTGGATTTCGTGTTGGCCACCTACCAAGAAGGCAATTACATCTGGCACAATGAGGGAGGTACATTCCACTCCAGCGGTTTACAGAAAATCGCACAACCCGATGATGCTATCCTGACCCTCGCGATGTCTTTGGCCGATCCAGATCGCGACGGAGATCTGGACATCGCTTTGGGCCAATGGGCCGCCGGATGGTACCGTGAAATCCCCGGCGAAGAGTCACGTAATGCAGTGCTTTGGAACGATGACGGTGCGTTCGACCGCCTGACCTCCCTTCCCGGCCTTCCAGGTGAGACGCTCTCTATCTTGTTTTCAGATATTGACGGCAATGGCACTGCGGACCTGATCGTCGGTAATGATTTCGCCATTCCTGATTACATATATCTGGGCGACGGCTCTGGTGGGCTTGAAATGGTGCGCCGCGACACTGGCATGATCGAGCATACGACGACGACGACCATGGCCGTAAAAACCGGAGATTTACACAATAGTGGTCGCATGGATCTCTATTTTGCGCAAATCTCAGGGCGATCGTCTGGTGTTTCTAATACGCTCAAGATGCAACCGTTAGAGCAGTATTGCCATGCTATCACTAACCCAACTGCGCGTGCCACTTGCGACAAGAATATGGCAATCAAAAATTGGTACAAATCGGGAAACAACTTCAATCCGACCTATGCCGCACGCTGTCTGGAACTCGCGGAGCAAGACCAGTTTGAATGCCGTGCAATGCTGATCAAGGATCTCGCGATCCAACGACGAGACCCAACCATCTGCGCTCTTATCCCCGCGGATCAACCCGTTCCCCGAGCCTATTGTGATGTTCACTTCCAGCCTGCCACTGCCCCTACCCTGTCCGATCTGGAGCTCACCGCGCCGCAAATTCTGGGCACGAACGTGTTGCTGCGTTGGGATGGCACGGCATGGCGCGATGTCGGCAAAGCTGACGGTCTTGAAGTCGGGGGATGGAGCTGGGACACAAAAATAGCGGATTTCGATCACGATGGGTTTCAGGACGTCTATATCGTGAACGGCACATGGGTTCCAAACGAGGTCTCCCCTTCCAACCTGTTTTTCCACAACAACGGTGCTGGCAGTTTTAGCGAGCAATCAGGCCCTTTCGGCCTTGAGGACTATCAAATGACAGCAGCAGCAACGTCGTTTGATATGGATGGTGATGGCGACTTAGATCTGGCTACTTACCCTATCAACGGGCCGCTCGCGGTTTTCATAAATACTGCTCAAGATCCAGGCCTGGTGGTGTCTTTGGAAGATTTTCAGGGGAATCGAGATGGCATTGGCGCGATTGTCTCATTGAAAGACAGTGCCGGACGAACCCAGACCCGCGAGGTTCAACTCGGCGGTGGCTTCATGTCTTTTGACGCTCCGCAGGTGCATTTCGGGTTGGGTGATGCAACTGTCACTGCACTGCAAGTCACATGGGCTGACGGTACGTTTTCGACATTCACACAATCGTTTGATCCGGGCACACATTACACGATAACTCGGCAGGTGGATTAGGTTGCTCCGGCTTGCTGCAGGCGATGTATCACAAACATTCAATACTCAATAGGATGCCGCTGTTCCTCATTTCATTTGAACGCGGCGAAAATTACGCTGGGCTGTTTCTAACTTAGGATTGGGCGTGCTTCCAAGTCACTATTGATTGACGTCCCTGTTGCCTAGCAGACTAGGATGCTCTCAATAGTCGAGGCCGCTTCATACAACTCATGTCGGGTTGGGTTGGGATATTGGCGGGTCTGCATCGCACCAACCACACGGGGTTTTCCATCAAACAATCAGGTTTCCTGACTACGATGTATAAATGAACCTGTTAAGATAAATTTAACGCTTAGCAGATTTCGAGATTTTTTTCTAAATTCTATGTATAAAGAACACTAGTTAAATTAACCAATTTTCAGGAAACGAAAAATGTCCATTAGTCTAAATCGATTTAGAGTCGCGGTTGCCGCACTCACGCTAACCGCTACGCTGGCGGTCACAACAGCACCTGCCACTGCAGATAACACCCCCTATTTAGGCGACATCTTAATTACCGGGGCCAATTTTTGCCCGCGTGGTTGGCTCCCCGCCGATGGACAGTTATTGCCAATCAGTCAGTATACAGCAGTATTTTCACTTATTGGAACGACCTACGGCGGGGACGGTAGAACCTCATTTGGTTTGCCCGATCTGCGGGGACGGACGGCTATGGATGAGGGAACAGGTCCTGGGCTGGCAACTCGGCGGCAAGGACAAAAATTTGGAAGCACTTCAGTCACATTAACAGCTGATAACTTACCGGCACATACTCATGCTGTAAGAGCGAATAACTTGGACGGCGACAAACCGGGGCCAAAAGGTAAGTTATTGGCTGCTGCACCTCCGGGCGGCATGGGCAACGAAACAATATATTCCCTTGAGCCCGCAACAGTTCAAATGTCTTCCAGCATGATAAGTAACACGGGCGGCAACGGCTCCATCAGCGTAACAGATCCATCTTTGGTAATGACATATTGTATCGCAATTCAGGGTATTTTCCCGTCGCGCAGCTGATCCAACTTCTACAGATCGAACTGTAAACCAGCTTGCTCGACCAGCCAAAAAGCTATTTTCTGATGAAGGCATAAATCATGAATATCAAACCAATCTTTTACTCCACCGTACTGGCCATAACGCTCAGCACCACATCCTTCTTCCTTCCAAATCGGGTCGAAGCGGGCGCGGACCCTCTTCTCGGGGAATTGATGATCGTCGGCTTCAACTTTTGCCCGCGTGGTTGGATTGCTGCCGAAGGGCAAATACTCTCCATCAATACTAACCAATCCTTGTATTCACTGTATGGTACAACCTTCGGAGGCGATGGCAGGACAAGTTTCGCTATGCCTGATCTGAGAGGACGGGTTGTGATTGGCGAAGGATCCGGACCAGGTTTGCCAATCGCGACACTTGGCGCAAGAACCGGTGCCACGACAGCTACGATGACCGAAACAACAATGCCATCCCACAACCACGTGGTGAACGCCAACAATCTAGACGGTGACAAAGCAGGACCGGGCGGCAAACTGTTGGCTGCTGCACCTACTGGCGGCACTGGTAACGAGACGATTTATTCAACTGCCCCGGCGGATAGACAGATGGCGGAAGAAATGATCACATCAAGTGGGGGCGGACGATCCTTTCCCATCACTGATCCCAAATTGGGCCTTTTACACTGCATTTCCACAGGGGGCACCTTCCCCTCACGCAACTGAGGCAGTTGCGTCGAAATCTTGTAATAGCTACGCCGAAAAAAACCGGAGATTCACAAATGTTTATATTAAAACTTTCCAAAACCACTGCAATTTCTATGCTTGCGCTCTCACTCTCTCTTACAACTGCACCTAACAATGCACAGGCCGAGTCCAACCCCTACCTAGGTGAGATTGTCCCGATGGGCATTTATGGTTTTTGCCCCAGAGGATATGCTGCTACCAATGGTGACCTCTTGGCCATTAGTCAGTTTTCCGCACTGTTTTCTCTTTTGGGTACCATCTATGGCGGAGACGGGCGCACCACATTTGGCCTCCCCGACCTAGAAAGCCGTATTCCTGTCGGACAAGGCTCGGGTCCAGGACTATCTCATGTGTCAATCGGTCAGCGCATTGGAAACGAAAGCACCACTTTGACAGAGGCCAATCTTGCATCACATAACCACAGAGTGAATGGAAACAATGCCGATGGTAACAAGGCCGGACCAGGAGGCAAAGTTCTGGCAGCTGCCCCACCTGACGGAACAGGGGATGAAACCATCTATTCTGTCCAACCCTCAACCGTATTAATGTCCGAGAGTATGATCGGATCCACCGGCTCGAACATTTCATTCAGCCATTTAGACCCGACATCCGTGATCCGTTATTGCATCGCGATCGTAGGGGTATACCCCTCGCGCAGCTGAAGAAGACAAAATGTGCTGCGCGCCCGTCGTTGCGCAGCACATTCCCAATTGTACCGCTGGCTGCCAGACCAGTGAACGTATAACTGCTACTAAATATGATATGTCATAAAACTGGAAATCTAATGTTAGGTGCTGCCCACACAAGCCCCCCACCCGTAGCTATCGGTGGGCTTGGTGGTAGCGGCACGCGCGTTTTTTCTGCACTTTTGCAGGCTGCTGGTCTATACATGGGCAGCTGCCAAAACCGACCACTGGACAACCTATGGTTTACCATTCTGTTTAAGCGCGCAGCTTGGGCTCGCTCCCCTGCCCCTGCGTCCCTTGATCCAGATGACGTGGCCACGTCCGTGCGTCTGTTTACCCGGGCGATGACCACAGGATTGGCAGATGGTGTTCCAGACGAAGAGATCGCGCTGCTAGAACAGTTACGCAATGACCTCCCCCCCATTGGAAACTGGCACTGCGGGGCAATTTCGAGCTATTTCGATACCCTCCTTACCAGTAAAGTCGACACGGTAGACATCCAAAGGCCATGGGGTTGGAAAGAGCCTAATACCCATATTTTCCTGCCACACCTTGACCGCCTTATCGACGACTTGCGATATATACACATTGTGCGCGACGGTCTTGATATGGCGTTTTCCGACAACCTTTGGCAAATGATCCATTGGAGCCATCTCTACGGCTTAACCCACGCACCTGACACAGCAATGCCCCTACGCCAGCTACGATTTTGGACAGCCGCAAACCGCGCAGCAATCGAATACGGTCGCACAAAAATGAAAGGCCGCTTCCTGTTGATCCAATATGAAGACTTTTGCGCGCAGCCTCATGTATACCGTGACCGTATCGAGCAATTTATTGGCCAGCCCATTCATAGCAGTCTGACTAATAAGCTTGTGCGTCCGACAACGATCGGGCGGGCTGAGGGCCACAATCTGTCCCTCTTTCCCAACAATGACCTACAAAATGCCAGTAGCCTTCAATCCTTTATCGATGATCTAAAAGAGGGGCCTAGCGGGTTCAATTCGCACTAGACAACAGGATAGACAAACCGGCCGAAACGCGGCGCGGGGACTGCCGCTTTGGGCAAATCAAATGCTCCCTCGCGCAATCCGGTATCCAATGTACGAAGCAGATTGGCCATAGCCGCATCACCGCCGCTATCGGCGTCTGCCGCCATTTTCTCCAGCATGGCCCCCCCATCGACGCCGTACACTTGCGCAAAGCTACGAGCCCCCCTCACAAGCTGCGGCATCGGCGGGTTTAGCAAGCTTTCCTCTTGCCATCCCTGATCAGCCTGCGTTGGCTCTATGGGGGCCGCAGCAAACAGGCTCTGCATCTGGTCCATCAAATTTGCGATATCAGTCAGCGGCAAATTTTTTCCTCCCAGCGCTTTTTTTGGCCCAATCAGATTGCTCCGATTTACGCACCACAAATGATCCAATCGCCAACACATCCATTTGCGTATTTAGAAAGCACTCAATCGCATCCACAGGGCTACAGACGAGCGGCTCTCCACGCACGTTAAACGAAGTGTTCAGTAACATGGGACAGCCAGTAATCGCATCGAAAGCAGCTACAATCTTCCCGATCCGGCGTGCGTCAGTTCCCCGACCCGAAACCGTTTGTAAACGAGCACTGAAATCAACATGTTTCACCGCGTCCACAACACCAGTAACGGCCTCCTGAAGCTCCATCGGAGTGCTCAGCCCGCGCGCCCGCGCCTGCGCCAAATCCCCTGAACCACGATGTACCGGCTTCAACTTGGCCACAAAAAGCATATAAGGGCTGTCCAACGGGCCATCAAAATACTCAGCGGCCTTGTCATCAAGTACTACAGGGGCAAAGGGGCGCCAGTCTTCGCGGTACTTGATACTCCGATTTACGCGGTTCAAAGTTTCCTTTCCGCGCGGATCGGCAAGGATCGATCGCTGACCAAGCGCGCGCGGACCAAATTCCATCCGCCCATCGAAGTGCCCCACCACCTGCTTGTCCGCCAAAGCTGCCGCTACATCATGGGCATAAGTTGCAGGATCATCGATCTTCTCAAACGACAGCCCCGCAGTCACCAACGCGCTGTGGATAGTCGAATCTGTAAACGCCGGTCCCAGCCCCGTGCCCTCCATCGCGTCAACCTTGCGCGTAGGTCGCATTACAGGCACCTTGCGGCGGCTATGCGCCACTTCCAATGCTGCTCCCAATGCGCCACCTGCATCGCCCGCAGCAGGTTGTATCCACAATCCCTCAAGCTCGGCCAATTCAGTTCGCAGTTTGCTATTCGCCAAACAGTTTAACGCAACACCACCAGCCAGGCACAGGTTACGATGACCGGATCGTTGCAACGCTGTCCGCCCCAAACGCAGCACGACCTCTTCCAGCACGAACTGAACGGATGCAGCAATATTCATGTGAAACGGGGTGATTGGCGCATCCGGACGTCGCTCGGGTTGACCGAATAACAATTCGAAAAGCGGTGACGTTGTGCTCGATCGCGTTTCGAAACCGAAATACGCCATGTTCAACGCAAACGAGCCGTCTGCGCGCAAATCAATCAACGTGTTACGAATCTGGCGCGCAAACAAGGGCTCACCAAACGGGGCGAGACCCATCAGTTTGTATTCACCTGTGTTAACCTTGAAGCCACAATATTGCGTAAACGCACTATAGAGCAGACCAAGCGAGTGAGGAAAGGTGATTTCAGCCGTTGGTTTCAGGCCTTGAGATGTTCCCGACCACATGGTCGTTGTTGAGAATTCCCCGACGCCATCCAAAACCAAAACTGCCGCATTCTCAAAAGGAGCAGGGTAAAATGCCGAGGCGGCATGTGATTTATGGTGGGGTACAAATACGATGCGCTCGGCATCGCCTACCACTTGTAGGAGCTGCTTAGGCAACTCCGTTGACAGTTCTTTCACCGTTTTCAACAACCGCGGCCAAAGTGGCGCACCGCGCGGGGCGACCCTACGGGCAGTCTCCAAAATACGCTGAACCTTGAGAGATGGATCTTCATAGTAGGCCACAACGTCAGGCACCGCTCCTTCCGAGATTTGCGAATGGCAATACGCGATCGCTTGCTCGGGGAACTGCCAATCACCCTTCTTGCGACTAAACCGTTCCTCTTGCGCAGCGGCAATAATGCGGTCGCCCTGCACAAGGGCAGCAGCCGCGTCATGGAAATGCGAAGAGACGCCAAGGATGTATTCATCGCTGCTCATGATACATCTCGGACAGCAAGGCCATTGCGCAGACCCGCTATCGCTGGATCAAGCCGTTGTGCAAACAGCATATTGGCGTTGGGATTGGGGTGCAAATCGCGCGGCAAAAACGTATGATCGCGGTCCTGGGGTGTTGAAATATCGACGGCATCTTCAAAACGCCCCAAAACAGCACTGGTAAAATCAGGATCATACTGATCCAGCAAGACAAAGCGCAGCGGAATACCCGCATCACGCGCTGTGTCGCGGACCAATTCAAGAACTGCCAGCGTCGCGATATTGATCATATAATCGTCTGGCAAAAACATACTGAATTCCGCGTCACGGACCACTGGCTGCCACAGATCTTGATAATGTATCTCAACCTTGCCTTGGGTGGTCAGCTTTGCCACTGGCACATGTTCGACGCCTAGTTCGTACCATGCCGGAGCCAAATATTGCCGCATCCGCTGGGGGTGCGCGATATTGCGAAACCGGTGATCACTGATGATTGCAAAAATTGCAGCATCAACCGCACCTGCAGAAATATCGCGGCGCAGTTGCAGCAGGTTTTGTACTGTACCATGCCCACCAATCCCCCGGTTTAGAATCCGCAGACTTGGATGTTTCTGTTGCAATAACGCACAGAACGTCTCCTCATCCGTCAGCCCTGTGCCGTAGGTAAACGAGCATCCATAGACCGCCACCTGCTGCCCTTTTTCTGGCTGTCGCGGTACGCGACGCCAGCCGTCGGGTCCGATGTGCTGGATCACATTACCATCACGATAGGGTACCCGTACCGCATATTTTGGCGTCAAAGACCATCCGATAACCGGATCGGGACGAAACAGCAATCTGGGGAAAGGAACAATTTTTTCAGGAGATTGCGGCATTCTACACTCAGGTGGCTTCTTTAAGGATCTTGCTTCCAATGACTATGCCGGATCGACCCGTTACACACTACCCCGAACTGACCGTCCCCCTCCTTTACACGCGAATATGTGCTCTAGCCTAGACAAACCTTGATCAACATTAAGCTCGCTACGAGCGGGTCGAGAGATCAGGATCTATTCTGCGCATCAAGTTAAGGGGTTCTAAATAAGATGCTAAAAATCTCAGCAACACATCCAGCTGCATTTCATCAAAGCCTGGCATCACTCTGATCAACACATCGAAGGCAGCGAATAATCTTGTAGATTTTGAAACAACCAAGTCAAGCAACTCCAAACCTACTGGCTCGGCAATGAAAACCAAAGCATCCAAAGCCCTAACATGACCGGCGGCTTCACAAACGAACAAGACGCGTTGATCTAAATGGAATGCCCCCACTGATTTCTCAGCAGGGGCATTCCATTTTATCGGGACCGGAACGGGCATTTCATTGAAACGCCCTGCCTCCGGTTCTACAGAGCCTACTCACGCAGACCCGCCGTTTTACCAGTCTTCGCGTACGATGACGCGTGTTTTGATCGGCAACTTCATCGCGGCAAGGCGCAGGGCCTCACGTGCGATGTCGTCGTTGACGCCATCGATTTCAAACATTACGCGGCCTGGCTTGACCTTGCATGCCCAAAAGTCGACGGAACCTTTACCTTTACCCATCCGAACTTCGACGGGCTTAGATGTGACAGGTACGTCTGGAAAAATACGGATCCAGACACGGCCTTGACGCTTCATGTGACGCGTCATGGCACGACGTGCAGCTTCGATTTGACGAGCAGTTACCCGCTCCGGCTCAAGTGCTTTGAGGCCGTAAGTACCGAAGTTCAGGTCAGACCCGCCCTTCGCAAGACCCTTGATAGAGCCTTTGAACTGCTTACGGAATTTCGTACGTTTTGGCTGTAGCATCTATCTACTCCTTAACGCCGACCGCCGGCACCACGAGGTGCTGGGCCGTCTTGCATTTCTTGTGCCTTGCGGTCACGGGCAGCTGGATCATGTTCCATGATTTCGCCTTTGAAGATCCACGTCTTGATGCCGATGATACCATAGGCGGTCATTGCTTCAACATGTGCATAATCGATGTCGGCACGCAGTGTGTGGAGCGGAACGCGACCTTCACGGTACCATTCAGTACGCGCGATTTCTGCACCGCCAAGACGGCCAGCAAGGTTCACACGGATACCAAGGGCACCCATACGCATTGCGTTCTGTACCGCACGCTTCATAGCGCGACGGAAAGATACACGACGCTCCAGCTGCTGAGCAATGGACTCACCAACAAGTGCAGCATCGAGCTCTGGCTTGCGAACTTCAACAATGTTGAGGTGCAATTCGGAGTCGGTGAACGCGGCAAGTTTCTTGCGCAGACCTTCGATGTCTGCACCCTTCTTACCGATGATAACACCAGGGCGTGCTGTGTGGATCGTAACGCGGCACTTTTTGTGCGGACGTTCGATGATCACACGGGAGATACCCGCCTGATGGCACTCTTTCTTGATGAACGCACGGATCGCGAGATCTTCAAGAAGAAGATCACCGAAATCTTTCGTGTCAGCATACCAGCGGCTATCCCAAGTACGGTTAACCTGCAGGCGCATGCCGATTGGATTGACTTTATTACCCATTATGCTTGCTCCTCAACCTGACGTACGACGATTGTGATTTCCGCAAACGGCTTCAAGATCTTGCCGAAACGGCCACGCGCACGTGGACGACCACGCTTGAGTGTCATGTTCTTGCCTACATAGGCTTCGGCTACGATCAGCTCATCCACGTCGAGGTTGTGGTTGTTCTCGCCATTGGCAATTGCGGACTGAAGACATTTCTTCACGTCTACTGCGATACGCTTTTTGGAGAAGGTAAGGTCCGTAAGAGCCTTGTCTACCTTCTTGCCGCGGATCATTGCTGCAACGAGGTTAAGTTTCTGCGGCGACGTCTTCAGCATGCGCAGTTTTGCACGTGCTTCGTTGTCTGCCACGCGGCGGGGATTTTTATCCTTGCTCATGGCTTATTTCCGCTTCGCTTTTTTGTCAGCTGCGTGACCGTAATAGGTCCGCGTTGGTGAATATTCACCAAACTTCTGACCAATCATGTCTTCTGTGACGTTTACTGGGATATGCTTGTGGCCATTGTAGACACCGAATGTCAGACCAACAAACTGAGGAAGGATCGTGGAACGACGTGACCAAATCTTGATCACTTCGTTACGACCGCTCTCACGAGAGGCTTCGGCCTTTTTGAGGACATAAGAGTCAACAAAAGGACCTTTCCATACTGAACGAGACATAGATTAACGTCCCTTTTTCTTGGCGTGGCGCGATCTGATGATCAGAGCACTTGACGCTTTTTTCTTGTTACGAGTCTTGGCACCTTTGGTCGGCTTGCCCCAAGGGGTAACCGGGTGACGACCACCGGACGTACGACCTTCACCACCACCGTGTGGGTGATCGATCGGGTTCATGACAACACCACGAACACTTGGGCGAACACCCTTGTGACGCATGCGGCCCGCTTTACCGTAGTTCTGGTTCGAGTTGTCTGGGTTAGACACGGCACCAACAGTGGCCATGCATTCCTGACGTACCAAACGCAGTTCACCTGAGGAAAGGCGAATCTGGGCGTAGCCACCATCACGACCAACGAACTGGGCGTATGTACCGGCTGCACGGGCGATCTGGCCGCCTTTGCCTGGCTTCATCTCGATGTTGTGAATGATTGTACCGATTGGCATGCCAGAGAATGGCATTGCGTTACCGGGTTTGATGTCGGCCTTGGCGGATGCCACGACTTGATCACCAACAGCAATACGCTGAGGGGCAAGAATATAGGCTTGCTCGCCGTCTGCATATTTAACCAGCGCGATAAACGCGGTCCGGTTAGGGTCATATTCAATACGCATGATCGTCGCTGTGACGTCCAATTTGTTGCGTTTGAAATCTACGATACGGTAGAGGCGCTTTGCACCACCACCTTTGCGACGCATTGTGATCCGTCCGGTGTTGTTCCGTCCGCCGTGCTTGCTAAGTCCCTCAGTGAGGGCCTTTACAGGGCGACCTTTCCAAAGCTCCGAACGGTCAATCAGTACCAGCCCACGCTGGCCTGGCGTCGTCGGTTTGTACGACTTGAGTGCCATGTTCTCTGTCTTCCGTTTTGCTTGTATGCGTCCCCGTAGGTACGCTGTGGTTAGAGGGCCCCGAAGGTCCCAGTAGATAATGCAAGGTTTAACCTATGCACAAAGACGAAGCCCCAGACGAATCTGGGGCTGTGCCGATAGGGTCGTTTAGGGCGTGGCAGGAGTGGGGTCAAGCCCAACAGCCGATCCCCTGATCGGCATCAGTACTTTTCCAACGGCCTCCACCTAATAAACTGGTTGTTCGAGATTAAAAACGTCCATTCTCGTCATTCCGGACACGAAAAGATCCTTTATGGTACCAATACCCAAAATCCTACAGACTGATAGGCTTGGCAGCACCGGATCATCACGATCGACAGGCCGCCAACCTGCTTCATCATAGATCATGAATGATTTTAACGTCCCATCAGGCCTTTTCCCACCGCCACCACGTAAAGGCGGAAAGAAAGGCTTGAACCCTAGCACCTTATCGACGGAAAAAGCTTGCTTCCTTCGGATCAACGCATCCAGAATAGTAAACGCATCGAGCGTGATTGAGTCATTTTTTTGAGTTGCACATAAATTCTCCTGGATTGCCTCTCGCCCCAAGGAGAACCGCAACAAATACCCAAATGTTTCATCATAATATACGCACAAACCATAGAAGACGTAATCTTCACAGTTGAACTCGAAAATCTTGCCGATGTGACGCTTCACTACATTACCCCAGTCGTTTCAGATCGATTGAAGATTGGCCCCCTATCGGGAGGGCGTGCTTGCCATGGATTAAACTGTGACAGGACCTGCACCGCAAGGAGCAAACGAAAAAGGGCGTAGCCGCGCAGCTACGCCCTTTCAAATTCTCTAAACACGGCTCCCGAAGGAGCCGACTGGCTTACGCCAGAACGATGTTCGTCGCGGATTCGCGACCGTCGCGGCCTGCTTCGATGTCGAATGTTACTTTTTGGTCGTCTGCCAAACCTGTGAGGCCTGCGCGCTCAACGGCGGAGATGTGTACGAACACGTCCTTGGAGCCGCCTTCAGGTGCGATAAAGCCGAAGCCTTTTGTGGAGTTGAACCATTTTACTGTGCCGTTGGCCATCAGTGTATTCCTTTTATAGTCTGCCCGCAGAATGCGGCAGGTCGGCTAAGTCAGTTAAAGATCGTATGACTGAGCCGTAAGGAGCAGTGATTCCGATAGATGTAGTAACGTCGCACGTCTCCCATGCGCCTTTAGTCCTGCATAAGCAACCTTTTTTAACACCGCAAAGCCCCTGCCCCCAACTATCAGCGGGTTTTCACCGCTTTCCGATCAGCTCCATGGAGACATCACGTCCAAATACACGCTCGGCGTTTTTATACGCGATCTTCTCTGCGACGGAACGCGGCAGCTTGGACAGCCAAGCGCGGTTTGATGCCATGATGGAATCGTAGTTATCCCATTGCGTATTCACCCATGTGTCACTGCCGATCATCAGACGATCCTGAAACTCGAATATAATCTTTTTCCATTTGGGATTTAGATCATCTCCTGAACCGCGGATTGCGAACTCCCGCAGGGAGGTATCGGCCATCAAATTTGGATACCGCTTCATCACCCTGTACACCGTATCCGCATCTTCGCCCAATCCTGCGTGCGCCCAGATGATCTTGACGTTCTTGTCCAGATTATAGAGCCAGCGGATCGGTTTTGCATCGGAGTGCACATGCAAAAAAAGGTCGCGTTCTTTCGCCATATCAATAATTCGACGAAACAATGCACGGTCCCACATTGAGCGGTTACGAATATGGAACTCTCCGATACCTTGATGGGGATACTTATCAAGACGGCCCTCTAGATAGCCTTCCATCGTCGGCATCTCGGTCCAGTTCGATGACCCTGCATCCCCGTGGTAAGGCCGCAACTCTGGCACAATGCGGTTCGGGGCAAATTCCCACAGCTTGATCGTCCCCTCGTCAGGGGTAGAAGAGACTAATCCCATGGCCACCCCCGAACGGTCCATAAGCCGGATCACCTTTTCCACGGGGTACGGTCCCCATGCTGGCTCCTTGTAGTGGATATGTGCATCGAACAGCGGCAGTTCATCCACGGCGTCGCCAATCGGAGCATGATCACCATCTGCCCAGCTGGGTTGGGCTAGCATTAAGACCGCAAGGAGGATGGCAAATATCAGACGTAATCTACTTGGCATGGACAGTGCCCCCTTTGGTTGCGCTTTCCCAGAATTTATCAAGCTCAAACCAATAGCAATCAATTTGATCGACTGTCCAATCGGAGTCCACCGCACACTGTCCGGTTACTGTGTTTCTAGCTCACTCAGATCGAAATCTGTACCCGAATTACAACCCGGACGAGCGGAAGGGCGCGTCGCTGGTGAAACAAGTTGAACAAAATACCGACCTTATCCAAATTTAGAGAAATGGCTTTCCACTTGGGGAATGCCGAATATTTGGAAAAGTTATGATAAGAAATGCGTTAGCCATACTCGCCACATTCACCATATTGGGATGTGAACGGGAAATCGAAGATTTCGGAAAATTCGAAGCCGAGCGACGCTCGCAGCCGGCCGCTATCAAGTGGTACGCACTGACAGACCTAGAAAAAACCGCAACGTACAGCATTGCTGTAGGCATCGCTAACCGTTGCAGCAATATAGCAATAAGTAAGCTAGAGGATGACCGGGTAAAGCCCGTCCTCAACCGTGTCGCGGTATTCAAGGGCAAAGACGCTGCTATAGCAGCCATAAAAGCAGGCGATGAAGCCTTCTCGAAAAAATATGGTAAGCCACTCATTGCAGACCTTGATCATTGCGATGCAGGTAGAACAGAAATAAGCCAACAAACGGCAGTGTCATTTCTCTGGACACAAAACTAACGCAAAAAGCGTCAAAAGGGCAGCTTTCATCGTTTAGTTAGCTGCCCACCGTACGACTACAGCATTTCAAGTTTAGGCCTTCTAAGTCAACTTCGTGATATTCGGCGAGACAAAAATCAATGCAAGCTACTATTGGTAAACGACAGAAACACCACAAGCTGCAGTATGCTAGGTGTCGAGAAACCCAATTCACCAACACTCAAAACGAAAAAGCCCCACCGTCTCCGGCAGGGCTCTTCATTGTCACTAATATGAGCGGACCTTACAGGCCAGTGCTCACGTCAATTGTGTTGCCTTCTTCAAGCGTCACATAGGCTTTTTTCACGTCTTTACGTGTGCCCAGCTGACCGCGGAAGCGCTTCACTTTACCTTTAGTGATGGACGTGTTCACGGCCTTCACCTTAACACCAAAGAGAGCTTCAACAGCTTCTTTGATCATAGGCTTGTTGCTTTCAATCGCCACTTCGAAAACCACGGCATTGGCTTCAGATGCCATTGTCGCTTTTTCGGTGATGATCGGCTTGCGGATCACATCGTAATGTTCTGGTTTCGCGCTCATTTCAAACGGGCCTCCAGTGCTTCAATCCCGGATTTGGTGATCACAAGTGTATCACGCTTCAGGATGTCGTATACATTTGCGCCCATTGTCGGCAGGATATCCAGACCTTCAATGTTGCGCGCGGCTTGCAGGAAGTTCTCATTTACGGATGTACCGTCAATGATCAACGCCCGCTTCCAACCCAATGCAGAAACCTGCTTGGCCAGTGCGGATGTTTTACCGTCTGATGCTGCATCGTCGATGATGACCAACGCGCCGGCTTTTGCCTTTGCGGAGAGCGCCATGCGCAGACCCAGTTTACGGAACTTCTTTGTCAGTTCGTGGCCGTGGCTACGAGGAGTTGGACCCTTGTAGATACCGCCCCCACGAAAGATCGGTGCCGAGCGAGCGCCGTGGCGTGCGCCACCGGTGCCTTTTTGGCGATAGATCTTCTTGGTGGAATAGTTGACTTCGCGACGCGTCTTTACCTTGTGAGTACCGGCCTGCGCGTTGTTACGCTGCCAGCGGACAACACGGTGCAGGATATCGGCGCGTGGCTCAAGACCGAACAGGGCCTCGTCCAAGTCGATCGATCCGGCAGCACCGCCGTCGAGTTTGATGACGTCTAGTTTCATGCTTCACCACCTTCCGCAGGAGTTTCTGCGGCTGCTTCAACTGCAGGAGCAGCTGCTGATTTCAGAGCGGCTGGCACTGGTGCGTTTTCGGGGAACGGTTTCTTAACCGCATCCTTAACAGTCACCCAACCACCTTTGGAGCCTGGAACAGCGCCTTTGACCATGATCAGGCCACGTGCTGTATCAGTTTTAACAACCTCAAGGTTCATGGTTGTCACGCGGGCTGCGCCCATATGACCGGCCATTTTCTTGCCTTTGAAAACCTTACCGGGATCCTGACACTGGCCTGTGGAACCGTGCGAACGGTGAGAGATCGAAACACCGTGTGTCGCACGCAAGCCGCCAAAGTTGTGACGCTTCATCGCGCCCTGAAAGCCCTTACCGATAGAAGTACCGGCAACGTCGACATACTGACCAGCGAAATAGTGATCGGCAACGATCTCTTCGCCAACAGCAATCATCGCGTCCGCATCGATGCGGAACTCTGCAACTTTACGCTTGGGTTCAACCTTAGCAGCTGCAAAGTGGCCGCGCATCGCCTGAGACGTCCGCTTTGCTTTTGCTGTGCCAGCACCGAGCTGAACAGCCACATAGCCATCCTTTTCGATTGTACGCTGTGCAACAACCTGCAGGTTATCGAGCTGAAGAACGGTTACAGGGATCTGCTTCCCGTCTTCCATGAATAGACGGGTCATGCCCATCTTTTTTGCAATAACGCCTGAGCGCAACATAATATTACCCTCCTACGCTTATGACTGCAGCTTGATCTCGACGTCCACACCAGCGGCGAGGTCGAGCTTCATCAGCGCGTCAACGGTCTGGGGAGTCGGATCAACGATATCCAACAGGCGCTTGTGCGTGCGGATCTCAAACTGGTCACGGGATTTTTTGTCAACGTGCGGGCCACGTAGAACGGTGAATTTTTCGATTTTGTTCGGCAGCGGAATTGGGCCGCGAACAGAAGCGCCAGTGCGCTTTGCGGTGTTGACGATTTCCTGAGTGGAAGCATCAAGCACCCGATAGTCAAACGCCTTCAGGCGGATGCGGATGTTTTGGCTAGCAGCCATAATACAAATCCCTTATCTTCGGGATGGAGACGGATTGGAGGACGCACGCTCATCGTGCTCCCTCTTCGCGCTTTAGTCTAACGTAAACAGGGCACGCCAATGGCATACCCCGTGCAATCAGGCGCGTATAGGGTGAGTCGCCCATTGTAGCAAGGGCAGATTTAATCCTATTTGCAGTACTGGCTGACCGACTACCCCAACTCTTAGATTTCGGCCGATCCTGCGATGGGCTACCCCCTCGATCGCGCAACTGGGCGACATCTTAAGGAGTTCCTCACGTCCAACACCTTCGACACCCAACCTATAGGCGAAATCGAGCAACCAATCCGTCAGATATTCCCAATAGCCGCAGCAAAAACAGGGAACCTTGACGCTTCCAAAGCGGCAGTTTGTCGCGTCAAAAGTGAAAACGAACTAAAATCGTAGGTTTTTCTCCGTTCTTTACGGAATCTTGATGCTCCTGATCGCTTTATAAGTTGTTCACTGGGCACATTGCTTTATCAATACTGCCAACAATGATAAGAAGCAGGCACATGATCAAACAATCTGGTTATTTAGATAAATCCTCCGATCCGACGCGTGCGCGGGACTGGGTAAAAGTTCTCGCGAGCTATCGCGAGCCAAGCACGTGGCGTAGTTTTTATGAACTTGGCATCACTCTTGGACCGTTCATTGCCCTCTGGGCGCTCGCATGGTGGACCCTTTCTATCAGCGCATGGCTGACTCTCGCCATCTCGCTTTGTAACGCGGCCTTCCTGCTTCGGCTTTTTGCTATCCAACACGATTGCGGCCATGCCTCTTTCTTCAAGGAGCGAGCGCTTAGCGATTGGGTCGGACGTGTGATTGGCGTTCTAACACTCACACCATACGATGTCTGGCGCAGAACCCACTCTATGCACCACAGCGCTTCCGGCAATCTGGACCGGCGCGGCATTGGCGACATCTCAACACTCACTGTTGCAGAATATCAGGCCCTCACACCATACAAACGCTTTTGCTACCGCCTGTATCGGCATCCCGTCGTTTTGTTTGGCTTAGGACCTGGTTACTTGTTCTTTCTACAGAACCGCCTTCCCCTCGGCTTGATGGAAAAAGCGCGTTATTGGGTGAGCGCAATGTGTACAAATGCTGCAATCATCGCAGCGCTTTTTGTGATTTGGTACTTTGGTGGCCTTATGCCAATCCTGCTAATCTTTGTTCCATCCACCCTGTTGGCTGCAACAGCAGGCGTTTGGCTGTTCTATGTTCAGCATCAGTTTGAGACCACCCATTGGGAAGAAGATCAAGATTGGGACCTGCACGAAGCAGCTCTACAAGGTAGCTCACACTACGTCTTGCCCTCAGTTCTTCAATGGCTCAGCGCAAACATCGGCATCCACCATATTCACCATCTCTACAGTCGAATCCCATTCTATCGCCTACCAGAAGTTCTGCGTGACCACTCTGGTCTTGCCGACATCAACCGAATGACGATCAAAGAAAGCTTTGCGAACGCGCGACTGCACCTTTGGGACGAGAAGTCCAAGAAACTTCTGTCATTCCGTGAAGCTAAGATAGTTCTATCTACCTAAGCCCCGGTCCTACAATGATGAGGTGAGGCTGTGCCTCACCTAGTATAAAAGAGAGCTGCTCCAGTATTGGACAGCTCTTTTTCTTTGGGTCAGGGAAT
>JAWSVL010000027.1:0-98689 GCA_033851935.1 Sulfitobacter sp.
CGAGACGATCATTCCCTACGTCACCCAAGATCAGATCAGCGCCGCCATCGCCCTGTAATGTATCGTTTCCCGCATCACCGTATATCGTGTCTTCCCCCAGGTCGCCCCTGATCAAATCATTGCCGTCACCACCACGCAAATCATCCGTACCGCTGCCACCATCCAGCACATCATTCCCTGCACCCCCAGCAACAAAATCATCACCTGCACCGCCAAAAAGCATGTCACTGCCATTGCCGCCAAACAATGAATCATTGCCACCTTCACTCCGAATTATATCATTTCCACTCGTACCGACAGTTCTCTCAAAGTTCGGAAGCTCATAAATCAATTCTATCACTTCGTAAGGAAGGAGGGTGAATGTAAAAATCCCATCGTGGGTAGATTGGGAGGTGTCGTGTTCTGTAATGGTAGCTCGAACATCGTGCTCGTTGGTATAGTACAGCTCACCATCAATAATGACTGATTCAGAATCAACGAACTTGCCTTGTACATAGTCATAGTGCCTTCCATCAGAGCTTTTTTGATCATATCCAATTTGAATCGCGGAAGTAATGGAGGCACCTGTAAAGAAATCACCAAGGCTAAATGATACACTTTCCGTTTCGTTTGACCTAGATGTTACATATATGACAACCCTATCGGCATCAGCATAAACATACTCATCCAGCAAACTACTATCATTCGTCGTTGCAGATGGGTGGTATTGCAAGCCAGCCAAAGACGAAGACATTAGGTCAAATGCGGCCCCGCCTATACTATTTATTACAATGCCAGTCTCTGGATCCAAAAAAACGTTGCTACTACCTGATAAGTCAGTCGACGTATTATGCATGGGCGGCCAAACGTATGCTTCATCAACTTCCATGTCCATCATGAAGGAGAATTGAGCGATAAGAGTAGACGCTGCGCGGATACCTAATTGATCCAAATTAGTTGTTCTAATGTTCCATTCAGTGATGTTTAGCGTTAAATCTCGTCCAAATGCACTTTGCCAAACTTCGTGGTCAAGAACAATATTTTGGTCGTTATAAAGGCCATTAAGAATTTGAGACTTTTCTCTAAAGTAGTAATGCTCTACAACACCATCGATTATTGTTCGAGCTTCGGGTGTCAATTGATCCAAAATCAAATTGTTGGCCCCAATATTTCGCCAAAGCCAACCGATCCCTTCACTTAGAGCCGCACCACTTGCAAACTCACTAGCTTGACCTCCCGCGTCACCCATTTGCACCCAAATGGGTACATCTTCGTGCTGCCCGGCTAGTTCAGCAAATATGGCCAAAACACTATCATTAGCAACTTCACCATATGAGGTTTCTGTTTGGTGGTTCCAATATTCGTTTCCAATTTCAAACGCGTGAACTACATCAGAAAATTGGCCCATCACCAAACGTGTGAACTCGGCTAATATATCAGTGCCATGATAACCTTCATGCGTCGGAGTCACAATAACTACAGATTGGCCACTTACTCGGGCTGCCGTCAAAAAATTGACAAGGTGATCCGGCAGGGATCCATTGATCACCATTCCATCTCGATACATCAGATCGGGCTCGCCGGCTGGATACCTCGCAATTTTTATATCCAGCTCTTGGTGTGCAAGCTCACTTTGATAGGTCGGAGTACCATTATCTGTGTTTACTCCAACAATAACGTTACCACCAAAATGGTCTGAAGTAATGTTCTGGCCGGTCTCAACAACTTGCGTTAGCTTTAACTCAACCATCTCTATCTCCCAACAACTTCATGTTGAGAGATAATTGCGGGTCACTTGAGTTGGGTACGCGACCAAATATTGGCAGAAATAGGGACTTTGCTCCCTTTTTTATCTAATCTTTACACAGTGTGTTTATTTGGAGTTATCCATGTGAAGTGGCTTTGTAGCACGAACAATTCTTGGTCTTGTACTTTGTAGGGGCCCAACTGCTCATGCGTTCAATTATCATGCGGGCTTCACACAGTGAATCCCATCAAATTATTTGTGCTACAAAGCCACTTCACATCTCTCCTCAAATCTTGGATTGAAGCGCCTAACGGTTAATGGTAAGAATAAGGTCTAAGGGCATGAAATACGGGTGGATAATTAGTGCAAACCAAAGTTCAGATAAAGGCTTTAATACGATTTTCGTACCTATCCGAGGGGGGGTTTTCCATCTCGAACATGGCGCGTGGTGACCTCGAAAATTATTTGTATAATCCTGAAAGACTAGAAAAAAGATTTCATTTATTCGAGAACTTGACACTCCCATCACTGATTCGACAGACCGATGAAAATTTCAAACTGGGTATTTTGGTTGCATCTTCGTTCCCTGAAAAACCGCTATTACGGCTCAAATCTCTGGTCGCAGGATATAAAAACTTTCAAATAATTCAGCTACCTACGATGATCCATATACGAGCTATCTACCAAGCCTACGATCTCCTAACGACCGATACGAAAACTACGCACATCGCATCATTTAGATTAGACGATGATGATGCTGTGCACAAAGAAATCATAGCGTGCACGAGAGAACACGCCGAAACGATGATCCAAGTTGGTACAAACAGGGTGGATCCATTTGTTATCTCATTCAGCCGCGGATTTTACCTTCGGACAAAAACAAATGAATCCGAATATTCCTTTGGCGAATTCTACGAAAAAACCCCAGTAGCAGCAGGGATGACACTTGTTTCGCCAATTGGAAATCGTTGCAATGTTTTTAGGCGTAACCATCGCAAGGCGAACCAGTTTTTTAATTGCTACTCAGATATCAATAAACCGATGTTTATTAGGACTTTTCATGGAAACAATGACTCTACAGTAATGCCAACTGGGAGAGTTGGTGACCTTTCACCGAAAGAAATTGAGGGAATACTCTTAGATGGCTTTGGTCAACGTTTAGAGAGTCTGAGCAGTATTGCAGGAAAATGACGTTTGGGGAATAACTCATGCATTCAACATAACCGCCTGATCCACGTTATCACTGCCTCATTACTAGCATCCTGTTAACCTTACCCTATCAACTTAAGGTCGAAATATGGTTAACTAGGAGAATAGCAAGATGAAAGGTGCCAAATCACTCTTTGATGCTATCAAAAGGTTTCGGGAATACGCCGGTGGTACTGGACCGTTCGTTGCGAGTCCGAGAAGCAGAAGTTCACTGTGATCCGAACCCAATCTCCAAGTATGAAACGCCAACGTCCGCCATTAGAACGACGCGCAATTCCCGACCCTATTGGGATGAATGCCTTCAAACTCACCCAGACGCGTGGCCAAAAGGTATTTACATCGCGGCATGTAAAGCTGTACGTTAAAAACGTCTTGAAAATTTTATTGGGTCACGGCCATTTGCCCTTTTCTTCTAAGCATAAAACAGCGTTCTGGAAAAACTGTCGGGAAGGTCAGGATGTTCTAACCGCAGATATTTTCAAGCCGCGCCACCTTTTATCTGCCGAGGATAGGATAGCAACTGCCGGCAGCTGCTTTGCACAGCACATCGGTGCATATGTTCGAAAGTCCGATTTGAATTCTGTCGATTCCGAACCTGCACCGCATGGATTGGCGGCAGATGTTGCAAAGACCTATGGATTTGAGATGTTCTCGGCACGGTACGGAAATATCTACACTCCGCGACAGTTATTGTCAGATGTGGTTAAAGGAGAGGTACATGACGCTGCGGTTTGGGAACAGGATGGCTTTGTTGCCCAAATTGGGTGAAGGGCGTTCTTCCCCTTACCCCAGACGGATTTAGCCTACGGGCTCAGTTATAGGTATGCCAAGAGCTGTGTAGCGGTTCAGCACAGCGATGCGGATTTGGATTTCCGCGTCACGAACGATTGGCCCAGTAGTTTCATACAATGCATCCACTGACCGGCAGGGTTATGCGTAGCATGATCCCGAGAGGTTGTTTCGACGCGACTTCGGCGGTGGTATCCGCTCCAACGTCGCCAGACGGTGCGGCCCAGATATCGTTGCGCATTGACCGCATCGTTACGGGCAATCGCTCCGTCGCTCGTCGGTTTCCAGGGCTTTGCATTCTTACGCGGCGGGATCACCGCATGGGCATCTCGCGCCGCAATCGCCTCGTGGCATTTACGGGTGTCATACGCCCCGTCTGCGGTGACACTGCCGATGTCTTGATCGGGTGGGATTTGGTGGTAGCATGGGAGCATCACCGATGTTGCTGCTAGTGACTTCGACGGCCCGCACCTCCAACGTTTCCTCATCGACGCCTATATGTATCTTACGCCAGATACGGCGTTTGGAACCGCCCACTGCCCGGCAGCACATGCTTGCATGTGTGAGAGGGATGCTTGCGCGCATTCCACTTCGGCCTTGATGCCTGTGCTGTCGATAAGGAGGTGCAGTGGTCCTCTGGAACCGCGATAAGGCAAGCCCACGTTCAGTGTCTTCTGGCGTCGACATAATGTGCTGAAGTCTGGCGCAACCCAATCCAACCCGACCAGTCGCAAAAGGCTTTGGACAAACCCTGTTGTCTACCGGGGTGGCATGCCAAACAGGACTTTCAGCGTAATCCATGAGCACGTCTAAAGGCATCACTTACGCCAACTCGCAACCTGATCTGCCCGGCAGTGAATTTACGCAACGACTGCGCCATCTGCGACTGACGCGGCAATTTGCCGCCAACAGCAACCTGCACGAGACCGCACCAAAACCACATCAAACGAAAGACCCGTCTATGGTGGCGCAAGAGCACCCACATCCGGTTCTGAAACCATCCCCCCAATTTGCAGCAGACGTTGATGCCCATAGCTTCAATGCACGTTGGGAGGCTGAGCACCGCCGGGCTGCGCGCTCAAGACACACTCAATCAAAAGGAAATCCCATGTCTGATAACGACCAACGTTCCCGCCCCGCAGAGACTTTGCGCGAAGGCTCCCTCAAGGCTGCAATCTGGCGGAATGAGAACCACAAAGGGACGTATCATTCCGTCACTTTGGCTCGAACCTACAAAGACCGTGATGGCAATCTCCAGGACACCAACAGCTTCCGTTCAAAAGACATGCTGGCTCTCTCGGAATTGGCCCGCAGAACGCACCACCAGTCTCAAGAACTTGACCGCGATGCCTTCAAGGAGCAACGCCGCACAGAAGCCCAGCCGAACAGAGCGCATGACCCCTCTCGTGATCGGTAACGGATCGAAGGGCATGCCTGTGACGGGTCAACAGGACCGTCACAGACATGCATACACATGTAGGTGCACATGCCGCTCTTAGGAAAATAATCCTTGCCACATAAGCACTTACATGGCAATAATGTTCTCTTTTTGTTCACAGGTATACCGTGAACGTAACTGAGGAGATAAAACGAAAGGAGGCTTTATGCCCACTCCAACGCCCCAAAATGCCCAACCAGCACTGGTTTGTGACTGGCAAGACTGGCTGGATGATCTGAAACATGTCGATGCCAGCGATGAGGAAAAGCGCGCACTGATCGAGACGCTCTGGTCGATTGTCACGATCTTTGTTGATCTTGGCTGGGATATCTCTCCCAAACAACCCGCACAAAATTCCTGTGGAAAACAGCCCGATCTCGCCGCTGCGTTGCTTTCGACTGTGCTAAAATCAACTGAGAAGGAGAAGGCATGACACAAAAAGCTGTAGCGTATTGTAGAATTAGCTCTAAATCTCAAGAGGTTAATGGCCACGGGTTAGAAAGCCAAGAGAGTCGGTGCCGGGCTTTTGCACAAGCCAATGACCTAGATATCGTTGCTGTTTTTCCGGACACCATGACTGGGGGCGGTAGTTTCATGAAACGTCCGGGAATGGTCGCGTTGTTGTCGTTCCTTGACGCGCAACCTGATGAAAAATTTACAATAATTTTCGACGATTTAAAGCGCGCGAGTCGCGATACGCGGGCATTTCTGGACCTGCGTGACGCGTTTCGCAAACGTAACGCGCGTGTCGAATGCCTGAACTTCAAATTCGACGAAACGCCTGAAGGTGAATTCATCGAAACCATCATCGCCGCGCAAGGCGCTTTGGAGCGCAAACAAAACGGACGGCAAGTCGCGCAGAAAATGGAAGCCCGCATGAAGTCCGGCTATTGGATTCACACCTGCCCAATCGGTTTCAAATACATCACCGTCAAAGGCCGAGGCAAAATGCTTGTTCCCAACCCACCTTTTGACGGGATCATCAGGGAAGCCTTTGAAGGCTTCTCCTCAGGGCGTTTTGGTTCTCAGGCGGAAGTGAAGCGCTTTTTTGAGAGCTTCGCCGAATTCCCGCGCAACAAACGCGGTGATGTCACCGGCCAGCGGGTGACGGATATTTTGACACACCCCGTCTATACGGGGCACATTTGCAGCACCCGCTATGACATCAACTGGCTAAAAGCCCAGCACGAAGGCCTGATCTCGCTCGAGGTCTTCGACAAGGTACAAGCGCGTCGTAAAAACGTCACCACAGCTCCGAGACGCGCCAATATTGGGGCAGAGTTCGCCCTGCGTGGCATGGTGTCTTGCGCGGGCTGTGGCGTGCCTCTGCGCTCGTCAGTGACCAAGGGAAACGGCGGCCATTATCACTATTACCTATGCCAGACAAAGGCTTGTGACCATTACGGCAAATCCATCAAGCGTGATCAAATCGAGGGTGAGGTCGGCGTGCTGATCAAATCTCTGCAGCCGACCAAAGGACTGATGACACTTGTAGCAGCCATGTTCCGCCGTGCTTGGGACATGCGCTCAGAACAGGCAAAGGAAATGCACCGCGCCGCTGATCGGAAAATCAAAGAATGCGACAAACAGATTGATTCATTGCTCACCCGAATTCTCGACGCAACAAACGCACGCGTCATCGCGGCCTATGAGAACAAGATCGATGAATTGGACAGCCAAAAGGCCCGCCACATCGAAAATCGTGAAAAACAGGTGGAACCAGCAGGGTCGTTCGAGGAAAAACTAGAACCAGCCCTCACATTCCTCTCGAACCCCTTTAAACTATGGGAATCCGGCCACATCGCGGTACGTCAAATAGTGCTAAAACTATGCCTGTCTGACCGTCTGGAATATTGCCGAAATACAGGACCTAGAACCCCAGCATTAGCCTTTCCATTCAAGGCTTTAGGGGGAAATACAGTCCCGAGAGTCTGTTATGGTGCGGGTGAAGGGACTCGAACCCCCACGCCATAGGCGCCAGAACCTAAATCTGGTGCGTCTACCAATTCCGCCACACCCGCATGCCGCCTTCATACTGGCGACCACAGTGAAGTCAATGGGATCTAGCACCTTTCCGACAAGTCTTTTTGAATACAGGTCATTTTGAGTGGAAGGCCCCTCCCCCAAGCACCCCCAAACCGCCTCAAAATCGAAACGGCAGAGCATCACACCGCTGACACCAACATAAACAACCGCCAAAAACCGCACCTCTCGAACACGCATCAGGCAATTGGTTAAAAAAAGTTAACATATATGCCTCTAAGAGGGCACTCTCGCAAAAAGGGCGGGACATTAACTTCTTTTTGTCATATTCTAATGAATAACCTGAGGTAGGTTTAGACAAGAAGAGAGACGCCCATGAAACCGAATACGGTCAGGCGCGTTGGTGGAAAAACTCCACAAACGGGCCCATACGCGCCTTACGCATCCCGCGATACGGGATTGCTACAAGGCACATCACTGCTGACGCTCGAAGGCGAAATGCCTGTCGAATTTGTCAATGTCGGCGACAAAGTAATCACACGTGACAGCGGCATCACCCGCATTGAGCATATCCAGCGCACAACACGCATGGTCCATACGATTGCGCTGGCAGCTGGTTCGCTTGGTCATACACGTCCTGAACGCGACGCGATCCTGGCTGGCGATCAGATGTGTTTGATACGGGACTGGCGCGCACAGGCATTGTTTGGAGCTGATCGCGCATTGGTTGCCGCACGCACGCTGGTGGATGGTGAATTCATCTGCGATCTGGGCATGCAAGAGCAAACCCTCTACCAAATTTTCTGTGATGGGCCGCATATCCTGTACGCGGATGGCCTTGAAATCAGCACAGCTGACGGCGCACGCGCACGTGGGCAGGTTCTGCACGCAGCCTAAACGGGCACCTTTTGTCTAAAACGCAATGCCTCGGATGCTCCGAGGCATTTGGCGTGTCAGAGGTATTTATGGATTTTAATCCATTTTTTGAGATGCGAAACTGCACTCCTGAGTCTCGACACCCCCAGATCGGCCGCTTCACTGCGCTTTTCGCGATTCACTTTCGATTACTTTTTGTGCAGATCGATTAATATACAGTCACTTCCCATCCAATTCCCCCTGCTATCCAGCCGCCTACACTGCAGCGGCTGGATTCCCCTCGATCCCAATGAAATGAGTTCTGTCGAAACCAGCCATTAGGGAGGCCCAGCGGTGAAAAAGATCGAAGCGATCATCAAACCATTCAAGCTCGACGAGGTGAAGGAAGCCCTTCAAGAAGTCGGTGTTCAGGGTCTCTCAGTTATTGAGGTAAAGGGTTTTGGCCGTCAAAAGGGCCACACCGAGCTTTACCGCGGCGCTGAATACGTCGTCGACTTCCTGCCTAAGGTGAAAGTTGAGATCGTCTTGGATGACGATCAAGTTGACGAAGCCATCGAAGCGATCGTGAACGCAGCCAAAACCGAGAAAATCGGTGACGGCAAAATCTTCGTTTCGCCCGTCGAACAAACAATCCGCATCCGTACCGGCGAGACCGGTTCAGACGCGCTGTAAAACATCACACGCGACAACTCGAAAAACTAAAAGGACATTGCCATGAGCGCGAATGCAGACCTGATCAAACGGATCAAAGACGAGGAAATCGATTATGTCGATATCCGCTTTACCGACCCACGCGGTAAATTGCAGCACGTTACCATCGTAAACGATCTGGTAGATGAAGACTTCCTCGAAGAAGGTTTCATGTTTGACGGCTCCTCCATCGCGGGCTGGAAATCAATTGAATCCTCCGACATGAAGCTGATGCCCGATGTATCAACGGCCTACGTCGACCCCTTCTATGCTGAAAAAACGATCTGCATTCACTGCTCGGTAGTTGAGCCAGACACAAACGAAGCCTATGAGCGTGACCCACGCGGCACAGCGCAGAAAGCCGAAGCTTACCTCAAGTCTTCCGGCATCGGCGATGTGGCCTACATGGGCCCCGAAGCAGAGTTCTTCCTGTTTGACAACGTCAAGTTCTCCAACAGCATCAACAAAGTGTCCTATGAAGTAGATGCGTCTGATGCGTCATGGAACACAGACACAGACTACGAAATGGGCAACATGGGCCACCGCCCTGGTCTTAAGGGCGGCTATTTCCCGGTCAACCCAACTGACGAAGCGCACGATTTACGCGCCGAAATGCTCTCCACGATGAAGCGTTTGGGTATGAAAGTGGACAAGCACCACCACGAAGTTGCGTCCTGCCAGCACGAATTGGGCCTGATCTTTGGCTCCTTGACCGAGCAAGCAGACGAGCTGCAGAAATACAAATACGTTGTTCACAACGTTGCACACGCCTACGGCAAATCCGCCACCTTTATGCCAAAGCCAATCTACGGCGACAACGGTTCTGGCATGCACGTGAACATGTCCATCTGGAAAGATGGCAAGCCCTTGTTTGCAGGCGACAAATACGCTGACTTGTCACAAGAAGCGCTGTATTTCATCGGCGGCATCTTGTCCCACGCAAAAGCGCTCAACGCATTCACCAACCCGACGACAAACAGCTACAAGCGTTTGATCCCTGGTTTTGAAGCACCTGTTCTGCGCGCCTACTCTGCCCGTAACCGTTCCGGTTGTGTACGTATCCCGTGGACAGAATCTCCAAAAGCAAAACGCGTAGAGGCGCGCTTCCCTGATCCGGCGGCAAACCCTTACCTGTGCTTTGCAGCACTGTTGATGGCTGGCCTTGACGGCATCAAAAACAAAATCGATCCCGGCGAAGCCATGGACAAGAACCTGTATGACCTGCCCGCAGAAGAGCTGGCTGGCATCCCTACGGTTTGTGGTTCCCTGCGCGAAGCACTGGACGAATTGGGCAACGACATGGACTTCTTGTTGGCTGGTGACGTGTTCACCAAAGGTCAAATTGAAGGCTACGTTGAGCTGAAGATGGAAGAAGTGCACACCTATGAGCACACACCCCACCCTGTTGAATTCGGCATGTACTACAGCTGCTAATTCAACCTGCGGGTTTCTAGATCAGGGCGTCCCATCGCGGGGCGCCCTTTTTCGTTCCCCTGCCCCAACGCAGCGGAACTTCGCCGATCACAATTTCGTCGCCCCATGGGCATGGCTTGCAAGTTGAGCGCTCAAAGCTAAAATAGGCCAAATTTTGCCCAAAAAGGTTACTGTTATGCGTACGATTAAAACTATTGCTGTTTCACTTGCACTTTCTGCCGCGCTTGTTGCGCCTGCGATCGCGGCCCAATGCGGCAATAACGCCGGCGGCTTTGGCGCGTGGAAAACGGCATTTGCCGCCGAGGCAAAAAAGGCTGGCGTCAAACAGCGCGGTCTTGAGGCGCTTGCAAACGCTACTTACGCCACGGGAACCATCAAGGCAGACCGTAACCAAAAATCCTTCAAATACACGCTTGATAAATTCATGCAGGTGCGCGGCGCAAATACGATCGTTAGCCAAGGCCGCAAACGCAGAGGCCAGAACGCTGGCTTATACAATTCACTTGAGCAAACATACGGTGTTCCAGCGGGTGTGCTTTTGGCGATCCACGGCATGGAGACCGGGTTTGGCGGGTTTATGGGCAGCTCGAAAATTGTATCTGCGATCACAACCCTAGCCTATGATTGCCGCCGCACAGATTTCTTTGTACCACATGCCATTGGCGCGCTGATCTTGGTGGATCGTGGTTCGATCACCAGCAATACAAAAGGTGCCAAACACGGCGAATTGGGCCACACACAGTTCCTGCCCGGCAATGCGCTGCGGTACGGCGTTGATGGCAACGGTGATGGCCGTGTTGATCTGTACAACCATACCGACGCCATGGCCTCTACTGCCAACTTCCTGCGCAAAAAAGGCTGGAAGCCAGGCCAAGGTTTCCAAGAAGGTCAGCCAAATTTCAAAGTGATCAAACAATGGAATGCCGCGACTGTGTATCAGCAGGCCATCGCGATCATGGGTGCCAAGATCGGCGGTTAAGCCTACACGTCAAAATTCCAAAATGTCACAGCCCCCCGGCCCTTTGCGGTCGGGGGGCTTGCGTTGTGGGGGTGCCCATCCTATTTGGGGTTCAAGGGTCAGGCCCCTGCCGTTCGCAATTTGGTGAAGTCCTGTCAAAAAATCCCAAGTCCTCAACCACACCGATACGTGGTCCTTAGGCAACGCGAACACCTCTGACGCACGCAATTGGAGTGATGGACATGACACAAATACCTTCCCGCGATGTGCTTAAGGCACAGGCAAAACGCCTGCGCGCGGATATGAAAACCAATGGAACCGAGATGACCCATGCGGCCGCACTGGAGACAGTGGCCCATCAATGGGGCATGCGTGATTGGAACACTTTGGCTGCTAAGGCTGGTGCGAATGAAATCCACTGGCATCCTGGGCAACGGGCCACAGGCCGCTATCTGGGGCATCCGTTTACCGGTGTCATAAAAGCGGCGCGGTTGGCCTCATCTGGCTTTTGGTCGCTGACAGTTCGGCTTGATGAAGCTGTTGACGTGGTCGAATCCGAGCTGTTCACCTCGCTTCGCCAGCAAATCAATACCACTGTAAATGCGGATGGAAAATCTCCGCAAAAGACATCAAACGGGCAACCGCATATGATGATCACCCCAGCATAGGGGTAACGCGTCCGGCGGCATATGCTGTTGGGCGCGTATTATGTCAGCACGACATAGGTGTGAATTGAAAACACCACGATATCGGTCTTTGGCATCCGCACAACGCACTGGCGTTCAGACCGGATATAGGGCGCTGCTTTTTGATCTGGTGAAATCCTGCGCGGCTCACGGGTTGAACGAGGCTGGTGCAATTCAGGGTCATCATACCACAGACGGTTGTACCGCCAAAGCGGCCGCCCTGCCCGCACCCCGTCAAACAAACGCTGCACACGTTTTGCAAGCTGGTCGTCATATTCGGCAACGGGTTCATGAATGCCCACCAATGGCTTACCTGCCTTTTCAGCTAACCGCCAACTGGCAGGAAAGCACAGGACCGCGCCGACCAACACGTGTTCCTCCCCTTCCTTGCGCAGCAGACAAATGTCTTCTTGCACTAGCTGGCCCAATGTAAGCAGTGGCGCATCGCGCATGATCTGAACGACCCGCCCGTCGGGGCAGGTCACCTGCCCGTGTTCAGATAAAAATCCGAGGCTCGGAAGAATCTCAATCACGGCGTCCAAAATTTCTTGTGCGGCCTCCAGCGCTGTGGGGTCCATCCAAAGCACATCATCGCGCTGATGAGACAACAGCTCCAAACGCCGCTTCATCTGCGCGCCGTACGCCTCATCTACGCGTAGCCATCCGTCTGGATCCGCAGGAGCCATGCCCGGCAACTTTGTCTCGGACCGCATTTCGGTCGGGAGAGTATTTTGTAAAATTTCGCTCATGTAATTTTGATACCCCGCTGTGGTCTCACAGGCAAAAGCGACATTCAACCCTGTCGCATATCGCCAAGCAGGGGTGCATTTTTGCGTCACGCTGAAGCAAAAGGGAGGATGCACTGATGAACAACCACTACCGCGAAACCCGCAAGATTGACCCGACCAAAGGCGCGTATCTGCCCGATGGTTCCCCTAATGATGCCAACCGCGTTGAGATCGGACCGACACAACTGGCATTTCGTGAGTGGGAGGCGGCGGGGTTGATCTTGCCTAACCTGTTGAACATGCGCCGTTACCGGTGGGAACGACTAACCCAACACATCGTTGATCGTGGCTATGGTGGCCTGCTCATGTTTGATCCCCTCAACATCCGTTACGCGACCGACAGCACCAATATGCAGCTGTGGAACACCCATAATCCGTTCCGCGCCGTATTATTGTGTGCCGATGGCTATATGGTCATGTGGGATTACAAAAACTCGCCCTTCCTTAGTGAATTCAATCCGTTGGTGCGTGAACAACGTTCCGGCGCGGATTTGTTCTATTTTGATCGCGGGGACAAAGTAGGCGATGCCGCTGACGTGTTGGCTGGCGAAATTAGTACATTGATAGATGAACACGGAGGTGGCGAAAAACGACTGGCCGTGGATAAGATCATGATGCACGGCCTACGCTCGCTAGAGCGTGCTGGGTTTGAGGTGATGGACGGCGAAGAGGTCACTGAAAAATCGCGCAGCATCAAAGGGCCTGATGAGATCCTTGCGATGCGCTGTGCCAGCCATGCCTGCGAAACCTCGGTTCGGGTAATGGAAGATTTCGCGCGTGAGAATGTGCCGTTGGGGCAAACATCTGAGGATGACATCTGGGCAGTGATGCACGCCGAAAACATTCGCCGCGGCGGTGAATGGATCGAGACGCGGTTGCTGACATCTGGTCCACGGACCAATCCGTGGTTTCAAGAATGTGGCCCCCGCATCACCCAGAACAACGAGATCATCAGCTTTGATACTGATTTAGTTGGTAGTTATGGCATTTGTGTGGATATCTCGCGCAGTTGGTGGATCGGTGACCAAGCGCCCCCGCCCGATATAGTCTATGCGATGCAGCACGGCGTGGAACATATTATGCAAAACATGCAGATGCTTAAGCCCGGTGTGATGATCCCCGAACTATCGGCTGGCACACATGTTTTGGATAGCCAGTTTCAGGCGCTCAAATACGGCTGCCTGATGCACGGCGTTGGTCTTTGTGACGAGTGGCCATTGGTAGCCTATCCAGATCACGCTGTTGCGGGCGCATATGACTACCCGCTTGAGGCCGGAATGGTCCTGTGTGTCGAGGCGTTGGTTAGCCCAGAAGGTGGTGATTTCTCGATCAAACTGGAGGATCAGGTACTGATCACGGAAGACGGATTTGAAAACCTGACAAAATATCCGTTTGACCCAGCCTTGATGGGGCATTGATGGATCGGGCACCTTTATCAAAGGTGCCCGCTAAGGACATTTGCACCCTAAGACGGCTTTACTTCATTGAGTTAAAGCCAAACATGTTGCCCTCAGTGTCTTGGCACAGGCATATCCAACCAAATTCGCCGATGGAGAATTTTGGCCTGATCACCTGCCCACCCGCATCAGCGACACGTGCTTGCTCAATCGCGCAATCCTGAACCGAGAAATACACAATTGTTCCGCCAACACCTGGTCCTGCATGTGGTGATTTGGTCAATGCACCCCCAGCACCATATGCCCCCATGTCAGCGGGAAAGCTCATCATTTGGGATTCTCCGGTGGGGTCGCCCATCGCTTCCAATTTGGTTGCCAGCACGGTTTCGTAAAATGCTACTGCGCGGTCCAGATCGTCTACGTAGATGTCAAACCAGCCTACTGCGTTCATTTTGGTCATTGCTTTACTTCCTTGTGTTGTCGTTATGACAAACAATTACCAAGGAGCTGTTCACCTGTATTGTAGATTTCAGACATCGTATTTTTTGACGTATTTTCCGGGGGTGTACCCCGTTGCGTTGCGAAACGAATGGATAAAATGCGACTGATCCGCATAGGACCACGTGTCCTTTCCGTTTAGCCCCTGCTGCAGCCTAAGCACTTTGAGGAAATCATGCGGTGTAAAACCGGTGGTGCGTTTCAGTATTCGTTGAAGCTGGCGTGCGGACAGGTTTGCAGCCGACGCCATATCCGCAACCGATTGGATATCATCAAGGTTTTGGAAAATCGTGTCAGTGACCAGATTTGGCGCAACCAGCTCGTTTTCGATCAAAAGCTCAACCAACTCACACAGCAACGCCTGCCCCGCCGCAAAATCACCCTTTGCCAGTGCCTGATTTATGTCAATCAGCGGCAGCACGCCCTTATAGGCGGTGTCCAGCATCCCGTATGAAATTTTTTCGCTTTCACCCTGCCAAACACCCGGCAGAAACCGGATATTGATAAAGTGAAACCTGCGCCCAAGGTTAAATTCTTCTGCCTGCGCCCGCAGTTTGGAAACACCCGTGATCTCACTGTTCAGCTGATCAAAGACGATATAGGCGCATGCATCAGGTAGCGCGTGAAAGCAGTAGTCCTCCTCTAACGTGCCATCGGTTTCCAGCTCAAGAAAGCGGTGAACGATCCCGCGCAAATGGTGAGGTGGTTCAACCTCGACAAACCGCACCGCATTGACCGCCTTTTCTTTGCTGTTTCCCTTTGGATCATACATGCGTGACAAATCTACCTAATCTTCGGTGGTTCATTGGCCCAGCGCTTGGCCCAGATCATCCTTCAGATCCTCGACATTTTCAATCCCGACAGACACCCGTAACAGCCCCTCAGGAATACCTGTGTGCGGTTCAATTGTGTGGCGGTGCTCCACAAGGCTTTCAACACCTCCCAATGATGTAGCGCGGTGGAACAACTGTAGCCGCGCAACTGCGCCCAGCGCCGCTTCTGCTCCGCCTTTAACCACAAACGACAACAGCGGCCCAAAGCCACCTTTCATCTGGGTGCAAGCAAGGGGGTAACCCTCGTGGGTAGACAATCCCGGATATAGAACGCTTTCAACCTTGGGATGATCACTCAGGTATTCCGCGAGTTTCATTGCGTTTGACGACATCCGTTCAACCCGCAGGGGCAGCGTGCGCATGCCGCGCAGCAGCAGCCATGCCTCAAACGGCCCAAGCACAGCACCAGCCATATTCCGGTCATCGCGGATCGCCTGCCATGTTGCATTGTCTGCATCGCAACAGCTGAGCGCCCCTGCAAGGACGTCAGAGTGACCATTCAGCGCCTTGGTTGCCGAATGCATCACTATATCAACGCCAAAGGACAGCGCCTGTGTCAAAATAGGTGTGGCAGCTGTGGTGTCGGCGATCAACAAACCTCCTGCGGCGTGAACTGCATTTGCGCAAGCTGTCAGGTCAACAATGCGCAGCCACGGATTTGACGGGGTCTCGACCCATGCAAGGTGTGGCTTGTGTTCGGCGCAGGCCGCAACAAACGCGTCTGTATCAGCAGCTTCGACCTCAACCAGCGTGATAGAACGGCGGGTGCAGAAATCACGAATCCACGCTGTGGTCCCCCAGTAAATCTGCGTCTGAACCAAAACCGTTGCGCCTGACGGTACAGTGCGAAAAACCGCTGCAACCGCAGCCATACCTGATGGAAACACCATCGACTCGGCTCCGCCCTCAAGCTGGGCCAATACCGTCTCAACCATCCGGCCATTGGGCGCATGCGAGCGCGAATATACATTGCCATCAACCGACGGCGTATAGGATTCATCGCGTACAAAAGTTGTCGCAGGATGAATGGGCGGTACAACCCCCCCCGTGCCCGCATCCAATTGCCCCCCTGCCTGAGCTGCAATAGTTGACGGGTGCATATTATCTAGGTTTTTAGGGGACATGGCATGAGCTCCACTACATTTTCAGGGTGTTCCGATATCCCCATTGTGTACGACCGGAACTCAGCACACGCAAACGTTCTGTCACGCCCGCGTGAGACCTGTGACAATGCCTTGATCCTGCGGCCCCCATGCGCCACGTTAGGTCTTAACCAAGGAGGCAGATCATGGTCGCCCAACACATAACTTTCCCCGGTCACGACGGATCACAACTGTCTGCGCGTCTTGACCTTCCATCTGGCCCGCATGTGGCAACGGCAGTATTTGCCCACTGCTTTACTTGTGGCAAAGACATTCCCGCGGCGAGGCGAATTGCTGCCCGTCTTGCGGCGATGGGGATTGCGGTGTTGCGGTTTGATTTTACCGGTCTGGGCCACTCAGAGGGGGAATTTGAAAACACCTCCTTTACCAGCAACGTTGATGACCTGATCGCTGCGGCCACTTGGGCAGCGCAACAAGGAATGCCCCCTAGCCTGATGATTGGTCACTCCCTCGGCGGAGCGGCCGTAATCAAGGCCGCAGGCATGCTGGAAGGGATCAAGGCCGTCGCCACGATTGGTGCGCCCTTTGACCCGACACATGTAAGGCATCACTTTGCCGACGCCCTGCCCGAAATTGAGCGCAACGGCGCTGCAGAGGTTTCATTGGGCGGACGACCGTTTTCGATCGGTAGATCATTTATTGAGGATACTGGCGCTGAAGTTCTGAGCAGCGTTCTGGGCAATCTAAAGGCCGCGCTGTTGGTCATGCACGCGCCGCTCGACAGTATTGTCAGCGTGGACAGCGCGGCACAGATATTTACGGCTGCCAAACATCCCAAGAGCTTTATCTCATTGGAAAATGCGGACCACCTCATCACCAGACCTGAGGACGCCGAGTACGTGGCCGAGGTCATCGCGACATGGTCCACCCGCTATATCAACCGTCCGCTTCCCGCCCCGCCTATTGGCACCCCCGAAGGGATTGTGCGCGTTTCCGAGGCCGACCCCGACGGGTTCTTGCAAGACATCACATCAGGCAGCAACGTTCACCTATTGGCGGATGAACCAATGGCCTATGGCGGCACCAACATGGGCATGTCGCCCTACGGGTTCTTATCTGCCAGCCTTGGCGCGTGTACATCCATGACAATCCGCATGTATGCGCGGCGCAAAGAATGGCCGCTTGAACATGTTCGCGTCGATGTGTGCCACGACAAGGTTCACGCGCAGGATGCAGAAACTGGTGCGCAGGAAAAGATCGACAATTTCAATCGTGCGATCACGCTGACGGGTTCTGACCTAACGGAAGAACAACGCACGCGGTTATTTGAGATAGCCGATCGTTGCCCCGTGCACCGCACCCTTGAACGCACATCAAAGATCAAGACAACGCTACTTTCTTAAGGGCCTGGCCCGCACGTAATATGTTGTCATCACATAGTCTTTGGCGGGTCCGCGCACCTGCCAGACCGCCCGCCATTTTGGCCACTGTGCAAAATCATACGTCACGCGGTAGTCATCAGGCGCACACCAATGCACCGCCTCGCCGCCAAGGGGGGGAACGCTATGGAAGAACCGCCCGCCCTCAAAATAGACGCGCAAGCCCTGTTGCCACAGGTAACGCCGCACAGTGCTCACAGGTGGACCAAACGGTAGCTGCATTTTGCCACGCTCTTGATACTCCAACGCATCATCCTGCCAATCAAACTGCGCGGCCCCTGTGATCTGCATGACGCTGCCATCCGCATGACGCACTTCGCGTTCAAAACGCCAGTGCCCTGCGAAGTCGCCCAACTCTTTGCCAATTTGCATTGTGGCTCTTTACTCAGTTGCCTGCTGGTCGATGGTTCCAACCAACATTCCGTCAGTAACATCACCCGCCCTACCAATAAAGCGTAGCCTGTCGCCTTGTTGCTGCATATCATAGCAGGCCCACAGGTCTTGGGGTGGCCAAAGGCTACAATATTGTGGTCCGCGTACGACCCAATACCCCCAACTGTCATGGCCCGCATTGTATAGCGTTCGGCCAGACACGCGAAAATCTTGCGTTGCGGATGCGTATTGAACGATCCGCCCTGTCAGAATGTCGGTGATCTCATCACCGCTCAACGGTGTCCATTGTTCACCGCCAGCAAATGCTGCTGGTGCACAAAACGCCAGCCAGAACACAATTATTAAGCGCATATGTCCCCTCCCCACCTTGTTCTTCAACCTTGCACAGTCTATTGCGCCCCTGTCCCTTGTATAGACGCCCCACGCATTGTCACAAAAAGGTGTTCCGATGATCCCCCGTTATTCCCGCCCCGAGATGGTCTCAATCTGGTCTCCCGAGACAAAGTTCCGCATTTGGTATGAGATCGAGGCGCATGCCTGTGACGCAATGGCCGATATCGGCGTTATCCCGCGTGCAAACGCCGATGCCGTCTGGAAAGCCAAAGACGTTGAGTTTGACGTGGCCCGCATCGACGAAATCGAAGCCGTCACCAAGCATGATGTAATTGCATTCCTGACCCACCTTGCCGAACATGTTGGCAGCGACGAGGCCCGCTTTGTTCACCAAGGCATGACATCCTCTGATGTGCTGGACACCTGTTTCAACGTACAACTGACCCGCGCGGCAGACATTTTGATTGCCGACATGGATCTGCTGTTGGCCGCGCTCAAGCGCCGCGCCATTGAACACAAAGACACTGTTCGTGTGGGCCGCAGCCACGGCATCCACGCTGAACCTACAACAATGGGCCTGACATTCGCGCGTTTCTACGCCGAGATGGACCGTAACATGACTCGCCTGAAAACAGCTCGCGAAGAAATCGCAACCGGCGCAATTTCCGGCGCGGTTGGCACGTTCGCTAACATCGATCCAGCCATCGAAGAGCATGTCTGTGCAAAATTGGGCCTGACACCAGAGCCGATCAGCACCCAAGTAATCCCACGCGATCGCCATGCTGCATTCTTTGCCTGCCTTGGCGTCATCGCCAGCTCAATTGAAAACGTCGCCACCGAAGTACGCCACATGCAGCGTACCGAAGTGTTGGAAGGTGCCGAGTTCTTCTCAGCGGGTCAAAAGGGCTCCTCTGCGATGCCGCACAAAAAGAACCCTGTGTTGACTGAAAACCTCACGGGTCTTGCGCGCACCATCCGTATGGCCGTGATCCCGGCGATGGAAAACGTAACCCTATGGCACGAGCGCGACATCTCGCACTCCTCTGTTGAGCGTGCGATTGGTCCAGACACAACAATCACCCTTGATTTCGCTTTGCACCGCCTGACAGGCGTGATTGACAAGATGTTGATTTATCCTGACAACATGCTGGCCAACATGAATAAATTTAGTGGCCTGGTGATGTCCCAGCGCGTTCTGCTGGCCCTAACACAGGCAGGCGTTAGCCGCGAAGACAGCTACAAGCTGGTTCAACGCAACGCGATGAAAGTTTGGGATCACGGCAAAGATTTCAAAACCGAATTGCTGGGTGACGACGAAGTTCTCGCCGCCCTTAGCAAAGAACAAATCGAAGAGAAATTCGACATGGGTTACCACACCAAACATGTCGATACGATCTTCAAACGCGTGTTTGGCGACTAAGGCAGACACCTGCGGCCCAAACAAAGTTGGGATCGCGAAAACCGGCAAATCAACAAACGGCGTGATTTCTTTTGAAATTGCGCCGTTTTGCATTTCGCTATGCTGAAGTCGTATCAAGAGTGTCACCACCCAAGATGCCCATCGCTACGGAACACCTGGGTTCGGAAAAGGTTCAATAATAATTTAAAACTTAAAGTGATGGCGAACGGGTGCAAATTGTCTTTACCGGGCACGATCTGTCGTTAGATTGTGGGTCATCACGTAGATTTTACAATGTTGGAGTATAGATTATGCGCGTCCTTATTGCCGCTGCCCTTGCCTTTGCACTACCCGTTGCGGCGTTTGCCGCTGGCGACGAAACTGCTCCCCCGAAAAAGCCAAAATGCGAAAGTGGTTTTGTGTATGACAAAAAGACCAAGTCTTGTGTCAGCAGCAATGGCCATACGCTGGACACTGAAACACTCTATCAGCAAGTCCGCTCGCTCTCATATGATGGTCGCTACGTCGATGCACAGGTCTTGCTGGCGCAGATGCCCGCAGATGATGACCGCACGCTGACTTACATGGGCTTTACCAGCCGCAAGATGGGCAACACCGAAGCAGCCATGACCTATTATGCGCGCGCGCTCGCCCGTAATCCGGGCAACGTGTTGGCACGATCCTACATGGGACAAGGGCTGGTCGAAGAGGGAAACATCTCTGCGGCAATGGAACAGCTACGCGAAATACGCGCGCATGGCGGCAAAGGCACATGGGCCGAAGCATCCCTGCGCACTGCAATTTCAACAGGCCGTACCTTTAACTGGTAACTGCTGATGTGACATCTTTCTGCGGCGTGGCCCCAAAGGCTGCGCCGTTTTCCTTTGGGTTCTTGATGTTGTGAATTGATCCAATTCAATCCCAGCACAGCGTTTTCACTGGACCTGATCCCTACATTTTATATGCTAAACACCAATGATTTACCAAGGTGAAGCTCAAAATGACTGATGATAATAACCCTAAACGTCGCATTGTTTCATCTCGTCATTTGGCTGATGGCGAGGGATGGGAAGCGTCAGAAATCGAATATGGCATGATCATTGCCTATAATGCCTTCTCGCGTTGGATGACACGCTGCATGTCAGCTGCTGGAAATACAGATCTTACACCGCTGGAGATCCTTGTTTTGCACAACACCAATCACCGCGGCAGAGATAAGCGACTGACCGATATTTGTTTTCTGCTCAACATCGAAGATACGCACACAGTAAACTATGCACTGCGCAAGCTGTTGAAAATGGAATTGCTGTCCACTGATAAACGCGGCAAGGAAGTGTTCTATAGAGCATCAGAGACCGGCGAAGAACTGTGCGAAGCTTACCGCGAAGTCCGTGAACGCTGCTTTCTTGATGGGCTTTCTCGGATGGATATGACCGGAGAAGAGATGCGCGACATTGCCGCCAGTCTTCGCTCCCTTTCGGGGCAATATGACCAGGCAAGTCGCGCAGCTGCTTCGCTTTAACGTCCCATCATGTTAGGGAGCACAGTGACAATCTGCGGGAAGATGCAGATCAGAACGACGCCCAAGAGCAGTAACAAGAAAAACGGGAACGCAGCCTTTGCGATCCGCAAAATGTCGATGCCTGTTAGTCCTTGGATCACAAACAAATTGAACCCCACTGGCGGTGTGATCTGGCTCATCTCGACAACGATGACGAGGTAAATACCGAACCATAGTGGATCGATCCCAACGGCCGTGACCATTGGCATGATGATTGAAGTTGTCAGCACGATCACAGAGATGCCATCAAGAAAGCAGCCAAGCACGATAAAGAACAGTGTCAGTGCCACCAATAGCGCTGGAACCGACAGATCCATATCTGAAATCCACGCAGCCAAGTTGCGTGGAAGACCAGTAAAGCCCATCGCAACAGACAAGAACGCCGCCCCCAAAAGGATCAACGCGATCATGCACGAGGTTCGCGTTGCCGACATCACAGCGTCACCAAACAGCCTCAAACTGAACGCACCAGACGCCCATGCAAGGATCGTCGCCAAAACAACACCCAACGCGGCGGCATCGGTCGGTGAAGCAAGCCCACCATAGATTGACCCAATCACCCCGCCGATCAGCAATGCGACGGGAACCAAACGTCGTGAAGCGA
Source organism: Sulfitobacter sp. (assembly GCA_033851935.1). Lineage (GTDB taxonomy): Bacteria > Pseudomonadota > Alphaproteobacteria > Rhodobacterales > Rhodobacteraceae > Sulfitobacter. Next base: position 22,138 of record JAWSVL010000027.1, read on the forward strand.
CAATCTTTTCCTTAAAGGAATATGTCTGGTCGATTGGTGGAATAAGGTCTGGGTTCATCCACGCACGTACAGCGACATAACCGGCAAATAGCCCGATCAACATGACACCGGGTAAAATGCCCGCGATGAACAGGCGTGCGATCGATTGCTCAGTGGCAACGCCGTATACGATCAAGATGATTGAAGGCGGAATGAGCAAGCCCAGCGTCGCAGAACCCGCTAGAGTCCCCAGTATTAGGCTTTCTGGATACCCTCGTTTGGTCAGCTCTGGCACCGACATCCGCCCGATGGTCGCGGCAGTTGCTGCTGACGAGCCTGAAACAGCAGCAAAAATGGCACAACCGAATATGTTCACATGCAACAATCGCCCCGGTGCGCGGCTTAACCAAGGCACAAGCCCTGTGAACATGTCGTCGCTCATTCGTGACCTAAGTAATATTTCCCCCATGAGGATAAAAAGCGGCAACGCAGTCAGCGCCCAACTGTGCGAATGGCCCCAAAATGTTGTCGCAAGGATCAGTCCGGATGGTGCATTGGAAAAGAACACCAATCCGGCCAACCCGACAAGTGAAAGAGAGACAGCGACCCAAACGCCCGAAGCCAAAAGGGCAATTAGCAGAGCCAAAAGTGTCAGTGCAATCATAGGATCAGTCATAATCAAACCTCATCCGGCGTTGAAAGGATGGGCTTACCCGCCAACATCAAATCAACAAATGTATGCACAATTGCGACAAGCAGAAGGCCAACACCAAAGGCGGCAACGCTTTGCGGTATCCAAAGAGCGACTGGAACAATGCCATTGGACACATCGCCGTAATGGATGCTCTCAAAAACCAGACTGATTAAAAACCAAGCAGCATATCCTATCGACGAAGTTGCCACGAGAAGCGCGAACCCCTCCATGATGAATTGCGCCCGCTGGGGTAACCGTGCGGTCACTAGATTGACCCGAATATGCCCCCCTGCCCTAAGCGTATGCGCAAGGGCAAGAAACGTGGCCCCCGCCAACATGAAGCCTGAAAAATCTGCGTAGGATGGGATAGTGGATGGAAGTGTTCCCGGAGCGACACGACCAATGGCGTTGAGACAAATCTGCGCGCTGATCAGGAGGCAAATGCAGAGGATTAACCCTCCCGCAATTGCTCCACAGGTGTCATATATTTTCTGAAGTATGCGGCCCATGTAAAGGTGCCCCCTTGAATACAAAAAGGCCGACAACACATATGATGTTGCCGGCCGGCTGGGAAGAATTAGTTTTTGTAGGCGTCAAGGATCGCGCGTGCGCTGTCGGATGCGCTTGCAGTCCAATTTGTCAGCATCGTCTCACCAATAGCTTCTAACCCTTCGACCAAGGCGGCGCTTGGTTCGTAAACGATGATCCCGTTTTCGGCCAATGCCGCTGTTTTACTTGTGGCCTCTGCGGCAGACATTTCCCAACCGCGGGTTTCAGCGGTTGCGGCGGCGGCTAGTACAGCGGCTTGGGTGTCGCTGTCGAGACCATCAAACATACGCTGGTTCACTACCACGATGTTCTTTGGAACCCATGCGTTGATGGGCGTATAATGCGTAACAAAATCCCATGCGGTTGAGTTGACGCCTGTAGACGGTGACGTGATCATTGCGGCCACTTGTCCTGTCGCAAAAGCCTGTGGAATGTTTGATGCCTCGATCTGAACCGGAGCAGCCCCTGCAAGTGTCGCGAATTCTTCGAGTGCGGCGTTGTAGGCGCGAAACCGCAAACCGTTTAGGTCATCAACCGTTGCGATCTCACCGTTTGTATATAGCCCCTGCGCAGGCCAAGGTACGGAGAACAACGGCATCAAGCCTTGCTCAGCCAAAAGTTCGGAAACCACTGTTTTCTGTGCTGCCCAAAGCCTGGCCGCGTCTTCATAGCTGGTTGCGACAAAGGGTTGGCTATCGATGCCGTAGGCCAAATCTTCATTCGACAAACGAGACAAGAAAAACTCACCCATTGGAACTTGGCGGTTGCGCACGGCGCCCTTGATTTCGGGGTGCGGAAACAATGATCCGGCAGAGTGCACAGTGATATCTAGCCCGCCATCGGTAGCGGCGCGGACATCGTCTGCAAACTGGCTGATGTTTTGCGTGTGGAACGTCGAGTCACCGTATGGTGTTGGCATGTCCCAGTTTTCAGCGTTTGCCATTGTGGCAACGGTCATTGTCGCGGCGCAAATGATAGCGTGTTTCATGGTCGTTCTCCCTAGTTGGCCCGGATGTATCCGAATCCATTCGTTTTCATAACGTTGACAATTTGTCAGTGTTATATAAATAAAGCAACAACAATTTGATTCGGGAGAGAGACCATGGAAAAGCTCAATGAAAACAAATGGCAGTTCTGGGTAGACCGTGGTGGCACGTTCACTGACATCGTAGCGCGGCGGCCAGATGGGCAGCTCAAAACGCATAAATTGCTCTCGGAGAATCCGGAAGTTTATCCAGACGCAGCAGTGCATGGGATAAAATCACTACTTGGATTATCAGGCCAAGATGACGTGCCTACGGGTCAAATTTCGGCTGTGAAAATGGGGACCACGGTTGCAACCAATGCGCTGCTTGAACGCAAGGGTGAACGTACTTTGTTGATGATCACCAAAGGTCTTGGTGATCTATTGCGGATCGGATATCAAATCCGACCCGACCTGTTTGACCTCGAAATCAAACTTCCTGAATTGCTGTATGAAGATGTTATCGAAATCGATGAGCGTGTTGGCGCAGGTGGAGAAATCATCACTGCTTTGGATTGTGCATCCGCGCGTGAGGCGCTGTCGCGTGCCTATGAAAATGGGTACCGTTCCGTCGCTATTGCATTAATGCATGGTTATAAATTTACAGATCACGAGGTACGGTTAGGAGAGATAGCGCGTCAGTCCGGCTTTGCTCAGGTATCGTTAAGTCATCAGGCCAGCCCCCTAATCAAGCTCGTCTCGCGTGGTGATACTGCCGTGGTCGATGCCTATCTTTCACCCATTTTGCGCCGCTACGTCGAACAGGTCGCAAAGGCGTTGAACGCTGCTGAGGGCGGCTGTGACAGCTTGATGTTTATGCAATCAAACGGGGGCCTCACCGACGCACGGATGTTCCAAGGGAAAGATGCCATTCTGTCAGGCCCCGCAGGTGGTGTTGTAGGCATGGTGCGCACTGCAGCTGAACAAGGGTTTGACCGTTTGATCGGCTTTGACATGGGCGGGACATCCACAGACGTCTGTCACTATGCGGGCGAATTTGAACGCTCGTTTGAGACCGAGGTTGCTGGCGTGCGCATGCGAGCACCGATGATGTCAATTCACACTGTCGCAGCGGGTGGCGGATCAATCCTGTCTTACCGCGATGGTCGCATGCAAGTCGGCCCCGAAAGTGCGGGCGCAAATCCCGGCCCTGCCGCGTATCGCCGTGGCGGGCCGTTGACGGTCACTGACTGCAACGTTTTACTTGGCAAATTGCAGCCCTCGGAATTTCCCTCTGTCTTTGGTCCGAATGCCGATGAAGCGCTTGATGTAGATATTGTTCGCGAAAAATTTCAAACGCTTGCGACAGAAATTGGTGGTGAAAAATCTGTTGAGGAGATCGCACAGGGTTTCTTGCGGATTGCCGTCGAGAATATGGCCAACGCGATTAAGAAAATCAGTGTTCAACGTGGATACGATGTTACGCAATATACGATGAACTGCTTTGGCGGCGCTGGTGGGCAACACGCCTGTCTGGTTGCCGATGCACTCGGAATGGAGAGCATTTTCATTCACCCTTTCGCAGGTGTTCTTTCCGCTTTTGGAATGGGATTGGCCGATGTACGTGCAATCCATGAGCACCAATTTGCGGCATCCATCGAAGACGTGAGCAATGCCGAATTGTCCTTGGCATCGCTTATCGAAAAGGCCGAATCCGAAGTCGCAGACCAAGGAATTGAGCGCAGCAACATCCGCACCGTTGCAATGGCACATATCCGAACTGACGGTGCCCACCAAACACTTGAAGTTCCTTTTGGCACGCCTGCAGAATTGACAACTAGATTTAACGAAGCCCATCGACAGCGCTTTGGCTTTGTTCCCGAATATGCGTCCTTGATCATCGACCTTTTGACCGCCGAAGCCATTGGTTCAACAGGAGAACAAGTCACGGTCCCGGATATTCCCGAGATAAACGGCGCATCTAAAACTGCAAAAATGTTCAGTCAGGGTGAATGGGTTGAGGTGCCTCTTGTAGATCGCGCAAGCCTTGCACTTGGAGAAACACTTGCTGGCCCTGCAATCCTAACTGAACCAACAGGCACAAACGTCCTTGAGCAGGGTTGGCAAGCTGAGGCTGCGAATTGTGGAAACCTCATATTGCGCCGCGTTGTCGCGCTTGATCGGCAAGAAGCAATTGGCACTTCGGTCAATCCTGTCATGCTAGAGGTCTTCAACAACCTCTACATGTCAATTGCCGAACAAATGGGTGCCACCCTTGCCAACACGGCGTATTCGGTAAATATCAAAGAACGCTATGATTTTTCCTGCGCGATCTTTGATGCCAAGGGCGACCTCGTCGCGAATGCACCCCACGTCCCTGTTCACCTTGGCTCCATGTCCGATAGCGTGCGTACGGTTCTAGCCCAAAACGCGGGCAACATTCGACGTGGCGATGTCTATATGATGAATAACCCCTATAACGGCGGGACACATCTTCCTGATGTAACGGTCATTACACCCGTCTTTGATGATCAGGGCAAAGACATTATCTATACAGTCGCCTCACGTGGCCACCACGCTGATATTGGGGGCACCACGCCGGGATCCGCGCCACCAGATAGCCGCCATATCGATGAAGAAGGTGTGTTGATCGATAACTTCTTATTGGTCAAACAGGGCGATCTTCAAGAAACGGCTGCGCGTAAATTGCTCGCCTCAGGTACATACCCTTGCCGAAATGTCGATCAGAACATGGCTGATTTGGCAGCGCAGATCGCTGCTAATGCAACAGGTGTGAATGAGTTGACCAAGATCACCCGTCAATTTGGATTGAAAGCCGTCCACGCCTACATGGGGCATGTGCAGGACAACGCCGAAGAGAGTGTGCGACGTGTTCTGGATGTTTTGCATGATTGCAGCTTTACCTACCCAATGGACAGCGGAGCACAGATAAAAGTCGCCATTTCCGTCGATAAGGCCGCGCGCGAAGCGACAATAGACTTCACCGGAACCTCCAAACAGGATGAGTTCAACTACAACGCGCCTTTGGCCATTTGCCACGCAGTTGTTCTGTATGTCTTTCGAACCTTGGTAGGCTCAAACATCCCAATGAATGAAGGATGTTTGAAACCTCTCAACCTCATTGTGCCGCGTGGCACCATGATCAATCCCGAAGCCCCTGCAGCGGTTATCTCTGGAAATACCGAGGTAAGTCAGTCGATTGCGGACGCGCTTTATGGCGCATTGGGTGTCATTGCTGGGAGCCAAGGGACGATGAACAATTTTGTCTACGGCAATGATGCGTTTCAAAACTATGAGACAATCTGTGGTGGGACAGGTGCAGGTGATGGATTTGATGGGGCCAGCGCCGTTCATAGCCATATGACCAATACCCGAATGACAGACCCCGAAGTTCTTGAGACCCGGTTTCCAGTTCGCGTGGATGAGTTCTCGATTAGGCAAAATTCCGGTGGTGAGGGTAATTTCAAAGGTGGTGAAGGTATCGTACGTGCATTGCGTTTTCTTGAACCAATGACGGTCACCGTTTTGTCTTCCCACCGCGAGACCCGCCCGCATGGCGCAAACGGGGGCATGCAAGGTTCTACTGGTTGCAATTCTGTTGTGCGCAAGAACGGGACGGTTGAAGCACTCAAAGGGAATGATGTTACCCAAATGAATGCGGATGATGTTTTTGTCCTTAAATCACCAGGTGGCGGCGGGTACGGCGAGGTTAAGAAGGCATAGCCCCCGTCACCCCAATGAAGTTAATTCCGATCAGGTAGTTACATGGCTTGTGCTGCCTGATCGACCCACCGGCGAAATCAATACAAACCTGCGGCGCGCGCCACATTTTAGTGGTCCGTTCACCTGTTATTTTCAATTCGTTTCAGTCCTTTTTTACTTTTGCGCGCCATAACTTGAATATCCCTATTTCAAAGATTGGTGCCGATGAACGTTTTGACCACTTTGCCCGCTGCCTCCCCCACTGGAATGATGCCACGCATTGTCCCTCAACCTCTCCTTAGCAAACGCGCTAAGGCCGCGATTGTAGTCCGCCTTTTGATCAATGAAGGGGCCGACATTGCGCTAGAGGAACTACCGCCTGAGCTGCAGTCGCTTTTGACCCACCAGATGGGTGCAATGCGGGTTGTAGACCGTGTGACCCTGGCCGCCGTGGTAGAAGAATTTACCGAGGCACTAGAATCTATTGGACTGTCCTTTCCCGGCGGAATAGCTGGCGCACTGGATGCGCTTGACGGCAGCATCAGCCGTGAGACTGCCGCGCGTTTGCGCAAGGAGGCAGGCGTACGCGCTGCTGGTGATCCGTGGAAACGTCTGTGCGCACTGCCCGCCGAAGAGCTAGAAGACATCGTCAAACAAGAATCCACCGAAGTAGCCGCTGTGCTTCTGTCTAAGCTGGAGATTCCTGTTGCGGCAGGATTACTGGGGCGGCTATCTGGCCCCGAAGCGCGGCGCATAACCTATGCTGTTTCACTCACCAGTGATGTCACACCTGAAGCCATTGACCGTATCGGCCTATCCCTTGTTGCGCAGATGGACGCCAAGAAAATACCTGCATTTGAAACTGGCGCTGCTGAGCGTTTGGGCGCAATTCTCAATTCCTCATCGACGCCTACCCGTGACGATGTGCTATCAGGACTTGAGGAAACCGACCAGATTTTGGCAACTGCCGTGCGCAAGGCCATCTTTACCTTCGCCAACATCCCCGAACGGGTTACGCCACGCGACATCCCGCGTATCTTGCGTGAAGTAGATGCGGATTCCCTCTTGATTGCCATGGCTGGTGCCGAAGCATCAGGCTTTGGCGCTGCGCGCGACTTTGTCCTTGAAAACATGTCAGGCCGGATGGCCGATCAGCTGCGCGAAGACATGGAAGAGGCAGGGAAAATCAAACCTGCACAGGCAGACGAAGCAATGTCAACCTTTGTCGCCGCCATTCGTGACATGGAAGGCCGCGGTGATCTGGTTCTGGTCATTGAAGAGGACGATGAAGAGGACAGTTAATACCGCCCTTGTTGGATAGGGTGGCAGAGTCTATGTCTTTCACCTCATGCTCATTGCCTTAGGTCTTTATGTCCACGTCTCCTAATCCAAAAAAATCTGGCCTACCCCGTCAGATGGGTCATTACCTCAGTAATCTGGCCATTGTTGGCCTGATACGGACGGCGTTGCTGCTGCCCTATGCAGCAAGAGTACGGATGATGGGTGCGGTAGTGCAAAGAGTGATCGGCCCGCTGGCAGGTTACCGTCGTCGCGCCCTCGACAATCTTGCGCTGATCTGGCCGGATATGCCGGTTAGCCGCCGCATCGAAATCGCAACGAAATGCCTTAATAACGTCGGTCGCACCTTTATCGAGAACTACTCGGCCAAGGATTTCCCGGAACGCATGGCATCAAATGTTGTAACAGGTGATGGGGTTACAGCGTTGGATGCTGCTGTTGCCGCCGGCAAACCAGTAATCCTAGTAACGGGGCATTACGGAAATTACGAGGCGACGCGCGCCGCGCTTGTCGCGCGCGGATTGAACATTGGCGGCCTCTACCGCGACATGAAGAACCCGTATTTCAACGCCCACTACGTTAAAACAATGGAAGCTTTTGGTGGCCCCGTGTTTCCCCAAGGGCGGCGCGGTACTGCGGGATTTGTCCGACACCTAAAGGCTGGTGGACAACTGGTGTTATTATTTGACCAACATGTATTTCAAGCGCCGGCCTTTGATTTCTTGGGTCAGCCTGCAAATACCGCACTTTCAGCAGCAGAACTGGCTCTGAGATATGACGCTGCGCTCATTCCATTTTACGGAATTCGCAACTCTGATGGCCTGACATTCGAAACCGTTCTAGAAGCCCCAATTGCTCGGACTGATGCAATGACGATGACCCAAGCGGTTAGTGATAGTCTAGCAGCACGAGTGCGGAATGACCCTACTCAGTGGTTCTGGGTTCACCGCCGTTGGCGTCCACAAACTTAGTCGATGCGCGCGGCCGCGACGATCGGGCCTGCGCCAGCTTCTTGTACCAGCACAACAACCGGATCATCCGAGATGGCCTTTACCGACATCTCAAGCGGGCTTTTACCGTCCCAAGTACCAGCAACACGCCAATCATGTGCGATGTTGGAATACTTGATGGTCTTGCCGCGGTTTTCACCACGTGTGATTTTGCTGGTTTGAACGGGGCGCAAGTCTAGCACATGGATTTCCATCGGAACGGCCCCACCGCGTGGAACGGTTCCTTTTACGCTAATCCTATTTCCATCACGAACAGCATCAAGCGTCATGGCAGCCGGTACTTCTTTGTGCTTGGCAATTGCATCAAACAGTTTCATCGGCTTTGTGCCCACGATGTCCGTCTGCCCGTTCACAACCATTTCAGGTGTATAGATCGAACGGCGCCCCGCCTTGTTTGCATAAGCGCGCTGGCGGTCTGCATGGCCAGGATGCCCAAATTCATCTTTCCACCCAATATAATCCCAGTAATCAACGTGCAACGCGATCGCGATTACATCATCACGCTCTGTCAATTCATCAAAAACCGCATCCGCTGGTGGGCAGCTAGAGCAGCCTTGAGAGGTATAGAGTTCAACAACAACAGGGCGCTGTTCTGCCGCGACTGGCATGGCAAAACCAGCGGTTAAGCCTAGGAAGGCCGCTGTCAGAATGTTCGAAACTCGTGTCATGTGATTCCAATCGTATCTTCGGTGTAACCAATATCTAGCTGCCCTGTCCTGAAATAACCAATCAAGGTTTCGAGAGAGCCCCGTGTAGAAGCAAGCTGTGGTGGAATTATGAAGAAATCTGTATACAATGGTATACCGTTTAGCTGTTTGAGGTTGAAAACTTCGCCAATATGGGCCATCTAGATGGTGATTTCGACCTGTAGCCAACCCTTGTCCCGGAGCCACATATGACAATCATCGTCGGTCAAGATACTGCAAAAACCCGTAAAACCATAACAGCTAGCGATCAAACCATCGCTTATTATTCGATTCCCGCCGCTCAGGCCGCTGGCCTCGGTGATTTTTCCAAACTGCCTGCCGCGTTGAAAGTGGTTCTCGAAAACATGCTCCGCTTTGAAGACGGTAAGACCGTAACGGTTGATGACATCAAAGCGTTCGCCGAATGGGGGGCCAAGGGTGGCAAGAACCCGCGCGAAATCGCATACCGCCCTGCCCGCGTTTTGATGCAGGACTTTACCGGCGTTCCAGCAGTTGTTGACCTTGCGGCGATGCGTGACGGTTTGGTCGCTCTTGGTGGCGACGCTGAGCAGATCAACCCGCTCAACCCTGTTGATCTAGTAATCGACCACTCTGTGATGATCGACGAATTCGGCAACCCGCGCGCGTTCCAAATGAACGTTGACCGCGAATATGAGCGCAACATGGAGCGCTACACCTTCCTTAAGTGGGGCCAAAACGCGTTTAACAATTTCCGCGTCGTCCCTCCTGGCACAGGCATCTGCCACCAGGTGAACCTTGAATATCTTGCCCAAACCGTCTGGACCGACAAGGATCAGAACGGCGTCGAAGTTGCCTATCCAGATACGTTGGTCGGCACGGACAGCCATACAACCATGGTCAACGGCATGGCCGTTTTGGGCTGGGGCGTTGGCGGGATCGAAGCCGAAGCCGCGATGCTGGGTCAACCGATCTCAATGTTGATCCCCGAAGTTGTTGGATTTGAACTGACAGGTGCCATGATGGAAGGCACCACAGGCACCGATCTGGTGCTTAAGGTTGTTGAACTGCTGCGCGCCAAAGGTGTTGTTGGTAAATTCGTTGAATTCTTTGGCGCAGGCCTTGATAGCTTGCCACTGGCCGACCGCGCGACAATTGCAAACATGGCACCAGAATACGGCGCAACATGTGGTTTCTTCCCGATTGACGGTGAAACCTTGCGTTACATGCGTACAACTGGCCGTGATGAGGCGCGCATTGCATTGGTTGAGGCATATGCCAAAGAGAACGGCCTGTGGCGCGATGCCGATTATTCGCCGATTTACACAGACACGTTGTCATTGGACATGGGCACAATTGTCCCCGCCATCTCTGGCCCCAAACGTCCGCAAGACTTTGTGGCACTCACTGACGCGAAAACTGCGTTTGCTCAGGAGATGGAGAATACCTTCAAACGTCCAATGGGCAAAGAAGTACCTGTAGACGGCGAAGACTACACATTGGAATCGGGCAAGGTTGTGATCGCCTCAATCACGTCCTGTACCAACACCTCCAATCCCTACGTCATGATTGGCGCAGGTCTGGTGGCACGCAAGGCAGCTGCTTTGGGCCTGACCCGCAAACCATGGGTCAAGACATCCCTTGCACCGGGTTCACAAGTCGTGAGCGCATACCTTGAAGCTGCCGAACTGCAGGAAGATCTGGATAAGATCGGCTTCAACCTTGTTGGCTATGGCTGCACCACCTGCATCGGTAACTCTGGTCCGCTTCAGCCGGAAATCAGTAAAGCCGTTAACGAGGGCGATCTGGTCGCTACATCCGTGCTATCGGGGAACCGCAACTTTGAAGGCCGTATCAGCCCCGATGTGCGTGCCAACTATCTGGCGTCCCCGCCCCTTGTTGTCGCTTATGCGCTGGCAGGCACGATGGACATTAATCTGGCCACCGATCCCATTGCCCAAACGCCGGACGGCAAAGACGTCTATCTGCGTGACATCTGGCCCACCACCCAAGAAGTCGCTGAATTGGTTGAACAAACAGTCACACGTGAGGCGTTCATCAGCAAATATGCGGATGTCTTTAAGGGGGACGAAAAATGGCAAGATGTGCAGACCACAGACGCCAAGACATATGATTGGCCGCCCGCCTCTACCTATGTTCAAAATCCGCCCTATTTCCAAGGTATGAGCAAAGAGCCCGGCGTCATCACCAACATTGATGGTGCAAAGGTTCTGGCCGTATTGGGCGACATGATCACAACTGATCACATCAGCCCTGCCGGTTCGTTCAAGGATACAACACCTGCGGGTCAGTACCTGCTAGAGCACCAAGTTCCGCTTCGTGAATTCAACTCTTACGGCTCACGCCGTGGCAATCACGAAGTCATGATGCGCGGCACATTCGCCAACATCCGCATCAAGAACGAAATGCTGGACGGCGTTGAAGGTGGCTACACTAAAGGGGCCGACGGCGAGCAGACCTCCATCTTTGATGCCGCAATGAGCTATCAGGAAACCGGCACTCCGCTGGTTATCTTTGGTGGTGTTCAATACGGCGCGGGGTCCAGTCGGGACTGGGCGGCAAAAGGCACTGCCCTGCTGGGCGTAAAGGCCGTAATCGCCGAAAGCTTCGAGCGCATTCACCGTTCCAACCTTGTTGGCATGGGCGTGATCCCGTTTGAGTTCACCAACGGGGATGGCCGCAAGTCACTGGGCCTGACAGGTGAAGAGACCGTCAGCATTTCCGGTCTTGATACCATTAAGCCACTCCAAGAAGTGCCTTGCGCCATAACCATGGCCGACGGTTCTGTGAAAAATATCATGCTCAAGTGCCGGATCGATACCGCAATCGAGGTTGAGTACATCGAACACGGCGGCGTTCTGCACTACGTGCTGCGTGACCTCGCTAACAAAAGTGTTGCAGCGGAGTAAAGTGGCTGCATGACAAATGTTAATGCCCCTGCTGCTTGATTGCAGCGGGTTTTTTTGGTTAAGATCTAATTTGAAGTTTAGCGCCCATCTGCTGCTTTGCAAAAAAAACTGTCCAATTCCTTGATGGGGCATCACCATGGTTCTAGCTCATTGCTGGAAACCCTCTGAATAGGTTTGGCCACTTCACTTTCCTTATCAATTGGATTTATATTCAACCCAGGGGTACTTTTTGATTCAATTTTTAATAGGGACTTCTCTTGTTTTGTGAATGGCGGCCAATGCATCCATTTAGTCTTGTTTTGAATACTTATGAATTGGGTTCTCTCGAATGACCGACGTATGGAAAGACCTTCTTGCTCAAGATGAAGAAATCATTTGGCAGGGTGCGCCAAAATCTAAGGTAAGGTTTGAATGGAATAGCCCTTTCATGCCGTTCTTTTTTATATTTTTCACTGGTTTTTCGATATTCTGGATGTTCATGGCGAGCCGTACCGGAGGTTACTTTTGGACATTTGGCCTCCTATTTTTTATGGTAGGCACCTACAACTTGGTTGGCATGCATTTTTGGAAAGCCTTTGTTCGCAGCCGGCAGCATTACACGTTAACAAACCAACGCGCGATAATTGGAACAACGTTGTTTGGACGTCGGAAGCTCAAATCATACCCAATCCTCAAAACAAACGAAGTCGTACTTGAAGATACTGGTTCAACCGCTGACATTTATTTTGCGACAATTGAACACCGAGGTCAAAACGGTACGCAAATCACGCGAATTGGGTTTGAGCAAATCGAAAACTCTCGGCAAGTGTTGTCCTTAATACGTCAAGTTCAGGAAACCCGTTAGATTCATCGCCGGAAGCCAAAAAATGAAGTTTATTTTTCAATCAACATCTTGGGTGGCTATCGCGTTTAATTTCCCTGCGCTGCCTTCAACGCGGGTAAAAAGCGTTGCTCGTAGTCGCTGCCGATCAGGGGTCCCGCAAAGCGGAACAGAACGGTGCCTTCCCCATCCAGAATAAACGTCTCGGGTGGGGCTGTGACCCCCCAGTCGATAGCTGTGCGGCCCTGTGGATCAAAGGCGATGCCTGCAAACGGATTATCATCATCGATCAGGTATTTCGTAGCAGCGCGTTCGGTGTCTTTGAAATTGATCCCAACGATGTTGATGCCATCGGCCTGCATTTCCAACAGCTTGGGGTGTTCTGCACGGCACGGCGGGCACCAGCTGGCCCAGAAATTCACCAGTGTCACCTCACCGGAGGCGAGCATATCCGACGTCGCCATCGGGAATTCATTGAGCGCTTTTTCAGGAATAGGCGGAGCAACTTTTCCAACCAAGGTAGAAGGCAAGCCTTCGGGGTTTTCGCGGAACATGCCGACGGCCGCCAGCCCAACAAAGGCTGCAAAAATCAGCGGTGGTGCAACCATCAGAGGATTAATCTTTGGCATTGCGCGCGGCCTCCTGTTCTACGTGACGCAAGGCAGCGCGGGCCGCTTTGCCGCGGCGCAGTGTCATCAGCAGCAGGCCTGCGATCAGCAACAAAGACACGCCATAAGCGCTCAGAACTTCGGTGGCGTATTTTCCAAGATCGGGCATCATGCGTTCCTATCCAGTCGACTGCTCAGCGCACGGGTGCGGCGCAATGAAATCTCGGTTCCTGTGCGGTAAAGGACCAGCGCCAAGAACAGCAGCGTAAAGCCCCCGATCGAAATCACCAAAGGCAACCAGAACACATCGGAGATGTTTTCTTCTTTGTCCAAGCTCAGGGAAGCACCCTGATGCAGGCCTTGGCTCCAGAACAGCACCGCATAACGTGACAACAGCGCAAAGACCGACCCCACAAGGCACAGGATCGAGGTGAGATCAGCAGCGGTGTCTGGGTCCTCAACAGCTTCCCATAGGGCGATGTAACCGAGGTAAAATAAAAACAGGATCAAAAACGAGGTCAAACGCGGATCCCACGCCCACCATGTGCCCCACATAGGTTGCCCCCAAATCGCGCCCGTGATCAGGCCAATCACTGTCATCACCAACCCCACAGGTGCTGCTGCCTTCGCGGCAAGCGCGCTCACATGGTGGCGGCGGACCAACCAGACCAGTGAAGCGATCAACATCATGATCCACGCGTTGATTGCAATCCATGCCGCTGGCACGTGGATATAGATAATTTTTACAGTTGCGCCTTGGCGGAAATCATCAGGCGTTGCAAAGAACCCCCACGAAAGGCCCACAATGATACCAATCGCTGCGGCGGCCCACGCAAAAGGCTGTACACGCGCGCTGAGGGCCAAAAACTTGACCGGATTTGCATATTCCCAAAGTGACATGTGAGGTACTTAATACTCCGTGTGAAAAGGCTCAATGGGCAAGCATGTACTCACCTGATTGTCATCCGCAAGGCTGCGGCCGCAGCAAAGGGCAGTAGCGCGATACAGCCAAGGCTGATCCCCGCCAGTAGAAAGAGCGGCGTTTCAGCTGCCATGCCGATTGCGCCCCGCCGCGCGGCCTCAGCTCCGAAAATGAGTGTCGGTACGTAAAGCGGCAGGACCAGCAGTGACATCAGTAGACCGCCGCGTTTGATCCCAACGGTCAGTGCTGTCCCAAAGGTGCCGATCATCGACAGCGCAGGTGTGCCCAGCAGTAGCGAGACAACCAGCCATGAAAACCCCTGCGCAGGCAGGTTCAGCAGAACCCCCAAAACTGGCGCAGCCAGCACCAGCGGCAGACCCGTCGTGATCCAATGCGCAAGGCCTTTGACAGCCAAGGCCGCCTCAAGTGGTAAAGGGGCAGTTGCCAGAACATCCAGCGTGCCATCCTCAAAATCCAGAGCAAGAAGGCGATCAAGGGACAGCAAGCACGCCAGCAGCGCCCCCAACCACAGGATGCCCGGCGCGATAGAAGACAGTAGTGCACTTTGTGGTCCAACACTGAAGGGGACAAGCACAACTAGGATCAGGAAAAACGCAAGCCCAAGGCCAAACCCACCGCCTGCGCGAAAGGCCAGCCGGAGATCACGGACCAACAGGGCGATCACAAGAACGCCTCGTCGCTGGCACCGTGCAACGCCTGAGCGCGCGCGCGCAGGGGCGTGACATCCAAGACCTGCGCGTCCAGCCCCAGCTCGATATGAGTAGCCAACAGGGCCATGCCCCCTGCCCGCAAATGTCCGCGCACGGCATCGGCAAACAAGGCAACCGCATCCGCGTCTAGCGACACAGTAGGTTCATCCAGCACCCAAATAGGACGCCCTGTAACCATCAAACGCGCCAAACCTGCACGCCGTTTTTGGCCTGCAGACAACGTGCCTGTCAAACGATCAGCAAGTGTGGCCAATGAATAGGCATCAAGCGCTGGTTTGATATCACGCATGCCATACACAGCAGCCCAGAACGTCAGGTTCTCGGATACGCTCAGCATCGCTTTTAGCCCGTCCGCATGGCCTGCATAGGCAACAGCATCGGTCGCGCCTTGGATAGTGCCTGAAAGAACGGGCTGCAAACCAGCAATCGCGCGTAGCAAGGTTGTTTTGCCTGAACCATTTGGCCCGCGCAGAACCAAAGCCTGACCAGCGGCCAATTCAAATGACACGCCACTAAGGACAGGCACTCCACCACGCGCCACAGCAACATTTGAAAGACGCAGGCTCATGGATCAGATTGGCAGCATCGCAAGGGCGACACGACGGCCCTCACTCAGCAAAACGTTATAGGTGCGCGCCGCCGCGGGGGATGCCATTGCCTCTACGCCTACCCCCGCCTCTTCAAGCTGGTCGCGCAGGCCCGCAGGCAAATGGGCGATGTCCGCCCCCGTCCCGATAAAGATAACGTCCGTTTCCGGTATCAACGCCTCAAGCGCGGCAATGTCATCAAAACCACCCCACGTTCGTGTACCCGAAGGAGCCGTAATTACGGGGCCCTGCACAACCTGACCGCCAATACGGAAAAAACCGGGGCCATAGCCCTCAACCGGTTTTGCATCGTTAAAGACAATCTCGTTTAGTCGCATGGGTCATCCTTTCCAAAGCGGCAGGCCGACAATAGCCGATGCAGCAATCACGAGATAGGCCACTATACGAAAAACACGCTCAGCGGATGGGTCAAAAAGACGCGCACCGAGCATATTCGCAACCAGATTAGGAATACCGACCAACAATCCCAGAAACGCGATGGGCCAATTCATCAACCCCAGTACCCAAAGCAACGGGAAAAGCATCAAATCAAGTACCACAAGGTACAACAGGAAATTTGCACGGATCACCGACACAGGCAATCTACTGGCCATATACAGCATAATCACTGGCGGCCCTGGAATGCCAGCAAAGCCGGTCATAAAGCCGCCGATAGCACCAGCTGTCACTGTCAGGGGCTTGGTTAATTCACCCTTTAGGTGCCAACCAGACACCGTAAGGATCAACAAAATGATAACCGCAATTGAAACGGCCCAACCAAACATTGTCGCGTCCATTGAGCTGAGAGCCCATACTCCGAAAGGCAACGCCAGCACCGCACCTAAGGCCAACCGGCCCACATCGCGCGGTGTTCCCTCCCGCCATGCGGCTAACGCATTTGGCACAGGGCCAATCAGTTCAGCAGTAATCAAAAACACAACTGCCTCAACAGGCGTAAGAACCGAGCTTGCGACCGGCATGATGATCATCGCCGAACCAAAACCCGCAAAGCCACGGACCAGTCCGGCAATAAAAACCGCTATAACCAACCAGATCAACCCATCAGTAGCGAGGGCTGTGGCCAGAATATCAGGCATCAATATTTGCGTATTGGTTGCCCGCGTTCAGGTCCTGTTTGGACCAATCACGTTTCACACCAAAGTACAGCAATGCAGCCGTCGCGACGAAGATCGAGGAATAAGTCCCGACGATCACGCCCCAGATCATTGCAAATACAAACCCCCGGATCACGTCGCCACCCAAAACAAACAGGGCAATCAGCGCAAGCAACGTGGTAACCGATGTCATAAATGTCCGGCTCAACGTCTCGTTGATGGACATGTTGAGCAATTCTTTGAGTGGGCGGTTTTTATATTTGCGCAGGTTTTCACGCACACGGTCAAACACCACCACCGTATCGTTGAGCGAATATCCAACAATAGTTAGCAATGCCGCAATGATCGCCAAATCAAATCTGATTTGCAGTTCTGAAAAGACACCGATTGTAAGTACCACATCGTGGATCAATGCCAGAACAGCACCCGCTGCAAACTGCCACTCAAACCTGAGCCAGATGTAGATCAAAACGGCACCAATCGCCAAAACAACCGCAATGATTGCAGTATTGATCAGCTCGCCAGAAACCTTAGGCCCAACAGATTCAACTGAAATGAAATCGATATCAGGACGCACTGTTTTCAATGCACCTTCAACCGCGTCGACGACTTCGGTGGTGACCGACTCTTGACCGTCTTGCGCCTGAATACGGATCATTGCGACGTTTTGGTCTTCCCGAAACTGCGGATCAAACACTTCAGTGATGGTCACATCGCCCAGCTCAAGCACAGCAATTGCATCGCGGTATTCCGACACCACTACAGGCAGCGGGCTTTCAGTACGGATTGTGGTCCCGCCGCGAAAATCGATGCCGAAATTCAATCCCTGATACAGAAAGGATGCCGCGCCGATCATCACCATCAACGCGGAAATGCCCAGCCACAGCTTCCAGCGGCTAAAGAAATCAAAGTTCGTGTTCCGTTTGACTAGTCTCAGGCGCATATCAAAGCTCAATCGTTTTGGGACGGCGGCGTTCATACCAGATGACCACCATCAGACGTGTTACAAAGATCGCCGTAAAGACCGACGTGAGAATACCAAGGCCCAGCGTAATCGCAAAGCCGCGCACAGGGCCAGAGCCCATGGCAAACAAAATCACCGCAGTAATGAATGTCGTGATGTTGGCATCCAAAATCGCGCTTAACGCCTTTTCATAACCCAGTGCAATCGCACGGGCTGGTCCTTTGGCCGTTTCCAGCTCTTCGCGGATACGTTCAAAGATCAGCACGTTGGCATCCACGGCCATACCCACTGTCAAAACGATCCCCGCAATGCCTGGCAGGGTAAGCGTCGCACCGATGAGACTAAGAAGACCAAACAGCAAGGCCACGTTTATGATCAATGCAATGTTCGCAAAGATGCCAAACAGACCATAGCTGGCCCACATGAAGAACAGGACCGACGCAAAGGCCACCATTGTTGCGATCTTACCCGCATCAATGCTGTCTTGTCCCAGCTCTGGACCAATTGTGCGTTCTTCTAGGAAATCAAGCTTGGCCGGCAAGGCACCTGCACGCAGCAACACGGCAAGGCGGGTAGATTCTTCGATATTGAAGTTCCCCGTGATGATGCCCGAACCGCCCGGAATGTGGCTTTGGATGGTTGGGGCGCTTACGACCTCATCATCCAGAACAATCGCAAACGGGGAGCCGATGTTTTCGGCGGTGTAGTTGCCGAACTTGCGCGCACCCGCCGTATTAAACCGGAAACTGACTGCAGGCGCGCCATTTTGATCAAAGCTGGGCTGTGCGTCCACCAGTTCTTCGCCGGTGACAACAGGCGCGCTTTCGATCACGTAAAACAGACCTGGCTCATCCAGAGACGGTACAAACTTGTTCCCAATACCGGGGCTTACGGTGTTATCTGTGGTGCGGCGTACAACAGGACTGAATGTCAGTTGCGCTGTGGTACCAATAATTTCTTTAAGCTCAGCAGCGGAACCGATGCCCGGTACTTGGATCAGGATACGATCCGTGCCTTGGCGCTGGATTGTCGGCTCACGCGTACCAACCTCGTCGATACGGCGGCGGATGATTTCCAGCGATTGCTGCATAGTTCGCTCATCTGTAGCGACTTTTTCAGCATCCGACAGGACAACAGTGATGACACCACTATCACCAGACACTTCGATGTCATTGGCCCCTACCCCAGTTAGGGTTTGAACCGGGGTGGCAAGGCCGCGCACAATTTGCATCGCTTCGGCCATTTTCTCGATATCGTTCAGGCGGACTTTTAACTCCCCCTCTACGGCGTCCTGACGACGCACCGGTGTGATCCCGCGCAGAGCATCACGCACCTCAGGCCACATCGCTTCTAGGCGGGCGGCATAGACATCCTGAACCCGCACTTCGGCAAGCAGATGCGCGCCACCGCGCAGATCTAGACCCAGATTAACCAACCCATTAGGCAGGTAATCAGGCCAAAGCGCGCGCTGCGCTTCCAGCTCGGCAGTTGTGCCTGACAGCTCGATCTCTTTGACGGCATCATTGTGGCTCTCGACAGGGCCATAGAACCCGTTGGGCATGGCCAACAGCAGTCCAACTGCGCATGTCAGCCAAATGGCCACGCGTTTCCATACGGATATCTGGAGCATGAGCCGCCCGCTTTCTGTATTGTCGTAGTGAGAGAGTTACTTGGCGGGTTCGGTTTTGTTGATCACGTTTGCGATCGTGCTTTGGATCACACGCACCTTAACGCCGTCAGCAATCTCAATCTCCAGTTCGCCGTCGTCTTTGACCTTAACGACCTTACCAATAATGCCGCCTTGGGTCACAACCTGATCACCGCGGCGCAGTGCAGCAACCATCGCCTGATGATTTTTGAGCTTTTTCTGTTGCGGGCGGATCAGCAGGAAATACATGATCCCGAAAATAAGGATCAGTGGGACGAATTGCTCAATACCTGACATGGGGTAGTCCTTTTATACGGCTAACAGGGGACGCACCCCTTGTGTTCGAAGTTGGCCAGAACCTATGCGCGGCACCGGGGGTTTGCAAGGTACAGGCCCCCTCAAAACAGGCGAATTGACGAAGTTTACACACCTCTCTTCTCCCCCCTCTATTCTACAGTGGAATAATGGGCCATAACGCGGCGCACACGATTCACTCAACGAAGGACAGACAGATGCATGACATTCGTGCGATACGCGAAAATCCCGATGCTTTTGACGCCGCTTTGGCGCGGCGCGGAGACGCAGCCCTGTCGTCCTCGATCCTTGAGCTCGACACGGCACGCCGTGCAAAGATTCAAGCAGCCGAGGTAGCACAAGCCGATCAGAACGCCGCCTCAAAACAGGTAGGTGCTGCAAAGGCCAAAGGCGACGACGCCGAATTTGAGCGCCTGCGCGCGCTGGTATCTGAAAAGAAAGCCGAAATTGCCGCAATGCAAACTGAGGCCAAAGAGCTGGACGCAAAGCTAACGGATGTTCTGGCCCGTATCCCCAACATCGTTGCCGATGATGTGCCCGAGGGTGCAGATGAGGCTGACAATGTAGAAGTAAAGCGCTGGGGCGATGTCCCGACTTTCGCCTTTGCCCCGCGTGAGCACTTTGATCTGGATAGCGTTGCCGCCTCCATGGATTTTGAAACGGCTGCCAAAACATCTGGTGCACGGTTCGTTATGCTCAAACGCGGTGTGGCGCGTGTTCACCGTGCCTTGGCACAATTCATGCTCGACACACATGTGGATGAAAACGGCCTAACGGAGGTGAACTCTCCGGTATTGGTGCGCGATGAAGCCATGTATGGCACTGATAAATTGCCGAAATTTGGTGAAGACAGCTATCAAACTACTGAAGGCATGTGGTTGGTCCCTACATCCGAAGTTCCGCTGACCTATACGGTCGCTGGTGACACGTTGGATGCCGCCGACCTGCCCCGCCGGATGACATCGCACACGCTGTGCTTTCGGTCCGAAGCAGGCAGCGCGGGCCGTGACACATCAGGCATGTTGCGCCAACACCAGTTTGAAAAGGTCGAGATGGTTTCCATCACACTTCCAGACGAATCCGACGCTGAACAAAAGCGTATGCTGGGTTGCGCCGAGGGTATCCTTGAGGCGCTTGGCATTCCTTACCGCACGGTCCTGCTGTGTACAGGCGATATCGGGTTTGGTGCACGCCGCACATTTGACATTGAGGCATGGCTGCCCGGGCAAGATGCCTACCGCGAGATCAGCTCAGTTTCGACCACAGGTGATTTTCAAGCCCGTCGCATGAATGCACGTTTCAAGCCTGAAGGCGGCGGCAAGCCGCAGTTTGTGCATACACTCAACGGGTCTGGCCTTGCTGTTGGGCGCTGCCTGATTGCGGTGTTGGAAAATGGCCAACAAGAAGACGGCACCGTCACACTGCCAGCCGCTCTTGCGCCCTATTTGGGCGGCAAGACCACGCTGGCACTGGATGGTATGTTAAAATAAATAAGGTCGGGGCTTAACGCCCCGGCTCTTGCCTTTCACGTGGCGGCGTTGCGATCGGGGCATCGCCAAATAGTTCAGGCTTCAACCCTTTGAGCGAACGCGGACGATAGTCCCGCCGGCCCTTTATCCGTTTTTCCGCACTTGGATGTAGATCAACGGGATGCCCCGGCCCCTTGCGCCATTTCAACAAGTTGCCAGCAACAGTATATAGCCATGGGGGTTGGCTCAAGGAGTGGCTGTCTGCCATAGGATTGAGCGCGCGATCCAGCAAATTCGCCATATCGATCTCAAGTCCCGCGTCTTTTGCCCCCTCAGCAATCCACTGCAACGACTGGCCTGCCAACGCGCGTGCTTTTGGTGCTGAACCGCCAACAATTGCATGCGTTCCGGTAAACCAGACCTGCTGATAAGGTCGGCTGTCCGTCCTGTCGCCGCCATTCAGCCCCTTACTATCGCGAGACGCCTCAAGGTTATCCCACAATGCTGGGCGGTAAAACACGCGCCGTTCGTCCAAAGCAACCGCATGGCGCGCAGATTTCACCATCGAACTCAGCATCGTGTCGTGAAAGCGGTACTTGCTGTTCCATAGATGCGCGACAGGCCCCAAAAGTGGTGCCGGGATGCCCAGTGATCCGACCGTATCCCATATGCCGAGATAGGCGATATCCACCTTATGCATTTGCGATGGCTGCCCCCGCCACGGCGTCACCGCACGCCACTCCATATCAACCTTTGAGGTCGCAAAACGCGGTGACAATTTACGCCGCGCTTTTAACACATGCAGCGCATCGGGATGGTTTGCTGGCCCCGGCTTGCGGTACAGTTTGAATGCGTCCGACAGCGTATCATCCGTGGGGTTTTCAACGATCCCGCATTTCCGGATCATACCAGCCAAGGAACGCGCAGTATATGCGCCCCTTGAAAAACCAAAGATATAGATCTCATCTCCAGCTTCGTATTGCTCACACAGCGTCGCGTAGGCCTGTTTGATGTTTGCATTCAAACCCCAACCAAACGCCCCTCCTCCGATTTTCATCAGCGTCTTGCCGAAAAAACCCGCCTCGTTTGCTCCTGTCCCGACACCTTCAAAATAGTGGGTGTGCTGTGCATTTGTACTGCGTGTTTTGTGAAACAGGCGCACCACATGGGTAGGCTGCGTCATTGTGGGGCTATTCCACGTCCCGTCGCAAAAAATAGCGATCCGTGCCATTGGCAAAATTCCTTTGTGCTATAACTCTATTAGCGAACCACAGTTTCAACCAGAAAGACCACCATGTCACGTACCCTAACCGCCCTAGTTGTGTTTATTCTTGCAGTGCTTTTCGCATTATCCCCCTTTGTGGCAAGTGATTTTGGTGGATTTGACCCCAATCAATTTCCAATCCCCCAAATTGACCCGCCTGTTCAGCCAGAAGGTTATGCATTTGCGATTTGGGGTGTGATCTATCTTTGGCTCATAGTCGGCATGGGATTTGGCCTGTGGAAGCGGCCCGACGATGCGCTGTGGCACCCAATGAGGACCGCATTGGTCCCGTCACTTGCAGTGGGCACCATTTGGTTAGCCGTTGCACTTAAAAGCCCAGTATGGGCTGCTGTCCTGATTTGGTTCATGCTGATTAGCGCCCTGATCGCACTATTTCGCAGCCCAATCCAAGATCGCTGGTTTGCCGCACTGCCACTGGGCCTATACGCTGGATGGTTAAGTGCCGCGTCTTGCGTTTCACTTGGACTATTGGCAGCTGGATACGGGTATCTGGATGAAACAACAGCAGCATTGGCCGCATTGTTCCTTGCGTTGGTCATGGCCTCAGCCATTCAAAGCCAGCTTGGCCGCGCGCCCAGTTACGGGGTCGGCGTCATTTGGGCGTTGGTAGCGGTCGTGGTGCATAACCTCGGGGCAAATAGCACTGTTGCTGCCTTGGCAACAGGTGGCGCACTGGCGCTTATCATGCCCACATTCAAAGCATGGCGCGCTTAGTCTTAAACGCGCCATAAGCTTTAGATATTCTTGCCCGTATTCTGGTCTTTGCGCCGTCCGACTGTGTGTTTACGCAGTTTGGACGGTGCGTTCTTTTTGCGCCCTTTATAGGGGTTAGCATCTGATTGGCCGCGCATCCACAAACGGATTGGCGTACCGGGCATATCAAAATCAATACGCAAGCCATTCACCAGATAGCGGCTATAGCTTTCCGGGACTTTGTCAGGGTGGCTACACATTACAACAAAACCCGGCGGACGTGTTTTGGCCTGTGTCATGTAGCGCATCTTGATGCGTTTACCTTGCGGAGCCGGGGGCGGATGTGCTTCCATCATACCAGCGAGCCAACGGTTCAGCTGGGCAGTGGTAACACGACGGTTCCACATCTCATAGGCACGCATGATTGCTTGGTGCAGGCGGTCTAGGCCCCTGCCCGTTTTCGCTGACACAGTGATCAGCGGCGCACCACGCAACTGCGGCAGCAAACGCTCAAAACTCTCTTTGAGTTCTTTGAGTTTTTCTTGACGGTTTTCTTCAACGTCCCACTTGTTCACGGCTACAACCACAGCGCGGCCTTCGCGCTCGGCCAGATCAGCAATCCGCAAATCTTGTTGCTCAAATGGAATTTCAGCGTCCAGCAACACAACAACAACTTCGGCGAACTTAACCGCACGCAGACCGTCACTGACGCTGAGCTTTTCTAGCTTTTCCTGAATCTTGGCCTTTTTCCGCATACCAGCGGTATCAAAGATACGCATCGGTACTTCGTCCCACTCGGTAATAAGCGAAATAGCGTCACGGGTGATTCCCGCCTCAGGACCTGTCAGCAGGCGGTCTTCTTTTAGGATTTGGTTGATCAGTGTGGACTTGCCCGCATTCGGACGGCCAACAACAGCAACCTGCATGGGGTATTTGCGTGTCGGTACACGTACTGCGTTTTCTTCGTCATCATCATCACTGACATCAACATCAACTTCGGGGGTATCATCGATTGCATTCTCCGCAAACTGATCCGCCAAAGGCATCAGAATGGAATAGAGGTCCGGAAAACCTTCGCCGTGTTCAGCAGACAGACGCACTGGCTCACCCAAACCCAAGGAATAAGCTTCAAGAACACCAGCTTCGGCTGCGTTGCCCTCTGCCTTGTTGGCCGCAAGAATCACATGCGCAGAACGTTTGCGCAAGATGTCCGCAAACACCAAATCAGATGGGGTGATTCCGACGCGTGCGTCAATCATGAACAGACAAATGTCCGCCATATCAACGGCGCGTTCCGTCAGGCGGCGCATGCGGCCCTGTAGGCTGTCATCGGTGACTTCCTCAAGACCGGCCGTATCAATCACGGTGAAACGCAGGTCAGCCAGACGTGCGGCCCCCTCGCGCAAATCGCGCGTGACGCCGGGCTGGTCATCAACCAACGCGAGGCGCTTGCCTACTAGACGGTTGAACAGCGTGGATTTGCCCACATTTGGGCGGCCCACAATAGCGAGGGTGAAAGACATTAGGATGCTCCGAAAGCGGCGTTAGACACGCGCCATAACGCAAACTGCCGCTCTGTGAAAGCCCTGTCAGCGATACGCCTTAACGGTAGGCTAGCAATTGACCCGTTGAGGACACAACATACAACGTCTGACCTGCCACAACAGGCGCAGTTGTGGCACCATCGGGAATTTCGACTGACCCAACAAGCGTACCATTTGTAGGATCAAAACTGCGCAATAGACCATCACCAGAAGCAACAATCACACGACCACCAGCAACGATAGGCCCGTGGTGTGGCACAACACGGTTTTGTTTTTTAGGTTTGCGTTTGACAAAATTCGGCAGCTCAACGCCCCAGATTTTTGAACCATCAGTAGCATCCAAGCGTAACAATTCATTGAGATCACTCAGCGCGAATACACTGCCGCCAACAGGCCAGACAGGACCAATCGCGCCATCCCGTGCTGTCCAGACGCGCGCACCAGACCGAATATCCAGCGCGGCAATGCGGCCTGACTGGTTGCCCACAAACACGCGATCTCCAGAAACAATGGGTGCGGCTGTAACGTCAGATATGTTGCTCAGCGAGCGACCTGAGCGTTTACCCAGCACAGATGCGTCCCAGCGGCTGAGGCCGCCACGGCGGAAAACCGCCTGCACTTCGCCAGAACCGAAGGCAAAGATCGCCAAATCATCCGTAAGAGCAGGTGCTGGAGCACCTAAAACGTTATTCGTATCCGCTGACGCACCAATCTGCCATTCGACAGTGCCATCATTGCGGTTCACGGCCCAGCCCGTGTTGTCCCCTGCAGTGACATAAACCAGATCACCCGAAACTGTAGGCGTACCAGAGCCGCTTGCATCTAGCTGTTGCGTCCAACGCACAGAGCCATTGCTGGCGTCAATTGCCGCAAGAACGCCAAAACCGATGGAAATATAAACTGTGCCGCCAGACACGACCAGACCACCACCAGTGGCATCACCTTCTTGATCGCGCGCGGGACGCAGATCAATCTGCCACAGGGTCGCGCCGGACGTCGCAGTCGCGGTCACAATTGACTGGGCATCCAGCGTAAAGATTCGGCCATCCGAAATTACTGGATCAGCGGTTATGCGGTGCTTACGGCTGTCGCCTTCACCGATATTTGCAGCCCACTGCAATGTGAGCGATTTACCAAGTGCGGGATGGCTAACGCGCGCAGCCGCATTGCCTGTGGTTTGAGCCCAATCCGCATTGGCCCGCGCTGCAGGCAACGAGATTGCCCGCGTTTGATTGGCAACAAATGCAACCGGACCTTCTGTTGCATCTGTTTGATTTTGCAATACCGAACGCACACTTTCGCGTTGTCCGGGCAGGATTGTGTCAGGTTCTGCACAAGCCGCCAAAAAGGCCGCAGCCCCCAGGAGCCCTAGCATCATAGCACGCGGCGCTGTTGTGCGCTTGCGGTGCAAAGGAAAACTCAAATCTGTCATTGCCTGCTCACTCTGGTCTGCGCCTCGCCCGTTCATCCATCTACGCGGAGCCGGACGGATGCACCCTTATCCGTTATTTTCGTCGATTGGGGTACCGCTCAAGTCAGGCTCCCCACCCAAAGCCACAATCACCTGCAATGCACGCTGTTGCAAGTCTGGTGTGACCTGCGCATCGCTAAGAACAGCCTGATAGGCCGCTATCGCGCCCTCGACATCGCCCTCTTGGATTGAAATCAAGGCCAGTTGCTCTTGCGCCATCAAACGAAGGCTACCGACGCCTGCACTCAAAGCTTCAAAGCCCTGCTTGCGTTCGTTCGCATCCATCGTCTCAGCCTGAAGTGTCAGTGCTTTGAACTGGGCGATTTCGCGGTAAATTTGCGGGATCTCGCTATTGGTTGCAACTGCATTTAGATTGCGAACTGCGCCCTCAAGGTCCTCGGCGGCAATTTGCTCAGACGCTGTAAGCATGGCCAAAACGGCTGCGGCTTGCGGCTCACTTGTCTCGACGTTTTCTAACGCTGTAACGCGCGCGGCGGCCTCGTCGTTCTCCAACGCGCTCAACATCGCATCACCCAATGCTTGCGCTTGCGCACGCACCTGCGATTTGCGGTACTCTGAAAAGGCCGCACCGCCTACTATCAGCAGCACTGCAAGTACCGCTATCCAGCCATACCGTTTGAGTTTTGCCAACATTTGGTCGCGCCGTAACTCTTCGGTGACTTCTTCAATAAATCCGTCGCTATCGCTCATCTGGCTCTTGCCTTTGCCTAATCGGTTTCGCCCCTCATAGCCGAGCGACAGGGGCAAGCCAAGGGCCAAGCAAGGGACACATTTTTCTGAGTCCCCCTTGAAGGTGGGCTTGCTTGACCCGAAGTTATGAAAAATGTTCTTTCTGAACTGTCCAGTTCACTTTGGATGTATTACATAGGCGAAAATACTGGCCAGCGCTCCTAGTTTCCGGAGAGACGCGGCAGCCCCAATATTAGACGAGGCATTATAATGCGCATCTTTCCTGTTTTGGCCGCAGCACTCTTCGCTGTTATCTTGTACATGGCGATCATTGAGCGCCCAGCCCTGCTCGCTTTCTTAGGATTTGATGAAACCGAATCCGTCGAGCTAAGTACCGAAGGTGACACAAATGCTGCAGAAGTGGTTACAGACAATCGTGTAAAGGTTGTTACCCAGTTGCTGACAGCTCAAAAAATTGATGGTGCCGTTTTACTGCGCGGCCAAACCGCTGCAGCGCGCCAAGTAGATGTACGTGCTGAGACAACAGCAATCGTTGTGTCAGAGCCTCTGCGCAAGGGTGCGCATATCGAAAAAGGCCAAATCATGTGCCACCTTGATGAAGGAACCCGTCAAGCGACGCTGGCCCAGTACCGCGCTCAATTGTCCGAAGCCGAATCGCGTGTTCCTGAGTCTGAAGCCCGCGTGGCCGAAGCCAGCGCACGTCTGGACGAGGCCAAGATCAACCAGAATGCCTCATCACGTCTGAATGCGGATGGTTTTGCCTCCACCACACGTTTGGCCAGCTCGGATGCAGCAGTTGCTGCCGCCGAAGCTACTGTTAGCTCGGCGCAATCTGGTTTGCGCGCGGCGCGATCCGGTATTGAAGCCGCACAAGCAGCGGTAGCGGTTTCCGAGACCGAACTGGATCGTTTGATCATCAAGGCCCCCTTTAGCGGCCTGCTAGAAAGCGACACAGCCGAGCTTGGATCGCTCCTTCAGGCGGGTGCACTTTGTGGCACAATCATTCAGCTGGATCCGGTTAAGCTGGTTGGCTTTGTGCCCGAAACAGATGTGAACCGCGTTCACGTCGGCGCACTTGCTGGTGCGCGATTGGCCGCTGGCGATGTTGAGGTTCGCGGCAATGTGACCTTCCTTTCTCGTTCAGCTGATCCTTCAACCCGCACATTTTTGGTGGAAATCGAAGTTCCAAACCCCGATTTGAAAATCCGCGACGGACAGACAGCAGAAATTCTAATCGCGTCCGACGGCGCAAACGCGCATCTCGCTCCACAAAGCGCGCTCACGTTGAACGACGAAGGCACATTGGGCCTACGATTGGTGGATGCGGACAATATCGTTGATTTCGTGGCGGTTGAGCTGGTGCGTGACACTGCCGAAGGCGTTTGGGTCACAGGACTGCCAGAAAAAGCGAACGTGATTGTCGTTGGGCAGGAATACGTAATTGAGGGTGTCGAAGTTGCACCCACACAGCGTGAGGTTTCACAATGACCGGTATCGTCGATTGGGCAGCCTCGCGTGCCCGCATGGTGCTGGCGTTTATCCTCCTCAGCCTGATTGTAGGCGCTTATGCCTACACCACACTCCCCAAAGAGGGTGAGCCGGATATTGAAATCCCGGCGCTATTTGTTTCGGTCCCCTTTCCCGGCATTTCAGCAGCGGATGCAGAAACACTGCTGCTCAAACCGATGGAAACCGAGCTGAGCGATATGGACGGCCTGAAAACCATGACAGGCACGGCAGCAGAAAACTATGCTGGCCTTGCGCTGGAATTCGAATTTGGCTGGGACAAAACATCGATCATTGCGGATGTCCGCGATGCCATGGGCACCGCCGAAGCGCAGTTCCCTGAAGGTGCTGAGACCTACACGATCAATGAGATTAACTTTTCCGAGTTTCCAATCATTATCGTCAACATGACCGGCCCCGTGCCAGAACGCACTATGGCACGTTATGCCAAACAGTTGCAGGACGACCTAGAAGGTCTGGATGCTGTGTTAGAAGCTGGGATTGCGGGCAACCGCGACGAGATGCTGGAGGTCCTTATCGATCCACTAAAGCTGGAAGCCTATGACGTTACAGCGAACGAGCTGATCCAGACGGTCCAGAACAACAACCAGTTGATCGCGGCTGGCGAAGTGGAAAGCCAAAACGGCACCTTCTCGGTGAAAATCCCGTCTAGCTTTGATGACCCGCAGGATGTTTACGACCTCCCCGTAAAGACCAATGGCAACCGCGTTGTTACATTGGGCGATCTGGCGGAAATCCATCTGACCTTTGAAGATCGCCTAGGAACTTCCCGCTTTGACGGTGAATCTTCTGTGGCCTTACAAGTTGTTAAGCGCAAAGGCTTTAACCTGATCGAGACAGCCTCGGCCGTTAAAGAATTGGTTGCCTTGCGCAGCGAACAGTGGCCAGAAGAGTTAAAAACAGCTGTCGAAGTAGGCACCTCTAACGATCAAAGCCGCGTCGTCGACAGCATGGTGCAACAGCTGCTTGGCTCTGTCTTCACAGCGATTGCGTTGGTGATGATTGTGGTGCTTGCTGCACTTGGTATCCGTGCGGCCCTACTGGTCGGCTTTGCGATTCCCACATCTTTCCTGCTGTGTTTTGCCTTCCTCGCGCTGATGGGTATTTCAATCTCTAACATCGTGATGTTCGGCCTAATCTTGGCCGTTGGGATGTTGGTGGATAGTGCGATTGTTGTTGTTGAATACGCCGACCAACAGCAACAAAAGGGCAGCGGCCCGATGCAGGCTTATGTAGAAGCCGCCAAACGCATGTTCTGGCCAGTGATTTCCTCTACAGCCACCACGCTGTGCGCCTTCTTGCCCATGCTATTCTGGCCCGGTGTTCCGGGACAATTTATGGGCATGCTGCCTGTCACGTTGATCTTTGTTCTATCTGCTTCATTGGTTGTGGCCTTGGTGTACCTGCCGGTAATGGGCGGTGTTACAGGGCGCCTTGAACAGTGGATGGCATCGAACATGGAGCGCATCGCGACACTGCCAATTGTTCTCCATTTCATGCTCTTTCTTGCAGCTGCATTGATGATTGTCCCAGCAGCAGGTCTGCTTGGTTCAGGGGTTCTGTTTGGCTGGATCGGTGTTCAATTCGGTGGCATGGACGGGCTTGACCTCCTTACATCCGTGATCCCGACGTTTGCCAAAGTTTTCGGATTAGTCCTTGTTGCTATCGCAATATTGATGGTCGCACTTGGCGGCTTTATGCTGTTCCTGCTTGCGCTGTTTGCGATACTCACCCGCATGGGCAAAGGCGGTCGCTGGCTCGCATCACGTCTGTTCCGCAGGCAACCTGACCGCATCTATGCAGGCTACAAACGCTCTGCGTTTGGCCGCGTCATTGAGGCAATTACAGGCAACCCAGTGATGCCATTGGTCATGTGTGGCATTGTGTTCGTTTTCGTCGGCACCACCCTCATCTTTTTTGGCAACAACTCCAAAGGTGTTGAATTTTTTGTGGAGTCAGAACCCGAACAGGCCATCGTTTATGTTCTGGCCCGCGGGAACCTGTCGCTGAATGAAAAGGACGACCTGCTACGTCAGGCAGAACAAGTTGTTCTGGACCACCCCGGTATCGCAACGGCATTTGCCTTTGCGGGCGAAGGTGGACTGGACAGCAACACTGGCGGATCACAAGCTCCAAAGGACCTCGTTGGACAGGTTCAATTGGAAACCATTCCTTGGGAGGACCGCGCGCTTCAGCCCGAATTGGATGGTGACATTGTCATCGCCGAACTGACCGAACAGCTCTCAGCCATCCCCGGTATCCGCATCGAAGTGCTATCCCTTGATCGCGGCCCCGCCTCTGGCAAACCAGTGCATCTGCGTTTCAAATCTGACAGTTTTGTTGATCTTGTCACCGCAACCAGTATGGCGCGTGACCAATTCGAAACTGTGCCAGGCCTTACTTTGATCGAAGATACACGCCCCCTGCCCGGCATTGACTGGCAGATCGACGTCGATGTCGAAAAAGCCGGCCAGTATGGAGCCGATGTCGTGAGCGTCGGAGCAATGGTTCAGCTGGTCACGCGTGGCCTTTTGCTGGACACAATGCGCGTAGAAAGTTCGGATGAAGAAATCGAAATTCGCGTCCGCCTACCAGAGCAAGACCGCCTGCTGTCTACACTGGATACGCTCAAGGTTCGTACTGCTGACGGCTTGATACCCTTGTCAAACTTTATCACGCGTACACCAGTACCCAAACTGGCCGAAATCAGCCGCATCGACCAAAAACGCTACATGGATGTTAAGGCAGACGTGACGCCGGGTTTGATGAAGATCGTCAATGCCACCAAACCAGGTGAAGACGCGACGAACGCCGTCACTTTCGCCACTTTGCGCCCTGCTGGCCAAGACACTGATTTCACATCAACCGATGGTACCAAGTATAAACTAACGGATCGTACTGCGGCCGCGCAGGACATCGACCTTCAGGAAGCTTATGATAAGCTTGAGCTGCGTTTGGTTCCGGTCAACGCAAATGAACGGATCGCTGAAATCACCAAATGGGTTGAGATCGCCGACCTGCCCGATGGTGTCACCTATGAGTGGACTGGCGATCAAGAAGACCAAGCCGAAAGTGGCGCATTCCTGCAATCGGCATTTACCGCCGCCTTGGGCCTGATGTTCATCATCTTGCTGGCGCAGTTCAACTCTTTCTATAACTCAATTCTGGTTCTCATCGCGGTAGTTTTGTCTACAACGGGTGTTCTGATCGGGATGTTGGTGATGGATCAAACGTTCTCGATCATCATGACAGGGACAGGCATTGTTGCCCTTGCGGGGATTGTTGTGAACAACAACATTATCTTGATCGATACCTATCAGGAATTTAGCCAATACATGCCACGGATCGAGGCGATCATTCGCACCGCTCAAGCACGTATTCGTCCGGTTCTGTTAACCACCATCACAACAATGGCAGGCCTTGCGCCGATGATGTTTGGCCTTTCCCTTAACTTTGCCGATGGCGGCTACACCATCGACAGCCCAACCGCACTTTGGTGGAAACAGCTGGCAACTGCGGTGGTGTTTGGCCTTGGAATCGCAACTGTTCTGACGCTCATCGTAACGCCTTCTCTTTTGGCTATCCGCGTCTGGGCCACCACCTATGTGGAATGGATTGCACGGCTGCTGGCACGGATGTCGATGGGGCGCGCCAGCCGTGCCGCACGCGATTGGGCATTGCAACGGGATGCCCGCCGCTCTGGTACAGGTGAATTGATCTGGGGGGATGACATGCCTGATCACCCTCAACAAGGGCATGCCTCCTCAGCAACTCCGGCGCAATAACGCCACTTCACCCGTTTGTGACCTAAGGCCTCTCGCATAGATTGCGGGGGGCCTTATGCTGTGAGCTAACCGATTTGTAAAAAGGAACGATCAATATGCTGCGTAAAGTAATGAGCCTAGCAACGGCCCTCACGCTTGGATGGGCCGCAACAGGCACCCCTGCCCACGCTGAGATGATCACCAAAACAAGCCCCCACTCAGTGGCCGTCACAATGGACCGCCTCGAAGCGGCAGTCACAGGTGCAGGCGCAACTGTTTTTGCGCGTATCGATCACGCAGCGGGCGCTGAAAAGGTCGAGCTAGAGTTGCGTCCAACCCAACTTCTCATCTTTGGCAATCCAAAACTTGGCACGCCAGCAATGACAGACAATCAAGCTGCGGGCCTTGATCTGCCGCTACGCGTGCTGGCCTATGCAGACGGTGAAGGTGTGGTGCATGTGACTTACCACGCCCCTGCCACACTGGCCCAAACGCACGCTTTACCCGCAGACGCTAAATACATCCAGATGATGACAGGCGCACTGGATAAGCTGACGGGCAAAGCCGTCGCTGCAGAGTAACGTTTCGCAGAACTCAGCCTTACCCTCCAGTGCACCAAGGGTAAGGCACGCGGAACACAAAACATCATGTCAGGTCCGCCTTTAGGCGGGCCTGTCCTTGGGGTCAAACCCCGCTTGGCGCTATTCTTCAGACTGTTGACGATGCCACAACTGGGCATAGCGGCCGTCTTGGGCCAGTAGATCGTCATGTGAGCCCTGTTCTACCACTTCGCCTTTTTCCAGTACAATGATGCGGTCCGCTTCAGCAATTGTACTGAGGCGGTGCGCAATTGTCATAACTGTGCGACCTCTGCCTGCTTGGCGCAATGCATCTTGGATCTCATGTTCTGTTTCGCTGTCCAGCGCACTGGTCGCCTCATCCAACAACAGAATTGGCGGATCTTTCAGAAGCGTCCGTGCAATGCCAACACGCTGCTTTTCACCGCCTGACAATTTCAGTCCACGTTCCCCTACCGGAGTCTCATACCCCTCTGGAAGTGCCGCTATGAAGTCGTGTATTTGCGCCGCTTTGGCTGCCGCTTCCACGTCCGCTTGCGTTGCGCCATCACGTCCATAGGCAATGTTGTAGCCGATGGTGTCGTTGAACAACACAGTGTCTTGGGGCACGACGCCAATCTGGCGGTGCAGTGAGTGTTGCGTCACATCTCGCACATCTTGCCCGTCAATGGACAGGCTACCTTCACCAACATCATAAAAACGGAACAGCAGCCGGCCGATTGTCGATTTTCCTGATCCTGTCGACCCAACAATCGCAACCATCTCGCCAGGTTCTGCAGTTAGGCTCACCCCTTTGAGAATTTCACGATCGTCGCTATACCCAAAGCGCACGTTATCCAGTTTGATCTGACCACCAGTCACTTGCAAACCTGCTGCATCCGGCTTGTCGTTGATTTCTGCAGGTTGTTCGAGCAGGTCAAACATCTGCCCCATATCCACAAGCGCCTGCCGGATTTCACGGTAAACCGTCCCCAGAAAATTAAGCGGTACTGTAATCTGGATCATATAGGCGTTGATCATAACAAAATCACCAACTGTCAGCGTGCCATTCTGCACACCAATTGCAGCCAAAACCATCACGCCAATCAACCCAACAGTAATGATCAGCGATTGGCCAAAGTTCAGGAACGCCAGTGAGTAGTTCGTTTTGATTGCCAGTTCTTCATAGCTGGCCATGGCAGCATCATAGCGCCCTGCCTCGCGGGCTTCGGCGCCAAAGTATTTGACCGTCTCATAGTTCAGCAGACTGTCGATAGCCTTTTGATTGGCGTCCGTGTCTTGATCATTCATCTGGCGGCGCAACTTCACACGCCATTCAGTGACCGCAAACGTAAACCAAACATAAAGGGCGATCGTAATCGCAACCACCAACAAGTACATCACATCAAACAGGAATGTCAGGATCAGGCCCACCATCACCAGCTCAAGGATCAATGGTCCGATGCTAAACAACAGGTAGCGCAGTAGGAATTCGACGCCCTTCACCCCTCGTTCGATAATACGGCTCAATCCCCCTGTTTTGCGGGTGATGTGATAACGCATGGACAGGCGGTGAATGTGATTGAATGTCTCAAGCGCCAACATACGGAGCGCGCGTTGGGCCACACGTGCAAAAATGGCGTCCCGTAGCTGTTGAAATCCGACGCCCATTAGGCGCGCCATGCCATAAGCGATGGTCAAACCAATTGCGCCTAGCGCAAACATCGGAACACCGTCCCCCGCCAGCGCATCCACCGCATCGCGGTAAAACAGTGGCGTGGCAACCGTCACCATCTTGGACACGATCAGCGCTATCAATGCCCAGACCACGCGTTTGCGCACCCAAGGTTTGTCTTTGGGCCACAGGTATGGCGCGACCTTGCGCAACACCCGTGCAGATGACTGACGCTCCTGTTCGGCGGCAACCTCTTCTTCGGTCATCGCTGTTTTTTTGGATGTGTCAGTGGAATTGGTGTTCTTTTGGGGGGCGGTTCTATCGGCAGCCATGAGGTATCCTATGCAGTCAACTTACTACATAGGGTGTCCCTCCCCCAAGGACCACCTCAGTTTGGAAGATCAAACACCTGACCGGGATAAATCAGGTCCGGGTCGCGGATGCTTTTGGCGTTCGCATTAAATACCCGCAGATAGAGTGTGCCGTCGCCGTAACGATCACGCGCAATCGCCCAAAGCGTGGCACCCGTCTGAACCGTAATCGATTTGATTGGTCCGTCAGACGCTGAAGCCTCTGCCAGTACCTCTGCGGATTCGCGTTTAAACGGTGTTTCAACGCGGCTGCTTACTTCACCATCAACGCTGACCTCGTCAACACGCAGGGTATAAACCCCCTCGTCCACATCCGGCAGATCACCACGCCAACGCCCCTTAGCGTCAACAGGCAAGCTGATGATTGAACGGTTGTCTAGATACACCCGCACCTTGGCTGTGTCCGGCTGTGCTCGCCCTGTCAGTTGCACATCACCCAGATCCGAATACCCAATAGTATCCAATGCAACTGATGTCATTGCCTCGGGTTGAACCGGATTTAGCAGGCTCACACCAGTTTCATCCGATTTCAGAACTGCAATGCGTGCAGGTTCCGGCTCGGGCTCAGGTTTAGTTTTCTCAATGACTACGACCTCAGCGACTGGATTCACTGCATTAGGCAAATCTGCTACAACGCTTTCAGTGTCGGAAGCATAAGCCGTTTCACTCGCCACCTCAGGCGTTACATCCGCAACGACCTCATCCTGTGGCGCAACAACCGCTGGCACATCAGCCGCAACAATTTGGGTATCGGGTTCATTCGTCGACGCGTCGGGTTCAGCAACGGCAACGGCAACCGTTGTGTCCTGCGGCACAGGATCACTTTGTTCAGGAGCAGCTGGCGCGATTTCAATTGGGGGCTTGGCAGGCGCGAGGATGATTTCATCCAGCGATGCGGTCTCCTCATCACCCGCCTCGGCCCCTTGAGAAGATAGGCTCACCACTTGCGCAGTATCTTTTGGCGGCAACACTGTGATCGCGGCAAAGCCACCCTGACTATCGGCCTTGGCAGTCGCGACCTCATCACCGTCAACAATAATCTTAACGTCGCTTAGCGGCTCTGCTCGCCCCGCGATGATGGTTGTACCATCGGTCTCGCGGCGCAACTCGTCAAAGCTGGGCTTTTGCGGTTCTAGCGTAACTTCAGGAGATACAGCTGCGGCATCCTCATTTTTCGGCGCAGCGTCGGCGGTTTCGGTTTGTGGCGCTTGCGCAGGTGCGCTGGTCGCGACAACAGGATCAGCCTCTGGCGATAGGTCGCTCCCGAACCCGATGTAAGCACCAAGGGCAAGGACAACGACCATCCCACCACCGGCGACAGCAGCGCCCGCGTTCCCTCCCAGACCAGCCAACATCTTGCTCATTCAGAACTTCCCTTTATCCGCCACACCCCGTGTACGTTGAGCCTTTGTAGCGGACAGGCTATCACGGGTCAAAATACCAAATCGTGACCGCAAATTTTTCTAAAAAGTGATGCAGGAGTTCCCAATGTCCATGAAATCCGTCTGTGTGTTCTGTGGCTCGCGCCCCGGAGACGACCCCGCCTTTACCCAGAATGCCGAAACCATGGGTAGGGGTATTGCCGCAAACGGATGGCGTTTGGTCTATGGTGCAGGTGATGTGGGGCTGATGGGGAGTGTCGCGCGCGCAGCCCAACTGGCCGGTGGCGAAACCTTTGGCGTGATCCCCGCGCACCTCGTTGCATGGGAAGTCGGCAAGACAGATTTGACCACCTATATCGTCACCGAGACCATGCATGAACGTAAGAAAGTTATGTTCATGAACAGTGATGCACTGGTTGTTTTGCCCGGTGGTGCCGGATCCCTGGATGAACTGTTTGAAGTCCTCACATGGCGTCAGCTTGGCCTACACGACAAACCTATTTATATCGTTAACACAAATGGTTACTGGAATCCATTAAAGCGATTGATGAAACACGTAACAGACCACGGCTTTGCCGATGAGAGCGTGCTGGATTACCTCACATGGGTGCCTGATGCAGATGCGGCCCTAGCGGCGATCAACGCTGAGTTCAGCTAAAACCACCCCTTACGAACCCCACAAAAAAGCCCCGCAGGCATGATGCTGCGGGGCTTTTAAATTTCTAGACTAGCTGTGACAGCTTACATACGAGAAGCGACGTTTTCCCAGTTCACAAGGTTGTCGAGGAAGTTTGTCAGGTAGCCCGGACGCGCATTGCGGAAATCGATGTAGTAGGAGTGCTCCCAAACATCACAGCCCAGCAGAGTTGTTTGACCGAAGCAAACAGGGTTCACGCCGTTTTCTGTTTTGGTAACCTTCAGGCCACCGTCTGTGTCTTTAACAAGCCACGCCCAGCCGGAACCAAACTGGCCCGCGCCTGCTGCTTTGAATTCGTCTTTGAATTTGTCGACGGAACCAAAGCTCTCGATGAGTGCTTTTTCCAGCTCGCCCGGCATTGCGGATGCGTTAGGGCCCATCATTTCCCAGAACTGGTTGTGGTTCCAAAGCTGGCTGATGTTATTGAAGATACCGTTCTGCGCAACCGAAGTCGCATTATAGGTGCCTTTGATGATTTCTTCGAGGGATTTGCCAGCCCATTCGGTGCCTTCAATCGCTTTGTTGCCGTTCACGACATAGGCGTTGTGGTGCTTGTCATGGTGGAACTCCAGCGTCTCGGCGCTCATGCCTTTGGATGCAAGGGCGTCGTGGGCGTAGGGAAGATCGGGAAGTTCAAAAGCCATTTGGGCCTCCATTAAAGTCAATTCTATTGCACCTAAATGAAGTGCGCACATGACCTTCGTCAAGGCCAACTCGTGAAAGAACTCTGTTTCTCTTTTGCAAAGAGACAAACTTGGGCTCTCTGGACAATATAGCGCGTTCCATTGTGCGCGATTACTGCGCTACAGGAAGAAGGCAATTGCCTTGATTGCAAAGACTGAGCGATAGCCTCAGTCTTACGACCGTATGGCATCCCTCCACCAGCGATAGGGCCAAAGGGCACCGCAATCCTCAAAGCCAGGCAGCCGATCCAGTACCTGCATTAGCAATAAACTAACGCAGATGATCCTAGATCGACGTAAACCTTTACCGCAGGCTTTTTGGAAAGCCCTTGGCATTGTTGTGCTTTACACAGGTGCCTTTACCCGTAAAGCGCTGCGGAAAGCCTACAGGCTTTGCCAATACAGACAAGCTAAGAGTTTCGAGGTTAAGTTTTGCTGTGTAGCTGAATGTAGGGATCTTCTGGCCCACACTATCGATCGCTGCAGCGATATTCCAATGCATCCGTGCGACATCCCCTGACTTGCGCACACGTGCGTTTACGGCTCCAACGTCCAAAGCAAGTAGAACACTGTCTACAACCTTAACCGTACCATCACCCTCAAAGACAAATGCCATTTTTTGGGACACCCATCCGTTAACCAATTTGCTATCCAGATCACAATCATACAGAATACCTGCCGCCATCGCAGGCGTGCTCATCAGCGCCGCAAGGGCGAGCGCGCAAAACTTCAATTTCAAAGCTGTTTTCTTCACACTCATCACTTGATCAACTCGCAAGTGCCAGAACCGCTGATGACGTTGTCATACCCGTGGAGCAATCCACTTAGCGTAAATGTTCCACTTTGGGGGCGCAAAGTGACTTTATAACTCATAGTTCCCCCACCTGCGTTACTAGATTTAATCCCTTTAACGGTCCAATTAAACTGATACCGATTATCGGACCATTTCTTAAACTTCACAGGAATTGGAGCTTTGTGGACCTCTTGGATGCCAGAATCGAATGCAGACCCAACATTTGCCTCCTGATCAACGCCCAGAATAATAACTGGGGGAACCCAACCATCTACCCCGAAATTCGTAGTTGTGCATTTATAGGATTCAGCTGCAGCTGCGATTGGGGACAACGCCAATATTGCGCTTAGGAACAATGACTTCACAATAATACTTCCATGTTGAGACACCCCCAACATGGCAAGCCAGCCCCGAAACCACAACCCCTACGCGAAGGAAATCAACCGCGTTCCTCAACGTTCCAGTTCAATCCTACTTCTGATCCCGGCTGAGCCGCGCCGCTGAGCACGTCAAAGACGTATTGCGCAACCGAGCGGAAGCAAACCACATGGAATACATCCTCTTGCGGCATCCAGAATGCAGCCGCGACCTGCGCGATGCGCGTGCGACGGAACATACCTGGCGTGAACTGTTCAGGTGCCAGATCAACCGGTGCCAGCTTTGCCATCACTTCGCGTGCATTGGGTCCGCGCACTTCAAACACAGCGCGGGCGTCAGAAACGTTCACAGCCAGCGCGTGCTCTTTGGCTAGTTTGCTTTGCAGCTCTGTCAGCTTGCTTTGTGCGTCCGTGTAGTCGCACATGATCAGCAGTTCATCGGGAGACATCCATGCCATCCCACCTGCGTCCTGTGTTACGCATGTGCGTTGATCGGGCATGTTCACGCCTGCGACGGCCACTACGGCCTTTTGCAAGGATTTTGCAGACAGATCACCGCGCAAGGTGATCATGCCAACCGCGCCCAATTCTGTGACCGTGGCGATGCCATTGTCAAAATTGGCGTTATTCAAAGCGGATACTGGATCAGACATTCTGCTTCGCCCCTTCTTTATCGTAGAACACCGGATCAACGATCCGCGCGTTATAGGTTTTTCCGTCTGTTCCCGGGAACTCAATCACTTCGCCCATGCGGTCAGGTCCGTTATGGACCAACCCCATTGCGATGCCTTTGCCCAACGTTGGCGAATGATAGCTAGACGTCACGCGGCCGATCATATTGCGCTGACCGTTTTCATTGGTGCCCTCGCCGACAGCATAGGCACCATCCGGCAGCACAGAACCATCGGTGGTTTCCAAGCCAACCAGCTTCCAGCGGTTTGGATCGGCCATATGTGAACGTTGCTGCGCGCGCTTGCCCAGATAATCCTCTTTCTTCTTGGACAATGCCCAATGCAGATTGAGGTCTTGTGGAATTACAGTGCCGTCGCTTTCGTCACCGATCATGATGAAACCCTTTTCAGCACGCAGAATATGCAAACATTCTGTGCCATAGGGCATCACACCCAGATCAGCGCCAGCAGCCATCAGCGCATCCCAGAATGCCTGCCCGTGGTTGGCATCAACTGCGATTTCGTAAGACAGCTCCCCCGAGAAAGAAATCCGGTAGACGCGCACCTTGAAGCCGCCAATCTCACCGTCTGCCCACTCCATAAAGGCAAGCGCCTCTTTGGAGACATCCATGCCACCCAGTTTTTCCAGCGCCTTGCGGGCGTTGGGGCCAACAACGGCGATTTGGGCGTATTGTTCGGTGACGTTAGCGACATACACCTTCATGTCCCACCATTCGGTCTGCAGCCATTCCTCCATGTGGGCGTGAATGGTTTCTGCGCCGCCAGTGGTGGTGTGACACAGCCAAGTGTCTTCATCGATGCGGGCGACAACGCCGTCATCGATCAGGAACCCGTTGTCGTTACACATCAGGCCGTAACGGCATTTGCCCGGCTTTAGCGTGCTCATCATGTTGGTGTAGAGCATATCAAGGAACTTGCCCGCGTCCGGTCCTTTGACGATCAGCTTCCCCAGTGTCGAGGCGTCCAGCAGACCCATCTTTTCACGGGTGTTGGTGACCTCACGCATGACTGCGTCATGGGTGCTTTCTTCGCCATGGCGGTACGCGTAAGGGCGCCGCCATTGTCCAACAGGTTCCCACTCGGCACCATTGGTATCGTGCCAGTCATACATCGGAGTACGACGGATTGGCTGGAACGCCGCATCCCGTGCTTCGCCGCCAATCGAGGCCATTGAGATCGGGTGATACGGCGGGCGGAACGTGGTTGTACCAACCGCAGGGATATCCTCACCCATCGCTTTAGCTAACGTCGCAAGTCCGTTGATATTACTCAACTTACCTTGATCCGTCGCCATACCCAAAGTTGTATATCGCTTGGCATGTTCAACCGACACAAAGCCCTCTTGTGCAGCGAGGCGCACATCGGAAACCTTCACGTCGTTTTGATAGTCCAGCCATGCTTTTTCGCGCAGCTTTACGCTGGCACCTTGCGGCATCAACCAGACAGGTGCCATCGGCGCTTCTTCGCGGCGTTGACCATTGGCTGCAATTGTCCCTTTGGGCAGCTTCATACCGATACAGCGCAGCACACCATCAGCTGCCGCAAAGGCGTCGTTCAGCAGATCATCCAACAAGAACATGCCCGAAGCCGACCCTGCGGTGGACACAAATTGCCCCCCGTCAGCGCCTTTTGGCGCGTTGTCAGGATCGGGATTGAAACACGCGTTTGTCGTGTCCCATGTCAGCTTGCCACCGCAATGCGACCACAAGTGGACCACTGGGGACCAACCGCCAGACATCGCAACTGCGTCACAGTTAATCTCTTCAAGGACGGCACCTTCGCCTGCTTGCGCGCAAATCTCAACACTGGTCACGCGCTTACCGCCTTTGACAGACGACACACCATGCCCTGTCAGCACTCGGATACCCAAAGCCTTGGCTTGTGTCATGACATCGCTGTCTTTCGACGGGACACGTGCATCCAGAATTGCAGGAACGTCCAAACCCGCGTGCTTTAGCGCAAAAGCCGTGAGGTAGGCATCATCGTTATTGGTAACCACAACCGTGCGGTCGCCCGCAGATACGCCGTAGTTCACGACATAATCGCGCACGGAGGCAGCCAGCATCACACCCGGAATGTCATTCCCAGCAAAGCTAAGCGGTCGCTCAATCGCGCCAGTCGCTGTGATGATGTGTTTTGCCCGAATGCGCCACAAACGATGACGCGGGCCGGCTTTTTCCGGGGCGTGATCGGTCAGCTGTTCGTATCCCAGCACATACCCGTGGTCGTATACCCCTGAGCCCATCGTGCGGGTACGCAGCGTTACGTTTTCCATGCCTTTCAGCTCGGCCAATGTGGCGTTGATCCAATCTTGGGCCGTTTTGCCATTGATCTCGCCGCCATCAACAGGCGTGCGGCCACCCCAATGGGCGGTTTGTTCAATCAACATCACACGCGCGCCGGACAATGCAGCCGCGCGCGCTGCCTCTAGGCCAGCAACACCCCCACCCACAACAAGAACATCACAAAACGAATAGAAATGCTCGTAACTGTCTTCATCACGGGTTTTTGGCGCACGTCCCAGACCAGCCGAGTGGCGAATGATCGGCTCATACACATGCTTCCACAGAGGGCGCGGGTGGATGAACATTTTGTAGTAAAAACCAGCAGGCAAAAAGCGACCAAGGTGCTTGTTGATTGCACCTACGTCGAACTCAAGGCTGGGCCAGTGGTTTTGGCTTTGCGCGGTGAGGCCGTCAAACAGCTCGGTTGTGGTCACACGGGCGTTAGGCTCGAACTTGCCCTCTTCGCCTAGGTTCACAAGGCCGTTTGGCTCTTCTGGGCCCGCAGCGACAATGCCGCGCGGACGGTGATATTTGAACGAACGGCCCACCAACATCTGGTCATTTGCCAGAAGTGCGGAGGCCAGCGTGTCGCCCTCATAGCCATCCATCTGCTTGCCGTTAAAGCGAAACTTGACGGCTTTGGATTTGTTCAACAGGCGGCCGCCTGTGGCAAGACGGGTGCTCATGATTGTGGCTCCATCGCGAAAATTGAGTGCGGGAAAAGGTCAGATATAGGAAACAACATCATGCGTGATCCCGCCATCCAGGACGCTTTGCGTCGATTTGAACCAGCAATTCCTCAGGAGGATCATAGGTTTGCGCACTATAAGTGCCGAACACCTCAAGGGTCATCGTGCAGCGCGCCATATGGAACCACTTGCCGCAGCCGTTCTGATGACGCCACCGCTCAAAATGCACTCCCTTGGGGTTCTTGCGCATAAACATATAGGTTTCCATCTGGTCATCGCTACTGCCAACTGTGTGGCGCGTGATATGCGCTTCACCGTGGGCGTGGAATTCGGTTTCTTCTGCGGTCACACCGCAGCAAGGGCAGGATACAGTTAGCATGAGACAGCTCCAAACGTGAGAGAGAAGCGAAGTGCAGCTATGTGGCCAAAGTTCAGGCCAAAGATGCTACTCAGCACAGGATTTCCGATTTCAGTCGCTGAAAACATCAGTGCGCCACCCCTGCTGCAACGCTTTCATCAATAAAGCGGCCCTCGGTAAAGCGCTCGAGACCAAATGCATCTGTCAGCGGGGAACGGCCTTTGGCCATCAGTTCGGCCATGGCCCATCCCGATCCGGGGATGGCCTTGAAGCCGCCCGTACCCCAACCACAGTTGATAAAGATGCCATCAACCGGCGTTTTGCTGAGGATTGGAGAGCGGTCACCCGTGACATCCACGATGCCGCCCCATTGGCGCAGCATCTTGAGTCGGCTGACCATCGGAAAGGTTTCGACCAATGCGCGCACGGTTTCCTCGATGTGGTGAAAACTGCCGCGCTGGGTGTAGTTGTTATAGCCGTCGGTGCCGCCACCAATAACCATTTCGCCCTTGTCAGACTGGCTCATGTAGCCGTGCACCGTGTTGGCCATCACAACCACGTCCATGCAGGGTTTGATCGGTTCTGAAACAAGTGCCTGAAGCGCAACAGATTCGATGGGCAGACGGAAGCCCGCCATATCCGCCAGATGGCCCGAGTGGCCAGCAACCACCATGCCCAGTTTGTCACAAGCAATATCGCCGCGTGTGGTGTTCACACCTGTAACCTTGCCGCCTTCAGACTGAATCCCTGTCACTTCGCAGCGCTGGATCACATCCATACCCATATCTGAGCACGCACGCGCATATCCCCATGCAACCGCATCGTGGCGCGCCGTGCCGCCGCGTGCCTGCCACAAGCCACCCAGTACAGGATAGCGCGGACCGGCCAGATTGATGATCGGAACCAGCTGTTTGACCTTCTCAGGGCTGATGAATTCGGTGGGTACACCCTGCAACATGTTCGCATGGGCTGTTCGCTTGTATCCACGCACCTCATGTTCGGTTTGTGCAAGCATGATGACTCCACGCGGGGAAAACATCACATTATAGTTGAGATCTTGTGACATCGTTTCATACAAGGATCGCGATTTTTCGTAAATTGCAGCAGATGGATCCTGCAAATAGTTGGAGCGAATGATGGTCGTGTTCCGACCTGTGTTACCGCCACCCAGCCAACCTTTTTCCAAGATCGCAACATTGGTAATGCCGAAGTTTTTACCCAGATAATACGCCGTAGCGAGGCCATGACCGCCGGCCCCGATGATGATTGCATCATAACGTTTCTTTGGGGCCGCATCGCGCCATGCGCGGGT
Organism: Sulfitobacter sp.; assembly: GCA_033851935.1. GTDB lineage: Bacteria > Pseudomonadota > Alphaproteobacteria > Rhodobacterales > Rhodobacteraceae > Sulfitobacter. The sequence goes on from JAWSVL010000027.1 coordinate 65,996, forward strand.
CCAGCCAGTGTGGTGGCGCATTGCTTCGCGCGCCACGGCAAATACCGAGTATTTTTTCATCGCTGATGTCCCTGAGGCAGATACGGAATGGATTCGAGGCTAACTATAGCCAACTGTGTTCTTCATGGGGGAGTCGCCGGAAAAGAGGATACTCCCCGCGGCATTATTTATCAGTTTTGCGACATGCGCCACAAGGAGCGACATTTCTGGCAGGTGTATGCAGGTCTATTCGTCGCGGTCGCGACATTGCCCTCTTTTGTAGCAGGTCAGGCCGTACTACACCCGACATAACAAGGAGGATCATCTAGATGCTTAGTTTCTGGTTTGTAGCAGTTGCGATCACGTTGATGGTTGGTGCCGTTTTGGCCCGTGCCATTATACGCGGTGGCAAACGCGAGGTCGGTTCACGTGCCGCATCCGATGTAGACGTATACCGTGCCCAACTGGGCGAGGTTGACCGCGACGTCGCGCGCGGTGTCATCGCAAAAGCCGACGCCGAGCGGGTACACGCAGAAATCGCGCGCCGCCTTATCGCCGCAGACAAAGCGCAGACAATTGAGAGTGCGAGCTCCAGCGCAGCGCCAAACAGTTTGGCTATGATCATCATTGCTGTCGGCCTTATCAGTAGCACAGCCGCCTATTGGTGGCTTGGCGCGCCGGGATATGGCGATATGAGCCTCAAGGACCGCATCGCATTCGCCGAAGAAGTACGCATCTCACGTCCCGCACAATCGGTGGCCGAAGCCTCCCTGCCCGCCTTTGTGGACCCCGCAAACATGGACGATCGCTATAAGGAACTGCTGGGACAATTACGCAGCACAGTGGCCAATCGCCCTGATGATGCTCAGGGGCATGCCCTTTTGGCCCAACAGGAACGCCGCATTGGCAACTTTTTGGCGGCCAAGGACGCGCAGATGCGTCTATTGAAACTCAAAGGCGATGCCGTCACCCCGCAGGATCTGGCTGATCTAGGGGAACTACAGGTCCTGACCGCTGGCGGTTATGTTTCACCTGAAGCTGAAATGAGCCTGCGCGCTGCATTGAACCGCGAGTCCTCAAACGGTACTGCACGCTATTACGTTGGCCTGATGCTGGCCCAGACAGGCCGCCCTGATCAGGCCTTTCGTATTTGGGATGCCTTGCTGCGTGCCGGCCCGGAAGACGCTCCGTGGATACCGCCAATTCTGGAACAGATCGAAGACTTGGCCGAACTGGCGGGCGTGCGCTATGCTCTTCCCGAGATAGGCAGCGCCTCAGATCGCGGCCCAAATGCGCAAGATCTCGAGAACGCGCAGGATATGACCCCAGCAGAACGCATGGAAATGATCGGTGGTATGGTCAGTGGCCTGTCACAACGGCTGGCCGACGAAGGTGGCCCTGCACGCGATTGGGCCCGTCTAATTGCATCCCTAGGGGTATTGGGGGAGTGGGAACGTGCGCAAGCAATCCACACCAACGCAATCGAAGTTTTCGCAGCTGACAAAAACGCGCTAGAACTGATCAACGCGGCAGGCCGCAAGGCAGGAGTAATCGATTGATACATGAGCGCATCGAAGACTTTGCCCTTGCCCTTCCAAAGATGCAGGCGTTGATCGGGCTTGATCTGGGCGAAAAGACCATTGGCGTGGCAGTGACCGACAGCTTTCTATCTGTGGCGACCCCGCTGGAAACGGTACGGCGCAAAAAGTTTGGCGTTGATGCTGCACGTCTGGCCGAAATCATGACAAACCGCGGCATTGGCGGATTGATCCTTGGTCTGCCCTACAACATGGACGGCTCTGAAGGGCCACGGTGCCAATCAACACGGGCATTCGCACGCAACCTTAGCCGCCTGCATCCTGATCTGCCGATTGGATATTGGGATGAACGTCTGTCCACGGTTGCTGCCGAGCGTGCGCTATTAGAGGCGGATACGTCACGCAAACGTCGTGCAGAGGTTATTGATCACGTTGCAGCCAGCTATATTCTTCAAGGTGTGCTGGATCGTTTGCGCGTATTGCGCGCAACACAGGAGGACTAACCGATGAGTGACAAAATTTGGAAACGTGACGAAGTCGAAAGCCCTTGCATCAAAATATGTGTCGTGCATCCAGAAAGCCGCCTGTGCACAGGCTGTCTACGCTCGATCGACGAAATTGGGGCGTGGTCACGCATGAGTGGCGAGGAACGCAAGGCAGTCATGGCTGATCTACCGACCCGCGCGGAAGTATTCACAAAGCGGCGCGGCGGACGTGCCGCGCGGCTGGCACGCAAAACCTAAGGCGTTAGTGTTCGCGTTTTGTAGGCGTGCCGAACATGGCTATCGCAGCATTCCGGCGATATTGACGCGGCAATGGTATCACATTTGGAGCATGCGAAACATTTGCGGCCTGAAAAATATCTCCGCGTGCGAACTCGCAGCTTGGTGGGTTAAACGCAGGAAATTGCGTCGCTATTATTGCTTCCGGATCGTAAAAAGCTAAACGTCCGAATGGTCCTGTGATGATCTGTTGCATATGCTGCCTCGTTCTCAAAACTGCCCCTCTTGCGGGTGCGTATAGGGAGACTGATGCCAAAGCTGTGCGGCAACAATAAGGCAGCTGTTAGATAATTGTATGCCGAGGCGAAACAGCTACAGTTTTTCCACGGCAGGACTAATCGTCGCTGTCACTTATGGTGTGGCCAACCACTCAGAAACACCACCAGCGCATTCCGGTCGCAAAAACGCGATCATTCGGCCTTCGTTTGTTGGGTCTGGTGCATGCCCCCAAGGCTGAGTGCCATGCAGGACAAACGGGTGCAGCAGCGCCGATTCGCCCGGCGTTATCATCAATGAAACCTGTTCACATTCCTCAAACGCCTGTCTGCGCGCAGCCTGATAAACATCTGTGATATCGACTTTATCCGGATCTTGCCCCTCCAATGCATCCCGTAGCGCGGCTTGCATAATCCGCTGGCTACCGCGCCAAACAACTGTCGGCGCATGCGGCACATCATTGAGCGGCAAGGAAAGGATATAGGCGTGGAACTCTTGCGCATATCGCCGCCTATTTGGCCCTAACGGAAGCAACCCATCCACATGCGCTGCGTCACGGTTCTGGCGATAGCGGTGGTTTGCGTCGCTCTCACCGATATCCTGCTTTGGGTAACCCTCATAGATGATTGAAACTTGCGCAGGGTGTAGTGGCAGATCGGGGACATGACGCACCCATGGCCCATTCAGCGGCACACCATCAATGCTTCCGTCCACCCCGTTGGGCAGCGCATCAACCCCAACAAACCAAGTTTTCTGGTGGCGTAGGTTGTCTGCGCCTCGCATCGCTGGGTCTTTAGCGATCCCACGGGCAACGTCCAAAGCAGCCCTAGCCCACGCAGCGGTGCACGGGTCAAAATCAAATACTTCAAATCCGTCAGGGCCCGTCACCCCATCAACGCCTTGCGCAGCATATTCACCGCAACCAATACCAAAAAGACAGCAAACACGCGCTTAAGCGGTTTTGGATCCATCGCATGCGCCAGGCGGGCGCCGATGGGCGCTGTGATCAGGGTCATTGCGATGACCAGCACAAAGGCCACCAAGTTCACGGCACCAATGGTCAGCGGTGGGCGCGTTGCAGGGTCAAGCGTGACAAACAAAAAGCCGATAACCGACGGCACGGCGATCACAATGCCAAAACCCGCCGCAGTGGCGACCGCTCGGTGAATGGGCGTATTATAAAGGCTCATCAGAGGAACCCCAAAGCTGCCGCCGCCAATGCCCATCAGAACCGATAGAAACCCGACAGCTGGCGACAACACACCGCGTGTCATGCCACGTGGCATGGCCTGCCCCAAACGCCATTCAGCGCGGCCAAAGCCCATATAAAGTCCGACAATCAATGCGAGTACACCAAAGATGGCCTGTAGCGTTGTCGAGCGAAGCCCTGACACGACAAACATCCCAACAACTGCACCAATAACAATCCCCGGAGCCCAGGATTTTAAGATATCCCAATCCACTGCACCCTTCTTGTTATGCGCGAGAACCGAGCGCACAGAAGTAACAATGATTGTAGCCAGAGATGTTGCCAGACACATCTGCATCAACTGATCGCCACCATATCCAAGCGTCTGGAACGCATAGAAAAATGCGGGGACAAGGACGATCCCGCCTCCAACACCCAGCAACCCGGCTAGAACACCGGCAAAGGCCCCGATCACCAACAGCAACACGGCCATCTGGATCAACAAAAGAGTTTCTGGCATCGCATCGCTCCTGAAATTTTGTCTTTGCTACACCGCGCGTGCTTGGCTTGCCAGCGCGCTTTGCGCCATTGCTTGTTCTAACGCCTCATAAACTAGGGCGGTTCCTGCTTCCGTTCGGTGCCCCCCTTCTGACAGAACGCGCCGCCAAATGCGCGCACCAGGACGTCCAGCAAAGAGGCCCAGCATGTGGCGCGTCACCGAGGCAAGTTTGCCGCCCGCTCCGACATGCGCCTCGAGATACGGCATCATCGCATGGATGATTTCCTCAGGTGTTGTATCCGTCCCTTTGCCAAAAATACGGCGATCGGCCTGACACAAGATTTCGCTAGGCTGGTGATAAGCCGCACGCCCGATCATCACGCCATCTAGCCCACCATCAAGTGCAGCCTCAGCGGCTTCTAGCGTGGTTACCCCACCATTTAGGGAGATATGCAGATTGGGAAACAACTCCTTCATGCGGTGAACCAGCGGGTAATCCAAAGGCGGGATATCGCGATTTTCTTTTGGACTAAGCCCATCCAGCCATGCCTTGCGGGCATGAACGGACACACGCTCAATCCCGGCCCCAACCATCCGGCTCAGAAATTCAGGAAGGACGTCTTCGGGGTTTTGATTGTCTACGCCGATCCGGCATTTCACCGTGACCTCAACCTCAACAGCGTTCTGCATGGCAGTGACGCAGCGCGCAACAAGAGCCGCATCTTTCATCAACACCGCGCCAAATGCGCCCGATTGCACCCGGTCAGACGGACACCCAACATTCAGATTAATTTCGTCATATCCGGCTTCTGCACCCATCCGCGCCGCCTCAGCCAGTTCGGCAGGATCAGAACCGCCCAACTGCAGCGCAACGGGATTCTCGGATGGATCATGATCCAATAAATGCATCGCGCGCCCCCGTACCAATGCTGGTGAGGTCACCATTTCAGTGTACAATAAAGTGTGCGCGCTCATTTGGCGGTGCAAATACCGACAATGTCGGTCTGTCCAGTCCATCATAGGTGCAACGGACAGCCTTGCAGACCTGCAAATATCTGATTTATTTAACTTATTACTCAAGACTGCTTCCGCTTCACTTCTAATATTATTGCACATTTTTGCTCTATACATGCTATCTGAACAAGAGGCGTTGTCCATTTTAGTAAATTAGGTTGTCCAGCATAGCCCAAATTGAAAAGCGTACTCGTAAAGTCGGATCAGTATCATATGTGGCCAAAATTGCCATTCGGAAAAACGGACAATAGGTGCATCGTGAAGCGCGCACCTTAGACAGGCTCCCTGATGCCAAGCACTGACACGCTAAAAGGATGAAGGAAATCACTGCTGCAGGTTCCGACCTGACCGCCGCCAAGAGCAAGGGCAAAACACTATCAGCCGCAATTGAGCTCTACATTACCGAAAGTGTCAAAGAAATAGGCGGAACCACCGCTCAAGTTCTGCGGTCAATTAGCGAAGACGACATAGCAAACAAATACTGCGCAAACATCGTAAGCCATGACATCGTACAGTTCGCCAAAGAACTTGGCGCGACACGAACACCCGCAACCGTTGGAAACGACATGTCACACCATGGGGCAATCTTTGCCGTGGCAAGACCTGCATGGGGCATCCTACTGGACCAACAAGCGATAAAAGATGCGTTCGTGGTTTGTAATAGCCTTGGGATAACCGGCAAAGCGAAAAAGCGCGACCGCCTCCCTACCCTAGACGAACTGAACGCGCTGCTGACCATGTTCGAAGACAAGCGCCCCAGCTCACTACCAAAGCATCACGTGGTCGGGTTCGCACTATTCTCGACGCGACGGCAGGAAGAAAGAACAAGGACTGCATGGAAGGGATTGGACCAGACGCACAGCAGGGTGTTCATCAAAGATATGAAACACCCCGCTGACAAAGTGGGCAATGACCTGTGCTCCGACCTACCGCTCTCGCCATGAATATCGTGCTGGCGATGCCAAGGAAGAAGCCACTGGTGTTCCCGCATCACAGCGACACCATCAGCACCGCATTCACGCGGGCATGCAAAATTCTGGAAGTTAAAGACCTGCGCTTCCACGACCTCAGACATGAAGATGTCACGCGCATGTTCGATATCGGTGAAACGATTCCGCAGGTTGCAGCCGTGTCTGGGCATCGCTCCTGGTCTTCACTGCAGCGATACACCCACATCAAACAGACAGGCGACAAATATGAAGATTGGAAATGGCTATCGAAGCGATAAGCGCTCCTTCTTGTCGCATGCATAAATGCCGACTATGCGAGAAAGCCGCCGTTCATGGAGCCCGAAGCAATGACCGCTCCCAGCCCAAAGCAGACATCGCCATTTGTCACATCAGGCGGATACCGTACCTTCGCTGCGCCTGAAAACTAAATTGGGTAATTTGAGGAAAGCGGACGCTCAGGGCTGCGACGCCGTTTTTTTCAATGTGCGATCGCGGCGTAAGTCGGCAATGAGCCCTCTTTGCCGACTTTCTGCAATGCAGCGAATGGCTGATGTCACGAGAGGTTACTTACTACCAATGATCACCGAACACTGATCAAATCAGTGATTTGCTGTACGGTAGACGAGGGACAGTTTAGGTTCTCGATGCGCCTTGACCACAAACTGCTTGGGCATATCTTAAACCAAGATGCCGTATTTACTGATCCGAAAGTTTGAAAATGGAACAAGTTAATTCAATCTGGGTGTTTGATAGTGTCTGCGTGCTATGCAGTCGCGGCGTTCAATACACTTTGAAGCATGAAAAGGCGGCAAGCATCAAATTCGTGGCCATTCAATCGGATGAAGGCCGCCTGCTTGCGCAAAGCAAAGGTATCGATCCCGATGACCCCACTTCGTTCTTGTTCATTGAAGACGGGAAGGCGTTGGAGAAAACGGATGCGATCATCGCGTTGTCAAAGCATTTAAAGGGCCCTGCGCAGATTGCTGTGATCCTAAAGATTATACCACGGCGCATCCGAGATGCAGCTTACCTGTTCATCGCTCGCAATCGTTACCGCATTTTCGGTAAGACAGACATCTGTATTGTTCCACCTGTAAATCAACGCGAAAGGTTCGTTTTGTGATGGCACGGCACATTTTGATTATCGGAGGGACGGGTGTTTTTGGAAAACGTCTGGTGAGTCATCTTGCAGGTTTTGATGGGATTAAGCTGTTTGTCTCATCGCGTAGTGCTGCAAAGGCTCAGGAATTTGTGGATACGTTGGCGGGCACCCACGCCCCATTGCAGGCCGTTGCTTTGGATTGCATTGAAAACCTGGAAGCCCAGTTGGATGAGATCCAGCCCTTCATCGTTGTCGATTGTTCGGGTCCATTCCAAGGTGCGAATTATGACACTGCACGCACGGTATTGGGTTCTGGTGCCCATCTTATCGATCTTGCGGATGCGCGCGATTATCTTGCCGATTTTGCAACGGCGTTGGAAGGAATTACCAATCTCAATCAAGTTGCGGCTCTTACTGGTGCAAGTTCCACGCCAACACTTTCCACATGTGTCGCCACGCATCTAACCAATGGTTGGCAACGTGTTGATACGGTCGACATTTGTATCACGCCGGGAGGTAAAAGCGAAGTTGGACGTTCGGTGGTTGAAGCGATCATGAGCTATGCTGGTCGCGACATCCCCGTTTGGTCCTTCGGGCGATTGTCACATATTACTGGTTGGAGTAACCCGCGAAAAGTGAATTTACCGGGACTGGGTCGACGCCGTGTTGCCGTTGTTGAAACGTTTGACGCAGAATACCTTGGTCTGCATTTGAACGTTCAATCGCGGGTGTCGTTTTCGGCTGGTTTGGAATCCAAAATTGAACAATGGGGGATGGAAGGAATTGCGGTTCTGCGCAAATATGGGATCATCAAGTCGCCCCAAAAGTTAGTCCCACTCCTTTTAAAAGCACGCCAATTTACGCGTATCTTCACATCAGATGCGGGCGGTATGCTGGTGGATATATGTGGCATCGACGCTGAGGGAGTGCCAACCCAAGCGCGATGGTCGTTATTGGCCAAACAAGATCATGGTCCATTCATCCCGATCCTTCCTGCGGCAGCGGCTGTCGAAAAACTGCTGGGCACCGGTGTAGCTGTAGGTGCAGGCATGGCGCATAGCAGTCTTGTTTTGGCGGATATTCTTAAACAAATGGAGCCGTATGACATTGTGACACAGACGTCTTTGGATCAAATTCCGTGCAGCATATTTGAAAAAGCACTTGGCAAATACAGCTTCGATACGCTTCCTGCCGCTTTGCAAAATTTCCACAAAGCAAGCGGTCCAGTCGTTTGGTCTGGCGTTGCTGACGTCGAAAGTGGCGGTTCGATCTTATCCAAAGCACTGGGCGTCTTGTTTGGCTTCCCAAAGGCGGGAAAGGATATTCCATTGACCGTGAACATCGATCGCACAACAACAAGTGACGGCACAACCGTGGAGCGATGGACCCGTATGTTTGCAGGAAATAAAATGTGGTCCATTCTTAAATATGACTGCGCAGGAAATCTGAATGAGACGTTTATACCATTTACGTTCACGCTGCCTTTGGCGGCCGATCAAGATGGAATATCTATGCCTGTTTCAGGCTGGTGGATTGGCAAATTGGTTCTGCCCAAATCCCTTGCTCCGCGTTCCGAGACCCGCGAATATATGGATGAGCAAGGGCGGTTTTGGTTTGATGTCAAATTATCAGCGCCGATGATTGGCCTGATTGCACACTACAAGGGCTGGCTTGAACCTAATATTGGCAGTCAATCCCCAAGGCAAGTCAGAGCTTAGAATGAACAGCTATTTAGATAGTTCTATAGCTTTAAACATGACTGCTAAGCGCCGGAACCGGACCTTACAAACAGAAAAAGCAGCGGCATCCTTGTCCGCAGAGAAGATCCTAATTCCTCAAAATGCTGCAGCATTATTGAGGTAGTAAGGTCTCCTAAGCGGACTTTGCTACCGTTGGCGTCCAAATGGTTAAGGTCAGGTCTCGGTATTTTGCCCATGCCAAAACAATGGCAACGGCAACACAGATGAAGATAGATCAATCCGCAAGACTCTTCGTCCCGATTGGATTGTCGCGGGTTTTGAACAATGAAGTGTCAGCATTTTGAGAATAAGTACGTCGCCTCGTTTGGCGTCGCACACCTCGATTGGATAAGTGTTTGCGGCTTTTTCCGCTTCGGCCGACGAAACAATGCCGCCTGCATGACTTCCGACAGCGATTTCCATGGCACCATTGGAATTGTTTGTATCATCGAGGTGTACGCGAACAAATAGCATATCATCCAAAACGGTCTCAGGCGGCTCACAGTGCCAAGTGCCTGATTTTTTTGTCCAATTGCGGTACCCTTCGATATCTAGCTTGTCGTTAACAGCTATTACGCGATCTTGATGCCATGGAACGCCCCAATTGGCGCTTTCTGATTTATTGAAAGCGACAGTGCGGACAGGCACCGCCATTGGGTCGAGCCGTTGGATCGAAGCGAGTAAAGAACTGTCCTTCGAAAGAACCGCATCTAATGCGGCAGATGAGCCAAGCCTTTGGCCAGCTTTAGTGCTGTTCGCAGTTGCCTTGTCCAAAAACGCAAGGTCGGTATCTGAAACGGCATCCCGAAGCCAAACGCGGCCATATTGTTCAAAAGCATCTTTGAGTATTCGATCCGTTACCATTTTTGTCCACGCATTTTCCAACGACCTGAGTAGACATTAGCTGCGCTGCCGAACGATGTCACTTAGGGCTCCTTGCTGCCATTAGATCGATTGCAGCAATTCGGTGCTAGCCATCTCCTTGAGTATTGTGAACGGCCCACAGGAGACATTCAGCGAGCATCCCGTCGCGCGCTGCTGATCGCCAAACCTGCTATTCGTCCATCGTGCCGCATCTTCAATGGTCGGGATGACGGCAATCCGGTACAAAGTGCCAATTCAATGCGGAGGGTAACGCTACATGAGCTACAAACTGTACTACGCGCCAGCAAGTGCATCATTGGGTGTCAGGGTCATTCTTGAAGAGATTGGAGTCGATTACGAACTCCTTCCAACCTGCACAGATACGGACAAACCCCGGCCGCACGGTCAACTGGCATTAAATCCCAACGGCTGGATACCGGTTCTCATTTGGGATGAGAACGCGATGTACGAGTGCGCTGCGATAGCGATATTCCTTTGCGACCGTCACCCTGAAGCGAAACTTGCACCTACGGTTAATGAACCCGAGCGCGGACTATTTCTTCAAACATTGGTCTATTTCTCCAATGCTGTGGAAAATGCGTTCCAGCTTGATTACTACCCAGATCGCTTTGCTGACACGCCTGCGACAGAACCGAGTGCGCAACGCCGTGGACTTCGACGATTGCGCGAGACCTGGAAGGTCATTGACGATCAGATTGGAAAAAATAAATGGGTGATTGGTGATCGTTTCAGCGCAGCGGACATCTATTTATTCATGTTGACTACCTGGCTCAAGCCCTCGCGAGGGCAGCCAGCGACACAGGAGTTCCCAAACGTTCAGCGTATCTCCGACGCTGTGGCGCAAAGACGTAGCGTACAGTTTGTGTATGAAAAATGGATATCGGAACAGACAATTCTCAGTTGAGTTTACAGTGGGGACTGAACGGCCCTTACTGGGCATTGACGAATTGTCGCCCCGCCGCAGTGCAGCTTCCCAAAGCGGACGTTGCCAAAGGTGTGCAGCATTTAGGAGGTTCTATGACCGCAATGCGGACAAGGACGAAACCGCTCTCGCGGTATTGGCGCTTTTGGCATGTGTTGCGCATAGGTTGGAGCGCAGTGTTTTTGTGAACTGACGAACCTGTTGGACGATTGAGACCTTCTTAATCTGACCAACAGGAGGTTTTTATGACCGATCAATATGTAACTGCGCTGCGCCAGCGATTTCTCGAAGACATGTAAATCAAAGGGCTGCTGCCAAAGACGCAGACGATGTATCTGCGCGGGATGCGGGATTTTACGCAGTTTCTGGGGCGCTCTTCAGATACTGCGGCGCGGGAGGATTTACGGGCATTTCAACTGGATATGAATGAACGGGGCGTTGGGGCGCCGACATTCAACAACCGGCTGACGGTGCTCAGCGTCGAGGAGGTTGTGCGCATTCTTGAGGTAGCGCCTGGACCTGGCTTGAAATACCGAGCAGCGTTCAGTGTTGCTTACGGCGGCGGCCTACGGGCCAGTGAGGTGACACATCTTAAGATCGGGGATATCGACAGCGACCGGATGCTGATCCGGATCGAACAAGGAAAGGGCCTCAAGGATCGGCAGGTCATGTTGTCGCCAAGTCTGCTTGAACTTTTACGCGACTATTATCGCGAAGCCCGGCCCGCTGGCTGGCTCTTTCCGGGGCGCAACCGCATCGATCCGATCTCGACGCGCCAGTTCAACCGTGCCTTCGGGGCAGCCTGCTACTTTGCAGAGATCAAGAAGAAGGTATCACCCCACACGTCGTGTCGAAGACGCGCCTCTGGCACGATGCGGCACAGCCTTGCCACCCACTTGCTTGAAAGCGGGACTGACTTCCGAGTAATCCAAGTTTTGCTTGGTCATGCCAAGCTGGAAACGACGACGATCGATACCAAGGTGGCAACCAAGACGATTCTGAACGTGACCAGCCCGCTTGATCTTCTGGTACGACGAGGGGCTGGCCCTGGTTAATCCCAGCCCAGATGGGACGCCCAAAACTGGAGGTCGCGGACATCTTCCGCGCCCATGGCGGTGCCTATCGTCATGAACATGCCGGGCATCTAAACCTGCCGCAGCTGAAGGTGATGTCCGCCGTTGAGAACTGTCGCACCGTTGCCCTAGGTGGTTACGTTGCGGCCTGCACCAAGTGTGATCATCAGCACATCGCCTATAACTCGTGCCGTAATCGCCACTGCCCGAAGTGCCAAGGCGCTGCGGCGCAGTGCTGAATGCAGGCGCGTATGGAGGACCTTTTTGCCCGTCCAATACTTCCGCGTGGTGTTTACGCTGCCACCGCAGATCGCTAATATCGCGTATCAAAACAAGGAGGCGGTCTATGGTCTTCTGTGTAATGCATCGACCCAGACGTTGCAGACTATTGCGGCGGATCCCAAACATCTTGGCCCAAAGATCGGCATGACATCGGTGCTGCATACATCGCACCAGAGGTGCGTTTTCAATATGCATGAAGCGCGCCTTTGGTGCGACCGGCTCGGCGATGACGCACCGTCTATTACCCGGCAGTGGTTTGCATACAAACCATGAGAGGGCCCATGTCCACGTTGTTGTGCCCCCCTTTCGGCAGATTGCTTTGCAATCGCCTGCCGGGCAATGGGCGGCGGCTTGTCATCCGACGGTCAGCGTTGGGTCGCCTGCCGCAAAGGGTTCCTCCTGTCGATGCAAGTCCTGTCACGGTTATTCCGCCGCCTGTTCCTCGAAGGGTTGGCCAAGCTGCACAAGGAGGGCAAGCTGGCGTTCTTTAGCAGCCTGTCAAAGCTGGCAGATCCCGATGCCTTCGCAACATATCTTGCACCGCTGCGCAAAATAAACTGGGTCGTTTATGCCAAACAACTCTTCGGCGGACCCGAAGCCGTGTTGGCCTACCTAAGCCACTACTCGCACCCACTGCCCGACAGGTGATGCCGGGCATCACCGAGAGGGGATAGCGATCTCAAATCACCGCCTGATGAACGCCGATGCAGACGCAGTAGCCTTCAAATAGAAAGACTACCGGATCAAATCTGGCGACAGGATGAAGGTCATGCGCCTGCACACGTCCGAGTTTATACGTCGTTTCCTGATCCATGTCCTACCCTCCGGCTTCCACCGCATCCGACACGCAGGATTCCTTGCAAATGGCATTCGGCGCGACAGGATCGAGATGATCAGGAGATTGTTTGACGTAGACCCGGATACTGATCTTAAAGCCGACGACGATCAATGTACCAACACCAACGAGAAGGAACAGACATGCCCTAAATGCGGCGGCGTGATGATCGTTGTTGAGACATTAAAACGCGGCCAAACTCCAAAATCCCGAGCGCCGCCATGGGAGGATGCCGAATGACGAACTGTTTATACCGCCGCTCTTATGTCTATGCGCCGGACCAATCACTGCAGCCAACTTCCCACAGGTGGATCCAAACCAGATAAATGGGGGCGACACAAATGCCCAGATGGCAAGGTCAGACTGTGAAAACCAACTGCCACATCCTTATCAAGACCATCAAAACCGTTGCTCAATGCATCGAACAACGCAGCAGTAAGCCACAATCCCCATAGCACCAAAACAGTCCGCGCTTTCCTCCTTGTCGGATTTGTCGCCGCTGCAACTCGCGCTGACAGCAGCCACAAATCTTAGACAAACCCGACCTTGCCACCCGCGCCGCCAACGGCCGCTTTTCAAATGCTACACTGGCAGCGAAATGCACCATTGGCGGAACCGGACATTCGCTGCGTCCCGCACAAACTGCAGCTATGCGCAGGTAGCGGGTTTTGCAAAGGTAGGGTCCGTCGAGCGTCCAAAACAGACTTGAACACCACAGAGTATATCCAAATAAAATAGTGGTCCAACGACACCCCACAGCTTTCGGTTACTAGAATACGATGCCCCCCGACCTGACCTCGACAAGGGGAGCTGCGCAAAAACCGTTCACTTTATGGTATCCATCTTTACCGGAAGAAAAGAAAATGCCCATTCATTATAGCCACCTTCACCGCGGTACCAAATGACCTCATCATGGGCTTCTTCAGCATGGTTCCAGCGCGGTTTGACACCACCTTTGTAGCCCTCGACAATCAATCGACGGCGTTTTTGGCTTTCGACAATATCTGTGGTCAACGTGTCGATGTCCCACTTTTTCGAAACGAGGCTTTTCAGCTCTGCTACGCGATCGGATTGATCGACATCATCGGCAATATTTGTCCGTTCATTCGGATCATTTTTGAGATCAAACAATAGGATAGGATCAAACCGCGAATAGATGAACTTATAATCACCTTTGCGGATCATCAGGATCGGCGTGGGCGTTGCTTCGGCGAGGTATTCGGCAAAAACGGGCCTGTCAGGCTCTGGTGGTGCACCCAAGGTTTGTGTCAAATCATATCCTTCGAGGTTCTCCACCTCACTTTGCCAAGCATCCCCCGTGGCGATCCCCATGAATGTAGGCAGCAAATCCACGAGCGACGCTGGCGTGGATACCCGCGTCGGTGTTTGACCAGGCAATTTCATCAGCAAAGGCACCTGAAGCGCACGTTCATAGAAATGTTTTTTGAACCACATCCCGCGCTCGCCCAGCATTTCACCGTGGTCTGACGTAAAGATAATAGCCGTATCCTCAGCCTTGCCAATGGCATCCAGCGTTTTGAACAACTGGCCGATCATCTCGTCGATATAGCTGATGGATCCATAATAAGCGCGCCGAGCACGTGCGATATCCTCATCGGCAAACCGCATGTCGAGCATTGAAAAATCCGTCAACAAGCGGCGCGAATGGGCGTCATGTTCGTTTGCGGACAATGCAGGAACCGTTGGCAACGGAATATCAACATCCTCATACAGGTCCCAATATTCCTTGCGGCACAAATAGGGTTCGTGCGGATGGGTGTAGGACACCTGAAGGAAGAACGGTCGTTTGTCGTCAGAGCGGGCAAGGTTGTAAAGATGCTGCACGGCTTGGGCCGTCACCATTTCGTCAAAGTCAATCTGAACCGAGCGTTCGCAGACACCCGATACCAGAACTGAGCGTTGATCGTTGGTATCTCGCTCCCCCTCGTCCCCCCAGTACGGAACCCAACTGAAATCCGCTGGGTAGAGGTCCGGCGTTAAGCGTTTTTCGAACCCGTGATACTGATCTGGCCCGATAAAGTGCATCTTGCCTGACAGCGCTGTTTGATACCCTTCGGCGCGCAAATAATGCGCATAGGTTGGGATTGAGGCGGGCATTTCCGCGGCATTGTCATAAGCCGCAATGGTCGAACACAACTGCCCTGCCGCCATTGAAAAACGTGACGGCGCGCATAGGGGGAAATTGCAAAATGCGGTCTCGAACACCGTGCCGGTTTCAGCAAGCCGATCAAGGTTAGGTGCATGGCAAACGGTATCCCCGTAAGCCCGCAATGCCGTCGCCGTTAATTGGTCTACTTGAATGAAAAGAATGTTAGGTGAAGTCATGGAAGTTTATTCCTTACCAGCAAGTTTACGAAGCGCGCCAATTGGGCCCGTCTGATACCATTTTTTATGTTCACGATCGCGGGCTGAGACGCCAAAGCTTTGACTGATGCGGTCGATCACGATGGCAAGGAATACAATGCCCAAACCACCGACTGTCGCGATGCCCATATCCAGTCGACCGATGCCGCGTAGCACCATTTGTCCCAGTCCTGTGACAGAGATCATGGACGCCACGACAACCATCGACAGCGCCATCATGATGGTTTGGTTTACACCCGCCATGATTGTTGGCATCGCGAGGGGCAGCTCCACCTTGATCAAAGTTTGCCGTCTGCTCGCCCCGAACGCACGCGCGGCCTCGACCATGTCGCTCCGCACTTGTCGGATACCAAGGTTGGTTAGGCGTACCACGGGGGGCAGCGCGTAAATGAACGTAACGATCACGCCCGAGACGTTACCGATCGAAAACAGC
The DNA here is from genome assembly GCA_033851935.1 of Sulfitobacter sp. Classification (GTDB taxonomy): domain Bacteria; phylum Pseudomonadota; class Alphaproteobacteria; order Rhodobacterales; family Rhodobacteraceae; genus Sulfitobacter. The sequence goes on from JAWSVL010000027.1 coordinate 81,819, forward strand.
ATCACGATTGGCACCAAATAAACGAACGACGGAATCGTCTGCATGAGGTCAAGAAGTGGCCGCAAGACCGTCCAGAAACGGTCATTGCGAGCAGCCATAATGCCCAAGGGAATGCCGATCAGCGAGCAGAATATGACACAGGTCAACACAATGGAAAGCGTGACCATACTTTCTTCCCAAGCACCCATCAAACCAATTGAGATCATCGATGCCGCCGTGACTAGTGCCAGCTTCCGCCCGCCCGCCTGCCAACCGATAAGGACGATAATGGCCAGCATCAGTAAGTCCGGTGCGCCGGTCAAACCATCCTCTAGGCCCGTCAAAACGATGTCGAATGGCACCTTGATTGCCTGAAAGACAAACCGAAAATTATCGACAATCCATTGCAACGCAGTTTCGACCCAGGTGCCAACAGGCACCCATTCTTTGTCAAATATATTCCAGAGATCCATGTGCTTGTCCCTATCCGCGCAACGCGCGCAATGCGTCGGTAATGGTGATAATCCCCACGGCGTTGTTGTCAGCATCAAGCACCGTAACAGGTGCTTGATCTTCCATAAACTGGTCCATGATATCGCCCAATTCACTGTCCAACGGCACGGTTTTGGGTGTTGGATTTTGTCCATCTAATGGTGCCATGATGGTTTGCGCACGCACCAGAGTGACGCGACTGATGCCTTTGACAAACTCAGCTACATAAGCGTCTTTGGGGTTGGTTACGATTTCTTCTGGGGTACCCGTTTGCACGATGACCCCGTCATTCATAATCGCGATTTTATCACCCATACGGATCGCTTCGTCCAAGTCGTGGGTGATGAACACGGTCGTCTTTTTCAAAGTTTTGGACAGCTCCAAAAACTGATCCTGCAGTTGTCGCCGGATCAACGGATCAAGGGCCGAGAATGGCTCGTCCATCAGCAGAATCTCTGGATCAGCCGCCAAGGCCCGAGCAAGGCCGACACGCTGCTGCATCCCGCCCGATAATTGATCGGGATAGTGATCTTCCCACCCCTGCAGATCCATAGCGGCAAGCGCTTCTTCAGCGGCTTTACGACGTTTGGGCAGCGGCACGTCGCGGATTTCAAGACCAAAGCCTACGTTTTCGGCCAGCGTGCGGTGCGGCCACAGCGCCATGTGTTGAAACACCATACCGATGGCTTCAGCCCGCAGTTGGCGAAGCTCTACTTCGCCCATTGTATCCACGCGGTGGCCGGCGATATGGATTTCACCTGATGTAGGTTCAATGAGACGGTTGATGTGACGGACCAAAGTAGACTTGCCAGACCCAGACAGGCCCATGATGCAAAATATCTCGCCTTTGTTGACGCTGAAACTTGCGTCTCGCACGCCCAGAACACAATCAAATCGGTCGCGAACTTCGTCCTTAGAAAGGCTCTCTGCCTGAACTGCTTGCAACGCTTCTTTTTCACGTGCGCCGTAAATTTTCCAAAGGTTTCGGCATTCAATCTCAACTTCGGCCATACTGCGCCTCTCTTTTTAGAAAAAAGAGGCATCGGTTTTCCCGATGCCCCAAGTTACAGGGAGGTTTACTTACCAGCAGCAGCCGCGTCAGCGACCCAAGCGTCAAACTGGTCTTGATTTGCAGCCACCCAGTCTTCAGCGTGGAGGCGGAAATCCTCAACGGTGTCTTCACCATCGCGCAGCTTGATTTGCGCTGCGTTAATTGCAGAGATCGGGATTTCAACAGTGCTGAGGAAGGCCGCAGCGGCTGGATTGTCTTCCATGAATTCACGGTTGGCGACGACATAAACGTCGTTCACAGCAAAACCTACGTCCATCGCGGCATCGCCATCTTGCACGCCGATTTGCACAACATCCGTTCCGGGCACGAGCACGTCGCTGATCCAGTTGGGCGTCCATGTGTAATACAGAATTGGCGTGCCTTCGTTATAACGCGTGATCGTATCAGCCATAATTGCAAAATAGCTGCCCTGATCGTGGTGCACCGTGTCGCGCAGCTCAAGCGCGTCAAGGTGATCTTCGATCCGGATTTCGCAACCCCAGCCGGGGTTACAACCGGACAGGTTTGCTTTGCCGTCGCCATCGCTATCAAACAGGCCCGCAACAACAGGATCGGACAATTGCGTGATGCTGGTGATGCCATGGGCCTCAGCTGTGTTTTTGTCGATATAATAACCTTGGCCGGCGCCGGTGATAACTGCATGATCGCGAACCATGACGGCATCGCCGCCGGATTTATCGTAGAACTGGTCGTGCAGCGGCTGCCAGTGGTTCACGGTGTAAGACGCGTCGCCGGAAGACACCGCAAGGTGCATCGCTGGAAAATCTGCTTCGCGAGTCTCATCAATCTTATACCCAAGCGCTTCCAGGCCGAGTTGCACAACCATGTGCTGGAACCACGCGTTCGCAGGCGTGCCTTTGATCGGCTCAACTGTGACGCCTTTTCCTGGCATGTCTTGCGCAAAGGCGCTGCCGGCAAAAGCGATTGCTGCAACCGCAGTTGTCATCGTTAATTTGTGCATGATGTTTGTCCCTGTTTTTAGTTCGTTAGTTCTTTTTAAACACTACTCGATACGCAGCCGCTGTGTAGTTGCTGAAAGCGCATCACTGTGTTAACTTTTTCGTTATGGCAAACCTCAGGCAAGATGTTCATTTATTGAGAAACTTGGTAACGTTTCAAGCCGCATCGCGTGCCGAGAACTTTACAAAAGCCGCGACGGACCTTGGTGTCTCTCGCGTGGCTGTCAGCCGACAAATTTCTGAATTAGAACAAGCCCTTGGCCGGAAACTGTTTTCGCGCAATCACCGCAAGGTGGCTTTGACCCGACATGGCGAAGTTTTTGCCAAAGACATCAACCCGGCCTTGGATGCGATCACAAAGGCCTTAACGCGCCAACGTGCCAATGCATCGGACACACGGCTCTCCGTCACCGTAACCTCCGCTTTCGCCACTTATTGGTTAATGCCGCGCCTGATTGATTTTGGTGCAAAACATCCCGACATTGAAGTTAACCTTTTGGTGTCAGATAGGTATATCGATCTTGAGGCAGAAGGCATTGATGTGGCTGTGCGCTATAGCCCTGACGAGCTCGAAAGCGCCGGTTGGAGTCCACTGGTCCAGGAGATCATTTTTCCGGTCTATAGCCCGCGCTACAAAGCTGCGACGGCCCTGCAGAACGAAGAAGATTTGCTGCAGGAGCGATTGTTGTTTCTTGCCGGCAAATATCGCGCGGAAGCACGTTGGGAACATTGGTTTTCGGAACGCGGACATAACCCGCCAGAGGAAAGATCGGGCATTTCGGTAAACACCTACAATAATATGTTGCAAGCCGCGATCGAAGGCCAAGGCATCGCATTGGCCGGTCATCCGCTTGTTGATACGTTTCTCGCTGATGGAACGCTCATATCTATGGACGGAATTTCGCCTCTTAGACGCGAGGTTTATTATCTCTATTGGCGCCCAGATCACGAAAATGCACGAATTTTCAGCGCTTGGATCGAGTCTCAATTTATCGCTCTGTCACCATCGACATCCTAACGATAAGGCCAGACCTTTACCGTTGTAGGACGGTAAAATTACGGCGCTAATTGGTCTGAACTGATGCACAAAGCTCGCCTGCTCTAATGCGCGATATGCATCAGTTCACACTTCATGCGTTTATTATTTGGACGCCTGCTCAGCCATCAGCGCAAGTGCCTCATCACCCATTCGCGTGAATTGGTTCGGCGGAAACTGGAAACCCCTATTGTATCGTCAACGATGCTTGATGGATTTGGCTCTGTTACCAGCTCGATGAAAACAGGCCCTTCAGACGACAGGATTGCGGGAAAAGCATCGGAAAACGCTGCTTCGTCAGTGAAGCAATGGCTGCTCTTATAGCCAGCTGCCAGCGCGAAATCACAGCGCCTCTGTTGCGGGCTTGGGCAAATTGGCGAGACCCTCAAAATTCACCCCATTGCTAACAACTCAATGGAAGTAGTTTTTCGGCGCCGCATCCACGACCGTTGCGAGGGAGCCGAACTGCATCAACAGGCTGGAATCGCCATCGGTGACAATCGACTTGGGTGTCTGGCTGTGCCAAGGCAAGTCCCAAGCCAAGGCCCGCAGCACCGCCCATAAGTGGCACGGAAGAAACTGTTTTTGTGCCGTTCGATGCTTTGAAAGATTCGGCCATTCCGGTCATGGTCGAAACGACAATGGCGTCGCCGCGATTACGTGCAATGACTTGGCAAGCTTGTGCTGTTTTCATCGTCATATCCTTAAGCATCCCAAGCGGTTCGCGCACCGACCAAAATCGCTGCGGGTGACATTGTATCGACGAGGGTTTGAAAGAAATCGGGGATCTGTTCTTCGTCCCCTGGCGCATCAAGTTTGAGGCATTTCATCCCCAACACGTCGAGCATGGGCTCCATCAAACGGACCACGCGCCGCGCGGATGTGGCCGGATCCTGACCTTGAATTTCATCTTCCGGGCCAAACTGGCCAATCATGTAAACAATCGGAAGCCCCGCGTCCAAACCCGCGCCGCGCACTGCATTGATGCAGGCGAAGAACCCTTGGTTTTGGATAATCATCAGCGGGCGCTTGCCACCGATGATCAAGCCAGCGGCTGTGGTGGTTGCCTGCTCTTCGGTTGTGCAGCGAACATACTGAATGCCCGTGTCGCCCTTTTCGAGCTGCGCATGGACCGAGAGTTGAATGAAGTCGGGAACGGTGGTTACAAAATCAATTCGCGCATCGCGCATGGATTTGAGGATATGGCTTGCCGGTATGGAATATTCACTGGGGTCCAAAGGACGGTCTCCTGTAAGTGTCATTTAAAGCTGCGCGCAGAGGCGATTGGCGTCATAAATCGCGGTGTGGATATCGCGCGATGTCACCGCGTCACCGACACGATAAAGTTCAAATTTCCCCTGTGACGCTCGCCAGTTTTGCGACGCACAGGCCACCAGAGCATCAAGATTGGTGACGCCTGCATTTACGGAAGCCGGTTTGAGATCGTCAAACAGGTCTTCCATCGGAAGGGTGCCTGCCTCAACAATCACGAGGTCGGTCACATAGGTTTCTTCGGCCTGCGTGAGCGTGTTGCTAAAGGTGACCTCAAAAGATTGACCGTTGCGGATCACCTTCATCAACCTTTGATCCAGGACCACATCCACGTCTTTTTCATAGAGCCTTTTGCGCTGAACGATCCGCTCAAGCTTGCTCGCATCGACGGCAAAACTGGGCTGCGACGTGATGAGCTGTGTTGCAACCCCGGCCTGCACCAGCGTTTCACAACAGGTGGCCGCATTCATCAGACCAAGGTCGTCAAAAACAATCGCGGATTTGACCGCGCCGATGGGTGCGCCGATTGTGTCCCACACCGATTGGCACAGCTCCGCGCCAGGAAAGCCATCGATATCCGGCAGGCCGCCAGTGGCGATGATGACGATATCGGGATTGTGGCTCAGCACGTCTGCGTCTTCCGCGTAGCAATTATACTGAACTTCGACACCCAAGGCATCAAGCTCTTGCTCAAGCCAGTCGGTGATGCCTAATAAATCGCCACGCGACCTGCGCCGCGACCAAAACCTGATCCCCCAATTTGCTCGCCGCTTCAAATAGAACAACCTCGTGACCACGTTCGGCGCTCACGCGCGCAGCTTCCATGCCCGCAGGACCACCGCCAACAACAACAACTTTGCGTTTTGCACCTGCCGTCGGCGCAATGATCTGAGATAGGGTTTGCTCCCGCCCCAGCGCTGCGTTTTGAATGCAGGCCCTGCGCGGTGAGCAGCAATAAGTCGCCCCGACGCAAGCGCAAATGCGATCTTCTTTGCCTGCCGCGATCTTGTTGACGATATGGGGATCGGCCATATGCGCGCGGGTAATGCCCACAAGGTCAACGATGCCTTCGCTGATGACATGACGCGCGGTGGCAATTTCCATGATGCGGGCAGCGTGCAGAACCAGCTTAGAGATTTCGTTGCGAAACGCACCTACCGTATCCAAAAACGGGGAGAGCTTGATCGACATGCCGGCATGTATTGTTCGGCCAGAGCAAGCTCTGTATTCATGCGGCCATAATTCAGGTTAAAGAAATCAACCGTGCCCGCGGCCTCAAAAATCTGTGCGACTTGAATGCTCTCATCGAGCAAAAGACCGTCTTCGCCACCTTCATGCGCCGGCATCCGCATGCCAACGATGAAATCATCCCCAACACGATTGCGGATTTCATCAAACACCATCATGCCAAAGCGCGCGCGGTTTTCCAACGAGCCGCCAAATTCGTCGGTGCGGTGATTGGTGTACGGAGACAAAAACTGCCCGACGAGATGGGAGGCGGCGATGACTTCGCAGCCATCAAGACCGCCCTCTTTACAGCGCCACGCAGCATCGCCAAAGGATTTAACAACCCGCTGAATATCATCCATATCCATCTCGCGCGGGAAACAGCGATGCAGTGTTTCACGCACCCGCGACGGCGCGATGGGCGAGAGCCAATTGTCCCCAAAGGCCGTGGTGCGCCGACCCATATGGGTGATATGACACATGAGCGCGCAATCATATTTGTGAATGCGGTCAGAAAACTGCTGAAACACTGGAATGATGTCATCGTCACCAATGTAGAGTTGGCCAAAGACTGAGGCCGAATCCACACCAATGTTGGATGAGCCGCCAAACATCGTCATGCCGATGCCGCCCTTGGCCTTTTCTTCGTGATACCTTTGGTACCGTTCTATCGGTTTCCCGCCATCGCCATATGAAATTGCATGGCTTGTACTGATAACCCGATTTTTCAACCGCAGTGATTTCAACTGAAACGGTTGCAAAAGCGGATCTTTGGAAACGGCGTTTTGGATCATAACGGGTTTTCTGGTAATCCTTGTTTGCGCCGAGCCATAAAGGAAAGCAGTTCTTCATCCACAGCAGGGTCCAAAGGCGGCGGTTGGTAGTCTGCCAACATTTTCTTCCAACGCGTGTTTGCCCGCTGCGCGAGGTCGGTGGAGCCATGCTCGCTCCATTGTTCAAACGAATTGCTATCGTTAAGCGCACTTTCAAAGAAGGCGTCCTTGTAACGCGCCATCGTATGGGCACAGCCAAGAAAGTGATTTCCCGGGCCAACCTCATGATAGGCATCAAGGCCAAATTCATCCTCTGACAGATCAATGCCCGCCAAAAGTCGCTGAATATTTGCGAGATTGTCGGCATCAGTCACAAATTTTTCGTAACTCATCGACAATCCCCCTTCGAGAGAGCCGGCCGAGTGAATCACAAAATTGGTCCCCGCCAAGGCCGTGGCCATCATAAAGCTGGACGCTTCTTGCATACATTGCGCATCGAGTATTTTGGACGTTGAATGCGATCCACCGCCGCGCCATGGAACACCCAGCCGCCGGGCCAATTGACCAAATCCTAACAGCGTTAGCGTTGGCTCTGGCCCGCGCGCGGGGGCGGGGGCGCCTGTGCGCATGTTGATCGCAGTCGACAACAAGGCTAGTAAAACCGGTGTGCTGGGATTGATAAGCTGCGCCAGCGCAATCCCCGCCATGCTTTCAGCCAGCGTTTGCGCCAGATTTGACGCGATCGAAACAGGCCCCGTAGCGCCGGCAATCAAAAACGGCGAGACGACAACGCCCTGCCCTGCCCGCGCATAGACCTTAAGCGCACCGCTCATCGTGCCATCGAGCACTAAGGGTGAATTCACATTGATCAGACTGGTCAGGCAGCAATTGTTTCCAGTCGTTCCGCGTCCAAACAAAATGCGCGCCATTTCAATGCTGTCCTCTGCCCGCTCGGCGGAGGTCACGGCCCCCATGAACGCTTTGTCAGAGTATTTGATATGGCAATAATTCATATCAAGGTGGCGATGCCCCGCAGGCAGATCCACAGGTTCGCAGACCACGCCACCGGAATGGTGAATGCTATCGGACATATAGGCCAGCTTTACCAGATTTTGGAAATCTTCCATCGTGGCATAGCGGCGCTCAAAATCGAGGCTGCGAATAAAGGGCGGACCATAGGCTGGCGCAAAGATCGCATTCTTTCCGCCCATGACAACAGAGCGTTCCGCATTTCGTGCCACCTGAGTAAATTCCTTGGGCGCGCTCGCCTTGATGATGCTGCGCAACATACCTGGCTCAAAGCGAACACGTTCACCGTCAACGCGTGCACCTGCCTGTTTCCAGATATCAAGAACCTCAGGATCGTCCCTGAAATCCATCCCAACCTCATCCAGAAGACGGTCAGCGCGATCCTCAACCAATTGCAGGCTGGCATCGTTGAGCAATTCATAGGTCGGGACATTACGCGTGATAAACGCGGGCGCGCTTTTTTCCAGGGTCACTGTTTGCTTGCGGCCGCGCCGCCTGCGAGGAGTTACAACTTGGTCCAAAAAATACCCCAATATCTTCTCATACCCAAAAGATGTGGCAATCGATGATTTCTCCTGATAATGGGCGAAACCTTGCAGTTTACTAGGTCACAAAACCTGTTGATCTCATAAGGAAAAGTAATAGCATAGTTGCAATCACACAGGGTGGCCTGTGCCCCAAAATGCAGCGAATTCTCAATTGAAACAGCAACTCCACACCAGCGTTCCCTCTCTCAAAGCCCTCGTCGCCTTTGAGGTTGCAGCGCGCTGCGGCAGGTTTTCATCCGCAGCGGTTGAATTAAACGTCACGCAACCCGCGGTCAGCCGGCTGGTCTCCAATCTTGAGGCGCATTTGGAAGTGGAGCTCTTGCTGCGCACGCCAACCGGTTTGAAACTCACAGAGCCCGCCGGCGTGTTATTTGCCGCCGTTTCAGACGGGCTGAGCAATATCCAATCTGCGATCTCTGAAATCACGCGGTACAGAGCCGGAAAGAACATCGTAACCCTGTCCTTGCCAACGGCAACTGCCACGCATTGGCTTCTGCCCAAGCTCTCAAGGATTTACACATCCTTTCCCAATTTGGACCTGAAGTTTCAGCTGGCAGAGAGCGCCGCATCAGAGGCGCTTTTGGATGCCGACTTGGGCATTCGACTGCTCGATCACGTCGACAAAGGCCTAGATGCCGAGCTGCTCGTTGAGGAGAAAATTCAGGCTGTTTGCAGCCCATCCTACCTTGATAATTATGGACCTCTAACCCACAAAAATGCCGCCCATACGTTCATCCACCTAAATACGCCTGTGTATTCCTGGGAGCAATTTCTCACTGAGATCGGCGTAGAGCACCATGAGAATGCAAGGTTCATCACTTTTTCCGATTATTCGCTGGCGGTTCAGGCCGCAAAGAACGGTCAGGGCATTGCGCTGGGTTGGAATATGGTTGTTGCCGACGGGCTTCAAACCGGAGAATTGGTGTCCGCCGCCGCCCGGTCCCCGTCCACAGGGCGTGGCTATTACATTCTTCAAGCGACGGGCGTCAAACTCAGCCCGTCAGCGCGTGACCTCAAACATTGGCTGGTTCGAGAGATGAAAATGGAAGCTGAGTGGACATCCTAGGGCACAGGCAAAGGATGCACAGCACGCAGGCTAGAGCTCCGCGCCTGCTTTCCATTCCTGCCATTTGAGCACTGCTTTCGCCCCTACACCTGCGATAAGCTTGGGAGGAAGTTTGCTGGGCCCGGGGCTCGCCAACGCACGCTCCAACAGGGGCGATGACGTTTGCGTTGCCAGCTCTGCCGCCAGTATGCCGGATAAAGTGCCCCGCGCCGCGCCCAAACCATTTTGACAGCAAGCGGAATAGAGATTCGTTTCAATCTCACGCACTGCGCTAACGTTATTGCGGCTGATGCAAAGCCGCCCGCCCCAACGATACTCCATTGAAACGCCCTGCAGCATCGGAAAACGCGCCGTAAAGGAGCGGTCGTGATCGCGCGCCACGGTGTCGATCCTGCGTTGATCCACCTCCATCGATGGTTCAAAGGTAAAGCGATTGCGCACCACAATGCGCAACCCGTCCGCCGCACGAAACTTCCGTACGGTCGTGCCCATCGGATCGGCCGGTGTGAGCGCCCAAATCTCGTCGCCGCCCAATTGAGCGATCTCATTTGCTGTCAAAACCCGCGTCATCGAGGCATAAGTAAAGACATGCATCAAGCGATCCCGCAGGAACCCGAAACTGTTGAGATGCCCGTTAACCGCAAGGATCGTTTTGGGCGCAGTAACGCGGCCCTGCGGTGTTGTGGCGGTCCAATTTTCGGATCGCTCCAAGGCTGTGACTGGGCTGTTCTCAAATATGTGCACCCCTTGTTGCCGCAACCCCTCTGCTATTCCGCGAATATAAGCGGCGGGCTGGATCACGGCGGTCCCAGCGGTGAACAAACCGCTGCTGTAATAGGTGGTCCCTGTGATCGCCGCCATTGCATCGGCGTCCAACATCTTGGACGGCTCCCCCATCGCCGTGAGATGGGCGGCGTAGTCGCAATTGTGTTGATCGCCCTTGACGGTCGCAGCGCCGTTGATCTTGCCGCAAAGATCAAAGATATCTTGCCCAAGCGCAAACTCTTTCGCGACATCAGCCGCAAAAGAAATCGCATGGCGGTTCTCATGGGTCAGCGCTTTGTCTTCGTCAAAAGCCCCTCCGTAGTCTGAAGACGAGAGATCATGTGGCAGATCGATCATGAAGCCGGAATTGCGCCCTGCAGGACCATCTGCAACGCGGTGGGCCTCTAGGACAGCAATGCGTGCACCGGGCCGCAATTGCAAAAGGCGGCGCGCTGCAGAAAGCCCAGCAAAACCGGCACCGATAACCATGAAATCGACGGAAACGTCGCCCTCAAGCGATTGCACAGGTGAAGGGTCAGGCAACAGGCGGTTCCAGGCCGCTGGCCCCGGATCGACGGGCAATTTGGTGACTGTGATCGTCACATTAGAGGTCCTGATTAAGGGCGTCAGCCGCTGGAATTTCACGCTCCCGTCGCGCGATATAATCAAGCAATGCGTCGTTCACGCCAGCGTCTAAAGTTGGCTCAACGTATTCGTTCAACAGGTCACGGGCACGGGTCGTGGCGCGTTCGTTGATCTCGACAGCCCCATCAGCCTGCCACTGCTCGATTGAATTATTATCGAACATTTCCGGCATAAAGAACGCCTCTTGAAAATTCTCAAGCGTATGTGGGTGACCCAGATAATGGCCCCCTGGCCCAACATCGCGCACCGCACCTAAAGCGACATCAAAATCGTCCCATTTGACGCCCGACGCCATGCGATGTGCCATAGCACATTGTTCAGCATCGACAACGAATTTGGCCATAGAGCAGTGCATTCCCGCCTCGTTCCAGCCAGCAGAATGCCAAATATAGTTAGCCCCTGACATCATGACCGCCATCAGCGTCGTGGCACTTTCATAACCCGCCTGCGCGTCAAACGTCTTGGATCCTCCCAGCGTATTCGACGTGCGCCACGGCACATCGTAATGCCGTGCCATCTGCCCAATCATCATGTTCATCAAGCTGATCTCTGGCGTGCCTGCCATAGGTGCCCCAGACTTCATCGAAACTGTCGCAAGGTAGTGCCCATAAATCGCAGGCGTACCTTTGCGCACGACCTGCGTGTAGGCCAGCGCACTCAGAGCCTCGGCGTTCAACTGCGCCACCGTTGGCGCGACGCCCGCGGGCGTATTTGCACCGCCCAACACAAAGGGCGAGCACAGGATCGGCTGATTGTACTTTGCAAACGCGCGCAACGCGCCAAGCATGGTTTCATCCCAAACCAACGGCGAGTTGCCGTTGCAGTTGCCGGTCACAACCGGATGGGTTTCCATAAATTCGCGCCCAAACAGGATCGCGCACATTTCCAAGACGTCCTCGGCGTTTTTGGGGCTGGTGGTCATGCCCATGAACGTTTTGTCCGAGTGTTTCATCGAGCTGTAGGTAATGCGCAGATGCCGCTGACTAATCGGATGGTCATAGGGTTCAACGATATGATGCGCTGTCGAATGCATCGCAGGAAGCATGTGGCTGAGTTTGTGAAAGTTCGCCAAATCCTCAAGCGTCGGATTGCGCCGTATGTCGTCTAGGCCGCGCACAAAAGGCGCTCCTGTCATGGGTACAAAGATCGAATGATCATTGCCAAACGGCAGATTATTGGCCGGGTTGCGCGCATGATAGGTGAATGACGACGGAATGGTCGCAATCAACTCACGTACCAAGGCACGGTCCAGATGCACGGTTTCACCTCGCACGTCTGCACCAACCCGTTTCCAGTCTTCCAGTGCAATTGGATCACGGAACACTACACCGACGTCTTCAAGGATCGACATAGATGCATTGTCGATTTTTTCGACCTGCTCCGCATCCATCGGTTCCATCAATGGTATGCCGCGTTTCAGGACGGGCAACATTTTCACGTCGCGTGTTTGGCGCAAGGCCCTTCGCGCCCCACGTCCTCGGCGGACCGATCCTACTGCATCAACACTCATCCTATGTTGTCCCCTTCAGTAGGATCCGTCAAATCGATCCAAATTGTCTTAAGCTCAGTGAACTGATCGTGGGCATGCACCCCGTTGTCGCGCCCGCCAAAACCGGATTGTTTGTAGCCACCAAATGGCGTGGCGATGTCGCCCTCACCGTAACAATTGACGGTTACTGTGCCAGCTTTGATGTCGCGCGCCGCGCGAATGGCGCGTCGTGTGTTGGCGGTGAATACGGATGCGGCAAGGCCGTATTGAGTATCATTTGCGACCTCAATCGCTTCGTCATTTGTAGCAACGGTTATGACCGCCAACACTGGGCCAAACACTTCATCTGTTGCCAGCGTGTCGCCTGCTTTGGCATGGATGACCTGTGGTGCTACAAAATTGTCTTTGCCTTTGTCCTCAATGTATCCGCGTACTTTCGCGGCGTGTTCACTGTCGATTAGGCACCCGATGTGATTGGCGGGATCAAGCGTGTCACCTACTTTCCAATCTCGCAAACGCGCGGTTATCTTTTCAAGCAACGTCTCTGCCACAGCCTTATGTACTATCAAACGAGAGGTCGCAGAACAATTCTGTCCACCATTCCAGAACGCGGCATTCACCACATGCTCGGCCACGTGATCAAGGTTTTCGGCGTCGTCAAACACTACTGCAGGGTTCTTACCGCCACATTCCAGTACTACCTTTTTAAGGTTACTGTCGGCCGCATAACGCAAGAACCGTCGCCCCGTTTCAGTTGATCCGGTAAAGCTGACCATATCAACGTCCATGTGTTTACCCAAAGGTTCACCAACGCTTGGGCCGTCACCGGGCAACACCTGAAACACACCGCGCGGCACACCGGCCTCAGCTGCAAGTTCCGCAACCCGTAGGGCTGTCATCGAGGTCTGCTCGGCAGGCTTAACGATCACGCTGCAACCTGCTGCCAGCGCAGGGCCGATCTTCCATGCCAGCATCATTAATGGGAAGTTCCATGGCAAAACCGCACCAACCACACCAATCGGTTCGCGTACAATCATCGAAATCGCGTCATCTCCAGTCGGGCTGGTTTGATCGTAAATTTTATCCGCCGCCTCGGCGTGCCATTTGATGCAATGGATCGTTTCGGGGACATCGACTGTCTCGCAATCAAGGATCGGCTTGCCGCTCTCCAAGCTTTCCATCACGGCCAATTCACGGCGATTGCGGGTTAGCAATTTGCACAGTTTTATCAGCACATCTTTACGCTCGGATGGGTGCAATTTGGACCAATGACCTTGGTCAAACGCTTCCCGCGCTTTGCCAACCGCGAAATCCACATCCTCCGCGCCGCAGCCAGAAATTTGCGCCAGCTCTTCGCCGGTCGCAGGGTTTGTTGTCGCAAAAACTGCCCCTGTTCCTGCTCGGTACTTGCCATCGATAAACGCGGTGCGAGGGAAATCCATGCCTTTGGCGATGGCAACGTATTCTGCGTGGGTTAGAAGATCGCTCATATCTGCTCTCCGGTGATGCTCGAAATTGCGGTATTCATGGTACGGATGACTTCGGCCAACTGGCGCTTGTCGTCTTTGTTCAACGGTTGCAGCGGTTTGCGTGGCGGCCCCGCATCAATGCCGCGCAGGGTCAGGCCGTATTTGATGCATTGGACAAACTTGCCGCCTTGCTCCAACACGCTCATCAGCGGCAACATAGCTGACATGATGGCGCGACCCTTTGTGAAATCGCCCTCAACAGCGCAAGTACGATACATCGCAATATGCGCTTCGGGGGCAAAGTTAGACCCCGCACAAACCCAAGAGCGCGCGCCCCAAGCAAAAAATTCCAATGCCTGATCATCCATCCCACAAGACAGCGCAATATGGGGGTAATCGCGTGCCAACATATGCACACGGTTAATGTCGCCGCTGCTTTCCTTGATGGCGCAGAAATTTGGGGATCGACCAAGGCGATCCAAGGTTTCTTCGTCCATGTTAACGGACATGCGGCCGGGGTAATTATATAGCATCACCGGCAAGTTCGCGGCGCGATCAATGGCCAACGCATGCAGCGCAATTTCGCGACCCGTTGGATAGGCGTAGGGTGGCGTTGCAACCAGCAATGCATCCGCGCCCACTTCTTTGGCCGCTTGAGCATAGCGAATTGAATCCTCTGTGCGGATCGCCCCAGTTCCGATAATCATGGGCACGCGCCCCGCGATCAGCTCGGCGCAGCGCTGCATCATCCACAGGCGTTCTTCTTCGGTTTGGGCATAATACTCGCCCGTTGATCCCGCGATGATCAGCCCGTGTACACCCGCTGAAATCAAATGTTCGATCGTCTGGGCCAGCGCCTCTTCATTGACCGAAAAGTCATCAAAATAGGGCGTAATGACTGGTGTGTAGATACCTTCAAATTGCATTGCGGCGGTCTTTCATTGAAATGACATCAAGGGGAAGCGGATCGGGGCGCACGTATTTTTCCATCTGATCGCGCGATAGATCCCAATGCTGCAACGTAAGATCGATTGCGAGCGCAGGTTCGCTGGCATCGATGGCGGCAATCATCGCATCGTGTTGATCGATAGACTTGACGATACGGGCACTGTCGGCCTCAGATTGTGGGCGAAAGAATGTCTGACTCAGGCGCGTATGGTCAATCAACATTCGCCTCAAACTGATGAGCAGATAAGGGTTCTGCGCCATTTGACCAATTTGTTCGTGAAATTGATGATTGAGGAGCGCTGCATCCGCCGTATCTCCTGCGCGTGCAGCTGCGGCAAAGAGAACTTGTGTGGATTTAAGAACACCAACCTGCTGACCTGTTCGGTTCTCAGCAGCCAATCGTGCGATAGAGGAATAGACCATCGGTGCGGTCTGGAAAAACACCCTCATCACCGAGAGATCCATTGAGGTAACTCTTGCGCCACGATTCTCTTCGATCTCGACATAACCGTCTCCGGCAAGTCGATGCAGAATTTCACGAAGAGGCGTTCTGGAAATTTCATAGTGGGCTGATAAGCTGACCTCATCCAGACCCGACCCCGGCGCAATATCTTGCGATAGAATTCGCTCACGCAAATCTGACAGGCAATTCGACTTCTTGTTCATGTTTAAACATCCCTATGTGCAAAATGTATACATATGTTATACAATTTAAGTCAACACTGAGAATCCGTCGAAAGGGTACCAATGGTTCACCCAGTTTTTGCGCATCAAACGGAACCTGAAGAGTTCGTCTTCCTTCTCTTGGACGGGTTCACACACCTTGCCCTATCTTCAAGTATCGAAGTGCTGCGCGTGGCAAATCTCCTCAGCAATAAAACTCTCTATGCTTGGAGTTTCATGAAAATGGGTGGCGGCAGCCAGCTTAGCTCGAACGGGCTGGAAAAAGTGGTGCAATCTGATCTAAGAGACCTCAAAGTGGGTACTTCACTATATAAAGCGGGTACTTCACTATATGTCGTGTCCGGCTTGGGTGTGGGGGCAAGGCTTCTCAAAAGCTAAGTGGAGTTCTGCGTGCCCAACACAGACATGGCGTTCATATCGGTGCATTGTGTTCTGGGGGTTACATCCTCGCCCAGGCTGGCCTTTTGAAAAACAAGATCTGCGCAGTTCACTGGCAGTATTACCCAATGTTTATCGAAAAATCTCCAAACATAGAGGTAACACCGGCCGCTTTCCATGCCCAATCAAGACCCTTCACAGCCTCAGGTGACGTCACGGGTACTGAATTAGCGCTGCACATAGTTGCCAAAACCCACGGCCATGATTTCGCGTTGGAAATTGCCGATCAACTCGTTTTGCCTAAGGTTTGACACGAAGGTGATGTGCAAAGGATGCCAAACTACATATGCTTTGGAACAAGAAATCACATCCTCCTTCAGTCTTTGGACTATATGAGTGCAAACATAGAGGAACCACGTTCAACACGTGAGATCGCCGACAAATTGGAAGTTTCGGTACGTCAAATTGAACCAATTTTTCGAAAATATATTGGGCGCTCGCCGAGGCGACACTACAAATCCTTACGCTTGGAACACACTAACAACCTACTCGCGACAACCGATCTGGCAATCATACAAATTGCTTTGGCCACGGGGTACACATCGCCTTCTCATTTTTCTAAAACTTTTCGAGCAGAGTATGGAGAAACACCCTACCGTACCTATCGAAACAAAAAGAGATAGCCACAACGGCTGATGCCGAGATCAGGCCTATCCGGGATGGGGCATTGCGACGTCGATGGCTGTAGGAGCCTTCCATCCCATTTGCACTGCAGACCTCGACGGTAAAATGCTGCACACCTGTTCCAATGCCTGCCTTGACGGGCCGCACCGCAGCATTCAGAGGTGGACATGAACGGCAGTTAAGGGTCGAAACTGCGTGAGCCAATTTTTAGCCTTCCCCAAATCTACCATTCGCGACGGCGCGGAAAAACGATAGTTTGGGCTCTCAGCAGCCATTCGCTGCGGCTGCAAACGAAATCAATGCGAAATAGGTAGGCCGGTGTCTGCTCAGCGGAGAGGGTGTGTGAAAACACCTCC
>JAWSVL010000028.1:0-155879 GCA_033851935.1 Sulfitobacter sp.
TTAATTCTAGGGGGGATTACCGCATCTCCTCATACCGCTTTAGAGAAATAGGCCGCTTGTCCCCGACCATCCGAAAGAACGCTAACAAATCACCCGCCCTGGCCTGATCTGGACTGAAAGGTGCACCCACCGGTAGGCATTCCCATTTTGCGCGCGCAGTTTTGCGTGATGAGCACAATCCGAAGCTACTGTATCAAACTGCACTGCCCGATATTGAGCACAAACACTATTGCGTCTGACCTTGAGGTTGATGTTTCAGGGACCTCGCAATGGATCGCAAGGACATCTTCGTTCGCAGACCTGTTGATATGCGGACGACGTGCTAGGAGCCGGTGTCTTCGGAATGACTGCGATGTTAGCGATGCGCGGTTTAGGGGCAACTTGTGCTGCTTTGCGGCACGCCTATTTAGGAAGGATCGGCTGCAAAGGACGAACACGTTCTGTGGGCATTCTTCGTGGCGTTGGTTGCGTTTGGGGTGTTGACCGGCAGATAGATTAGCTGGGAACTGATCGCGTTTGTCAAAAAAACCAACGCGATGCAGCATTGCTTCCTCTTTTTCAACCGCTGCGGCTTTGATCACTCCTAATACATGTATTGGCGCTTGGATGACATTTTGCAGTACTGTCATGTGCCGCCAAAGCGCGAAGTTCTGAAACACCTTTGAGGACTTCGAGCAAGCCAAAGCTCTTGTGCAAATCCTGTACGTAAACAGCAGATATATTTTTTGACGCCGCGGCTTTCGACATCGCCATTTACCCCGATCTCAACTGTCGTGCCCACAATAAGACACTCTTTTTTATCGCAGCATAGCTTCACATATATCAACTCTGTGATCTCAGAGTCACCAAGCAATAAATAAAAATATATCCTAAATATTTACATGTAGAGCACAAATTTCTGGACCACTCTGCTTTTAATCCTCTACTATGATCACAGATTCGCCAACCGCTTAAGGAATCCGAAGATGCTCGACAAAGATACTGCGCCTATCAACCACATTCGTGAAACTCTTGCGCATACTTTGACCCTACCCATCGAGGCGGCGCATGCCATGCCAGCCGAGTATTACACTTCGTATGATCTGCTGGAGGTGGAGATTGACGAGGTCTTGAGGCGTGAATGGATGTGCGTGGGTCACGTTGGCGAGGTCCGCGCGGCTGGCGATTTTTATACGACCGAATTGGTAGACGAGCAGCTCATCGTGACACGTGATATGGAAGGCACTGTTAGGGTTCTATCAAATGTGTGCCGGCATAGGGGCAATCAAGTCGCCGAAGGTTCTGGCAACACGCGCAAGTTTGTCTGCCGTTATCACTCCTGGAGCTATGATACGAAGGGTGCGTTGGTATCTGCACCCTTGATGAAGGGACAAACCGGTTTTGTAAAAGAAAACTGTGGTCTGCCTGAGTTTGCCAGTGAGGTTTGGAACGGTTGGATTTTTGTCAACCTTAACGGCAACGCGAACCCGCTTGCGGCGCGTCTCGGAGGGCTAAGTGATATCGTCAGAAATTATCATCCTGATGATCGTTTCCTGGTCTTCATGGAAGAAGACATCTGGGACTGCAATTGGAAGTGCTTGTTTGAGAACTTCATGGAGGGCTATCACCTTTCAGCGGCCCATTTTGATACGCTACATCCAATGACACCAACCAAGCTGTGCAAGAAGATGAAATCCGGTGAGGGATGGACAGGGTATCACGCATATGGCTCGGTTAATAGGCAGTTAGAGTAGTTTTATGTCGCTCCTAAAAATAGCCAATGACCCGACGCAGGCCGAAACAATCTATGTCAAGCTGAAGTCCGATCTCATGATTGGTACGCTCTTGCCGTCTCGCAAGCTTTCGATCCGGTCCGTTGCAGATGAAATGGGAACCGGTGAGTCGCCCGTGCGCGAAGCGTTGAAGCGATTGGCGTCAGAACGCGTTTTGGAAGGCGGTGCCAAACGTTCATACCGAGTGCCAGATCTGGATGACAGTCGCGCGGTCGATTTATTCAACTTGCGCGCGCTGCTTGAGTGCGAAGCAGCCGCCTTGGCGTTGCCACGTTTTGGCCCAAGGCTACTGCCTGAGCTTCGTGCAGTTGCAGAGAGCATGGGTGCAGCACTCACTTCCGGACATCTTGAAGGTTATATGCGGGAGAACCGCAAATTTCACTTTCTGATTTATCATCAATGCGCAAATAGCGACATGATCGCGATCATTGAACAACTTTGGATGCAGACCGGACCATCTCTGCGCCGCGGAATAGGCGCGGCCGAGTTTGACCACAGTTGGAACTGTCATCACATGGATATCATCGCAGCGCTGGAGGCGCGTGACGCAGTCACGCTTCGCCGCACAATGCTACGCGATATCGTTTGGGGCGCAGAGCACTACACACGCTAAAGAGCTTAAGTCGTTCGCAAATTAGTTAGCCTGAACCTGTCTGGCTTTTACGTCATTCACATCGAGAGGATTTAATAATGTTTCTGAAAAATGCGTGGTACGTAGCCGCGTGGGACCACGAGATCACCCGCGATTTACAGCAAATAGTCGTGCTGGGCGAGAAAATCTGCGCCTACAGAACAGAAGCGGGCCAGCTCGTGGCACTTGAAGATGCATGCCCACATCGCAAGCTCCCTCTCAGCAAAGGTCGTATCAAAGGTGACACCGTGGAGTGCGGTTATCATGGGCTAACGTTCAACTGTGCAGGGCAATGTGTTTGGGCCCCGGGCGCGAGTAGCATTCCGTCCAACGCAAAAGTTCATGTGTATCCTTTACATGAAAAATACGGTTTGGTCTGGATTTGGATGGGTAATCCTGCGCTTGCAGATACTTCCGACATTTTTGACATCGAAAACTACGACAATCCGGAATGGGGCATCAATCGCGGGGCAGCGATGGAGCTTGACTGCAACTATCTCTTGATGTGCGACAACTTACTTGATCCGACCCATGTGGCGTGGGTTCACCAAAGCAGCTTTGCGGCGCCTGCCACCAAAGACACACCGCTAAGGATCAAAAAAACCGACGACGGGGTTATCGTTCACCGGTGGATGATGGACCACGAACCAGCACCGTTCTACAAAAAGGTTGTCGAATTCGAAGGCAACTGCGATCGACTGCAACATTACGAAGTTCGGTATCCGTCACATGCGCTGATCAAAGCTGTTTTCACACCTGCCGGAACAGGCGGCCCCGACGGCCCACTGCACGAGCACACTTTTATTATGGACAGCTACAACTTCATGACGCCTACGAACGAGGGGCAAACACGCTACTATTGGTTCCAATTGCGCAATATCCGCCCGAATGATGAAGCCCTGTCCCAGATGATGAGCGAAGATGTTCAACACGCCTTTGAAGAAGATCGTGATGTCCTGAACGAAGTGCAAAGGGGTATGACCAACAAAACGTCGCCACATATCGATCTGCCCATCGACGGCGGGCAATTGCGCTTTCGCAGGCAATTGCAGGCGATGATCAATGAAGAAAAACAAGTTGACCGGCAAATGGCAGAATAATCTACGCGCTAAGGTGGCGTTACGGCAACCTTAGCGCAAACCTGGTCTTGTCGCGGTTACGTTCCGGTCTCTCCACTCATTTAGGCAGCCTTTCGTTCCAAGGCCAAGGGGCTTTGACCTGTAGAGAAACCTCTCGGGACATTGTTGCTCAATGCCCTGACGGTCAGTGGATTGCCGCACTTTTTACACTTCCCTCTCCCCGCGCAGCACGTGAAACCTGTGGTCGCGTCAGGCCACTGGTGGTTGCGATGCGCACAGCATCACGTCTAGACCCGTCCGTGTATCCCGGTGGCATTCTCTATCTCATTCATAGCAAACTTTGCTCGAAAGAAACTCGAACGTAACCGCGACAAGATCAGTCTAATATAAGGCGCCTTGCAGCTCACAGAGACTGTGGAGATGGCTTGGATGCCCTAAGCAGAGTCAGTTCGCAAACACAGCCGAAAAGGAACCCGCATCACTGGTGCAAGTCAAGTGCTCAGCATTTCCGACATTGCCTAGTTTTTTCCTTCGGTACCCGCTACTTGATGAATCTTCACGGCTTCAATGACAGGGGTCAATGAAAACGGCGTGTCGCCTTCTGTGTTGATCGGCAACAACGGACGGACAACTTCGTAGATGCCCCGCACACCAACACCCAATTCTTCAACTGGAATGCGCCGGCGGTGAATAGCCCACACGGCGATAATCAATTCAACCGTAGCTATCTTCCAGCCCGCATCAAGTTGGCGTTGCAAATCATGGACCGCATGCATCGCATGGCCGGACGTGTCTTCTACCCCATCTGCAAGCTGCCCGACCGAGATCAACAAGTGAGGCCGCGCCCAGATCTTAGCCGAAGTGATCAACGATGCCGCTATGTGACCGAGATTCAAAAATTGCACCCCACCTGTGGCTTGCCCCTCACCTTCTGCTAACCCTGTGGGCAGCCCCGAAAAGGCGGGCCATTGCAATTTTTGTATGCGTTCACCCGACAGATCGGCAATCTTCGCCAAGGCTTGTCGCACCGTATCAAGGCCAAGTGTCAATCGCGTCGTGTCCATGTTGGCATGTGAATTCGGCGCGCCTGTGTCGATGTTGATGATTGGGTTGTCATTTACGGTATTGAGCTCCTCGTTCCACATCTCCTCAAACCGCTCAACAATCTCAGCGACGGCACCGTGGGCTTGGGACATTGTACGAAAGCTCAACGGGTCCTGAAGAAAACGCGCCTCTCCGTCGTCAAATAATTTGGACCCCTCAAGATGGGCCCGAATTCTAGCCGCACACTCGCGTTGGCCCTTGCGCCGATGCACACGGTTCACGGCTTCGGACAAAGAGCCGGTATTGCCGCGAAACCCCTCTAGTGTAGCTGCCGCCGTCAGATCATAAAGTGCTGTCAGTTGTTTAAGCTCGACGATTGCCACCGCCCCTAGCGATAACGTAACTGCGTTATGGTTGATCAGAGACAGCGTTTCTTTTGCACGGGGCAAACCGCGCTCTTCTGCGACATCCAGCGACAACAACCAGACAGCAAGTTGTGCCAGCGGCACCAAATCAGAAGCCCCGACTGATCCACTGGCGTCAATGCCTGGCATTTGCGCAGCGTTAGCCGCTTCAACCATCGTCTCAATCAATGCACGACTGACGCCAGAGTGCCCTTGGGAGAATTCATTGATCATGATTGCCAGCACGGCCCGTACGATTTTTGCGGGCAACAGCGGCCCCGGTACACGGGTCGCATGGGCCCGTACCAACCGCATATTGTACGAGGCAACATCGCGTTGAGGCACTACAAAATCTTTTTGCGATCCAACACCCGTGGTGATCCCGTATGCTGGCGTGCCTTGCGCGACGATGTCTTCCACAAAGGCGCGGGATTTCTGGATTTGATCCCAGCACAAATCATCAACGGCAAAGGAATGGTCTGCGTCAATGGCCTGAACCAGCGTGTCGCAACACAAACTCTGGCCATCAAGAACCAAGCCGCCGCGGTGGGTAGTGTGTGTCATAATTTATCTTTCGTTCCGCTAGGCGGGATCGGGAATACTTAGGTAATCCGTGGCCGAGATTTGAACGAGACCTCGTAGGAATAATGCCCGTTTATGTTCCTCCGGCAGCCTATTCATCGCGCTTGCCAACGCGTTTCGGATGACCACCGGATCATGGGTCAGCGATGTGATAAATGGCAGTGCTGGCGTTGTAGGCTTTGTGCGTTCCAACACCCGTAAATCAGCGGCAAAAGCATCGTACCGCTTGATCAGTTCCCACGTCACGGCGTCGATTGACGCTATATCCGCCCTGTTCTGAGCTATCAATTCAGCCGATTTAGTATGGCCACCCGATTGAATGCGGTCGCCAAAGGTAATGCCCTGTGGAGCGACATGATTGAACGGGGCAGCAAACCCAGATTGAGAATTTTCTTCGTTATAGGCAAACCGCGCAGTGTCAAAATCCGTCAACCTTTGGCGCGGGTCGTCTTTTCGCACAACAAACACACTAAAGTAATGCCCAGCCGGACAATCAGGCAGATCGAAATGTGGCGTTCCAACCAGTTGCACTTTGTCATGTAGGAACTTGCGATAAGGCATTCCGCAGGTTTGGCTCAGGACCAGCGCAGGGTTTGTCCATACACTCATCAGGTCAGCATCCTGAGACAACACCAATGGGGCATCCACGCCCACAGCCCTTAAGTTTTTGCGGGTTAGCGCCCAAAGATCTGCAATCGCAGTTGCGGTTTCAGAGCGGGCATACATTGACAGGTTAGCGATCATTGCGGGGTTCCATTCTCGTTAGACATTCTGATCAACCGTCATCTTCCGACAACAACACGATGAGGTGACAGCTATATCGCTGAGCGCCTGCGCCCTATCTAATTGAGGCTGCAATTGTGCTAATTCGGCGTCGGCACCGCGATGTTTCAAACACTCCGCCAGCCCGTGCAATGACCAAATGTTGGACAAATGCTGTGCGCACCGTGGCACC
The DNA here is from genome assembly GCA_033851935.1 of Sulfitobacter sp. Classification (GTDB taxonomy): domain Bacteria; phylum Pseudomonadota; class Alphaproteobacteria; order Rhodobacterales; family Rhodobacteraceae; genus Sulfitobacter. The sequence continues at coordinate 6,468 of JAWSVL010000028.1, forward strand.
GTGTCATTTAGCCCCAAATCAGCGCGGTAAACTTCTTCAGCCTCAACGTAATGCCCTTGCTCCAACAGCAACGCGCCCAACGCGTGGCGGGGGGGATGCATCCAAGGCCACGGTTCCGAATAATGCAAATTATCACAACGACGCACACTCTCGCGCAGGTGGGCAAAGGCCAGCGGGTAATTACCTTTGTGGTATTCAACCTCGCCAAGCATCATCATTTCGCCCACCGCTAACGTTGTTAGTGCGGGGTTATTAAAGAACTTACGCCCCGGCTTGATATGTTCAAGCGCCAGATAGAACGCCGTTTTTTGCTGCTCTGCCTCGGCAACATTCCCAAGTGCAGCATTGGCGATGGCTTTTGCGTAATGGTGCATTACCGTTGAGACGCAATAGAGCGCCGCCTCCTCGGGCATCGGGCTATCGACAATCTCCTGCCAATAACCAAAGCGCACAAGGACGTGCATCTTTACAGAAAAATATCCCTCCATTGTGGCGGCGATGAAGGGTTTTGACTTTAGGTCGATCACATCTGGCGTCAGGTTTTCACAAATTTCTTCGGCGGCAGCCATTGCCGGTGCAAATTGGCCCGACAGCATCGCGGCATACATCATCAGGTGCAAATCATGGCACCGCGCGGTAGTATAGTAGTTATACGGCCCCGCATAGGCGAGGTATTTTCGGTTCACCTCAATCGCGGCCTGACTGGCAATGCACGCCTTTTCATATTCTCCGCAAAGCACATAAATATGACCTGGCATATGGTGGACATGGCCTGCATCAGGACACAATCCACCCAATCGGTCTGCAGATGCCATCGCCCGTTCCGGCGTTGTCGACATTTCCAGCAGGTGAATATGTAGGTGCAAAATAGCGGGATGTTGCGCCACAAGCTGCCTGTCGGCTTGCGCAATCGCCTCTTCGCAGACATCAATCGCCTCAAGCGTGTCTGCCCCGCGTGGGGGCAGCTTGGTGGTCACATCCCACATCTTCCACGGCGTGCGGGACATCATCGCCTCAACAAACAGCGCAGCTATATCCAGATTTTCGGGATGTTTCCGATAAACGTCGCGCATGGCATCGGCGTAGGCATCATCCCAACTGTCGAACGTGGCCATGGTCACAGTATTGGGCTCTTGCACTCGATGCGACAACGCCTTGATCAACGCGACCTCTAATGGAGAGGCCTGAACAGAAAGACGCAAAGCGGTTTGAATCAAGCCATGGCAAAACGCGGTACATTCTGCCGCCTCTGCATCGCTGAAATCACACCATGGCATGTTGTAAAACGGCCCCGCAGCATATGCAGCCCCCCAATAGAGCATCGCGCAATCGGGATCGCATTCAATCGCGCGTTTGAAACAGGCAAGCCCTTCTTCTTGATTAAACCCAAAGCACCAGTTCAACCCCAAATCAAAAAGCTGCTGAGCCATGGGAGAAGCGGTTCTGATCGGAAACGATTTTGCGCCCAAATCAAAGTCGAGCATCTGGAGCGGTTGGTTTGATGTATCTGTCGTCATATTAACCTTATGAGTTGACTGCAGAAGTTTGGTTCAATGCACTAACAACGTAGTTCTTGTTAAAAGCAGCAGTGCCGTTTGCCGTTACAGCAAGATGCTGTTTGATGAGGTCGGGCTGTTTGTAAAATGGTACTGACGGATAACTATGATGCTCTTTTTGACAAGGCATATTCCAAGCAGCATTGGCTGGGCGTATGTACTGCCCCCATGTGCTTGGTTTTGCCGCGTCAAGTTCAGGTTCCCTACCCGGTATTTGTGTGAAGCGATGATGTACAAAATAGAAATACCGGACCCAGTTTAATGGCACGAACGACACAAACCCACAGACATGTCCGACTACTTCATTGGTCCAACATGTTTTAAACGGTGTTTTATGGCTGGATTGATGCAGCAGCGTGGACAAAAACACGAGAAGGATTCCAAGAACAGGCAACATCACCTGCCAAAGTGGCACCGCGAGAAAGATAAGCACCGCGCACAATACGAATGCCCCCCTATGCCCTGCCAAATGCCATAACCCTTTGGCATCTCTCCGCTTCAACAACGCTTTGCGCTGCGTGACATTCAGGGATGATAGAAACTCGTTACAAGTCATTTCAATGCCCCCTTCTGTCTGATCACTATAGAAAAATCTGCCACTTCAATAGCGCGAATAATTGACGAATGCATAAGCTCAACTTATCAATAATCATGGCAGATATCTTTTCCTTACGGGCCCTCCAAGCATTCGAAGCCGCTGCGCGCCTTGGTAGCTTTGCGCTTGCTGCAGAAGAGTTGAGCATTTCACCCGCAGCTGTAAGTCAGCTGATCCGGGGCCTGGAAGATCAGACAGGGCGTCGGCTTTTTGACAGGGCAAAACGCGGCATACAACTTAACGAAGCAGGACGAGAGGCTTTACCACGGTTGAGCGCGGCGTTTCAGGACATCCGCGAAACATCACAGATATTGCGCCACCGCATAGCGCCATCCCGATTGGTCATTTCCGTCCCGCCCTCCGTTGCGACAGGCTGGCTGCCCGGAAAATTAGCTGATTTCCTAGCCCAAAAACCCGATGTCAGCCTCAGGCTTCGAGAAGATCATGGCCCACTTGATCTAGAAGTCCAACGGATCGATATACGCTTGTCCTACGGAACATTCCCAAATGAGGCCGCTAGAGTTGTATCAGAAATCCCTGAAAGTGTTGTGGCTGTGTGCACAAAGACGTATTTTGACCACCACAATGCCAACGCAGGTTATGGGTTTTTCCCGAGAGGTAGTCTGATTTCAACTGATTGGGGCGGCATCTCCGCTTCGTTCCCTTCCTGGCCGGATTTCCTCGGGGAAGAAATCAGGCGCCCTACACATACGGTCGCCTCATCGCACGCGGCACTCTCAATGGCGCAAGCAGGTCTGGGCGTTGCTCTTGTACAGAAGTTATATGCCGCAGAACCTTTACGCCGCGGTCAACTTGTTCTGGCAAGTCCGAAACATTTGGTAATGGCGCAGAATTATTGCGTGTCAGTGCGACATGCCGTTTCGACACGACCATTGGTCGTTCAATTTGCGAATTGGCTTACAGCATGCCTCCAAACAGACATCAATATCCCTCCCGACCCTGTGATCAACATAACCCAATCACACTAGCCTGACGTACCCATTGCAACTATCAACCACGTCGCATAGCCCAAATTGATCGCGGTACGTTCCCGACCCATTTAACGGTAACTAACACGTCCCCTACCCCCAGAGTATCTATGATCCTCAATTAGCTTCGGCCGCCCTTAACGGTCCGCCCAGATGCCAATTCTTGGAAAGCCTTATGTGCTTTGGCCGCATTCGACGCGCTCAAGGATTAAGCCCCAGACAAAGCAGCCGTTCGCCGCTGTTTCTCAAATGGCTGCTATGAGCAATGTTCTGTCAGTATAACAAAAAATAATGGATCAGAGCGACGAAGTTGGTCATGTCGCGTTTCGTGCCATGCATGCATTGCATAACACCGATGATAACGCGGTTCTTGCCTCGGCCGAGAGCTTTTGATAAATTTGGGTCAAGATTGGGGAGGTCCTGATCTTAATATAATCGCAGCGGAGGTCGCGCGAGATGAGCAAGATGCACACATTGGCCGTATTTATTGGTCGTTTCCAACCCTTCCACATCGGACACATGGACGTTGTCGATAGCGCTTTGGCGCAAGCGGACAGTCTGTTGGTTTTGGTCGGCAGTTCTTACCGCCCCCGCAGTTGGAAAAACCCCTTCACCTACAACGAGCGGGTTGCGTTCATCCGTAAATCGACAGATGGCGCGGTAAAGCCAATCGCGACATTGCCGCTTGTGGATACTTTGTACAACGACCGCGCGTGGACAACTAACGTGCGTACAGCGGTGATGCTGCATATGCGCAAGGCTGGATTGGACACAGATCAAACCAACATCCTGTTGGTCGGCTTGGAGAAGGACAAGTCGTCCCAATACCTGAACTGGTTCCCGTCTTGGGCATTGAAATCGATGCCACCGACGATGCATGACACCAGCGTCATCAGCGCCACGGATTTTCGCGAAGGGTTGTTCTTTGATAACGACACAGATGCGACAGGTCTGAATGATCGTTTTGGTACCCATCAGGTCGCAGCGGTGCAGAGTTGGATGGATCAGATGCCGGACGCCGTTGATACGATCCGCAAAGAGGGTGCATTTGTGCGCAGCTATCAAGACCGGATTGGTGCAGCGGAAAAGGTCTATGGCTACCCCATCCCGATCAACACGGCAGATGCCGTTGTGATCCAGTCCGGCCATATCTTGATGGTTGAACGTAAGATGGAGCCAGGCAAAGGTCTTTGGGCCTTGCCAGGTGGTCACATAGACCCTGACGAAACTGCCGAGGACGCTAGCCTGCGTGAGCTATATGAGGAAGCTGGTCTGGACATGCCCAAAGGTGCGATGCGGGGGCGGTTGCGGGCGCGGCGCGTCTTTGACCACCCTGAACGTTCCGAAAAAGGGTGGGTGCGCACAGAGGCGTTTGTATACGAGTTGCAGGACCGCAAAACGTTAGAAAAACTTAAAGCGGGCGACGATGCGGCTAAAGCCCATTGGGTCCCAATAACAGAAATCACGCCAGACACCTTATTCGAGGATCACTTTGATATTATCCAAGCCCTCGTCCCTGATGTGCCTTTTGCCTATTCGTCCATTCTGATGGCGCAAAGCTAAGGCCCATTGCCCGCAAAGGCGTACTTTGCACACCAAATCTGCGGGAGGTCCGCAGGTTTCATATCCGTCCAAATCCGAGGAGGAACTGGACAATGACTAAAGACCCAAAAAGCGCAAATGCGCTGTTTCCGAATGCTGTGAACGTCGACAACATGTTGTTTGATACTGACAGCTATAAACTTTCCCACTATTCCCAATACCCCGAAGGCACCCAGTACGTGTCGTCTTATGTGGAACCGCGCAGCGCGTGGGGCCAAATCGACAAGGTGATGTTCTTTGGCTTGCAAATGGAATTGGCCAAGCTAGCGGGATGTGTCGTGACCCAAACGATGCTGGACGAGGCCACACCGTTTCTGAAGGCGCACGGTTTCGATATCTTCGCGGGCGGTTGGCAGTACATCATTGATGAATGCAATGGTCGCCTGCCCATCAAGATCGAAGCCCTGCCCGAGGGCACCCTTGCGCCAGTGTCGATCCCGCAATTGCGGATCGAGAACACTGATCCCAAGTGCTACTGGTTGGTGTCCTATCTGGAAACACGTCTGTTGCGGGCCATTTGGTACCCAAGCAGCGTGGCCAGCCTGTCCTATTTTGTGATGACCGAAATCCGCAAGCGGCTTGCGATCACCGATGGTGATGTGGCCGGTGCAGAGTTCAAACTGCACGATTTCGGAGCCCGTGGCGCAACCTGTTTTGAAGCGGCGGGCATTGGTGGTGTGGCGCACCTCGTCAGCTCGATGGGAACTGATACAATCGCCGGATTGGTATATGCGCGCAATTTTTATGGAGCGGAAATGGCTGGGTTTTCTATTCCAGCCAGCGAACACTCTACCATGACTGCGGCTGGTGAAGCTGGTGAATTAGATCAGATGCGGCAGTTTTTGAGAGTGAACCCAGAGGGTATCATTGCCTGTGTGAGCGACAGCTATGATTTGATGCGCGCGGTCAAAGACTATTGGGGCGGTGCGTTGAAAGACGATGTTCTAGCGCGTGATGGCGTGCTGGTTGTGCGTCCCGATAGCGGTGATCCACTCAAGATAGTTCCTGATGTGATCGAGGCCTTGATGGCTAAGTTTGGGTACAGTCTGACCAAGCAGGGTTACCGGATTTTGCCTGAAAAGGTCCGCGTGATCCAAGGAGATGGGGTCAGCAAGGACTCAATCTTACAGATCATGGATGTCATGATGGACCGCGGGTTGGCGATTGGAAACACTGCCTTCGGGATGGGAGGTGGCCTGTTGCAAAAGGTTGATCGCGATAGTTTCGGCTATGCAATGAAAGCCTCTGCTGTTTATTACGACAACAAATGGCACGATGTGTTCAAGGATCCGATCACTGCCAAGGGCAGCAAGACATCCAAAAAGGGCAAACAGGGCGTGATGCGCACAGATTCCGGTGCGTTTGTCGCCAGACCTGCGGCAAATATACCTGAAGGCGCGGATGCTTTTCGGTGTGTATTTTTGAACGGTGAGATCAAACAAGTGCAATCCTTTGAACAAATTCGCGCTACTGCATGGCCTGACGCCTGACCACAGCCATAAAAAAAACCTACAACGGCCCCTCTCGGGGGCCGCTGTTTTCATGAGTGTCAGCCGGTTCGATTGATTACCAAAAGCAGTTTTTCAAGCAAGCCGCAGCTATCGGTCAAACTCGGCCTTTTGAGTATTGCTGATACGGATCGACATCTAAGAAACCTGCTGAAGGGCAGAAACCGTTCTTCATTTCGAAGCGGTCGTGATCGTTTGTTACTTCTTATGGCAGCGCTGAGCCATTTGTGCTCGTTGATGCGTTTGGGACAAACGGCTTCTGTTGGTAAAAGAGATTAAAAAACAACGTGGCTGCGCCGAGTTCGCCCTACTCTTCCCAAGTGGGCTAGCATCGCTTCGCCAAGTACTTTACGTCTTATCGGTGCCGATTTGACGATTGTCATTTGTAGCGCCTCTTTCGAATTTGGCGGAAATCCAGAACATTCGAAAGCAAAGGACACAAAATGAACAGCAGCATTGGGCTAATCGTGATCGCGGCATTTGGCGGCGCAGCCGTCGCACTACAAGGTCAATTCATGGGAATGATGGACCGAAAGATAGGAACCAGCGGAGCACTATTTGTCAATTACGCCAGCGGTGTTCTGGTCGCCGCGATCATCCTTTTGCTCCTGCAAGGCGGATCACTCAAAAACCTTGTGCAAGTTCCGTGGTACGCACTTTCAGCGGGCCTGTTGGGATTGGTCATTGCAGGCTCGATCGGATTCACAGTGCCACGTCTAGGTTTGTCAGCAGCATTTACCATTGTCGTCGCAACACAGTTTCTGGTCGCTTTGTTCTTGGAACATTACGGTTTCTTCAGCGAAAGCAGGCGCCCCATTGACCTCAATCGCTTGGCGGGCGCTGGCGGTCTTATTGTAAGTGTTTGGCTTCTCACCAAGCCCTAACCGTTCTGCCGCAGTGTAATTCAAGTAAGAAACCACACAGACATAGAAATGAAACATGCCACACGCTGGTATTGCGCGTGGCATGTGCTTTGTCCGGTTTTGGACCTGGTTGTCGGCCCAAGAAGTCTGGACCGTTCCTGTCAGTCGTCAGTCGTCAGTCGTCAGCCCTCAGAGCACAAAGTCTCCTACGGTCAAGCTGGTGACATTGGACAGCTCAATCGTCATATCCGAGTTCCCGTCACCATTGACATCAACAGTCACAAACCCATCACCGCCTGCAGTCACAAACCGCGCCTGCCCCGCTGCCGAGAAGGCCGCACCACCGATAAAGGCGAATGCCTGATTGCCGGCAACCGTCGTATCCGCGTCGATGGTCGCGAGGTTAATCAAATCGCCTTGAGCTGCCGTGAAGTCCGTGATCACATCGCGGTTTGCGCCTGGCGTTGAATGACTAATTGCGTTGAAGTCGAACACGTCCGCCCCTGCGCCCCCCGTAAAGGTATCCATCCCGACATTGCCTTCTAGGAAGTCATCGCCGTTGCCACCATTCAAGACATCATCACCGACACCACCAAACAACGAGTCGTCGCCAGTGTTGCCGTTGATGGTGTCATCGCCGTCTCCGCCGCCGATCAGGTCATTGCCTCCAAGTCCAGACATAGCATTGGCACCCGTATTGCCGATCAAGGTATCGACAAAGTCAGATCCAACCAGCCCTTCGACCGAGAAATATGCATCCCCTGCCGCATCACCAGTATTAGAAGCGGCATTTGCCAGATCTGCGCGCAGCCCCGTTGATGCTGAGGCGTAATTGGCGATATCGGTGCCCAATCCGCCGCGCAGTTCGTCAGCGCCGCTGCCTCCACGTAGGATATCGTTTCCTCCCAGACCAAACAGCGCGTTGTCCCCACCGTCGCCGGTCAGGAAGTCACCAAACCCGCTGCCGACAAGGTTCTCGATACCGATATAGGAATCTCCAAGGGCGTCATTGGTGTTGCTGCTTGAATTTGACAAGTTTGCCACGACTGCCGTCGTTGACAGCGAATAGTTGGCCGCATCAATGCCAAGCCCGCCATCCAAAGTATCCGCACCAGCGCCACCAATCAGAACATCATCACCATCAAACCCTACCAACAGGTTTTTGCCAGCATCGCCGACCAACACGTCGCCAAAGCTCGAACCGACAATGTTCTCGATCGAGAAGAACGTATCGCCTGCGGCCTCACCTGTGTTGTTTGCAGAACTGGTAAGATCGACGCGCAAACCTGCAGCTGATCCTAAATAGGTGGCGGTATCTGTGCCAAGACCTCCACGTAGCTCGTCCGCCCCCAAACCGCCCCACAAGAAGTCGTCACCATCCAACCCGAACAATGCATTCCCCAGGCCGTCACCAAACAGGGTGTCGTCAAAGTTGGTGCCCACCAGATTTTCGATCGACGTATAGGTGTCGCCCTCGGCCTCTCCGGTATTGCCAAGCGTATTTTCAAGACTTGCAGTCACACCCGCAGTTGCCCGGGAGTAGTTGGCCGCGTCGACACCCAATCCGCCAAACAGCGCATCCGCGCCTTCACGTCCGAACAACGCATCATTGCCGCCCAGCCCATAAAGCGTGTTATCGCCAGCATCTCCGTAAAGCACATCGTTAAAGCCCGAGCCAACCAACCCTTCGACAGATATGAACGTATCCCCCGCAGCATCGCCAGTGTTGGTGCCTGGATTTCCCAGATCAGCACGAAGCCCTGCATTAGAGTTGGCATAGCTGGAAAAGTCAGTCCCATCACCGCCATCTATGACGTCAGCTGATGCACCGCCCAGCAGCACGTCCTGACCATCGTTACCCGTCAGGATATTCACACCTGAATCCCCGACAAGAATGTCGTCAAAGTTTGTCCCGTCGAGGTTTTCAATCTGGAAGTACGTGTCGCCCGTAGCATCGCCAGTATTGGCCGCAAGGTTCACGAAGCTCGCTGTTATCCCGCTGCCCGCACTGACATAGCTGGCTGTATCGTTGCCAGCGCCACCGCCCAGAATGTCGGCACCTGCGCCACCGACCAAAACATCCGCGCCGCTGCCTCCTGCTAGTGTGTTGTCGTTCGCATCACCCTCAAGAACATCATCAAAGGCCGATCCGGTTAGGTTCTCGATATCAAAGTATGTATCGCCTTCTGCTTCGCCCGTGTTGGAGCTCTGGTTGGTAAGGTTGGCTATGACGCCCGAGAACGCGTTGGCGTAGCTTGCCGTATCACGTCCAGCGCCGCCATCGATGATATCGTCACCTCCGCGGCCCGCCAGAATATCGTTTCCACCATTTCCGACCAACAGGTTGCTGTTGCTATCACCTTGCAAATTATCCGCAAAGCCTGTCCCAACAATATCCTCAATCCCGCTTAGTGTATCGCCTTGAGCATCGCCGCCCGCTGCTGTTCCTGCAGTCAGATCGACCTGTATGCCGGAAGACGACCCAGAGTAGTCCACCTTGTCAACTCCGGTACCACCGATGATGACCTCGGCAGCGCCACCTGCGAACAGCTGGTCATCTCCACTACCGCCATCAAGCGTATCCAGGCTCATATCGATCATAGGTGCAGAAACGGCATGGTTCGTGACCGAAACATTGAACACATAGGGTGAATTTTGATCAATTGGTAATCCAGAGAAACCGTCAACAGCGATACGGTAAACTTGCAGGCCGCCGCTCGTATTTACATAAGAGAGGAACGGATCATCTGCGCTAGATGAGCCCGCATCCACACCAGAAGAATTGGATAAGTTGCTCACGACTAAACTATCGGATTCATCGAAAACGCGCAGTCGGAGATTTACGTCAAAGTCAATGATGGAAGCGTTATCAACGTCCAGCGTAAGCGTCTCGCCATCGCCGACCGTGACGGTGAAATAGTCAACTTCGCCAGACCCGATACCAAAAACCCTAGCGTACGGACCTGCTGCAGCATCAACAAATGCACTGGGCAACGTTGACCAGTAGCTAGAGTCATCCAGGCTCAACGCCGTCGCAATTGAGTTATTGCCTGGTGCCCAATCGGTGAACATCAACCCACCCAAATCAGCATTGCCGCTAATCACATCATCGCCAGCGCCGCCTTCCAACGCGTTCGACGAACCATCGCCGATTAGAATGTCGTCCGATTCAGAGCCGATGATGTTCTGGATATTAACCAATGTATCGCCCGCGGCATCTCCGCCGACGGCGTCACCACCAAGGAGGTTGATCCCAATTTGATTGTCAGAACCCTCATAACTGGCCGTGTTGTTACCAGCGCCGCCGGTAATCTCGTCCGCGCCAGCGCCCCCTTCAATAACGTTATCGCCAGCGTCACCTGTAAGGGTGTCATCAAAGCCTGACCCGATCACCTTTTCAAAACCGGCCGCTGCACCGCCGGACGACACAATCTCCGTTAGCAGGTTAACATCAAGGGCAACATCCGAGTCCGCAAAGCTGACAGTGTCATTGCCGCCGCCACCGTCAAGCGAATCCGCGCCGCCGCTACCGCCACTGATCAAATTGTCCTGATTGTCGCCAACAAGCGTATCGTCGAAAGCAGAGCCAAACACGTCTTCGATATTGGTATATGTATCGCCAGCGGCATCGCCGCCCAATCCCGTTCCCGTTAGCAAGTTGACGTTGACGCCAGCAGCCGAGTTTCCGAAATCGGCCAGATCGCGACCGCCGCCGCCATCAATTTCATCGGCCCCTTCGCCACCAATCAGTGTGTCATCGCCTGCACCGCCAATCAGTGTGTCATCGCCGCTGCCTGCCAATACTGCTGGCAGAAGAATATGGTTGGTTACCGACACATGAAGCGTATAGGTTGCACCGAGATCTATTTCTCTGTTGTTGTACTCTTCGACGCGGAATACGAAAGTACCCGCTATGCCCGTGTCGTTTGTGTAGGTCAGCGCCGAATCCAGATTATTGATCGATCCTGGATCGTTTCCGTTGTCGTCATTTGTGGCCAATTCGGTGCCAACAGAGTCAAAAAGGCGCAGTTCGGAGTCGAAATTCTCAGGGTTGGTCGCGCTAGTGGCACCATCAAGATCAAGTGTGATGGTTTCGTTAACCCCGATTGTCACGCTGAAATAGTCAAACGCATTCGCGCCAGTACCCGTAATTGTCGCGTAAGGTATTGTATCATCCGTAACGTCCGGATTTGTCGCCGTTGACCAAAAGCCTATGCTGTCAATGTTTTTCGCGGTCGCAAGGGAGCTGTTCGACCCATCATTATCTACGAATACCCCGCCCAGATCGGCCGGGTCGCCAAAGATCAAATCATCACCATCGCCGCCATCAAGAACATTATCACCCGACGAACCATACAGGGTGTCGTTACCCGATGATCCTATGACATTTTCGATTGATGCAAGTGTATCACCATCGTTCGCAAGGCCCAGAGCGGAATCCGAGAGGGTAACCGCTACGCCACCTTTCGAGCTGGCGTAGCTGGCCGTGTCTGTTCCCAAGCCGCCAAAAATGGCATCTGCGCCGCCGCTGCCGTGGATAACATTGTCGCCCGCATCACCGACCAGAGTGTCATTATTGGACGATCCGGTTAGGTTTTCGATGGACGTAAACGTATCGCCCGCAGCATCCCCATCCAGCCCGGTACCAGCAGTCAGGTTAACCCTGACGCCTTCTGCTGATCCGGCATAGCTGGCGGTGTCGCTTCCCACACCACCAAACAGGCCATCAGCGCCTGCACTACCTTCGAGCACGTTATCGCCCGCGTCACCCACTAGAACGTCATCAAATGCCGATCCGCGCAGGTTTTCGATAGATACAAACGTATCGCCTGCCGCATCCCCATCCAGCGCACTGCCCGTATTCAGATTGACCCGAACCCGTACGTCGGATGTTTCGTAGCTGGCGGTATCAGAGCCCAGAGCGCCAAACAGGGCATCAGCGCCTGCGCCCCCTTCGAGGACGTTATCACCCGCATCACCGACCAGCGTGTCAACGTTAGACGATCCGACCAGATTTTCGACAGACGTCAGTGTGTCACCTGCTGCATCCCCGTCCAATGCCGTGCCGGCATTCAGGTTGACGCGAACCCCTGCTGCGGATCCCGCATAGCTGGCTGTATCTTGGCCTGCCCCACCATTGAACAGGTCCGCACCAGCGCCCCCCTCGACGAATTCATCTGCGTCAGAGCCTATGAGCGTATCGTCAAACCCACTGCCAATAATACGCTCAATTGAAATATACTGGTCACCTTCGCTGCCGCCTCCGGTGGCTGTACCTGTCGTTGCGTTGAGGGACACAGCCGTGTCCGAGTTGGCAAAACTCAGCACATCGATGCCAAGACCGCCGTCGATACGGTTGTCGTTGGCATCCCCCTCCAGAGTATCATTGAAATCCGAACCTATCAGGTTTTCAATGCTGGTCAGGGTATCAGATGCTGCATCTCCCGCAGTACCGGTACCCGTCTTCAGGCTAAACGCAACCGCTTGGGATGCGCTCGAATAGTCAGCTGTGTCATCGCCATCACCGCCATCAAGAGTGTCCGCGCCCCCACCGCCAACCAACAGGTCATCGCCAACACCGCCTTCAAGAATGTCCGCGCCCTCACCGCCAACCAGCTTGTCGTTGCCATCGCCGCCTTGCAGGGTGTCATCGCCGCCGCCTATGACAGGTCCAACGACATGATCTGTGACCGAAACATGCAGGACATATGATTTTCCATCCCGGATTAGAGGAGACCCGAATTCCTCTACAGCTATAAAAAAGGTCTCGTCGTTAGACGAAGTGTTTAAATAACTAAGCGCTGAATCAACGTTGGAATTAGGCAATCCAAGGTCGTCGACACTATCATCGTTTGAGGTGACTTCGTTTTGCGATGAATCATAGAGCCTCAATCTGGAATCGAAACTCCCGAACACATTGAAAGCGTAATCGATATCGAGCGTAATCGTCTCGCCAGCACCGACCGTGACGGCGAAGAAATCAGTGGCACCTGCGCCTACTCCAAGGATCGTCGCGTAGGGTACACTCGGGTCCCCTACGTTCGGATGGAACTGGGTGGACCAGAGGCTGGCCGTGTCGATGTCGAGGGCGTTCGCAAAGCTATCATTGCTCGCGTCGCCGTCGAACACAAAGTCACCGCCGTCACCGATCAGCACGTCATTGCCGTCCTGACCTTCAAGAAAGTTATCGCCAGTGTTACCGACCAAAAGATCACCTATAAACGTACCGGTGACGTTTTCGATGTTAGTCAGGGAATCCCCTGCGCTGGTGTTGCCAGCACCGGTGTCCCTAAGCAGAGCGACCACGCCCCCGAACTGAAGGGCATAGCTGGCCGTGTCCGTTCCGAGACCGCCAAAAATATTATTGGAGCCGCCGGTCGTTTCAAAGACGTTATCAGCCGCGTTGCCGACCAAGACGTCGTCATTTGCCGAACCCATCAGATTTTGGATCGAGGTCAGCGTATCTCCGGCCGCGTCACCGCCCGCTGCTGTGCCCGCATTCAGGTTGATCTGAACCGCGTCTGCCGATGTTGTATAGCTAGCCGTATTCGAACCAAGACCACCGTCGATTTCATCCGCGCCAGCACCGCCTTCAAAAATGTTGTCTTGGGCGTCACCTGTCAGCGTATCGTTAAAATCAGACGCTAAAACGTTCTCGATACTGATGAGTGTATCTCCAGTGGCATCGCCGCCCGTAGCGGTCCCAGCGCCAAGATTGATCGCGACACCCGCAGTGGACGTGTCATAGAATGCGGCGTCATTGCCTTCACCACCATTCAGCACATCCGCTCCTGCACCACCGCGTAGCGCGTCGTCATCCTCACCGGCATTGATGGTATCATCAAAGGCGCTACCGGTCAGAAACACGGAGCGGTCCTCGCCATTCAATACTAAGCCATCGCCAGGTTGGTCAAAACCCTGCAGCGTAAAGCCCGACAGATCAAAAGATTGTCCGAACTGGGTGTAAACGATAATCTGAACAGACCCGCCAGCATGCGACCCAAGGTCAATCGTATCTATTAAAGCAAGGGTTGTGGCATCAATCCGAACCGTACCACCGCCGCTCGTTGGATTAATCTGGAGCGTTTCAATAGAGCTGATGCCAATTCCGCGTAGGTCAACATCAAAGCCATTGGCCCCGACAACCCTCAGTGTATCGACACCCACACCGCCATCCATGAATTCGCCGAATTCGATCTCTGGCTCCGCCACAATGATGACGTCGTTCCCCGCCCCGCCGTAGACAGTATCCATGCCTCTGCCACCGCGGAGGAAATCCACGCCATCACCCCCACGGATTTCATTGTCGCTGGCGTTCCCGATCAGAGTGTCATTGAACTCCGTTCCTTGCAGGAATTCAATGTTGCTCAAGACGTCGCCCTGGGCATCCCCCTGAAACCCGAGACCCGTAAACAGATTGACGTTCACCCCAGCCGAAGAGCCGCTGTAATCGGCGGTATCAGTTTCCCCATCCCCGCCGTCGAGGACATCCGCGCCTTCGCCGCCAACTAGAACGTTATCGTCTGAATCCCCTGTAAGCGTGTCGGCAAAATCCGAACCCGTCAAATTTGCGATATTGGTCAGAGTGTCGCCTGCCGCATCCCCTGCTGACCCGGTTCCCGCAACCAGATCAACGGCGACGCCTGCGGTCGATCCTGCGTAGGTCGCTGTGTTGCTGTTGGTACCGCCGTCAATTACGTCGGCGCCCGCACCACCCTCCAGAACGTTACTTTCAGCATTTCCGGTCAGCGTATCATCAAATGTTGATCCGATGAGATTATCGATATTGGAGAGAACATCACCGGCAGCATGGCCACCAGCCCCCATGCCCGCATCCAGATGAATCTGCACTGCCGCATCCGAATTGCCGTAGTTTACCGTATTGTCCCCGCCACCCCCGTCCAAATTATTCGCCGCGCTGTCCCCTGTCAGGACATCATCAAAGGCGGAACCAACCACGTTTTGAAAGTTAGAAATAACGTCTCCGGCAGCGTGGCCTCCACTGGCAGTATTCGCAAACAGGCTAACCGTGACACCTGCATCCGAACCAGAATAGCTCAGTGTGTTGCTACCGGTGCCGCCATCAAGAACGTCTGCTTCTGCAAACCCTTCGATCGTGTCGTCGCCATCGCCGCCATTGATGTTGTCCTTCAAGACCGATCCGATGATCGCCTCGTTGTCAGCATCACCGATGATGTCGATCCCGTCAGCTGGTTGGTCCAGCCCAGTGACCGTAACACCCGACAAATTCAGTGTGGTCGCCACGTTCATATTTATTGCAAGGCGGTTTGTGCCTCCCGTATGGGTGTTTGCTTCAAGCCCTGTCAACGCCGCCAACTGCTCACCATTGAACTGCAGGACGAAGCTGCTGCCGACGCTGTTGTCGAACTCAACGATTTCGATATCGTTGAACGTGTCATCGGAAAAGTCGACGGCATTCAAGCCAAGTCCGCTGATTTTGACACGGTCGGTATCCGCACCACCCTCATATTGGTTACCCACACCCTCTTCGGACGCCACAATTTCCAGCGTGTCATCGCCAGCGCCACCGATCAAAGTGTCGGCTCCTCCGCGACCCGCAAGGATGTCGTTGCCGGCACCGCCCACAAGGAGGTTGGCCGATGCGTCCCCTTCAAGGGTATCGTTGAAACTTGACCCGTACAGCCCCTCGATGCTGATCAACGTATCCCCTGCCGCATCGCCACCAGTCGCGGTATTGGAGATCAGACTAACGTCTACCGCAGTCGCCGAACCTTCGTAGCTCGCCATATCGAAATCATCACCACCATCAATGCTGTCCGCGCCCATGCCGCCTTCGATGGTATCAATGCCGCCAAGGCCCTGAATAGTATCTTGAATCGCACTGCCAATTATTTCTTCGTTGTCGCCATCACCTACAATTGTGACACCATCGCCCGGTTCGGTCATTCCAGTGATCGCCAAGCCTGACAAGTCAAGCGTGGTCTCGCCCGCCATCGCAATGGAAACACCATAACTTAAACCAACGTGCGCAGATGCTGTGATCGTTTGGAATTGTCCCATCTGAGACGCAAGCAGCTGAAATCCCAGATTGCCTCCGAACTCGTTACTAAAGATCAACGTCTCGAAGCTGGTGACAGTATCATCTGTCAAATTGACAACCACATCGTCAGGTCCGCGGATCAAAAGAGAGTCAAAATCGCTGCCGCCATCGTAGGTTTCGCCTATCGTGTCGTCGCCGCTTTCAAAGATGATGATGTCATTCCCATCTCCGCCGACTATCAGATCCACGCCACCGCGACCGCTCATGACATCACTGCCTAAACCGCCGATGATCTCGTTCGCAGCCCCGTCACCTTGCAAGAAATCGCCAAATGACGAACCGACGAGATTCTCAAAGCCGCCAATCACATCGCCCGTTGCATCACCGCCAGTCGCAAAGTTCATGTCGAACTGAACATTGACCCCAACATCCGATCCCTCATAGCTAAGCGTGTCATCCCCAAGGCCGCCATCAAGGCTGTCAGCACCCGCACCCCCTCGGATAAGATCGGCACCG
Source organism: Sulfitobacter sp. (assembly GCA_033851935.1). Taxonomy (GTDB): domain Bacteria; phylum Pseudomonadota; class Alphaproteobacteria; order Rhodobacterales; family Rhodobacteraceae; genus Sulfitobacter. The sequence goes on from JAWSVL010000028.1 coordinate 23,119, forward strand.
TCATTCCCCAAGATCGTGTCGCTTGCCGTGCTGCCAATGATGGTCTCATTGTCGCTGTCGCCTGTGATAACAAAACCATCATTGGGTTGGTCAAAGCCAGTCACTGACGTTGTTGACAGATCCAGTAGCGTTTCTGCTCCCATCTCAACCTGAACAGAAACACCAAATCCAACGTGTGCAGTTGAGCTAATGGAGTCAAACATCGCTATCTGCGAGGCCAATGCAATTACAGTTGGGTTCCCAGTACCCCCACCAGAGTCAAACCCCAGAGCCTCGATAGACACAATTGTATCGTCACGCAAATCAACAACCGGATCTGATGCTGACCGGACAGTTATTTGGTCTTGATCGGCGCCACCATCATAAAGCTCAGCGGCTGCGTCATCACCTGCCTCAATGACAAATCGGTCTCGGCCATCCCCACCAAACATAGTGTCGGCACCTACGCCACCTTGGATAAAATCATTACCATCGCCACCTTCAATGCGATTTGCGACTGAATTTCCAATTAGGGCATCACCAAAATCCGAACCAAGCAGGTTTTCAAAGTTGAGAAGGGTATCGCCGGTGGCATCACCTGTAAAACCCGAACCCGTAAGTTGGGCATTTACACCGGCAGATGAGTTAGCATAGCTCGCGGTGTCGATGTCGGCGCCACCATCAAGGGTGTCTCCGGCCCCGCGACCCTCGATCGTATCGTCGCCGCCACCACCCTCGATAACGTTTACGCCTGCATCGCCCATCAAGACATCGCCAAAAGCTGAACCGATGAGGTTTTCGATATTGGTCAGGCTATCGCCTTGCGCGTCGCCGCCTGTCGCTGTCCCGCTCAGCAGGTCAACCTGCACCGCCGCCGGAGAGGTTGAGTAATCGGCAGTGTCCGTTCCGGCCCCCCCATCCATGATGTCGGCATCCGCCCCACCTATGAGGTCGTCATTGCCACCCCCGCCGTACAAGACATCATTGCCTACATTACCAAGCAGCGTATCATTACCCTGTGTCGGAGTGCCCGTCGCCGCATGTCCGGTCGCTGAAACATTCAGAGTGTATTGTGCGCCTACTGGAATACCTGCGATGCTCGCGTCCCCAACACGAATTAAGATTGTCTCGGCCAATCCCGATGTGTTTGTGTACTGGATAAGAGAGTCAGTAACCGTACCACCACCTGTAGACGGGTGTGAGCCGCCAGCATCTGGGATCAAGGGAGAATTGCTGCTCCCATCGTCGTTGCTGTCAATCGTGCCAAACGCCGAATTGAAAAGTGTGAGGCCAGAATCGAACTCACCACCTGCATAGATTCCCGCACCATAATCCAGATCAACGGTCAGGGTTTGGCCTGCTCCGACAGTGACCGAGAACCAGTCCTCATTGCCGTCACCTATACCAGCGACCATCGTGCTGGGAACGCCCGTCTGGGCATTATCGGGATTGTCGAATGTCGCAGACCAAGCCGCCGGATCATCAATCGACAGCGGCGTAAGAGAGCTGCTGTTGCCCGACGTGTCATCCACAAACGGGTCAACACCATCGCCAAAAATAACATCATCGCCTACCCCGCCATCAATAGAGTTGTTCGAGGTCCCACCGACATTGTTGGTGACGATAATATCGTCATCCGAGCTGCCTGAGAAAACGGTAGAGTTGGTTTTGGAAATTGCCATGGAAAAAGTCCCGTCTGATTGTGTCGCGACTAGAAAACGGCCGCAGAAAATTGCACCTCGGGCACGTTGTCGCTGTGGTCATGCGCGACACACAGGTTTCATGCCCGACTGGCTTGATTATTTTGAACGAACGGCGTCATCTTCGTCCGAGCGTTTTGTGGAAAATTGCATTCCGCAAAGTCTCCCCCTCCCAAGGGTCGATGCGAAATTTGGAGCAGCGTTCTTTAATAAACTTCGTTAACGCTACGTCAGAAGAGCCTCTAGGAGAAGCAATTTTCTGTGCTTTCAGAGAATATTACCAATTATGATCAAAATATTGAGAAAATGACTATAAACTTTCAACCTATAGTATTCATTTTAACACCTCGCCTTATGAACCTGTCCCGATTTGATCGCCATTCCTTAAATAGGATTTACTGCAACAAGGGAGATTAACTATGCGCTACTCAGCAGGAATATGCCCAGCGTAACCGCAAGAGTAGGACTGAAACGGATGGATGAACTCCCCAAGGTTAATCCGCATATCGCGCTGACCAATGCATTAAGGATTGGCCAGATGATAACTATGCGGGCAAAGCTTCATTAGAGCGTTAGAGCACAGTTTGTTTGCTCACATCCGACAGAAAATAATTTGGTCACTTTGAGGAAACGTACAGTTTGGCGGTTTCGGTCTTCCAAATATTACCATTTGAGGTGCCCGTTATCACACGATCGGTAGGTGCGTTTTTGTATTTCACTCCCTAAGCAATGCGCTTCATGAGTTTCCAGAAATGGCCGAACTCTATTAAGAGGCCCGTGATCCCTTGCTACGGTCTGGAGATACGGTTCAGATGTTGTTCCGGTTGGGTTATGCTGCAAACCGTCCGCGAGTTCCCTCAGAATGACTGTAAGTAAACTCCTTGATGCATAAGTGATAGGCCAGCAGGTTGTGACGGCAGCCATGCAAGCGGCTGTCGCACCGTCCAATATATAGCCAAGCGGTTTCTGAAGCATTGAACGTCAATTCGATGGTATAATGACACATCCCGATCTAATATTCATTCTTGACCAACGCGCAGTGCTGCTCATGCTTTGCCTAGGTCCTTTTATAACGAGAGACCCATCATGAAAAAAATTGATGTAGACGCGGACCTAAAACGCTCAAAGTTCTTGATCAAAGCGATGGTGATACAGGTCGTACTGATCTTGGTTATCATGTTTCTCTATTGGGCCTATTTGAAGTTTTAACCCGCATTACGGCTAAAAAATTTAGATCTAAGCTGGTCTGCCAGTTTACGTTCCGGATACGGAGGCTCTGAAGGCCCGCGGTGATTGGCCCGTTGTTGCCTCAAACGCACGGCTAAATGCGCTACGGGATGAAAATCCAACCATCTCAGCCACTCGTTTTACTGGCAAATCTGTATCACGTAATAACAGCCCGGCACGCCGCATGCGCAGGTCGCGCAACAACTCCATCGGACCAGACCCATAGGCGTTGGCAAAACGCTTGGCAAAGGCGGCTCGGCTCATACTCACACAATTTGCCAAGCTTTCGACGCTATGGTTGTCCCCCGGTTTATCAAGCATGGCGCGCAACGCGTTCCAAACAGCCGGATCAGCCAACGCAGCCATCCAATGCAATGCCCTATCGGATTCAGCTAAGCGTTTGCGTAGCATCTGAATCATGCATTGCGTCAGTAAGGCCCGGATCATGGCCCGACTACCCAAACCCGGGTTGGATATCTCGTAAAGCAGGGACTGCAAGGCGGGAAACATCCGGTCCGGTGATGAAACATTTTCGATCAGCGGCTCACGGATCAGATCAATAATGCCTGCAACGCCGCGCAATCCAACATTTACGTGGGAACATAGGGCAATCAATTGGCCATCTCCGCCGCAATCGGATGTCGCCATGAGATGTCCAAGATTGAGAACCGCCGGTTTACAGTCAGGTACCGGTGCGTTGTTCACACCAAAACTGTGAAGTGCATGACTTTGAAGCGCCGGGATAAGTACAAGTGATCCACGAGATACCTTTAACGGGGCGCGAGACCGCAATGTGATTTGCCCTTCACCCGATAAGATGTAGTGCAGCGTCGCTGACGCATCACGGTCGAGACCAAGGTTGCAGTTGCCGCGCAATTCGCAAAGGGCGAACGGATTGGTCGTGATCTCTAGTTCATCAAAGATATGTTCAAAATCCATGAGCGTTCTGTGACCTATCTATAGACGAAAAGACACCTCTTTCGCCCTCATGTCACAAATTCAAGACGATAAGGCACATGCAACCACATATCTAACGGATACGACCAATCAACAAAAGGAATATAATGATGTGTAATTGCGATGATCCAAATCACACCCACGGTAAAATATCTCGTCGTACCGCGCTGCGTGGCGGTTTAGCTGCCACTGCGGCTGCAGTAACAACAGCCACAGCCGCCAGCGCTCAAACGGCAAGCCCTTATGCGGATCCAGAAAATTCAGTATTACCTCCGTCCAACATGGTACTGGACCTCAGCCGCGCGGCACTGGTTGTCACCGATCCTCAAGTCGATTTCCTAAGCCCCGATGGCGTAACTTGGGGCGTGGTTGGCGCATCTGTGACAGAGAACAACACGGTCGAAAACATTGAGACGCTGTTCAAAGCGGCAAAAGCTGCCGACATTACAGTTGCGGTATCGCCTCACTATTACTACCCGACCGATCACGGTTGGAAATTCGAAGGTGCGCTGGAAAAACTGATGCACAAAATCGGTATGTTTGATCGTCCAGGTCCATTAGATCTCGAAGGTTTTGACGGATCTGGCGCTGATTGGATGCCGCAGTACAAAAAATACATTAACGATGGCAAAACCATCGTGACGTCTCCGCATAAAGTTTACGGAAACGATACAAATGATCTGTCGCTGCAATTGCGCAAACAGGGTGTGGATCAGGTCATCCTGTCGGGTATGTCAGCAAACTTGTGTACTGAATCTCACATGCGTGAATTGATTGAGCAAGGTTTCGAAGTTGCAGTTGTTAAAGACGCAACAGCAGCAGCAATCATCCCAGATGGAGACGGCTATTTGGCGGCTTTGACGAACTTCCGCTTTATCGCAAACGCTGTGTGGAGCACAGAAGAAGCGGTTGCACTGATAAAAGCAGCCAGCTGATAAAAACTGAAAAGGCCAGTATCGATCACCTCGGTGCTGGCTTTCTAACGGCTCGGTCATTTAAAACGCTTCGCAGTTCAAACTCGCATTAGTTCCTCAATATGAAACTACGTCGCCCAGTGGCAGACGGCAAAACGGATCGGCATCCAGAGCTTTGAGTGGCTCCTCCGATAAGCAGAAATGGGTATCTGCAGCATGGCCCATTGCAACGCCAATTGGAGCATGAGCCATCCACTGCCGGCAGGCAAGGGTATGAAGCAAATCAACGGCACATCACAAGACCGATGACCCGCATCCTAATTGACAGTTTAAGGGGCGATCACTCGCTCCGGTTTGACGCTTTTACCATCATCTGGTTTTCGCGGCCCGCTTCCTTCATCCGGCAATATTTTCGGTAGTGCTGAATTTTGACAACTTGACTCGTTATTGTGGTCAGATCGTCCAAATTGATCAGATATATCGCCCTCCATTCCCACAAATTAGCAAAAACATCCAATTCGTGAAATAAAATAACAAAAAAGATGCCTTCGGCGACACTTTTTCACAACATTGATGGTTGACGCCCCCTAAAACCCCTCATAATGTCGCCAAACACATAAAGGAGCCTTTGGGCATGAACGATCTAGTCGTCATTATGGAACACACGCGCATGGGCCGGTAACGGTAAGACCATATTCGATCCCATGCGCCCCCGACATACTCGGGGGCTTTTTTATGCCAAACACAAGTTTTTAACGCCGTACGGAGCAAGACCATGACACGCCAAATGACCGGAGCCAAAATGATCGTCCAAGCCCTGATTGATCAGGGTGTCGATACCGTATTCGGGTATCCTGGCGGCGCTGTCCTACCGATTTACGACGAGATTTTTCAGCAAAACAGCATTAAGCACGTTCTTGTGCGCCACGAACAAGGTGCGGTTCATGCCGCCGAAGGGTATGCCCGTTCAACCGGCAAACCCGGTGTTGCGCTGGTGACCTCTGGACCGGGTGCAACCAACGCAGTTACGGGGCTGACAGACGCATTGATGGACAGCATTCCGCTTGTTGTTCTGACAGGTCAGGTTCCGTCGTTTATGATTGGATCTGACGCGTTTCAGGAGGCTGACACCGTTGGCATCACCCGTCCCTGCACCAAACACAATTGGTTGGTAAAAGAGACGGACACACTGGCCAAAACCATCCATGAAGCATTTCACATCGCAACCAGTGGCCGCCCCGGTCCGGTTCTGATCGACATTCCAAAAGATGTTCAATTTGCCAACGGCACCTACACACCAAAAACGGTATCCAAATCGCATTACCAGCCCCAGCTTAAGGGAGACATGGAGGCGATCACCGAGCTGGTCGAAGCATTGGAGAAAGCCGAAAGGCCCGTGTTTTATACGGGTGGCGGCGTTATCAACTCCGGTCCTGCGGCGTCTCAGTTGTTGCGTGAGTTGGTTGAATCCACAGGTTTCCCGATCACCTCTACATTGATGGGACTTGGTTGTTATCCGGCATCGGGTGACAAATGGCTTGGTATGCTGGGCATGCACGGCCTGTACGAGGCCAACATGGCAATGCATGACTGTGATCTTATGATCAACGTTGGCGCGCGTTTTGATGACCGCATCACTGGCGTTGTCGAGAAATTCAGCCCCAACTCAACCAAAGCGCATATCGACATCGATCCCAGCTCGATCAACAAGATCATTCGCGTTGATATCCCGATCATGGGGGATGTTGGCCACGTACTGGAAGACCTGTTGAAAGTTTGGAAATCACGCGGGCGCAAAACCAATTCGGCTGCTGTTTCCAAATGGTGGAAGCAGATCGAAGAATGGCGCGCCGTTGATTGCCTCAAGTACGAGCAGAAGGGGTCGATCATCAAGCCGCAGTATGCGCTTTCCCGTCTTGAGGCGCTGACCAAAGAGCACAACCGCTATATCTGTACCGAAGTTGGCCAGCACCAGATGTGGGCGGCGCAGTACCTGAACTTTGATGATCCAAACCGCTGGATGACGTCCGGTGGCCTTGGCACCATGGGTTATGGCTTTCCGGCGTCCATTGGCGTTCAGATGGCCCACCCTGACGCGTTGGTAATCAACGTGGCTGGCGAAGCCTCGTGGTTGATGAACATGCAAGAATTGGGCACGGCAATGCAGTATAAACTGCCCGTCAAACAGTTCATTCTCAACAATGAACGCCTTGGTATGGTGCGCCAGTGGCAGGAATTGCTGCACGGTGAGCGGTACTCGTCTAGCTGGTCAGAGTCCCTGCCCGACTTTGTAAAATTGGCTGAGGCGTTTGGCGCGAAAGGCATCCTGTGTTCCGACCCTGCGGATCTGGATGAGGCGATCATGGAAATGATCAAGCACGATGGCCCTGTGTTGTTTGATTGCCTCGTTGAGAAGCACGAAAACTGCTTCCCGATGATCCCGTCGGGCAAGGCGCACAACGAGATGATCATGGGGGATGTGGATACACAGACTGCCATTGATGCAGAAGGTAAGGTCCTTGTTTAAACAGGTCCTCTTCGCGACTGCATTGCTAGCGGGGTCTGCAGTTCAAGGTGCCAATGCGCAACCAACAGCGGCGCGAGAAAGCAACATAGTTGTTATTTCGCCCCGACACCTCACCACCAATCAGGCCGATGCCTTTGAGGAGTTCAAAAACAATGGCCGGTATTTTGGAGCTTTCTATGTGTCATCAAGTGGGGCGTTCTCGTGGCGCTCAAATTTGAATACGCTGGATGCAGCCAAACTTCTTTCCTTTCAAAGTTGCAACTTGAGCAACAAGAATTGTCAAACATACGCCACGCTCACCCCCAAGCTAGCGCTGCTGGCAAAACCATTGGAAGGGTTGTCCATGACAGCGGCCGAAAGTGCAGAAAGATGGCTACGTGAAAGCACGACAGGCGGTCGCTCGGCTGCTGTTGCAGCCAACCGGTACTTCGGCTGGGCTGGCTGGCAGGGCAAATTGGGAACAAAAAAACTACGTCGCTCGGCTATAAATCACTGCAAGGATAAGCAAAGATCAAGGTTGGAAAAACTTGAGAAGTATCAACGTGACGCTCTTGAACGAGAAGGTCTACTGAAATGCTCAATTGTACTAATTAGAAACGCTAGGTAATCGAAATGTCACCACTAGAAATCAAAAAAGGCTCCACCAGCCATTCCGCTTATAACCTACGCCCCAACTTTTCGGACGTAGAAGAACGCCACACACTTGCCCTGCTGGTCGAAAACGAACCGGGTGTTCTGGCGCGTGTGATTGGTCTGTTTGCTGGACGCGGCTACAACATCGACAGCCTCACGGTTGCCGAAGTGGACCACACGGGACACCTAAGCCGTATCACCATCGTCACACGCGGCACTCCGCAAGTGATAGAGCAAATAAAGGCACAGACAGGCCGCATCATCTCAGTACGTGAGGTCCATGACCTCACGGTTGAGGGTGCCAGCGTTGAGCGCGAATTGGCGATGTTCAAGGTTGCAGGCACTGGCGAAAAGCGCGTAGAGGCCCTACGCCTTGCCGATATCTTTCGCGCAAATGTGGTCGATAGCACGCTGACCAGCTTTGTTTTTGAGATCACCGGCGCGCCGGAAAAGATCGACGCGTTTGCAGACCTCATGCGCCCGCTTGGCCTTGTTGATGTAGCCCGCACAGGCGTTGCCGCACTTTCACGCGGCGAATAAGCTTATGGCGGCCCGAATTGGGCCGCCGCCCCCTTGTGTTCTAGTGATGTCGCCTATGGGCAAACTGGGTCGCTACCAGCGCTGTAGTGCCTGCACTCCCGTGCAACTCTCCTTACAACAAAGGAGAGCATCATGGACCGATCAGACCTAAGCCGCGTGCGCCGCCCCCTTGAGGCTGCCAATGGCCTACCAAACGCCCATTACATTGATCCCGCCGTGTTCAACGAAGAACGGCAGGCTGTCCTGTTTGACAATTGGGCTGGTCTTGGCGTGGGCGATGATGTTCCTGAGATCGGCGATGCAGTTCCCCTCACCTTCCTTGGCATGCCCCTGCTGATGGTCCGTGACCGGGCAGGCAAGGTGCGCGTATTCCAGAACATATGTCGACACCGTGGCATGATTTTAGTCGACACGCCGCGCAAGATTGAAGGCGCGATCCGCTGCCCCTATCATTCGTGGTGCTATAGCACCGAAGGCAAGCTGGTGAGTACGCCTCACGTTGGTGGCCCCGGCCAGAACACCCATGAGGGGATTGATCGCGCGTTATTGGGCCTAATCGAGGTACGCAGCCACATCTGGATGGATGTTGTCTGGATCAACGTCTCTGGCACCGCTCTGCCCTTTGAAGAGGTCAACGAAGACCTTATTGCCCGCTGGGGCGAGTTTGACAAACCCTTGCATCATGGCGGCGCGGACAGTCGCTTCCAATTGGCCGTGAACTGTAACTGGAAGCTGGCAGTCGAGAATTACTGCGAGAGCTACCACTTGCCGTGGATTCATCCAGGATTAAACAGCTATTCGCGACTGGAAGATCACTACCACATCGAAAATGCCGGCCATTTTTCAGGGCAAGGGACGCTGGTGTATCGCCAACTCAAAGGCGAAGACGGTAAGAGCTTTCCTGACTTTGAAGATCTAAGTGAACGATGGGACACCTCTGCCGAGTACATCACCGCCTACCCTAACGTCTTGCTGGGTGTGCACCGCGATCATACGTTTGCGATCATTCTGGTTCCCGAAGCGCATGACCGCACGATTGAACACGTGCATCTCTATTATTCCGATCCAAAGACCGACTCCGAGCTGCGCGCGCGCAATACCGAGCAATGGAAAGAAGTATTTGAGGAGGACATCTTTGTTGTGGAAGGCATGCAGCGGGGCCGCCATGCTGTTGGCTTTGATGGCGGGCGTTTTTCACCTGCAATGGATGGTCCAACGCATATGTTCCACCACTGGGTCGCTAGCCAGCTAGACCGCCATCGAGCCCCACTTGCTGCCGAATGAGTGATCTGAATGACAAAATGCTTGAGGCGCACGCGGAGGATGATCGCGATGCGTTGATCGGCCTATATGCGCAAGCCGCTGATGAAGCTGTGGACATTGATGCCAAATGTTTTTTCCTGACCCATGCCTATGTTTTTGCGCTAGAGGCCGCGGATCCGCGAGTTCCTTACTTGCGCAAGCAACTGGTGTCGCATGGTCGCGAACCTGCCGATTAGTCGACCCGCATCATCGCATAGACATGCCATGATGCGTGGCCAAGCCACGGCAATACGATCAGCAATCCAAGGAATGCAGGCACCATCGCAAGGATCAGAGTTGCAGCGATCAGTGCCGCCCACCCCAGCATCACCACTGGGCTTGAAACAACAATGCCAACGCTGGTGATCAAAGCGGTTACATAATCCACCTCGCGATCAAGCAGCATGGGCAGGCCAATCACGCAGATCGCATACAGCAGCAACGCAAACGCGCCGCCCACGGCCGAGCCAAGCCCCAGCATCATCAGGCCATTTGCACTTAGGAAGACATCCAAGGATGACATGATATTTGTCATCGGTTTGAGGCCTAAGAACAGCGCGAATATCATGTGCCCCAGAAAGAACCAGAACAACAACATGAACATCATCAGCGCACAAAGCGGCGGCAGCTGACGGCCACGTTCAGCCCATAGCACCTGTGCAACACGCCGCACTGTTGGGATTTCTCCCATCCCCCGCAAACGCGACACCTCATATGTGCCAAGCGCCGCGAATGGAGCCACAAGTGGAAACCCGAATACGCCCAGCACAAGCCAGAATGTATGGCCCGCCCACATTGTCAGCAGGCTCATCCCCCACCCCGCCGCCAACGATAGCCCCGCCGCGATCAGGCCAAACGTGGGGGCGGCGCGAAAATCATCCCACCCCGCCACCAGCGCAGCACCCAGCAATGATGGTGTTGGCGGTGTCAGTTTTGGTGCGCCGTGTTCGCGAATGCCTGAGTAGCCCATAGTTTTCCCTATACCTTTGGTGGTCTCGCTTGCGGCCAGTGGGTTACGCCGTGCCATTGTTGGGCGAGTTGAAGCAATGCTGCGTCACTGCCGCGTGGTCCAATCAGCTGAATCCCAGCAGGCAATCCGTTGGCCCCAAACCCGACTGGCACATTGACAACAGGTAGACCGATCAATCCTGCCGGAACAACAACCTGCATCCAACGGTGATAAGTATCCATTGCATGGCCAGCGATGGTTTCAGGATATGCCCAATCCACATCAAATGGCCATAGTTGGGCTGAGGGCAGCACCAAAACATCGTGGCTTTCAAACAGCTGCGTTGTACGTCGGAACCAATCTGAACGCACCGCGCTGGCGTGTTGCACATCTTTTGCGCTCATCTGTAGGCCGCGCTCAATCTCCCAAAGTGCTGCCGGTTTTAGATAGGCACGGCGCGCCTCATCTGCGTAATCAGCCTGCAACCCACCTGCCACCGCAAACGAACGCAGATCAATCCACGATTGCCACATCGCGTCCGCATCAAAGGGCGCATCTAAGGCCTCGGTGCGGTGACCCAGATCAGCCAATTTTGCCATCGCTGTTTGGGATATCTCGTCGATGCCATACTCATACGGGAATGCACCATCCCAATCACCAAGCCAGCCAATGCGCAGTCCTTTGGGCGCGTCATTAATTTTGACCAGTGTCGCTGCGCTATGGGTACTCAGCGGTTGGCGCGTGTCGATGCCTGTCATGACATCCAACAGGGCCGCGAGGTCCGCAGGGCTGCGCGCCATCGGGCCTGACGTTGCTAACTGGTGCATAAACATATCCCCCACGGGCTCTGCAGGTACGCTCCCCCATGTCGGGCGCATTCCGTAGACATTGTTCCAACCCGCAGGGTTGCGCAGGCTACCCATCATGTCCGACCCATCTGCAATGCTAAGCATCCCTGTCGCCAGAGCAGCCGCAGCACCGCCCGACGAACCACCGGCAGAACGCGAAGTATCATACGGATTGCGCGTGGCACCGTGCACCGGATTGAACGTATGCGAGCCAAGGCCAAACTCGGGTGTGTTGGTTTTACCGATAACGATCGCCCCAGCCTTGCGCAGCCGCGAAACCAACATATCGTCTGCTTCCATAACTTCGTCCGCATACAGGGGTGATCCACGCGATGTGGGAAAACCCGCCGCATTTGCCAGATCTTTGATCGCAATGGGCATACCGTGCAACCAGCCCCTGCGCGGCGCAGTATCAGCCTCTCGTGCCTTCGCCATCAAGGCGTCACCATCCGCCAAACTGACAATCGCATTTACAGTGGGATTTACAGCCTCGATGCGTGCCAATGTCGCTTCCATCAGCTCGGCGGCAGAAATCTCACCGTTCTCAAGCGCGGCAGATTGGGCGCACGCATCCATGTTCAAAATATCCATGCCAGACTATGCCCGCGCTAACGGTAAAGACGCAACACGTTAGCACACGAGATTTTTGGAGCCCTTTTTCAAACATCACAATTACCAAAATTGGTTTCAAAAATTGGGAGTAAGCACTGACCCACAGAGTGCATGATGCGTCACAATCTATCTACACAGCGAATGTCTGGTTCGGAGAAGCAGTCAAAATAGCTTTCGCAATTCCTGGCATTCCTTGTGGTAGAAGGCGTTGCAGTCCAGCTCCCCCCACAGCGTGTTTTGGTCGAGAATGCAACAATCTTGGGCGTTAATCGTCGCAGATCGTGCTTTTCATTCAGATCTCTTCCCAAAAATCGGCTGGCATGTCGTGGATTTGCTGTGCAGTCGCATCATCAACCCAATCTTGCAGGTCATCTTTCGACCAATTTTCGGAACCTTCCTCTTGGATCGCCATTCCATGGGCCCTTCGTAAAGCATGTTGATACTTCAACTGCTCAATAGGTGCATTCGGCACAATGGCATAAACAAAGGTGCCTCCCATCGCAGCAGCAAGGTTTTCCATCTGCTTAAGTGATACCGATCCTTCTTTTTCACTGCGCTCTGCTTGATAAACTGCATTTCGGGTGACGCCTTTACGTCGCGCGACTTGTTCAGCGGACATACCCAATGCATGACGCATCGTTACGATCCAACCCTTCTTAGGGTTGGATATGCCTGCGAACCGCTCGGCACTGCGATCAAGAATACGGGCAAGGCGTCGGCGTTCCATAAAGTCGGGCATGGGCATCCTTTGGTCGTCGTTCGGACGAGTTCACTATGAAACATAGGGAAAATGAATACTTTTGCCAACATATTTTGCACTAATTATAAATATTTGCATATATATACCTAACATTTACTGGAATACACGCTATATTAGAATGGAAGGAGACACGATGTTTGAACTATTCTTAATGCCAAACGCATTGCCGTTTGCGATTGCGCTTTCAGTTACGGCTGGTTTATTTATTATTGAAATCATTAGCTTATTGATGGGCGCAACAGTTTTGGGTCTTGGCGGCGAAACGCCAGACTTGGATGTTGATGCGGATTTTGACCTCTCAGCAGACATCGATAGCATCGGATTGGATGCAGATGTCGTTGGCGAAATGTCACCGGCCCCCTCGGGGATTCTAACATGGCTGGGCGCACGCGATGTGCCATTCCTGATCTGGCTGGTCTCATTCCTGACGATGTTCGGTTTGTTCGGCCTGATCATTCAATCGTTCGCCATAGCAAGCCTTGGCGTGCCGTTGTTTACTTTACTTGCTGTAGCACTCGCCATTCTACCCGCCCTTGGCATCACGCGGATCATCGCAAATTGGGTCGCGCTGATTATGCCAAAAACGGAAACCACTGCTATGCGTACGCGCTTTTTGGGCGGTCATCGCGGCACCATCACCCAAGGTACCGCAACACGCGGAAACCCGGCTGAGGCCAAAATCAAAGACCGACATGACAACATGCATTATCTGCGTGTCGAACCGCTAGACGACGACGGTGTTTTTCCACAAGGCTGCGATGTCACTTTGATCCGCAAGCGTGGCGACAAGTTTTTTGTCATCTGAGCGACTACGCTAAATCAATAAAAATACACAAATTTCATCCAGGGAGTACTTCATGGAGCTTACTAACATTCTTACCATCGCCGGCGTCATTGTTGGCCTATTGGTCTTTATTGGCCTAATTATGGCGCGCCTTTACAAGCGTGCAACACGTGAAACCAGTTTGGTTAAAACGGGATCGGGAGGCAAAAAAGTCATCATGGATGGCGGTACAATCGTCGTTCCGTTCCTGCATGAGATTGCCAAGGTCAATATGAAGACGCTGCGCCTCGAAGTGGCACGTGTAAACGAACAGTCGTTGATCACCAAAGATCGTATGCGCGTCGACGTAGGCGTGGAGTTCTATGTGTCGGTCAATGCAACGGACGACGGTATTTCGCGCGCGGCCCAAACACTAGGTGATCGCACATTCCACGTCGAGCAATTGCGCGAGATGATTGAAGGGAAGTTAATTGACGGCCTGCGTGCAGTTGCTGCCCAGATGACAATGGACGAATTGCACGAGAACCGCGCGAACTTTGTTCAGGAAGTTCAAAATGCGATTTCTGAGGACCTGTTGAAAAACGGTCTAGAGCTTGAGGCTGTATCGTTGACAGCCTTAGATCAAACTCCATTTGAATCGCTTGATGAGAACAACGCCTTTAACGCGGTTGGTATGCAAAAATTGGCAGCCGTTATTGCGACTTCACGCAAAGAACGTGCGGAAATAACTGCTGAGGCGGACGTGTCTGTTGCCCGTTCTGAAATGGAAGCCGAACGCTTGAAGTACCAGATTGATAAGGATCAACAGGAAGCGTCGATCATGCAAATCCAGGAAATCCAAACGCTACAAGCTCGCCAAGAGGCAGAAATCGCACGCAACCAAGAAGCGTCGGATCAGGCCAAAGATCAGGCCCGCATTGAACGCGAACGTGCTGTTCGGGCATCGGAGATCGAGCGCGAACGTACTATTCGCGAGGCTGAGATCGCGAAAGAGCGTGAACTTGAGGTCGCAGATCAAGAGCGTCAAATCATCGTTGCCAAAAAATCAGAAGAGGAAAGCCAAGCGCGTGCCTCTGCAGATAATGCCCGTGCTGAAGCCAAGAAGGCATCAGAAGCGATTGAAACAGCCCGTGCTGTTGCCGAAGCTGAACGCCAAAAGCAGATTGCAATGATCGAGGCGGAGAAAGAAGCCGAGCGTCAGGCGACAGGTATCCGCCTTGCCGCCGCTGCCGAAAAGGATGCTGCAAGCGACCGCGCATCAGCCAAGCTTGAAGAAGCTCAAGCAGATGCAAATGCAATGATTGTGCGTGCAGACGCTAAGAAAGCGGATATGCTGGCAACCGCTGAAGGTCAAACTGCGATTGCGAACTCTGAGAACGAGTTAAGCTCGGAAATTATTGCTATGAAGGTGCGTTTGGCCACTCTCGAGTCCATGCCAGCTATCATTGCTGAAATGGTCAAGCCTGCGGAAAAAATCGACTCGATCAAGATCCACCAGGTAACCGGAATGGGCCATGCAAGTAGAGGCTGTTCAGGTGGCGACACTTCAGCCAGTGGTGGAACACCTGTAAACCAAGCACTCGACTCTGTGCTTGGGATGGCGCTGCAAATGCCTGCTATGCAAGCTCTTGGTAAGGAGCTTGGGATCAGTCTGGAAAACGGTATGACGGGTGTGGCTAACGACATTCTTGATGCCTCAGGCGTCAAAGCCAACGAAGCAGCTCAAACAAACGATGAACCCGCAGAAACATAAATCGATTGGGAGCGATCGTAGCGATATGGGCGCTCCTATCCAATACCAGCAAACGGTAGTATTAGGCTCCAAAACTCAATATCATAGCAGACGCAGCGAACTTTTTTCTTACGCCTTTGTTAGCTATTGCTGTAGCTGCAGTGTTTGAAAAGCAGCCATTGAGCAGACGGACGGCAATGTCCGGTTAGACCCGCTGAGTGGACCTCGGGCGTGCAGAAATGCTGCGTTAACTCGCCAATGTCGCCTTTCGGGAAGCTGCGCCGAAGCACCCGACAAATTGGTGAAGGTCCGCAATGGGCCGTTCGCGCGACTTTGCAAAGGTCGCTTTCTGCGCAAAGCTGCCATTGACCAGAATGGCGTCTAACGGCAACTCCCAACCCAAAGCAGACATGACCATTTCACGCATTGAGCAAAAACCGGGCTTTCGACGCGTGTGCGAAATCGGATAAGTTGCCAGAAGAAAGCAGGCTTTCTGTGCAAAAATCTGTTTGTGCTCTTATGCAAAAGTAGCGAAAGTCGGCAAAGAGCCCGATATGTCAGTTTTCTGCGTTGCGGCGAATGTCGGCAGCCGAGAAACACGGATTTTAACCAGCGCACTGTCCATCATTGATTACCTTCAGAAAAAAATCCCACAAATGTCGGTTTGAGCGATTACCATTCGACTAAATAGTACAGAGGCCAACAGGCATCTGGTTAAATTGGAGGAAAACAAATGCAATTCATGTGTCTTATCTATTCTGACCCCGCAGAAGCCCCGAAGCCTGGTACTGAAGAATTTGGGCCGTTCATGAAGGGGTACGGTGACTTTACCGAAACCGTGAAGAACGACGGCAAGATGGTGCATGCAGATGCACTGCAAGGTATCGAAACGGCGACTTGTGTCTCTGTGCGTGGTGGCAAAACTGAAGTTATGGATGGACCGTTTGCCGAAACCAAAGAACACTTGGGTGGTTACTATTTGTTGGAATGTGCGGATTTGGACGAGGCTGTGAAATACGCGGCCCAAATCCCTACTGCCGGGCATGGCCGTATCGAAGTACGTCCGGTGATGGTCTGGGATAGTTGAGCTAGTAGATGCTGCCCCCACGATCTTTAGACCGCGCAATCGAGCAGTGCGTGCGCGAAGAGTGGGGGCGCATTTTGGCGTCCTTGGTGAAACGCCTAGGTGACTTTCAATTGGCTGAGGACTGTTTGCAAGACGCGGTCTTAGTCGCGATGGATAACTGGGCAATCAAAGGGCTGCCTAAATCCCCAGCGGGGTGGTTGATTTCTGTGGCGCAACGCAAGGCAATCGATCGAATGCGGCGATCCGCGAACTTTGCCTCAAAACAAGCCGAGTTTACCTATTTTCTGGAGTTGGAGAGCACCGAGGAGGAAGACACCGACGGTTTCGGCGACGAACGGTTAGAGATGATTTTCACCTGTTGCCACCCCGCATTGGAGGAAAAGACACGTGTGGCATTGACGTTGCGGACCTTGGGTGGGTTATCGACGGAAGAAATTGCAGGGGCTTTTTTGGACAAAGTTGATGCGATGTCGGCACGGCTCACGCGGGCAAAGGCCAAGATCGCAGCAGCGGGCATTCCATACCGTCTACCAGAGGCTGATGAGCTGCCAGAGCGATTGGGGTCAGTGTTGACCGTCATTTATCTGATTTTCAACAAAGGTATTGAGCGCGGCGATTTGAGTGGTGAAGCGATCCGGCTAGCGCGAATTGTTTTGGGTTTGATGCCGGAAGAACCAGAGGTCGCCGGACTGCTCGCGCTGATGTTGGTGCATGATGCACGACGGGTTACGCGGTTTGACGAGGCGGGCGCGTTTGTGCCGTTGGAAGCGCAAAACCGAACGCGCTGGAGCAAGGCGAAAATCGAGGAAGGCGTGTCATTGCTCAAGGCGACGTTGGCGCGAGGACGAGTCGGGCCGTATCAATTGCAAGCGGCCATCCACGCCGTGCATGGGCAAGCGGCGACTTGGGGCGAGACAGATTGGCAGGAGATCGCGGCTTTGTACGAAGTATTATATAACATGCATCCCTCTCCCGTTGTTCGGATCAATCAAGCGGTTGCGGTGTCTTATGCAGTATCCGTGGCGCGCGGTTTGGCAATGCTGGATGAGGCTGGCGTTGGTGGCGCGTTGGCGCGGTATCAGCCTTACTGGGCAGCACGGGCGGATTTTTTGGGGCGATTGGGTGAGACACAATTGGCTAAAGAGAGCTATGGACGCGCAATCGACTTGTCACAGAACCAACCAGAGCAAGAGTTTTTGCGTGGCAAGGCAAGCCGGTTAACCGCAAGGCTAATCTAACAGATGGTAACTGGTTGATCACTCAAAGCAGCCATTTGCACGCGAGGAGCGAAGGTCCAAAAAGTCCGCAGAGCAGACACTCATTCAACTAGCGTCCAGTGATTGGTGTTCATAGTGGCTTCTATGGGTCTTGGAACGATGTTTAAACATCTGATGGACAGCACGGATTTAAACGGTCATGACAGGCATATGGATCAAGGAAAATTTTTTGCTGCAAGAAACTCTGTCATTTACTGCAGAAATCTTTGTCGCGCTACTGTAGTAAGACACTAGATATTGCAGTAACCGGAAGACCCCGTAAGAATACGGAAGAAGCGGGATAGACCCTTAAAAATAAGGCATTTCGCGGGCGACTGATGAAATTGGCCGCTCGGCAAGATGTCTTGCAGTAGTGGCCTGTAAGGGCACTTATGTTAAGTTTGGCCCATTCTGTGACACCAAACATTGCAAACTCATCAGAGGCTCTAAAAAGCCTTTTAAATAAGGCTTTGAATGATGCTTGAACGGCCATCGAACGTGAACACAGTGCGCTGAACTGGGAAGAGCACTTCCCAGTTCAGCGCCACACTTCCAAGAATGCACATTTACCCAATAAAATCAGATAAGTGACAGATTTTTAAGAAGGTCGAGACGAACTTCGAACTGAGAAGTCATTTTCGATCCCGACACCGTAAAAAGAGCGTCAACCGGATGCGCAGCAAAAGTCCACTCTGAGCCCAATGTATCCGATGCTGCGCGGTGCACAAATATCAGCTTTAGGCGCGCGTGAGCTTTTTTAGAAGACGCGCCAACTCTGTGACCTCAGCTTGGGAAAAATGCGGCTCAACCGACCGCGTTAACGCTGCCGCATAGATCGGCCACATAGCTTTCCTGATGTTTAGACCCTTTTGTGTAAGCCTTATGATCTGTCCTCGGCCATCGTCTTCGACGTCAAGGCGGTCAATAAGCCCTGCTTTTGCCATCCGATCCAAAAGCCGCGACATTCCATATTGCGGCAAAAGCAGTCGCTCCTTCAATTCATAAGGACGGATTCCAGTACCGCCCGCCTTTTCGATCTCTAGCAGTGCGTCATACCAGCTGAGCTTTGGTAGCCCCTCATTTTTTAACGCATCTTCTATGTCATCGAGCAAAATTCGGTTGGCGGAAACGAGAGAGGTCCACACCGCTATTGTTTTAGGTTTTGGTTGTGTCATGTCTTTCAATATACTGAAAGATGCACCTGCATCAATATTGACATTTGGTGATCCTGCTGCAATGTAGATGCAAGTGCATTTACTTGAGGTATCAAAATGACTCTCCACCTTATGAGCCACACGCTTTGTCCATATGTCCAACGCGCCGCCATTTCTCTGACAGAAAAGGATGTGGAATTTGAGCGTACTAATATTGATCTGGCGAACAAGCCCGATTGGTTTCTCGCAATCTCACCGTTGGGAAAGACACCCGTACTTTCTGTCAACGACCAGTCGATTTTTGAATCCGTTGCGATCTTGGAATACCTTGAAGAAACGCAACCTGGGCCGCTGCACCCCGATGATCCTCTGACCCGCGCGTTGCATCGTGGCTGGATCGAGTTTGGGTCCGCGACATTGAACGACATTGCTGGTTTCTACGCCACGACGGATGCGACTGTATTTGCTGAAAAGATCACGTCTTTGAATGCGAAATTCTCCCGATTAGAAACGCAATTGGAAACCGGCCCTTATTTCGCCGGAGATAAATTTACCCTCGTGGATGCCGTCTTTGGGCCGATCTTTCGGTACTTTGACACATTTGATGAAATCGGGGACTTCGGCATTTTTACTGGAAAATTTAAGGTACAAGCTTGGCGAACGGCGTTGGCCCTTCGCCCATCGGTAAAGGATGCTGTGTCTCACGACTATCCTGAGCTGCTTTGGACATTCCTGTTGAACCGAAAATCGCATTTATCTGCAATAATGACGGATAAGACCGAGACGGTTGGAAAATTGCACTGAAAGTGGAATTGGTTCAGTCGGAAGCGGCCGTTCAAGCAATCGCGGTGAAAGGTCGCTTCGTCCGCATAGTGGTCATTGAACCGTACATCTTGAAGCGCGTTACCCTTGCAGTCGCAGCGAATGGCGGCAAGGAGCCCAGCGTCCCCGATGCAGCAGATTGCATAAAGGTCTGCTAATGTTATTGGGTAATGGTCACACAAAACCTCGGGAACAAGATGCCAACTTTCATACGCCTCAACAAAGACTGGAACGCCGATCCGAACGCGCCACATCTCTCAGTCAAGCATGGTGGCGAGACTCTTTTGGCAGTTATGAAACCAAATCCGTGGCTTTACCCGAAGTACGAAGGCATAGCCAAAATCATTGTCAGATTTGGCGGCTGTGCAATGTATCGGGTTACGCCCGTAAACGACCATGGCTGGTATTTGGGACAATGCCGCTTTAGCGGAATTGCACCGTCATGGGGAGAGTTCTACGAAGTTTCTGGTGATACGAGAGATGATGATGATCCTACGCCTTGGAGGAAAATGGAAGGCAATGGGGAACGTCATTTTCACTTCTATCTGAGAGATAACGCTCTGGAGGTCAAAGCGCAAGATTGGTCAATGCGACCCGAAAACTGACCTTCGAGTCCGCCTGCTGAACGAGTTCTTCGTCCGCATTGCAGACGCTCAGCCCGTCCAATCGCGCCACGATAACTTAAGTGAACTTAGCGCTTCGAACTCGCGTACCATTGATCAAGTCACTTTTTAACACCCTCATACTGCTCCTCGGTCAAAGCTAGGTAGCTGTTCACTTTGAATTTATTATGAAGAGACCTCCAAACTGCCGGGGTAAGTTTTTGCAGTATTCTCGACGATCGCGTCAACGAGTCGTTTCAGGCGTAGCCTATGCGCAGGGGTCGTATCGCCATCTTTGGTTGCGGGAGCTGGTTTTCGACGCGGTACGCTGTTGCTCACATAGTTATTGATGGTGTTGGTGCTGTTATCGATGTTGATGTCACGACCTGCATTCAGACCGCTTTCAGGAGTGGATTCGCCAAATAGTTGAATTTTTTTCTGGTCTTTATCGTCATTGTCGCTCATCGTTCCAGTCGCTCCTACACAGCAAGTTTGATAATGTTTCCAATGCGGTCCGCAACGGCGTCATCGACATCGTCGGCCAAAAAGTCGACAACAGCCATGATGAGCTTTGCATATTTTTCCGGTGGCAGTTCGCGGTTATTTTCCTTCAATCCCTGCTCGACCGAGGTGATGGCCCGCTCAAGGCTGCCAGAAGATACCAAGCTTTGGTCCTGTTGATAATGTGCAGGCTCCCTTCGGCCCGTCAGCACATACAACACATCGACACCAGCCTCTGAAATCGCTGCCAGATATGTAGCATCAGGATTCCTGTCGCCTCTCTCATATCTAACCTGAGATGGCTTACTGGCACTTCCTAACGCTCCGAATGCGGTCTGACTCAACCCCAAGCTCTCACGTTCTTCTCTCAATCGGACACTTATGCCGTCCATTATGATCACTCTCAGTATTGACGTTATCCAAGTGGATAACCAATATACATTGAAACATGAACATTTTTCTTGCGAGGTACAATGCAGGAAAACCTTACCCCTTACCAGTCTGGAGCGATGCTTCATGACGCAATCATGGGGGCATTCCGCGCAAGTGGACGCACCCTAGAGCGGTGGTGCAAAGACAATGAAGTCTCACCCTCGGTTGCGTGCAACGCGACCTACGGCCAAATGCGCGGCCCGAAGGCCGTAGACATGTTGGGCGGAATTCGGGCACCTAAAACCGCAAGTGGCAAACAGTCTGAAATCCACCCTATTTAACTACATCGCACAGACTTCGGAAAGCGATCTGAACCTCCTAACGCGGCTTGCCAAAAACCTAGACGCCGTGGCCAAGCCTGCGGGTGGATCGTTGCTGTTTCTAAAACGTGGCGAGGGGAAATCAGCGGACGGCAAAGACCTGCCAGTATTCGACATCGCCCCCACAGACATCGACACTGGATCATGGAAACTGCCTGGTCGCACTAAGTACGAAAAAGTGACGGCGGAATGGGCCGAAAATGGGTCTGCCACGGTCCATCAAGTGCATGCTGGAACAGGCAAACCAGCCCAGAAATTGCGCGAACGTTTCGCCACAAAAGCTGAAGCCGAACGCGCGGCACAGTCTGCCCTTGATAAATCCAAACGCGGCACCGCCACCATCAACATCCGTCTGGGCGGATTTAGAGGGGATCTGATGGCCGAGGCGAAGGTCAACTTGACCAACATCAAACCAGAAATGACGGGCGAATGGCTCATTACGCAAGTCCAACATCAACTCAGCACATCGCTCAGAACCAGTTTTCGAGCTGAGCGCAATCATGAGGCCGCACAGGCATGAGCCAAAAATCCACTCCAGATGCATCATGGTACCGCAAAGGCGGCGCACGTGGCTATGTGACCACAGCACCCGTTGAATGGTGGATCAATTTATTGACAAAGAGCACTAAAGATATCTAAACGCGATCCTAGGAGAATTCGCAATGAACACACTGTTCGAAAATCAAGGTTACCAATCAGCCCGATTTAATCGGGATGACATGCCTTGTGGCGGCTTTCTTTTGGAGTTTGAGTTCTGAACTAATCAACAGGACAACACTTTTAAGCAAGCCGTCTCACTCGAGGCGGCTTTTTTGTTTTTGGAGACACAAATGGAACTTGTGATCGAGCATTTGGACGACGTCCTTCCCCATATCCAGCCGGATACTGGGATCATTCATTCTGTCCACAAAGGATATTCAGTCATCAATTACGTGTTTTCTATCGATGAAACATTTGAAACGGCAATAGCGCGCGAATGCCGTGGTCTGAAGTTCGCTCCAGACGGCACCTTGATCGCACGCCCCTTCCACAAGTTCTTCAACCTTGGTGAAAAGCGTCCGCCACAGGACGAACCTTGGGACACGGGGCACATCATTCTGGACAAGCTGGACGGCTCGATGATCCATCCCGCAATGGTCGAAGGCGAAATGGTGTTTATGACGCGGATGGGAAGGTCGGACCAAGCAGAGCATGCATGGAGCAAAGCCAGTGTGGGAATTAAGGCGCTCAGCACTCAGATGATGGATGCTGGGTACACGCCAATATTCGAGTTTACCTCGCCTGATAACAGGATCGTTGTCGCATACGACGCGCCGGAACTCACGTTGCTGGCTATCCGTCACATGAGAACCGGAAATTACATGCCGCATAAGGACGTGGTGCAGAAAGGTGCCGAACATAGCGTTGTAGTGACTGGGAGCTTTGGCGCAGTCGAAGATGTCGCCAAGTTCTGGACCGACGCGCGCGCGCTTGAAGGTGTTGAGGGCTATGTCATCGCATTTGAGAACGGTCACCGTATCAAAATCAAAGCTGACGCCTATGTCCTGCGGCATAAGGCGCTCGCCGGGCTTGCATATGAAAAGAACCTACTTGCATGGATCGCTACGGATGCAGTGGACGATGTTTTACCGCTTCTTGCGCCGGAGGCGGCAGACTTCGTGCGGGAATATCAATCCCAAGTCATGGATGCCGTCAGTCAATGGGAAACCAAAATTGGAGAATTCGTGGACGAAAATGCGGATCTTCCAAGGAAAGATTTCGCGATAAAAACAAAGGAGGCTGTACCCGCTCGGTTGCAGTCTGTTGCCTTTCGAGCGCTTGACGGAACGCCTGCGCGAACTTGTCTAATGGAAGTCTTGGAGCGCGCTTCTGGGTCTGAGACGAAGGTCGAAGCAATCAGGTCTTTATTTGGGATGACTTGGAAGCCGATGGCAACGGAAGAGTAGTCTGAGCATTGGTGGCCGCTATGAAGTTGATAGCGGCCACTCAATGATGATCGTCAAATGGCAACAAAGTCCGCTGAGCGGACACTCAATCAACCAACGTCCAGTGATTGGTATTCAAAGAGGCTTCGATGGGTCTTTAAACGATGTTTAAACATCTGATGGACAGCACTCATTTAAACGGTCATGACAGGCCTATGGATAAGGGAAAACGTTTTGCTGCAAGAAACTCTGTCATTTACTGCAGAAATCTATGTCGCGCTACAACAGCCACATTGGGCCATTCAATGCCCTACACCTCTGGACGCGGCCTCACCCAATCCATATATAATCAGTCAAGTTTATGGATGAGGCGCAGATGACTAACTCAATACCCCCTCTCGAAGGCACACCGCTAATTGCGCCTTCAAGCACCGATCATGCGCTCTATGAGCAGGTCGTTGAAGCCTGCCGTTCGGTTTATGACCCAGAGATTCCAGTGAATATTTATGAGCTGGGTTTGATCTATACCATTGATATCAATGACCAGAACGAAGTTGCGATCAAGATGTCGCTGACGGCACCTGGCTGTCCTGTTGCGGGCGAGATGCCGGGTTGGGTTGCTGACGCGGTTGAGCCCCTACCGGGTGTGAAACATGTCGATGTTGAGCTGATCTGGGAGCCACCGTGGGGCATGGACATGATGTCTGACGAGGCGCGCCTTGAACTGGGCTTTATGTAAGCGCGAACGAATTTGATGATTTTGCGGGTCGCCATGAAAATTGGCGGCCTGTTTTGTTTTGTCGCCCCGGCGGGGCGCATTGTCTGATGTCGCCCCAGCGGGACGCATTTTGTTTTGTTGCTCCCGCAGGGGTAGCCTGTCAAACTGAATAGCAACACTAGAACGCAGCATGAGGCGACAATGCAGAACTGGGCGGTTTTCACCGGCGATATCGTACGTTCAACCGATTTGGGTGCGGATGCGCTGCAGGACGTGTTTACCGCGCTGGAAAACGCTGCGCAGACGATAGCGCAATGGCCCGTCAGCACCACAGCATTTGCGCGGTTTCGCGGTGACGGCTGGCAGATGGCTCTGCCCCCTGTTTACGCCCTACGCGGTGCCATGGTGATGCGTGCCGCCGTGCGCCAAACTGGCAAGGGCCGCGATACACGCATTGGCGTGGGGGTTGGACAAGGCCACATGCAAGGCAACGATCTGGCCAGTGCAGATGGCCCTGCATTTTTACATTCTGGGCGCGCGCTGGACGCGATCGCCCGTGGGCCGCGCATGGTTGCATCTGATGGGACCGTCGCTCTGCGATGCGCCCTCCCCCTAGCCGACCGCATTGCCCAAGGGTGGACCCCCAAACAGGCGCAGGTGGCCTTTGCTCTGCTGGCCCCTTCTCCACCAACTCAAGATGCCTTGGCTCAGACCTTGAACCGTAGCCGTCAGATGACCCAAAAGCAGGCGGATGCCGCAGGGGTTATTGCGTTGTTAGACAGTTGTGACGCCTATGAAAGCGCGTAATAGCAACCAAATTAGGTTGCAAATACAGAAAGCAACCCATTTAACATGAGTCTTCCCATCATGCCCCTGCTCACGATTGAACTACTGATAGCTCTGATTTGCGCGCATCTGTTGGCTGATTTTGTGTTCCAAACCACAAACATGGTGCTCAACAAACACCGACCCGTATTTATGCTGATGCATGGGCTGCATGTGTTTGCCCTGACGGCGTTGTTTTCGGGCGGCGCGATGGCTCTTAGCCTTGGAATTGCCCTCACCCATGTTGCGATTGACGCCATCAAGGTCCATCTGGCCCCTGATACCCTACGCACCTATCTGCTGGATCAATGTGCGCATCTGGCAATATTGTTGTGTGCAGTAATGTGGCTGCCAAACGCCCTACTAGAGCCATGGTGGCCTCCGCTCAGCACCGACATGATACAAGTTGCCCTTGTCCTAAGTGGCCTGATCACGGCGACAATGGCGGGTGGCCCTGCTGTTGGCCACCTGATGGCGCGGTACAAATTTGATGCCCAGCCGGACGGGTTGGAATATGCGGGCCGTATCATCGGATTGATGGAACGTGGCCTGATCTTTTTGATGGTCATGATCGGGGAGCCATCAGGCATTGGCTTTCTCATCGCGGCCAAATCAATTTTGCGCTTTGACACTGTATCGCGCGACCAGAAAATGAGCGAATATGTGATCATCGGCACGCTCGCCTCATTCGGTTGGGCACTGGCCGCCAGCTTTGCCACAATGGCAACGATGCGGGCGCTGGGCTACTAACCTCTTGAGATCATCAGCACGCACCCCTATCTAGGGATCAAAGGAGCACTCATATGTTCGGAATTCCAGGCAAGCAAGCGGTCACCATGACCGATAAAGCAGCAGTACAAATCATCAAGCTGATGACCGCAAAAGGCCATGCAGGCCTGCGTATTGGCGTGAAAAAGGGTGGCTGTGCAGGCATGGAATACACCATGGAATATGTGGATGAAGCTGACCCGAATGACGAAACAGTCAAACAAGACGGCGCATGTGTGATGATCGCGCCAATGGCCCAAATGTTCCTGTTCGGTACAGAAATCGACTATGAAACATCACTTTTGGAAAGTGGATTCAAATTTAACAATCCAAATGTCTCAGAGGCATGTGGCTGCGGCGAATCCATTAAATTCGACGAAACACTTTTCGCAAAATGAGCCTCGGTGAGGCGGATATGTCCTTCGCCCGTGAGCTGCTTTCTGACATCCCCGATCTCACAACTCGCCGCATGTTTGGCGGGATGGGCATCTATTCTGAGGGCACCATATTTGCATTGATGATGTCTGACGGCCGTTTGATGCTAAAGGCGGCCAAAGGCCCGTTCGCCAATCGCATGGCCGATTTGGGCGGCGAAGAATGGACCTATACGCGCAAGGATGGCAAAGAATCCTCGATGCCTTATTGGACACTTCCGGATGCCTATCTGGATGATCCCGAAGAGGCCTGCACGTTAGCACGTGAGGCACTGAACAACCTGCGCTAAAGCGATATTTCAGCCAACAGCTGCGTGCGGAATGTCTTCATAAACGCCACCCGTTCTTGGGCTAATCCACGCGCTGTCGCAGTATTCAAGGTTTCGGCCACACGCAGCAATTTCACCTCAAAATGATCCAGCGCATAGGCGCGATCATCTAGCGCGCGGTCCTGCGCCATCGGATCACCGCCATGAAACAGTGCGGCGTCCATCTGGCCAGACACATTAAAACACCGTGCAATCCCCAACGCCCCCAAAGCCTCAAGGCGATCAGCGTCCTGCACCACCTGTGCCTCGATCGTTCGTGGTGTAACGCCCGCAGAAAAGCTATGCGCCTCAATGGCATGTGCCACGGCGTTCACCTTCGGGGCTGCCACACCTTGCGCGGCTAAAAACTGCGATGCATGGGCCGCAGACAGAGATGCGGCCTGTTTCCGGTCAAGGCTGTCTTTGGGGGGATTGATGATGTCATGCATAAAACAAGCGGCCTCAATGACCTCGAGATCACCGCCTTCAACGGCCGCAATCTGTTGGGCCAAAACCCAGACACGGCGCAGATGCCAAACATCATGCGCACCGTCCGTGTGATCACCCCAAACCCGCAACACTTCTGATTCAAAAGCGGTACTCATTTCTTTTTCAAATGCACGTATGTTTCGCCGTACCGCGCGGCAAGATGCGCGCCGGCAAGCACAACCTTATCAGACCCAAGCGGCGCGACGTTGGTGTCATGGGACGGGTTAAAAAACAGCGGTACTGATATCCGCTCGTTTACGCCGCCAACCACCCGGTGCGGTGTTGCGCGCACGCGGCCATCGGTCCAGACATCCATCATTTCTCCAAAGTTAATCACAAAGGTTCCTGGATCAGCGCTCAGCGGAATCCAGCCACCGCCGCGCTTGCGCACCTCAAGGCCCGGTGAGCCATCCGTGGCTAGTAACGTCAGGCAACCATAATCCGTATGGGTGGCTATCCCAAAATCCTTTGCCCCTGCCCAACTGGGCCGCGCGGGATAATAGTTGCCGCGCAGCAAGGCCATTGGTGTCTCAAACCCCGCATCAAACGCATCACGCGGCGCTCCAATGGAATGAGCTACCCCGCGCAGAACGGACATCGCGACGTCGCGCGCATCGTCGTAATAGCGGCTGATAACTTCCTTAAATTCGGCAGGTTCAGCGGGCCAGACGTTGGGCGCATAAACAGACATCTCACGGCGCGGATCACTGGAGGACAGGTTCACACCATTGTCAAAAAACTGTTTGTAATCAGGGTTCACATCCGGGTCGACCTGCTCTGAACCTGCCGCGCCCCATCCGCGATTAGACCCCGTGCGCGCCATGTCATAGCGTTGTTTTTGTACCTCGGGCAGTTTGAAAAACGCGCGGTAGGTTTCAATCACTTCCTTCACGCGCGCACCGGAAAGCGCGGTGTTATGAACCGTCGCAAACCCCACACCTGTAGCCGCTTCACGCATGGCTTCCAGCGCGACGGAGTCATTTGTGCGCAGTGCTTCCAAATCTATAGACGGGATCATGGTCTTCTCCTTGCCTGTTATTGTCCTCCTACAGTTTGCTGGGCCACGCGCCAACCCAATCGTTGAACTGCCCCCTGCTGGGATGTTAGAGACAGGAAAACAACTCAAGGGGCGATAAATGCGACGCAAACTGGCAGCAGGCAATTGGAAGATGAACGGCACCGCAGCAAATCTGGCTGAGTTGGAGGCATTGAAATCACTTATGCCCGTCGATGCTCCTGATGTGTTGATCTGCCCGCCTGCGCCGCTGTTGTTTCGCGCTCATGAGGTTGCTGGCGACACCGGAATCCAGATTGGTGCCCAAGATTGCCACAACCACGAAAGCGGTGCGTTCACTGGTGATATCTCGGCCACGATGGTTGCAGACACGGGCGCAACCCATGTGATCGTTGGCCATTCCGAGCGACGCGAAGCTTATGAAGAACACGACAGCGATATACGCAAAAAGGCCAAAGCAGCGTGGGCTGCTGGCCTGACCGTTGTGGTTTGTATTGGTGAAAGTGGTGATGACCACGAGGCCAACAATACGCTTGAGATTATCGCAGGTCAG
Organism: Sulfitobacter sp.; assembly: GCA_033851935.1. Lineage (GTDB taxonomy): Bacteria > Pseudomonadota > Alphaproteobacteria > Rhodobacterales > Rhodobacteraceae > Sulfitobacter. The sequence continues at coordinate 51,792 of JAWSVL010000028.1, forward strand.
CTTGCAGGCTCCCTGCCCGATGCGACATCCGCCACAAACACCGTCATTGCCTATGAACCCATCTGGGCCATTGGCACGGGCAAAGTGCCCACGCAGGAACAGATCGTTCAGGTTCACGACTTTATCCGCGCCAAGATCATTACACGCTTTGGCGCTGAAATCGGCGATATGATCCCGTTGCTGTATGGTGGATCGGTGAAGCCAGACAATGCGGCCACCATTTTCGAGGCAGAAAATGTTGATGGCGCGCTTGTTGGTGGTGCATCGCTAAAGGCTGCTGATTTTGCGCCAATCATTCAGGCCTTGGCAGCAAGCTAACACGTTCTTTGAACACACTTTAAAACGAAAAAGGGCGCTGGTGTTTGATCACCAGCGCCCTTTTCAATTTGTATGGGAGCATCCCTACTTGGTGATGATCTCAGGTCCCATCATCAGCGTTGGCAGCCATGTAGAGATGATTGGAATGTAGGTCACCATAATCAGGAATACAAACAACACCGCAAGGAATGGCAATGCAGCGCGCACCACATTCATCATCGGCATATTCGCCACGCCAGAGGTCACAAACAGGTTGAGCCCGACAGGTGGCGTGATCATCCCGATTTCCATGTTCACCACCATGATGATGCCCAAATGGATTGGATCAATACCCAGTTCAATTGCGATTGGGAACACCAGCGGTGCCACGATGACCAACAGGCCGGATGGCTCCATGAACTGACCACCGATCAACAAGATTACGTTGACAATGATCAAGAACATCACCGGACCAAAGCCCGCATTCAGCATTGCAGCGGAAATCTGTTGCGGGATTTGTTCGTCCGTCAAAACGTGTTTGAGGATCAGCGCGTTGGCAATGATGAACATCAATGTCACCGTCAGCTTACCTGCTTCAAACAGCGTATCGCGGGTATCACGGTGAAAGAACGCGGTGATCAGCGCCAAGGGTTTCTCCATCAGCGACAGGTTTTTCCCTTCGCCTTTGACATGCAGTGGCCCCATATCGCGGTAAACAAAAGACGAGATGAAGAAGGCATAGATCGCCGCCACCGCCGCCGCTTCTGTGGGAGTAAAGATACCACCATAGATACCGCCAAGGATAATCACGATAAGGAACAGACCCCAGCCCGCCTCAATACCGGATGAGCGCACTTCACCCCAACCGCGCCATTCGCCTTTTGGCAGATTACGCACGCGGGCAATGATGTAGATCGTCAGCATCAGCATAAAACCAGCCAACAGGCCGGGAATAACACCCGCAAGGAACATCCGCCCCACAGACACATCCGTCGCTGAGGCATAGACAACCATAACGATGCTGGGCGGGATCAAGATACCAAGCGTCCCTGCAACGGCAATCACACCCGCTGCAAAATCCTTGGTGTAGCCAACTTCACGCATCCCCACGATCACGATGGAGCCAATGGCAACCACGGTAGCAGGAGACGAACCAGACAGAGCCGCAAACAACATGCAGGCAAACACACCCGCAATAGCTAGACCACCGGGCAAGTGCCCGACCAACGCAATGGAAAAGCGGATGATCCGCCGCGCCACACCGCCTGTGGACATAAAGCTGGAGGCCAGAATGAAGAACGGGATCGCCAGCAACGTGTAGTGCCCTGCCATCGCCTGAAAGAACGTCTGGGCGATGGACGCCATTGACGTATCGGACAGTGCCAGCAGAAACAGGATCGAGGACAGGCCAAGCGAGATGGCGATCGGCACACCAATCAGCATCAAACCGACAACCATGGTGAATAGAATTAGAACTTCCATGGGTCAGCCCTCCGCGTTCAAATGTTTAACGTCTTCCACCGCATCTTCAGCCTCATGGCTGACGATCAGTGCTTTTTGGCGTCCTTGTGCCACCTTCACCAGCGCCTGTACAAAGCGCAGCAGCAATAGTGCAGCACCAAAGGGCAACATGGCATAGGGAATGAAACGAGGCAGCTTTTCATAGGCTTCGCCCTCATTCATGATCGGCTCGATAAAGCGCAGAAATTCAGGAAACGGGATGTCGTCAACTGCGTACCATGCCTGATCGCGGCTGTTCAGAAAGCCCGAAGGAAACCAACGGCCAGACGTCGCATCAAGCCCTGCAAAAGGTGCCCAGTAGTCCCAGGCCCCTTTGAGCAACAACGCGGCATAGATCACACAGACCACACCAGCGATAAGTGCAAGAACCTTGCGAGGTCCTTCACTGAACAGGTTCACAACTGCGTCCACACCCAAATGTGCCGTCACTTTGACCGCATAGGACATGCCAAACAGAACCAACCATGCGAACAGAAAGGTAACCGATTCAAGGCCCCAGATAAGGCCAGTGTTAAAGCCATAGCGCAACACGACATTGATGAAGGTAATGATGGTCATTAACCCGAGGATCAGCGCGATCGCCGTCTCCTCGATTTCGCTTACGATGCGCGCAAGCCCGCTTTGATCAGACGAATGGCCCGACATGGCAAGCACTCCCTGCCCTAGTAAATTTTCAAAGATAAAGAAGCGGCCAGCCTGTAATCAGGCTGGCCGCAAGTGACGCTTAGTGCTTGGCGTTGATGGCCTGCGCTGCGTCTACGTTTTCTTGGCCCACGTCGCCGATGAACTGATCCCAGACCGGTTTCATGGTTGTCACCCATTCTTCACGCTGAGCTGCGTCAAGTTCACGTACAACTCCGCCGGCGTCCAAAATGGCCTTCTTGGCGTCTGCGTTCACTTTTGTGGACTCAGAGTTGCGTGCTGCCGTTACTTCGCCAACGATTGTCATCAGTTGCTCACGTACGTCTGCGGGCAGTGAATCAACCCAATCGGTGGAAGTCACGAGAAGATAATCGATGATACCATGGTTTGTTTCGGTAACGCCATCTTGGACTTCAAAGAACTTCTTGCCGTAGATGTTGGACCATGTGTTCTCTTGGCCGTCTACAACACCAGTTTGCAGGGCACCGTATACCTCAGAAAATGCCATTGGCTGGGGTGACCCCCCCATTGCAGCCATCTGGGCCTTAAGTACGTCAGAGTTTTGCACGCGGAATTTGAGGCCAGATGCATCAGAAGGTGAGTTCAGCGGCTTGTTTGCTGACATCTGCTTCATGCCATTGTGCCAGAACGCCAGACCCAGCAGGCCGCGACGTGTCATGGATTCTTTCATCGCCTGACCTGTTTCGGAGTTTTGGAACTCATCTACAGCGTCGATGTTTTTGAACATGAACGGCAGATCAAAGATCCGGAATTTTTTGGTGAACTGCTCGAATTTGGACAGTGACGGTGCCGCCATCTGAACGTCGCCCTGCAGCAGCGCCTCAAGAACCTGGTTGTCGTTATACAGCGTGGAGTTCGGGAACACTTCCATGCAGGCTTTGCCGTTCATCTCATCATTGACGCGCTGTTCCAGCAAGGATGCCGCGATGCCCTTTGGGTGCTTGTCCGTGTTGGTCACGTGGCTCAGCTTGATAACGATTTCGCCGTCATCGCACGAGGCAGCAACAGCGCCAGCGGATACGGACAGGGCCAGAACGGCCGCAGTAATGAATTTCATGGTATCTCCTCCCAGAGAGTTCTGTGTCTTACGGCATTACACCGCGGTGGAGACACTATTAGGCGAAGGTTTGCTCACTACAAGAAGCAGCGCTAGATGTTTTTTTATCTGTTTAAAATCAATACCCTAAACATCACACTCAGATTGATATCGCTAACAGAGATGCGCCCCAGTGCGGAAACCCGCACCGTGACCACCTACACTGTGCGGAAATCCACACACATCAATTATGCGACTCAAGGGCGGAAATCTTCTGGTTTGATCGCGTAGCGTGCGCATTTATCATAGAATGTTTTTCTAGGAATCTTGAGCGCGCGCGCGGCATCACTTGCTTGGCCCTGCGCCCGCCGCAGTGCCCCCTCAATCAAGGATTGTTCGATCTGGGCAAGTTGCGCCACCAATCCTACGCTTTCGTCTACGTCCGGCGTTTCGGACATGCCTATGACAAAACGCATCGCCTCTGACATCAGCGCACGGGCATTGCCCGACCATTCCCGCGCCATCAACGCAGCGTCGATTTGCGGAGTGACTTCTGGCGCGCGCTGGCCACTTTGTTCAGCAGCTTGGGCTACATAGTGGCGAAATAGCACGGGAATGTCCCTTGGGCGCTCACTGAGGGACGGAATGCGGACAGGCATCACGGTGATCCGGTAATAAAGATCAGCGTTAAAACGCCCCTCTTCCATTTCAATTGCAAGATCACGGGTTGATCCCGCTATCAATCGTGTTGCTGGTGCACCATCAAGCGCTTCGGCCAAGGCCAGCTGGCTTTGTGCGGGAAGCACTGCAATCTCGTCGATGAACAGACTGCCGCCTTCGCCTTGAGCAAAAGCATCAGCCAACGCGGTGGGATCCAGATCATGTGCAGCGCGTTTCAGGAAGGGCCGTTTTGAGCGCAGGGAACTGAGGTGGATGACTTCGGCCACTTTAGAAATGCCGGTCCCTTGGGCACCTGTCACAAGTACTTCGCCGCCCGTCTGCGCCACACGGCGCACCTGCCCGCGCAATCCCTGTGCCAGTTCCGAGTTACCAAACAGCATCCTTGCCGCAGGATCACCGCTTTCGACCAGTTGGCGCAATTGCCGGTTCTCAAGCACCAGCGCACGGGTTTTGATTGCACGTTCAACAACGGCTAGCAATTCCTTGGCCGCGCAGGGTTTTTCCAGAAAATCAAACGCGCCTTCGCCCATGGCCTTTACCGCCATGGGTATATCACCTTCACCTGTCAGTAGGATCACAGGCAAATCAGGGTCGATACTATGAGCATGTGCAAGCAGGTGAAAACCGTCACGTCCCGGCATCCGGATATCCGAAATAATCACCCCATCAAAATCGCGCGAGATGTGATCAGCCGCAACCACAAAAGACCCCGCCGCGATGCAATTTAGATCGGCCAACTCCAACGTCTGGCCCAATGCCTCGCGAATGGCCGCATCGTCATCTACCAACAAGACAGAGCGGGTCATGCGGCGCGCTCCTGTTTCATCGGTAGCAATGTCACTGAGAAACACGCGCCTTGTTCTGTATTATGCACTCTGATCTCTCCGCCGACACTTTGAACGATGGCATAGCTGATGGACAGGCCAAGCCCAACGCCTTTTGCAGCTCCGACTTCTTTGGTTGAGTAGAATGGATCAAACACCCGTTCGGGTGCCTGAATACCGTGCCCTGTGTCAGAAATATTGACTGTTATGCCATTATTTTGATCAATGTCGATTTTAAGGATACGCGCGTCGGCGTCAATCATCGCGTCCAGCGCATTTGTGACCAGATTTACAAACACTTGCGCCAGTCGCACCTCGCCGCCACTCACCCAGATCGGGGCCTGAGGAGGCTTATATTCCAGAACAGTATCCATGGAGGTGCGCCGCGCCAGTGTGAGGTCAAGCACCGAAGCAATCACAACACCAAGATCGACCTGCACCTGCTGAACGGATTCCTGCTTTGAAAACGCCCGCAGATTTTTGATGATCCGTCCCATACGGTCTGCCATGTCTGAAATCCGGTTTAGATTCTCTGCTGCGCGTTCAGGTTTGTTGCGTTCAATGAATTTCACACCATTCTCGGCAAAGGACTGCACAGCCATCAAGGGTTGGTTCAGCTCGTGGCTGATCCCCGCGCTGAGCTGACCTAACGCACTGAGTTTACTGGCCTGAACCAGATCATCTTGTGCCCGCGCGAGTGCCAGCTGCGCCTCGTTGCGCTCAGAGGCTTCGCGGCGCAGTTCATCATTGATGTCACGCAAGGCTTGGGTGCGCGCCCTGACACGTGCTTCCAACTGGGTGTTGGCAAGGGATAACGTGCGACGCCGCTCGGTTGCGAGGAATAGGAACGCGCCAAAGGCCAGACAGAGCGCGGCAACGGCTGCTGCCTGAGAAGCAGCAAGCCTGCGCACGGGTGCCACGTCCATCAACACTTCGCCTGTCATGCCGATCACAGGTAAATCTTGTGTCAGGTGCAGCGCGTCTTGGGGCAGATACGGCCCCCACCCCAAGCGCCAGATTTCATGCACGCCTGAATAGCTCACTTCGAAACTAGGTACTTCACCCTGAGGGGGCATCAACCCTTGCGCACCGTCAGGGCGTTGCCACAGGACCAGCTCGGAACGGTTAGAGACCTGAACACGCCCTCGACCGTCGGTGAAAAACACGGGCGGCGTATCACCGCGCCACGCATAATCAACCGAGGCGAGATCAGTGGAAACCACAAATGCGCCCAATACATTGCCCCTCACGCCAAACACCGGAGCGGCGTAGAAATAACTGCGCCCAGCGCCCGCGTCAGGGCCATAACCACGCCCCAATGCGCCATTCAGCGCACGGCGCACAAAGGCGCCCGCTGCTGCGCTCCCCTCTCCACCATCAGCAGAGGCCAGTACGCGGCCCATGCGATCAATCACCATAACATCCAACGCAGCCGCGCGGTCAGCGACACTGCGCAATAGCACTGCATCCTCATCTTGCGGCGCATCCCGCAGGACCCGCCCCACCTGCGGGTGATCCGCCATCACAACAGCCAGATCACGGTAACGTTGTAGCTGCCCGACCAATCGGTCACTGGCCAACGCCAAATCGGCATTTGCGCGCGCGGCCAATTGGCCCATCCCTTGATGCACCGCATAGCGCCACACTGCCGTTGACAGCACCGCCACACAGGTCAAAAATACTACAATGCTTAGGCCGCGACGGCCAAATCCATATCTCATGCCACCCAATTTATGCGCCAAGGCTTGCATTGACCAGCACAACCGCGTCTTCATCCCACTTATGAATCGTCTTGAACAATCCCCGCATGATCCCGCCTTCATCCAAAACCCCTACCCATTCTATGACCGCGCCCGCGCTATGGGCCCTGTTGTGTATTGGGAGGACTACGGCATGGCCTGCGCGTTTGACGCGGCCACGGTGAATGCGCTCCTGCGTGATCGCCGATTGGGTCGTGCGGTACCGGATGATCAACGCAAACCAGTGCCAGATCATCTGGCACCTTTTCACGCAGTTGAGCAACATTCGATGTTAGAGCTGGAACCCCCAAGCCATACGCGCCTGCGTGGGTTGGTTTTACGGGCGTTCACCTCGCGGCGAGTTAGATCGCTGACACCAGATATTGAGGTTGTCACTGCAGAATTGCTGGCGGAGCTGCCCGACGATTGCCCGTTTGATTTGATCCCAAGCTATTGCACGCAATTGCCTGTGCGGATCATTGCCCGCCTATTAGGCGTCCCCGAAGACATGGCCCCTGATCTGTTGCGCTGGTCTGCGGATATGGTTGCGATGTATCAGGCTGGGCGGACGCGCGCAATTGAGGACGCCGCAGCCATTGCTGCCTCTGAATTCGCAGATTTTCTGACTGGATACATCGAACAGCGCCGCAATAGCCCCGCAGATGATTTAATCACTGAGCTGATCGCGGCTGAGCAAGACGGCGCACGCCTAAGCACGGCAGAATTGATCAGCACCTGTGTTTTACTTTTGAATGCAGGACATGAGGCTACGGTGCATAGCCTTGGAAACGCTGTTAAATGCTTGATTGAGAATAATACTCCGCACAGCGCATTTGCACCCGATGCCATTGCCAACACTTGCGAAGAATTGCTGCGCTACACACCGCCCCTGCATATGTTTGACAGATACGTGTACGAGGATGTCGACCTTGGCTCAGTCACGTTAAAAGCTGGCAGCCGTGTTGGTCTGGTTCTCGCCGCGGCGGGCCGTGATCCGGCGGTCTATGTCAACGCCGATCAGTTCCAATATGATCGAGGCGGCAAACCCCACGCCGCCTTTGGCGGAGGTTTGCATTTTTGCGTTGGTGCCCCGTTGGCGCGGATGGAAATGCAGATCGCGCTGCCCGCGTTATTTGCGCGTTTCCCGTCCCTTACGCTGGCCGAGAAACCTGTGTTTGCTGACAGCTATCACTTTCACAAGCTTGACCAATTGATCGTCAAAGGTTGAACCTGCGCCGAGCTAGAGCGGTAACATCGTCGTAGATTTGATTTGTTCCATCGACAGCAGCGCGGTGACATTGTGCACGCGTACCTCGGTGATCAGCGCCTGATAAAACCTGTCATAGGCGCGTGCATTTTCCACGCGTACTTTCAGGATATAATCAATATCGCCAGCCAAACGATGCGCCTCTTGCACTTCGGGGCGGTCCTGCAGCGCCTTTAGAAAACGCGCCTGCCATTCGGCCTCATGTTCTGAGGTGCGGATCAACACAAAGAAGCACGCCTCAAATCCCAAGGCCTCGGCATCCAGTACAACGGTCTGCTGGCCGATCACGCCAGCCTCCCGCAATTTACGAATCCGGTTCCACACTGGAGTCTTCGAAGAGCCGACTTCACGGGCAATATCATCAAGCGAACGGCTGGCATCCTGTTGGAGTGCCGCCAATATTTTCCTGTCTGTGTCGTCAATACGGACGCTCATTCCGGTTCTCCTTGAAATTCCAACCACCTGTTCTGTTCTGATCTCAGTTTAGAACAAGCGTCCTTATGTAGCCAGCCATATGGTGAAATATGAGGAAAATATCCTATATTGACTCCAACAACGCAGAGGATACGCCCCGATGGACCACTTCCCAATCTTTCTGAGCACCAACACCGCGCGCATTATTGTGTCCGGTGGGGGCGACGCCGCATTGGCAAAACTGCGCCTGCTGATGAAATCCTCTGCCAAGATTACAGTGTTTGCAGCCAAGCCTGCAGCTGAAATTGAACAATGGCACCGCGCGGGCAAGCTTACGCTTGTGACACGCGCCATGGATTACGGCGATGCGGTTTGCGCAAAGCTGTTTTACGGCGCAAATGAAGATGCCATTGAAGATGCGCGCACTGCCCACCTCGCTCTGACCTGCGGCGCGCTGATCAATATTGTGGACAACTTGCAAGACAGCCAGTTCATCACACCCGCAATCGTGGACCGTTCCCCTGTGACCATTGCAATCGGCACCGAGGGCGCGGCCCCCGTGCTGGCCCGCGCAATCAAAGCTGATCTGGAAGAGCGTCTGCCCCAGTCACTGGGTACATTGGCCCGCATTGGAAAAACATTCCGCGCCGCGGCAAATGCGCTGCCCTTTGGCCGTGCGCGCCGTGATTTCTGGCGTGAGTACTATTTTGATGCTGGCCCAAAGGCGATGGGTGACGGGCAAGAAAGCGTTCTGCCCGCGCTGAACGACCTGCTTGATGATCACCTGAACAAAACAGCACGCACTGGGCATATCGCCTTTGTCGGTGGTGGCCCCGGTGATCCTGAGCTGTTGACCCTCAAAGCGCGTCGCGCGTTGGATGAAGCAGATGTGGTGATCTATGACCGTTTGATCAGCCCCGAAATCCTAGAGTTGGCCCGCCGCGAAGCCACCATGATCGACGTGGGCAAAGAAGGGTTTGGCATTCACACCCCTCAGGAACACATCAACGATTTGCTGGTTGAGCATGCAAAAGCGGGTGCGCAAGTTGTGCGTCTGAAATCCGGTGATGCAACGGTGTTTGGCCGCTTGGACGAAGAAATTGACGCCGTGGATGCGCATAACATCGGCTGGCATATTGTTCCGGGCATCACATCGGCCTCTGCCGCCGTGGCCGCCATTGGTCAAAGCCTGACCAAACGGGGGCGCAATGCGTCTGTGCGGTTCCTGACAGGCCATGACATGAAAGGTTTTGCCGACCATGATTGGTCCGCCCTTGCCCGCCCTAACGAGGTCGCCGCGATCTACATGGGCAAGAAATCAGCGCGCTTTGTACAAGGACGTTTGTTGATGCACGGTGCTGACCGCCACACGCCTGTGACCATTATCGAAAATGCCTCACGCGCGGATCAACGCGTGTTGGAAACCACATTGGATGCCCTGCCTGCAGCACTTAGTGCCGCAGATTTCTCCGGCCCCGCCCTCACATTCCTCGGCCTTGCGCCTCGCGCAGCACTGGCCGCCGCCCCATCCCTTAAACTGGAAGAGTTTGCATAATGGCCAAGTCCTTCAAACCATCTGTTATCACCGCCAACGCATTGCTGGAAGGCGACGTTGTCTATCTGCAAGGCGACGTATGGGTCCGCACGCTGGAGGCAGCCGAAATCCTCACGGATGAAGCCGACGCCGAGATCCGCCTGCTAGAGGCCTCAGCCCGTGTTGAGGAAGTTGTCGGTGTGTATCTCAGCGCTGTTGACACCACAGGCGACACCACCAAAACCACTCATTTCCGTGAGGCGTTTCGCGCCACCGGACCATCCAACTATGCCCATGGCAAACAGGAGAGCGCATAATGTACGCCTATACCGATTTTGACGCCAATTTCCTGAACGAGCGCAACGCGCAATTCCGTTCACAAGTTGAACGCCGCATTGACGGCTCCCTCACTGAAGATGAATTCAAGCCACTGCGCCTGATGAACGGCCTGTATCTGCAGCTGCACGCATACATGCTGCGGGTTGCGATCCCTTACGGTACGCTGAACGGCGCGCAAATGCACAAGCTGGCTGATATCGCGGACAAATGGGACAAGGGTTATGGCCACTTTACCACCCGTCAGAACATTCAGTACAACTGGCCTGAATTGCGCGATGTGCCAGACATGTTGGATGCGTTGGCTGAGGTCAATATGCATGCCATTCAGACATCGGGCAACACGATCCGCAACGTGACGGCAGACCATTTTGCAGGTGCTGCAGCGGATGAGATCGCTGATCCACGCCCTGTTGCGGAATTGATCCGTCAGTGGACAACGGACCACCCTGAATTCCAGTTCCTGCCACGCAAGTTCAAGATTGCCGTGTCAGGTGCAGCGCATGATCGCGCCGTTCTAAAAGCACATGACATTGGCCTGCAAATTGTCGAACGTGACGGTGAGCGCGGCTATGAAGTCATCATCGGTGGTGGCCTTGGCCGCACGCCTATGATCGGCAAAGTGTTGTATGATTTTGTGTCCTCTGAGGATCTTTTGCCGACCCTTGAGGCGGTTGTATCTGTCTACAACCTATTGGGCCGTCGCGATAATAAATACAAAGCGCGGATCAAGATCACCGTTCATGAGAACGGCATTGAGGATATCCGCGCACGGGTTGATGCGCGGTATGCGCTGATCCGCCCACAGTTTACTGGCGTAGACCAACAGATGCTGTCGCGCATTGAGGCGGATTTTGCACAGCCTTCTTTCCAGACCAAATCATTGGCCGCATTTGAGAGTGCGTATACCAACGATCCGGTGTTCCGTGCATGGGCAGATACTAACCTCGCGGATCACCGCGAAGCGGGGTATGCAATTGTGTCTATCTCCCTCAAGGCACATGGCGCGACGCCAGGTGATGCGACATCAGAACAGATGCGCGTCATGGCGGAACTGGCCAAAACATACGGTCATGATGAGCTGCGCATCAGCCATGAGCAGAACGTCATTCTGCCCCACGTACACCGCGCTGATCTGCCTGCCCTTCATGCTGAGTTGAAAGCTGCTGCTTTGGGCACTGCCAACATCGGCCTGATCTCGGATATCATCGCCTGCCCCGGCATGGATTATTGCGCGCTGGCAACAGCACGTTCAATCCCGATCGCCCAAGAAATCGCCACCCGCTTTGACGAGCTAAAGCTTGAGCACGAAGTTGGTCCGCTCAAGATCAAAATCTCGGGCTGCATCAATGCTTGTGGTCACCACCACGTGGGTCACATTGGCATCCTTGGCCTCGACCGTGCTGGCGTTGAAAACTACCAGATCACGCTGGGTGGTGACGGCACAGAAGATGCCGCCATTGGTGAGCGTGCTGGCCCAGGTTTCTCAGCGGATGGCATCATTCCAGCGATTGAACGTCTGGTGATGGGTTATCTCGATCTGCGCTCAGAGCCGAGCGAGACGTTCCTGCAGACGTACCGCCGCCTCGGCCTCGCGCCGTTCAAGGCCGTACTTTATCCAGAGGGCAAGGCAAATGCCGCGTAACCTTCCACTGCATGCGCGTGTTGAATACCTCAACACGCGCTTTAAACACCACTCTGCACCAGATGTGTTGCGGGGGGCGTTTGACGTGTTTCCAAATCTGGCGCTTGTCTCCAGTTTTGGTGCCGAAAGCGTTGCATTGCTGCATCTTGCCTCCAAGGCGCGTGCGGATGTGCAGGTGATTTTCATTGATACAATGCTGCTGTTTCCCGAAACGCTGCACTATCAAAAAGAAGTCGCTAAACAGCTGGGGCTGAAACGTGTTAAGGTCATCCGGGCAAATACCGCCCTTGAAGACCCGGATAATACCCTGCACCAACGCGACACAGATGCCTGTTGTTCCCTGCGCAAAACCCAAGTGCTTGAAAAGGCGCTTGAGGGGTATGACGGCTGGATCACAGGGCGCAAACGTTTTCAATCTGACGGGCGTTCCGATCTGCCACCTTTTGAGGTGGAAGACGGTACTGGCCGGATCAAGGTAAACCCCTTGGCCCACTGGGCGCGCGAAGACGTGCAGCACTACATTGAAGAAAACAACCTTCCGCGCCATCCATTGGTGGCAAAAGGATATCCTTCTATCGGCTGTGCCCCGTGCACATCGCCTGTAAAAGAAGGTGAAGACCCACGTGCCGGACGCTGGCGCGATCAGGAAAAAGATGAATGCGGCATCCACTTTGTGAACGGCAAAATGGTACGTGTAGGAGCACCACAATGACTATTATCGTAACCGACAGCGGCTTTGCTTCAGATGATTGGGACCAAGGTTATTGCGCCACGGGTGCCGCAAATGATTGTGTCGCGCTTGATCTGCCCTCAGACGCGACCCCGGAAGAAATCACGCTGACGCCGACGCTTGAGATGATCCGCATTGATTTCCCATCCTCTGCGGATGGGCGTGGCTTCACAATTGCCCGTGCATTGCGCTTGCGCGGCTATACAGGCCGTCTGCGTGCACGTGGCCATGTGTTGGCGGATCAATACGCTATGGCGCGCCGCTCGGGCTTTGACGAGGTCGAGATCGACGATGCGTTGGCCACCCGCCAGCCCGTTGATCAGTGGCAGTTTCGCGCGGATTGGAAAGCGCACAACTATCAGGCGCGTTTGCGCGGCTAAAGCACGCATTGCACCCAACCTATACCTAGTTTTATAGAAGGACTGCGGAGCATGGCTCTGCGGATTAATCATGACCGAGCAAACACCCGTGAACACCCAAACCGCCAAAGCCGTCCCCACCCTGCCTGACGCGCAAACTGTCACCAGCGTAACGCATTGGACAGACCACCTGTTTTCATTCCGCGTAACACGCCCTGCGTCTTTGCGTTTCCGTTCAGGTGAATTTGTGATGATCGGCCTGATGGGCGAACCGCACCCTGAGACAGGCAAGCAAAAGCCGCTGTTGCGCGCCTATTCCATTGCTTCCCCATCATGGGATGAAGAACTGGAGTTTTATTCGATCAAGGTACAAGACGGCCCGCTGACATCGCGTTTGCAACACATCAAGGTTGGCGATGAAATCATTCTGCGTCCCAAACCTGTTGGCACATTGGTGCATGACGCGCTGCTGCCCGGCAAACGCATTTGGTTCTTCTCAACCGGTACGGGCTTTGCGCCTTTCGCCAGCCTGCTGCGCGAACCGGAAACCTATGAGAACTATGACGAAGTGGTTGTCACGCACACGTGCCGCAACGTGGCCGAGCTGGAGTATTCCCGCAAGCTGATCGAAGACCTGCAAAACGACGAAATGATGCAGGAGCTGATCGGCAAAGAGAACCTTGCCAAGATCCGTTATTATCCCACCACGACCCGTGAAGAGAGCCCAAAGATGGGCCGCATCACAACGTTGCTAGAAGATGGCACTGTGTTCCGTGACCTCGGGATTGACGGCATTTCCGTTGATACAGACCGCGCGATGGTCTGTGGCTCCATGGGGCTGAACGTAGACATCAAAAAAGTTCTCGAAGGCTTTGGCCTTGAGGAAGGCGCGAATTCCGACCCAAAACACTACGTGGTCGAAAAAGCATTTGTTGGCTAATACTTAGATCAACAGACTGATCAGATGGGGCGGCGGTGAATTGACATTTACCGCCGCCCCATGCGTGATCACTCTATGACATACCTAAAAGCCCACTGGCAGCTACTGGCCATCATCGCAGTTGTGTTTGCCCTGTGGCACACGCCTGTTGTGGTCCCCCTCAAAATTTTGGTCGTCTTCCTGCATGAGCTATCCCATGCGGTGGCTGCGTGGTTGACGGGTGGATCAGTGGAACAGATATCGATCTCCCCTGAGCAAGGCGGGTTTGCGATAACCCGCGGCGGCAACCGGTTTGCGATTCTATCGGCGGGCTATCTGGGGTCACTGGTGATGGGTGCGGCGCTGCTGCTGCTGGCGTTGCGCAGTACCGCTGACCGCTATGTCACTGCGGTACTAGGTGCCACTATGTTACTGGTGACAGTCCTTTATGTGCGTGACCTGTTTGCGGCTTTGTTCTGCGTCACTGTGGGCTTGTTTCTATTGACCACCGCACGGTTCCTTGGCCACGCAGCCAATGACATGCTGCTTCGGGTGATCGGCCTCACCAGTCTTATCTATGTACCATATGATATTTTTGATGACACGATTGCACGCTCTAGCCAGCCTTCGGACGCCCATATGTTGGCGCAGGAGTTTGGCGGTGCGACCCTCATGTGGGGTGGGCTTTGGCTGTTTCTGAGTGCGGGCGTGATCTATTGGTGCCTGCTGCGTATTCTGGGAACCTCCAGCAACCTGCCCTTCCCCAAACACCCATAAAAAAAGCCGCCCCAGAAGGAGCGGCTTTGATCGCAATATGCAGGTGGCTTACATGCCAAGCGCTTCACGGATTTTTTCCAAAGCGGTAGAAAGAAGCTCCGGGTTGTCTTTTGCGGCTTCAAGACCGGTGGTCAGAACCGTCTTCTGAAGTGTACCCAGATCGGAAGCGTCCAACAGGCTGGTTACTTTTTCAAGGTTGAAACCATCAACCGTAAACAGCTCGGACATTGCGCTGGTCTCAGAAACGGCAGCTGCCGTATCTGTAGCAGCTTCTGCCGCTTCAGTTGCCGCAGCAGCTGTGTCTGTTGCTGTTTCAGCGGCTTCGGTTGCGGCAGCGGTTGTGTCTGTAACTGCTTCAACAGCGTCTGACGCCGCTTCGGTTGTTGCAGAAACTGCGTCTGTTGCTGCGGATGCTGCATCGCTTGCTGTGTCTACGGCTGTATCAACTGCGGCGTCGGCTGTGTCTGCGACTGCTGTCGCTGCGTCGCTTGCTGCATCTGTTGTTGCGTCAACTGTGGCTTCGGCCGTGTCTGCAACCGCGGTTGCTGCGTCGCTTGCTGCTTCTGTTGTTGCGTCAACTGCGGCTTCGGCCGTGTCTGCAACTGTTGTCGCGGCATCGCTTGCTGCTTCTGTTGTTGCGTCAACTGCGGCTTCGGCCGTGTCTGCAACTGCTGTCGCTGCATCGCTTGCTGCTTCTGTTGTTGCGTCGACTGCGGCTTCGGCAGTGTCTGCAACCGCTTCGGCGGCATCACTTACTGTATCAGTGGCTGCGTCAACAGCGTCGCCTGCGGCAGATGTTGTTGCCTCTACGGCTGATGTTGCTGTTTCAGTTACATCAGATGCGATTTCCTGAACACTGCGTCCGGAAAAGAGCATGTAGCCCCCAACACCGATAATAGCTGCAACGACGATCCAAACGAGATTCTTCATGGGTACTTCCTCTTTATTCTCTCAGCGCTGCATGGCAGAACGCCACCGCACTTGTCATTGAGGTTGAAATGCGCCGCCCCACCAACATGTTCAAGGGGAAATTGCTGTGGTGCAGCGCAGGTAGGATGATTTTCGCCTTGAAGGGCGGGCAATGGATGTTTACCTTGCAAAACTGGTAAATCAGCCATCAAAGGACAACCATCATCGCTCGTAGACCACATAACGCACCGCCGCAACGAGACACCGGCCCGCGCGTCAATGAAAACATCCGTTCAAACGAAATCCGCCTGATTGGCGCAGATGGCGAAAACGCAGGCGTTGTCACCCCTGCACGCGCTATGGCTATGGCAGAGGAAGCAGGGCTTGACCTTGTGGAAATCTCGCCAAATGCCAATCCGCCAGTTTGCAAGATCATGGATTTCGGTAAGTTCAAATACGAGACCCAAAAGCGTGAAGCTGAAGCTCGTAAGAAGCAAAAGATCATCGAGATTAAAGAGGTCAAGTTCCGCCCGAACACGGACACCAATGATTACGATGTGAAAATGCGTAACGTCTACAAGTTCCTTGAGAACGGCGATAAGGTTAAGATCACCTTGCGCTTCCGGGGCCGCGAAATGGCGCACCAGAACTTGGGTCGTGAACTGCTTGAACGTGTTGCAGCAGATACCAAAGAGCACGGCAAGGTCGAGAACTTCCCCAAGATGGAAGGCCGCCAGATGGTTATGCTAATCGGGCCGCTTCCTAAGTAAGCCGACCTGAGACCGCACAAGAATAGATAAACCGCCCCGGACTAAATTGGTCGGGGCGGTTTTCGTTTGAGCGGCGCAATGTTGCGAATACAACTCAGCGCCACGTCGATGATGTCTGTGCCGGCTTTCCGGTACAAAGCCGAGTCTCATTCGAATCCATCTTTAATGTTAGTTGTGACTAGGGTTGGTTACCTGCTCCCCTACTTGTTTGTAGTTCTACTGCTAGTTAGGTTTGGTCAGATAAAAACCATAGAGAACATCAATGTCCAACTCAGCCGATACTGACCGCGAATATGCCTATTTCAGAGCGTCCGGTTCCTTTGATCCCGTTCAGATAACTAAAGAACTTGATATGGAGCCAAGTGAAAGCTGGAAAGTTGGAGATGAATTTGAAGTGCGAGGCACCAAGTTGCTTAGACGCGGTTCCTGTTGGAAAATAGATAGTCAACGGCCTGATATTGACAGTTTAGACAACCATATCAATACATTACTTGAAATATTACGCCCAAAGCGTGATCGTATTCTTCGCGTACCCAAGTCAACAAAGCTTCAGATTGTCTGTGTTGGATTCTATTATCAGAGTTTTAGTTGGGAACTCAATTTTGAGCACCAAAAAGAGATTACCGAGTTGGGTATTGGCTTTTGGTTCGACACCTACAGCTTCGGTGATTATCACGAAGAAATGGTCAACCTGAGAGAGCAGCTCGGCAACGGAAACGTTCGTGATTTAGACCCTGTTTGATTGGCGTGTTAAAAGCGACCTCATACCCAAGAAGTTTGCACTGCTAGTGAAGCTCCTCGGTCATTGCCTTAGTATGACCGAGGAGCTTCACTGCCACTCGACATCGGACAAAAAAAGGCGCCTCTTTCGAAGCGCCTTCAATTTTGAGTTGATCAAGGACAGGTTAGTCCGTGACGGTAACCGTTTTCATCACATCAGGTTCGCCGACAACTGCGCCGTTGCCGCCTGTGCCCAGTTTGATTGCGTCAACCACGTCCTGACCGCCTGTCACACGGCCAACAACCGTGTACTGGCCATTCAGGAATGGTGCTGCGTCAAACATGATAAAGAACTGGCTGTTGGCCGAGTTCGGGTTTTGCGAGCGCGCCATGCCAACCACACCTTTTTCAAACGGTAGGTCTGAAAATTCGGCTGGAAGATCAGGCATGTCGGAGCCACCTGTACCAGCGCGGCGCAGGTCACTGCCCATACGGCCGTGCTCTACGTCGCCAGTTTGCGCCATAAAGCCGTCGATGACACGGTGGAACACAACGCCGTCGTATTTGCCGTCTGCCGCCAAAGCCGTGATGCGTGCGACGTGCTGTGGCGCAACGTCCTCAAGCAGATCAACCATTACGGTGCCGTTTGACTGGCCCGCAACTTCAATCTGTAGGCCAGACGCCGCAACAGAACCCGCAATGATGGACGCCAAAAATGCGCCTGTCAGCAGGTTACGCATCAGCAGCAACTTTCATGCTGATCATACGGTCAGGGTTGGCCGGTGGCTCGCCCTTAACGATTGCATCAACATGATCCATGCCAGAAATAACCTGACCGTAAACAGTGTACTGACCGTTCAGGAAGTCATTGTCTGAGAAGTTGATGAAGAACTGGCTGTTGGCAGAGTTTGGGTTTGCAGAGCGTGCAGCGCCAATGGAGCCGCGTGCGTGTGGAACCTTGGAGAATTCTGCGGGCACGTCTGGGTACTCGGAACCGCCTGTACCAGCGCCACGTGGGTTATAGTCTTTTTCCATGTTGCCGTGCTGAACATCGCCAGTTTGGGCCATGAAGCCGTCGATCACGCGGTGGAATGCGACATTGTCGTAAGAACCTGCGCGCACAAGCGTTTTCATGCGCTCAACGTGCTGCGGTGCAACATCAGGCAAAAGCTGGATTGTGACAGTGCCGTTTGTCAGCTCCATCAGGATTGTGTTTTCTGGGTCTTTGATCTCGGCCATGCCGTTCTCCTTCATATTTATTGTAGTCTACCTAAGGCGCATAACCATAATTGCCAAGGCGGTGCATTGACCCTAGGCAAGATAACGGCAAAACAACGGGTAACTTTTTGACCGCAGACGCGAAGGAACGCATGACATGGGCTGGAAATCACTCGACGAGATGGATCTACACGGAAAGCGCGTTCTTGTGCGCGTGGACATTAACGTTCCAGTGGAAAACGGCAAAGTCACCGATGCCACGCGGATCGAACGGATTGTGCCAACCATCCACGACATCTTGTCGCGCGGCGGTACGCCCCTGCTACTGGCACATTTTGGCCGCCCCAAGGGTAAGGTAAACCTAGACATGAGCCTGCGTCAGGTTTTGCCTGCGTTGGAAAAAGCGCTGATGCGCACAGTTGCGTTGGTTGAAACACTAGAGGCCGCTGAAACGCTGACAGCCGAAGCCGCAGTCGCCGAAGTTGTATTGATCGAAAACATCCGTTTTCACCCCGGTGAAGAAGCCAATGATCCTGAATTTGCAGCGCGTCTGGCAAAGCTGGGTGATGTTTATTGCAACGATGCCTTCTCTGCTGCGCACCGCGCGCATGCCTCAACTGAAGGCGTTGCAAAGCACCTGCCTTCTTGCGCAGGTCGTTTGATGCAGGCCGAGCTGTCGGCACTAGAGGCCGCGCTGTCCAAACCCGAGCGCCCTGTTGGCGCAGTTGTGGGTGGGGCTAAGGTATCAACTAAAATCGCACTGCTAGAGAACCTCGTGAACCGCCTTGATGTGTTGATTATCGGCGGTGGCATGGCGAATACCTTTCTTGCCGCACAAGGTGCGCAATTGGGTGCGTCCCTCTCCGAGCCAGACCATTTTGATACCGCGCGCGATATCATGGCGCAGGCGGACAAGGCAGGATGTCGAGTACTACTGCCTGTAGACGGGTTGGTTGCACGTGAATTCAAAGCTGGTGCAGAACATGTTGTTTCCACATTGGCCCCCGACACCGTTTTGCAAAACGACCAGATGGTGCTGGATGCTGGTCCCGAAACCATTACGCTGGTTCAAACCGCACTTGAAGGTTTGAAAACAGTAATCTGGAATGGCCCGATGGGCGCCTTTGAAATCCAGCCGTTTGATACAGCAACCGTTGCTGCGGCAAAAACTGCAGCTGCACGTACCCGCGCTGGCACATTGGTATCTGTTGCTGGCGGCGGCGATACAGTTGCCGCCCTGAACCAAGCAGATGTGGCGGGTGATTTCACCTACATCTCAACAGCTGGCGGCGCGTTTTTGGAGTGGATGGAAGGTAAAACCCTTCCTGGTGTGGCTGCTTTGGGCGGTTAAAAGCCAAGCTGCGGTATTCTGCACACAGAAGATTGCTCAAATTGTAGATAGCGATTCGTGAGGGATTCCCTTTGCGAATCGCTTGTGGCATAGTGATAACATCGCCCACCAAGAGGCGTAACGAGCAGCAGATTTCGCAGGCACCTTTCCGAGGCTTCATTTCATGAGCAAACCCGCTTTTGGCCCTATCTTTTTCTTTGCGATTGCTTTCGCATTGAGCCTTTATTTCATGTTTGCCGCTGTGCAGGGTGATTTTGGCTTGTTCCGTCGTGCCGAGATCTTGGCCGAAGCCAACGACATGCGCGCTCAGCTTTTTCAGGTGCGCGCAGAGGTTTCTCAGATGGAAAACCTGACCCACCGCCTGTCGGATGACTACCTTGATCTTGATCTGCTTGATGAGCAGGCCCGCGCTGTTTTGGGAATGGTACGCGCAGACGAAATTGTCATCCGTTAACGAGCTGCCCCCACCTGTCATACCTGTATTGCACAATGGCCTCTCGCCAATGCGAGAATAATCCTTTATTATGTAGTTTAACGTTAAACTATATTCTGTGATTTCGAATAACACAGACGGGAGGATCGCTTTATGGCTGCCAAAAAGGCCAGTGCCAAAACAACCCAATCCAATGTCTCAGGAGAAGATCTGAAGACCTATTACCGCGAGATGCTGCTTATCCGGCGTTTCGAAGAAAAAGCCGGACAGCTATACGGCATGGGTCTAATTGGTGGTTTTTGCCACCTCTACATCGGACAAGAAGCGGTTGTTGTTGGCCTTGAGGCTGCGGCAGAGGAAGGCGACAAGCGCATCACCTCTTACCGCGACCACGGTCATATGCTGGCCTGCGGGATGGAACCTAATGGCGTCATGGCCGAACTGACAGGTCGCGAAGGCGGCTACTCCAAAGGCAAAGGCGGCTCGATGCACATGTTCTCGAAAGAGAAACATTTCTACGGCGGTCACGGGATTGTTGCCGCACAAGTGCCGCTGGGTGCAGGCCTCGCGTTTGCTGACAAATACAAAGACAACGGGCGCGTAACATTTACCTATTTCGGGGATGGTGCAGCGAACCAAGGCCAAGTGTATGAAGCATTCAACATGGCCGCTTTGTGGAAGTTGCCTTGTATTTTCGTTATTGAAAACAACCAATACGCTATGGGTACATCGCAGCAGCGCTCGACCTCAAGCGCTGAGATTTATGAGCGCGGCAATGCCTTTGGCATTCCGGGTGAAGCTGTTGACGGGATGGATGTGCTGGCGGTTAAGGCTGCTGGCGATACTGCGGTAAAACACTGCCGCTCTGGCAAAGGCCCCTACATTCTAGAGATTAAGACATACCGCTATCGCGGCCACTCGATGTCTGACCCTGCCAAGTACCGGACACGCGAAGAAGTGCAGAAAATGCGCGACGAACGTGACCCGATTGAGGCCGTGCGCACGCTGCTGTTGACTGGCAAGCACGCGACTGAGGAAAACCTCAAGACGATCGACAAGGAAATCAAAGCCATCGTGAATGAAAGTGCGGAGTTCGCCAAAGAGAGCCCCGAACCGGATCTGAGCGAGCTTTGGACCGACATTTACGCTACAGAAATTTCGCAGGAGGCTTAAGAACATGGCAACTGAAATTTTGATGCCCGCCCTGAGCCCCACCATGGAAGAAGGCACGCTGGCCAAATGGCTGGTTAAGGAGGGCGACGCTGTCTCCTCCGGTGACATCATGGCGGAGATTGAAACCGACAAAGCCACGATGGAGTTCGAGGCGGTTGATGAAGGCGTGATGGGTAAGATCCTGATCGCCGAAGGCACTGAGGGTGTGAAAGTAAACACGGCGATTGCGATATTGCTGGAAGACGGCGAAGACGCCTCGGCCATCGACACCGCAGCCAACGCGCCAGCCGCCGCAGCACCTGTAGCAGCTGAAGCGGCCCCAGCCGCAACAAGCCAAGCACCTGCTGCGCCACAAACGGATACATCACCTGATTGGCCCGAGGGTACGCCCCTCAAACAACAAACCGTACGCGAAGCATTGCGCGACGGAATGTCCGAAGAAATGCGCCGCGACGGAGACGTGTTCTTGATGGGTGAAGAGGTCGCTGAATATCAAGGCGCCTATAAAATCTCCCAAGGAATGTTGGATGAGTTCGGTTCAAAACGTGTGATTGATACGCCAATCACCGAGCACGGCTTTGCCGGCATTGCGACGGGTGCTGCCTTTGGTGGATTACGTCCAATTGTTGAATTCATGACATTCAACTTCGCCATGCAGGCGATTGACCACATCATCAACTCTGCGGCCAAAACATTATATATGTCTGGCGGTCAAATGGGCGCGCCTATGGTGTTCCGTGGCCCTAACGGTGCTGCGGCACGTGTGGGTGCGCAGCACTCGCAAGACTACGCTGCATGGTACATGCAAATTCCTGGCCTCAAGGTCGCGATGCCCTACTCAGCCTCTGATTACAAAGGTTTGATGAAGACAGCGATCCGCGACCCTAACCCTGTGATTTTCCTTGAAAATGAGATCCTTTATGGTCGCTCATTTGATGTGCCAGACGTGGATGACTATACGGTACCGTTTGGCAAAGCCCGCATCTGGCGCGAGGGTGATGATGTCACCATCGTCAGCTTTGGTATCGGCATGTCATACGCCTTAGCCGCCGCTGAAAAGTTGGCCGAAGAAGGCATCAATGCTGAAGTCATCGATCTGCGCACGTTGCGCCCGATGGACACGCCAGCAATCATCAAATCGGTTATGAAAACCAATCGCTTGGTCACCGTTGAAGAAGGCTGGCCACAGGGTTCTGTTGGCAACTACATCAGCTCTGTTGTGATGCAAGAAGCGTTCGACTATTTGGACGCGCCGATCATCAATTGCACAGGCAAGGATGTTCCAATGCCCTATGCAGCGAACCTTGAAAAACACGCGCTTTTGACTGCTGACGAAGTCGTCGCTGCAGTCAAAAAAGTTACATACAAATAAGGAGCGGTCACGATGCCCATAGAAATCCTCATGCCCGCGCTTTCTCCTACTATGGAAGAAGGCACATTGGCCAAATGGCTTGTCAAAGAAGGCGACACAGTCTCCTCTGGCGATGTGATGTGCGAGATTGAAACCGACAAAGCGACCATGGAATTTGAAGCCGTGGACGAAGGTATCATCGGAAAAATCCTGATTGTGGACGGGAGCGAAGGGGTCAAAGTAAACACCCCGATCGCCATCCTTCTGGAAGATGGTGAAACTGCGGATGATATTGGGGCGACATCAGCGCCAAAGGCAGAAGCGGCCAGCAGCGCGGCGCCTACCGCGGTTGAAGCGGTTGCTGCTCCTGTTGCAACAACAGCCCCTGCCCCCGCAAAAGCAGATGGCAGCCGCCTATTTGCCTCTCCGTTGGCCCGTCGCATTGCAGGACAAAAAGGTCTGGACCTGAATCAAATCAAAGGCTCCGGTCCACATGGGCGCATTGTTAAGGCTGATGTTGAAAGTCTAACCCAGACTGAAGCGCCAAAAGCTGCGGCGGCACCTGCCACAGCAGTATCTGTCCCGGCTGCCATGGCAACTGGACCATCAAGTGATACCATCGCGAAGATGTACCAAGGCCGCGAGTACGAAGAGATCACCCTCAACGGGATGCGCAAAACGATTGCTGCGCGCCTGACCGAGGCAAAACAAACTGTGCCGCACTTCTATCTGCGTCGCGACATACAGCTGGATGCATTGTTGGCGTTCCGCTCTCAACTAAACAAGCAGCTTGAGCCACGCGGCGTAAAGCTTTCGGTGAATGATTTCATCATCAAAGCCTGTGCATTGGCCCTGCAGCAAGTACCAGACGCAAACGCGGTCTGGGCTGGTGACAAAGTATTCAAACTTAAGCCATCTGATGTTGCTGTGGCTGTGGCAATCGAAGGCGGACTGTTCACACCTGTTCTGCAAGATGCTGAAATGAAGTCACTTTCTGCGCTTAGCGCTGAAATGAAGGACCTCGCAACGCGGGCACGTGATCGCAAACTAGCGCCGCACGAATATCAAGGCGGCAGCTTTGCTATCTCTAACCTCGGTATGTTTGGCATCGACAACTTTGATGCGGTAATCAACCCCCCGCATGGTGCGATCCTTGCTGTTGGCGCGGGAACCAAAAAACCAGTTGTGGGTGCGGACGGTGAGCTGGCCGTGGCCACGGTGATGTCTGTCACCCTATCTGTCGACCACCGTGTAATTGATGGTGCGTTGGGTGCGGAGCTACTCAATGCAATCAAGGATAACCTTGAGGCCCCGATGACCATGCTGGCCTGACGGTTCGCCGTTCACAAACAGTTGGGGCGGCGGTGCAAATTGCACGCGCCGCCCCTTCTTTTTTCTAAGCTGGTCAATTGTTCCTGCTATTTGGCCCTTCAGCTAAGCCAAAGTTTGGTTCACGAATTATTCCTGATCTTCCCATGGGCCAAGCATGTGGTTCATAGAAACCGACGGTTGATCGCAACCAGCTTCGCCGACGATACGCGCGGGAATACCCGCAACGGTTTTGCATGGCGGTACTTCCTCCAGCACAACAGAACCAGCTGCAATGCGGCTGCAATGCCCGATCTTGATATTTCCCAGCACCTTGGCACCAGCTCCAATCAGAACACCGTCACCGATCTTTGGATGACGGTCTTCTTCTTCTTTACCAGTACCGCCCAAAGTAACCGAGTGCAGCATCGAGACATTATCGCCAACCACTGCAGTCTCACCAATAACGATCGAGTGGGCATGGTCGATCATAATGCCCTTACCGATTTTTGCACCTGGATGAATATCAACGCCGAAAATTTCTGACACACGCATCTGGAAGAAATAGGCTAGGTCATGCTGCCCCTGCGTCCAGAGGTAATGACCCACGCGGTATGCCTGAACCGCCTGATACCCTTTGAAATAAAGGATCGGCTGTAGCAATCTGTGGCAGGCTGGATCACGTTCATAGATCGCAACCAAATCGGCACGCGCAGCCTGAACCAACGCTGGATCAGCAGCATAAGCTTGCTGAACCACTTCGCGTACGACCATCATCGACATTTCATTCGACGACAATTTTGCTGCGATCCGGTAAGAAAGCGCTTTTTCAATCGAAGCATGGTGCAGAATTGTGGCGTGCACAAAACCGCCAATCAGCGGCTCCTGAGCAACTGCCCTATGCGCGTCGTCTTTGATCTGATCCCAGACAGGATCAACGGTTGCTATATTGCTTTGCGGGTTGGCCATATGAGCTGCTCCTTGTGCGCATGTGCCCTACATATGTAACCCTTGCCGCACCAAGTGCAAACCCGAACTCGATGAAGATTGGTGATACCCTTCATGAAATGTTGTTAGCACAATCAAAAGACAACGCCGGAAATCCGAAGCGTCAATCCCCTTTTGAGCTATAGAACATTGGGCCAAGGCGGCAGCCCTTAGGCTGCCATCCCCCCATTCCGCGTGCAACTTACGCAACCGTTTCACATATTTGTCAGCGACATGAGCACGCCACAAAAGTTCACGGCAAAACTGTTCCCGATTTGTCGACGGCACAGCCTGTACCGCGCGCGCGGCGTGATACAGATCTGTGATTCCGACTTGTCTCACGTCTCCGAAACAACAATGCGCTGGAACAGCCCCGCCCCGTACGTCGCGGATACTTGTGCCACTTCGATCGTAAACGGTGCGACTGCGCCATCTGAAGCTTGATCACCAGCACTGTACTCAAATTCTGGAGAGCTAAGCACCTCTTCACGCAGCACCGCGCCGTCCTTAACGATCCTCAAGACGTAGGCCTCTGCCTCTTCGCCCAGCGGCACCTCAAGCGCCTCCCAACCATCCCCATCAATCCGCGTGCGGCGCACCCAAGTTATCGACAATGCACCGCCTGATTGCGTGTCAGCGCACAGATGTGCAGGTGCATAAGGACGTAACCCGTTACCCGTAAATGCGCGCTTGAATTGACGATACGACGGATCATCAACCGACCGCAGCGCAGGACCAACACGGTAGTTCTGCTCGACCCCACGCATATTCCTGCTCAGGTCAATCTGCAATGGAACTGAATTCAGCAACACGAACTGAGAGCCAGAGGGCCAAACATCGGGGATCAACCCATCCGAACCTGCCTGCCCGCGCAAACGCTCACTCAGCAGGTAACTGTTTGTCCCGATCAACTCTGCTGTCTTGAACTGGAAGACTTCCCAGTTGTCGCTAGTCCCGTCTCCAATTGCGGCCATGTTTGCACCACTCAACAGCGCATCTTCATCCACAGATTCTAGTTGACCACTGATCAAATTGACCTGCACTGCATCACCGCGATCGATCACACTTGGGCGCGCATAAGTCATCTGCGATTTTGTCGTGCCGATGGTAGATCGAATAGGCAGGATACTATTCAACCCATAGTTTTGGTCTGTGATGCTTGAATATAGCGCCACACTTCCCGGCCAAGGGTTTGCGCTTGCGGCGATATAGGGCGCATAGGGCACCTCGTCGCCCGTTAGCAAAGGCAGATCCAAGAACAGTGGATAGACAGGCACTGGCGCAACAAAGCTGCGTAAACTCACCAATTCATCCGCAAGAGGCGCAGGGTCGTAAACCTCAGGATCAATCCGTACAGCTTCTACTTGTTGGAACTCACCTTGTTCAACACGGTCAATGCGATACAATGAAGTCCCTTCGCCCTGATCGGCCGGCAACGAAACAATGTCCCCAGCACCAATATCCATTTTGGATGGAGGCAAAGCAAATTGAACCGTATCTCGTGCAATGCGTGCCTCATTCAGCCAACGTTCGGCTACCTGTCGCCCTTCAGCGCGGGTCATCAGCATTGTGAATTCGCTCGCGGCCACTGCATGTGTTTCCTCATCAGGCAATACTGCCTCTTCAGAAACCACATCATAGCTGGCGTCAGCCTGAATGAAACGCAACCGCACACGCCCTGACAAAGCTGCATCAGCCTCGCGCACTTGCACAGTAGTGCCGTCTAGGTCACTGCTCACTACGAACTGCTCTGTATCTAGCACTGTCTCACGCAGTCCATTTCGCATTTGGAATTTCAGAACCCCGTCACGCTCTAACGCATCAAAACCATAGCGTAGCATAAGCGGTTGCAGCGATGCCCGTGCATCCCCGACATCCGCTACCGCGTAGCCCCGCACCAACCCGAACAAGCTATCCGTATCGAAATCTGTCACACCTGATCGGCGGCAAATCTCACCCACAACAGATGCAAGACTACGCGAGGCTGTTCGCCCGTTTAGCCAATGCCCCCGCGCATAACTTTCGCCATCACTCCACAATTCAAGGTTATTTGGAAAATGCGGATAGGGCCGCACATCCCATGCCCAAACATAAGCCCGGCTCATGTTGATCATGTCACCTTCGTATTCGATGCCTTGCGGGTTATTTTCCGGCTGCCCCCAATAATCGATCATTACGCGCAAATATTGCATCTGAATTAGATCATCTCGTGCCCCGTCCGAATAACGCGGAAGGCTGCTCTCGGAAGACTTGAGATCTAGGAACTTATTGGGCTGGTTTGTGCCCTTATCAATCGCAGCGCAGCCGTATTCGGTAAACCAAATCGGTTTGTGCCCTGGCAACCAAGCCGTAGGTTCATTTGCCCGTACACCATCCATCCGTTCATAATGAAGATTTCCCCACCAATTGCGAATGTCTTTGTAGCGATAAATCCATGCTTCGTCGTGTTCCCCGTCCGTGATCGGAGACCGGATTTGTGCTGCGCGGGCCTCTACAGAGTCATAATACCAATCATACCCCTCACCGCCTTCGATATTGGATTGCAGATAACCAAGATTGTAGATGTCATCCCATTCCTGCGCATCAACATGGTCAATACCTTCGCGCCAGTCAGACAAAGGCATGTAGTTATCGATCCCGATGAAATCGATGTTCGGATCAGCCCAAAGCGGATCAAGGTGAAACAGCCGGTCACCCGAGCCGTCTTGCGGCTGATAGCCAAAATACTCGCTCCAATCAGACGCATAGCTGATCTTTGTTTCTGTTCCAACAATCGCGCGAACTTCTGCCGCAAGCGCCTTAAATGCTGCGACTGCTGGAAATACATTCCGCGCAGACCGGATTTGCGTAAGGCCGCGCATCTCAGAACCGATACAAAAGGCATCAACTCCGCCCGCTGCCTTACACAAGGCCGCATAATGCAAAATGAAACGCGATAGGGTCCATTCTTCTGGACCAGAATAAGTAACCTCCCCATCCTGGACAACGAAATCAGACGCGGTGACCGTGCCAAAAAACGCGTCGACATCTGCAGTTGCTGCAGCCGTGCCATCAATTGATCCAACCACACTTGGCGCGATGTCTAGCGTAATGCGGCCGCGCCAAGGCAAAGCAGGCTGGCCGATTTCTCCTGTGTAGGGATCTGGCAGAGTATTGCCGTCCACTTGGTCCATCAGGATAAACGGGTAGAACATAACGGCCTTACCCGCAGTGTTCATTGCCTGAATCGCCTCGATCACTGCTTCGTCTGCAGGTGTGCCCCCGTAGATAGGTCGTCCATCTGTGCCCACCTCAATGACCGGCGCATCACCACGCCCCAAACCAGCCACACCCCATGGCATTTCTTCGCCCTCAATATCGGGGTCTTCAACTTTGGGCTGAACAGTACAGGCGCTCGCCCGTAAATCAGAACCAAACCAAGACACCACAAGCGAAGCCGCCTTAAGCTCAGGCAATTCTTCATCCAAAGCCTCAAGAGATGTGACAAAATCAGTTTTTCCCGAGGGCGAGTTGATATTCGCACTCCACCGCGCCTCATTCTCACTACCGTAGTTCACAGGTGTCGTTGCCAGCGAATACTCACCCGTACCCGGGATCAACGCCACACCCTCAACGCCATAACTCAGCGCATGGCTAGCATCCGGTGCATCGCGCTGCTCCGGGCGGAGGACTTCGAAACTGAATTGCGGAATACGGTTACCAAATTGCTCCAGGGCCAAGGCCTCGATGACAACATAGGCAGTGCCTCGGTATGCTGGCACCATGCCAGCGCCCTCTATCGCTTCCATCAATGGATCGGGCTGCTGATCAGCCGAGCCGGGATATACAGTCATGTTCAGGTCATCTGATGAAATTTCTTCACCGTCTGCCCAAACCCGACCAACACGCGTGATCTCACCTTCACAAAGCGCAATCGCGACATTCACCGAATAGCTATATTCAGTCGTCTTCGGCTGAGATGAACCACCTTTACCACCACCACTTGTCGTGCTGACCTCGACAAAATCAGAGGCCCAGATCACCTGCCCGCCTAAACGTAAACGCCCATACAACTGGGTAATCGGATCACCTTCCCCCGCACTGGTCAGGCGAAACCGGTCAACCTTGCCGGTCTCAACGGCTTCCGCACCGCTCCCTAGGATTTTTTGATCTACCACACGGCCAAGGGTGGCACCAACGGCGCGCCCGATCGCCACCGAAGAAAGCCCTGCAAGCGTACCACCGATCGAGCCGCCGACGGCTGCTCCCGCTGCTGAAAAAAGTATCGTCGCCATCAGGTGACCTCCTTGGGAAATTCAAAACACGCTACAACACGGCGACGCCACGGCGCGCCGAATGAGCTCTCCACCACGCCATGGCGTGAATAGGCATGTATAAAACGCGGTGCGCTGCCAACCTCGGATAAAATGCCCAAGTGTTTGGCTACAGCGCCCTGCCGCATCCTGAACAACAGAACATCGCCTTGTTCAGCTGCTGTGATCGCCTTTGGGGTGAGATGCCGCAACGCCGCTGCCCAAAGCCGCTCTTCGCCTTGCGGCTCCGACCAATCCATTGAGTAGGCAGGAGCCGTTTCGGGTTCTTCGCCATAAACCTCACGCCAGACACCGCGGATCAAACCAAGGCAATCGCTGCCTGCACCGCGCATTGCGCACTGATGCACATAAGGCGTCCCGATCCAACCGCGCGCAGCCTCTGTGATCCGCGCGCGCGTCATCGTAATGACCCGCCGTTGTTGGCCTTGCTGCTGCTGGGCACTGCGATCACCCAGTCTTCGCTCGGTAAATCTGGAAAGCCCTGGAAATTGTCAAAGTTGTTGAACTTGAGCCTACAAGTATCGACCAACTTGTCACATCCAGCCACCAACCGTACCTGAGTACCCGCGCTGATCAAGCCGCGGATCGGCTCCCACAACTCGACAATTCGTGCACTGCCTTCAATCCGGTCGGATTTGATTGTCCCCCAAAGCCCTTTCGCCGGACCTTCAACAATCTCAAGACGACCACGGGTAAACCAATCAGTGTCATAGAACAAAAAATCCTCCCAAACAAAGCGCCGTGCGCCCTCTACTGTTTGTATCGCCAACTCCTGAGAGTAGCTTTCCTGATCAAGATTGAACCGGCAATTTCCGTCACCCAGAACCGCTGAACATGGCTTTTGATAGACCCGACCCAGCGGACGATTTAAGCCTTCTGTCAGGCCCCGCAGCTCAGCACGGAAACCGCCACCTGCACGCGTCAGCTCGCCCAAAGTTCCACGAAAGTTTAGCCAATGCTGTTCAGTGTCGACCCAATTCACCAACCATCCGCGCACTTCTGCCCCGTCAAATCGCCCTTGCTCAATCTCGTCCTCGCGCAGGGATGCATCCGAC
This sequence comes from Sulfitobacter sp., assembly GCA_033851935.1. Classification (GTDB taxonomy): domain Bacteria; phylum Pseudomonadota; class Alphaproteobacteria; order Rhodobacterales; family Rhodobacteraceae; genus Sulfitobacter. The sequence goes on from JAWSVL010000028.1 coordinate 82,122, forward strand.
AACGCTCCCAAGGCTTCAGTGTTATCCACCGATAACCCCGTTGATTGCGCCAATGCCATCGCGCTCAGCCCCGTGTCTGCGCGGAACTCATACCCTGCAAAACTAAGCGGAAGGTCGTGATCGGTAAACGCGAATATCGCACCGTCTTTTCGAGTGATCGCCCATGCATGACAGACGGTTGTCAGACCGCCCCCCAGATGCGTCGCGAGTTCGTCATTGAAGTCCACCATCACACACGCACCTCGCGTACTGGAATGTCTGGCACCTGGCCCGCATGAAAACTTGCGATGTTGGTCAGCAGGCTGTCACTGTCAAAACGCACGGGCACATCAAACTCATAGCCTGCATAAACCCGTGTATCGGGATCTGGCGGGTTAAAGAATGTGATCAGGCCCGTTGTCTCATCAACCGTATAGTCAATGGTGTCCTGTTTATCATCCTGCTCAACTGCAACCATCACACTGCCCTTGACAGGCTTGGTGATTGGTCGCGCGTACACATGTCCACCTGAACGGTAGTTTTTGATGATCTGGAATGTGGCCGTGACACCATCGCCAGTTGCGATTTCCTGGTCCGCACGGGAGATCGCCGCAGATGGAATAGACGATTTGTGATCCGACCAATCCTTCCAGCGAAACCCGTACATCTGACCATAACGCGCTTCATAAAACGCAATCACAGCCTCCACATCATCCAGTGACCTCAGCCCCAGTCCCGCGTCATATAGGCGACGCGAATGGGCCCACGGCGTGTTGCGTTCCTCATAACCGTTGGCAAGCGCAACAACATCAACACGGCGTTGCGGCCCGCCAAGCGCACCAAAGCTCAGATCAGCCGGAAATTGTACTTCATGAAAGTTCATAGCGACGCTCCCCTATTATCTGTTTTTCTGACCAGCGCTCAACGCGCGGCTCATTTGTGCTGCAATTTGCCCGCGTGAACGCTGGAAACCTGCTGCATCCGGAGTCGTAATGTTCATCACCACAGTAGGTGCGCCGCCGCCGCCGCCGGCCCTGACGCCCAGCTTGCCGTCAGGACCACGTGCCAAAGGCATGATCGCCTCCGGCCCGGCTTCGCCCATCACCCCCATGCCACCGCGCATCCCGAAATGGGTAGCCTGTGAGACGATACCGCCATCCGCAAACGGCATCACACGACCCGAACTAAACGGCGCACCGTTGGCAAACGGCAAGATACCCTGCGCCAGTCCTGTTAATCCTTGGGTAAGCAGCCCGCCAAAGTGATCTGTGACCGGCTTCACGGCTGCGTTATAGGCGCTGTTTGAAAGTGACTGGGCAACTGTAGTCAGTGCATCAGACAACTTCAGTCCGTCAAACACCACACCGTCAAATGCTCTACGAAGTCCGCGGCTCAGCCCCTTTTCCAATGCAGCAACGTCCTTGCCGGTCGCCGCCAACGAGGTGCTCATACGACGCAACTCACTGTCAAATCCCGATACTAGAGTACTGGTCTGACCCAAAGTTTGGTTCAGCTCAGAGGCGTCTGTGGCCAGATTATCAAAGCTTTCATCATCTATCATCAATTTGATCCTTTTTCTTGTCCGGATAGGCGGCCATCAAGGCTGCTAAACCATCACTCAGCATGGGTGCTTTGCTTGCGTCATTGCCCAGCATCAGCTGCAATTCTACAGGGGTCAGCGCCCAGAACGCGTCAGGGCTCAGGCCCAGACCGTGAAGGCCGGCCCGCATCAATGCGGGCCAGTCAAAACCCTTGCTCATGGCGCGACCACAAACGCCCGCGCCAATAGCTCTGCTGCGGCTTGCGCTGCACGCATTGGCCCGCCTTCGATCTCGGCCTGCGCCAACGTGTCGGGGTCCATTTGAACGCCACCGCCGCGCATTCCTGCACATAGCAACGCCAGCACATCGCGTGTGCTAAACCCGCCAGTTTCGAACCGCTGAACCAATGCCATAAGTGATGGTTCAACCAGTTCTTCCTCCAACTCCGCCAACGCGCCTAGCGTCAGCTTCATGCGGTGGTGCTGATCATCCACAACCAGCACCACCTCTCCCCTCCACCGATTTTCCATTTTTACTCGACAGCGTCGACGTAAGGGACGAATTGCAACTGACCCGCCGAGGCCAGCGATAGCTCATACGTGGCTTCACCGTTCAACTGGCCTGAATACTCCAGCGAAGTGACCTGGAAAGGCCCCTCAACAACGCCAAACTCGGGGATGACCACCTGAAAGTTAGGCGTTAGCCCGTCAAACAACAGTTGGCGCGCGCGCTCATCCGTTGCCTCATCGCGAAACACGCCTGAACCACTGATCGAAGCTGACCGCACGCCCGCACCAGCCAACAGTTCACGCCACCCGCCCTCACTATCGAGTGTGGTCACGTCAACCGCCTCGGCATTGAAACTAATGCGCGTTGCCCGCAAACCCGCGATGGTCTCATAGTTTCCATCCGTGCTCATATCCACTTTGACCAAAAGGTCTTTGCCTGCTTGAATAGCCATCTCATATACTCCTGATGTGTGCCTTACGGCGTTGAGAATTAGTCGTCCTGCACGCGCGCACGGAAACGCAGATCAATCTGCCGCGCACTTGCAGAATCTACGCGTTGCGCCACCGCGCGTTCGAACCTCAGCGAGACAAGCGAGCCCCGCGATAATGTCAGCTCAGCGTCCTGTAACGCGTCGCTAACGGCACCTGCTGCCGCTTTGGCAGAGGTAAAGCCGGGGTTGGTTGTTATGACCGATACGGTAAACGTGTGCACCGCACCTTCTCCGCTGACATCCGAGGCTTCGCGCACAGTCTCTGATCCGAGCAGGACATAAATGGCCGGCACAGTACCCACTGGCACAGCGTCATAAATCGCGGTCCCCACCAGCGTGGTTAATGCCGTATCAGCGCTCAGCGCGGTAAATACCGCTGCCTGAAGCGCCCCTGAAACTCCATAGCTCATACAACTTGCTCCTCTTGGGCAAAGCAGGTCAGATACCGGCCAGCCGGATCTGCCTCTGTCACTGCCTGAATTGTAAAAATCCGATCCCCGTCCCGAAACCGCTGGGGGGCTGCTGGTCGTTGATCGCTCCCGATCGGGGCACCGCGCACCGTGATGCGGTACGCCATGCGGCTCACCGGAGCCCCGTTTCGCGCCGTTTCGCGGCCACTGCGCGACGTAACTTCAGCCCACAATATCCCTGCAGGAACCCAACCTTGCACATAGCCGCCCGCGCCATCGCTCAGTGAATCGGGGGTTTCCAACACCAACTGGCGATTAAGGTGAGGGACCTTCATGCCACCGCCCCGCTACGACCCAACCGCAACCGGCGGAACCGCTCTATCAACGAGGCCACACCAAACGGCATGCACCCGTCACTCAAACCAGTATCATGGCGGTATTCATAATAATGCGACGCGAGCATCAGCACGGCCTGCTGCATATCAGCAGGCACATCATCCCATTCAGGACCAAACCCCGCCAGAAACTGTACGCGCAATTCGCCGCCCGTTTCAATCTGGGGTAGACTGGCTCCCACAGAGCGCAACCGCGGCAAATGCCCGTCCCGTTCCAGCCAGTAAACATCCGTACTTACCGTTTGCTCACTGCCGCTGCGTGACACCAGTTTCACATCCGCAATCAACGTCACTGGTGCCACTGTAAACGGAATCATATCCCCGTTGTGCTGCGCAGATGAAACCATCGTGAACTCGCGTTCCATCAACACCTTGCCAGTCCGCGCTTCAACTGCTGCCATGGCAGCGCGCAAAAAGCTGGCTAGGACCACGTCTTGCAGAGTGTCCTCATCAAACCCGCTCCCCATCCGCATATGCGCCTTGAACGCCGCAATCGGCAGGGCCGCATCCGGCACATTCGTCTCTTCGATCAACATCCAAAAGCCTTTCTCAAACTTGCCATACAATTTCGTCCTTGCAGGCCACTCCCCCGTCCCGGACGTACACCCCGTCTTCGCATTGCTCGGTCGGAGGGGAGCAGCTAGACAACACGAAGCGGTATTCAGGGCGTACGCCCGGACCAGGGCGGGTTACCCCGCCCCGGTTTCAGCACTCCGCCTTAGGAGGTGCCGAATTTCAAAAGCTTGATTGCTGCGAAATCGCTCACATCACCGCCAACCCGTTTGGTTGCGTAGAACAAAACATGTGGTTTGGCGCTGAAGGGATCGCGTAGGATGCGCAGATCAGGACGTTCGGCGATTGTGTAACCAGAGGCGAAATCGCCAAAGGCCATAGCAAACTCATCCGTGCCCGCATCTGGCATGTCTTCGGCGATCAGCACAGGATAGCCCATTAGACGTGCAGGCTCGCCTGCAGCCAGACCATCAGACCACAAGAAACGGCCATCCATGTCTTTCAGCTTGCGCACAAGGCCGGCAGTCTTGGAATTCATCACAAAAGATGCATTGGCACGGTACTGCGCACCCAGCGCATAGACAACGTCCACGATGGAATCCGCGGTGACTTCTCCCGCGACACCCGTTGGCACATAGCCAAGATTGCCCCATGCCCAAACGTCGTTGTCAACGGCAGCATGCACAAGGAAACCTTTAGGTTTGTCGATGCCATCACCGTTGATAAATGCGCCAGCTTCGGCGCGGGCAAATTTATCCGCAATGCGACCAGCCAGCCAACCCTCGATGTCAAACGCCGCATCGTCCAACAGACGCTGGGACGCTTTTGGCAGCGCGCTCAGCTCGTGCAACTGTACCGTGATACGATCGATCTGCGGTGTATCGCTTTCGGCAATTGTGGAGGCTTCAGTTGCCCAACCCGCACCTACATCGGTGTGATCCACAAGCACATCATACGATGTGGCCTCAACGTTCACGACAGACGCAATTGCGCGGATCGACGCCGTTGTGTTCAACACGGATTTCACCGTCTCCGAAGTTTGCGGATCAACAAGATACCCACCATCCGAATTCACCGCCGAAGACAGCGCCTTGCCCTCCAACTCAAGGCCGCGCAGGCCATCATCATCTCCCGAACGCACATAGGTATTAAAGGCCTTCTTATGCGGCGCGCCCGCCTCAGTAGCACCCGCCAACGGCGTACGCGCGGCAGTCATTGTTTTACGATCCAGCATGGTCATTCGCTCTTCTGTTTGTTGAAGTTTGGTCTCAATTTCGGCTTGGAAGCCCTTGAATTGTGTGACGAAACCACTCACGGCGCGTCGCACATCCTCAGCCGGGGAAAGCTCCGCGGCATCTCGTTCGGTTCTGCTCATCTGCATTCCCCTTATGGTTGCTTGGACACAGGTGTGATGGCGGCAGATGCCGTATCAAAAACCTCTGCCATTTCGCGCAGGACGTCTGCGACCGGACTTAATCCATCCGCCTTTGCCCCCACCCGCGCACTGGGCAGCATTGGGAATGTCACAACCGACACCTCCCAAAGCTCCAGTTCCTGCAAGAGCCTCTGGCCCTTGGTATTTTTGCTTGCTTTCACCGTGCGGTAACCAATCGACAAACCGTCAATGGCACCTGCTTCGATTAGCGCGATCCCCTCACGACCCTTTTCAACGGACTGCAAAATGCGCCCCTTTACGAACAGACCCTTTGCGTCTTCCTGCACCACATCCCACACGCCAATCGGCTGCGCCGGATCATGTTGCCACAGCATCTTCACGCCGCGTCTGGCCGCCTTCAGCGCTTTCAAACTCGCGCCATAGGCACCCTTCTGAACAACGTCGTTGCCCTGATCGACGTCCCCGAAAAAACTGGCATAACCTTTGATCTCAACACCGCCATCCACCTTGGCAACTTCGTCAAACTGCATGAACTTGCGCTCAAGAGCAGGCAAACCTTCCCCGTTCTCCGCGCCCTGCGCGAAGCCATTTCCACTCATATCCATGATCTTCTCCTGTATTCCCGTTCAGCCCGCAGGCCCCACCACCAGAAACGTCCGCACCGCTTGCGCCAAAATCACCGCGACCACCCCGTAAACTGTCAACCAAAGCCGCCTCTCAAGGCGCTCCATCATCAGTTCGATCCGGTCCAACCGCTTCGTGAGGTTCTCAAAATGGATAGCACTCACGCGTTCATGCGCCTGCAACTGCATTCCCGGCGCACATAAAAACCGCTCTGGGGGATTCTCACTCATCCGCCACCACCACTGGCAGCCCTAGCATCGCCCGCTTTTCCGCTTCCGTCAGAAAATCCGCGCCCGCCACACGCGCCCATTGCGCATCCCGTTCGGCACTCAACGCCGGCACCTGATCCAGATCTGGCTTCAGCTCTACCAACTCATCCGTGAAACCAGACAACCAATGCGCCAGTACCGCCGTCACTCGTGTCGCCAGTGGCAAAACAGTCAGACGGTAAAATGCGCGGTGCGCTTCTTGGTAATTCGCATAGGTCGCATCACCCTGAATGCCGATCAACATCGGCGGCACACCAAACGCCAATGCGATCTCACGTGCTGCTGCTTCCTTGGTCTTTTGAAACTCCATGTCCGAGGGCGAGAACCCCATTGGCTTCCAATCAAGCCCGCCCTCCAGCAACATCGGGCGCCCCGCGTTGCGCGCACCTTGGTGATGGCTCTCCATCTCATTGACCAGGCGTTCATATTGGTCCGTGCTCATCGCACCCTGCCCGTCAGCACCCTTATAGATTATGGCACCTGATGGGCGCGCCGCATTGTCCAACAACGCCTTGGACCAGCGCGAAGCAGAGTTATGCACATCAACCGCCGTCGCTGCCGCCTGCATCGGGCTAAACCCATAGTGGTCATCTTGCGGATGAAAATTGCGCACATGACAAATCGGCGCGCCTTGTGTGGCGTCAAACCGATGCTTGCGCCCTCCCACTGCGTATTCATATGCCACAGGCCACCCATCTGCGCCTGGCACCACTGACATGCGCTCAGAGCGCAACACATGCAGTTCCAGCGGCACACCCGCGTCACCCCCAACCGCTTCTAAGTATCCATCACCCGACAAAAGCAGCTGTCCGTATAACGCTTCCAAAAACTCGGCACGCCCCTGCGCGCCGTTTGGCCGTGCAATCAGCCCCAGCACTGGATGTGAATCAAATCTCTGCTCAGCGTTCTGCAAAACCAACGGCAATGCCGCCGCCGCCTCAGCGATCAATTTAACCGAGCGAAACCCGACAGGATTGCCAGCAAAACCAGTGCGCGTCAGCGAGACAGTATCCCGCGGACTCCACGCTACACGGCCGGAGCTCTGCATGGCGACAACACGCCCCGTCGCCGATGCTTTGGCTTCCACTACGTCCGCCGTTCCACGCTTTAGAAAATCAAACACCTAAGCTTCTCCTTGGTCATATCCCGCCGCAGACTGACTGCTTGGGCGTCTCTGAAGAACAATCTCTCACCAAAGATTTAAGGCCTCGGAACCAGAGCGCCCGCACACTGCGCAACACCATTTTCACCAATAAAACCTAGCCAAAAACAAAAAAGGGAGGCCAAAGCCTCCCTTTCCAAACCACACTCCAAAAAAACCGCTAAAGCGACCGCACCCCCGGTTGTCGCCATTTCGCTGCGGGTTCAATCATCAACTCATGCAGCGCCCACACCAGTGCATCAACCCGGTCCGGCGACCCGCCGCCCTCATAGCCTTGTCGCGTCATCCGCGTCATTTGATCCTCAAGACCATTAAGGTCGGCCACATGCTTCACCCGCCCCTGCTCGTACAACGCAGCAATCGGTTCGGCGCGCGCAACCTTGCCGCGACTGGCATGTACACCTTTGTAGGGTACCAGCGGGTCAACTTGCCGGATCACCTCTTGGACCATCTGTCCGCCTTGGTTGACCTCTGCTACCAGACGATCCGCGCCAAACCGCTCCATTGCCGCAATTGCTGCGCGCGCCCAGCCACTAGGACCCTGCCCCGAAACGGTGCAATCCCCCAAAACATACGCACGCCAGTCTTGTGGTGGGCCACTACATTGCACACCAGCCACCACAATCCCGCATTCATCAGCTGATGCGCCCGATGTGGTTGCAGGATCCACAGCGACGACAATCCGGTCCAACTCAGGCACATCAGCGACCCGCGTGCCTTCCAGAATTTCAGACGTCCAAAGTGCACCCTCGGAATCCGCCAACAGCACGCCGTCCAGTTCCTGCCGCCCCAAACGCGTCCCGCGATACCGCGCGCGCACCTCTTCCAAAAACGATGCCGCCAAATTCGCGCGGTTCGCTTCAGTTGGTGCGTGGGTCACTACGGTAGATGGCGATTTTAACAGCGCCTTAAGCACTCCAACATTGCGCGGCGTCGTCGTGACGCAAACCTGCGGATGATCCCCCAGACGCAACGCAAATTGAAGCATATCCCACGTCTCTTGAGATTTTTTCCATTTGGCGATTTCATCCACCCACGCCGCATCAAACTGCGGCCCACGCAACCCTTCAGGGTCATGCGCCGAATGCACCGTAGCAATTGCTCCGTTAGGCCAGACAAGCCGCTTGCGGGTCGCCTCCCAATCAGGACGCCGATCTTCGGGTGAACAGGCCATAATCCCGCTGTCCCCAAAGATCATCACTTCGCGCACCTGCTCTATGGTTTCACCCACCAACGCAACGCGACGGCACCGCCCGGCATCCAATGGTCGCGCGCCTTCCACAACGGCCCGCACCCACTCAGCGCCAGCGCGGGTTTTACCCGCACCGCGCCCCCCCATAATGACCCATGAACGCCAATCACCACTTGGTGGCAATTGATGTTCCAAGGCCCAAAAATCGAATAAGTAAGGGAGAGCACGAAGCTCTCCCTCATCCAGCTCATTCAGGAAACTGTCCTGAACCGATGGAACAGCGGAGCCGATCAAGTTTGCACCCGATATCAGCCCGCGCTTTGTCGAGGTCGAGGGCATATCCCCCTCGCGCAATTCCGGCTTGTTTGTTTCGGCAGTCATTCAAGATCAATCCCGCTTTCTGACAACGTGCGACCGTCTCCGACAGTTGGTTAACAGTCTTTGATGTTGTGGTTGCATCAATTTCCTCTCCGGCTATGGCCCGTTCTTTCAGGCTCTCTAATGCTTCTCTAAGTTCGGCAAGCGAACGCTGAACAGAGGCAAACATAGCCTCCGCATGCGCCAACTCATCAAGGTGCGGCACCGGTTGGGTAGTCATATGTTCTCGGTCCTTTCGCTTGGATTCCTCCAATCGAAAGACATGAAAAAACGGCCCCAACTATGCGTGAGGGCCGTTTCCCAAATCTCCTAGCATGAGACTGGTATACTTCATGTGTGTTAGCCGTTTACTGAACCAGCGAACGGTGCGCGCAACACCTAGTTCCCCGAAGCAGCTTTACGCTCAGCTTCGATCTTGCGCCATTCCGCAACATTGTTGTTATGCTCATCCAAAGTCACCGCAAAGGCGTGACCGCCTGTGCCATCAGCTACGAAAAAGATGTAGGGCGTCTCATCCGGCTGTGCTGCTGCCAACAGGCTTGCACGTCCCGGATTTGCAATTGGTGTCGGCGGCAATGCAGGGATCACATAGGTGTTATACGGCGTTTCGCGACGTAGCTCACTGCGGCGCAAACCACGGCCCAAAATACCCTCACCCTTTGTAATACCATAAATCACCGTCGGATCCGTCTGCAGACGCATCCCCTGGTTCAGACGGTTCACAAACACGCTTGAAACCTGCTTACGTTCACCGGCAACACCCGTCTCTTTTTCAACCAATGACGCAAGGATCAGCAATTCTTCGGGGCTATCAATTGGCAAATCAGCCGCGCGCGCCTCCCACGCGGCCGCAACCAGCGTTTCCTGCGCCGCCTGCATCCGCCCAATCAACGCTGCACGGTCATCGCCTTTGCGCACTTCATAACTATCCGGCGCAAGTGACCCCTCAGCAGGCGTTTCAGCAACAACACCCTCCATGATATCCATGCCAGAGATTGCATTCACCACCTGCCAGCTTGTCACACCTTCAGCCATCGCAATACGAAACCGGACGTCAGACTGGTCACGTGTTTCGGTATACTCAGATGGAACCTCATCCGTGCCTGGCGTGAATTGAGCTAATTCAGCAAAGCGGTTTGTCACAGGATCAAGTTCGCGCACCTGAACGCTCACGCGATTTACACCGATACGGTACACAATTTCAGTACCACAGGTGCTTGCGCCCCCACGTGTGACAACATCCACAATCTCTTTCATCGTGGCTTCCGGTTCAACTAAAAAGCTGCCTGCCTTCAGTTTGCTGGTCTTTTCTTCGTAATTCGCACCAAGGCGGAAAATTGACGCCGAAGTCACAGCCCCCTGATCAGCAAGGTTTTTGCCCAAGGCGCGCATGTTACTACCACTTTTTACCTGCACACAAACAGCCTGCGTCAGCGGACCGGGCGCATCGTATTGCGCCTTGCCCCAAATGATCACGCCGCCCAACAGGAAAAATGCCACCATCAAAAATGTGAGGGCATTGGCCGCAACATGGCGCCACATTTACTCGACCTTTCCAAACAATACGCTCGCGTTTGTTCCGCCAAAGCCGAACGAGTTGCTAAGCGCCACTTTGATTTCACGTTTCACTGCGGCATTCGGTGCCAAATCGATCTTGGTCTCAACTGCAACGTTATCAAGGTTGATCGTCGGCGGTGCGATCTGATCGCGGATCGCAAGGATCGAGAAAATACCTTCAATCGCGCCCGCAGCCCCCAAAAGGTGCCCCGTTGCCGATTTGGTCGAAGACATGGTCACATTGCCAGCATGCTCTCCCAGCATGCGTTCAACGGCCCCCAATTCGATGGTATCCGCCATGGTGGATGTACCATGGGCGTTGATATAATCGATGTCTTTAGGTTCCAATCCAGCATGGCCCAATGCTGCCCGCATGGAACGCTCGCCACCTTCACCATCCTCGGACGGAGCCGTGATGTGGTGGGCGTCGCCCGACAAGCCATAGCCAATCACCTCGGCGTAAATCTTGGCACCACGTGCTTTCGCATGTTCGTATTCTTCGAGAACCACAATACCTGCGCCCTCACCCATTACAAAACCATCACGGTCCTTGTCATAGGGACGGCTGGCCTTCTTGGGATCGTCCTCGCCTTTAGTGCTCAGCGCTTTGCAGGCGTTAAAGCCAGCAATACCAATCTCACAGATCGCCGCTTCTGCGCCCCCCGCAATCATCACATCGGCATCACCGTACTGGATCAAACGGCTCGCATCGCCTATCGCATGGGCACCCGTCGAACAGGCTGTCACAACCGAGTGGTTTGGACCTTTATAGCCATACTTAATCGACACCTGACCCGAGATCAGGTTGATCAGCGCCCCCGGTACAAAGAACGGGCTTACACGCTTTGGGCCTTTTTCAGCCATCATCACAGCAGTGTTAGCAATGGAGTTCAAACCACCGATGCCCGAACCAATAAGAACACCTGTTCGTTCAAGGCTTTCACGGTCATCCGGTGTCCAGCCCGCGTCTTCAATCGCTTGCTGGGCAGCAGCCAGACCAAACAAAATGAACGTATCAACCTTACGCTGATCTTTTGGGGCCATGTAGGTATCAGCGTTAAACGTACCATCCGTGCCGTCCCCCAAAGGAACTTCGCACGCGTATTTTGTGATGACACGGCTTGCGTCAAAACCTGTAATAGGGCCCGCACCGGACTGACCGTCCAGAATCCGCTCCCAGCTTTTCTCAACACCGTCTGCCAACGGTGTGACCAAACCCAAACCCGTAACGACCACTCTGCGCATATGTTCTGCCCTTTAGTGTAATATTGCTTAGCCTTGGCTATACCTTGGAGGCAGGACATTGTTCAAGTCTCAGGGTCAATACTGGCAAGAATACCCTAATGGCTCCAGAAAGACGCATCAGCATGACGTTCCATTTTGGCACGCGAGACATCCAGCCTTAAACCGGAGGGCCCTTTCGCGTCATCAAAACAACCGGATCACCCTCAATCAACGTTTCACGCAGCGCAACATACCCCAGCGTTTGGGCGATCTTTAGCGAGCCCTCATTATCTGGTGTGATCATACATACACTACGTCCCGCAACCACTCGGTCAAACCAGTCATGCGCTGCAGTTGCCGCATCAATCCCAAAGCCCTGCCCCTGAAACTGTGGGTCCAATACCCAACCTGTTTCGGGAAATGGGTCAAAATCCTCACCTAAGCCGCGAGATCCGTAAAAGAATCCGGTCTGGCCCGACATTTCAGAATGACCGTGAATTTGAACCGCCCATTGCCCAAATCCCGTGATCTGCCAATGGCCTGCATTTCGCAAAAAGGAATCCCAACTGCGCGATTTCGGCCATGGCTTGCCACCTATATGGCTCACGACCTCGGGCTTTGCCCAAATATCCGCAAACCGTGTAAAATCTTCTGTTCGCATACCGCGCAGGGTCACGCGTGGCGTATTGATCGTTGGAATTGTGCGAAGCATTAATTGCGGGGCTTTCATTGAGGGTGCGGGAACTACCCCCAGACTTGCCGCTTCAATCCAATTGGGACAAGCTCCAATTACGACAGGAATCAAAAACGGCGCCGATCCGCAAAAGGTGACGCCGTTTAAGAATTTTATTGCCGAGCGGACCCGGCGAAAGCCAAATTAGGAGGCTTCTGTGATGAACTTGACTGCGTCACCGAAGGTTTGGATATTTTCGGCCGCGTCATCAGGGATTTCGATGCCAAATTCTTCTTCGAATGCCATTACCAGCTCGACAGTGTCGAGGCTGTCTGCACCCAGATCATCAATGAAAGAGGCGTTTTCGGCCACTTTGTCTTCTTCAACACCAAGGTGCTCAACAACGATCTTTTTAACGCGGTCTGAAACGTCGCTCATACTATAGTCCTCACTCATCGGGCCATTTGGCCCCTTTTGGGTTTCTGCCCGCTCCGATTATGGAAGGGGTCAGAAGGTGCCCTTGTAGGGCGGCTCGTTTTCCTTGCTCGCACAAGGCGTGGGTCACTTGCAAGCGCCCGTCTGGATTATTCTGCGCCCCCTTTAGCATATGAAGCGAGGTACGCAAACGCTTATCCAAGCGCTGTTACAACATGGCCATGCCACCGTTCACATGCAAGGTCGCCCCTGTGATATAAGCGGCTTCCGCACTTGCCAGATACACAACTGCGCCTGCGATCTCGTCGGGGGTGCCCATGCGACCAGCAGGAATCTGCCCCATGATTCCAGATTTTTGATCATCCGTCAGTTTGTCAGTCATCGCCGTGGCGATGAAGCCCGGCGCAACTGCATTCACAGTGATACCGCGGCTTGCGACCTCATAAGCAAGGCTCTTTGACATCCCGATCATGCCCGCCTTCGACGCTGCATAATTCGCCTGACCGGGGTTACCCGTCGCGCCGACGATCGAAGAAATATTCACAATCCGGCCCCAACGTGCCTTCATCATGCCGCGCATCACACCTTTACACAGCTTGAATGTCGCTGTGAGGTTAACGTTCAACACAGACTGCCACTCATCATCAGACATGCGCATAAACAGGTTGTCGCGCGTGATACCTGCGTTATTCACCAGAATATCAACCGATCCCATCGCCGCAGCAGCCTGCTTGGGCAGTGCCTCAACAGCTTCCATATCGCTTAGGTTACACGCCAACACATGGGCGCGTTCGCCCAATTCTGCCGCTAAAGCCTCCAGCGGCTCTGTGCGCGTCCCTGATAGGCCCACAGTCGCCCCCTGCGCGTGCAGCGCACGTGCGATGTCGGCGCCAATGCCACCCGACGCGCCAGTCACCAGCGCATTTTTTCCTGTCAGATCAAACATGTGTCATTTCCTTCCTAATTCCAAACTTTGACAGGTTCCGTCAGCAACCCGTAGTGCACAATCTCTTGCGCGGTCATCCTATATATCTCGCCCTCGGGCGCAGCCTGCAAGGCAAACCAGTAAAACTCGTCTGATCCCAGCATATCCTGAACGTATTGCAGCAGCGGGGCATGGGCAGGATCACCCCGAGACAACACTCGCTCCTTCACACCACCATCATTCCAACTGGCTAGTTCGATTTCTGCGCCCTCAACCATACGCCGCTGCGTACCTGCCAAAAACAATGCCACAGCACCGCCAGCAATTTCGCTATCGCTCTGCAGCGCAATCTCAAGCCCGCGCGCACGTACATCATAGCCCAAGGCAATAGTTGCCGCTTCATCGCCCGTACCCGGCATGTCCTGTAGAACCAACGTAGTGATCTGCGGATTCTGTTCCATAACTAGGGAGAAATCCCGCAACGTACGGCGCGTGACCTTGCCGTGCATCAACAAACGCTCATTTATGACCGCAAAGCCAACCCTGCACCGGTACCCGTGCAAACGTCCACTACAGCCAGCAAGCGCCGCACCACCGCCAAGCAGAAACGTGCGACGCGAAATGCTATTATGCTTCAAGAGCGGCCTTAACGTCTGCAGCAACACCCACATTGCGCAAAACCGATTCTTTGTGAATGCGGCGGATCATGCCCGACAACGCCTTGCCCGCTCCGATTTCCCAGAAGTCTGTCACGCCTTGCGACACCATCCATTCGACGGATGAACGCCAGCGCACGCGGCCCGTTACTTGATCAACCAACAACTGGGCAATCGGATCAGCCGATGCAACGGCCTCGGCGAGGACATTCGCCACAAGCGGCACGGCAGGCGCGTTAATCTGTACCTCTGCTAACGCCTTGGCCATTTCATCTGCCGCAGGCTGCATCAAGGCGCAATGGAACGGTGCAGAAACAGGCAATGGAAGGGCCCGCTTGGCCCCTTTGGACTTGGCCATGTCAATCGCACGCTCAATTGCCGCTTTACTGCCAGAAATCACGTTTTGCGTTGGATCGTTTTCATTTGCCAGCTGGCACACGTCATCACCAGCCGCCTCAGCCGCCAATGCTGTAACATCATCCGCCGTCAGCCCCAAGATTGCCGCCATAGCTCCCTGCCCGACTGGTACAGCAGATTGCATCGCGCGACCACGCGTGCGCAACAGACACGCTGTGTCGGCCAAGGTGAACACACCCGCTGCACAAAGCGCCGAATATTCGCCCAGACTGTGACCTGCAACAAATGACGCCTTTGTGATATCAATGCCCTCAGCCTCTAGCGCACGCATCGCCGCCATGGATGTTGCCATCAACGCAGGTTGTGCGTTTTCCGTAAGGGTCAGGGTTTCTTTATCCCCCTCCCAAATCAGCGCACTCAGCTTTTCGCCCAAAGCATCGTCAACCTCTTCAAATACTGCGCGTGCAGCCGGATAGGCCTGCGCAAGATCATGGCCCATGCCGATGGTTTGTGCGCCCTGACCGGGAAATACGAATGCGATACTCATGAACTGCCTCCAGAAATGTTTGGAAATCGGTGTAGCGAAGCGAGCCCGCCCTCACAAGAGCGCACACTCACCCTGCGTAATCTGCAATTGTTCCGCCAGCAGGACTCTGTACCCTTACCCGAAACAGCGACTCATGGAGCAGCCCGATGGCAATGAGCAATACACACACCCGATATGGCAGCGTTACACGCCTGTTTCACTGGCTCACCGCATTGTTGGTGATCACGCTCATCCCTGTGGCACTGATCGCAAATGAGCTACCTTTTGAAACCTCAGAACAACTGGCGCGCAAAGCATGGTTTTTCTCGTTGCACAAAACCCTTGGCGTGTCTGTTTTCTTTGTAGCGCTTGCGCGGATCGCATGGGCACTGTCTCAACCAAAACCTGCTCCCCTCCATCCGGATCAAAAGGCCGAAACATTTATGGCCGAAACAGCGCATTGGTTGTTGTATGGATCACTTGTGTTGGCCCCGATGTCGGGTTGGATGCACCATGCAGCTACAACCGGCTTTGCGCCAATTTGGTGGCCGCTGGGCCAAGGTCTGCCATTCATTCCTAAATCCGAAGCAATTGCTGCGCTATTTGGCGGCGCGCATTGGGTCTTTGGCAAAATCATGGCCGTGACCATCGCGCTCCACGTTTTGGGCGCCATCAAGCACCAAGTTATCGACCGCGACGCAACATTGCGGCGGATGCTCAATGGTGCCCCCGAGCTTGCAACGCTTCCGCGAGCCCGTCACGGCACAACACCCCTGCTTGCGGCCCTTGCAGTCTGGGCCATCACCTTAGGTGCAGGCACAGCATTTGGCCTCTACTCCCCGCACACCAGTACCGCCCAAGCGGCTGAGCTTGAAGAAGTTACCTCTGATTGGCGCGTGCAGGATGGCAGCATAGTGATTGCCGTCACGCAGTTTGGCTCGCTGGTTGAGGGTAGCTTTTCAGATTGGACCGCAGACATCTCGTTTGACCCAGCCCTCATCAGCGGGCCGTCTGGCGATGTTGAAGTCGTGATCTCTGTAGGTTCACTCATGCTTGGGTCTGTCACTGATCAGGCCCTTGGTCCGGACTTTTTTGATGCTAGTAGTTTTGCCACAGCGACCTACCGCGCCGATCTGATCACCGGTGTTGACGGTTTTATAGCAAAAGGCACACTGACCATCAAAGATCAGACTGTCCCGCTCGACATGCCTTTCCGTTTGTCCGTCAACGGCGACACAGCAATCTTGCACGCAAATTATACGCTGGACCGCCGTGATTTTGCCATTGGAGACAACATGCCCGATGAGAGTTCGCTCGCGTTTTCTGTAAAGGTCAACGTTGAACTGACAGCCACTCGCGCAGTCGCAGAATAAGAAAAGGCCGCAGAGAGAAATCCCACTGCGGCCCATTCATTAAACTAAATAGTGCTTATTCAGCTTTCACTGCTTCAAGTGAAATCACAACTTCAACTTCATCGCCCACATGTGGCGCAAATTTATCAACACCAAAATCTGACCGCAGAACAGTTGTCGTCGCGTTGAAACCTGCTGAAGGTTTACCCGTTACTGGGTGCACCCCTGCTTGGTTCAACTTGGCATCTAGAACAACAGATTTTGTTGTGTCGTTCATTGTCAGATCGCCCGTAATCATCGCCGTATCATCACTTGTCAGCTCGATTCCAGTGGACGTGAACGAAATGACATCGGTTTCTGATGCGCCGAAAAAGTCGTCAGACATGAAGTGTCCATCGCGCTGTTCCCAACCCGTGAACATTGACAGCGTTGGCATTGAAACCGTTACCGACGATTTCGCAGGGTCTTCTTGATCAAACATGATCTCGCCCTCAAAACCGGAAAACATGCCGTGTGTTGTTGAGAAACCAAGGTGGTTATACGAAAAGATAACCTGACTATGGCTTCCATCAAGGACGTATTTATCAGCGGCAAGCGCCATCGAAGCCGAAGCAGACAAAAGAGCAGCAAGAACGAGGGATTTCATTGGGGATTCTCCTTGTTGAATATACACCATTAGAAAGCGCATTTCTGCAAAAACTCAATCCTGCAGAGTTCAACACATTGTGCGCGCGTTTGAACACAACTCCGCGATTGACCTCAAAGAAGCACCCTAGGCCAATTTTCCGGCACTGCGTAGCGCCCCCAAGAGAGATGCGTGAATAGCTGCGTTACTCAATGTTACATCGGCCAAAAGGCGGTTTCCCTGCCCCCAGAACGTGAAATGCGGGCCCGACATTTCAACAAGATGCAGATCCCGAAAGGAACACCGTTCCAATACGCGGTATTCTGCCGGCACACCTTCGCGGATCAAACGCAACTCGGCTACTGCGACATCGACCACAACAGTCGGCGGCAAGGGTGGAAGGCTCGCCTGCCACAATCCAATGGCAAGTAGACCAGACATGATGGACAACATCAGCTTGAACAGCATGATATCGCTTTCCCAACCTGCACCGGGTGCAAACCAGATCATAAAAGCCACCAGCGCCGTCGTTGCCGCGCCAATTCTCAACGCAATCCGCAAAACCATCCGACTGCCATTCAATGTATGTGCAACGCTGATCGCGGCGGGGGGCTCAAACCTATGGTCGGCGGTGTGGGTCATTTGTGCTGTCCTTTAAAGTGTTAACAAAACGTTGCCTTCCAAAAGAGACCAAATCTGGGCAAGGTAACGGCGGACTCGCGGCATTAACTATAAATTTCCGCACCGACACAGACCTACGCAAACAAGTGTCCTTGCGCCGCGCGCCAAACGGTGTATATGCGGAGCTTCCTTTGCTAGACGATTTAACCGCGCAGACTCTCGTGGTGGGGCCGCAAAGGATCATTGCCCTGCCTATGAAATGCGCCTTGAAATAAGTGGAGCACACATGCCGCTATATGAGCATGTAATGATCGCACGCCAAGACTTGTCCAACACACAAGCCGAAGGCCTGATCGAACATTTCGGCACCGTCCTTTCCGATAACGGCGGGACACTCGTGGACAGCGAGTATTGGGGCGTAAAAACGATGGCCTACAAAATCAACAAGAACCGCAAAGGCCACTACGCCTTTTTGCGCTCCGATGCACCGGCACCTGCCGTGCAGGAGATGGAACGTCTGATGCGCTTGCATGATGACGTGATGCGCGTTCTGACCATCAAAATGGACGAGCACAAAGACCTGCCATCCGTTCAGATGCAAAAACGTGACGAGCGCCCAGAGCGCCGTGAACGTCGCTGATTTTAGCTTGTTGAAAGGACTCTAAACCATGGCTGCAAAACCATTTTTCCGCCGCCGCAAAGTTTGCCCATTCTCTGGCGACAATGCACCGGCTATCGATTACAAAGACACACGTCTTCTGCAACGCTACATCTCTGAGCGCGGCAAAATCGTACCTTCCCGTATCACCGCAGTTTCTGCGAAAAAACAACGTGAACTGGCCCGTGCCATCAAACGTGCTCGTTTTCTCGCCCTGCTGCCCTACGCAGTGAAATAAGGAGCTTAGAACATGCAAGTTATCCTTCTCCAACGTGTAGCAAAGCTTGGCCAGATGGGCGACGTCGTTGACGTTAAATCCGGCTACGCACGCAACTATCTGTTGCCACAGAAAAAGGCGCTGACAGCGTCCAAAGCTAACGTAAAAGCATTCGAGGGCCAAAAAGCCCAACTTGAGGCTCAAAACCTCGAGACGAAAGCAGAAGCAGAAGCAATGTCAGTAAAACTGAACGGCCAGCAATTCGTTGTGATTCGTTCCGCTTCCGACGCAGGCGCCCTGTATGGTTCCGTCACAACACGTGACGCAGCCGAAGGTGCAACTGCCGAAGGCTTTACAGTAGATCGCAAGCAGGTTGTACTGACCGCACCCATCAAATACCTTGGTGTGCACGACGTTCAGGTTGTTCTGCACCCAGAAGTTATTGCTACAATCGAATTGAACGTTGCACGTTCCGTCGAAGAAGCAGAACTTCAGGCAGCCGGTAAATCCATCCAAGAACTCGCAGCGGAAGAAGAAGCCGCAGCAGAATTCGAGATTTCCGAACTGTTCGACGATTTGGGTTCCGCAGCATCCGACGATGACGACGCAGCAGATGCGCCATCTTCTAACGACGCAGGCGACGAAGACAAATAAGTCTTCTCCCTTTCGAAAAATAGAAAACGCCGCGCTGTTAGCGCGGCGTTTTTTTGTGTCTAACGCCCGCTATGCGGACAAAGCTACACTCTCATTTGAAGCCATAGGCGGTGTATTCGTCTGGCCATCGCGAATTATGTTTCCTAAGCTAACGCTCGAACGGAGTCCGATATGACCGACCCTTTGACGTCCGCACCAGTCCTTGAAACGGAACGCTTGATCCTGCGCGGACCGCTTCAAAGTGACCTACCTGAGTTTACCCGATTTATGACGAGTTCGCCGAGGATGCGGTCTCAGGGAGAAACGGGCAGCAAAGAACAAGCTTGGTTTGGCTTCTTGATCGGGATTGGTCACTGGCGATGGCACGGGTTTGGATTCTTTACGTTAATTGAACGTGGACGGAGTCTCCCTATCGGTCGTGTGGGGCTGCTTAAGCATTCAAATTGGCCCGAAGTTGAGCTGGCGTGGCATCTTTTTGAAGGAGCCGAGGGCAATGGATACGCAACCGAAGCTGGGCAGGCAGTTCGTAGTTGGGCGTATCAAGCTCATGGATTCAAACAATTAGTAAGCTACATTGATTGCGAAAATCATCGTTCCCAAGCTGTTGCGAAACGTCTTGGAGCGGAGACGGATGGCGCACGTGCAGATCACGAACCAGATGCAGAAGTCTGGACCCATGTATCTGAACCCATATAGTCAATATGGGCACATTGCAGGCTTTCGCCGGGTGTGCATCTATTCGTCGACACGAAAGGCTCAAAGCGTACGTCTCCCAACCTCAACAATACGCGGATCCATGCTAGCGGAATTACGACGCCTTGTGGTCCTCAGGCGTAGCGCCCTAACGTCCGCACGAAATACTGTCGCAAGGAAACTCCTATGACCGCCCTTACCCGTCGTTCGTTCATCGCCCTCTGCGCGGTCAGTCTCGCCGCATGCGCGTCCAAGGTGCCCTCACAACCGCCCAAGCGGCCAGCAAGCCCTCTCCACCCAAACGAGACGCCACAGCTGCGTGCCAGCATCAACCGCTGGGCAGATCACTATGATATCCCCCGCAGCCTCGTGCACCGTCTTGCCATTCGTGAGAGCACCCACAACCCCAGCGCGCGCAATGGCCCCTACTATGGTCTGCTACAGATCTTGCCACAAACAGCCCGCACAATGGGTTTTCGAGGTCAGCCCAATGACCTGCTGAACGCCGACACCAATTTGGAATTCGCGGGGAAATACCTGCGGGGGGCTTGGCTGTTGTCAGACGGGGATCAGACCACCGCCATTGGGTGGTATGCGCGCGGGTATTATTACGAGGCCAAGCGGCGCGGCATGTTAGTCGAGACTGGGCTAAAAGCCGGTTAAACATCCACCCAACGAAAAAGGGCCACCAAATCGGGCGGCCCTTTCTAATTCAAAAACGTTGAGAGGCTTATGCCTCTTCAAGCGCCTCAACAGCTTTTTGCAGGTCGTCTTTAGAGACTTCTTTCTCTGTGACATTTGCCTGCTCAACAACGTGATCAACAACCTTGTCTTCAAAGATCGGTGCGCGCATTTGTTGCTGCATCTGCTGGTTTTGCTGAACGAATTCAAAAAACTGGCGCTCTTGCCCCGGGTACTGACGTGCCTGGTTCATGATCGCTTGTGTCATCTCGGCGTCTGTAACTTCCAGCTCGGCCTTCTGACCCAGTTCAGCCAACAACAGGCCCAAGCGCACGCGGCGTGTCGCCAGTGTCTTGTGCTCGTCTGTGGTTTCGATCTCAGGATGATCGTGGCCTTCAACTTCTGGGTTATCTTCATGCCACAGCTGATGGGCAATCTGGCCAGCTTCAGCTTCTAGCAAGGATGGTGGCAGATCGAAATCAACCATGCCGTCCAATGCGTCCAGCAGGCCGCGCTTCATCACTGCACGGGATGCGCCAACATATTCTGCTTCCAGACGCTCGCCGATTTGCACTTTCAGTGCGGCAAGGTCTTCTGCGCCGAATTTTGTTGCCATCTCGTCGTTGATTTCAGCAGCAACAGGTTCTTTAACTTCTTTGATTGTGCACGCAAACACGGCCTCTTTACCTTTGAGGTGCTCTGCTTGGTAATCATCTGGGAAGTTGACGGTTACATCTTTTTCTTCTTCGGCTTTCACGCCAACCAGCTGCTCTTCAAAGCCCGGAATGAACGAGTTCGAGCCCAGTACCAGCGGGTAATCTTCGGCAGAACCGCCTTCAAACGCTTCGCCGTCAACTTTGCCAACGAAGTCCATCATCACTTGGTCGCCGTCTTTGGCTTTTGAGCCCTTCTTGCGTGCTTTGAAGTCTTGTGCTGTTTCGGCCAAAGACGCGAGTGCTTCCTCAACGGATGCTTCGTCTGCTTTCACAACCAATTTCTCAAGCTTGATACCGCTTAGATCAAGCTCAGGAATCGCAGGCAATGCCTCATAGGACATTTCGACTTCAACGTCGTCGCCCTCTTTCCAATCTTCATTGGTCATTTTCACTTCGGGCTGCATCGCAGGACGATCGCCAGAAGTCTCAAGGTGCTCACTCATGGCACCGTCGATGGCTTCTTGCATTGCTTCGCCCATAACGCGTTGGCCAAACTGCTTTTTCAGCAGTGCCATAGGGACTTTGCCCTTGCGAAAGCCCTTCATCTCTACGTCAGGCTGCGCTTCTTTCAGCTTTTCATTCACCTTCGTTTCCAGCTCGGCTGCTGTGAGGGTGATGTTATAGCCGCGTTTCAGACCTTCGTTAAGCGTCTCTTTGACCTGCATGTTTGCTCCATAGCGTTTGGCCGCGTCTATCCACGCGGGCAGAAAAATTTGTGTTCTTCTATTGGGGGGGCGCGCCGCGTGCAAGCACCGTTTCACCCTACCCGAATAGCAAAACGCTTCGGCTACATGCCAAGCGCTTCTTTATACATGTCCAATACGGCTTCTTCTTCGGCAATATCATCCGGCTCGCGCTTGCGCAGGGCGATCACTTTGCGCAGCACTTTAGTGTCATACCCGCGCGATTTCGCTTCGGACATCACTTCTTTTTGTTGTTCAGCGAGATCTTTCTTCTCCGCGTCCAGACGTTCGATCCGCTCCACAAACTGGCGCAGCTCGTTGGCTGTAACGCGATAGTTTGCATCGCCTACGGGGTCTTCGGCGGGTGCTGGGTTTGTGCTGAATTCGCTCATGGTTGGCTCCTTGTGCTGCTCGGGGCTAATGTCCTGAGGCGTCTAGCTACCCTGCCCCCCGCGCTCCCGCAAGGTGCTCTTGCTGTAGGGCGCAGATTATCCTATCTGCATCGTATGGAAGAATCTGCATCATCGATATTCAATGTCATCATCTGGTCGGGTACCACGTTATCCCTACTTGGCCTTCTTGGACTCGTGTACTGTATCATCCGCGTTAGCCGGGCAAAACGTGCTGGTTTGGATGACGACGGGATGCGCGCCGAACTTAAGAAAGTTGTCCCCCTTAATCTGGGCGCCCTTTTTCTCTCCGTTATTGGCTTGATGATGGTCATCATCGGCATTTTCCTAGCTTAAGACCTGCGCTTACAGCAACCATTGCCTAAATCAGTTCCGCTCGATACATATATCGAAATAGGAATGTGTATCTGTCACTTTCTTCGCGCGAGCCTTTACACGTCACCGTGCAAGGAGTCGTCGAACACGTGAACGCGCGCAATCCGCTATCTTGTAAATGATGAAACGGGAATGAGCGAATGCCAATAGAATGGATATGGGGCTTAGTCGGGGGCGCGCTGATTGGCTGTGCCGGGGCTGTCTACCTGCTGGGAAATGGTCGGATCATGGGGGCCAGTGGTATTCTGGGTGGTTTGGTCGACGGCACAGGACGCGATACCTCCGCTGAGCGGCTTGCCTTTTTAGCGGCTTTGATCGGTGTGCCCGCCCTACTCTTCATGTGGGGCACCCCTGTCGAAACCCACGCAACCACCAACTGGCTCTTACTTGTCGCAGGCGGCTTATTGGTTGGCCTCGGAACGCGGATCGGCAATGGCTGCACCTCTGGCCACGGTGTTTGCGGAATCTCACGCCTGAACATTCGCGGAATTGTAGCAACTTGTATCTACATTGGCGCTGGCGTGCTCAGTGTCACTGCTTTGCGGGGGATGTTTTAATGCGGTTGATCCTAGCACTTCTCGCTGGCGGGCTGTTTGGAACAGGCCTTCACCTGTCCGGCATGACAGACACCCAAAAGGTCTTGGGTTTTCTCGATCTGTTTGGCGCATGGGACCCAACATTGATGTTTGTCATGGGCGGCGCAATCGTCCCAATGGCCATAGCATGGGCACTCACACGCGGACGGTCCCCCTTAGTGGGCGGGACATTCCCTGCGAAACCAGATGCGAAACTGGACCCTCGGCTGATCAGTGGTGCGGTGATGTTTGGCATTGGCTGGGGTCTTGTCGGGCTTTGCCCTGGACCGGCCCTTGCGTCCCTCACTTACGGGGGCCCATCAGGCCTTATCTTCTTTTCTGCAATGGTCATCGGGATGTGGCTTGCGCCCCGAGCCCTTCGTCTGCTGGACAGGCCCGCCACAGCAGAATAGAACACAACAATGGATATTCGCCAGCTTACGCCCCGCTATTACGTCGCACCGCAAATCACACCAGATCAGATGGGTGCCTTAAAGGATGCAGGTATCACCCGCATCCTGTGCAACCGTCCGGACGAAGAAGTGCCAGCCACCCTTTGCGCAGCGCAGATGCAAGCCGCTGCCGAGGCCGCGGGTCTGGAATTTGTTGTGCAGCCCCTGACCCATGCGACACTCAATGAAGAGACAATCGGACGCAATCACCAGTTGGGTGCCGAACAAGACGGCGTAACATTGGCCTATTGCGCCTCTGGCACCCGATCATGCTTTGCTTGGGCAATGGCGCACGCGTCTCTCCAATCCCCTGATGAAATTCTATCAGCGGCAAGTGCGGCGGGTTACGACCTAGAGAAAATCCGCCCCTACCTAGAACAGCACGCCCCCAAAGCCTAAATCTCAACGCTGCTAATGACACCTCACAAAAACAAGCGTGCGTCACCAGCCCGCTTGTTTTTGTGATGGAGACGCATCTTCTTCTTGAGCTGTTTCCTGTTTCATGTCCCAATCAAGGATTTGATCATCTGCAGCTTTGGCTGCTTCATCAATGTCGGGCAGATCCGGAAAATCGCTCATGTCGCCAAAAATATCTACGTCTGAGATACTTGGCACCGATACCTCAGTGGGAGAAACCCGTGAATCATTGGTCTCAATAGGTGCCGTCACATCAGGCAAATCCAACTCAGCACGGTCTGACACACGTCTGCGGGGTTGGGTATGATGTTTGGCTTTTTGCTGCTCCACTTGTACCGCGCGCAGACCGTCAACCTGACCAAGCGTACCGCGGCTCAATGCCCGACCATTAGCGTCCAACACCAAAGCCTGTGCCATGCTAGAAATCTGCAAATCTAGCACATCCCCCACTCTAAACTCACTGACCTTTTGAATAGGCATCGTGATTCTGGTCAGCGCAATCGACAGCTCGGCATGCAGTTGCATTACATTATGCGTTAGCTTCTCACCTTGTTCGGGTTGTGACTGTTCTTCGTCAACATCATCGTACCCAGGCGCAATCTGGACGGGCTCAGGTAAAATCAAAACAATTTTACCTGCCCGCGCCCCTGCAGCCAAATCCACAGTCATTTCCACAACATCATAAGCTGGCGCATCCATTGCAAGCTTGGCTTGTTGTGTATCTTGGGCCCAAACGCCGAACCGGTAACCGGCCAGCAATTCGCGATCAGCTTCTTCTTCGGGCAGTTGCGCTGCGCGCCTTAACAGCGTTTCGATGTAGGGCGCGCACAAGGCTGCATCGGTCGCGGTATGGCTCCGTGGTTCAGCGCCTTCCAGAGCAGGCCTCACCTTGCCGGTTGTTTGTTGTTGGATCAGTCCCTCCACCAGAACAGGGTCCAGCAACACGGCCGCAACCTGCCCTCCTGCTCCATCCATAAGCAGCGACAGCCAGTCTGCCTCCAGACAATCCTCAACGCCTTCCGAACTCACCTGACGTCGTGTCACACTGAGTGCGCTAAGCGCCAGTGCCATCAATTGGTCGGCCTGCTGCGCGGCAGTCAAACGTAAGGCTCGCGCCAACGACATCGCACGCGCTGCGTGGATCTCGCTGCCTGTGCGCGCTTTGCGTTGAACCAATGATGTCATCTGATCCGCACTCATGGTCGCCGCATTCCCTTGCCTACGTTTCAGCCCCTCATCCAACAAAGGCTGAGTTTGATTTAACGTCTCTTGGGGTCTTTGCTAAACCGGAATGGTTACCAGCGCATTTATACTGGCAACAAACGTTGCGATTGTTTTTCAGGGGTTGTGCAGTTCATGCGGACTTCAAAGCTGCCGCCAATGTCCTGTGGCACATAGGTAATATCGCCACCCAGACGCGTCACAATCTCACGACAGATCGCAAGGCCCAGTCCTGCGCCATCCCCGTCACCTCGCCCTAAACGGGCAAACTTCTCAAAGACAAGGCTTTCAGCTTCGGCGGGAATGCCACTGCCATTGTCCGTAAAAGCAACAATCACCTCATTGTCTTGCCGCCGCACAGCGATGTTCAAAACAGGAACCGAGGCATCACAATATTTGATCGCGTTGGTCACTAAATTGATAAACACCTGTGCCAAACGGTCCCCATCGGTGAATAAATCAACATCTTCGCTGCGTTTACGGCGGTGAATTTCCAACTGCCTCGCCGAGCTCGCCTTTGCCGTGGTGACTGCCTGCTCGATTATCGTATGTAAATTAACCGGCTGCTGGTTTAGCGAAACTTGGCCGTTCTCCAGCACCGATAGATCCAGCAAGTCGTCCAAAAGACGTGTCAGGCGAATGGTTTCTGAATGGATAATAGACGCATATCGAGTCTTCTCTGCACCGCTCAGCCCCTCCATATCCCTCAAAATCTCGGAGAATGAGCGGATGGACGTCATCGGAGTGCGTAATTCATGACTGATCTGACTGAGGAAACTGTCTTTTTGAAGCGAAAGCTGGGTCAGTTTTTTATTTGCGCGACTTAATTCATGGGCGGTTTCAGTCAGCTGGCGTGACTTAACTTCCAAACGGCTCGAATATTCCAGTATTTGCGCTGATTCATCTGCCACGGCCAAAAGATCTTCGACCGAAATCGCCTGCCCGCCAATGATCTGCCCAATCATCGCATTCGCAGTTGCCGCACCAACAGACGCCGCCAGTTCGCGTTCAAGCGCTTGAACGAATTCAGGCGTTGGCGCAGGTGGCGCGCCAACGCGACCCTGCTGTAGTGCTTGGCGCGCGAAGAACGCCTGAGCTTCTGGCGCGCCAAGAATGCGCTGGGACATTATCATTAAGTCCTCAGCCCCCCCCTCAGAAGCAGACCAGCCCCGCGCGGAACTGGAAGAATGATCAAAAACATTTACAAATTGCGCGCCCTGAAGCCGTTCCAAAGGTGTTGGGAAGCTGAAAATCGATACAAGAAAGAACAGCAACGTATTGAGCGACAAGCTCCACCAGACAGCATGAACTGTCGCGTCCAATCCCGTGATCCCGAACAATGCCTCAGGGCGCAAAAGCCCCCACCCAAACAGCCCCTGTTCAAAAACACTTGCAGGCAGCGCGCCGTCTGGCCCAAAGCTGGGCAACAGCATTGTGTACATCCAGACAATAAACCCGATGCTTAACCCCGCAATCGCACCCGTACGCGTGGCCCCGCGCCAAAATATGCCGCCCAAAAGAGCCGGTAAAAACTGCGCAACGCCCCCAAAGGAAATCAGACCAATCGCCGCCAAGGCACCAGAACCGCCAGAACCACGATAATACAGATATCCCAATGAGATGATCAGTATGATAGACAGCCGCCGTGCACGGATCACTACACTGCGCACATCGCCAGATTGCTGCACGCCCAGCGGGCTAAATTTCAGCCACAGCGGCATCACAATGTGGTTGGACATCATCGTGCTCAGGGCCAAAGTAGCCACAATCACCATAGACGTCGCCGAGGAAAAACCTCCCAAAAACGCCAGCATTGCCAGTCCGTTTTGTCCTTGGCTCAACGGGACAGTGAGAACGTAAAGATCGGGGTTTGCGCCTATCGGCATCACCTCAAGGCCAATGACGGCAATTGGCACAACAAACAAACTGATGGCGAGCAAATACAGCGGAAAAGCCCAACTTGCGATTTGAAGATGCCGTTCGTCGTCGTTTTCGACAACCATCACCTGAAACATCCGCGGCAAACAGACAAATGCAGCAGCGGATAGGACAATCAACGCGCTCCATCGCCCGTCGCTGGTTTGCCATGTCCCAATGGGTGATGCATCAATGCGCGCTACAGTTTCCGACACGCCCCCTGCGACGCCCCAAACAACAAATACGCCAACAGCCAACAGCGCCACCAACTTCACGACCGCTTCTACCGCAACCGCGATCACCACACCGTGGTGGCGCTCATTTGCGTTAAGATTTCGCGTGCCAAAAACAAGCGTAAAAATGGCGAGCCCGGCGGCCACCCAAAAGGCGGCATTATCAGTCGATTGCCCGCCCCGCCCACTGGCTAAATCAGGTGTCGCAAAAATAGCTACAGACAGGGTAACCGATTGTAATTGTAGCGCAATGTAGGGTGTCACACCAACCACAGCCATGGCCGTCACCATCACCGCCAACAGGTTGGATTTCCCAAAGCGTGCTGAAATCAGGTCAGCAACGGAGGTCACGCGGTGCGCGCGCCCGATCCTTACAAGACGGCGCAGCACCCACCACCAGCCGATCATCACCAGCGAAGGCCCTAGATAGATGGTAACGAATTCCAGTCCCGACCGTGCGGCATATCCCACCGCGCCATAAAACGTCCAAGCCGTGCAATAAATTGACAGCGATAGCGTATAAACCAAAGGAGAGCGCAGCAGCCAGCCGCCCCGTCCGCGCAGCGCAGTCCGTTCGGCCAAAAACGCAACCAAGAACAGGCCTGCTACATAAACAAGACACACACCGATAAGCTGATTAAGCGTCACCATCAGTTGCGGGGCGTGCCAAATGGGGAAGAGTCGTCCTCTTCGTCATGGTTTCTGATGCGTCGCCACAGCGCAAAGGTGGCAATTATCGCAAGACCCCAAATTGTGATCAGATACCAGATCGCAGTTGAAAGCGGGGTCTGGGTTTCTGATACGCCCTCAGTGCTATTTGGCCACATAGTCGGAACAACCAACCAGAGCACAGTGCATAACAGCGGTAGAATCCGCACCACGTCCATCATCCGGCGACGGCGATAGCTGCGACGCTCCAGAAACAGGCGCGTCTTTGGCATCAGTTAACGCGACCCATTGTCAGTTCACGAACAGCAGTTAGCATTTCTTCGTTTGAAAACGGTTTGGTCATAAAGCGGCTAACACCTGCTTGCATTGCCATTTCCCGGTCACGGGCGTGCCCTCGGGCGGTCAGCATCAGGATCGGCAAATCAGCAAGGCTGTCATCACTGCGCAGCTCAGCTAAAATTTCGAATCCCGTTTTCCCGGGCAACATCACATCCAGCATCACCAAATCAGGCTTTGCCGCACGGATGACCTCGGTTGCGTTCCCCCCATTGGCAAGCGTTTCGACGCGCCAACCATCACGACCCAGCAAAAACCGGATCGCCTCGGCGATGTTGGTCTCATCCTCCACCAACACGACATGTTTGCTCATGCAAGCCTCCTCCCACAACTGCACAAAGTGCGGTTCTGATCTAGCATCAGTTAACGCGCAGACAGCATGACGCACAAGATGCACGCATCTGCACGACGAGTCAAAATCTTAGACTCGCTTGTAAAGATTTACGCCCATTTCATGATTGAAGGCTCGCGTCGCGCCCGGCAATCATCATGGGGACAAATCCGGCAGGTCGCGCCTACTTCGCGGGCTATCACACTTGAATCGCCAGCAGGTGCAGGCAACAAAAGCATCACCCCACGGACCGGAGCAGGGATGTTATAAGCCGACGCAGTTGCAAGCTCGGTCGCTGCAAATGCATCAAATTGTACGTGTCCGCGGCCCAATTGCCCCACCCTTTCCCGCAAAACCGTCCCCGGCGCGCCTAATGCCGCGAACAAAGGCCATAGCGGACAGCAGCTGTCGAACCGTGGCACAGAAAACCCATCCGTTGACTTACGAAAGATCACCGTTCCAGAACGGTCGCACACCACCAAACCTGCGTTTAATTCAGTAACTGCGGCCAAACGGCGCAGGATCAACACCACAGGCACATTCATCTCACGTGCCAAGGCAACAGGATCAACCGAACTGCTGATCAGCGCCTTTTCGAGTTTCTTTATCGGTAACGCCTGTGCATCACTTTGAACCTGTTCAAGAACACCGCGTAAGATGAACCGCCCCGCCTCAGACATCTCAGCGGCATCTACTGCTATGATGCCATCAACCGACATGTTCGGCTTTTCGCCCTCAAGCTGCGGAAACCGGAATTCATGGGCTTCCAAGTAAACCTCAACCTCCTGCTGCGGAGAATGAGCTGCCTCAGACGGATCTTTTGTTTGCTCCAAATACCCGACAAGCGCCTGCGCACTTTGGGCAAGGCGGCGGCTATCTACATCCAGATTGGCGTGAAAACGATCCTGCCATTCAGGTTCCAATGTACCTTCATCGGCTAAGATCTCTGCGGTTGAACGCACGGCGGCGGCAGTAGTCAACAATTCATGCATTGAATCCGCTAAATGCGGATCATGCGCAATGCGGTCACTTAGAGTCTCAACAGTCCGCTCCAATGCGGCAACACGACGTTGACTGTCTGCCAACGCTTCGGCCCAACCGGGAAAGCGGCCTGCAAATGCTTCGGCGTGCCCTGCATCCTCGGGTGACAAATTTGCAGCCTGAGCCGCCTCCCCCAAAACCCCCAAAAGCGCGGCCTCTGCCCCCTCAGTCAGGGCCTGCGGTTCGACCTGCAAAGCAGCGGCAATATCCAGCAGCAGTTTACCACCGATTCTGCGGCGGTTATGTTCGATGAGATTAAGGTAACTTGCGGAAATACCGCTGTCGCGGGCAAGATCAGCCTGCTTCACTCCCTGCATTACGCGCCGTTCGCGGATACGACTGCCTGTCAACATCTCACGTGCCATGGGGGTGAATTCCTGTATTGTCGCCACTTATCAGTGGCTTTCTGCGCTGCAACATCACTAAATTTACACCCCGCACTGAACTCTTGTACATTTATTTACAAAAAAACCTCGCCAATCAAGGGCCTTATTGCGACACACCTCCACGCCCCCGATACTGACTTTGCACGACATACGTGCCAGCACCAACGCCCAAGAGAAGGATGTGGTCGCTGTTTTGACACTTTCGGGAGGAACTCATGTCAATTTTCAATCCTACACGCCGTGGTCTGATCCAAGCTGGTGCAGTTGCCGGTGCGGGGCTTGCGCTGCCTACTTACCTTCGTGCAGACGGCCACAGCGGCTTTACCAACGCGCCAACTGGCGACACGGTCACACTTGGTTTTAACGTACCACAGTCCGGCCCCTACGCGGATGAGGGCGCAGATGAGCTGCGCGCATTCGAACTCGCTGTTGAGCACCTGAATGGTGAAGGCGATGGCGGCATGCTACAGACCTTCAGCTCAAAAGCGCTGGACGGTACCGGCATCATGGGCAAAAAAGTTAACTTTGTTACAGGCGACACGCAGACCAAGTCTGACGCAGCGCGCGCCTCCGCAAAATCCATGATCGAAAAAGACGGCGCTGTCATGATTTCTGGTGGGTCTTCCTCCGGTGTGGCTGTTGCTGTTCAGGCGCTCTGCCAAGAAGCAGGCGTTATCTTCATGGCGGGTCTGACCCACTCCAACGACACAACGGGTAAAGATAAGAAAGCCAACGGCTTCCGCCACTTCTTTAACTCATACATGTCCGGTGCGGCCCTCGCGCCAATCCTTGCCAACGAATATGGCAACGATCGTAAAGCATATCACCTGACAGCAGACTACAACTGGGGTTACACCACAGAAGAAGCTGTTCGGTCCTCCACCGAGGCACTTGGTTGGGAAACTGTTAACGCTGTGAAAACACCGCTGACATCCACAGACTTCTCTGCCTACATCGCACCAGTGATCCAATCCGGCGCAGACGTGCTGGTTCTGAACCACTACGGTGGTAACATGATCAACTCCCTGACAAACGCGGTCCAGTTCGGCCTGCGCGACCAGACAGTAAACGGTAAGAAGTTCGAGATCGTTGTTCCACTCTACTCCGAGCTAATGGCTCGTGGTGCTGGCCAGAACATCAAAGGCATCATTGGTTCCCAGAACTGGGATTGGTCGCTGGAAGATAAACTGGGTTCACGTTATGCAGGTACAAACGCCTTCGTTAAGTCGTTCGGCACCAAGTACGGCTTCCCACCATCACAGGCGGCGCACACGTGCTACGTACAGACACTCTTGTACGCAGATGCGGTTACACGCGGCGGCTCATTCAACCCATGCGCCATTGGCGAAGCCCTCGAGGACTTCTCCTTCGACGGTCTGGGCAACGGCCCAACACTGTACCGTGGTTCTGATCACCAGTGCTTCAAAGACGTGCTGGTTGTGAAGGGTAAAGAAGAGCCAGAAAACCAGTACGACCTGGTTGAGATCGTTGAAGTGACACCTGCAGAGCAAGTCACCTACGATGTGGATCACCCGCAGATGGCAGGCGGTTCACTGGGTACTTGTAACCCAGGCGCATAAGAGCACCTAAACTCTGCAGGGCGGGCCTCAGCGCCTGCCCTGCACCTCATAATATCACCACACAAATAGCCCGCAAATCCGCAAGACGCCCCCACCGAAATGGCTGGGCGTGTGGCACCTGTGACAGATGGGACGGACCATGGACGCAATTCTCCTTCAAATTCTCAACGGCCTCGACAAGGGGTCAGCCTATGCGCTGATTGCTCTTGGTCTGACGCTCATTTTCGGCACGTTAGGGGTAGTTAACTTTGCCCACGGTGCCTTGTTCATGATCGGTGCATTCTGCGCTGTGACCTTTTCAAAGATACTGACCCTCAGCCACAAGGCGACCGAACCATCGGGCACCGATTTCCTCGGTAACCCCAAGTTCGATGACATCCTGTATGTGAACCAATTCTTTGGCGAAACAACAGGCGCTTGGATGATTGATTGGGCCGTGCCATTGGCAATCTTGTTTTCGATCCCTGTGATGATCGCCATCGGCTTCATCATGGAGCGTGGCCTGATCAAGCACTTCTACAGCCGCCCCCACGCGGATCAGATCCTTGTGACCTTTGGTCTTGCGATTGTTCTGGGTGAATTGATCAAGTATTTCTACGGTGCGAACCCCTACCCAACACCAGCGCCAGCCGCTTTTGCAGGGTCGTTTGATTTTGGCGCGATGCTTGGGTTTGATCCAAATACAATCATCTACCCCTACTGGCGTCTCATCTACTTCTGCTTTGCTGCGGTTGTGATTGGTGCCATCTTTGCCTTCTTGCAGTTCACCACATTTGGCATGGTTGTGCGTGCGGGTATGGCAGATCGCGAAACGGTTGGCCTGTTGGGCATCAACATCGACAAGCGCTTTACCATTATGTTCGGACTTGCTGCGGCGGTGACAGGCATGGCTGGTGTGATGTACGCCCCGATCAACTCCCCCAACTACAACATGGGTATGGATTTTCTAGTTCTCAGCTTTGTTGTTGTTGTTGTCGGCGGCATGGGCTCCTTGCCTGGTGCGGTTCTGGCTGGCTTCTTGCTGGGTATCGTTGAAAGCTTTGCCTCGATGGCCCTTGTTCTGGAGTACATTCCGGGCATCAACCAAATCATCATCTACCTTGTTGCGATCATCATTTTGCTGACACGTCCCCGTGGCCTACTAGGCCGTGCCGGCGTGATGGAGGACTAACCCAATGCTTGGACTCACAAAACGCGATGCAGGTCTGCTGATCATCGTAGCCATCCTGTGCATCTTTGCACCGTTCATCCTCAATCCCTTCCCTGAAGGCTCTGCTATGGCGCAGTTCAACGCGGGGTATCCCGATTTGATGCAACGCCTGGCGATCTTTGGCATCTTCGCCATCGGCTTTAACATCCTGTTTGGCCTCACTGGATATCTCAGCTTTGGTCACGCCGCATTTTTGGGTGTCGGATCATATGCAGCGATCTGGATGATGAAACTGCTCACCATGAATGTGGTGCCAGCGATCATCATCTCGGTTATCGTTGCGGGCCTATTCTCACTGCTGGTCGGCTGGATCTCACTGCGCCGCTCGGGGATTTACTTCTCGATCCTGACGCTTGCTTTTGCCCAGATGTCTTACGCACTGGCCTATTCGGTTCTGACACCGATCACCGGTGGTGAAACTGGCCTTCAGCCTAAAATTTCTGATCCACGTATCCTTGATGGGGCGCTGGAATTGGGCCAATCTCCGCGTGCCAACCTGTTTGGTCTGGATATGAAAGCCAGTTCGGAATTGGTAATGGGCAACTGGGTCTTCACCTTTAACGCCGGCTACTACATCGCGGCTGCCGTTATGCTGTTGGCATTCTACATGTCCATTCGCATCTTCCGCTCTCCGTTTGGCATGATGTTGCGTGCGGTTAAATCCAACCAACAGCGCATGAATTACACTGGGCTTAACTCCAAGCCCTACACATTGGCCGCTTTTGTGATCTCTGGCATGTATGCCGGTCTGGCTGGTGGTTTGCTGGTTGCGATGGACACGCAAGTGGGTGCGGAACGCATGTTCTGGACCGCATCTGGTGAAGTTGTTGTGATGACCATCCTTGGTGGTGCGGGTACTTTGATTGGTCCGGTACTGGGTGCCGGTATCATCAAATACATGGAAAACATTGTATCCAAGATCAACAAAACCGTTCTTGAACAGTGGTTCGCATTTCTACCTGACGGCCTCGAAGACCTGCTGATCACATTGATCTACCCTTTCGTGGGCAAAGGCTGGCACCTCACCCTTGGACTTATGTTCATGCTGGTTGTGATCTTCCTGCCCGGTGGTTTGGTTGAAGGTGGACAACGCATTAGCAAATTGTTCCGCCGCAAAAAAACTGATCCAAACACGCCATCCGGCAAAACCACACCTGCTGAATAAGGAGCGCATGACATGGGTATTCTCGAAGTCAAAAACGTAAACAAGCGCTTCGGCGGTCTGCAAGCACTGGGGGATGTGAACCTCAGCATTGCAGAAAACACAGTCCACGCAATTATCGGCCCAAACGGGGCCGGTAAATCTACCCTGCTGAATTGTCTGGTCGGTAAGCTGATCCCTGATACCGGTTCTGTCATGTTTGACGGGCAGTCTGTTTTGGGTCGCAAACCATTTGAAATCAACCAAATGGGCATTTCACGCGTGTTCCAGACACCGGAAATTTTCGGTGATCTGAGCGTGATGGAAAACATGTTGATTCCCTGCTTTGCCAAACGTGACGGCGGGTTCAGTATGCATGCCATCGGCAGCGTCGACAGCGAGACAGACGTTGTCGAAAAGGCGAAGAAGATGCTGAACGACATGAACCTCTATGACAAACGTGAGATGCACGCATCTTCAATGTCACGTGGTGACAAGCGTCGCCTTGAGATCGCTATGTGCCTGTCCCAAGAACCCCGCCTGCTGCTGCTGGATGAACCAACTGCAGGCATGGCGCGTGCGGACACAAACAACACCATCGACCTGCTCAAGCAGATCAAAGAAGAACGCGACATTACAATCGCCATCATCGAGCATGACATGCACGTTGTATTTTCTTTGGCTGAGCGGATCACAGTGTTGGCACAAGGTTCACCGCTGGTCGAGGATACGCCCGACAACATCAAGGGCCATCCAAAAGTTAAAGAAGCCTATCTGGGCGAGACACAGACCGTTTAACACGGTTCTCCCCTCCCCCATCTAAAGGACATAGTTATGACGACCGAAACACAAAACAATAATTCGAACCGCGCCGCCTCTGCTCCGGCCTTTCTGTCGGTCTGGGACATCCACGCGTCCTACGGCGAAAGCTACATCGTTCAAGGCGTGAGCTTTAACGTACATGAAGGCGAGATCCTCGCGCTTTTGGGGCGTAACGGTGCGGGCAAAACATCAACATTGCGTACCATCGCGCAAATCGGTGACCCGCAACTGACCCACGGCGAAGTGTGGCTGGACCACCAGCCCCTGCACAAAATGAAAAGCTACGAGGCATCCGCCGCCGGTCTTGCGCTGGTCCCCGAAGACCGCCGCATCATTGCGGGCCTCACCGTTGAGGAAAACCTCAAGCTTGCACAGATCGCCCCGCCTGTTGGTTGGTCGCTTGAGCGCGTCTATGAGCTGTTCCCACGTCTGGGTGAGCGCAAGAAGCAAGAAGGCATTACCCTTTCGGGTGGTGAGCAACAGATGCTGGCAATTGCTCGCGCCCTGTGCCGCGACATCAAGGTACTACTGCTTGATGAACCATATGAAGGTCTGGCCCCTGTTATTGTGGATGAAATCGAAAAAACGCTGCGCATCATTAAAGCGCAAGGCATTACAACCATTCTGGTTGAGCAGAACGCCGTACGCGCTCTGCAACTGGCAGACCGCGCTGTGATCCTAGATACTGGTGGTGTGGTGTTTGATGGTAGCGCCCAAGAAGTTCTAGATAACGAAGCGCTGCGCGCCGAGTACCTTGCAATCTGATTCGAAACCTCGAATTTAGTGAGATTTAAAACCCCGCTCAGCGGGGTTTTTTCATTAGTAACGCACCTAGTTCCATATTTTCCCGCTCATTACGTCCATACGCGAAACAAATAACTGAATTTCCTATGTGATCCTTAAAATAAGGCGTAAATGTGTCCGAACTTTTCTGGGGGAAAATAAATTCATGCCAATTACATTTAACAACGATAGCAATTCATTTGAAGGTGCCAACCTTGCGGGGGAAACCCTAACTGGGTTTGATTTTTCCGTATTTGGCGGGATCATCACCAACAACGGGACCATTAATGGTCCTGTAGCCGCACGATCAGATGTTGGCATCGAAATCATCAACACCACTGACGCAGTCATCACCAAAGCCAGCGGCAGCCCCTATGCGGTTGAACTATTGGGCAATGGCGGGCGTAACCTATTTAATGATGGCGCGGTCATCGGCAATATCCGTTTTGGTAATGGTTGGGATAGCTTGCAAAACAGCGGCCTAATCCAAGGCCAGATAAACATGGGCAATGGGAACGACCGCCTGATCAACCAGATCATCCCCGGCGTTGATGATGGTGAAACAACTGGTACAATTACTGGCAAGGTAATGATGGGCCAAGGCAACGATACAGTCCTAAATCTGGGCGTTTTGAATGACGTCAGCCTTGGTGGAGGAAACGACAGCTATTCCACAACCGATCTGGCCAGTGTTGAACTGATGCCCTCTTCTGGCTCGGCAGGCAATGTCTTTGGCGGCTCTGGAAACGATGAAATCTCGGGCGGATCAGCAAACGACAAGTTCTTTGGCGGCTTAGGTGAGGACACCCTCAGCGGCAATAGCGGCAAGGACAAGCTAAATGGCAATGGCGGCAACGATCTAATCTTTGGCGGCGACGGCAACGACCTAATCACCGGCGGTACGGGTGCTGATACACTTGAGGGCGGCAACAATAATGATCTAATCTATGGCGGCAGCGACGACGACGTAATTCGTGCGGGCAACGGTAACGACAGACTAAGCGGTGGTCGAGGGAATGACTATATCCTTGGCGGTCAAGGCAACGATCGCCTTACTGGCAATGGCGGCGACGACACGATTGACGGTGGCATTGGACATGACCTACTGACAGGCAATTCTGGCGCGGATGTCTTTGTGTTCTCGGGCAACTCGGGGCGCGACAAAATCGTCGACTTTAGCGCAAATGACCAGATCGAACTGGTCATGCCGTTTGGCGCCTCAGTGACCTACAGTGATGTAATCAACAACACCATTTTTGCTAACGGCGATGCAATAATAAATCTCAGCGGTGCGTTTAATGCCAGTGGAACAAGTGGCGTCATTGACCGTGGCTCGGTCCTGACCATCAACGATGTCTCCCTTGCTGATCTTGATGCATCAGCATTTATCTTTGAGACCGATATTCTGATTGCCACCTGACCTCTCATCCTCACCAGACACTAGTGCCACCTGCCCAAATGCAGCAGGTGGCATTTTCGCAGATTTCTGCCAGCGATCGGGGTTCTTATACGCCCGGCACCGAAAACATGCGAATCACGCCATGGTTGCATCAATTCAATCCAAACCTGCATTGCGGCGGAAAAATTTCGCCGCTGTGGCAGCAATGTGGCGCATTGCACTGCAATCCTCAAACAGTCATTTGCCTTACTCTTGATTGCCTTCTCAATTTGAAACGATGATATTTTAACTTAGTTATCTCAAATATTTAGCCGTAGTAATTACATCACATTCTGATGGAGCTAAATTGATGCCAGTTACATTCAACATTGATACAAATTCATATGAAGGCGAAATTCTTACCGGAACCAGCCTACCGCGATTTGATTTCTCGGTCTTCGGCGGGTTGATTACCAACAATGCCGAGATAGCAGGTGCCGTCACTGCAAACTCCGACGCAAACATCGAAATCACCAACACCCTCAACGGTACAATCTCGCGCGCGGCGGGCAGTCCGTTTGCGGTAAATCTGATGGGCAACGGTGCGCGGACATTCACCAACGAAGGCGTCGTCACTGGAAACGCGCGCTTTGGCAGCGGAGCTGACAGCTTCAATAACGACGGGGTGCTATACGGTCGTCTCGACATGGGCGCAGGCAACGATGTTTTGATCAACCGAATTATTGCAAGCGGTGGTGCAGACACGACAGGCACAATCACAGGCACCGTAGATATGGGGGATGGCGATGACGTGGTCGGGAAATACCGGCCTGCTCAGCAATGTCCTTCTAGGCGAAGGAAACGACGTCTTTTACGGGACGGGGTATACCGTGGTTGATGGTACATCAGACGGCCAGTCAGGAGATGTTCGCGGCGGTAGCGGAAATGATACCATCGGAGGCGGCGCTGCTGATGACAAGTTCTATGGCGGCGATGACAATGACCTATTGGTCGGTTATGCTGGTCGGGATCAACTGTTCGGCGAAGACGGTGATGACATCTTTTGGGCGGGCGACGGCAACGACAAAATCTGGGGTGGTGTTGGAAACGATACGATCTTGGGTGAGGGCAACAACGACAAGATTTACGGCGGCGATGGCGACGACTTGATTTATGGCGGCACGGGCAACGACGTCATTGAGGGTGCCGATGGATTTGACCGTATTGCAGGTGACGCAGGCAATAACCGTATTTCGGGCGGTGCCGGCCGTGCCTGGATCGATTCAGGATCAGGGCGCGATACCATGACAGGGGGCGATGGCGCAGATTCATTCCATTTCAGAGGTAACACAGGTCGCGATGTGATCACCGACTTTGGTGGCGAAGACGAAATCCTATTGCTGCTACCCGTTTACGCGCTATTTGGATTTGACGATATCCTCGCACATACTGAATTTTCGGGTGGGAATGCAGTCATAGATCTAAGCGCGTTGTTGGATGCGTTTAGTGCCTATGGGCCCAACCCTGAAAGCGGATCAGTTCTGACCATAAATAACGTTGCTGAGGGTGACCTTACCCAAGCCAGCTTCAGCATGATCGACGATGTGGTCACGATTAAGGACGACTTACTCTCTATATTCTAAATATTCTGCACTACCGCTCGCCCAGTTTGAAACGGGTGGTGGTGCACCATTTCTAAATACGGGGCACACTGCGTAAACTGAAACACGCCCGCACACATAGCCCGATCAGACCGCGTATGAATTTCAATTTCTGGCCAGCTAGCCCTCACCAATAAGTGTACTGCTCACTCACAACGCGAATTCAGTAAGAAAACGTCCAAAAAAAGGTGTTTTCCACCTAGATATCAATGACCACGGTTTCTTTTGAGACGAAGCCCATCTGAACTGGATGAAAAACCGCGCTGAGCGCATTTTCTCGTTTGATCATGAGTTGATAAAGGGTGCGCGGGTCTTAGACCTAGGTGCGCGTTTTGGATTTTGGTCTTGGGCCGCCCACCAGCACGGGGCCGTTGAAACCATTGGCATTGAAG
Organism: Sulfitobacter sp.; assembly: GCA_033851935.1. GTDB lineage: Bacteria > Pseudomonadota > Alphaproteobacteria > Rhodobacterales > Rhodobacteraceae > Sulfitobacter. The sequence goes on from JAWSVL010000028.1 coordinate 121,564, forward strand.
GACAGCAAGAAAGCGCAGACCGTGGTGACAAGTTGTTGTCCGGGTTGAACCATCAGTATTTGATTGGAAATGCTTTTGACGAGATCCCTCGACTCATTGAAGAAGGTCAGACATTCGACGTGATCCTGAATCTTGGCTTTTTCTACCACATCTACGATCATTACGGCATGTTAAAGTTGATGGACGCGCTAAAGCCCAAGGTCATCGTGATCGACAGCGAAATTGATGATTTTGACGAGCCTGTTGTCCGCATTCGGGAAGAAAAGACATGGGAGCCCAATAACGCCATTGCCGAAGTCGAAGGGCAAAAGTTTTCTGCAGTCGGTAATGCCAGCCGCGGCACGATTGAGCTGTTGGGGGAGTGTTATGACTAGAAAACCGAGTGGTGCAATTGGAGCAAGCTGCGCAAAGGCCAGGCCTGCGATGACTATGTTGAACGCAGACGATTTACCTGTTTGTTGCGCAAGGATGAATTAAACCAGCAACAATACGTTGGTATGTCGGAGATGCTTCTACCTTCGCCAATCCGTTGCTTTACTCCTGTGAAACAACGGGTTGTACTCAACACCATCATCACCAGACGCCCGTTTCATTTACGGATTCGTGAACTGCTGACCAATGGTAAAGTCGCGCCTTTCCATGCTCCTATCCATGCCATATAAGCGCTGTCAAAGGGTGGATGGTACCGCCCCCTTCGCAACGGTCGAGGAACCTTATGACAAAGAACACACATGACGGCGATGTCGCATTTATCCGCGCTCTGGCCGAACTGCTGAACGAAAATGACCTGACAGAGCTGCAGGTTAAACGCGAATACGCTGAGGACGATAGCCTGAACGTGCGCGTCTCTCGCAAGCCCCCACAGCAGATCATGGCCCAACAGCCAATGCAGGCCGCCGCACCCGCTGCACTACAAGCAGCACCAGCAGCCGTTGCTGCAGCCCCAGAGGCCGCCGCAGGTGCAGATCCCTCATCTGATCCGGGCGCGGTCAGCTCTCCAATGGTTGGCACTGTCTACACCTCACCCGAGCCGGGCGCGCCTGCGTTCATCACAGTCGGCGCACAGATTGCCGAAGGGGATACCCTGTTGATCGTGGAAGCCATGAAAACCATGAACCACATCCCTGCCCCGCGCTCTGGCACCATCAAACGTATTTTGGTCGAAGACGGGGCCGCCGTCGAGTTTGGCGCTCCGCTTGTAATCCTCGAATAAGGAGGATCACCCATGTTCAATAAAATCCTTGTTGCCAATCGGGGTGAAATTGCGCTGCGCGTCATCCGCGCCGCGCGCGAAATGGGCATTGCGTCCGTTGCTGTTCACTCGACCGCTGATAGCGACGCAATGCACGTGCGTATGGCTGATGAAAGTGTCTGCATCGGACCGCCTTCTTCGCAGCAGTCCTATCTGTCGATCCCTGCGATCATCGCGGCCTGTGAAATCACAGGCGCCGAAGCCATCCACCCCGGCTACGGGTTTTTGTCGGAAAACGCAGGCTTTGTTCAAATCATCGAAGACCACGGCCTGACATTCATCGGCCCGACAGCGGAACACATCCGCGTCATGGGTGACAAAATCACAGCAAAAGACACGATGAAGGCCCTTGGCGTTCCTTGTGTTCCCGGTTCTGATGGCGGTGTACCCACCCTCGCAGATGCGCAGCGCATCGGCGAAGAAGTAGGTTACCCCGTGATCATCAAAGCCACTGCTGGTGGTGGCGGCAAGGGCATGAAAGTTGCTCAAACCGCCAAGGACATGGAAAAAGCCTATCAGACCGCGCGTGCTGAGGGGAAATCCAACTTTGGCAACGACGAAGTCTACATCGAGAAATACCTCACCACGCCGCGCCACATCGAAATTCAGGTATTTGGCGATGGTAAAGGCAAGGCTGTGCATCTGGGCGAGCGCGACTGCTCGCTTCAGCGCCGCCACCAGAAGGTTTTTGAAGAGGCCCCCGGCCCGACCATTTCTCCCGACGAACGTGCCCGCATCGGTAAGGTCTGTGCGGATGCCTGTGCCAACATCAATTACATCGGCGCTGGCACAATCGAGTTCCTCTATGAGAATGGTGAATTCTATTTCATCGAGATGAACACCCGTTTGCAGGTGGAACACCCTGTAACCGAAGCGATATTCGGTGTTGATCTGGTCCGTGAACAAATCCTCGTGGCAGATGGGCAGCCGATGTCCTTCTCTCAGGATGATCTAAAAATCAACGGCCATGCTATTGAGGTTCGGATCAACGCTGAAAAATTGCCGAACTTTTCGCCGTGCCCGGGTAAAATCACGCAGTACCATGCCCCAGGTGGTTTGGGTGTGCGGATGGATAGTGCGCTGTATGATGGGTATTCGATCCCGCCCTATTACGACAGCCTGATCGGTAAATTGATTGTGCATGGTCGGGACCGCCCAGAAGCGCTTGCGCGTCTTAACCGCGCATTGGGTGAGCTGATCGTAGACGGCGTTGATACAACTGTGCCGTTGTTTCACGCGCTACTACAGGAAGAAGACATCCATTCAGGCGGGTACAACATCCACTGGTTGGAGCATTGGTTGGAAACAAACTTCGGGGCCTCCTGAAGACTATGAGCGTGCTCACACCGGAGCTATTGTTACACGGCTATAGTGTCGGCATCTTTCCAATGAGCGAATCTAGGGACGACCCGGAAATTTTCTGGGTCGACCCGCGTAAACGCGGCATCCTTCCGCTGGATGGCTTCCACATTTCCCGCTCACTCGCGCGCGCAATGCGGCGCAGCACGTGGACCATCACTATTGATCAAGACTTTGAAGCGGTGCTAGACGGCTGTGCCGACCGCGAAGACACATGGATAAACGCCGAGATACGCGCGCTGTATTGTGCGTTGCACCACCGTTCACAGGCCCATTCCTTGGAGGTGTGGGAAGGTGATACACTGGTGGGCGGCGTTTACGGCGTCGTCTTGGGTGCTGCGTTCTTCGGCGAAAGCATGTTCTCACGGCGCACCAACGCTTCTAAAATCGCGCTTGCCTGCCTTGTGGATCGCCTAAATCAAGGCGGATTTACCTTGTTTGACACACAGTTCATCACAAGCCATCTCGCGTCACTGGGTGCGCTTGAAATCAGCCGCGCAGAATATCATGCAAGATTAGCAGATGCTAAAGACACGCGTGCATCTTTTACTGCGGCTGCACCGGCATCTCTTCAGGATGTGATACAGCGCATAACCCAGATGTCGTAACGCGAATGCTCCATCGCATTTAACGCTGGCGCAGATGCAAGCATCCAGCCCGAAAACACTGTGCCTGCGCGCCCCGTCTCGGAAACTTCTATTGACGCATAAGCATCGCCCGATGGGTTACCTTTGGGATAACGGCATTCGTTTAAGACAATTTTCAAACGGCCAATTGTGGCTATTTGCCCATTGGGAACATTTAGATCAACTGTAGTGCCTGATGTTTTGTCCAGCGCGCGCAAGATTGCCCCCTGCCCGTTGCTGGTTTGCTCTGCACCAGCAGAGGACGCACACAACGCCACCATCAAAGCAAGGTTGCGTATCACTCGGGGCTCCACGCCTCATAGTCACCGCGATCTGCTGGTTTTTCACGACGAATAGATCCAGCCGGCGCATAGGCCAGCATAGTGCCTGTCAGGTTTTCCTGATGTGGCTTTTCCCATTCTTTGTGAACCAAAGGTTTGTCTGTTGGTGGTTCATCATATGTGCGGTGCATCCAACCGTGCCAATCCGGATCGATCCGGCTCGCTTCAATCTCGCCATTGAAAATAACCCAGCGTTTGCTGTCATCCGCATTGCGGTAATAGATGTTCCCCTGTGGGTCTTCGCCTACTTTTTCACCCTTACGCCAAGTGAATATCTGCGTGTTGAACGTCTGGCCGTTCCACCACGTAAAAGCCTTGATCAAGTTATTGATGAGTCCCATGGAAGCGTTCCTTGTTCAGTTGTCCCTGATATGGCGTATTCCCGCGCTCAGGTCTAGTGATGAGAGGCTCAAATTGAGGGGTATCTTGCCTAGTCGCCAAACCGCATCCAAATTGCGAGACGGTGTTTTGGCGCATAGATGAGTAACTTATGCCCCTCAACTCCACCAAACTCGGAGTACCATGCATCTGGTTCTACCAATATTTGCATAATCTGTGCTGCAAGCCCTGCGATCAATGCGCCATCAACCTTTTCTGGGCTTGCAGTTAGGCAAAGATGTTGCTCACTAAGCTCAACGCTGCGCTCCTTGCCAGTTGGCTTCCAAACGCCCGCTTTCACAAAATCATCATAAAATGCCAGATCAGGAAAGAGCACACGTGGCGGCTCTTTTTCAAGCTCCGAAGGTAATCGAAGAACACCATAGGTGCAGCTATATGGCGATTTCCCTCTATATTTTAACGCAAGCACACCTTCATACTTTAAGTCAGGAAAGATCGACCTGACAAATTCATCTGCATCCCGGGGCCAGCACCCCGTCAACGTCACGACAAATGCAAAGAGAACGCCCCCAAGTCTCGCCCGCATCTACACAAGAGCGGTGACTTCAATCTCGATCCGGTATTTGGGATCAATCAAACCACATTCGATCATTGTAGCTGCGGGCGGGTGATCGCCAAAGGTTTCAGCGAGGATAGTGTGACAGGGTTCAAATTCCGTGCGGTCGGGCAGCATGTAGGTGACGCGCACAACTTTCTCAATGCTGCTGCCCGCCTTCTCAAGTGCGTCTTTGATGATGCGCAACGCGTCGTGGCATTGGGTCACAACATCGTCGCCTTGCCCGACAGTGCCTGCCACATGCACAAAGCCGCCCGCAACAACCGCACGGCAATAGCCGATCTTCGCCTCAAACTCGCCACCAGATGAAATGCGTTTCATGTCGTCTCCTAAAGCAAAATGGGTAAACCAAAAAGAAAGGGCAGACCCGTAAGGCCTGCCCAATGTAATACTAAACTAGGTCAAAGATTATCCTGCCGTAGCTGGCTCTTTTTCCGTTTCAGCGTGAATCATCAAAGGATTCGCATCTGAATTCACCGCTTCTTCGTTCACGACAACTTCGGTTACTGTATCCATTCCCGGCAGATCAAACATTGTATCCAGCAGGATTTCTTCCAGAATTGAACGAAGGCCACGTGCGCCTGTTTTGCGCGTAATCGCACGTTTCGCAATCGCGCTCAGTGCATCATCGGTAAAGGAAAGCTGCGTATCCTCCAGCTCAAACAAGCGTTGGTACTGCTTAACAAGTGCGTTTTTGGGTTGCGTCAGGATCGTGACCAATGCGTCTTCGTCCAGGTCCTCAAGTGTCGCAAGGACAGGCAAGCGGCCAACGAATTCAGGAATGAGGCCGAACTTCAACAAATCTTCTGGCTCAAGTTCTGTGAGGATCTCGCCAATGCCGCGCGCATCGTCATCCCGCACATCCGCGCCAAAGCCCATTGCCGAGCCCTTGCCGCGTGCTGCGATGATTTTGTCCAGACCAGCAAACGCGCCGCCACAAATGAACAAGATGTTCGTTGTGTCCACCTGCAAGAATTCCTGCTGTGGGTGCTTGCGTCCGCCTTGCGGTGGAACCGATGCAACGGTACCTTCCATCAGCTTCAGCAACGCCTGCTGAACGCCCTCACCCGAAACGTCACGGGTAATGGATGGGTTTTCTGATTTACGCGTAATTTTGTCTACTTCGTCGATGTAAACAATGCCGCGCTGTGCGCGTTCAACGTTGTATTCTGACGCCTGAAGCAGCTTGAGGATGATGTTTTCAACATCTTCACCCACGTAACCAGCTTCGGTTAGTGTGGTAGCATCTGCCATCGTAAACGGCACATCTAGAATCCGCGCCAGCGTTTGAGCAAGCAATGTCTTACCACAGCCAGTCGGCCCCATCAGCAAGATGTTGGATTTCGCCAATTCAATATCGCCGCCTTTTTGGGCGTGATTAAGACGCTTGTAGTGGTTGTGCACAGCAACAGACAACACACGTTTGGCCATTGCCTGCCCGATCACATAGTCATCCAGCACTTCGCAGATGTCTTTGGGCGTTGGCACGCCATCCGTGGCTTTTAGGCCGGATGCCTTTGTTTCTTCACGGATAATATCCATGCACAACTCGACACACTCGTCACAAATAAACACGGTTGGTCCCGCGATCAGCTTACGCACCTCGTGCTGGCTCTTTCCACAAAAGCTGCAGTAGAGGGTGTTTTTGCTGTCGCCGGTTGTTGAATTGGCCATGTGAGCCCTTTCAGGTCTAAAGCTTGGTAATGTGCCCCAAATTACAGGCGGCACAATTTGATTTGGCCCTAAGTCTAAGTCACGCTCCCCGCTCCTGCAATCGAGAAAACGGGGGCGCGCGACGTTGTGACTTACTTGCCCTTTTTGCCCTTAGGCGCGTCGTCGTCATCTTGTTTACCGCGGCTCTCGACGATTTCGTCGATGTGGCCCCAGTCTTTTGCCTCTTCAGGCGTCATCCATGTGTCACGGTCCATTGCTTTTTGAACTGTTTCGTAATCCTGCCCCGAGTGTTTGACGTACATCTGGTACATCCGCTCGCGGGTTTTTTCGATGTGACGTGCCGAAATCAAGATGTCTGATGCCATCCCCTGTGAACCCCCAGAAGGCTGGTGGACCATAATCTCAGAGTTTGGCAGCGCAAACCGCATACCTTTTTCGCCGCCAATTGCAATAACGGACCCCATTGACGCAGCCATACCGCAGATCAGCGTAGACACTTTGGGGCGGATGTATTGCATCGTGTCATAGATCGACAAGCCAGCAGACACTTCACCACCGGGTGAGTTGATGTACATGCTGATTTCTTTGGACGGGTTTTCCGCCTCAAGGTGCAACAGCTGCGCTACAATCAGGTGGCTCATTCCGCTATGGATCGGACCATTGATGAAAATGATCCGCTCTTTCAGCAGGCGTGAGAAAATATCATATGCGCGTTCACCGCGGCTTGTCTGCTCTACAACCATGGGGACGAGATTCATGTATGTTGCGACGGGATCTTGCATGTGAGTGTGCCTTCAATAGGGGTTGCGCGGGACCATACCCGAACAAGGGTTTACACAAGATTAGTCGCGGCGCTGGGGAGCTTCAAGGGGGCTAGGTCCAGATCTGCCACTCAGATGGGCTACAGCTCAGCTCAACACGCAGATAACTAAAAATTTACACGGTGATACTTGACGCTGATGAACACACGGGTAAATTCCAATTTCAACCTAGAGTGGTCGCATGTCTTTAGAAATTTATCCAGCTGATCCCAGCACTCCAGATATCCGCCACTTAATCGGGGCGCATCTGGAATATGGTCATACGTCCTACCCCAATGAAAGCGGCCATCACCTGACCGCCGAACAGCATCAGGCCGCTGGCGTTTCGTTGTTTGCGGCAAGGGACACAAAAGAATGTGTCGGCATTTCGGGATTAAAGATGATCACCACCGAGACCGCCGAAATTAGATCAATGCATGTTCTTGAACACGCACGCGGGCGCGGCATCGGGGAGGCGCTGCTGCGCTATACCATTCAACATGCAGAGCAAACAGGTCTACAGGCACTCTATCTGGGCACTGGTAGCAGGGCTCCATCCGCGCCTGCCCGTCGCCTATACCAACGCGCAGGATTCATCTATTGCCCCCCTTTTGGGCTCTATGCTGCTGATCCCGAAAGTGTGTATATGATGCGTAGTGTCTGAACAGACGACTAGCCGGACCTCAACACCTCACTTTGCGGGATCATAAAAATCCGCCCCTATCATAATTTTGTGACGGAACTGCTCCAAAGAGAGTGCGAATCCAGACCAAGCCGGAGCTTTCATGACACGCAAAAACATCCTACAGGATCAGACCATCGGCAACAAAGCTGAAGCCTTTGAAGCGTTTGATGACATCCCGACAAATCCTAACCTGACCCACACCATCGGAGAGGTAATCGCGGCCCGCTATTCGCGTCGGGACATGTTCAGGGGCGCGCTTGCGGTCACGGCCACCACCGCCATTTTTGGCACAACCGCCTTGGTCGCGCCAAAGCAGGCAACCGCCAAAGGCACATCACGCTATAATTTCACCGAGCTAGAATGGGGCAATGACACTCAGCACCACGTTGCCGAGGGGTATGATGCGAATATCCTGCTGCGCTGGGGTGACCCGATCACAGCAGATGCGCCCGCATTTGACGTGAAGAACCAAACAGCGCAGGCCCAGTTGCAACAGTTTGGCTATAACAATGATTACGTTGGGTTCACCGCCCTGAACGATGCAGGCACGCGCGGCTTGCTATGTGTGAACCACGAATACACCAACGAAGAGATGATGTTTTCCCATCTTGGCCGGCAGGACCGCGCAGAGTTTTCCGGCATGACGCCCGAACTCATCGACATCGAAATGGCGGCCCACGGTGGATCGATAGTTGAGATCGAAAAAGAAACTACTGGTGAGTGGCGTGTTGATCGCAACGGCAAATACAATCGCCGCATCACGCCCCTAAATACCAAGATGACAATCGACGGGCCCGCAGCAGGCCATCCCCGTATGAAAACCAACGCTGACCCTGACGGCAGGACGATTATTGGCACGCTCAACAATTGCGCGGGCGGCATGACGCCGTGGGGCACCTACTTGATGTCCGAAGAGAACTTTCACGGGTATTTTTGGACCAACCAACTCGACAGCGACGACCGGCCAGACCTAAGCGCCCTGCCCCCAGAGGATGCAAAACGCCACAAGCGTTATGGTATTCCGGGCATGTGGTATGCGTGGGGCAACAGCCACGACCGCTTTGACATCGACAAAGAACCAAACGAGCCAAACCGCTTTGGCTGGATTGTTGAGGTTGATCCGCGCGCGCCTAACGCGATGCCTGTGAAACACACCGCACTCGGGCGCTTCCGCCATGAAGGGTGCGAAACAGCACAAGCTGCGGATGGCCGCATTGTCGTATATTCGGGCGACGACAACCGCTTTGACTACCAATATAAATATGTCTCGAAGGGCATCGTTGGCGAGGATAAGGTCGCCAACTCAAAACTACTGTCAGACGGCACGCTGTATGTCGCCCGTTTCGACGCGGATGGAACAATCACATGGTTGCCATTGGTGCATGGCACAGGCCCGCTCACCGCTGAAAACGGCTTTGGAAATCAAGGCGATGTGATGATCGATGCCCGCATTGCAGCCGATCTACTTGGGGCCACGCCCATGGATCGACCTGAGGATGCGCAGCCGCGTGGCGATGGTACGGTCTATTTGATGCTCACCAATAACTCCAAACGCAAACCAGATGCCGTTGATGCCGCCAATCCGCGCGCGGACAGCTCATTTGGCCACATAATCGAGATCAAAGAAGGCGACGGTGATCACGGTTCTACCACGGGCCAATGGTCGATCCTTGTGCAATGTGGTGACCCCGCGATTGCCGAAGTAGGTGCGGTCTGGAACCCCGAAACATCCCAAAGCGGTTGGTTCGGCTCCCCCGATAACGCGGCAATTGATGCGGATGGTCGTCTGTGGGTTGCAACCGACCAAGGCCGAAAATGGGCCAAAACAGGTAAGTCTGACGGGCTTTACGGTGTTGAAACAGAAGGCGAAGCGCGCGGCACCTCCAAGCTGTTTTTCCGCTGCCCCGTTGGTGGCGAGATGTGCGGCCCCTATTTCACAGACGATCAGGAAACGCTTTTTGTGGCGGTGCAGCACCCCGGCACGGATGGCACCACAAAGCTGGCCGGTTTTGAGCGCAACTCAACCTTTGAAGATCCTGCCACCCGCTGGCCCGACTTTGATCCAGCGATGCCGCCGCGTCCCGCTGTGGTGGTGATCACCAAACAAGGCGGTGGCAAGATCGCAGTGTAAACTACGGTTCAGAGATGGCATTTTTAGTAACTTCTGGGTCTCTACCTCAAAAAACTGGGGTTTGATTATTCGCCGACTCAATGAGGCAACGCAGTGGGTATTTTATCCCGTCAACGGCGGGCAACCTCCATATTCACCCAGGTATGGAACAGCTCGCCCCAAAATCAGACTTACCCACGCATTGTACCTAGGGCCGCAACGTGGACTTTGTTGCCGTTGGTCACATTGGACCCAAAGTCTGCTTTTGGATTGAACCGTTCAACAAACCGTGGTTTTTAGGTTTTTTCATAGTATTGCAATGCAGCTAAAAATGGCCGAGCCTGCCTTTCAGGCGTACCTTAGCGCCATTCTTGTTCCTAGCATCAAGATGATTGTCCACAGGCCCCAGACACATAAATGGAAATCTGAAGTAAATGAATTTTTTTCAATTACTCTCTTGGATTGATGGTATTAGTTCGTATTCGCCTGGAAGGAAAAGTTAATGACGAAAAAGAATATTCTCATTATTACGAACTGTCAGGGGAGAAAGCTGGTGTCTCAGTTTCTGTGCTGCGGATCACCAGAACTAACGGGAGGGTTAAATCTAATGGAATTCCCTCAGGCCCAGCTTATTACCAAAGATCACCGAGAGAGTTTTCGGGACAGATTTGCTGCTGCGGACATAATCCTAGCTCAACCGCTTTTTGGTTCGCCCCTGGAGGAGCTTAGGCCCGGCAACCTGACTTCAGCCGCCCGTGACGCAGGCAAGCTACTGATCACATTTCCGTCCTTGCGATTTACGTCAATTTCGTACTCTTTAGTCGGGATAAAGTGGAGAGATTATCCATTACATCCCTTTGAAGGGAGCGAAGACACGGTTATTGCGGCTTTGTTCGCTGCGGGACTGTCCCCTTCCGAAGCCGCCCGTCTTTATCATGAGGTGCCATTGGCTAGCCAAGAGGCGCTTCTCGAAAACGTCAAGTCCGACATAATAGGGCTCAGGGAACGTGAACGTCGGGCTAAACTCAATGTTGGAATGTCCGACTTCTACGAACAAAATTGGCGAAAGTCTCGCCTGCATTATACCAATGAGCACCCCTACGGTTCGGTTTATGTGGAAGTTGCCACCCGACTTGCTCCATATTTCGGCGTGACAGATTTCCAACAGGACTTGGTGCGCGATGTGGTTGGAAATAATTTCACCTCTCTTCCAATCAAGAGATGGGTCGCGAAAAATCTTAAACTAGAATTTGAAGATGACCCAGACCTTGCACTCTCCGAAAACAAAGAATTGCCATTCATATCCATGCTTGAACGGTTCTGGGATTTCTACGGCAAAGTCGGGCGTGCTGAAGTAATTCAGCGCCTAAATTCGGAGAATTCATTTCGTGAAGCACTCAAGGCTTTCAATAATATATCGGGTTCCACTGCACTCTCAGATCAGCGGCCCAAGCCTCGCAGGTGGTGGCCTTTCAAATAATATGGCGCAATTTTCAGCACTTTAGAGCGTTCAACAAACGGTCGTTTCGGGAAACTAGTGTAGGGCCAAGAACTCGCTAATTTCAGCTCTATAACTAGGTGCCGAAGGCAATGTATTGTGATCCACTCCCTCAAACAAATTATACGTCACAAGATGGCCATGCGCGCGAAATAATCCTGTAAGGCGGGCGCTATCACTTGCTGGGATGTGGATGTCTTGCGTGCCATGTTGGATGAGGATTGGCGCGTCTATATCCTTTACATAGAGCGTACTGTCCCACTTTTGGACATAGGGTAAATAGCACGCTGGCAGCCATGATCTTCGGGTCATCAATTCACACATCCGCATAAACGGCGCATCAAGGATCACCGCAGCAACTTCGCGCTTTGATGCCACATATTGAGCCAAAGAGGTTCCAAGAGAATAACCATGTACGACAACATCGGTCCAGCCTTGCCCTGCCGTCCAATCATAGCTGGCTAGCGCCTGCGTTTTCAAAATATCCTCACTTACCGGGCCACCAACCCCGCCACCATCTGGGTATTGCAAAGCCACCACGCGTCGACCAGCCTTCTCATGCGCGGCGAAAATTGGCTGAAAGTAAACCAGCGCGCCGCCATTTCCCATGAAAAACAGAACGGTCTCATTGGCTTCAGGTAAGTCGCTTACATAAAGATGCGCGCCATCTGAGATGACTAAATTGTAACCGGGCCGACCAAAAGCGACGTCGCCAAATGGGTAAATCAATTCCGAATGCAACCAGACCGCTATTATTCCGAAACAAACATAGACAGCAATCAATAATTTAATAATCCAAAACTTCACTTTCACACCTATGGATTTGCTCGGCTCATAACTACCATTATGCCCTGTCACGCTAGTTTCACGAGCCATTTCTAGCCCTTAACCAAAATCCGGGACGGCCCCTTACTGGCTAGGACCGCTTGCTCAAAACCGTCGTATTCCCGATCTCTGGGTGCGTTGGGTTGCGCGTGTCACGTTGATCCATTTGTTGGCGGTTTCTATAATCATGGTCTTCGTCGGTAGGCGTGACGGGATCGTTGACTTCCAAGTCATCCAACTTTCAGGAACGTACAAAGATGGCTTGGCAGTGGTCATCATGGTGCCTGCAGCCTTGTTCATTGCATTGGTAGCGCCAAAGCGGATCAGCGGTTTTGTTCATTCGATCCCAGGCTACACAGATCATGTAAATGCTGCCATGTCGGTCGCTGACGAAGCGCAAGACGGTGCACTCCAGACGCATTCCATTCAGTCAAAGAAGTCACCGAGGAAGAGGTTCTCCGAACAGCCCGGTCAGGAGAAGTTGTTAAACTAGTGTCCAGGATTCCCGATCCCTGTAGCTTCCGAAAAACATTAGGGTGGGAATTGAGCGACTGGAACTTGCCGTTGGCGACATCATTCCACGTTTAATGTGGTACAGTACAACCGTGGCACGTCTTTCCCGTAAAAGGGCCGCCCACACCATCACTTATGGATTTTCAAGTGGTAGTGTGAATAGTATTCGATACCACGGTCGGTATGATGAATGTAGCCTTTGGGTGTAGCACAGAAACGACGGCCATATTAAGCTCTCGGACCGCCGGATCACGTTTATTCGATCATTGAAGATCAACCATGAAGGTTTCCTGTTTCAATTCGTTGAAAGGTCTGAGGGTCGCTTCACCTGCTCAGGACACCACGGTCTCAACATGCCTTTTTTAGAGACTTTCCGATATCGAGCAGATCTTCTGTGCAAGAGTCGCAATTTGTGGTTCTCGAAAGTACGATCCATGTGCCCCAGTGAGGATGTACCAAGAAAACTTTGCATGCTTTTCCTTCCAATAAGGTATTGGATCATGCCCTATTTGAAAGGGGTTAAAGTCACTTTTTTCTCCAAAAATCAAAACCCGATCGCCTTGATAGGGACGTTTTCCAATGTAATCTAAAGTAACAAGAAACGGCTGCTCCTCAAAATATCTCTCGTATTGTATCGCCAGAGACTCAGCTATTGGCCCCCCCTGACAATTTCCGCCAAAAATCAACCTATTTCCATCCGCGACTTTCTTCACACTGTCTAAGTAGCGATGCGCCAGGGCTTCATTCAGGCGGCCTTTTTCGCCCCAATTTTCCGTGTATCCGTGAAAGGAATGTAGGGCGAAAAGGGGCTGGTTTTCGGGAAGTTTAGCAGCCAACAGAAAAGGTTCGGCCCAATTATTGAAACACCAAAACAACGGTGGGAGGTCCCCGTTGATATTCCATGCTAAAAGGTCGCCGACATGGGTCGGCGCGCGGTGTATTACACGTTCGCGGCCCGTTATAATTCTACCAAAGGTTCCCTTGAATTCAATTTCTTCCAGTTGAGTTAGCTCAGTTTCCCTGAGCTTCGCAGGAAGGAAGTTCCAGCGATTATACGGATTAAATCCACTCATAGATACAGCGCTTCAGCAGAGGCGCGCCGCAATGTCGTCGACTGACAGCGCTCCATCTAAAAACAGCTCAGGATGCACTTGTAGGCCAATTTTTTCTTCTAGATCCAACGCCATATTCACTGCATCTATTGAGTCAAAATCATAATCAGATAGCGGCGCTGATGCATCAAGGCTTTCGACAGGGTCGCCAATCATTACAGCAATAAGAACCAAAATCCATTGGCTGATTTCATCAGCTCCAACTACAATTTGTTCACTCACAAGCGGCTCCGGTATACGATTAGAAAAATGGCTAGTCGATCAAATGTTAAGAACATTCTGCATCGGTACTTCCGTATTGCTGAATAAGCATATTCAAAATTTTTCCAGCAACGTCAACAAATTTCCGATCCCATGTATCAATCGCGGGACTGGCATTTAACTCCAACAGCCAATAATTGCCTGCAGCAGCCGGAACAGTATGGTCTTTGATCACAATATCCACGCCAGAATAATGCAGTCCTTGGGTAGCTTGGCACGCTTTGACCACAATTTCACGATAGCTCGGGTGGACTTCTTCCCAAACGAGGTCGCTATCAGCCCCTCCCGAAGCATGCGAGATGCCCCGAAGAAAAACCCGTTCATCTGGTAACGGAATGTCGGTTAAGTAACGACCGTGCCGCTCTAGAAACTCACGCATATCAGTATCGATGGACAAGGGCGGCAGCGGCGGCAACGTGTGATGCTCGCGAATGGTATTCTTGGCGTTTACAAGTTCCCGTATTGTGGAGACACCATCACCTACCACATTCGCGGGTCGCGTATGGCGTATACCTACAACTTCTGGGGCAACATAGAGAAAGCGGAAGTGTTCTCCCTCTACGCTCTCTTCGACCACGATTGTCGGATACTTTTCCGCTACTTTGTCGACGGCGCGTTTGTACCAAACTTCATCTGTCAGTCCGGTGGAAACACAATCCCCATTCAACCCATTATTTGGCTTAACGCATATCGGCCCAGAAAACCCACTAAACGCCTCATAGGCCTCTTTCAGCTTCCGGCGGCGAAAAAACAGACCCTTGGGCACAGTAAACCCATGCGATTCCAAATGCACTTTTGCTTTGTGTTTATCTGCTATCAACAGAGCCGCTTCGTGATTCAGATTTCTGCCGATGTAGTCCGTATTTTCTAGATCTCGCAATAAAAGAGCGCCATTTATATAATAGAACTCTTGATCCCCAATGGTGAAAGTCACCCAAGCATGCATTTTCCGATCAAATTGCACAATTTTGGTGATAGTGGTCAAATTTCTCTCTCGGGCGGCCCGCTCGATTTGCTGTGCCATAGGGTCTAGCTTGGCAAGTGGTGCTTCGAAAATATACACGCCGTTGCCTCCAAGTGGGTAATGCTTGACCTGCTGGCTCAATATCGGCATTGAGAATTGATTGCAAACTGATAGTTTAATTCGCTTAAATCCGAGAATGCCATGATTAAAATAGCCCTGTTATCATACCGCCAAGACATCGTCGAAGCGACTCCACCGCAGCGAGCGCGAGCCCTTTTGGCAGAAGCCGCTCTGCAAGGGGTGTCTTGGGTGTATTTGGACCCATCAAAAAGTAAGCCTGATCAAAAGCTTGTCATGGCAAGATACTGGAATGGTACGGGTTGGAGCCAAGAGTACCAAGAGCTACCTGACGTGGTCTACATCACTGGCTTACCTTTGCTGCCAGAACATATTCCGGTCGATGAAATGATCCGGCAGAATTGCAAAATTGTAGCAGATAAAGGCATGAACAAACTCGCCTTATCACAAGCTCTGGAGACAGGCGAAGCCGCAAAGTATCTGCCGTACTGCGCCAAGATCCCAACTGAGAATCCCACAGGAATGCTCACCGAATTCTTGCGCAAGAACGGCGCTACCGTTGTCAAACGCACTACCGGTAACAAGGGAATAGGTTTGTTTTTCATCACGCCACAAGGCAACGATGGCATGTTTGAAATAAGATACGACAATACGGTTTTTCAAGCCCCGCTAGAGGAAGCAGCGGCATATGTCGCAGAGCGCATCTCAGGGCGGCTTCGGTATCGTGACTATTTGGCTCAACGCTATATTAATTCAAGATCCGATGATAATCGTGCCGTTGACATCCGCATTCATATACAGCGCGGGTATGGAGGAGAATGGGCCATCACCCGGAGTTATATCTGTTTAGGCGGCTTTGGCTTGCTTGTAGCAAATACAAACAAAGGGGGTTTCCAAGGTTCGTTAATGGACTTCTTGAAACAGCGAAAACTTCGCTCCGCTGATGAGCTGTATGCAGAACTAATTCATGCCGCGAAACTAGTTTCCACCGCCCAAGATGCCTGGCATCCTAGGCCTTTGTGTGAACTAGGACTGGATTTTGTGATCGATGAAAATGATCAAATCTGGATGATTGAATCAAATACATTCCCACAAAGCGCGAACCACGAACTTCCGCGTGCAACCCATATCATTGGTTACGCCAAATGGCTTGCACAACAACCAGCGACGCCCGACAAATAGACGACCATTTATTGCACCGTCACAACGCGAAAAGCCCGCCTCTGAGCCAACAGAGGCGGGCTCCTTTTGAGTGTCATATGATGGAATGCCGCTCCAGTTGACGCAGGCAAGCTTTATGATCTGACATTGCGTCCATGATCGGCTTAATGCCTTATGCACCTACGTAAGCGTGTACCGATCACCAGAAAAATTGCGGAAAACGTCTAGCCTGTTCCTGCCGCCATTTTTGACTTCAATTGACCTACGCAAAATTTGCCATCAGGCTTCCCTATTTTAGGCCTTAGATTAGCTTTCGCTCGGCATCACCAATCTGATTTTGAAGTTGTGCGACTGCACTATCCGCCCCCCCAAAGGCCGCTATTAGCCGTCCAAGCTGCAACAAAACCGCCATTGACAAGGCCAACAACTTCGGGCTCGATTTGCCCTGTTCCCTCAATGGATCCAATGCGGAACTCACCTCCAACAGAGAGGCCCGCTGAATCAAATCTTTGGCCATATACGCTACGTTCAGTACTGTCCGAATAATGGGAATAATACACAGCGACAAAACCGCCATCATCCAGCGCCGCGGTCTCGGAGAAGCGAGAATAGTTTGCAGTATTGTTGGGGTTGATCGCAAACTCTGAACCCAGCAGGTTCCCGCTGGCATCCAGGCGCTGACCTTGGATTGTGCCGACAGATAAGTCATCCCCAAGAACCGTTGTGCCCGACATCCACGTTACCAACAGGGTGCCGTCGGCAAGTTTGATCGCCTCAGGCACGCTTTGATCATCGTCGGTCATTCCAGTCACTACGGTATTGATCTGATAGATCGCACCAAAAGTACCCCCCGCAGCATCATAACGTTGCGCCCAAATGCCCTTGCCATCGGCATCATCGCCAGACCAGAATAACATCTGCCCCCCGTCAGCCAAAGCCAAGGTCGTTGGATCAAAGGCTGCGGACTGTACCAAAACGGGGGGCGACGAAATCGACATGTTTTTTCCAAGATTTCTAGTATTGATACTTGAACGCAGTCAAACTGATGTGCTGCATTCGTAAAAGTAACAAAACCAGCTTTCAGGTGGGGGGTCTTAATATTTTGACTAAATTCCTAGATTGAAGTTAACAAAGCCTTGAGTTTTGAGCTTCCTCATTAAGATTTCTAAACATTAAACTTGAACACCCAATTAGGAATGACCAATGAGATCAGTACGTTTGGAAACACCAACTGACATACCCCGAATATACACCACCCAAATTGGAGTTGACCTCAGCGATACCAACACGGTCTGTTTGAGTGGCCTTCATTTTCAGATCAACGGATCAACTCCCGAGTGAACAAAGTTGTGCAGACACGGGATAGAACCGCTGCATAGCTGGCCTCGAACGTGGCAAAATGCTGCAAAACTGTCCAATGTCGGCTATGGTTCGAATATAGAAACATGGGAGTTCATTTTGACATTTGAAACTAGAGGAACCCCTCTGCAGCAGTACATCAAAGAGCGAAATGGCGTTTTGACTGACAATCAGATTACGCAGTACGTCATGGAGTTCTCAACAAATAGGATTGTCTTATTCTCTGTCGTGACTAGCGCAGATCGCGAAGCGTCAAAATCGCTTTCGCTAAAGAAATAAATCGGACATGCACATTTAGCATCGGGCGATGCATTAAATTTCCTTCGACGTCACAATCTACCTGACGAAGGCCTGCAGGACCTTCGCCAAGCACAATATCAGTTTGCAGTAAGCCAAATTCAACGAAGCCAACAATAGAATTACGGCATCATTTTTACGGTAAATCCAGCGAACTAATAGCAGACATTAAGCGAGGGTACTGAACGGAAGAAAACCTCCACAGCAGGCCTAAATACCTCAATAATGCTGCCGCAACGTATCAATGTCTGCTTCGGGAAAGCTGCGACGCAGCGTGCGGGGCCAACGCGAAAGGTAGCTTTGGGCTGTTCGTTCGACTTTGCAAAGTACACTTTCTGCGCACAACTGCCATTGACGCAAATGGCGTCTAACGGCAGCTCCCAGCCCAAAGCGGACGTGGCTGTTTAACACATTAGACGGATTGTGGGCCTTCGCTGCGCCCGCAACCTAAATTGGGTAATTTGAAGAAGGCGGACGCTCAGGGTTGCGATCCAGTTTTTTCGATGTGCAATCGCGGCGAAAGTCGGCAAAGAGCCCAGAAACACCAATGCTGCGCTGCTCATCAATGTCTGGTTCGGGTAGCTCCAAAATAGGCCTCAAAAAGTCGGCCTAGAGCGGACCTTGGGAACCTATAGCGGGGATCGCCCTCGCAATGGCTATTTTCTCTATGCTACAAAGCGTCAAACGCTGGCCTCTAATAGAACTTTTCCTCAGGAGGCTTTCCTAAATTTAGGGATAACATTTTAAAAATACTTATTTGTACCAATTCTTAAAGATTACCTGTCAACAGTTAGCCGATAGAAGTTCTATGCGGCGGTGCATGCAATTTTTGCATAGTTGCGCCCATCGAGTTTACTTACTACGATTTAAGCTCATTGGCTTGAATTTACATTTCCCATACAGATCAGACAAGCCGTTGGAGAGGAAATCTCAGCTACTGTTGATCATGTTCGTGATTTTTCGAACGAAATCCATGCACGCTCGAACGTCTCAAAGTCAAACCCTGGCGCGCGCGCGGGACCGAGAATAAGTTTCTCAGTTTCCTGCATTTTCTGGATTGCATCCGCCAATGCCCCTAGCACATCCATAGGGATCACAACGGCACCGTGACGGTCCGCATGGATCAAATCCCCTTGGACAACATTCAGGCCAAAGATTGTGATAGGTGTTCCAATCTCTTTGACATGGACAAAGCCGTGACTGGGACCGATTGACCCGGCAACGACCGGAAAGCCTGATGCCATATCGCCCAGATCGCGCATAACCCCATTGGTCAGCGCGCCCGACATGCCGAAGCCTTTATGGATCGTGGTATTGACCTCCCCCCAATAGGCCCCGCTTGCGTGGGGGTAATCGAGATCCTCGACAACTGCGACTGACGGGTTTGGCCCCTCTGACATCGCTTTGTAATAGGCCATGCGCCGCGCGCGGGTCACATCTGGCGCATCGGTGGGCAGCTCGATTGCCGCAATCTTGGCTGTTACGGCATAACCGACAATCGCACCGCCATCAGGATCAGAACACATCATCGTGCCGCGCGTAAAGGCATCAAAGCCGCGCTTGCCTTGCACCACTTCAATCGCATTGCACACTGTCGGCGTATCAACTGTGCGCAGCAGCGCCAGCAATGTCTTGTCCAGAATATCCGTCATGCGTCCTCCATCCAGCGAAGCAGTGCCGCTGTGGTTTGTTGGGGTTGCTCAAGCGTGGGCAGATGCCCTGCCCCTTCGATAATTTCCAGTGTCGATCCGCCCACCAGCGCGTGCATCAAATCGTGACGCGCAACAGGACACAGACGGTCATCACGCCCGCACAGCACCAACGTCGGCACACTCAACCCGCGCAGGGTGTCGCTCTGATCCGGTCGGTCGCGAAGCGCCATAGACTGGCGCACAAACACATCCGCGCCGAGGTTTAGCGCCATATCCATACACAGATTAAGGATTGCGGTACGTTGCGGCCCCTGCGTCAGGTAATTCGGCTTCATTTCCTCGCGCAGGACCTGATCAAGGTGCCCTGCCCGCGCTTTGTCCATCTGCGGTCCACGCCGCGCCTGCATTTCGGGGACTTCGGCCAAAGGATTTGTATCAAGCAATGCCAGCTTCGCGACCCGATCAGGCGCTTGGCGCACCACTTCCATTGCGACAATCCCGCCCATCGACAGTCCACCCAGCGCAAAAACGGGCGGCGCGCCGGCCAGCACCGCCGCCGCCAGTGCTTCCATACTGCTATGCCCCGAGATAACACCCACGGTCACATCCCGCTGCTCCGAAAGGACGCGAACCTGCGGCGCGAACAACCGCGCATCACACATCAGACCGGGCAAAAGGACCAGCGGCAGCGTCATGACGCCAGTGCTGCCCCGTCTGCCAATGCCCGCAACTTGGCGAAGGCGATGTCAGGATCAACAGCGCCATAACCTGCGAAAGTACCAAAGCCACAATCGCTGCCTGCGATCACGCGGTCATGCCCAACCAACGGGGTAAAACGGTCAATACGTTGGGCCACAAGTTCGGGATGCTCTACGAAGTTGGTCGTCGTATCCACCACACCGGGCACCAGCACTTTGTCGTCCGGGATATCGCTTTTGCGGTCGCGGAATACCGTCCACTCATGGCCGTGGCGCGGGTTTGATGTCTCGAACAGGACATAGCGCGCCTTTGCCGACATC
The DNA here is from genome assembly GCA_033851935.1 of Sulfitobacter sp. Taxonomy (GTDB): domain Bacteria; phylum Pseudomonadota; class Alphaproteobacteria; order Rhodobacterales; family Rhodobacteraceae; genus Sulfitobacter. The sequence continues at coordinate 142,105 of JAWSVL010000028.1, forward strand.
AGCGTGTCAAACATCGTAGCCATCGGCACATCACAGACATGCGGTCCCTCGTAATTGCCCCAACAGATATGGATGCGCACTTTTTCCTGCGGAATATCGCTGAGCGCGTGGTTGAGCGCTTCGACATGCATGTTGGCGATCTTAACAAACTGCGCATCCGACAAATCGTTGAACAGCATATGCCGTGACAGGGCAAGATCGGGGCAATCCAGTTGCAGGTCCAGACCGGAGGCCACAATCGTCTCGTACTCCGCCTTCATCGCATCGGCCAACGCGGCCAGATAGGCCTCGCGCGTTTTGTAAAAATCATTTTGCAAAAACAGGCTGATCACACCCGGAGAGGCGGCGTTCATAAAGCCACGCTGCGCGCCGTGCTCGGCCATGCCAGCCTCAAGATTGGCAATGTCTTTTTCCAACTCGCCCTGCCCTTTGGATTTCACTTCACCCACACACATAGGGCGCGCATATTTCGGCGTGCCGCCTTCTTCGGCAAGCCGCTTGAGGTAGCCCGGAAACTGCTTGAGGTCCGCAGGCGCATTGCGCGGGCTGTCGCCATCAAATCCCGTGTAGCGGTCTTTGACATAAGTGGCATAGCTGATCTTGGAGGTCTCACCGTCCGAGACAATGCCCACGCCTGCCGCGACCTGCTTTGCCACCGTTTCCGACACGGCCTTGGTCATTGCGGCATCAAAGGCCACCTGATCATAGGGCGTCTCATTCTCGCGTGCAAAAATGAAATCTACCACTTCTTGGCTACGCGGTAGTGATCCAACATGGGTTGTCAAAACGGTCATGGTTTATCCTTTCCAAGTGGGGCCAGCGCCCTCACCTGTCGCTACGACATGGAACATCGACGCTTCACCCGTCATTGAGGGTTGTGCGCTGTGCATCACGCCTTCAGGCACTGACATCGTATCCCCCGGGTTAAGGACGGCACTATGCGTCTCACCCTGCGCCTCCCACTGAACGGCCCAATGTCCGCGCATGGGCATTAGCACGCTGGGGACGTTATGACTGTGCATTTTGGCAGTAGCGGATCGCCGTGTTATTAATTTGACCTCAAATCCGGGTTTGTCGGGCAGCATCCCATTCTCTCCGATGACCAGCGCTGGTTTGCGGTCGCCAAGCGCCACCATGTCCCAATAACGTGCCACATGGCGAGGTACGACATCCGTTGTTGTTGGCTCAGGATAGGCTTTCAACTCGGCCTCCGTCAGAACAGACATAGGTCTGATACCTTCAGGCAACGTTTGCCCCTCCTTGGTATCATAGAGCTTGCCGTTTTCGCCCAGAACCAACCCATGATCCGCGGCGTCTTCAATGACTTGCGGGGCCCAGATCACGCCGCCGCCGGCATCATCACCACCCAAAACAGCCATGATCATCCCGTAGTCTGTGCCGATATTCTCGAAGCCGCGAAAGATGCCTGTAGGGATGTTGATGATATCCCCCTCTTCCAGCACAACTTCGCCTGCGTCGCCATAACGTCCCCAGAAAAACCGCCAGCGACCTGACAGCACAAAAAAGACTTCTGCCGTGCGATGGGAGTGGAGCGAGTTCCGGCATTTAGGCGGCTGCCCTGCGGCCCCGATGTTGAAGCCATGCGGAATGCCAATATGCACGTGCTGATCTGGACTCTCCGAGACACCGCCACCGATGATGGTGAAGTTTTCTTTTTGGTCGGAACCGGGCGTATGCGCGTCGATAAATGCTGTCTTACAAGGCATCAACTCGCCATAGCGGACAATACGAGTGTTCATTTCATGGGGGGTCATAGCGCACCTGTGTGCAAGAGGATCTGCTTCCAGATCGCAGTTTCGTCAAAAATTACATATTCGCGGCGCAGTTTCGGTTCAGAGCCAGTGATTGCGCCAAATTCAGCGTGGGAAATCCCCATCACATGCACTTCTGCTCCTGAAGGTTTGCCAAAACCGCCCCAGCCAGAATGCTTGCCATGCAAGCTCCACCGCACCGCGGCACGTGGCGGTAGGGTCGGATCATCGCGGCCAATCACATGGTGAATGGCAAACTCCGCATCGGGAAACGCCGCGCGCAATCCCATCCAAAAGGTATCTGCATCGCCCCAACCATGGCCCGTCACGCCACCCGGTAACTCAAGCTGGCAAGCGCGGTCATAGCTCGCGGGGATCGCGGCCATATCAGCCCCCATTAACCGTGTCAGTAGGTCTGCATAACGCGCTCCCCACTCGTTATCATTACCGCGCCCGAGGTAGGGGCCAGCGACATCAATCGCAGGGGTAAACGGCTTGACTGCATGATCTGGGCCGCCCTCACTCGCAATCAGATCGCGGGTATATTCTGCAGGGTCCCAGCCCATCTGCCGCACAATCGCACCTTGATCACGGATCAGCCATTCATCGTTGATTTGATCGTTGATCGCGTGGCAATCGGCCATAATGCGGTAGCCCAGTTTCTTGCCCGTGGCTTTGCCATATACCCCGTCGCCCATGTGGGTTGCGGTCGAATAAATGCGGTGCGACGACAACATCCCCTCTTCAGGTGTGCCAGACCAGATCACGTCCTCCCCCAGCAATGTGCGGTCGGGGAATTCGGCCAACGTCGCCATTGTAGCACCAATGACATTTTCGTTGCCGATCACAACAGATGAAGGCGAGCGGACCACCAAATCAGGCGTGTAATAGTGGTGCAGCGTGGCAATTCCACGCTCTTCCCAGATTTCGCGTGTAATCCCTAAGATATAATCAGGAAAATCCTCAAACCTTGTCGAGAAACCCTTCATTGCGTCCACCCTTCTGGTGTTTTGGCCGATCCACGCAGAATCAAAGGCCCTTCAATTTCAATTCTCTGGGAGGGGCGCGCAGGATCGCCAATCTGTCCCAGCAACGTATCAACTGTTGCCTCAACCATCCGGTTCAGCGGTTGGCGCAACGTAGTAAGGTCATAAGCTGCCCAAGCCGCCAAGGGTACATCGTCATATCCCACAACCGAGACATCTTCAGGCACCGACAGACCCAACTCGCCCCGCAAAGTGTCCATCACAGCAAACGCCATATGATCGTTTCCCACGAATATCGCGTCCGCGGGTTTCGACCCCGACATAATATCACGCGTTGCCTGAGCGGCAATCTCGCGGTCAAAATGCCCGTCAATAATCGCTACAGGCTCCATGCCATTCGCAGCCAGCCCGTCCACAAATCCACGCTGGCGGTCACGGCCCGTCGAAGACCCCTTCCAACCTGCAATATGCGCGATACGCTTATGTCCACCTGCCACAAGGAATTCCGCAATCTGCGCACCCCCAGCAACATTGGCCGAGGTGACAGAGGAAATACCCCCACCATCCTGCCCGCGGTTAAACATCACCACAGGAATACCCGCATCCGCACAGCGCCGCGTCAGATCGTTGGTCATGCCGACGCTGGCCGTTATGATTCCTGCAACCTGATAATCCATCAGGTCATGCACAACCTTCTCAACCGCGCCCTCGTCATTGGGCGCCATAAACACCAGCACGTGATAGCCCTGATCCTGAAGGGCGTTAGACAAACGCTCTAATGCCAGCGGGTAAAACTGATTGTCGAGATAAGCGACTACCAAGCCGATAATCTTGCTTTTCCCAGTGATCATCGCACGGGCCAGCGGATTGGGCCGGTAGCCCAAATACTCAGCTGCTTTGCGCACTTTGCTCACCGTCTGCGGGGAGGCTGACGCGCCAGAAAACACACGGCTGACCGCCGATTGGCTAACGCCCGCGCGGCGCGCAACATGTAGTGATGTAACCTTACGCTCCGACATCAATCAGCCGTCCAACCTCCGTCAATCAACAGGCTGGTACCTGTCATAAGCGCAGAGGCGTCAGACGCCAAGAACACCACAGGACCCATCATATCCTCAATCTCGCCAACGCGGCCCAGCTTGATCATACTTTCAATCCACGCACGCCGTTCTGGGATGGCAAGGGTCTGCTCTGCCAGCGGTGTGCGGATGAACGTCGGACACAGTGTATTCACGCGGATGCCCTGAGCGCCCCACTCAATCGCCATCGCTTTTGTCATTCCTTCCAGCGCATGTTTCGTCGCGCAATAAACCGAACGGTCAACGCCGCCCACATGCCCCATCTGGGACGAAAGGTTGATCAGGCTACCGCCACGGCCTGCAGCAATCAGCCCTTTGGCTACATTGCGCGTCAGGAAATATGCAGCCCGCACATTCACATCCATCACGGCGTCATAGACCTCAGGCGTTGCCTCTAGCGCGGACGAATGACGTGCCAATCCAGCAGAATTCACCAGCACATCAAACGGCCCATGGCGCTCTATCGCGGCTTCGGTCTCAGCAACATCAGTGATATCCAATTGTAAGCTTTGCGCTGACAAACCAGCAGCCGTCATTTCAGCCGTCACAGCCTCAAGCGCCTGCATACCCCGCGCCACCAGCACCACATGCGCCCCAGCCTGCCCCAAAGCCACGGCAGCAGCCAGCCCGATACCAGAGCTGGCGCCTGTTACCAGCGCACGCTTGCCCTCAAGGCGAAAGGAAGGTGTTTGCGGCAAGGTCATTGAAACTGGCTTTCTGGAAGGGTGATTGGCCCCAGATTACGGGCCTTGTTAAACTCGCCCATGCGGCCAAGCACATCCACCCCCAATTGGCGGTAGATATCGATTAGATCAATCAATACCCAGTTCTCACGGATCAGCCCGTCTTCCATGCGCCAAAAATCGAGCGACCGCATCAATATCTCACGCCCTGCAGGTGCCAGCCCCATCCATTCGCCTTGACTGACTGTAAGGCGCATGTTGGGCCAACCTGTCTCACAGACGTAATCCCCTTGGGCAAACCAATGCGACATCAGATCCCCCATCGCATCCAGCTTGCGGTCGGGCATCGCCTTGAGGAAAGGAATCTGGTGCCAGTTGCGAAACCCTGCAATCCCGCGCCCTGTGCCGATGCCCGCAGGCCCGTACCAGTTGTTGCGCGGGTGCCAGTATTTTTCCAAATTCATCACGGCAGGATCAGGATCGGCAGGGTAGTTACACAGGTCCGTGAGCATCGCGATTACATGGCTCATTGTGGCGCTGCCATCTCCATCAGCAGTCAGCCCGTCTTGTGTCATCGGTGCAGGTGTCGCCAGATATTTGCCCAGTTGTGGTGCCAGCGGCCATGCGTTTGCCTGCATCATTACTTCGGGAATGTCCCAAATGATCTGGGCCTGCGTAACACGGTTATCCTCAATGCGGAAAAACTCGTGATAGCGCATATGCACCAGATGGCCCGTTGGCGGAATGCCCAACCACGGACGCAGCATCGTGCCCATGTAATTGCCCATACACCCGACCCAAACTTCGCCCTCAGGCGTCGTGTTTTTAAGTGTGATCATATCGCGGCGCTCAAAATCGGGCATCGCATCCAGCAAAGGCGCATACATCCGCTCGAACACATCCGCCCCTGCTATATCGCTTATGGGCGCGCACATGTGGATCACCGCATCGGATGCTATAACATCAAGCGCATCCCGCACCCCCACAGCCGTCGCCGTCGCTAGCGCCTTTTGCAGCGGGAGCAGTGCCGCATGAATGGTCATTCTGCTGCTGTCCCGTAGGCTACGTTCTTACCACCATAGCGGCGTACGCGCACATTACATTGCTCCGCGTGCCCCACAAACCCTTCGAGCATACAAAGGCGTGAACCGTATTCACCAACGGTGGTTGCGGCCTCGTCACTGGTGATGCGCTGATAGCTGTGAGTCTTGAGAAATTTACCCACCCAAAGACCACCAGTATAGCGCCCCGCCTTTTTCGTCGGCAGCGTGTGGTTGGTGCCAATCACCTTATCCCCATTCGCCACATTGGTACGTGGCCCCAAGAACAGCGCGCCATAGCTGTGCATATGATCCAAGAACCAGTCATCACGGTCGGTCATTACTTGCACGTGCTCGTAGGCCATATCGTTGGCGACCTGCAGGATTTCGGCGTGTGTGTCGCACACGATGACATCGCCATAGTCACGCCAACTCACGGATGCGGTTTCCCGCGTCGGCAAAATCTCCAACAGGCGGTCTATCTCGGCCAGTGTATCTTCGGCCAGTTTGCGGCTGGTGGTGATCAAACATGCAGGCGAGTTGTAGCCATGCTCCGCCTGCCCCAAAAGATCCGTCGCACATAGCTCTGCATCGACAGTATCGTCCGCAATAACCATCGTCTCGGTTGGACCTGCAAACAGGTCGATCCCCACACGGCCAAACAGCTGGCGCTTCGCCTCAGCGACAAAGGCGTTGCCCGGCCCAACAAGCATATGAACAGGCTCAATCGTCTCGGTCCCAATCGCCATCGCACCAACCGCTTGCATCCCACCCAGCACGTAAATTTCATGTGCCCCGCCCAACTGCATTGCAGCGACAATCGCAGGATGCGGCGCACCATTCATCGGTGGCGCAGAGGCCACAATCCGCGGCACGCCAGCAACTGTCGCCGTCAGCACCGACATATGGGCAGAGGCCACCATGGGAAACTTACCCCCCGGCACGTAGCAACCAACAGATTGCACAGGTATATTCTTATGCCCCAAGATCACACCAGGCATGGTTTCAACTTCGATGTCAGTCATGCTGGCACGCTGCGCTTCTGCGAAGGTCCGAATTTGGGTTTGGGCGAACTTGATGTCCTCCATGTCCCGTGTGCTCACCTTTTGCATCGCCGCCTCAATTTCAGAGGGCGTCAGGCGAAAGTTTGCTGGCTCGTATTTGTCAAACTTGGCCGACAATTCACGGATTGCAGCATCACCACGTGCTTCGATATCGCTCAGGGTGCTTTCAACCGCTTTACGTACGGCTGCATCATCTTCCGCACGCTCGGATTCAGGCTTGCCAGATTTCAGATGGATAATTGTCATGTCAGTCTACCTTAGGAATTAAAGACGCTCGCCAGTTTTGCTGTGAAACAGGTGGCACATATCGGCAGGAACAATGGCGCCAAATGCGGCACCAATCTCGGCGCGAAAATCCTTGTGCGCCTTTACCGATACCAGCGCGCCGCCCGACTTCACCGTAATCATCGTGGCATCGCCCAGCAGTTCAAGCGCGTAGATCGGCGCGGAAACCTGCCCCACCTCAGACGCCGTGGCATCCTCCGCCCGAAAACCTAGCGTCGCGGGGCCATCAGGCCCCGTCAGCCCCTTAATCTCAACATTCGGCGCGGTGAATGTACCGCCTTTCAAAGCCCCCTCGACGAGGTTCATCGCTGGGCTACCGATAAAACTGGCTACGAATGCATTTGCCGGACGATCATATATTTCCGTAGGCGAGCCGACCTGCTGCACAACACCTTTGTTCATAACCACCACACGGTCAGCAAGGGTCATCGCCTCAATTTGGTCATGGGTCACGTAGATGGTAGTGACTTTGAGTTCATGGCTCAGGTTCTTGATCTGGGCACGGGTGGACACGCGCAACTTTGCATCCAAATTTGACAGCGGTTCATCCATCAAAAACACGTTCGGCTCACGCACAATTGCACGGGCCAAGGCCACACGCTGGCGCTGGCCACCGGACAACTCGGCAGGGCGTCGGTGCAAGAACTCATCAAGCTCGACCATCGCACTGGCGCGGCGCACGCGGTCGTCATGCTCTTCTTTCGGAATACCACGCACCTTGAGTGGGAAGCGGATATTTTCGTACACATCCATGTTCGGATAGAGCGCATAACTCTGAAAAACCATCGCAACATCGCGGTCTTTGGGATCAAGATCATTGACGCGCTTGCCATCGATCAGAATGTCCCCGCCAGAGGCTTCCTCAAGCCCCGCAATCATACGCATGGTCGTCGTCTTGCCGCAGCCAGACGGCCCCAGCAAAACCAAAAATTCACGGTCGGCGATGGTTAAATCAAAGTCGGCGACGCCGACAAAGTCTCCCCACTTTTTTGAAATATTACGGAGTTGGACTTCCGCCATTGCACATCTCCTTGCATACGCTTGCACCCAATAAATGCAGCAATCCATTGACGATGCAACTCCTTTTTATATTAACATTTCATATTTTCAGATTCACCAAAAATGACTTGCTTAATAACTCCATTTGCGAATTAAATTGCACACGTATGCAGACGGCACTCGATTCGTCAGATCACAACGCCAACGATTGTCGGCAACTATAATCAACGGCCCCGCCTTTCGAGGATTGAGCGCCGATACGATAGGGATAGAACTTCATGAACATGTTAAAAACAGCAGCTCTGGGTACGGCATTCGCCGTTCTTTCAGGCACCACAACAATAGCAGGCTGCGGTATCGGCGCAGGCAACGTGTCGATTATCGCCAATGATTTTCCTGCGATCCACGCCATCACAGATGCCGCAAAAGCATGCGCAGGCGACGGCCTCACCGTCACTGCAAACATGACAAAAGAACACCAGACCCTTAACGCACCCGGTATGAGCGGCACCCCCGCGGAATATAGCGTCGCCGTGGTTGCGAACTCTTCCATCGTGGCCCTCCTCAATGACGGGCTTGTGCGCCCGCTTGATGACCTGATCGCCCAATACGCGCCTGATCTGCCGAATGTGAACAAGGTTACTGTCGACGGCAAAGTCATGGCCGTTGCCTTTATGGCAAACGCACAGCACCTCTTCTACCGCTCCGATGTACTGGAGAAAGCCGGTGTTGCAGTGCCAACGTCCTATGAAGAGGTTGTCGCCGCCGCCGAGGCCATTCGCGCTGCGGGCATCATGGAGCATCCTGTTGCCCTGAACACTGGCGCAGGCTGGAACCTCGCTGAGGAATTCATCAACATGTACATGGGTACTGGCGGTGAGTTGTTTGAGGCAGGCAGTGCCGTGCCCACAATCGAGAACGAAAACGGCGTTGCAGCACTGAACATGCTCAAAAGTCTGACAGAATATTCCAACCCCGACTACCTCACGTTCGATTCCAACGCGACACAGGCACTTTGGGAAGCAGGCGATTCAGCCCTTTCCGTCATGTGGGGATCTCGCGGCGCGGCAGTTCTGGACAACGAAGGCTCCTCCGAGGACGTAGTAAGCGCAACCGTTCTGGCAGCAGCCCCCACCCTTGGCGGCGGTTCAACACCTGCGACAACTCTGTGGTGGGATGGTTTCACCATTGCGTCCAACGTTTCTGACGAAGACGCAGCCGCGAGCTTTCAGGCGATGATGATCGGCCTGAGCGAGGATGTGGTCAAAGCAAACCAAGACGCAGCTGTATGGCTCAACCCCGCATATGTGGCCACCGCTGCATCGGCTGGTGTGATCGCGTCCGCAGAAGGCGGTGCAAACCCTTACCCGATGCTGCCTTACGTTGGTCTGATGCACTCCGCATTGGGTGACAACCTCGCCGAGTTCCTGCAAGGCTCCGAGAGCGCAGAACAGGCTTTGGCTGATGTGGTCGCCGCCTATACAACCTCTGCAAAAGAGCAAGGCTTCTTGCAGTAAATCAAATAGTTCGGGGGCGACCCTCATGTCACCCCCGAACAACTAAGCGTTCTCACAAATTGCCGTTTTCATAAATTGTTAGGTCGAAGCTGATGCCCCATCGCACCTTTTTCTGGTTCATCCTGCCTTCCGCCCTTGCGATGCTCCTGTTCATCGCCTTTCCGCTTGTCTCCGTGATTGTACAGTCCCTTCACGTCGAACATGAACAAATCCTCGTCACGTCCGAGAACTGCGGCCCCTTCGGCTGCAAGCAGAGCACCTCCGTCGATGTCGAGGCCTCCGCCAAGCTCAAAGATGCCGCTCCCTTGGGTAGGTTCAACGGCTTTGGCACCTATGTGGATCGCGGCCACCTCGCCACCGCTGAAATATCTGCAGCATGGTCAGGCACCGACAGTTGGGGGGCGTTCTTTTCCCGTGTCATGAACCTGCCTTTCTACAAAGCACTCGCCTTTACCCTTGCCTACACCGCAGTCGTCACGCCGCTTGTTATCCTCTTCGGGCTGGCTGTTGCACTGGGTGTAAACGGCCTGCCTAAATTGCTCAAAGGGCCTACGATCTTTATCTCGCTCCTGCCGATGATCGTGACTCCGCTGATCGGTTCGCTAATCCTTTACTGGATGATCGACGCGGACGGCATTCTGGGCAAAGCTCTGCAATATATTTTCAACGACCCTGCCCTGTCGCTTAAAGCATCGCCGCTACTGACATGGCTCACCCTATTCACCTATGGCGTTTGGCACGGCATCCCCTTCGCCTTTGTTGTCTTCTACGCAGGCCTTCAAACTGTGCCCGAAGAGACGCTTGAGGCGGCCATGATCGACGGCGCCAGCCGATGGGAGCGTATCCGCTATGTTGTGATCCCCTACATGGGTCCGCTGTTTGTTTTTGTTGCGCTGATCCAGCTGATGGATAATTTTCGTGTGTTCGAGCCGATCATCGGATTCTCAGCACAGGCCAATGCCTCGTCCCTTTCCACCGAAATTTATGGCGATTTATTGGGCGATAACGCGCAATATGCCTCCGCCGCCGCGACCTCCATGCTCACCGTGTTCGGTGTAGCGATCCTCCTGACGCCCGTGCTGATCCGCACATGGCGCGACTTTAACCGCAAGGCGGTGTAACCTATGGCAATCGCATCCAAACGCCGCTCGACCCCACTGGCTCTCTTCTCCACCGTCCTTGTGTTGGCATGGATCGTGGTCGCGGCTTTCCCGTTTCTCTGGACCCTTTGGGGCTCATTCAAGGTTCAGGGCGATTTCTTTTCCAAAGCGGATTGGATGAATGCCCTGTGGGGCACCCGCACGGTGATAGAAACAGGCGGTCCTTTCACAGGCGCAGGTTATGAGGGTGCATGGATCGAAAAGGAATTCTGGCGTGCGGCCCTCAACACGGGCATCATCGTCTTCTTCACTGTGATCATCTCGCTGACCCTCGGCACGCTTGGCGGCTATGCACTTGCACGCTCTGGCTACCGCTATGCCTTCTGGCTGCTGATGCTGGCACTAGTGTTCCGTGCAATGCCGCATATCACGCTGGTCTCGGGTTATCTCTTGCCGTTTTTCGAATGGAACCTTTGGGGCCATATCCCCACCACCATCGTGGTGCTTGTCGCCATCAACCAGCCCTTTACCCTCTGGATGCTCCACTCCTTCTTTCTTAATATTCCCAAGGATCTGGACGAGAGCGCAATGGTCGACGGTTGCACGCGATTCCAAGCGTTCCGCCATGTCATTGTCCCCGTCATGTGGCCCGGCGTGATCACCACAGGACTGTTCTCCTTCCTCCTGGCCTATAATGACTTCACCGTGACGGCCTTGCTGCTCAATCAGGAAAACCAGACGATGATACCGAAAATCGCCAGTTTCCTTGGCTCTACCCAAGTTGAAGGGAACGTGATGTTCGCTGTCGCGGCAGTTGTCTCGGCCACCGCACCGCTCTTTGTCCTCATCCTGTTTTTCCAACGCCAAATCGTCAGTGGCCTCACCGCAGGCGCTGTAAAAGGGTAATTCATGTCAGAGTTCCAAGACGCAAAAGCCGTTATCCGCGCCTATCAAGCAGCCGTGGACGCCGCTCCCCCCGATGCTACGGCTGCCGTGTTGGCAACCCATACAAACGCCGACTACCTCTGGCGAGGCATGCATCCATTCGACATTCGCAATGGCGCGCAGGAGGTGGCTGACGCCTTCTGGTCTCCGCTTAAAACCGCGCTTACGTCCCTCACACGGCGCGAGGATATTTTTATGGCTGGCCGTAACCAGATGGATGATTTCCAATCCATTTGGGTCGTTTCAATGGGCCATCTTATGGGACTGCATGATGCGCCTTGGCTCGGCATCCCTGCGACACGCAAAATGGCCTTCTTGCGCTATGCGGAGTTCTCCAAAGTCGAGAACGGCAAGATAACCGAGACCGCGCTCTTCTGCGACATTCCGCATCTGATGGTCCAAGCGGGGGTAAACCCCTTCCCGCCCCAAACCGCCGCCCATCTGGTCCAACCCGGCCCTGTCACCCACACAGGCCGCATGGACGCCGCCCAAGATACGGCGGAGGGCGAGAAAACCCTCGCTGTCATCAACGCGATGATCAACGATCTGGGCACATGGCAATCGGGTTTGCCGCTGGCAGAGGAACTGGCCCGCACTTGGAACGATGATATGATCTGGTGGGGGCCTGCGGGCATTGGTGCCACCTTCACGATTGCGCGCTACGCTGAGCAGCACGCTGGCCCTTTCCGCGCCAGCTTCACAAACCGGACAGGCACAGGTCATTTGTGCCGCCTCGCCGAAGGTGAATTCGGCGGCTTCTTCGGCTGGCCCAATTTTACCGCCACCGCGACAGGGGGCTTCATGGGCTTGCCCGCCACGGGCAAAACAGGTGAGTTTCGCGTCGTAGACATCTACCGCCGTGGTGGAGAAAAGCTCTCTGAAAATTGGGTGTTTATCGATCTGCTGCACTGGCTGAAGGGTCAGGGGCTGGATGTTCTTGGTCGCCTGAATGCCTAACGCTACACGTGCTCAACTGAGTATAGCTCCTGCATCAAATGAAATTAATCCAAAACTGCCAGGTAATTACTCTTCGGTATTCCAAAATACTTTGAAGCCATTCATGCAAACTCGAATATAACGGTTGGTTCTAAAGTTCATCTTTTATTCCGTTCGTTCGAAATACTGCCCGCCTTTGCCCCTGCGTTATTCGGCAGAACCTCACTTCAACACTGCCAGGTTCTACCAAAAGACCACTTTACAAAATTCGCCATCTTCGTTGTATTCCGCGACCGCGGCACTGGTCGCGTTAGAGACCCCAGCGCGGCGTGTCGCAAATGTCGGGTTTCTGCCCTTGCTGCGTTCCGCTGCATATGCAGCCTTAGTAAAGTAGCCATTGGTCAAAAAACTACCAAGGTCGGTTCTGTCCTGCATAGCAGACCTTAGTACCTCAATAATGCTGCAGCAACGTATCAATGTCTGCTTCGGGGAAGCTGCTCTGCAGCGTGCGAGATCAACGTGAACGGTATTTTAGGCGGATTGAGGGCCTTCGCCGCGCCCCCAAACTAAACTGGGTCATTTGAAGAAAGCGGACGCTCAGGGCTGCGACATAGTTTTTCCGATGTGCCATCGCGACGAAAGTCGGCAAAGAGCCCCAAATGGCCCACAGGGAAGAGTTCAAACAACCAAGCTGAGAAGAAGGTAACTGGCCAATCCATAAAGCGAAACAAGGCTAACGCTCATGAATATCCCGCGAAGGTCATCACGACCGGAGAGATATGAAAATGTATGACCAAGTCGGCTAACCGCAAAGCTTAGGAACCAAACCTGAGCCATGATCGTGACCGGAGAGACAACGCAGATAAGAACCGCTAGGAGGACAAAATGTACGATATTCTCGGTCGCATTGCCGTGCGCATTGTGCCGGCGTTCAAGCTCCTGCAATCCTTTTAGGGATACTTCGGCTTTAACGTATTCACTTGTCTCCCACTCTTCTGGGGTTGCGTGCATATTATATTTAAGCCGTGTAAGTTCCGTACTTGTCATCAGCCAAGTGTGGTTAGCCAAAAGCAATACTGCGCTGAGTATTAACGCGGCAATAACCTCGTTGGAAGGCATGGCAATAATTGCGACGTCTATCCCGAAAATAAGGAGATTTGCAGCCAATCCGACAAGAACCAGCACGAATGGATAGGCCAAAATAATTAGTGTGAATTTTCTTTTTTTGTATTTATCGTCAATCACTTTGATTGTCATCCGCTTTACTAAACCATACGTCAGTCAGGTAGTGCGTCTGAAAGAGATAAACAAGCTTAAGCGCGTCGGGGCAAACGGCAGCTTTGTCCGGAGGGTGTGTGAAAACACCTCC
>JAWSVL010000029.1:0-12273 GCA_033851935.1 Sulfitobacter sp.
TCAAAAATGGGGGGATTACCGAAGCCGCTACGGAATCAGCGAAGATCTACCGGGAATTTGTAAAGGGAAATGAGTGGAAACTGATCAGCGAGAGCCGGGGAGGTCTTAAGCCGCAGATAGAGCTTGTTTTTCAGACAGATCGAACAGTGTCTCGAGAGGCAGTTATCAAAGCTATTGCCTTGGAAATATCTGGTGAAGCTAGGGGGACAATACAACTTGATATACATTAGACCATTGCACTATCTATTCCTATGGCATCAAGATTCAAAATGACAGTCATATCGCCGTTGTATGATTTCCCTCTCTCTTAAGGTGCTGATTGATGGAAATTGCACGTTTGAAGGGTTGCAAGAATCGCTCACTAGGTATTGGATACCCAAACACCTTTTTAGGAGAATACCGTGTTCCGCCTTTTTCTTGCATTTCTGTGGGTCATATTGAACGGAAATCTAAATCCGGCGTCTGCTCAAGAACTCCTAGATCCTGGATGGAATGACCCCGTCTTTGCAAAGTATATCAGTACGCTAGAGGATCGATCTGGCACCGATCGTGACGCAGTTTCAGTTGGTCTGGTCGACTCTGACGGTTCGCAAGTTGAGTTTTCGTTGCCAATCCTCGGCTTCGCGGCAGTCGAAAGGGAAGACGCTGACCGTTCCGGGCTTGATGGTGTTCCGTTTGACCCAAAGTCTCTAGGGGAGGGGATACCAGACTGGCCCGATTGTGCAAATCAGGCCCCAATAGTTACCACGATACCATTAGAACCGGAGGATGTCTTAGGCGTTCCAATAGGAAGCTGGTATGTCCGTAGTTTCGACTATGGCTGCATGGAAGTGACTCTTGAAGGTGATCAAAACCCAATAGCGAATGGCTTTGCGCAAACAGCCAGAAAAGATAGCGGTACTATAGAAATCGACTGGTTCGATGAGAATGATGGGGTCACCTTGGACACAACTGGAAGAGAGTTGGAAGCGGGTGCAATTGAAGGAACCGTTATCCCACGAGGTGTTCCAACTCTCCGTATCTATCTTGGAAACCTTGTTTATGGAATGGAAATCTATTGCATTGAACTTTCTACCTTCCCCTTTTGCAACAATGGCGAAGCTATACGTTCCCTGGCAAAACGGCTCACCGTTGTTGGGGGTCAGCCCTAAAAGACGATTACTTTACTTAAGGATATTCCTCTATGAAATTCCTGCTAGCTGTTATTTTGGTGGTGGCTCCTCTGTCAAGCTTGGCTCAAGAGCTTACCTACTTCTCTCCAGGCAACATTCTGCCGAAAACGGTAAATGGCGTGAACAGCCGAGCTGTTGCCTTTCCTGATTGGATCTTTCCGATGAAAGTAGGCACAAGCACTGGTCACCATGCTTACATTGGCACACAACTTGGAAAGTACCATGGGCTCGATTGGAGCAATGATCCTCGGCTTTTTGCTTATCCGCATCGCGATAATCAATGCGAGCCTAGACGATGGGCTGTGAATGCTTGCCCTGCGAGCAAAGGTCATCAAGGTGTAGATATCCGTGCCCACGACCGCACGAACAATAAGTGGGAAGTGATAGCCGTTGAAGAGGGTGTTGTTACTAAAGTGACTTCTAACACTACCGTGGTTGTACGCAACGGTACGCGTTCGGTCCGGTATTTGCACATGCATCCAGAATCTATTTCTGCATCAGGGATTAAGAAAGGAGTCCGCGTTTCGCAAGGGCAATCCTTGGGTAGAGTTTCCTGCTATATGAGTGGGTCTTGTCAGACCTCTCAACACTTACATTTTGATGCATATGCTGGTGTCTCGTCCGCCGGTAATTTCTATCATGTTTACCCGAGTCTAATCTCTGCTTATCGGCAGGCTTGGGGATTAGACGATGGTGTCCAAAACGGTATACTGCGGCGAGATGCCAAGCGAGAAATTGGTAGCGCTGCTTCTGTTGGTGATCCGGTGGCCAAACCAGAAGTTTCTAACACTGAACGATGCGAAAACGTATCAGTGAGTTCCCCTCTGAATTCAGTAGATGCAAGCAAGTTTAGTAGCTTTTGGCTCCATAATTGCTCTGTAGTTGGATTGCTTTCAGACTCTAACGCAGGAACACGAAATTTCGTATACTACCAGCCAAAGACAGCTATTGTTGAGTTAGTGCGTGACGACCCAATTCTATTCGAAGGTAGCACTTCTGGTGGGCACTATTCTGGGCAAGCAAAGACCTATTCGACCAAATGTGGGGCACTCATGTTTGCAGCCTCAGGTCCAATCTTGACCGATGATGGTGTTCCGATTGTTAGCATGTCGGGTATGCCTCCTCGTCGGGATGGCCAGTGCAAGAAAATCCCTTCAAAAAGCGAAGCTCTTGTTTTCAAGTATCTAGGAAACGTTGGGAGCGTTCCCCTACCTAAACCTCCGGCATTACCAACCGCCCCCAAACGGACAACTTTGAGCGAGATTACTCGCAACTTCTTGGCTATCACCTTTTATCCGAACGAGGACGGTGCAGTCCAATTGTTGCCTTATATGGCGCACTTTCCTGGTTTGTCCGAGCAGCCAGGAAAAATTGATAGCAAGGGAGGGCTAATCCCGGGTCTGAAGACGGACGAGGCTGGGGTTGGGATCTCTTGGGTTTGGATTAAGCGACGAGCCCGTTATGTTGATGCATTGTCCTCCTCGCCTCGCAAGATTGCACACAGTATGGCAGGCGTCGATCCTGGCGTGTGCGGAAGCAACGTCCGCCCTACAAGTGCAGCGCTGCGCAATCTTGGCGAAGATACAGCGATGCGATACTGCAACTCAGTCAGCGCATATCTCCGTGGCTATGTTGGTTTTGGCAACGGGCGAAACTTTGCTGCTGACTATTTTGGCCGTGATGTTGGAGTTGACGAGACGCTGAATTTTGCTCAACCCGATGTGGCATTTGCTTGGATGCGGACAATGTATAGCCACGAGTCCGGAAAACCCGCCATTATTTCGGCTGATGTCTTCGCACGTGGTCAGCGCTTAGGTGATGATTGGATCGCAGAGCACTACACAGGTGCAGCAGGCGCGGTGAGGGACATGGCTTACTATAGTAACCCCTGTAATTTCGACGCTCAGATATGCCCAAGCGAGGGCGTGAGTGAAACTGTTACCGCCGAAATTAGTTCCCCAGATCCAACATTTCTCGCACTTCGCGAAGCAATTCAGGAGCTCGAAAAACGCGTCGTTGAGTTGGAAAGGGACCAATGAGTGCGCATTCGTTAAGGTACGTTTTTGCCGGACTTATCGTTGTTTGCCTTACATCTTCGTATTCCTTTGCAGACGACAGAGCGTTTCCAGACATCCCTCGCATGGTTGGCGGCGATAGAATAGTAGGCGGCAATGATGCCTTAGCTTCTGACTGGCCAGGCTTTGCCGTGCTGCGGTTGACCCAACCAAACGGCGATACTCAAGTAGTTTTGTGCGGAGCGACAGCTATCGCGACCCAATGGATATTGACAGCGGCACATTGCGTCAAAGATATGACGCCAGCGAAACCATTTCAAATGGCGAAGGCGAAAAGGCCCGCGGGCATATCAATCAAGAACTGGGAGCTCGATGTTCTTCCTGGTTCTGATCGCTTCAGTGATATCGCTTCCTCGCCTGGTTTGAAAATTGCTGAGATTATCTTGCACCCAGATTATTTGTCTAACAGCAAGCGAGACGATATAGCACTACTTAGGCTGGCAAAAGATTCGCCTTGGACGAGACCTTTTATGCCAATCTCGCGCTCCTTGTCTACCGATCCTGATCCCGCTGGGGCAGGCCTTCTTGTCGAGATTGCTGGGCATGGTCGATTGGAAGAGGGTGCTCTTGCAGAAGTCAAAGAACATCATAATGGCTTTTACATTGCCGGTTCGGATCGGTTGCAAAGTGTCGTAGTCCCTACGGTCGCGACTAAAAACTGCCGAGAGTCTTATGGTCGGTCAGAAAAAGTGATCGGGTCGCGCCAGATTTGCGCAGGCAAGGGCGGATACGATTCTTGCTCTGGTGATAGTGGCGGTCCATTGGTTCGTTTCGATGTGGACGGATCGCCATATCAAGTCGGGATTGTAAGCTGGGGGGAGGGGTGTGCAAGACCCAACCTGCCTGGAGTGTATACGAGAGTTTCAGCTTACTATGACAACTGGTTGGTCAATCACACTGGGCCACTTTATGACCCTAGTCTTGGAGGAAAGGTTGCTAATAGTGAAGACTTGACGCGTCGGCAAATCGTCAGCCTCGTAGAGGAAATGAATGGCCTTTTGGTTGACGAAAAGATTGGAGAACTACCCTTCATTTTGAAGAATATTGGTTCCAATCAAATTGTGGAGGATGGTGACCGCCTGACACTTGGAGAGCACGTAGCATTCGAATTCGACGCACCCGCAGAAGGACGGATGCTTCTGCTTGAAATCAATCCAAAAGGTACTGTAACTCAGCTCTTCCCTAACCATTTCAGTCGAGACACAGCCGATCACGTTGAACGAGCCACTACATACGCTGTCCCGGGGCCTGGATATGGTTTTACCTATTTTGAGTTAAAGGAACCTGCTGGCGCTCACTTTGTTGTTGCGTTGCTGGTACCTCCAGATTTCGACTTCGATACGGTAAGTTACCCGAATATGATGACTGATAGGGCGGCTGGCGCGCCAATCTCAGCGGCCAAACAATCAGTCACTTACCTTGCTACTGTCGTTCGTGCACTTGCCATGTATCTAGCTGAAGATAATCGGGACTTTGTCCCTGGCGGCAATATTTCACTTTTTGCTTCTTTACAGGTCTTTCATGTGGATTAGATTTCTGTCGTTTGTTATTTTTGTAAGTTTGTTTAGTGCGCATTTGGCGCATGCACAACAATACGCACTAGTAATTGGCAACGAAGACTACAGTCAGACGGTTGGCGAGCTCTCAAACCCGATCAAGGACACTCGCCACGTTGGGGCAGCCCTCCATGACGCAGGCTTCATCGTTGAATATGTCGAGAACGCGAGTCGTTCTGAAATGTTAGTAGCAGTGAGTGAGCATGCAAAGCGCCTACAATCTGCTGGTGAGGGTGCCACAGGTTTCTTGTATTATACTGGCCATGGGGCTGCCAATCCAAATGATAGACGGAACTATTTGATCCCGGTAACCTTAACGGACCCAAATACTACGACATTTTGGTTCGAAGCCGTTGGTCTTAAGGAGATACAAGATGAACTAACCCGAGAAGCCCCAGATGCTGCGCATATAGTTGTAATCGATGCATGCCGTAGCGAGCTTCGATTAGGTCGTGGAGGTAAGAACTTTGTTCCGATCGCTACATGGCCGAGTATCTTCGTCGCGTTTTCAACTGGGGAAGGAGAGATCGCGACCGACGGAGATCCGAATGCGATTGCAGGCCCATATGCTCAAGCATTGGCGACTGAGGTCCGAAAATCGAGACGAACTCTTATTCCGGTTCTGTTCGAAAGGGTGCGCTCGAATTTCCGAGAACGATTTAGCGATACTCAGTTTCCATCTTATGTACAGGGTTTGACTGACCTCGTCTATATTGATGGATTAGCCCGGCAGCGGGCAGAAAGCACTGTACCCGCCGGTTGTTCGGAACATTTCGCAGCATCGCTTTGGGCAGAGGTAGAACGCGCTCAATCGCCGGGCCTGACCACAGAATTCTTACGCCATTGCCGGGGTACGGCCGCAAGCGATCTCGCTAAAAATTGGTTGTTAGAAAATCAGCTGTCGGTCCCGGCTGCTGATCCTGACCCTTCATCGACCACGACGAATGACTCTGGTTCACGAGTATTCGCGCCATTGATAGCTGATCTTGAAAGTTCAGAAACCAGTCTTCGACGCAGTGCTCGATCAAGTCTAGTGTCAGGTGGCCTAATTGCGATTGGCGAAATACTGGAATCTATACGACCGGATCGAACCGCGAAAAGCTACCGCCTACAGCTGGGAGCTGCAGTTGTTTTTGCAGAGTTCCTCAGGTCCGAAAAAGCGCATCGCAGGGCTGTTAGTAATCTGCTCACACAGGATGACATAGATTGGCTTGTGTCATTATCTGCCCATCCAGACCGTACAATGCGGGTCTATGCCTCGGAATTTCTTTTTGATTTAGGGGACAAAAGAAGTATCACCCCAGCTATCGAGTTGTTTGCAGAGGCTTCAAACAACGGCAAATATAACTTAGCGCTTGTTCTCAAGGGTGCAGCACCATTCGTTTCAAGGGATGCCATAAATACAGTCCAACAAATGGTCTTCGCACTCCGTTCTGATAGTCTTCCCAAGACAACAGCCTTGTTGGATAGTGCTATCAGTCTTCTTCCATAGGCCATTGTTGGCCAACATTCAGATCGAATACCGTAAGTCAAATGTCGAGTATTCTATTTGAGCCCAATTTTGTCGGTATGTTAGCACTTCGAACAAAGCGCAGTGGAAATCGAGTTTTTCGAATACTGCCATCCAAGATATCATGCCAACTCGTACGCCGAGAAAAATTCGCCTAAATCTCGGAGCTATGCCTTTCTCTGAAACCTAGGCATGAGCAGATGCCAACACCTGGCCGGATAGATCCACGCGGAAATTTTAAAAACTCTACTGGTTCAAAGCTGGCGTTTCGGGCTGATAGCTCCATGGGTTGAACCCATTTTGGCCTCCGCAAACCCGCTTACTATCTCTGGGAAGGTATTTTGAAAGCGCATCACTATTTAGCGTCCTGATCACAAGCTCTTCAAGCACGGCGTCAGAAGTACTAGCCGCTTCTTCACGGTATCTCCAGATGAACTCTACTGTCCGTCCATTGATCACCGCCAACGAGCCAAAGTCGTTCCCGAATTCTTCGTAGTCATAGATGTTGCCGTCGTAACAACCAAAACCGTGACCCCTTAGAAATTCACGTTCCGTGGCAAGCAAAAGGCGAACCAAATTGCTTGGAGAAACTTCTACTTTTACTCCCGCCACCCCGAAAAAAAGGCCATCAGCATCCAAAACCGATACGTTCTCTGCCATTTTGTCTGTTACCTGTCCGCTCACATCGTCTGCGAATTGCGGTGCCAAACCGCCTCTGAGCCACGCTGTTACTTTCTCAGGCAAAGCTTGCTGCGCTACGTAAGTTAGTTCAATAATGTCTGTAGGCGCTCGGGCCGCCTGGGTCGGGTCGAACATCCGATAGCCCTCTGCCTTAAAGGTGAACCCGTCAGCACCATAGCAGTCAGTTGCGTCCCAGCCGGGCTGAAACGCCGCACGTTCAGTTGCAACCAAAGCCGTGGTAGCCACATATACATCTCGCGCGATTAGTTTGCTGCGAAGTGCTGCCGCTATACCACGGCACAATGCTCCTAGATCCCGATCAGCAGCATTTCGAGAACCCCATTTGTCCCGAGATTCCAGATGGTTAACGACGAAATTCGTAAGGCTGTAGAGCGTCGTGCCACTGAAGTGAATTTTCTTAGCAACGATATCACCAAAAGCGTAACTTTTGTCGTTAGCCAACAGAGACTCTTGATAGTCTAGATAAACTTTGAGCTTGACCCGTCCTGCTTTTACGCCCGAAGCGGGATCCTTATAGACGACACCCGGAGCAAAAAAGTCAAACATTGCAGTGTCAGATTCGCCGCCGATTTTCGATAGCTGAAACTGCTGGCTCAAATCACTCTTTGCTTCAAATTCCCCCAGCAAAGCGTCGATCTGATCGAGAATTCCATCCACAGATGCAGTGAGTGTACCATCAACCAAACTAGCGACACCGCCGGAAGCAGCGTCCGCAAATGGTTCAGCAATAGTCTGAGCTAGCCCGAACAGTTTCTTCAGCTCTTCCGTCGTTACTGTAGTAGACTTGGCCTGACGCACGTTGATCTCGACCGATACTTTTTCGTCGCTCTTGCGAGGAAAGCCAATTTGCCCGTTGTAGTTGATTTTCACGTCGTTGTTGGAGGACTTGAAGCTATCACCGTTAATCACGGAGAAAACGGGCGTATGTGCAACTAGCCGTTGTCCGTCGACTTCGTTCTGGTCAGGCACATAAACATCAATCGACACTAGATAGGTGGAGTTTTCTGCTACAAAGATCTTCTTTGCCCAGTCCAGAAGTGAACGTTCCGCAAAGTTGGCCTCTTTTCGCGTAAGCTGGACAGCTTGCGCACCAGAAAGCTCTAGAAGATCATACCGCAACGTCGAATATCCCAGTTTCGGCGTCTTGTTGATCTTGATCAGAGAGAATTCCGTCAGGTTCCTCGTTGCCAAGCCCGCGTCGCGGACAGAGGGGTCGCCCTGAAGCTGCTCGTAGGCCTGAACTGTAGAGCTGCTGCAATTCTTCCAGTTAAATGCTTTTGCAACCTTGTTGGGGCAGGACTGGGCGATGCTAGAAGATGCAGTGCACATGAAAAAAAATAAGGATCCAACAAGGATGGAATGTCGCATTAGAATCTCCACTAATAGGAAGGCTGAGCCCGATTATGATACCATATTTTCTGAAATGCGTACTGGTTGATGATAGAATTCAATGTCTACTGTAGTTGAGCAAGTGTTTTTTTGCACTCGTAGCGAGAGGCCCTATCTGAGTCGTCGCAAAAGATGCTGACTGATTGGTCTTTGAATCCTTGGTGCGGACTAAATGTACGTGTGCGTAGGATCTGCATCCGCTTAGTCAACGGTCCGTCTTTCATCGTTTTTGTCCCTGTGATATTCACCGTCCAAGAGCTATTGCTTGCTGATGGTTGTGAATCTGACATGGGCGCCGCCGTAGCGAATAAGTGCTTTGCCTCACCTTAGCAGGCGTAACTCTTTGCCACTGTCAATGTCAGCTTTCTCCGTCCTCCTGCAGCACTTAACCCAACTTGAGCAGCAATTTCAATTGAGGGTCGACCATCTGGGAAATCATCGTGTTTACGGAATTGATCGCTTGAAATATCATCAATCAGGATGGTGACGCTTTCACTATCTCGAACACCTTGCACGAGGTTGATATGGCCTTCCTGAGTCCAGTGTGAAAGTCGACACGGATCGCACATGATCCGGGCCGAGATATGGGCAGGCAACACAAGTCAAATCCACTACCTGAAAACTATCTGGAAGTTCGCTGCATCCATCGTATCGCTCGTTGCTAACGCCAGACGCCGTGCTACTCGGTTTGTTTTGTTTGAGTGCCGCAAAGGCGTCGATCAGTAGGCCTTGACGCTAACAAAATCAACAGAAAGAAATAGGAACGGATTCTATGCCTGAACGGCCCGGGTCATGGGGCTGGATCAGGGTTTATGATCGGTTCGTCTCTGGGACGCTTGAAAAGGAATAAGTAAACATGTTGGGCAATGACAACTCCCTATCTCCCCAATCGATGGTATTGAGACGAATTAACGCGGCCAAGATTAAGGGAACAGACAGCCTCGATTTATCGTATTTCCATGTTGACAAGTTGCCGGAAGAACTGTGGGGATTGAAAAAGCTGAAAAGCCTCTACCTCTCTTCAATGAAACTCAGTGAAGTTCCTGAAGGGATTGGTAACTTAGTCGAACTAGAGACCTTACATTTGGATCAAAACTGTTTGAATGATCTTCCTCGCTCAATCGTAAGACTTACAAAGTTGAAGAATCTGTTCTTGAATGGAAACAGATTAGTTGAATTGCCAGAAAAACTAGGAGAGATGTCGAACTTAGAGTTTCTTGATGCAAGTTCTAACCGCATATTGGAACTTCCAGTGTCGATGGCTGATCAAGTTTTCCTGAGTAAGATCGTCCTAAATGACAATCCACTCAAATCGAGTTTCTCAACCGCACTGGCTGATGGGATTCCAACGCTCCGGTCCTTTCTGAATAGTTTGCGAGACGAGGTTATTTTTCTGCATGAAGCAAAATTACTTGTTACGGGTGAAGGTCGTGTTGGTAAGACCTGGGCACTTTCGGCCTTGAAAAATGAACCCGTCGGTGAAAAAGAAGTCGCAGGTGGAACAACTTGGGGTATTGATCGAGGGACTCTTTCGCTGCCTCACCCAACCAAGCCAGAGGTTCAAATAGCATTTAATACGTGGGATTTTGGAGGTCAGGAAGTCTATCGTGTTACACACCAGTTTTTCTTTTCTGAGCAGTCAATTTTCCTCCTCGTGTGGAATCCGCGAGACGGTGTTGAAAAATGCAGAGTTGAAGAGTGGCTACGGACAATTTCGCTGCGGACAGGAAGTCAAAAAGGCAGTGCAAGAACTGCCTACGGAGATGAAAAGCGAGTTAGGGTAATTCTAGTAGCAACACATGCCGGCGAAGTGGGCGGCACGTATTCCTCAACCATAAACGTTGAAGGTTTGCCGGAAGATTTGCGAGGTTTAGTAGTTGGACAAATCGCAATAGATAGCGAAACAGGGCAGAATGTCACTGAATTGAGGGACTTGATCGCTTCTGAAGCCGCACACTTGCCGGATATGGGAGGGCGCTTCAACAAGCGGTGGGAAAAGGCTCGCTCAGCTGCTATCGGTCGCAAATCGCAACATCCATGGATTTCGTTTGGTGAGTTTTCCGAGATCTGTGCAAGGTACGACATTCGTGACATTGCCGATATCAGAACGTTAGCTGGTACCTTTTTACATAGATTAGGACGCGCTGTTTGGTACGGTCCAACTGCTGGCGAGGTTTCTGGATCGGTTGACCATCTTCTAAGCGACACTCTTATCCTTGATGCTGTTTGGCTGTCTCGAGCTTTTGTCCAGGTCTTGGAAGATGTGGATTGCGTCACAAGTGGTGGTATCCTCGATCACAATAATCTTCCAAGAATTTGGACTAACCATCGGCGTAAAGAGTGGATGCAATTTAAGCCGGGAGACTACGAAAGATTGACTCGGATGCTGCGCAAATTTGATGTGGCTCTTCCAACAAAAGCGTCACACGGGCAACGTAGCTTGATCCCACAGCTTGTTTCCTCATTCAAACCAAGAGAAGTCCCTTGGTTTGACGTTCAGGAATCTGGCGCAGCAAGGCACGTCCGCCTGCACTGCATACTGGACCATGATGTAGATGGCCTGATGGCGCGGCTGATAGCGGAAACTGAAGCCTATCATCACTATGTCGATGGCGTTGGGCTGTTTTGGAAAAGTGGAATTTTCTTGAAGGATACAAGTTCTTTTCAGAACGAGGGAGTGATCGAATTCGATCCTCGAAGCCGATTGATTAGGATGAGCGCCGCTGGTGAGCAACCCGGCTTCATGCTGAATACCATGTTCAATGCTGTTGAAGCAGTATGTTCGTTCTGGCAGGGTTTGACTAAAACATATTACGTTCCTTGTCAGACGCTTGACAAAGGATCAGTCTGTGAAGGAAAGTTCAGTCTAGAGGCAGTCATTCGAAGACTTTCAAACAACAAGAAGCTCGATTGTCTAGACTGTGACGTAGAGTGGACACCCGACCAATTACTTTTAGGGGTCGAGTCGATCAAGTTAGATACCGATGGCATCGGAGAAAAGATTGGCTATCTCTACGAGAAAGATACTCGACCGTGCCCCGCGATATTTAGACTAGAGCCTATGTCGAGGGAATGGAAGAACGTTTCATCTTGGTCGCCACTAATTGGGCAGATGTTTAGGGTGACCCTTCTCTCGGAATTCAGTGGGGTGGAAATAGCCTCTAAAGAGGTCAAATTGGAGCGAGCTTGGGTCAAGTGGATTGGCCCTGTTGTAAAAGTGGTGTCTTTTGGCCTTTCTGGACTGGCGGTTCCCCTAAGTGGAGAAACTGCTGCTACTTTGAATGATGCGAGCAATGTAATGAATTCCCTCGGTGATTTACCCGCCGATGATGGCATGAAGAAGATGGAGTTGCGAACCAATGATCAAAGAGGCCTAAGCCGCGATCAAATTCATAGATTCTATGCATTTCTAAAAGAAATTGATTTGGAGCCCAGAGAACATGGCATGGACTTGGTCCGTTTGAAGAATGATGAGTGGGTTTGGATGAGCGATAGTGAAGCGCATCAACACCGAATGACTGTTGCCGCATTATGAACGCAGTCCGCGTGTCTATGCTGCTAAATGGTTGAAATTCCACAAGTCTCAAGATCCGCGTGTCCATGCTCAAATCTAGCGCAGACCTAGCACAGTGTGAATTGGCACCAACAATTCCAATGACTTAACCCACCATGACGCGCATTGAAAATCCTCGTGTCGGTGGTTCAAATCCGCCCCTGGGCACCATTTTACTTTAGTAAAAACATACGCCTAGCGTAGATTCGCATTTGTGGCGCGCCGCTACCTTTGCGACAGATTAACGCTACCTTTGCGACAACTATTTTGAAATTCTAACGTTTTGACGCTCTAGACCGGTAATCCCCCCATTTTT
>JAWSVL010000056.1:0-571 GCA_033851935.1 Sulfitobacter sp.
GATGACATTTAGGCCTTGTAGGCCAGTCAAATTGGCTCCACTTTTGTTGATCGCAATACGATCCGGGATACCGTTTGGGCCAACTTCGCATTTGAAAACCGCTGCGCAGCAGCAGTATCGCAGCGCTCTAATATCTTGAAATCAAATGTTTTACCGTCACGATCGACTGCGCGATACAGGTAGATCCACGTCCCGCGAACCCCGAAATAAGTTTCATCTGTCATCCAACAGGACATTGCGCAGTAACCTCCCGAGAGGGCATGCGCCATGAACAGGCGGTTGGTTTTTCTGGCCTTGGCATTTTCAGCGATCGGCGGTGAGAACTTCACCTCCCCAACGGTCCAGCGTGGCATGATCGATTCCAATTCAACGTTCAGCCACAATTTCTTCCAGATCTGGATACGAGACGCCGTAACCCACGTAGAAAGATATGGCATAAAGGATCACGCTTTTGAGGACGTGGTTCCCTTTGAAATCAATCATCACGGTTGGGCGCTCACCTTCAAGAGCAAATCCCCCCATCTAACATAGCCCAACCGTCTTACCCAATCGACAAAAATTTGCGACAAAG
>JAWSVL010000006.1:0-4366 GCA_033851935.1 Sulfitobacter sp.
AGCGCCTTAGTATTCTCTACCTATCCACCTGTGTCGGTTTAGGGTACGATCTAACGATGGAGCTATTTCCAAGAACCTCTAAGCAGCCCATACAATCCGATAAGGATGAACTACCCTCGAGATCCGTCACTTCCATCTGGCCCAGGAATATTAACCTGGTTCCCATCGACTACGCCTTTCGGCCTCGCCTTAGGGGTCGGCTTACCCTGCTCAGATTAGCTTTAAGCAGGAACCCTTGGATTTTCGGCGAGAGTGTCTCTCACACTCTTTGTCGCTACTCATGTCATCATTCTCACTAGTGATCTCTCCACGGGATCCCTCACAGGCCCGCTTCACAGAAAGCTCCGCGTCTCCAATCCTACCGAAGTAGGTAAGGAGACATGGAACTATGTCACACTACGCTCTGCTACCATGCAATAAATGCATCCTAAGCTTCGGCTCATGGCTTGAGCCCCGTTACATCTTCGCCGCAGGACAACTTATTTAGACCAGTGAGCTGTTACGCTATCTTTAAAGGATGGCTGCTTCTAAGCCAACCTCCTGGTTGTTTTGGTCGTCCCACCTGCTTTCCCACTTAGCCATGAATTAGGGGCCTTAGCTGTAGGTCAGGGTTGTTTCCCTCTTCACGACGGACGTTAGCATTCGCCGTGTGTCTGCCGACTAGTACTCCTCGGTATTCGGAGTTTGGTTAGGATCAGTAAGACGGTGAGTCCCCATTACCCATCCAGTGCTCTACCCCCGAGGGTATTCGGTCGACGCTCTACCTAAATAGATTTCGCAGAGAACCAGCTATCTCCGAGTTTGATTGGCCTTTCACCCCTAGGCACAGCTCATCCCGATCTTTTTCAACAGATGTGGGTTCGGTCCTCCAGTTAGTGTTACCTAACCTTCAACCTGGCCATGCCTAGATCACTCGGTTTCGGGTCTGATCCCTCAAACTCATTCGCCCTATTAAGACTCGCTTTCGCTGCGCCTACACCTAACGGCTTAAGCTTGCTTGAGAGACCAAGTCGATGACCCATTATACAAAAGGTACGCTGTCAGGCCGCAAGGGCCCTCCAACTGATTGTAGGCGTTCGGTTTCAGGTACTGTTTCACTCCCCTCGTCGGGGTGCTTTTCACCTTTCCCTCACGGTACTGGTTCACTATCGGTCAGTAAGGAGTACTTAGCCTTCGAAGGTGGTCCTCCGATCTTCAGACAGAATTTCACGTGTTCCGCCCTACTTAATACGTCCAATCATGCTTCTTATACGGGACTATCACCCACTCTGGTTGCGCATTCCAACGCATTCTAACCACAATCATGGCTCGGCTGGTCCCCGTTCGCTCGCCGCTACTAGGGGAGTATCATATTGATTTCCTTTCCTCCGGGTACTTAGATGTTTCAGTTCCCCGGGTTTGCCTTTCTAAGCCTATATATTCAGCCTAGAAATACCTGGTTTACCACATTATTAGCTGCTCATTGCTGAGCAATAATAACATAGTATCAGGTGGGTTGCCCCATTCAGAAATTCATGGATCAAAGCTTATTCTCAGCTCCCCATGACTTATCGCAGAGTATCACGTCTTTCATCGCCTCTTACTGCCAAGGCATTCACCAAACGCCCTTTTCGCGCTTGATTTGATCCAGAAAGAGAAAGACTAGAAGTCTCTCGTGGATAACAGAAGCTGGTAAGAAACTGTTATCCCTGTTTCCAGATCAAAAACATACATAACTGCTACAAACCCGTGCGGGAATGTAGCTTTTTCGAGAGGCCTTACGACCTCTCCGGTTAGTGTACTTGACTTGGACAACACTGCTATTTCAGATGGCAGACACTTGAGAGGTCGAGGAAACAACCTATGTCAAATGCTCGCGTCAGACCGAAGTCATCAGCACCATACTGAGATCATTGCCACACTCGGCACGATCAACAGTGATGTTATTTTGTATCTCTCTTTACGATGTTAATTCGTCTGTAGAACAGACGTTCAAACATTCAACGAATGCTTGAAGATGTGTTCTACCAAAATGGTGGGTCGAGGAGGACTTGAACCTCCGACCTCACGCTTATCAGGCGTGCGCTCTAACCACCTGAGCTACCGACCCATCTTGGTTGGACCAGCAAAGTGGCTAGCCATCACACTCTCTGGTGAGAATGTTTGGTGGAGCCTAGGAGGATCGAACTCCTGACCTCCTGAATGCAAATCAGGCGCTCTCCCAGCTGAGCTAAGGCCCCAGCTGATCTTGCACTAGGCAAAATCGGCGTTCTTTTAGGTTCTCGTGATCTTTGCTGCGCAAAGACACTGCCACCCGGCACGCATCTGCGGTGCAGATACGCTTGCTGAAGAGATATGAGGACGGCTCGGTCCGAAGAACATCATTGATGTTCCAAATATGGACAGCTTTGTTTGCTGTCCTGCTAAGTGTTCCACGAGTAAAAGAACAAGTTCTAATGCTGCTAGGAACATCCTTAGAAAGGAGGTGATCCAGCCGCAGGTTCCCCTACGGCTACCTTGTTACGACTTCACCCCAGTCGCTGATCCTACCGTGGTCCGCTGCCTCCCCGAAGGGTTGGCGCACGGCCGTCGGGTAGAACCAACTCCCATGGTGTGACGGGCGGTGTGTACAAGGCCCGGGAACGTATTCACCGCGTCATGCTGTTACGCGATTACTAGCGATTCCGACTTCATGGGGTCGAGTTGCAGACCCCAATCCGAACTGAGACATCTTTTGGGGATTAACCCATTGTAAATGCCATTGTAGCACGTGTGTAGCCCAACCCGTAAGGGCCATGAGGACTTGACGTCATCCACACCTTCCTCCCGCTTATCACGGGCAGTTTCTCTAGAGTGCCCAACTAAATGCTGGCAACTAAAGATGTGGGTTGCGCTCGTTGCCGGACTTAACCGAACATCTCACGACACGAGCTGACGACAGCCATGCAGCACCTGTATCTCGTCCAGCCGAACTGAACGTTCCATCTCTGGAACTACGACGAGTATGTCAAGGGTTGNNTCGAATTAAACCACATGCTCCACCGCTTGTGCGGGCCCCCGTCAATTCCTTTGAGTTTTAATCTTGCGACCGTACTCCCCAGGCGGAATGCTTAATCCGTTAGGTGTGTCACCGAACAGTATACTGCCCGACGACTGGCATTCATCGTTTACGGTGTGGACTACCAGGGTATCTAATCCTGTTTGCTCCCCACACTTTCGTACCTCAGCGTCAGTATCGAGCCAGTGAGCCGCCTTCGCCACTGGTGTTCCTCCAAATATCTACGAATTTCACCTCTACACTTGGAATTCCACTCACCTCTCTCGAACTCAAGACCAGGAGTTTATGAGGCAGTTCCAGGGTTGAGCCCTGGGATTTCACCCCATACTTTCTGATCCGCCTACGTACGCTTTACGCCCAGTAATTCCGAACAACGCTAACCCCCTCCGTATTACCGCGGCTGCTGGCACGGAGTTAGCCGGGGTTTCTTTACCAGATACTGTCATTATCATCTCTGGCGAAAGTGCTTTACGACCCTAAGGCCTTCATCACACACGCGGCATGGCTAGATCAGGCTTGCGCCCATTGTCTAAGATTCCCCACTGCTGCCTCCCGTAGGAGTCTGGGCCGTGTCTCAGTCCCAGTGTTGCTGATCATCCTCTAAAACCAGCTATAGATCGTAGACTTGGTAGGCCATTACCCCACCAACTATCTAATCTAACGCGGGCCAATCCTTTACCGATAAATCTTTCCCCCGAAGGGCACATACGGTATTACTCTCAGTTTCCCGAGGCTATTCCGTAGTAAAGGGTATGTTCCCACGCGTTACTAACCCGTCCGCCGCTCGCCCCCGAAGGGGTGCGCTCGACTTGCATGTGTTAGGCCTGCCGCCAGCGTTCGTTCTGAGCCAGGATCAAACTCTCAAGTTGAAATGATCTTACGATCATATCCTTGACGTCGAACCTCTGCACATCGACTTATACTACTTACTGAATAGTATAAGCGTCTTTTCTGTTTGATGTACTTAAAGTTACCAAAGTAACCGAAAGCCGTTCAAACAGTGAAGCTGACACTTTATCATCGATAGCGCCACTAAGTGACATTCTCTAAAAGCGCGATATACAGACGTTGATCCATCGAAATAGACCAAACCGCCCACATATCTCTTCAGATATCTAATTTTCAAATAACGTAGAGACAAAAACTAACAAGATGCGCTAAACTATCTTAGCGCGCCCCGCCGTTAGAACCTCTGAATTTCTACTTCACTTCAAGACCTTAGCGTCTCCGCTTCGCTCCGTCCGTTGCCCCGTCGCTCATTGCTGCGCTTCGGTAAAGGCGTTCTAGGGTTTACCAACCAAACCCGCAAGCCCTTTCTCACTTGAAATG
>JAWSVL010000030.1:0-94236 GCA_033851935.1 Sulfitobacter sp.
CAGGCGACTTTGATTTCGCTTAATGGTGGCCGCATGGTTGATTTGCATACATGCAACACAAAGGAGCGTTCAGCGTGGTGGCCTGTTGTGAGGGTTTCCCGCAAACACAATACGGAAATCAACGGCGGGTTGTCTGCAGGGCTTGCAGACAGCCTGCCTCAGCGCTTCTAGCGTGTCTGTTGATGGGTTGTTATACCGAGAAGGTAAGATGCTGCGTCCCTGTTTGTGTGGCACTTTGCGCAGATGAAGTGCGGCTTGTGATCGGTAGGATATTCAATTTTGTGGGGTGTTTCACCTGAGGGCCCCGGCCGGAACTTTTAAATGACTGCTGTTGGAGTGGCCGCGTTATTAATCGAGGAAGTAGATGGTTTTTGCAAAACCCCGCATTTTGGCCGCGACTTTTGTGCAAATTTTGAAACTGTCTGTTTAGTGGTTTCCGGCCTTGGTGACCAAGCTGACTTTGTCAGGTTTCCGTAAATTCCATACCATTGTAATATCTTTGGCAGGTGAAATCTGGCGAGATTGCGGCGTGTATTTTGTGGCTTGTGGCCTTTAGCGGCGTTCAACCATTGAAAATCAACTTTCGTCTATTTGTTCAGAGTTACGATAGCGGTTACTGGAATCGCTTCTTCGAAGCAGGTTTTCTGACAAAAACGGGGAACACGTTGAAAAGACGAATCGAAAGAATGTGGCGGACCTTACGTCAACTCTTGGTTAATAAACTCTGATTTGGAGTATTGGTTCCAAGTTGTGAACAGGTGAAACTGTTCAGGTGGTTCGTTTTTGGCGAGAATTTGACCAAACCATCGTTTCCGCAGTGGAAACAATCGGTTGCCCATGAAACCTAACTGTAATCATGGAAAACCGCTGATTTGCTGTGGTTTGAGCTGAATTGAGGAAAATTCGAGTGGCCGTGGTGGTGAAACAATTTTCCCTTTATGAGGGTGATGTGCCTTATTTCGTGAACCTGAAACGTAATGTACTGACAATTCTGTGACACTTTTCAGACATTTTTCCCTTTGTCCGCCCCCCTTCAATAGGTATCTATGAAACAGCCCACTGGGGGGCGAGTACTAATATGGTCCGGGGGCGGCCGCACATTAACTGCATTTTGCGATGCGGAAGAGGTGCAGTGCCGCGAGTTTGCGACTGCTGCTTATATGAGGCGGGACACCTTTGATGTTCCGTTTTTTGGTCACATTTTGGCCAGCCTCTCCCTTCAGTACGGTGTTGCTGTGTGCGTGTCGTAGTCGGACCAGTTTCGACGCCTCACGGTGTTTATGAGTTTGAACGGAGAAGACGAGAATAATGTCCAGCCATTCTAAGAAACATCAAACTTCGGGCTATTCCGATCTGGTTTCCGCTGTCCTGACGACTCACAGCCTGACACTGCATATCAATTCACATCCGGCCGCGTCGCGCGCCGAGCGCACCGCTGCATAGGAGCACTTCAAATGATTAGAACTGTTGATTTTAACAATCTTTCAACTGGCGACACCGTAACCAACCAATACGATGACATCGGTTTGAACGTATTTGCAACCGCGGTTGGCACGGGATCCGACCAGGCGATGATTTTTGATACAAATAACCCAACTGGCGAAGATGACGATCTTGCGACGTCAAACCTTGATAATGTCCTGATCGTTTCCGAAGACGGCGATGCAACTGATCCAGACGACAATTCCAAAGGCGGTACGTTTACATTCAAATTTGATGATGAAGTGACGGTTAAGTCACTGACGTTCCTCGATTTGGAAGAGCCAGCAAGAATGCGCTTTTACGGCGAAGACGGCACATTGATCAGCCAGCAAACGGTTCTGCCGACAGGTGACAATGGACAGAGCGTCATTCAGCTTTTTGTCCCTGGTACTGTTCGTTTCGAAGTTGATCTGACCGAGTCTGGCGCGATCGATGATCTAGTATTTGATGATAACAAACCAGAAGCCGTATTGGACGGTATCGTTTCCGGTGACGACGACGCAAATCTAATCGACCTTGCCTATACTGGCGATCCGGATGGCGATCGCATTGATGCGGGCGATGCGGTGATTGCCGGTGAAGCGGCTGATGACGATATTGTCGATGCTTTGGGTGGCAACGACACGATCACATCCCTTGAAGGGGATGATGACGTATACGCGGGTTCTGGTGACGATGTTGTCTCGGGCGGTGATGGCGATGACCTGATCTATGGCGACACAACACTTGCAGATAAAGACGCTGTAGCTTCCGTTGAGGAGACACGTGAGAGCTTTAACTGGAGCAGTGCGGGCCTTGAAGACGGTGAAACCCTGACTGGGTTTACCCAAGACACAGGCAATGTGAACGTCACATTCAAAAACCTGACGGGATCCGAAAAAACCGATACAACATTCTCAACTGATACACAGCGTGTTGACGGAATTGAGGGTGAAGACGAAGCTGTCAGCTCAACCAGCTCCTTGTCCAGCGTAACGCGCGCAGACGGTCAATTCGAAGAGTACCAGCTGAGCTTTGACACCGAAGTTTCGAATGTTGATTTTAACATCAACGACATCGATGGCGATAGCTCAGTTCGGGTTTTGGCCTATGACGCAGATGGCAATCAGCTCGAAGTGACGCTGGTTGGTGGCGATGGGCTTACGTTATCTGACTCAGATGGCGTTGCGGGCAACGATACGGCACAGGCCGATGGCAACTACGCTGATGCGGACAACCCGTTCTATTCGTTGCAAGTTGATATCGCAGGTCCGGTTTCGCGCATTGAAATTCTGCATGAACAAAACGGAGTAGGAAACACAAGCGTTAACATCACTGATGTGTTCTTTACGTCCGGCGGCACCGTTGCTGAAGTTTACGGCGGCGATGATGATTTGTCTGGTGACGCAGGCGATGACACCATCTTTGGCGAAGGCGGCGATGATACGCTGACGGGCGGCGAGGGCGCGGATAGCCTTTCTGGCGGTAACGATGCTGATTTGTTTGTTGGCGGCGATGACGGTGACGTTGTTGACGGCGGCACAGGCGGCAATGATTATGACACGCTTGATCTGTCAGACAGCGGCCCATTACGCGTTGTGGATGAAACTGTGGATGCAGATGGTGACTCTACCTCTGGTACAGTTGAATTCCTGAATGACGATGGTTCGGTTTCCGGTTCAATGACCTTTGCTGAAATCGAGAACTTGATCATTCCTGTGGATGAGAATGAACCGCCAGTCGCGGTTGATGATGTCCTGACAATGGATGAGGACACAACGCGTGAAATCAATGTATTGGTCAACGATACTGATCCAGACCTTGATCCGCTGACAGTGACGGCAGCCTCCAGCGCGGATGGCGAAGTGACCTTTACGCCTGAAGGCGTTGTTACATTCACACCGAATGAAGATTTTAACGGCGACGCGGTGATCAACTACACCATCACAGATGGAAACGGCGGCTTTGACGATGCGATTGTCACTGTAACTGTTAACCCGATCAACGATGCGCCAGTTGCCGAAGATGATGTTTCTTCTACAGATGAAGCGACACCAGTGATCGTATCCGTATTGGATAACGACAGTGATGTGGATGGCGATGCGCTGTCAGTCACCTCAGCAACATCTGATGATGGCACGGTAGCAATCAACGACGACGGTACAATCACATTCACGCCTAATGATGGCTTCTTTGGTGAGGCAGTGGTCGATTATACGATCTCTGACGGTACACTGACAGACGCAGCGGTTGTGCGTATCACAGTCAACGAAGGTGATGAGAACTTTGCGCCTGTTGCGGTAGATGACGCGGCCGAAACCGACGAGGAAACAACTGTCACGATCAACGTGTTGGTCAACGACACTGATCCAGAAGATGATACGCTGACAGTCACCGAGGCATCCTCGGAAGATGGTACCGTAAGCATCAATGGCGACGGTTCGCTTGAATTCACGCCAAACGCTGACTTCTTTGGTGAAGCGGTGATCAACTATACCATCACAGACGGCAACGGCGGCATCGATGATGCGCGTGTGTTTGTGACAGTAGATAATGTGAATGATGCGCCAGTTGCAGAAGATGACTGCGTAGCGACAGAATTGAACACACCAGTGACAATCCCTGTTCTTGCCAACGACAGTGATGTCGATGGTGATACGCTGACGGTAACGACGGCAACTTCACCTGATGGCGGTGTTGTGATCAACGCGGATGGCACAATCGAATTCACGCCAAATGACGGGTTCACCGGCGACGCAGAAATCAACTACACCATTTCTGACGGAAACGGCGGCGAAGCCTCTGCAATTGCCAAGGTTTCAGTTGGCGAAACCTCCGAGCCACCAGTGGCAGCCGATGACACAGCAACCACCGATGAAGACACACCTGTCATCATCGTTGTACTGAGCAACGACAGCGACCCGGATGGTGATCCTCTCGAAGTGATTGAGGCAACGTCACCTGATGGCGATGTTGTGATCAACGCCGATGGCACGCTTGAGTTCACACCAGCCGAAAACTTTAACGGTCCGACAACAATCACCTACACCATCACAGATGGCAACGGTGGCACGGACACGGCAGTGGTTGATGTAACGGTAAACCCAGTCAACGATGGCCCGCTGGCCGAAGATGATAATGCTGAAACACCACTCAACACACCTGTGACAGTGTCTGTTTTGGTCAATGACAGCGATCCAGAAGGCGATGCCCTTACAGTTGTATCGGCCTCTAGCCCTGATGGCGAAGTGGTGATCAACGATGACGGCACACTGACGTTCACACCAAACGACGGCTTCACTGGTGAAGCTCAGGTCAACTACACCATCTCTGACGGAGAGCTGGTTGATCCGGCGATCCTGTTTGTTGATGTTCAGGATCCTGATCAAGTACCAACAGCAGTGGATGACGTGGCAGAAACGCCAGAAGAAACACCTGTTGTTATTTCGGTTCTTGATAACGACACCGATCCAAACTCTGATCCATTGACAGTGATCGATGCAACGTCGCCAAATGGTGATGTTGTCATCAATGATGACGGCACGATTGAGTTCACACCTGAGCCAGACTTTACGGGTGAAACAACGATCACCTACACAATCACAGACCCTGACGGGAACGAGGACACTGCATCTGTTGTTGTGACTGTAACGCCAGCAAACGGTGCGCCGGTCACTGAAGATGATGTTTCCACGACACCGATTGGCACGCCTGTGATCATTGACGTGCTCGTCAATGATAGCGATCCGGACGGCGATCCGCTTACTGTCATCTCGGCCACAAGCCCGAATGGGTCAGTGGACATCAACGACGATGGTACGATCACCTTCACGCCGGAAGACGGTTTTGTCGGTCCTGCGGAAATCACTTACACCGTTTCTGACGGCAATGGCGGTGAAACACCGGGCAGCGTAGATGTGCTGGTTAACGACGGTATTGTAACAGGTACAGGTGGCGACGATGTCATCGACACCGAGTACACAGGCGACCCAGAAGGCGACATGGTCGACAACGAAGATGCAATCTTGCCGGGTGAAGATCCACAGGATGACATCATCGAAGCAGGCGATGGCGACGACACTGTTGAAGCTGGCGAAGGCTCTGACGATGTTGACGGCGGCGATGGAGATGATGTCATTAACACTGGCAACAGCGATCCGCTTCCTGATCTTGCTTATCCAGGTGTGTTTGACGCAGATGCCGATCCAGAAGACGACCGTGACAGCGTTGATGGTGGTGCCGGCAACGACACCATCAGTACCGGTGATGACCGTGACACAATCACGGGCGGCACTGGCGACGATGTGATCGATGCAGGTATCGATGATGATATCGTGTCCGGCGGCG
Source organism: Sulfitobacter sp. (assembly GCA_033851935.1). Lineage (GTDB taxonomy): Bacteria > Pseudomonadota > Alphaproteobacteria > Rhodobacterales > Rhodobacteraceae > Sulfitobacter. The sequence goes on from JAWSVL010000030.1 coordinate 5,809, forward strand.
ACGGCGATGACCGGATTGTGGGCGCTGAAGGCAACGATAGCATCACAGGTGGTGCCGGTAACGACACCATCTATGCCAACAACGATCCTGATCTGGGCCTTGATGCGCTTGAAATCGAAGATGATGGCAGCAACCCGTTCGGGCCTGACCTTGAGCCTGACAATGGTGACGATACCGTTGATGGCGGTGCCGGAGATGACGTCATCTTTGGTGGTGACGACAGCGATAGCCTGATCGGTGGTTCTGGTAATGACAGCCTAGATGGTGGCATTGACGATGATACGCTGGAAGGCGGCACCGGTAATGACACATTGATCGGTGGTCAGGGCAATGACACGCTGCGCGGTAACAACGATGACGATACGTTGGACGGCGGTATTGGTGATGATTTGCTAGATGGCGGTCAGGATAATGACATCCTGAACGGCGGCGAAGGTGACGACACTCTCGAAGGTGCGCTGGGTAATGATACGCTCAGCGGTGACGGCGGAGACGACAGCATTGTTGGTGGTTCCGGCGACGACATCATTGATGGCGGTGACGGCAATGACACGATGACAGGTGGCGCGGATCGCGACAACTTCGTCAATGTTAACGCTGGTGATGTTGTTGATGGATCTGAAACGGGTGATGACTTTGACTGTCTTGATCTCACAGGGTCTGCTCCGGCGGGTGGTCGTTTGGAAGTTGTTCTGAGTGATGACAATGTTGAAAACGGTGTTGTTAATTACTTTAACGCCGACGGTACAGACGCTGGCCAATTGGTCTTCACCAACATCGAGAAAGTCGTTCCGTGCTTTACGCCCGGTACACTGATCGCGACCCCTAAAGGTGAGCGTAAGGTAGAAACGCTGGAAGTTGGTGATCGCATCATCACTCGTGACAACGGGATGCAGGTTATCCGCTGGATCGGGTCACGTGACATGCAAGGTGAAGAACTGGCAGCGCAAGAACATCTGCGTCCTGTTTTGATCCGCGAAGGTGCACTGGGTAACGGTCTGCCAGAACGTGACATGATGGTTTCGCCACAGCACCGTGTGCTGGTTGCTAACGACAAAACTGCTCTATACTTTGAAGAGCGTGAAGTCTTGGTTGCGGCGAAACACTTGACGGATATGGAAGGGATCGACGTGGTTGACGTGTCGCACACCACCTACATCCACATCATGTTCGACCAGCACGAAGTGATCCTTTCTGATGGTTGCTGGACCGAAAGCTTCCAGCCTGGTGACATGTCACTGGCCGGTGTTGGCGATGCGTCCCGCGACGAAATTCTGGAACTGTTCCCAGAACTCGCAACCAAAGAAGGCATCCAAGCTTACGCAGCAGCCCGCAAGTCGCTGAAAAAGCACGAAGCGAAGCTGGTTACCAAGTAAGCGATAAGCTTCTTCAAAAGAATTCCCTCAGGCGCTCCTAAATAGGGGGTGCCTGAGGGTAAACGTGTATGCAGCATCATTCGGGGCTAGTGATCCTGAGTGAGTGAAAGCGGAGCCCGAAGAGGCTCCGCATTTCATCTCTTTGTTATTGTTTCTATCTTGGGCTTAGTTACAATTTTAGAAAACTACTGTTTCCAACTTATTGAAAACTATAGTTAATTTGTGACTTTTTCTTGTTTTTTTGTTAACTTGTGATAACTGTGACCCATCCGATTAGACGCGACGATGGAACAACAGAACAAAGGTTCATACGATGGCCGATATCAATGGCACTGACCAATCTGACAGCATTCAAGGCACTGACGAAAATGACTTGATCCTTTCAATCGAAGGGAATGACACCATTTCTGGTGGCGCTGGTGATGATGACCTGTTGGCTGGCGACGGTAACGATTTTGTTTTTGGTAATGATGGCAATGACACAATTCTAGGCGAAGACGGGAACGATGACCTGTTTGGTGGTGCTGGGGATGATGTCATTGATGGCGGCACAGGTTCAGACCTGATCAACGGAGGCGAAGACGCCGACACGTTGATTGGTGGAGACGATAACGATGTATTCTATAATGTCACTCCGGGTGACGTGATTGATGGCGGCGAAGGTGGGAACACTGATTTCGACCGCATCAATCTGGAAGGAACAGCAGAAGAAGGCGGATCATTTGTTGTCGAATACAACGATGATGATCCCGAGAGCGGTATCGTGCAGTATTTCGATGCTGACGGGAACGAGACGGGACAGATTTCCTTTACGAATATCGAAAAGGTTGTTCCGTGTTTTACCCCCGGCACACGGATTGCAACGCCGCGTGGCGAAGTGTGGGTTGAAAACCTGAAGGTAGGGGACCGTATCGTCACACGCGACAACGGGCTTCAGCTGATCCGTTGGATCGGTACACGTGAAATGTCGGCAGATGAACTATCCACTGCTGAACATCTGTGCCCGATCTTGATCGGACAGGGTGCGTTGGGCAATGATCTGCCTGAACGAGACATGATGGTATCACCCAACCACAGAATGCTGGTCGCTAGTGATAAGACGGCGCTGTATTTTGAAGAGAGCGAAGTTCTTGTTGCTGCCAAACACCTCACGGGGCTGCCAGGCGTTTCGATTGTGCATGATGTCGCTACGACTTACATCCACCTGATGTTTGACCAGCACGAGGTCATCCTGTCAGACGGCACATGGAGCGAGAGTTTCCAACCGGGTCTGCAGTCACTGGCAGGCGTTGGAAATGCGCAGCGCAATGAACTGTTGGAGTTGTTCCCATCGCTTGGCACACATGAAGGCGTCAAAAGCTACATGTCTGCGCGCCGCAGCTTAAAGGCGCATGAGGCGGCATTGCTGGTTAAGTAACGACACGGCGTGCGCGCCAGTCTGCCCATGCTTCAGGTGTGTCTAGATCAGTGCGCGCGTGATCCGCAGGAAGAGGGATGAACCGTGTCTTGTCGCGGTTCTCCCTGACCACTGCACTACCGCCCTGATCACCGCTAAGGGCGGACAACTGTGGCAGCAGGTCTTTGTGGAAAACGATGGGATGCCCCGGATCTCCGGCTTCGGTAACGGCGCGCCAAATTTTTTCGCCTGAGCAGAAATTCACCTCTTTCAAGACGGTATTCATGTCGCCTTTGGTGATGTCGGGCATGTCGGCCAATGTGACCATGACGCCACTTGCTGCATCTGGCACAGCCGAGATACCTGCACGCAAACTGGCGTTCATGCCCTCGGCGGCGTTAGGCACAGGCACAACCGAAACGTCCAAGTCCTTGATCGTATCGTACCGTGGGTGTGGAGCCGCGGGCAATGTTACCAATACTTCGCAGCCAGTCCCAAGAGACCGCAAAACCTGACGGCGTAGCAGAGGCATGCCATCTACATCTTCCATCAATTTATCGCGCCCTTGCATCCGGCTGGATGCGCCCGCAGCAAGGACGACGATAACAATCATACTAGCCACGCATCCGCGCGCCATCGGCGTCAAACAGAGGCGTGGTGATCAGACGGGCAGGGCGCATTTGGCCAAGAATTTCGATTTCAACTTCCAATCCATCTTGCGCTTGCGGTGTTGGGACAAACCCCTGCGCCACTGATTTTTGCGCATAATGTGAATAGCCGCCCGACGTACAAAAGCCAATAACAGTGCCGTCCAGCCAGATCGGTTCATACCCCTGCACATCAGCATCCAGAGCATCGACCTCAAACGCGACCAGTTTGCGCGCGGCACCATTCTGACGTTCAGTTTCAGCAGCCGCACGGCCAATGAAATCGGTATTCTTCTTAAAGTTGATAAAGCGATCTAGGCCAGTCTCCGCAGCCGTATAGTCAGGGCCAAATTCCAGTAACCACCCGCCAAAGAACTTATCCAGCCGCAACGACATCATGGCACGCATACCAAATGGCGTCATGCCCAGCGGTTCGCCCGCGCCCCACAGGGTGCGCCAAAGCTGGCGTTGGGCCATGGAATCGCAGTAGATTTCATAACCCAGATCACCCGTATAACTGACACGTTGCACCAGACAATTTGTCATGCCGATGGTCATTGGGCGCACATCTAGGAACTTCATCGCAGCCACATCATCCAACGTGCAGGCCTGCAGTACGTCACGTGCCAAAGGACCCGCGATTTGAAACCCTGTGCGACGATCCGAGATGTTTTCGATTTGCACGCCGTCTTGGGCATTCATCGCAAACCAACGGCTGTGATAATCCTGCGCACCGTAGGACGCCGTGAGCTGGAACAGCTCTGGCGCAAGGCATGAGATCGTGAAATCCCCGATTAGCCTACCCTTGGGGGATAGCATCGGCGTAAGGGATAGACGTCCTTGTGCAGGGACACGTCCTGCCATGATCCGGTCCAACCATTCGCGGGCGTGTGGACCTGAGACCAGATACTTCCCAAAGTTCTGCACCTCGTTGATGCCAACCTTTTCGCGCACTGCACGCACTTCGCGGCCTGTGGCTTCAAACGCATCAGAGCGCCGGAAGGATGGTGTTTCAAAAGTCGGCTCATCATCCTTGGCAAAGTAGTTCGCGACCTCAAGACCAAATTGCTGACCCCAGACCGCACCCATATCGCTAAAGATGTCATACATCGATGTCGTGTGCTGCGGGCGTGCGGCGGGCAGTTCTTCATTAGGGTAGGCAACAGAGAAACGTTTTTGATAGTTTTCAATCACTTTCGGCAGCGTATAACCCGGCGAAATCCACTTGCCAAAGCGTGCCACGTCCATCGCAAATACATCGCGTTCCGGCTCACCCTCAATCATCCATTGTGCAAGGGTTAGGCCCACACCGCCCCCTTGGCTAAAGCCCGCCATGACACCGCAGGCGGACCAGTAGTTGCGCAGACCGGGCACAGGGCCAACCAGCGGATTACCATCAGGGGCAAAGGTAAACGGGCCGTGGATTACATTCTTGACGCCTGCGCGTTCCAGATCGGGAAAGCGGCGATAAGCAAAATTGATGCTCTCTTCGATTTTGTCAAAATCATCTGCCAGTAGGTCTTGGCCAAAGCTCCACGGGGTGCCGCCAACGGCCCAAGGGCGGCAGGTTTGCTCATAAAACCCGATGCAAAGGCCCATGCCTTCTTGGCGCAGATAGGATTCACCGGCAGGGTCCATCACATGTGGGTGTTCACGTCCATCTGCCATCATCTCTTTGATAAGGGGGACTTCTTCGGTTACGAGGTATTGGTGTTCCATCGGATGCAGGGGGAGGTAAACCCCCGCCATGGCACCCACTTCGCGCGCCCATAGGCCACCTGCGTTTACGATATGCTCGGCGTGAATGGTGCCTTTGTCGGTCACCACATCCCATGAACCGTCGGGGCGTTGGTTTGTCTCGGTCACCATGCAGTGCGTTTCAATAGTGGCACCGCCCATACGCGCGGCTTTTGCATAGGCGTGGGTCGTTCCTGAAGGATCAAGGTGGCCATCCAGCGGATCATAAAGACCGCCGACAATCCCATCCAGATTAGTCACTGGCGCGATCTTGGCGATTTCTTCTGGCGTCACAATTTCGGTCTCAAGGCCCATAAACCGGTGCTTGGCGCGTTCCGCCAATAGCATGTCAAAGCGGTCTTGGTTGTCCGCAAGGGTCACGCCGCCGACATGGTGCAAACCACAAGACATGCCTGTGATCTCTTCCAGTTCTTTATACAGTTTGATCGTATAACCTTGGAGCGCGGCCATGTTTGTATCGCCATTCAGCGTATGAAACCCACCCGCCGCATGCCACGTCGAACCTGAGGTCAGCTCGGAACGTTCAAGCAGCATCACATCAGACCAGCCCAATTTAGTGAGGTGGTACAGGACCGACGCCCCAACAACACCGCCCCCAATGACTACGACCCGAGATGTAGTTTTCATGTCTGCTCTCCGTGTTTGTGTTGTGCAGAGCTTAATCAGCCAAGGGATGCTGCCTAGACGGTTTACGACAAAATGTGTCGGTTATGTATTTTGAAGTGCAATGCTTGCGTCACTGTTTTTCAAAGTGTTCCGCCATCGGGCCAGTTTTTCCAATGATTGTTAGGAACTTCGGACACTCTAAAACGATCCAAATTCCCATCTTCTAGAATTTGGGCGAAGTTTTTGAAGGTCCTTGTCTGGCTGGGCATCTGACTTGCCGCCAAATCAGGGTGATGCCAGTCATCAAGCATCAATATTTCCCGCATCTGAGGATCAACGCTCACGCGTCGCTCTATTTCTGTGCCCAAGACATCTGCGCGGTGCTTTTCGGCTAAGAACCTACACACTTCGAAGATGGCGATTCTGTCACTTTCAAGTTCAATTCCTGCGGCCTCGATATCAGCTCTTTCAGGGATGCCCATTTTGCGTTCTCTCAGATGTAAAATACCATTCAAAACAACGTGTTCAGGATCGTCTTGGTCAATCCAACTGGCGTTGGGTATTGGCCAAAATTGTCGCATATCAGTGTTTGGCTTGTTTGAAAGATAGGATTGATAGGCACCAAGTGAGACATAGTCTGAAACTGAATTTCGGTTGTGTAACCTATTAGAAATAGTTGTGATTGTTAGGTCGGGCTCGCCGACCCTTGGTGAGAACCCAAATGTTTCAATCACAATGGCCCAACAATCGGTTGAGCCGTATAATGATAACCTTGATGCGGCCAAGTAAATGTAGCCGTTATCCAGCATTGGAAACTGAAAATCGGCTGCTGATTTGTCCAACGCACTTAAGATATCTCTTGAAGTGAACGGGCGGTTGGGGCGTTTTTTGAAAAGGCTAAACATACCAAAAACGGTGTCAGTTAAAGGTTGTGTTTGCAAGGCGGGGAGAGTGGCAAAGGTGATCTCTTTGTTGAAGAGCGACAGATCATGTCGCGAAATGGATATCGGTGGTGGTAAATGGCCGTCACGGTAGGGGAGTAACATTCCACCGTCAGGACAGATTTCATGCGCACCCATGCTCAGGCCGTTATCATCGGAGGCGGCGTTATCGGCTGCTCCATTCTGTATCACCTCACTAAAATGGGATGGTCTGATGTCGTTCTGCTAGAGCGCGATGAGCTAACATCAGGCTCAACATGGCACGCGGCGGCCAACATTCACGGGCTGCATGATAACAATAACATCACCCGCATTCAGAACTACACGATGGATCTGTATAATGCGCTTGAGGCCGAAACGGGCCAAAGCTGCGGCGTATTCCAACCGGGGTCGCTGTATCTGGCGCAGACGGAAGCACGCGAACACCAGCTGCGCCTGCAAGCGGCCAAGGCTAAATACTATGGCCTGAACTTTCATGAGGTCAGCCGTGATGAGGCCGAGCGCCTACATCCGTTGGTCGATTATGACGGCATTCGCTGCATCATGTTTGAACCCTCAGGTGGTAATGTAGACCCGTCAGGCGTGACTAACGCCTATGCGACAGGTGCACGCCAAAACGGCGCTGAGATCATCCGCTTTTGCCCAGTGACGGGAACGGAACAGCAGCCAGATGGCACATGGATTGTGCGCACAGAAAAGGGTGATATCCATACGCAGTGGATTGTGAATGCCGCGGGCCTGTGGGGACGCGAGGTGGCTGCGATGGCGGGGATCACATTGCCGCTGCAACCAACAGAGCACCAGTATTTCGTGACCGAAAGCATCGCAGAGATCGAAGGTCTTGATACGCGCCTTCCATCTGTAGCGGATCGTGACGGCGAATATTACCTGCGCCAAGAGGGCAAAGGCCTGCTGGTTGGTGCCTATGAAAAAGACATGGTGTTCTGGGCCGAAGACGGCACGCCCCAAGGGTTTGGTCACGAGCTGTTTGCCGATGATCTGGAACGGATTGAAGATAACATGATGCGCGCGATTGACCGCGTTCCTGTTGTTGGAACTGCAGGGATCAAACGGGTGATCAATGGTCCGATGATCTGGTCGCCTGATAGCAACGTTCTGTTTGGTCCTGTACCTGAGCTGAGCAATTACTTCTGTTGTAACGGTATTATTCCGGGCTTCAGCCAATCGGGCGGTATGGGTCTGTTGGCGGCGGATTGGATCGTCACTGGCGAAACGCGCTATGACATGTTCGCATGGGATGTCGCGCGGTTTGGCGATTGGGCGGATAGGGCCTTTACCAAGGCACAGGTGGGGGACCAATACGCCAACCGTTTCAAGATTCACTTCCCCAATGAAGAGCGCAGCGCGGGCCGTCCCGCGCGGGTGCGCCCGATCTATGATACTCAGCGCGATATGGGCGCGGTGTTTGGCTTGAATTACGGTTGGGAACATCCGCTGTATTTCGGTGATACCGTCGGTGCCGAGGATCAGACACATGGTTTCACCCGCCAGTCGTGGTGGGATGTTGTGGCGCGGGAATGCAAGATGCTGCGCGAAAATGCGGGCATCATCGATATCTCAAACTTTGCCAAATATCTTTGCAAAGGCCCTGATGCGGAAAGCTGGCTGAATGCGGTATTTGCCAATAACATGCCGCGCGAAGTAGGGCGTTCGTGCTTGACGCCCCTGATCGGGAAACGCGGCGGAATTGCTGGGGATTTCACAGTCACCCGATTGGCCTCAGATGAATTCTGGATCATCGGTTCGGGCATGGCGGAACGTTATCACCAACGGTTCTTTACGGAAGTGCCGTTGCCTGCGGGTACAACATTTGAAAGCCGTACCAACGAGATGTGCGGGTTCAACGTGGCAGGACCTAAATCGCGTGAAATGCTCCAGCGCCTGACCAACACTTCACTTGCGACGCCGGATTTCCCATTCATGCGTTCCAAATGGATCGAGCTGGGCGGCGTGCGTTGCCTCGCGCTAAGGGTGTCATTCACGGGCGATCTGGGGTGGGAGTTGCACTGTGCGCAGGACGATCAGCCCGCATTGTTTGCGGCCCTGATTGCGGTTGGCAAAGATGTTGGCGCTGGCCCTGTGGGCAGCCGCGCGTTGATGTCACTGCGCGTTGAAAAAGGCTATGGCTCATGGGGGCGGGAATACAGCCCTGAGTATTGGCCTCAGGAGGTTGGCCTCGCGCGTCTGTGTAAATTGGACAAACAGTTCTTAAATCGCGATGCGGCTGCGGTGACCATGGAAAACCAAAAACGTGAGGAACTGGTGTTGATGGAATTGGATGCAAGCCAGACTAACGCTTCAAATGCGGATGCCACTGGCGGTGAGCCGATATTCAAAGACGGCGTTGGTATTGGTCGCGTAACGTCAGGGGCTTATGGCTATTCGGTTGGGATGTCGCTGGCGCTGGGATATGTCAAAGGTGTTGCCGCCGGAGATACAGTAGATGTGATGGTGCTAGGGGTCGCGCATAAAGCGACGGTTCTGGCGGAACCGCCCTTTGATCCAAAAGGCCAGCGTTTGCGCGCTTAAGCGAATGCTTGGCCTGAATGAGCCTGGCGGTAAAAGGGTGCCAAACGGGAGGGCGGTTAACAGGTCGTTTGACAGCGAGAAACCTCAAAAGGTGAGGCGCATCGTCCACTAGGTACGGTGCGGAATAGCAATTAAAATTACGCGAAAAAGACTCTGATTTATTGATTTAATGCGTTGAAATCTTCGATATTCTGGCCTGCTTTTCTCCAAAATGAACTTTCTTCGTCGCGTGGCACAAGGTGAAGAAGGTCCATTTCTTCAATGAACTTACGAGAGAAAAACGGTAATCCTGCGACGACATATCTAACTGCAATAAAGTCGCTGTTTGTGCTAAGTTCAATGACTGTGCTGGTCGGTTTTTGGAGCATGAAGGGCCAGTCGAATAACAGTTGTTGAATGACTATAAAACTGGGTGCCAATTTATTGACCACCGATGGAGTTTCGCTGGTCAGAGCCAAGTTGAAACTCATTATTGAGGCACTAAAGCCAGATATACATCAGTTTGTCCAAGCAGCCTACTGACCCGTTCGGGTGCTGTTGTTCGTGAAAAAAAACTCTGGCGGGACGATGGACCACTGATGAAAGTGCCTTACGTGTTCAAGCGAACTCGTTGAAGAATTCAATAGGCGTGGTTTGTTATTGCTCAATTAAATTGGGACAAAGGATGCAACGGAAACTCTATGGAGCATCCGAAACTCTGTGTATGAGGTTCAGCCCATGCGGTCTTGGCGGGTCACTTGTTGAACCGCTCTGGGTATCGGATAGCGAATTGGTTACGTATAGAAACCCAGACAACGGAAAGTGCGGCGTTCGACCAGTCCCATGCACGCTGGTCTGAGTGGAGCGCGCGATAGGCTTGGTATCAGCCATTCCTGCGAACCTCTCGGCTGAATGTCGAAGATAACAGGTTCAGGCGTTTCGCGATTGAACGAAAAGACTGTTCGGCGACAAACCTTCGGAAAACCCCTTCTCGTTCACTAAAGCTCCAAGCATTTCGTGACTGTGTACGATCAGCACATCGGACCCCAACAGTTCGGGCCAAGTGATGGGAAATCGAAGACGACGCACAATTGAAGCGGCGGCCAATCGACCCCATTGAAGCACAGCGTTGCCACCCACTGTCGGCAGGCGATACTTCATAATTAACACTGCATCTTTCCAAATAGATTTATGTGCTGCAGCGATCAGTTGAAATAGCACCGCAAATCTGGCATTTACGATAGGAGAAAAGGAACCTGAGTGATGAGGTATAACGGCTCGACGTGCGTTGGCGATAGATCTTAGATGTTATTGGCGCAGCCACTCAAAATCTCTCATTTGGCATGGGTTGCGAAAGGCTCTCATCGGTTAGTTTTATTCCATCCTAATCGGCCAAATCTTGTTTTGAAACTTCCATTTGTAGGTGAGTTAAATGGCCGCCTTATGCAGAACGCTACTGTTCCAGAAAAAGCTATGAATCGACATGTCTCGAGAGAACGTAAACTTTATGGACGTTTAGGGCCCACGTTTGCGGGCTCAAAAAATTATGCGCCGATCCCCCAGTATTACGGTTCTGTTGTGACTGATCTAGGAGTTGCGGATGCCTACGAAGGCATTTTCAGCAGAGATCGCAAAAAATTGGGCATGACGTTTGGACAGATCATAAGGCGTAAGTTGCTGAGAAAATATGTTTTTTCAGATATCAATGAATTTGTGAACCGACTAGATCGCTCAGATATCCCTGCGACAGACATAAACGCCTCTAATATTGTTTACGGCTATCGAGAGGGTAGGATGGTTTTCGTTCTTGTAGATGGATTTGGTGATTATCGTTCGTTCCCATTGGAGACGTGGTTCCGTAGAGTACGGCGTAGACGTACGTCCACCGCTTTTAGTAAAATTGCAAAGCGGTTTGATCTCGTCTGGGATGATCAAACCCGCCAGTTCAGTGCTTGATTTAGGGTGCGGTGAATGACTGATTTTCACGCAACCTTTGATGACAGAGAAGACAATCACAAGATTGTTCGCAAAGATGGCTGACTCTTCGACAGTTCTTGAGCTGAATAGTGTGCTGATCTAACTTGGTGCCATAAATTCGGTGTAAAAGTCGATCTTTCGGAAAGGAACATGCAGCATGATTGCCTATGTCACTGTCGGTGCGGATGACATCGCTCGCGCGAAGCGGTTTTATTCTGCGTTCCTACCTGCACTTGGTTATGGGGTGGAGGAGGGGCCTGAGGGCCTGAGTTATGCACTGCCTCTATCACCGGGGCAATCTGCCGCTTTGCCGGACTTCTATGTTAAACCAACCTTCGATGGGCGTTCGGCCACTGCTGGTAATGGTGTGATGATCGCCTTTGAGGCGGTTAGTCAAAAGCAAGTTCGTGACCTTCACGCCGCCGGGCTTGCCGCTGGGGGCTTTGATGAGGGGCAGCCGGGCTTTCGTGCGTCTTACGGATCTCATTTTTATGTTAGCTACCTTCGTGATCCACAAGGTAACAAGATTGCGCTGTTCTCCAACGATCCGAGCGAACCCGGCCGAGACGGATAAAACGGGTGAAGACAGTGCATTGTAAGCGCACCAAGCTCTGAGCGTTGTTTGTGGGGTGATTTTTAGCGGCTCAGTTTGGTGTCGCTACTTGAAGGGTTGCAAGAGATGGGTGAAATGGGCACCCAATCGCCATTTTCTAATCCACAATAACGACCTGCCCAGTTAACGCGCCTTCTACACATTTAGCGTATGCCAGCCCAACGTCATGGGACCGCACCGGTTTATGGCCCTGAAACCAGCTACCATACCGCGGGGCGGAAACGTCTAACATTCCCGGACTTACCACGTTGATCCTAAGGCCACGGGGCATCTCGATTGAGGCACCTTTTACAAAGCCCGCTAAGGCTCCATTTGCAGTCGCTGCGTTTGTTCCCATCCGAATTGGATCACGATCCAGAACGCCACTTGTTAGTGTGAACGATCCGCCATCGGTTACAACATTCAAACCAGCCAGAACCAGATTTACCTGCCCCATAATTTTCTGCTGAAGACCAACCATAAACGTCTCTTGGTTCAGTTCGTTTAGCGGCGCGAAAGTCGCGTCACCTGCACAGGACACCACAGCATCAAAACGTCCAATATCACGATACAGTGTTTTCACCGCTTCCATGTTGGCAATATCGACTTGGTAATCGCCGCTAGTGCGCCCGACTGCGACGATCTCATGCCGCGCAGCTAATTCTCTGCAAGCGGCTTGTCCGATATCGCCACCTGCGCCCACTATGATGATCTTCATTGTAAATCCTCCAATATTTCGTCGTACTTTTGAATTTTTTGGTCGAGAATTGCGCGACAGCGTTCTAGCTCTGCTTGCCTGTTTTCAAGGCTTTGACGATGTGCCAGTAACGCGGTTTTGCGTTGTGCAACTGTCTTGTCGCCTGATGCGTAAAGTATGGCAAACGCTCGAATATTTGACAAAGACATCCCTGTTGAGCGCAAAGATGCAAGAAGCACCAGCCAGTCTGCATCCGCTCTTGAGAAGTCACGGGTCCCATCAAAACCACGATTGATTGTCGGGCAGAGGCCCAATTTTTCGTAGTAACGTATCGTCGAAATTTTGAGTCCGGAAAGCGCGGAGACTTCAGAAATCTTCATGGGGGTCCTACCTTTCTACAAATGATCATACCGACCTAAAGTTACTTTAGGTCAAGTCGTGTTCTAAGATCAGATCGTAAAAGGGGTTTGATACTGCGCTCTAAACGATAGGTAATTAGGTCCTGCCAATTTGCAACTTGGACGTGCTGGGAAGAAGATGGCCATAGTTGCAATGATGGAAGCAATGGAAGCGGCCCTTTTTTGGGCTATTTGTTCTGCGTTCAAGTGAATTCCACTCTGATTTATCTAAGCCTAATACCATGAAGGTAATAAATAAAATAACCTTCGAGCTTTCTGGACACCGTCAAACAGATCATACAAAGTACGCCAATGGAAACGAACAACTGCCCAAACTGTGGAGACAGCCTGCTGGAGAGCTTCGGCGCGGCGAAAATGGCTACGTGCCCGTCGTGTGAGACAACATTGGTTATCGATGGTGCTCATGTTCAGAACGCAGGTTCCAGCGGCGAAATGCACGATGCTCCGGCGTTATTAAAGCTGGGTCAATTTGTTCAGGCCAAGGGTGCTGAATATCAGGTGCTGGGACATGTACGGTTTGATTACGGTCGTGGATGGTGGGATGAATTCTGGGTGCAAGGGGCAAAAGGTGACACTTGGATTTCAGTTGATGAAGGCGATGTCGTTTTACAAAAGGCGATCCGTAAAGCTGATAATCCTGAGAACGTTAAACCACCCAAATTGGGAGAGCATGTTATTGCAAATTATCGCAGCTACAGAGTTACTGAGACTGGCACAGCAACCTGTATCGCGGTTCGGGGTGTATTTCCGGAGGTGCTGAATGTTGGGGCCGTTCATCACTATGTCAATTGTGCAGGTAAACATGGCCTTTTGCTGTCTGGTGAGTTCTCTGAAGGTGCCCCCGATTGGTATTTTGGTGCATGGCTTGATCCATTCGAACTCACGGTGGATATCCAGAAATGACCTCGGCGTCATCCATTAAATCAATCAATTGCACCTCTTGTGGCGCGGGCCTTGATGTTCTGGGTGGTGGGCGCGTGCAGGTGCATGTGTGCGGCTATTGTGGCGCTGAACTGGATGCGCAGCAGAACTATAAAATACTGAAAGAGTTTGGCGATCTTGTACGCCCCGATAGCCCATTTAAAATCGGGATGCAGGGCAACATCGAAGGTGTCTCTTTTACCGTTATTGGTACGTTAGGAATGGAAGAACATTACGATGGTCGAGTCTGGCGTTGGACGGATCATCAAGTTTTTTCTCCGACACATGGATATGCCTATCTGTCTGTTGAGGAAGGACATTTCACGTTTACACGTCGTTTGCGCCACTCAACACGGCCCGATTGGTTGAGTGAGCTGAACGTCGAGACAGCGGAAACCCCGCCAACGGTCTTAAGTGAAGGTGCTCAGTACACGTATTATGATACCAGCACATCTGAGATTACCTTTGTGGAAGGGGAGTTTAACTGGCAACCTGAAATGGGGCGGCGTAGCACAACGATCACAGCGATGTCTGGTTCCGCCATGCTTGGCTTTGAACAATATGGTGGCGAAGAAGAGGTCGCAAAAACTGTCTATTTGCCGTTTGCAGAAACATGCAGATCATTCGGTATAGAGGATCTTTCAAGTCCAACCGGAATACATGCATTGTTACCCTACCATCCGGGACAGCATGAAGGTTTTTTGAAGTGGGTCAGTACCGCGTTTTTCGGTGTAGCCGTCATCTTGGCATTCGGTTTAAGTGCGGAATCTGGGGGGAAAACACTGATATCAACGGATCAGAATGTCGCGGCGCTTCCTTTAGAAATCCCATTTGAAATCACCGAAGTGGGCCGTTTGGCCATGATCAATGTATCGGCGGATGTGAACAACAGTTGGGCCTACCTTGGGATGTTTATTACGGATCCAGAAGATGCTCCTGTCTTTGAGGCGGGAAGAACGGTTGAGCGTTATCAAGGGCTTGACAGCGAGGGTTATTGGTCTGAGGGCAGTGGTAAAGGCGTTGTGCGTTTCACTCCGAAAATCGCCGGTGAATACACACTTGAACTCTCGCTTGATGAGGCCGAGACGTGGTCTGGTACCGGATCACCAATATCAAATGTTAAGGTCTCGGTGTCGCAAGGCGTCGCGGCACCGTTGTGGATGGGGCTCTTGGCGCTTGCATTCTTTTTGTTCAGCGGCTTTCAGCACGCCAGAGTGTACATTCACCAAAAACGACGGTGGTGGGGATCTGACTGGACGGATGACTAAAACATGATTGTACGGGTTTCATTTGTTCTGATTTGTGTGGCGCTGTTGGGCGGCTTTTACTACCTGTCATACAATGGGGTTTGGGCGGATAGCCGTGATCTGGATCGGTCTGTGCGTATTGGTGGCCCCGGTGGATTTTCCGGTGGACGTATTAAGTGAAAAGGAACAACGACTAGATGGATATATTTTCTGCAATTTCATTGGCTGAGATCGTCTCAACCTTGGTGTATTCCTTTATTGGTGTGATCATTCTTGCAGTGTGCTGGTGGGTTATTCGCACCTTTGCACCGTTTCCAATCATCAAAGAAATTGAGCATGATCAAAATATTGCGCTCGCCATTCTGATCGCCTCGGTGTTCGTATCGCTCTCGATAATTATCGCGGCTGTCATCCTATCATGACCCGTTTCCCTGAGGGGGATACCAAGGCAATCTGGCTTTTGATTGCCACGTTTCTGGTCGCTGTCTCTAGCTTAATTTACGAGCTGATCGCGGCAACATTATCAAGTTATCTTCTGGGCGATTCAGTTCGGCAGTTCAGCTTTGTCATTGGGGTGTTTTTATCCAGCATGGGTGTTGGCGCGTGGTTGTCGCGGTTTGTTGACGATGCAACGCGCGGGTTTGTTTGGGTTCAGGTCGGCATTGGCGTGATTGGGGGCATGTTGGCCCCGTTGCTGTATTTCGTTTACGCGTTTATGGGCGACATTGGCCTGCTACTTTATGGTATTTTAGGGACCATTGGCGTCCTTTCTGGCATGGAAATTCCGCTTATTGCGCGGCTCTTAAAAGAAATAGGAGCCGATGAATTCCGTTTTGAGAACGTGCTGAGTGTTGATTATGTGGGGGCGTTGGTTGCGTCCTTGGCATTCCCATTGCTCATTATCCCTCATCTTGGCTTGATGTCTGCAGGACTTGCATTTGGGTGCCTAAACCTTGCTGTTGCTGGCCTTTCGATTTGGGTTTTCAGGGACAAAATTGACTTTATCCTGCGGGTGGTGTGGGCTGCCGCGTTTGTCGCCTCATTGTTGGGATTGGTGACAACCGAACGTATGGTTTCCGTTGTAGACGCGGCAATGTTTGAAGATGACGTTATCCTCAATGAAACAACGCCCTATCAGAAGATCAATGTTACCCAGTTCAGGGATCGCACGCGCCTGTTTTTAGACCATTCCATCCAGTTCGATACGTTGGACGAACACCGTTATCATGAATCCTTGGTGCATCCCGCCATGAGCATCGTTCCACGCGCACGCAACATATTGATATTGGGCGGCGGCGATGGAATGGCGGCGCGCGAAGTGTTGAAACACAGCGATGTGGAAAAGGTGACATTGGTCGATCTGGACCCTCGGGTTACCGAGCTTTTCCGCGATCATCCGCAGCTAAAATCTTTGAATTCGCGCGCGTTGAATGATCCACGCGTTGAGATCATAGCCCAAGACGCATGGAGGTTTTCTGAAGCAGATACAGCAGTTTATGACGTCATTATCATTGACCTTCCTGACCCAAAATCAATCGCACTCTCAAAATTGTATTCATCTGAATTTTACGCGTTATTGATGGAGCGGCTTAACCCGCGGGGGGCTTTGGTCACGCAATCCGGTTCGCCGCTTTTTGCACGAGACGCCTACTGGTCTGTTGTAGAAACATTAGAAATGACCCGAAACCCGTCGGATTTCCAAGCACCACTAACGGTCATACCCTATCACGTTTATGTCCCCAGTTTTGGGGATTGGGGGTTCAGTTTGGTTCTACCGCTGGCACGGGGTGAACAAAGCCTTGATTTCCCTGCACAGCTCAAGTTCCTGACACAAGGGGGCTGGGAAAGCGCTCAGGTTTTTGGGGCTGATATTGACCGGACAGACGTAGAGCCCAATTCGATCAAGACCCACAGATTGGTGAATTACTATCAAGATGGTTGGGATCACTGGTTTAAGTGATCTCACCTCTTTGGACGCGTTTTACGATGTGGTTTTGGGGTTTCAAAGCGTCGGCTAGAAGGTCAATGGCGGCATCAATCGACATCTCGCCACACATGAAAATATCAATGGCTGCGAACCCATCATCCGGCCAAGTGTGAATGGAAATGTGGGATTCCTTAAGTAACACAACACCTGTAACGCCCGATCGATCAGGGAACGCGTGAAAGTGGTCGGTCAAAATGTGTGCCCCGGCCCGTTCTGCTGCTGCAAGTAACGCGGCGCGTAACGTGGTAACGTCCGTCAGGTGTTGCGCGTCAAAAAAATCGACCAGCGCGTGCGTTCCGAATTTCGTTATCGAGATTTGCTTCATTGTTGTTCCTTGGGGTGCACCGCTTGTTGCCAACAAGTGGTCCTCTAGCCATCGCTAACAGTCACTCAAGGCCTAAGATTAGCAGTACTGAATAGATACCAAATGATCCAGAGATACGCGGGGCCATAATGGTACTATTAGATCGAAGATCGTTGTTCGGTTTGTGGATCTTACTGATCAGGGGCTTGTGGCAAACGGCAGCTAGTGATTGTCATAAAACTTAACACGGCCAAGCCATGGCGACAGCGATTTAGACCTGTTAAAGAGACAAAAACGGTTACCCGAAAGGAAATTAAAATGATCCAAACCACAGCTTCGTTCAAGGACAACCTGGAACTTTTGCCGTCAATTGATGGCATTGTTCGTATGGATATCATTGACCCAATGGGAAACATTATTGCTTCCATCGAAAACCAACCAGGCAAGAAGGGTTCCCTTGCCGTTTATCAATATCTCGAACAGAATTTTGGGACCATTAATGCAAAAGCAGCGGCACACGGCCTCGATGTTTTTGCGGAGCATACTGCAGATGCTAAAAACCGCCCCGGCGCGCACCCCAATATCGACCTTTTGCTGGAGGTCGTTGATGGCGCTGTACCGTTGAGCATCCGGATCGTTTCGGCCTAAAAGGCCACGCAACGCGAGATTGGTGTGTTTTCCTCGGATGAGGGCGATAGAACGCCGAAAGTCGAAGCCCTACTATGACATAAATTGACCGACAAAGGTGAAGCCAGTACATTGCTGATAGTTGACTATTGTCGAGGTGAAGCCGATGAAACATAGTGACGCTATCCAAACTATTTCTGATGCCACTCGCGATGTTTTAGGTATTCGTGCACTGTTCCTGAGCGGTAGCTACGGGAATGGTATGGCAGATCAATACAGCGACATTGATTTTATCTTAGTGGCAGAAGAAGGCGCTTCTGACGCTGTTGCGGAAATTTGGCGTGATGCTGTAGCCAAGACCGGCGATATTGTCCTTTGGTGGGATCGTATAAACGTACCTCTTTTGATCAATGCCATAACAGAAGACTGGACACGCACAGATGTTCTTATTCTGAAACCTGATCAGATGGGATCACAGGCGCAAAGTAACCTGAAACCAATTTTCGACCACGACAACATTTATGGCAATTTGGCAGGAGCGCGGCTGAAACCAACGCCAAATCTAAAGAAGTTTAGATATCAGGTTGAGGAATTCATCAAAATACTGGGTCTCTTGCATCTTGCGGCAGGTCGTAAAGAATACATCAACGGCGTGTTGGGGGTTTTCCACCTTCGTAATCTGTTGGTGGACTTGCTGATTGAAGAAACCGATGCCCCTAACCGTGGCGGGGTTTTGCATCTAAACTCGCTCATATCGGAAGAACAAAAAGACCTTCTTATGGCTTTGCCACCAGCGATACCCAACCGCGATGCTATGATTTCCGCCCATCTAGCCTATGCAAAAGCATACCTGCCGCGTGCGAGATTGAGAGCAGCCAATTTGGGGATGGAATGGCCAGAACGTTTTGAAGCAGCGACTTGGGCACAGTTGAATCGCGCTTTATCTCTTCAGAGGCCGTATAATTAGATTTGTTCCCCTATTGAGCGCGGCGGTATTGTCCGCACGTTACGGGCCTGAACGCATACCGCAGATTAGGCCGCACCGCATCAGATGGCCACTTGCTTGCAGAAGCAGTCTGGGCCACGCTGTTGTTATGAAACTCAAATTACATCACATCAATCTATGTTCGACCAATGTGCCCGAAATGGACCGCTTTTACCGTGACGTTCTGACGTTGGGGGATGAAGACCCCGCAGAGCTGCCGCCCTTGAATACTGAAAAAGGGTTGGTGGGGGATGTTTCATTTGTGACGGATGGCGATATTCAAATGCACCTGACTCCGCGAGACGTTTTGAATTCATTTCGGTCGGGTCAGGTCGTGAATCCGCTTGAGCGTGGTCATATTGCCTACCGAACAGATGATATCGTCGCTTTTATGGCCCATTTGGATGCCCAAGGCGTGCCATACTCCGACTGGGGCAGTAACGCTGTGAAGGGTTGGCATCAGGTTTTCTTCTATGATCCCGAAGGAAATGTGATTGAAGTTCATCAACTTGTGGCAGTTGAGTAAGACCATTGTTGATGCCAGTCGGTTCAGGGAAGGCAGCCCGTCTGCATGATATCACAAACCCGATCCATCTCAGTAAAGATGTTGCCCTGTCCCAAAAAACAGAACCACTTTAGGCATTGGCCTCCAAAATTGCTTTAATCAGGTCTTCCGGGACTTCTGGCAGAGTCTCGTGATCTTCCACTGATAATTCCTTCATCGTCTCCAAGATCCGTTGATAGGCGGCAATATAGCGTCGACATTCTGGGCAAAACTTCATGTGAAGGTCGAATACTTTGCGTTTAGCGGGAGGCAACTCATCATCAATATAAGCTGAAATGAATCCTTCGAACTCTTCACAGTCTATCATTCCGGGCAGTTTTGCCATGATGACCCGCATATTTCGCCGTAGAACCGTTAGCATATTGGATCTCCATCAAACACTGGCTCAAGCAATTTCTTTAATGCTGATCGGGCCCTGTGAAGGCGTACTTTCACGTTAGTTTCGGATATTCCAAGAACTTCAGCAACTTCCGCAGTACTCATTTCTTCTATGTCTCTCAACTGCAAAACGACGCGATATGAAGCTGGCAATTCGGCTATGGTCTCGCGCACAATAGCTGTTGTTTGTTTGGTGTATAGTATTGTTTCGGAGGTACCATCAGCGTTGGATGGTACTTCAATTCTCAATCCATGTGCGTCAAAATTGGGTAACAGATGATCAATCGACTGTTCGTTAGCGCGTTTCTTTCTGCGCAAGATCATCAGAGCTTCATTTACAACAATTCGATGCATCCACGTTTTTAGCTGCGACCGTCCTTCGAACTGTGCCAATTTCAGGTGAACCTTTGAAAACGCCAATTGAACGGCATCCTTCGCGAGGTCCGGATCATCCAGAATTCGCCCGGCCAAACCCAGCATCCAACCGATATTCTCTCGCACTAGCTCTTCAAAGCATGCTGGAGAATCTTGATTGTCGTCTAATTTCTTTTGCATAGAGACATGATGCCATTTTTACATGTGTAACCAAAGCTAGACCTTACTCTAGCGCATGGCAAAAGCAAAGCCGTTGGGATTCAAGTATTTCAACTGAAAAAACATGTATTGGCACACATCATGCTGGCCTGACTTGCGTGAACATTTATCGGATATGAAGCTGGGCAGGCGGTGTTTTCGGGCTTGGATGGAATGTTCTGTAGGACTGTAACCTTTTGGTGTTTCCGGTCATCGAATGCATGTTGAGACAAAAACTGTATCCAAGCATCTAGCGCTTCGTTGGAGCCGACTGAGGTCTAAAATACTTGACCTGAGCCGAATGAACCATTCAGACCTCAAAGTGAGGATTGATTGTTAAGCGTTTGTGAAGTTACGGAACTTTTCCTCTCAATAAGAAGTAATTGTAGGTGAGCCTTCATTAGATGGCACATGTTTTGAAAGGCGAATACCATGCTGAAAATCCGTAACGAAATCCTCCGTAATCCGATGGCATTGATTGGCGCTGGCGTGATTGCATCTATTGTGCTCGCCTTTTTCATGGAAGGTGTTGCCCGCATTGCGCTGGGTGGCCCGATGAAACCAGCAGCCTTGATCTGCCAAATCCTAGGTTTAGATTCCAGTCTTCTTTGGGTCGGTGAAATTTTGCATTACGGCTTGGGCGTGATCGGTTTTCCTATTGGTTTTGTCATCTTTAAGGTCGTTACTGGTGCGCGCGCTGGCGTAGTCTCTGGTTTGATTTGGGGCGTTATTTTATGGGTTGCCGCAGGTACAGTCATGATGATTGCAGCGGGCCAACCATTGTTCTTTGGTTTTGGCAAAATGATGTGGGCCTCACTTGTTGCCCACTTGGCATACGGGGGCGTGTTAGGCGCGTTCCTTAGCAATTCTGCACCAAAGGAGTAGGGCACAGCAGATGTTGTCTATGGCGATACAGACATGCATTGCCGTGGATGTTTGAAGTGATGCCGATTTTTTGTGCGCTTTCAATGGACACATGGCAGATCAACTCGACTCAGGAAGTAACCCAATGATCCATCTACGACTTCTCGCGGCTCTCACGATTTTCATGGGTCTTTCTGCATGTAGTCCTGTGCGTGTTTTGGCTCCAACACCAAATATATTTACAAGCGGCGCATACCCTCAAAGCGAAATCTCGCAAGGTTATCGAACGGCTGAGGCACCAGTATTTTTCATTACAGATCGCAATGCAACGCATCAAGGTGGAGCCTTGTCTTACGGGAACGAGCGTTCAAGTTCGATGGCGTTTGGTGCGTCCACCGTCGCATTTGGGAAAGATCAGAACTGGCAGACATTGAGTGCGGCAAGTGGCCAGAGGACGCGGGCGAAAAAACTACCGCTCAATATTATCGAAAACGAGGAAATTCTCAGGTTTGAACCAACGCCAACGCAGTTTCGGGTGGTGAATGGCAAGCCAGTCAAATTGCCCGAAGCGGTCGTTTCATACAATCGTAAACGTGCTGCGTTTCAGGACGAAATCCGTGAACAGATGCGGATTGCGGGTAAGAACGAAGTGATCATTTTTGTGCATGGGTTCAATAACTCCTTTGAGGATGGTGTGTTTTCCCTCTCGGATATTTGGCATTTCAGCGGCCGCAATGGCGTGCCGATTGCATATTCTTGGCCTGCAGGGGCAGGTGGCCTTTTCGGGTATTTCAAGGATCGGGAGTCTGGGGAGTTTACGGTCTTTCACATGAAGGAACTCCTGACACAGTTATCGGAAATCCCTGAGTTGCGCAAAATCCATATCGTAGCCCACAGCAGGGGTACGGATGTAACCACCACGGCTCTGCGGGAGCTGATCATTGCCGTTCGCAGCCAAGGTAAAAACCCAAAAACAGTTCTCAAAATCGAGAACCTGATTATGGCGGCACCTGATCTCGATTTCTCTGTGGTACGCCAACGCCTGATTGCAGAGGGCTTTGGCGCATCGGTGGGTCAGATCACCGTCTATATGAACCGTGGGGATACCGCTCTTGGTATTTCGCAGCGTCTGATGGCGGGGCAAAGGCTGGGCAAGCTCATATCAGGTGATTTGAAACCCGCCGAACGAGAGATTTTTGAAGAGGTGAAGACAGTCAACTTTATCAATGTTGAAGGGGTAAGGGGCCTCACGGGGCATGCCTATTACCGGACCAACCGAAACGTTTTGTCCGACATTGCAACGATAATTCGGCAGAGCGCTGTACCGGGTTCACCGTCGCGGCCGTTGGATCGCATCGACGGGAATTTCTGGAATATGCCGAGTGAGTATCCGTTGTGAGCGTTCTTTTTGGGCAGCACGGCATTCGCTTTTGGGGAGAAAGTAAATGACAGATAAGCGAAAATTATTGTTCACAGGTCAAATAGGATTGCTGGCTTCATTGCTGGTTGGGATTGGTGAATTCCTGCTGCATTACGATGCTTTGGCGCGTTACACGGATACGTTTGCCTTCTTCAATGGCGTTACGCGTGAGCGTGCAACGATTGGCCATTTCTTTGGTGTACTGGGCGCACCGCTTTATGTTGTGGGGGCCTATCACATTTATCTGATGTTGCGGCCGGCTCATGAAACTGCGGCGCGTGTCGCCGGATTTGTGATGGCATATGGGTGTATCATTGGTGCGGTCTGGATCGGATCACGGGCGAGTGCTGTAGAACTTGTCGCTGCAGGCGGCGTTGAGGAACAACTGGCACTCTATGAATTGCGCTATGAAAGCTTGTTGCAGTTTGTTCGTGCTGCTGTCCTGGCTGTGTCGGTCATCTTTATTTGGCTCTGCGTTACAGGCCGATCGCACTATCCGCGCAAAATGGCTGCGTTGAACCCGATCTTCCTGATCATCGTCTCTTTCATTCTATTTTTCACCGTCCCTGCGGTGGGTAAATACATGATGCCGATTGCATTGAACGTCGCGTATTTCGTCATGTTCTCGGTTTCTCTTTTTGTGGCATCTAATCTAAACAGTGAGGGCTGAAATATGTTCAATAAAATCAAATATATACCCATTGTGATGGGGTCGGTTGTCGGAACGATGGCTGTTGTCATGTCGGCCTACACGATAAACGACCGCCGCGTTGATTATGATATTGATTTGGGTGACACTATTGTCCCCGAGTTCAAACATGTCGAAGTCCCTTTTGATCAGCAGCACTCGGATGAGACGTCTTTGCCTATCACGGGTAGTGCGGCGATTGATATCGATGGTGATGGTGTCGAGGAGCTGTTCATTGGCGGCGGTTTCCAACAGGAAAACGGCCTGTTCAAATTTGAAGACGGTGCATTCGTTGCGATAGCGGGGCAGGCGGGGCTGGTGAAACAAGCTGATGGCACGGCCCTTGGTACCCTTGTTTTGGATCACAACAAGGATGGGCAGGCAGATATGCTGGTGACCCACCCTGAGGGCATCTGGCTCTACACCAATAACGACGGTAGTTTTACGGCTGCAAAGCTTGACGCGCAGATGAATGAGAACACGACTGGAATGTCGATAGCTGTTGCTGATGTGAATAACGATGGCCATTTCGACATGTATGTCTCAGGCTACATAAAGAATGAGAAAATCGAAGGCCTTAATATCTTTAACAAATACGGATATGGCGGCACGTCTGAACTGTTCATAAATGCAGGCGACAATACCTTTACGAATGAGACACAGGCGCGTGGGTTGAGTTATCTGCACAATACCTTCCAAGCGGCCTTTGGCGATTTTGAGGGCGACGGTGATCTGGACCTAATTGCAGCGCATGACACTGCAAAGGTGCGCACCTACATCAACGATGGTACGGGGCATTTTGCCAACTCGGTAAACCCCAACTCCGAACTGCCGTCTTATCCGATGGGGATTGGCATGGCTGATATCAATAATGATGGCCTAACCGATTACAGCTTTTCCAACATCGGTTCGACACCGCCAACCTTTATGGTGCGGGGAGATTTGGCCGACGATGAACCACTGCACCGCAAATGGATTGCCTTTATCGCGGATGGAAATGGCGGCTTTACGGATGAGGCCGAAGCGTTGCGGATAGCAGATTACGAATTTGGTTGGGGTCTAAGCCATGAGGACTTGAACCTTGATGGCCGCGAAGACCTGATTGTTTCTCAAAACTTTGTCACAGCGCCTTTCCACAAGATCGGAATGCTGCGTTTGCCAGGTCGGATGTTTGTACAAACAGCTTCTGGTGAGATGGCCGAAGTGGGGACATTGAACGGCGTTGTAAACCGCCAGTATTCAATCGCGCCGTTGACCGCTGACTTCAATGGGGACGGCCGTGCAGATGTTGTACACATCAACATTGCCGGAAAATCCCAAGCCTTCCTGAGTACTGGGGAAACACCCAACGGCTTCCTTAAGATCCGCCTGCCAGAAACCCTGAACAGTATTGGTGCGATGGTTGAGGTCATGCTTGAAGATGGCGCGATCCTTCACAAGCCCTACATTTCCGGTGAGGGTTTGGCCTCTGACAGCAGCCGTATGATCATTGCCGGATTGGGCGCTCAAAGGGTGAGTGTGGTCAGGGTCCGGTTCCTTGACGGCATAACGGCAATTCAGGAGGGCAGCTTTCGCAATGAAACCGTGACCTTTGTTGGCGTAGACGAATGATATGGGGCAGCCGCCTTTTACGCACAGGTGTTTTCTTGGCGTGTCTGGCGGTTTTGAACGGGATTATTCCAATCTCCATCACGCATTTTCACACGGGGGATGCGTGTCCCAAACTCGGTCCAATTCCTGCCTGCTATGTCGTTTCGTTGGCCTATTTGGCTATGGCGCTTGGGGTTTCCATTGGCTGGCAGCATCTGAAATGGCTGTTTGTCTTGGGGATTACGCCCGTCATATTATTGGCTGCTGCTGGCACAGGCCTAGAGTTACTTGGCCATCCTACATGTCCACGGTCCGCAAGCGGCTGGCCGCTTTGTTACACCTCATTGATGATCGGTGTCAGCCTTTTGATCTGCTTTTGGGGTGCGCAATTGGTAGACCAAAAAACGGCACTGGCATTGCGCAACTAACGACTGCTTTGGCGTCGCAGGAAACCTTAGTAAATGAACGGAACTAACTTGGCAGTCTTGGCTGCGTGGTCATCAAATTCGGTACCGTACCGCTCTGATAGATATGCATCCAAGGCTGGGATGTGAAAGAATACAAAACCTGCGGTCACAAAGATTGGAACGCTCCAAGCGAAAATGGACGCCGCCAAAATAGCCCAGCCAGTAAATAAGACACTGTCGCCAAAGTAGTTGATATGGCTGGCATATCTAAATAGTCCATTTGTGTAGCAATGGCCCTTTGCCGATGGTTTCTTTTTCCACATCCAGCGTTGGATTTCTGAAACTGAGTTCAACAGTGATCCCAGAAAAACCAGTGTGAGAGCAACCCAGTCGATACTCCCAATCGGTGCGGGGGCATCGGCAAAGATGCCTGTGCCTAGCAACAGAAACCCGATTTCAAACACCGCGATAAAGATGGAAAGACCAAACACCTCGGAATACGCGACCTGCCGTTTGAGCAGGATAAACAGCGTCACACAATGGCGAGCCCAATAAAGGATAGCGCAGAGCGCAAGAACGCGAGCGCGCAGGGGGTTAGTCCATTCAATCGATCCAAAAGCTAGCCAAATGCATGACGCAACAATGCAGGTATGGATCAACGAGAATGTCAGTTTTTGTGAAATGGAACGATCATATTCACGATTAACGCCACCGGTGCTGGCCATTTGATGCTCCTTAAGACGGCTCAAAATCTAGAGAGGAAGACGATGTCTATTCTTGGGACTGATAGGAGGTAGATGTATTATGGTCCAGTTGGACTATAGTGAAGTCCCTAGACGATACTTCAGCTATGTGTCAATTATTTTCGACCATATGGACGAAAGAGCTGATGCCAAAAATCATTGACCGAGATAAATACATGGAGGACCTCGCAGCACGTGCTGCAGGGCTCTTTTCAATGCATGGTTATGCAGGTGTTGGTATGCGCGCTGTTGCCGAGCATTTGGGCATGTCAAAGAGTGCTCTGTATCATTACTTTCCAACCAAAGAGGCACTGTTTCTGGCATGTACCAAAAGCACCATGCGCCGGATGAGCGGGACGAACTTTGATGAAACAACATCCGAAGACGCGCAGTTGCAATTGTTAGTGAGTTCCATGCGTGCTGAGTTTGGTGCAGAAATGGCTTTGGTCTTTGACTACTTGCGTGGGAAAAGCCCTGCGCAGATCGCCTCAGATGAGGCGATGCAATTGTCCCTCTCAGCGTACCTTAAAACCGTTGAAGGTATTGTTGGCCCCGAACGCGCAGCCAAGACGTTGTCAGATATTTTGGGTAGGCTGCTGTTGGACTATTTATCGGGTCAGACGTTGAACTATTCCTAAGGAAGGGCGCACGCATCACGTGTTTTCGACATTAAGAACGTTGTCGTCCGTAGGTTACCCTAGGTCGCCTACAACAACACAGCTGGCAGCCACTTTCCCGTCCGCGACGACCACCAAGCGGCCTTGCGTGTCGCAGCAAGGTATTTGCGGCCAGGGTCATGTCATCAAAGGCGTAATGCTACGGCAGTTATGGGACACAGTGACCGCAATTGCGGCTCTCCATCGGCCCCAACGTTCCATAAACGCGACCTGTGTTGGTGTACCGCAATCAAGTCGATTGCAAACGTCCCTTGGGATTATGCCTTTTGGTGAAACATGAATACCGTTGCGTACCTCGACACCTCATGCGCCCCGTTCGGGAAAACATGGCTTAGCCAATGTCGCGATGGGAGCAAGTGTCATTGGCAAACATTTTAAAAGCTAGGGTCCCATCCTTTCGGGAATCTACAATATCTGTTGGTGAAGGTAATACAGGTACGTCTTTCACCGATCTACAGAGTGCGCTCATTTCAGCGGTGTCCCTAGAATATAGGTCATCTGGGAAGGTGTCGGTTGTGCATAACGGGATTGTTTTCGGGAAATGCTCCAAGTCACTCAGCAATTTCTGGAATAAGCTGTGCGATCTCTGTGGTCATCCGTGCTTTTGATCTGGCGAACAGATCAACGGCTGAGGTTAACAAGTGATCGTTCTCGACGCGGGTAACGATCTAACTAACTAAACCTCCGCTTTCTAAGTAACTGACCATGCCCGCATATGCGTTTGCAGGTTTCCTCATACTTTGAGACCAATCCTCATTGCCGACATTGATACAAACAGCAAAAAGGAGGCTTACAAGTGACATTTGATGATTTTGCGAGTGATAGGGTTCGGGGCAGCCTGCATTATGGAATGATCATGATGCGATCTGATTTCAGTGGCGGATGTGGTGGCATAGGGCGTGAGCCTAAGGGGGGAGTGCCGGACGTAGATGAATGGCAGCGCATGTTTTTAGAATACCATTCTAAGGAGCCGTTAAAGCGGGCGCATTTTGAGTTGGGTAATCCGGTTGCCTTCACGGTGCAAAACCTCAAAACGAAATCCGTGGAACAGGAACACCTGCCCGCTGGTCGGGATCATTTGCGCCTCATGAATAACCAAGCCCGCAACTGTGTTGGCCTCTTCGTCTGGCAGGTTCCAGTCGTTGGCGCGATTGAGGTCGCGAATGGTCATAGATCCGTCTACGAGGTACTGCCCGTCGGCATCTGTTTTTACGGTGTGCTCTGCAAGGGGGTCAAATTCATCGGTGATTTCACCCACGATCTCTTCGAGGATGTCTTCAAGTGTGATCAACCCTTGTAGGGAACCATATTCATCCACCACCAGTGCAAAATGCGTGCGGCGGTGCAGGAATTGGCGCATCTGCTCGTCCAGCGTAGAGGTCTCGGGAACAAAATACGGTTCCATCGCCACAACCGAGATGTCAAATTTCTTGAGCGCGGCAGCATCGCCTTCGGGACCACCAATAAGCTTGTACATGGCGCGCAGCAGGTCTTTTGCGTGAATAACACCAACAATGTTCTCTGGATCATCACGGTAGACGGGCAGGCGGGTGTGATTTGAACGCAGGCACTGTTCCAAAATATCGGCCGCTTCATTGCCTGCATCAATCATTTCAATTCCGGATCGGTGAAGCATGATCTCTTCGACCGCACGTTCACGTAGGTCAAGCGCACCAAGAATGCGGTCACGGTCTTCTTTTTCAACAACACCTTCAGAGTGGCCCAACTGCAGCGCCCCAGCGATCTCTTCGCGCACGGCAAGGATGTTACTATCTGGGTCAACCGAAACACCCATGATACTAAGCATGCCGCGCACCAATAGACGCACAACACTGACCACAGGTGCAAACACATGTACCACAATACTGATCGGGCCAGAAACGAGGGCGGCTGCGCGCTCGGCGTTAGTGATGGCATAGGTTTTGGGGAGCACTTCTGCAAAGACAAGAACCAGTAAGGTCATGACCAAGGTTGCGAGTGCGACACCGCTTTCGCCGAACAGGCGCGTGAAGAGGGCTGTGGCAAGGGAGGCGGCCAAGATGTTCACCAGATTATTGCCGAGCAGAACCGAGCCAATCAGCCGTTCATTATCTTCTGTGATCCGCAGTGCGCGTTTGGCCCCCGTGGAACCTTTGTCTGCCTGCACACGCAGTTTGCCGCGTGACGCTGCCGTCAGTGCGGTTTCCGATCCAGAGAAAAATCCGGATAGTATGAGCAGAAATAAAATGATCGCGATCGAAATCCAGAACGCCGTATCAGCCGTTGCCTGTGGCATGTCCATGTGGGAAACCTCTCCGTGGTAGTCCTACCTGTTATGGGGTTAGGTCCGTGCTCATTCAAGGAGAAGCAGGCATGAAACACCGTGATTTAGGTGTGTTGAACGGCGATGTGCTGCTGTTTGGCGGTCCCTATGGCAATGTGCAGGCTTGCGATGCGGTTTTTGCCTATGCAGTTGCAGCGTCTGTCGCTCCTGATCACGTGATTTGTACCGGGGACGTTGTGGCCTATTGCGGCGCGCCAGTTGCCAGTGTTTCCGCAATCCGTGCCGCAGGCTGCGCGGTTGTTGCGGGAAACTGCGAAATCCAATTGGCGCAAAACGCGGATGATTGCGGTTGTGGTTTTGAAGAAGGGACAGCGTGTGACCGGCTTAGCGTTGCATGGTATGCCTTCGCGCAGTCGCAGCTAGATACTGAAGCGCGGGCATGGATGGGCACATTGCCCGACGTGCTGACGTTTACGCATAATGATACCCGTTACGGTGTGATCCACGGCGGGGTGCGGGATGTGGCTCAGTTCATCTGGGAAACAGACGATGACACAGTGTTCGTTCGCGAATGGGACGCGTTGGAGCGAATTTCAGGCCCGATTGATGCGGTTGTTGCAGGGCATTCCGGGATACCGTTCATACGCCAGACCAGTAGAGGTATGTGGCTGAACGCAGGTGTGATCGGGATGCCGCCCCATGATGGCGGTCCGCAAACGCGGTTCGCACTGCTGAAAGACGGACGGATGCAGATTAAGACGCTGGATTATGATGTTGCAGGCGCGGTTGCAGATATGAATGTTGCAGGACTACCCAGCGATTACCGGGATGCATTGCAGTCAGGCTATTGGCCGTCAGAAGATATCTTACCCGATGCTTTGCGGGTGGCCGTTTCTGACAGAGGGTGATGGTCTAACACCAGCTCGGACAGGCGTGCCTCAAGGACATGGGTGTAAATTTCGGTGGTGGCCACGTCGGCGTGCCCCAGCATTGTTTGTATTGCCCGTAAATCCGCACCGCCCGCCAGTAAATGCGTTGCAAAGGCGTGGCGCAATGTGTGCGGAGTGACTTTGGTTGGATCCACACCCGCTGCTACCGAGATTTCTTTGATCAGCAGATAAAAACGGTGCCGTGTTAAGTGACCGTCCTTGCCGCGCGATGGAAATAGGAATTTTGAAGTTGGCAGCTTTTTGGATGCGCGTATCGCTTCGTTTTCATCTCGCTTGCGGATCCAAACGGCTAGCGTATCTCGGGCGTCAGGCGACAGGGGGACCATCCGCTCTTTTCCACCTTTGCCAAGGATCAGCAAAAGGCGTGGATCACCACGGGTTGCGCTGACAGGCAAACCAACCAGCTCACTCACCCGCATGCCTGTGGCATAAAGCAATTCCATCAAGCAGGTATTGCGCAAGCGGTCATTTTCATTGCGTCCAAACGAACGGGAGGCAGACAGCAAGCTGTCAACTTCTTCAACTGAAAGGACTTTTGGTAGTTTTTTGTCCTGTCCCGGGCCAGTGATCTGGATGGCGGGATTGTCGCTGCGCAGACCTTCTTCAAATGCAAATCGATACAATTGCTTTACAGCGGATAACCGTCGCGCGCGGGTAGATTTTGCAAGACCCTGCGCGTCACAATAAACCAGATATTCCTCTACGTCCGTACGGCTCACCTGTTCAAATTCGCAGTCTTTACGGGCCAACCAGCTGTCAAAATCTTTTAGATCGCGGCCATAGGCCAATAAGGTGTTTGTGGCGGCACCCAACTCCGCAGCCTGCGCTTCTAGAAACATCGATATCCAGGACGATGGCGCGCGTGTGTTCATGGTGTGCGTTCTAACAGCAATATTTGCAGGGCAGCGCGGCGGGCGGTGTCTTCTAATCCCAATGCGCGCAAAGTGCTAAGGGCTTCGCGCAAGGCAAGACTGTCGCCTCTTGCGCCGCCACGTAAAGACGCCAACGTAGAGACCAATGCTTCGCCAAGGCGTTCAGATTTGGCCATTTCCAGCAATTGAGCATTTGGTGAGGGGGTCGTGAATGCGTCATGGATCGCGCGTGCAATTGCCGTTGTTGGTGCGGTAATTGCACCTTCACCAACGGCGATAGACCGTAACAGCGCGGTGTTTGGCCCAAGATCAAGACGATCATCAAGGGCCAGTGCAACAGTTTCATATGCAGGTGATAGCAGCCCGATGCGTTCTTTTATGATCGCTGATGTCCCAGTGAGTTCTAGATCTTCAAGCCGTTCCTGGAATGATGTGGCAAAACTAACCTCCAGTTGGGCTTTTCGCATCTGATGCCATGCAGCAGGGAGGGTTTTGGAAACAGCGTCAGCGCTACCTGTGGAAAGTGCAGTATCAAAACGCTGTACTGCTTTTACGCGGTCCCAGATTCCGCCAGAGGCTGCTGGTTTGCGGTCGCTATAAAGACCCAAAATGTGATTGTCAGGCAAAGCTCCAACACGCGTCAGCCGTTCGGCGGCTTCCAATTGCGATTTCCAGCCAGCAACGTCACGCAGGTCCGCCACGGCATAGGCGCGCGGCAAGGGGCTGGTTGAGAGCGGCTCTCCTATTGTTTCAAAGAGGCGGAAAGTCAGCGGATCAATATTGTGCGGGGTTGGCAAAGGGCCTGCATCGTCAAAAAGATCAGGGTTGAGGAAACGGTCCAAAACAGCAAGCTTTTCACGAGGGATAAGGGAGAGCGCCTTGGCTGAGCCAAAGGTCAGCATTGCTGTGTCCCAATCACCACCACGTGCTGCACAAAATATCTGTATGGCCGCGTCTTGGGTTAAGTAGGGCGCACGCGACAGCGCACCACACGGGGTATCTTCGGTACCAACAAGCATGCTCAACTGGGACCAAACATCAAATAGGCTGCGCGATGTTTGTGCACCGGCCTGTTCCGCCAGTGCCAATGCGGGATCAACGGCACCTAGAGATTCCAATTTTTGCACCCGGGCAAGCGTGAGTGCATCTTGTGCATGTGCCTCACCGGTTGGAGCGGATGCCTCAGTCAGTAACAGAGTGAACAGCAATGCGTTGGCTGCTGGCAAATCCAATTCAGGTAAAGCTTTGATATGGCGAGCCGCGCGCGAGGCATCGCTACCTGCCCACAGATCGGGCTTCATACCCGTTACCGCAGGCGGAACAAGGCCAACATTATGTGCAAGCCTTATGCCCAGAGGGCGTGTGGTGATTTTTGGGGCCGCGCCGCTGTGCGCAACTGCTGGCTCGTTTATTGGGGTTTTTGCGGTTTTTTTAGACTGTCCTGTAGGGGCGCGGGGTAGCGCAACCTGCGGGCTGGGTTTGTTCAGCCAATCGATCACGGATAAAGGGGGGCGGGTGTCAGCATTTGCCGAACAACTGAGAGGTAGGGCGATCCCGATAATAGCAGCGCGAAACCCCATCCTCATAGGAGCCGACATCCCGTTACTGCCCCTGCAGTGTGACAGGCATCCGAATCTCTTGTGCCGCAGGAGCAAAATCGATCCCAAGCTCGGGGCCAACATACGCGAACCCCACAAGCCCGATAAATCCGATAATCGCAAGGATAAACAGAAGCTTGAAGAGTTTGCCTAACATGAAATCCTGCCTGATTTGCCAATATTTTCTTAAACTATATATGGCCTTTCCAGTAAGATCACGTCATTCAGGAACAAATGAGTGAAATTGATACATCCACGGCCAACATCCGCCGACCCAACACACGCTTTCGTCTAAAAAAGACGGTGGCATTGGTGGGTATGATGGGGGCCGGAAAAACCGCCGTTGGGCGTGCTGTTGCGATGAAGCTGGGCGTGTCTTTCCTGGACAGTGATGCCGAGATCGAAGCGGCTGCAAACCTGTCGGTCCCCGAGATATTTCAACGCGACGGCGAGGTCTTTTTTCGCAAACGCGAAACTGAAGTGATCCGCAGATTGCTTGAGACCCAAAACGGTATCCTGTCCACTGGTGGTGGTGCATATCTGGCCGAAGTAAACCGTAAGAATATCAAACAAAAGGGTGTTGCGCTTTGGCTGGATGCGCCGCTTGATCTGTTGTGGAGCCGTGTGAAAAGCAAAGACACTCGGCCGTTGCTACGCACTGACAACCCTCGCGCAACGTTGAACGAAATTTTCGCTGCCCGTACTCCAATTTACAAGATGTCCGAACTGCGCGTGGTATGTGCCACCGAGTTGTCGATTGATGCGATGGCTGAACGGGTGATTGATACGCTGTTGACGCGGCCTGACGTGCTGGAATTGAATGATGAATGAACGCGTACATGTCGCCCTACCGGGGCGTGCCTATGATGTCGAAATCGGGCCGGGACTGCTGGCGCAATCAGGCAGCTTTATCGCTCCTTTGTTACGTCGCCCTCGGGTGGTTGTGATCAGCGATGAAAACGTGGCGGGCCTGCACCTTGAAACGTTGCGCGACGGAGTGGCGTCTGAGGGCATAAGTATGGAGGCGCTGTGTCTTCCGCCGGGTGAGGCCACCAAGTGCTGGGCCGAATTGACCCATTGCGTAGAGTGGCTCCTTGATCAACAAGTTGAGCGGGGCGATGTGGTTGTTGCCTTTGGTGGCGGTGTAATTGGCGATCTTGTGGGCTTTGCTGCATCCGTTTTGCGGCGGGGCGTACGGTTTGTGCAGATCCCGACATCACTGCTAGCGCAGGTCGACAGCTCGGTTGGCGGCAAAACAGGGATTAACACGCATCACGGCAAAAACCTTGTTGGCGCGTTTCATCAACCTTCATTGGTGTTGGCGGATACTGCCGTTTTGGGGACGCTAGAGCCGCGTGATTTTTTGGCTGGCTACGGCGAGGTTGTGAAATACGGTTTGCTTGGGGATGCCGCGTTCTTTGATTGGCTCGAAGAGCAGGGACCAGCGCTGGCGGATGGAAATGGCGCTGCACGTGTTGAGGCGGTGCGCCGTTCGGTCCAGATGAAAGCAGATATTGTTGTGCGCGATGAAACCGAGCAAGGCGAGCGCGCGCTGTTAAACCTTGGCCATACCTTTGGTCATGCGCTGGAGGCGGCGACGGGGTATTCCAGCCGTCTGCTGCATGGTGAAGGTGTTGCGATTGGGTGCGCAATGGCGTTTGAATTGTCCTCGCGTATGGGTCTGTGCTCGCAAGAAGCACCAAGCCGCGTGCGTGCGCATCTGCGTGCTATGGGCATGAAGGTGGATCTAGCGGACATTGAAGGTGATTTGCCGGATGCCGATGCGTTGTTGGGCCTGATGGGGCAGGATAAAAAGGTTGTTGAGGGCGCGCTGCACTTTATCCTGGCCCGCGACATTGGTGAGGCTTTTGTTACAAGTAACGTTGCTACAGGTGATGTGCTGGCAGTGCTCAAGGATGCGCTAGCCCAACGTTAACATTCAATCCGTCGGCGGATTCATGTCGATGTCCCATTTTTTACAAAACCATATGAAAAACGGCACTTCAACAAGTGCTGCGCTTAATAGTGTGAAGGCCCACCAAGGTAGCGAAAAAATGATCAAAGAAAAGCGCACGCCAGATCCGTAGTAGACTGCGCCCACAACCAGCAACAATGCAGTTGAAAAGGCGAGGTCTAACATCATCATCCGGTTCAAAGTTTTTGTACGCAATTGCGGGTAAATCGCCACATATGCAAATGCTATAACGGCCGCAGACAGCAAGAAGACATTGATTTCTGGTGTCATATTTTGCGCCTAAACTGATAATGGCAAAGTTCAACAGTTAAAGTCGACGATAAACGCCGATAAGTTGACGATTAGCTACCATTTATATGCTATTGGGTTACTTATTTATCCTTATTTGTTATTTATGTGTCCATTGAGCTCGTTTTCCCGCATAAATTGGTCTTATTGCACAGCTTATCATGAGGCTGGACTACCTTTTTTCATTGAGGGAAATAGGGCCGTTGGTATGCCAAGCGCTGTGAAATCGTTTAGGAGCTCCGCAATCCCTGCAAAGGTATCTGGCTGGCACAATTAGTAAACGGTGGCCGTGAGAGCCCACATTGAAATACTTAAAAAGCACGCGCGTCTCGACCGCCAATCGCACGATGGCGCGTTTCGATTGTTGACATGAAATCATCAAAGAACATCGTATCCCAACGGTTCTTTCCATTTTGATCGTTTGGAAATGATGTCGCGATTTCGTTTGTTTGATCTCTGCGCCCGTTTGGTGGGACGGCAACTATAGGCCGAGTTTTTCACTTCTGTGATTAAACGATCCGGAGTTTAGTCGATTCCGGCAGGCGTAAATCAATCGCTGGGCTGTCGGTTTCGTTGCTATGAAACTGAAATGGTATCGAGGGCAAGGCAGTGTTCTTAATGCACTGCAATTCTGCCCTCGAAATCATGGATCAAAAGTTAAAGTTATCAACGTCGAGTGCTGCTAATTCAACAGAGCGTAAAATGATCTTGTCATGCGCTTGGCCGCCGTCCAGCTGTGATAGGTCTATGATTGTGGCCCACCCTTCGTCGTGTGATGCACCAAGAACTGCGTCCATGCTTGTGTTAAAGGCTGAAAGGTCGATGATGTCGTGGTTAGCCTCAAAATCATGTACAAAATCGCGACCGGAATTCTGTTCAAAAACAAAGGTGTCCGCTTCTGCATCACCTGACCAGTTGCCCCCCCAAATTTGGTCATTGCCTGCACCACCCCGAAGAACATCAGACCCTGTGCCGCCGACGATTTTGTCAGTGCCTTCGCCGCCGATCAAAACGTCGTTGTTGGTGCCGCCGGAAAGGTAGTCGTTGCCTTCGTTCCCAACCAGCAGATCATTGCCCGCTTCGCCGCGCAGTTTATCGTCGCCTGCGCCGCCATAAACGGTATCATTTCCTTCGCTGCTGGAAATTAGATCATTCCCTTGGTCGCCGGACAAAATGTCATTACCTGCGCCGCCGTTGATGTCATCTGCGCCTTCATTGCCGTGGATTTCATCATTGCCTTCACCGCCCCGCAGGGTGTCGTTTCCGCCCTCAACCAAGGTCAAGGAAGGATCACGCAACAGGACTGCCGCATCTGCATCAATGTTTGCAAATGCATCCGCAGAGCGGGGGTCAACTGCGCCATCGTTTGAACCCGTGGAGGGGGCTTCGGACATGAACTCTGAATAAGCCTCGCCCACATCCCAATCCATGTTCACGCGGTAGATTGCGCCTTGTGTGCCTGTTGACTGGTTCAGGTCGTGATCGCCATTGTTCAGGCCGTAGAAAAGGTTGCCATCACCGTCAAAGAACACAGCGCCATATGCGCCACGTGATATGCCGTTTTGCATGGTGTCATCAAACAGCGTGCCTGAGATCTCTAGCTGGGTAAATGTTGGGGTCCCACCGTCTGCGATCATACTTAAATCCATACGGATAACAGTGCCATTGCCGCCATTGTTGGCTGGCGCAACCACAGCGAGAAAGCTGTTGTGTTGCGCATCAAAGGCGACGTCAAAGGTGCGATGGTTGAACATGTTTGTCGGGAACTTAAAATGCTGAATAACTGGGTTACCATCTGTGTCCAGATTATCGACATCAACAACACTGATGCGGTTAATCGCGGAGTGAAACGTCCATAAGTTACCGTCATTGTCGAAGTCGCCGACATAATCACCGTAAAAACCCTCACCCACGCGGTATGTGTCGCCATTTGCGTCTATCATCACGATGTCGGTGGTGTTTACCTGTGTGCCCAAGGAGTCAAACCCGTTGCTCTTTGCTACACCATAGATAAGGTCATCCTGGATGTTGAAACCGACGGAGTTGGTTTTGAATGAAGGTACGTCACCGACCGAAGTGTAGGTGCTGTTTTCTACGTCAAAAACATTCAGTTGGCCGTCGATCACCTGATAAAGGTTGGACTGGCCGGGGGCGAATGCGGTCACTGTAACGTCGGAGCCGTCGATGGAGATCTCTTTGTCGTAAGTGACGATTGGACCGTCAAAATTGTATTTGCCATTGTCGTCTGCATCTACTGCGCGAAAGCTAAGCGCACCTTCTTCGCCAGTGCTTATGACGTCGACCTCGAATGTTTCGAATGCGCCTGAGGTTGTTTGTACCGTGTCGATAACTTCGCCGTTCCAGATTACGTCTACTTCTGCAGTGGATTTACCGCCAGAAAAGTTAGCAGCCAGACTAAAGGAAATGGTGTAAGTTTCGCCTGCAACTGTTTCTGCTGATTGGGAAATTTGTGTGGTGCCTTGATCGTCTGTCATTGCCCATGCGCTGCCCTGTGCTAATGCGGCAAAGGTCGTTGCATCGGCGTCTTCATTTGTCAGTAGGTTATCGCCCGCAAGGTCACCAAAGATGACATCATCACCCGCGCCGCCATTAACGATATCATCGCCCAAGCCTGCTTCAACGTAGTCATCGCCGGTCTCTAGATTGACAGTGTCGTTGCCGGTACCTGCAAAGGCGCGATCATTTCCTAAGCCTGCGTTGATGATGTCATTGCCAGCGCCAGCGGAAAGAATGTCGTTCCCGCCGTTGCCGAGCAGCACGTCATTGCCGAGACCGGTTGTGATGGTGTCATGAAAGGATGCCGTCGCACCGTACGAGCTGATTTCAACTGCCGAACTGTCATAGGACCATTCGCCGTCAACAAGTGTCCATTCGGATCCAACCATATCACCAGCAACTAAATCATTACCGTCGGCAGTGGTGATCTCATCGTCGCCTGTGCGGCCGTTAATGGCGACAGCATCAATTTCTTCATAGGTTAGTACCTGACCATCCAAGTTCTCAAAACCGTTGGTGATTTTGTCGTCGTTTGAAGTGCCAAGGAATGTAACGTTGTTTGTGTCTGATGTGACAGGCATGATGATTTCCTTTTTCCAGTCAAAGAACAAAGCCATCGATTTGCTTGGTGTAGTGGTTCTGTTCAGGGTGTTGTTAGCTCCATAACGGAGCCTTTGATGTTTTATGACGGGTCAGTGACCAGTTGGGCAGACTGGCAAATAGAGAACAAACGGCGCAAACGGATAGGTCCAATGACCGCTGGGATATGGGGAGTGGGGCAAGAGCGTAGCCTTGGCCGTTTCTCGTTGTGCGGGAATGAATTTTTTGAAATTGCTGACGTTACGCGTGCATGCTTGTGCGGTGCACTGCTGTTTTTACTGAACATTTAGGGACTGAGATTACGATGGCCAACATGTACCGCAAACCTGCCACTTTCGGCAGATAGTCTAATAAGCTAGCCCAAACAGAAGGTCCGAAAGTATGTCACCTACCTCGCAATGCATGGAGATGCCCGCCGCAGAAATGCGGCTGCGGCATGCGTGCGTGTGATGTTGCGACAGGGTAGTCCTTCGTCTTATGCAAGGTTGCTTTGCGGTGTAGCCCTCTTGCTGACTGCACCAGTTACAGTAGCTGCCCAAACACCCGCGTCTTCAAATCCTACCGTGCCGTTCTCGGGTTCTGTCATTGTAGATACTGCTGATCCCGCCATCCCGACGGCGCAAGAAATCATCGTTGATCTCCCCAGCGCCTTTCACATGTCACGCCACCAACGGGGAGAAATCAACGGATTGCGGTATGTCTTGTTTTCGGATGGTTCAGGGGCAGTGATGCAGGCGCATAATCCGCGCACAGTTTTGTTTCGGTTGAATTGCGTTAAGGGTATTTCGTGCACGATTTCTGATATGGCTGGAAAAATCGAGGTTTTTCCAGCGGTAAGAGGGCCCAAGCCAACACTGCCTGCGTCCCCTGATGGGGCAGCGCTTGCTGGGTATATTGCAGAGTGGGTTCTTGCAGGTACGGGCCCAGATGCTGTTCAATCGCCACCGCAAGAAAAACCAGCGGAAAATGTGGCGGCGGATGTTGCGACTGCTGAATTGGAGCCGGTTACGTTAAAGTCCGAAGGGGTGATGCCAGCATGTTCGGGGCAGGGAACATCAGGTGGATGTTCTGGTGAGGCCAATCAACAAGCAAACCCAATACACAAGGTGTCAGCGGTTCGGACACGTGCAACCACACAACGAAAACCAACAAAAACTGCACCGAAGCAATGGACCGTAAAAGAAGAACCAGTTGTTCGAGACGCGCCTGTTGCCCAAACCACAAAAGCCCGTGAAACGATATTTGAGCGGATGAAACTGTCTTGTTCGATTTCGGGCAGCGTTACATTGAGGTACACAAACCACGATACTAGCTCGACACGGTTTGGGAAACCACGTGCAAGTCTTGGTTGTGGGGCGCGCCTGAGCAAAAAGTTATATTTGCGTGTTTCCGTTTTGGGATATGGTGACAAACACCAAAAAGCGCCTTGGGATGCAGAATTTACCTATGCGCTCACCTACCGTGCTACCGAAAAACTGACATTGAGCTATTCGAACTACTCGGGGCGCATTGAGAATTCGAGCAGTACTTTTGTAGATTCTCTGACATCCGGTACGCTACGGGCCAGTTATAAGTTGCCCAAGGTTCGCTTGCCTAATGAGAAAACGATAGGCTGTTCGGCCAGTCTGGCATTGCCTGATCTTACTGACAAAACAATAAATCTGACCTGCAGCTATGCGGTGACAGAACGTTTGTGGATCAGCGGAACTGCTTACGCGTATTTTCCAGGCAAGCAAGAAACCTGGGATCCAGATTTTGCGTATGTTGCCAGTTACCGCATCAACGATGACTGGAAAATCACTTACAGCAACTATGCCAATAATCGGTTCTTTTGGAATAAGACCAGTGGTTCCACGCAGGGCATATTGGGCGGCACTATTTCAGTGACCTACAAGTTTAAGTTCTGAGATGTTCTCGTTTGGGAACCTGCGATTAAAGGCTCGCTGAAAAATCTTCAAGCTCAGCCAGCATGTTTTGAATGCATCCAGTGGCGTTCAAATTACTTAGCGTTTCCTTTTCAATTTGCCGAGCCCATTCAGACATGTCCGTAAAGCCCAAAACCATAGAAGCTCCTTTGATTGAATGGGCCTCTTGAGCGACAGATTTAGCATCCTTCTTGCCGATAGCGTGTTGGATTTTTTCAAGGCGTGCCGAAGTGTCCACGACGTATTTTTGGGCAAGATCAACAAGCATTTCTTCAGAGAAAATAGCCAACATCTCAGTCAAAGTGTCAGGCGACATTTTCGTAAAGATAGTCGTATTACCAGTAGCAGATGAGGTTTCTTTTAATATGCGCGCATCGCTCGGTGGGTAGGAAACACTATCCACCAATGCGATTTCTAATGCCTCTTTTAGATCCGCAAAGGGGATCGGTTTTGACAAAATGATGTCTATTCCGACAACTGCGGCGTCTTCTGCAATGGCATCCATTACATGTGCGGTCAGGGCGATAATGGGGGGCAATTTCACATGTGCCCATTTGCGCCGTATCTGCCGTGTCGCTTCAAGGCCATCCATCTCTGGCATGGCAACATCCATCAGTACCAAATCAAATTTGGCTGGGTCAAACATGTCCAACGCGATGCGTCCGTTTTCGGCTAGTTCAGCCACCAAGTTCATCCGTTCAGCATAGGTTAGTAACAATTTTTGATTGATGATGTTGTCTTCGGCAATCAATACGCGTTTTCCATCCAGAACATTTTTGGATCTCTTTTGTCGTGAAACAACGGTTTGAGTGCTTGTTTCGATGCCGATGGCAACGGGCAACTCAAACCAAAAGGTCGAACCTGACGCTAGTTTGGTCTCAACGCCAACAGTTCCGCCACATCCTTCTAGAATGCGTTTGCAGATGGCCAGACCTAGGCCGGTGCCTTGTGCTGCTGAGGTCAACGGATTTGCGATTTGAGAAAAATCTTTGAACAGGTTCTGGATGTTGTCTTCGGCAATACCAATGCCAAAATCCTGAACTTCGACGCGCAGCAATGCGCCTTTTTCATGGGGTAACGCACTGGCCCGCACCATAATTGGACCTTCGGTTGAATAGCGTAATGCGTTGTTCACCAGATTTGAAATTACCTGTCTGATACGCGTTGCATCCCCCGAAAAGACTTGAGGAACATCAGGTGTCACTTGGGACGTGATTGTGCGATGGGCGCTCTTTGTATTCGAGCTTGCCAGCATCCGAACGCTTTCAATCAAAGCGCGTACGTCTACATTTTCTTCTTCAAAGACAAATAGGCCTGCTTCCATCTTTGAAAAATCCAGAACATCGTTCACGATGCGGCTTAGACCTGTACCAGCGGTCCTTGCATAGTTCAGCAACTCCATTTTTGCGGGATCGGTTTCATCCATCGACAGAAGATCAATCATACCAAGCAGCCCACCCAGTGGCGTTCTGATCTCGTGGCTCATGGTTGCGATAAAGCGGCTCTTGGCTTTGCCTGCAGCTTCGGCTTGTTCAAGGGCGGTTTGCAATTCTCTGGTCCGTTCAAGAACGGCCCGTTCCAACTGGGCCGAGTGTTCGCCCAGCTGTTGGTTCGCCATAAATAACTCACGGCTTTTCGTCTCCAAAAGAGCTTCGGCCTCGGAGCGCGCTTCGTTCGCTCTTTTGTATCTACGCCGCGACACAACATCTGGTGCGGCTGGTTTGTCATCATTCATATCCGACGGAGCCATCTACTGATCTAGCCGGATATCAAAGGTGGTCGCGTCTGCATTATTGGGAACGGCACAGCGATCAATTGTGGCCGTTTGTTCGTACCTTTCCAGGCAGGCCTCAACCATCCCATGGCAAAATTCGACTAAGGGGCGAGGGGAAGAGTAAGTGAGCTTTAGGTGGTTTTCTGAAAGGCGTTCTGTAGCAAAAACAGGGAGTTCTGCGTCGGGGTATAGCTTTTTCACTTCGACGTGAATTTCGCCATCGACGGCCTCAAGTAACGAAAAGCTGTCAATTTTTCCGCTAAAAAATTCTTTGTAGTTTTCAACAAAATGATCCATCATCCAGTGACCAAACATGCGCTGCAACACCTCGGCACTGATGCCGGAATGTTCGCTGAAGGCGACAACAATCTTGACCAGCTCTGAGCACGGATAATTTCCGACCGCCGTAAATGCACCGTCATTGTCCAAGTTGGCCTTGTCGAGAACCTGATCAACAACGTCCTCACCAAAGGCATCCTCGGCCATGTTGACGAGCTCTACAAAAATCGTGCCTTTCATTTGGAAATTCCTTTATTTCTTGCTGAGCGCTGGAGTGTCTTTGTCATTTCTAAAAGGCCAAGCCCATTTTCCGAGAGGATGTCTAAATGGGCCAGTTCGCACATCATCATGCAAGATGTAGAACATTGCGCAACTTTTTTTGTTTTCGCAAGGGGAGCTAACCGTCGTTTTCCCATACCTACTCGTTTGCATTTTGATTTATCTGAAGGTGTTGTCTACCTACTCGTATGGGTAGTGGGTCGTTCGTTTGACCCTTTTAAAATACGGGTTTCCATCACTGTTTTGAAAAAAAAGCTGTTAT
Organism: Sulfitobacter sp.; assembly: GCA_033851935.1. Lineage (GTDB taxonomy): Bacteria > Pseudomonadota > Alphaproteobacteria > Rhodobacterales > Rhodobacteraceae > Sulfitobacter. The sequence goes on from JAWSVL010000030.1 coordinate 48,305, forward strand.
CTATTGCGGATAGATAGATTGAAGAATTTGGAAATACTTAAGGGGGAATAGGTGCGGTGATGAATGTGAAGAGCAATTTAATCACGGTGACTATTTCTAAAGGAAGAACAGATATCCAACATGGATCAAGGAGGCGGTTTTAGAATGACTGACTGTCTTAAAATTTTAGTTGCTGAAGATAACATCGTGCAACGCGCCTATCTTTCACAGTTGATTGAGGCGCTTGGATATGAGGCCATTCCTGTAGATGATGGTGTCGAGGCGTTGAATCTGATCCGTGACACCAACGTTCAAATTGTCATCAGCGACTACCAGATGCCAAATTTAAACGGTGTGGAACTTACGCATGAGGTACGCCAGTTGGATTTGGATCACTATGTTTACATCATCATGATTACTGGAAGTGAGAATGACGATGTGCGCGGAGAGGCGCTTGATGCGGGGGTTGATGATTTTTTGGCCAAGACACGCAGCCCAATTATGCTGCAGGCGCGTATTCGGGCTGCAACCAGAATGATCCAACACGCAGAAGAACTTGCTGAACGCTCAAGGGTCCTTAAGGAATCCAACGATCGCATTCAGGATGACCTGCACGCGGCTGCTGATGCTCAGCGTCAGCTGTTGCCGGATATCCAAAAAGAAATGTTGGGATTCACCATTGCTTCGGCATTTGTCCCATCTTCATTTGTATCGGGTGACATGTTTGGGTGCTTCCCGTTGGATGCCGATACTCTGGGATTTTACACAGTAGATGTCTCTGGCCACGGCGTGCATGCGTCTTTGTTGTCCGTTGCAATTGGGTACTTGATTACGCCTGAATATTTCAGAGAGATTGTAATGAAGGAGGGGCGGGAATTTGATCCTGCTGCTTTGGTTGCCAATCTGAATGCACGCTTTTGTACCGCTGATAACGATGAATATTTCACAATGTTTTGCGGGGTAATCGACACATCCAGTGGACGGTTGAATTATTGTCAGGCTGCTTACCCTTCACCATATTACGTTGATGCCGCGGGCCATACCCAAACCGTGGGGGATGGCGGCTTTCCCGTTGGGATGCTGCCCGGCGTTGAGTATGAGAATGGCTCAATGATGATTGCTACTGGGGGCGCGCTGGTGATTTGTTCTGATGCCGCATCTGAAGCTGAAGACAAGACAAATACGCCCTTTGGCTTGGATCGATTGCGCCAAATGGTTGCTACGCTACCCGATGTTGGTCTGAAACGTATGCCCGACGAAATCGTACGGTCTTTGACCAACTGGCGTGGTGGCAAAACATTGGAAGACGACCTGACTGTTGTCGCTCTTGAAAGGAATACCGCAAATGATACACACAACGCTGCATGAAAACGAAGTCACTGTAGTGCGCCCCGGTGTGGAGCGTTTGACAGCGGCGAATGCGACAGGTTTCAAAAACGAAGTCGTCGCATTGGTGGATCAAGGGCACAGCCAGATCATCATCGACTTTTCGACGGTGTCTTTTCTTGATTCATCCGGTCTTGGTGCGCTTGTTGGTGTGTTGAAGAAGATCGGGCATCGTGGCGATCTGTTGGTTAGCGGTTTGAGCGGGGATGTTGATCAGATGTTTCGCGTTTGCCGGATGGACCGCGTCTTTCCGATCCATCGCGACGTCGATGCGGCGGTACAGATGCTCAAGGAACGTCAGTGAGCACCCAAACCTATCATATGACAAACCGGCTTGATGCTGTGGATCCTATGGTCGTCGTGTTGCGATCTCAGGTTGAGGAAGCACTTGAGGATAATACGAGATTTCGCTTTGAGGTTGGTATTACTGAAGTCCTGACGAATTTGGTTCATCACGCTGAAACTGACACGATCCGCGTGCCGGTTGTGATAACGCTCCATAAAAAACAAGGCCACGCCGAGATTGAGATTTTTGATCCCATTGGTGCAAAGCCGTTTGATCCAAGCGATCACGTAAATGACCTCTCGACAGTTGATGCCATGGCCGAGGGCGGGCGCGGGATTGGTCTGATTATGCAATGCGCTGATGTGGTCAGATATGGCCCATCGGGCGATGGCCACAGCCTGTATCTGGAGTTCTCGGATGCGGCGCAACCAGAAATAACATCGCAACCCGTGAATGGAGAAAGCGAATGAAAACGATATCGTTTACGAAAGCCGGTTTGACGTTAGCCGCATCATTTGTAGCGCTCACTGCTGCACCGCAAGTCCAAGCACAAGAGACCACTGACGTGCCTCAATCGGTTACAATTGAGAACGTTGTTGTCGACGGGACAAACTACGAAAGCATGACGATCCGTTCGACATCGCCGCTGGTCATAGAATTTGACGGTCAAAGCGAGCTGAGAAAAGAATGTGATCGCGGTGCACGTTTTGAAACGGAACCTCACTTTGGCCGTAATGGCGAACTGACGGATCGCGAATACCAGATGGCCAAAACTGCATGGTCGTATTTTGAAAAACGCTACCAGCCGGAAACGGGTTTTGTGAATGCTGTAGGAGCGTATCCCTCGACCACCTTGTGGGATACTGCGTCCTATATCAGTGCTTTGGTCTCAGCCTATGAGTTGTGCGTGATCGACAAGCGTGACTTTGATACCCGCGCAACCAAGTTGATCAATACGTTGCGCAACCTTGATTTGTACCAAGGTGAAGCACCCAACAAAGTATATAACGCCAAGACAGGCAAAAAGGTGAACTATGCCAATGAACCGGGTGAAGTGGGCATGTCTGCAAATGACATCGGGCGCATGCTGGTTTGGCTGCGTATTTTAAAGGAACGACACCCTCACTTGGCCAACAGTGTTGACAACGTGCCGATGCGCTGGAATTTTTGTAACCTTGTAAACGAGGATGGGCGGTTGTTCGGCTCGTTTAAGCGGGGTGACGGCACAACGCGCTATGTTCAAGAGGGGCGTCTAGGCTACGAAGAATACGCTGCCAAGGGCTTTGCGTTGTGGGGATTTGAAGTGGACCGCGCCATGTCACCCGAGCCGTTGGCCTATACAACCATTTTTGATGTAAAAGTGCCGTATGACGGGCGTGACCCCCGCATTTTCAAAAGCCAGAACTATGTCCTAACCGAAGGGTACATTTTGGATGGGCTAGAGCTGGGATGGGATACCCCATCAGATTCTGAAAATGATGACGACGTCGCCAGCCATGGATGGCGTGCGGAATTTGCGAACCGGATTTACCTTGTGCAACAACGTCGCTTTGAGCAGACGGGCATCGTGACGGCGCGCTCAGAACATCAAGTTAACGGCAAGCCGTATTTTGTGTATGACTCGATTTTTGCGGACGGCTATGCATGGAACACGTTGGATCCAACGGGTGAGTATCGCCCCGATAGTGCTGCTATTGCAGCAAAGGCAGCTGTAGGGATGTGGGCGTTGTGGGATACCGATTACACGGATCTTCTGTTTGAAAGTGTCGCGGATTTATCTGAGCCGGGTCTCGGATTCTACGAAGGACTTTATGAAAACGGTAATGGCTATATCCCGCTGCAATCGTCAAATAACAACGGTATTATCCTAGCGGCACTTTTGTACAAAGTGCAGGGGCCAATCCTGAAAAAGGTAAATAATAACATCCAGACTTGGGATATGGCAAACATTGGAACGGACATTCGGGACAACAAATGCCACCCTAATCAGAGGGTGCAAGAAGTGACATGCTGTGCATGTGCTAACCCGACCAAAATTGATCCTGTTATTCCGGTTGAAGAGTTCGTCTACTGCCGTCCGGTGCTAACAGGGGGTGAAATTGGCGCGACGGATTGCCAGACCGAAAAACATAAGATGGCACCCCCAAAAATACGTAAGGTTCTGCCTCGGTCATGCCCGATCCCGGCAGCTGATCCATGAGGTTGACCAATGACTGACCGCGCGAAGCCTAGGTTGTTGTGGTTTGATGCAAACAGGGTGTTTGCCGCCATGGGGGTGGTTCTGATCCACTCAACCACGGATTTTGATGGTTTGCCATTTGCACAATCAGATCAATCAGAGCGGTTGATCCCAGTCTTCTTGCGTTCATTGGGCGAGTTTTCTGGATCAGAGATGTTCTTTATGTTCTCGTTATTTTTGATGGCGATGCGCGTCGACAAAAAAATGCCGAAGTATGGTACAGTGATAGGGCAACAAGCCAAGCGTCTGCTTGTTCCTTTTGTGTTTTGGGCTGTGTTTTATGCGTTTTTCAGACTGATCAAGGCCGATGCTTTTGGCTATGCACCTGAAATTTGGAGCCAAATCACCAACACAAGCAATTGGGCGGGCTATCTCATACTGGGGTCATCGCAGTACCACATGCATTTCTTGCCAACGTTGTTTGCTTTGTTTCTGTTTTATCCAGTGATGAGGGTTGCGACGCGCTACCCTATATTTGGCTTTGGTTTATTGGTGACACTTGGTGTCATGAATAACGCGCAGGCTTTTGTTTGGGGGCTCGATCTGGATGTGGCTTTACGGGACTATGTCATTCGCGCGCTCAAGGTTTTTGGATATGTCGGTTACGGATTGGCTGCATTTGCGATCTATGGGTTGTGGAAAGATGGCATTCCGCGGGGTGAATCTCGGCTGGTCCGGCGGGTTGCATTTTACCTTGCGGGGCTGGCGTATATTTCCACAGTGCCGTTTTATGCTGTTGCACATGATACAGGTGCATGGGGCTTCAGAGACGGATGGGATTTCTACGGTCACTTCCTGATGCCCGTCTGTATTTTCTTTGTTTTCCTAGGCGGGCAGTTTCTGCAATGGTCAAATCGGTGGTCTGTTCTGGCTCAGTTTAGTTTTGGTGTGTATCTGGTTCACCCTTTGATTATCGATCTGTTTGATGTCTTCTTGTTTAAAACGGGATTGTCTCAAATGATGTTTCCTTGGATGATTGTTGTGGCCCGATATGGGGTGGCATTACCCGGTTCCTTTGCCTTGGCCTATGGCATATCCAAGGTAGGCTTACTGGCGTGGACAATCGGGCTTGGTCCGGCACCTTGGGAACGCGTAAAGTTGAAAACAGGGGCCGGTGTATAGGTTTGAACTAAATTCATTGAATTGGACTACTATTTTAAAATATGGACGATTATTTCCTCGAATTCGAAGACAGAAAGCCTGAGCCACCTTTGCCTTATTCTGCTCCGCGGGAAATGCTCTGGCAGTTTTTGGCGACAATCGCGTTGGTTGTTGGCGGGTGGTATATCTGGTGGCGCTGGACGGATTCTCTCAACCCCGAAGCGATGTGGTTTGCGGTGCCATTGGTTCTAGCAGAGAGCTTTGCCTATTTTGGTATGATCCTGTTTGTTATCAACCTGTGGAAAGACGACCCGATCAAGATCGAAACCCCGCCTATGGTATTAGGCGATGTGGTTGGAAAGCACCCTGAAAGAGACCGTGAAATTTCGGTTGATGTGATGTTTGCCACCTATGACGAAGACCCGGAGCTGGTGCGCTTGGGCATTATTGATGCAAAGCGGATGACTTATCCGCATCCAATTGATGTTCGCATTCATATTCTCGACGATGGCCGCCGCCCCGAGATGAAAATCGTAACAGAGGAAGAAGGTGCCAACTATATCAGCAGAACCACCAATGAAGGTTTTAAGGCTGGCAATCTTCGAAATGCGATGGAGCTGACTTCGGGTGATTTTATGGTGATCTGTGATGCGGATACACGGCCATTCCCGACCCTATTGGAACATACGTTAGGCTATTTTCGCGATGAAAAGATGGCGTGGGTGCAAACGCCGCAATGGTTCTATGACCTACCTGAGGGTGAAGACCTAACCGCCAAATTAGAGCGTCGGTTTGGCGCAAAAGGCGGAAAGATAGGTCGTGCGTTTGAACGAGCATTTGGTCCTGTTATCTACGGTGCGGACCCTTATGTGAATGACCCCAAGATGTTCTATGATATTATCTTGCGCCGCCGGAACTGGGTAAATGCAGCGTTTTGCTGTGGGGCAGGGTCCGTTCATCGCCGCGAGGCGGTTATGGAAGCCGCGCTGCGTAGTTTTGGAGAAAAGGTTGAACAACGCTCATTCGGGGTCGAAGAGAACATCACGGTGTCCAGCAAAGAAAGGGTGGTTGCCCCCGATTTACTAGCCGCCATTCGAACTGAATCCGCCGCGACTGAAGTATTGACGCCCTACCGTTTTCACGTGTCTGAGGATATTTATACATCCATCGTGTTGCACTCAGATCGTGAGCGGGGCTGGAAATCCAAGCAGCATCCCATTGTTGAGAGCAAAATGCTGTCGCCACAAGATTTGCTAACATGGACAGTTCAAAGGTTTAAATATGCGGGCGGCAGTCTGGATATCCTTAAAAACGATAATCCACTGTTTCGTCGCGGCTTGTCGTTGGGCCAAAGGCTGATGTACGGGACAACATTTTTTTCCTATCTCGCACCGCTGTGGAATATCGTGTTTTTGTTTGCGCCTGTGATCTATCTGCTTACGGGGGTATCGCCTGTCGCAGCATATTCGGACGAGTTCTTTTTCAGGCTTATCCCCTTTTTGGTCACGCTTGAATTGGCCATTATGGTCGGCACATGGGGTATTGCAGGATATGCGGCCAAAGCTAGTTATTTGGCGTTTTTCCCACTGGGATTGAAGGCGCTATTTGCTGTCGCAAACGGCGAAAAAATATCGTTCAAAGTAACCCCAAAGGTGCGCCAGACAGGTAATTTTCTTGAGCTGGTAAGACCACAAATCGCAGTGGTGGTTTTGACAGCCATCGGCGCGTTATGGGGGATCGGCGCGCTGATGTATGGCGGTACATCACATTCGGCAGGTGGCGTCGTTGCGAATATTCTATGGGGATTTAACAACTGCTTGGCGATGGCAGGAATGATTGGTGCCGCAATGTGGCAGCCGAACAGCACAGAAGAGGTATCTTCGAGATGAGTTTTCGTACAAATTTGGTTAAGGCCCGTAGCCATATCACATTCTTGGTGGCCTTGGGGGTAGGATTAGCGATCGTCATCTCGCTAGAGAAAAAAATCGAAAAACAGAGTGCCACACCAATGATTTCAGAAGAAAAGGTTGTCGCCTTGCCCGTTGAAACCTTGTCGCCGCTAGAGGCATTCGAAGATGTGACGCCGTTACCTTTGGCCACAACTGGCACAACGACGGCAGATGACATTGCCTATGCCCAGACCGCATGGCGATATTTTGATAACAACACTGATCCCGAGACTGGCTTGGTGAACTCAGCTGACAAATACCCGTCAACGACCATGTGGGAAACGGGGTCATACTTCCTTGCGGTGATTTCGGCTGATTTACTGGGAGTGATTGAGACAGCAGAAGCCAAAACGCGGATTGCTCAGGCGTTACAGACGCTGACAAATATGCGTCTGTTTGATGATATCCTGCCTAACAAAGCCTATAATGTAAGAACAGCTGAGTTGGTCGATTATGGTAATAAACCTGTTGAGCGTGGTTTGGGTTGGTCGGCACTTGATATCGCGCGAATGGTCGGTGCGTTGGGGCAGGTCCAAAACATTTATCCTGACCTAGCACCGCAGATTGCCGCAGTGCTGGAAAATTGGGATCTGGAGCAGATGGTTGATAATGGGCGACTGATCGGTGGCAACATCGTAAATGACGCATTGCGCCACGATCAGGAAGGCCGAGTTGGGTATGAACAATACGCCGCCAAAGCGATGATGTTGTTCGGATTTGATATGTATAACGCGTATCGCGCAGAAGATCATTTGATGGTCAAAGATGTGTTAGGCCAGCCCATCCCTGTGGATACCCGCCTACACCGCAATGTGACGCCTGCCTTTACCGTAAGCGAACCCTATATCTTTGATGGACTTGAATTTGGCTTTGATGCGCGCTCCCACGTGTTCGCAACGGCGATCTATAATGCCCAAGAAGCGCGTTATCGCGAGACAGGAATTTTGACAGCAGTCAGCGAGTCGCATCTCGATGAGGCTCCGTATTTTGTCTATTCTTCCATTTGGGGGGGTGGCGCACCTTGGGCTGTTATGACGTTCAAAGGCGAACGTTTGGACAGTAAACGGACTGTCACAACCAAAGCGGCATTTGCATTTGATGCGTTGTTTGGCACGGATTACACCCGCACACTGGTTGCGGCAGTTGCGCCATTGGGTGACCCGGCGCGTGGTTTTCCTGAAGGAATTTACGAAATTGATGGCTCAACCAATGGCTCAGTTACGACGAATACAAACGCAACGGTGTTGGTGGCCCTTGCATTTCGGGCACATGGCCCTTTGATCCGGTCGCACCCATGATGAGAGCGTTGGCTGGCATCATAGCGTTTACAATCGGGTGCGCCTGCGCGGCTTTCGCCGAACCCTGTGTTGGGCCAGCATTTGATGTTCCTTTGTCGGGCGCGCAAAATGTTTCAACACGGCACGCCGATGTCCCATCCCCGCAGTTTCCCGGACTTTGGCAGCAAGGGAATATCGAGGGGTATTTCTATGCGCTTTTTGCCAATGGCGAAGCGGTGCTAAAAGCGACACAAAGATCCTTGGAATGGGACGTTAAGGTCTCATGTGAAGCGGGTCAGGAAACATGCGTGATCACAGCGAATGGGGCTGTGCCAACAGATGCTAACAGGGTGGCGGACATTCTTGGTCGCTGCCTGCTAGGAAAACCCCGAAAAGATTCTCCGAAACCTGAAGTGGCCGTTGAACCGACGCCTGAAGTAGCTTGCGGCCTTGCACAGGTGGAAGACGGCCCTGACGGTATGTTGCTCCAACGCCTTTTAATTGTTGCCGGCGCTGATCCAGGGCCCGTTGACGGGCTTGTCGGTGGGAGCACGCGCAAAGCCTTGGCTGGTGTTCTAGGCACCGCCTCAAGCGATATGGGTATTCCTGCTGCAGTGGCGGCGTTAGATCAGTTTTTGTGCACGCCAACAGACTAAACCAAGTGTCTCGGACGGCAATGTTCCACTCGGCTTTTCCCTCGAAAAGGCATGTCGGGTGTCATCGGAAATTAGTGCAAGATTGACGCCCTCAGTGCCGTTATCTAAAGGGTCCAATCAACGGCTAGCAACAACGTGGTTTTAGTTGTCGGCCGTCCTTGTCCTTCATTATCATTTACGAAGATGGAAAACCGATGGAACCGAAAGCAGACACAGCCCAATCTTTTTGGGCGAATGTGACGTCACTTCTTCAAATTAACATTTATGACGGCACATCAATCTCAGATTTGCTAACTCTCAAAACCCTCATAAGCTTTGCTGGTAGTGCGTTTACCGCATTGGCGATCATCGTTCTGGGATTTACAATTTCGGGTCTGTTGCGGCGCAAGATCAAAGCGGTGGCGCAGTCCCATCCCAGTCTTGATAATACGTTGTTTGATTTCCTTGCGAACATAACAAGATATGCCATCCTTGCGTTTACGGGCCTGTTTGTCCTGAACACCTTTGGCATTCAAACGACTTCAATCATTGCCGTGATTGGTGCTGCGGGTTTGGCCATTGGTCTTGCGCTTCAGGGGACACTTTCTAATGTCGCTGCTGGTGTGATGATTATCCTGTTTCGCCCCCTCAAGATCGGTGATTTTGTTGAGGTGAACAACGTTTCAGGCACTGTCATGGAAATCACGCTCAACTACACGGAAATGGCGGATATGAGTAATGTGCGGGTGATTGTACCCAATTCTCAGGTGTGGGGAAACACGATCAAAAACTATTCCAGCTTTAGTACACGTCGCGCTGAATGGACGTTCGGCGTGGGGTATGGCGTGAACCTTGCCGAGGCGGAGAAGGTAATCATGGATACTGTGATGTCTGACACGCGGTCACATTCCGACCCCGTGCCATTCCTGCAAGTCAATTCACTGGGTGCCAGCAGCGTCGATTTCTTGATGCGTGTCTGGTGTGATGCAGGCGACTACTTCCAGTATCAGGCCGATATGAAACGCAAAGTAAAAGAGGCGCTGGATGACGCGAATATCAGCATTCCGTTCCCGACACGTACTGTCATGGTTCAATCAGAAAACGGTGCCACGATCAGTGACGACGAGTGACCGAATTGTAGTTTGGGTACCGGAATCGAGCAGATAATGGTGTCCTAGCTCCCTTTGATACGGATGAAATATTGTCGTTTGGCACCGCGCGGCGGTGCAGGGAAGGGCGCGGCTTTCTGGATCACACGCAGTGCGGCTTTGTCCAATGCCGCGGAACCTGAACTGCGTGAAATTGAAACACGTGAGAGCCCGCCACCAGAAGCGATTGCAAATGCAACAGTTGCTGTGCCGCGCGAATTGACTCGGGGTTTGCGGACCCGGCTAATGCGTCTCATTACCTGCCCGGGATAGTTACTAACAGCTGCATTTCCGCTTTTTGCGCTGGCGCGATTAGAGGTGCCTTGGGATTTGGCCTTGGCTGTGCTGGTGCCATTCCGGGCACCTTTGGTATTGTCTCGCTTAGCATTCCCACGAGGTGATTTTGTAGCTTTTGGCGTGACCTTTGCGCGGGTTACTTTTGGTTTGGGACGGCTTTGCGCAACTTTTGCCGCTTGCTCGGGGTCTTTACGTCTTGGGCGCATTGATTGGGGCGGTGCAGTTGTTTTAGGTTCAAGCGCGGCCATGGTATGCGTCGGCTCGGGGGGAGCAGTTGCGGAAACTGGCATTATCGGGGTTGGGGTGATCGCAACTGCGGTTGGGGACACCGCCATGAGTGCATCAGGACTGGGAGGAGGGGGCGCTGTGACCAATGGCGTTGTTTTGGCTGTCTGAACCGGTGGCTCTGCCTGCATCGTTGTTTGCACTGGTTCAGCTGGTGTTGTTGTCAGCACTGGTTCTTGCGGCGTTTCCTGCGCGGTCGTAACAGACTCAACAACCTCTTGAGGCGGCTGGACCTCAGTTGTGTCCACGGCAGGTTCAGGCGTTAGTGTGCCAACAGCCATGTCTTCAAACGAGGAACCCATTTTGGCTTCGCGGGCCATGCCTGCGCCTTCAATTTCGGTGGACACATCTGACGAGGCCAATTGCATGCCGCCGACCAAAATGACCGATGCTGAAAGGAAGGATAGGATTTTTACTGCGGGTGAAGTGCTGATCATTTTAGGGCCCGTTCGGTTACCAACATGACTTTTTGTGCGCCTGCCGTTCTAAGCTCACGGGTTAACGCGACCAATTTATGTGCGGGCAGTGCGCGATCTGGCACCAGCCGCACAACGGCTTTTTCGTCTTCATTGAGTTTGGCCACAAATGCTGCGGCGTCGGTTTGCTCTGTGCCGCGGTAAACAATGCGGCCATCAGGGTGCACCAGCAATGCATCTGGCGGTGCACGACCTTCCAAATCAGCTGTCGTCACAAGGGTTAGCGCGGGATCAAGTGGCTGTGCCAAGGTGCCAGCGACCATAAAGAACACTAGCATTAAAAAAACGATATTGATCAGCGCAATTGTGGGTTCACGGTGCGGTTTGGTGGGGGAAAGTTTACGCATATTCAGGTCCCCAACACGGTGACATGCAGCAGCGGCAAGCCACGCAAAACAACAAGCAGATCAGTCAGGCGTTGAGCAGTGACCTCTTTGCCTAAACTTACCAACAGCACAGTGCCTTCCTCAGCTTGGGCAAGTGTTGACATCGCCAGATCTGTCATGAAAAGGGCGTCTCCGTTTAGCCGCAAACTGCCCGTCTCTAATTGTAAAAACAGCGGCGGTGTATCCGAAGGGGGAGGTGCCCCAGAGCCCGCCGCAGACAGCTCTACCTCAGAAAACTTTGAGAAGGTTGAGGTCAACATGAAGAACAGCAACAGCAGAAAGATGACATCAATGAGGGACGTCATGGACAGTTTGCGCCGCCGCCTGCGTGCCTTAGCCATGGGCCGTTACCGGATTTGAGTGTGCCGTCTCATTTGAAGCAACCGGGCGCAAGATGGTCATGATTGCCTTGTCCGCGATCACACGCTCTGCTTCCATCCGGCTTTCCAGCCAGCTGAGAATAAGGGCCGTGGGCATTGCAACCACAAGGCCGACAGCCGTGGTCAGCAAGGCGACCCAAATGCCGCCCGCAAGGATTGAGGGATCAACTTGTGAGCCAGCATCCTGCAAGGACTGGAAGGCTTCGATCATTCCCAATACGGTGCCGAACAACCCTAATAGAGGGGCCAATTGCGCAACTGAATCCAAAAACCGAAATCCTCGCTCAAGCTTGGAGAAACGTGTTTCAGCATCTGCTTGAAGGCGCTCGGCCATTTGTGGTGTGGCCGATAGGGTCATGTCGATAACAGGCGCGAGGTAACTTGTTGAACGATCTAATGCTGTGCGCGCTCTAGTCTGGTTGCCTAGATCCCACTCTGTCACAGCTTGGGAGAGGGCGCGGTGGCGGCCAACACCTGCGTGCCAAAATTGCCAGATTTTGTATAATGTAACCGTCAGCGTCAAAACCGCGACGCACATCAATATCACAACAACCGGTCCCCCGACTTTGGCGATCTGACGTAGGGGCTCAAGCCAATGCATGACATTCAGCATTAGCCGAGCACCTCAATGTTTGTGCGTGAAGAGGGCAGGATGTTGGTGCCGCAAATCCCGTCTTGCAGCCCTTCGCCCTCACACGTGTTTGCCCCGTTGAACAATACGCGTCCAAGTTGCTCACATTCCACTTGTGGCAATGCAAATTGGCGTACCCGTGGGCGCGCCACAGGCAACGTGCCGAAATCGAACAAAGTGAGGCGATTTACCTGGCCGCTTTTGTCAAACAGCACGGTTTCATAGACGGCCTTGTCTATCTGTTTGTCCAAGCCGTTTATGACGAAAAACGTTAGCGTACAGTTGTTTTCAGTAGTTTGAACGGCATTCAGCTCAACTGATATTTTGCCTGCAAGGTCTATTTCTTGCGCTACAACAGGGGCGGTAAGCATGGTCAGAACAGATGCAATTAGTCCAATCTGTTTCATGGGCTTGTCTCCAACATTGGGTAAAAGATGCTGGCTGACGGCGGTGTTACTGAACCGTGGTGTCTGGCTTGCGGGCATTTGCCTGTTGATGCATGGAACGATCGAAGCTTTCAAGGTTTCCGGCGGCAAATTCTGGCTCGGTTTGCGGTGGGTTTTACGATCTTACGGGATTTCGTTGAAATTAAATAATTTACTTCAATTGGTTATGCCTTTTTTTGTCACGAAAATAAAACCAACTTTTTTTATCAAGTAATTGTTGCCCTTGATGTAGTCTAGGCTGGTTTTCGGCAGAAACAGCGTGCATTTGGTCGAGTTTTTGATTCTAATTCGCGGTTGGCGCATCAATTTTGATGAGATAACGCGCCGCACACCAGACGAAGTTTGCTGGCATGTTATCAGGCGTATATTTAGATTGTTGGAAAATGAGGGGATCGTAACGCGGCTATCTAAATTCTGGAGCGTGCTAGTCGCTTACCCGTGCGTTGCGCACCCACGCGACGATCTTTTGGCGGTTTTCCGAAGTCATGGTTGCAATTGCATTTGGCGGCGGCATGGCGTTGCTCAGCCCAGCATGAAGGAAAATCTGCTCGGCGTAGCGGGCAACATCGCTTTGAGTTTCAAGTACAACACCTTTTGGAGGCCACCTTATCCCGTCCCATGCGGGTTCACGCGCGTGGCACATGGAACAATTGCCCAAAACCACATCGTAAGCGTCCTCAAACCCATCAGCAGAAGCATATTGCTGCTCATACGGGGTAAGGCTGCGGGCTTCGGCCTCTTCATATGTCTCCTGGGATGGTACGGTGGAGAGCCACGCGATGATGATCATCAGGATAACTGTTACCAGCCATGTCCAATGGGGCCCTTTGCCTGTAGCATGCATCGTGTTGAAGTAGTGGCGGATAGTGACACCCGTTAGGAAGATCAGACTGGCGATGATCCAGCTATAGTGTGTGCCAAATGCCAGCGGGTAATGGTTGGACAGCATTAGGAAAACAACGGGCAGCGTCAGGTAGTTGTTGTGTGTTGAACGCAGCTTGGCAATTTTGCCGTATTTCGCATCGGGTTTACGGCCCGCCTTTAAGTCTGCAACGACAATGCGTTGGTTCGGCATGATTTGAAAAAACACATTGCCTGTCATAATTGACGCGGTGAAGGCACCCAGATGCAGCAGCGCCGCACGGCCCGTGAATATCTGGTTGTACCCCCAGGCCATCAACACCAGCAGCGCAAATAGGAGGAGCATCAGCAGGGTTGAATGTTCGCCCAGCTTGGATTTGCACATGAAATCATACGCTAGCCAACCAATCGTTAAAGATCCCCCAGAGATGAGAATACCTTGAAATAAGGAAAGATCAGCTTTGTTGGGATCAAGGAGAAACAGCTCTCCACCAACCCAATAGACAATCATCAGCAAGGCAGCACCAGAAACCCACGTGATATAGCTTTGCCATTTATGCCAGATCAAATGCTCGGGCATGTTGTTAGGCGCAACAAGGTATTTCTGGATGTGGTAAAAGCCGCCACCGTGGACCTGCCATTCCTCACCAAAGACGCCATGCGGCATGTCAGGCGCTTTACGCAGCCCCAAATCCAAAGCGATGAAAAAGAACGAGGCACCAATCCACGCCATTGCAGTGATGACATGAAGCCAGCGCACCGCAAATGCGATCCAGTCCCAAATGATGGCAAAGTCGTACATAGAATGCTCCTGAAAGGCGAAAGGATCATGGGGGTAGGGCCAGTCAACGTGGATGGCTCATGCAGTGGTAACATTGCTCAATAGCAAACGGCATCAAAAAAACGGCGTGCGCTGCGGATGCATGATGCAATCCGCCTAACAATGCGGTTTTAGCTGCCGCGGTAGGTTGAGTAACCGAATGGCGAGAGCAAAAGTGGAACATGATAGTGTGATGCTTCTGACATGCCAAAGCGCAGCGGGATCACATCCAGAAATCGTGGGCTTTCTGGTGGGGTGCCAATGGCATCCAGATAGTCACCCGCGTGAAAGACCAGCTCATAAGTGCCTGTTTCAAAGCCTTCAGCAGGGAGGATTTGTTCGTCTGTGCGCCCGTCAGCATTTGTAATGAGGGTTTTCAGAGGTTTGCGCACATCACCATTGATTTTAAACAGCTCAATTTTTAGGCCCTGTGCAGGGCAACCGCGCGCCGTGTCCAAAACATGGGTTGTCAGATATCCGGTCATTTAGTCTCTCCTCGACTTTGGGGCGCAATGGGCCGCCCTATCGCATATCAGCAAAGCAAAGACACCCGAAGGTGTTTTTGGTACTTATTTGACAAACCAGTTGGGTGTCACTGGCAAAGGGGGATGAAAAGGGTGAATGTTCTTGTCGAACGTATTGCGCAATTTTCTTGTACTTATTGACGTGGGCCCAAGGTGTCGGTCTTGTAAGAAGCAATATTGAGAGTACTCAAACGAGTCTCCGCCAGCCATCTCGCAAATCCGCGACCCAATCCCGAGAAGTATTTCCATGACGCAGCACCTCAAAGTCGAACCACTCACAGCTGGGGCATTCGCCCTTTACGGTGATGTGATGGAAGCATCGGGTGCGGCGGATAAAATGATCAATCAGGGCAAATGTGGACGTTACCATGATCGCGCCCAGCTGGATTTTTCGGATGGTCAGGCGGGTATTAGCATTTTTCAGGGTGAGGTGGAAACGCTGCCGCTCAAGCTTGAGCTGGTAGAGCGGCACCCGAAGGGCAGTCAGGCTTTTTTGCCTATGTCTAATGATCCGTTTTTGGTGGTTGTGGCTGAGGACGTTGATGGATTGCCGAGAACCCCCCGTGCCTTTGTCACCAAACCGGGGCAGGCGATCAACTTTCATCGCGGTACGTGGCACGGGGTACTTGCACCACTTCACGCGCCGGGCCTCTTTGCGGTGGTTGACCGCATAGGGCAGGGCGCAAACCTCGAAGAACATTGGTTTGAGGATGCTTATATCATCGAAGAATAATCAAGCTGGCAGCGTAAAAAGCCAGCATAGCACCAACAAAAAGGGACAAAAAAATGACGGATACATCTATCGGAACGCCGCAGCAGTTGCGCGATCCTAATTTTACACCTGCGCTACACCGTGCGATTCCGCTGGGCATTCAGCATGTTTTGGCGATGTTCGTCTCAAACGTAACGCCAGCGATCATTATTGCGGGTGCTGCAGGTTTTGGATTTGGCTCGGATGCGGGGGCACAGGGGTTTCCGGACATGACCTACCTGATCCAGATGTCGATGCTGTTTGCGGGGATCGCAACCTTGTTCCAGACCATCGGCTTTGGTCCGGTTGGTGCGCGCTTGCCGATTGTGCAGGGGACATCGTTTGCCTTTATCCCGATCATGATCCCGCTGGTAGCAGGCAAAGGCGTTGAGGCGCTTCCTGCTCTGTTCGGTGGTGTTATCATTGGCGGATTGTTCCATACATTCATCGCAACCTTCATTGGTAAAATCCGTTTTGCGCTGCCGCCTTTGGTGACGGGCCTTGTTGTGACAATGATTGGCTTGGCGCTGGTCAAAGTCGGCATTCAGTACGCTGCGGGTGGCATTCCGGCGATTGATAAACCTGAATATGGTTCGTTGTTGAACTGGTCTGCGGCCTTGATTGTGATCTCTGTGACCTTGGGTCTCAAGTTTTACGCCAAAGGGATGCTGGCTGTGTCTGCGGTCGTGATCGGTATCATTGTGGGCTATTTTTACGCGATGGCCATGGGCATGGTCACGCTGGAGGGCATCGCCACCAGCTGGAACCGCGCTGCGCCAATCGCTTTTCCATCGCCTTTCAAATACGGATTTGAACTTAGCTTTGCTGCGATCATCGGGTTTTGTTTGATGGCCTTTGTGTCGGCAGTGGAGACCGTAGGCGATGTATCGGGTATCACCAAAGGGGGCGCTGGCCGCGAAGCAACGGACGAAGAGATTTCAGGTGCAACTTACGCTGACGGTTTGGGTTCCGCTGTAGCAGGTGTTTTTGGAGGTTTTCCAAATACGTCGTTCAGCCAAAACGTTGGCCTCATCGCGATGACTGGCGTCATGAGCCGCCATGTGGTCACGATTGGCGCGATCTTTTTGATCATCTGCGGATTGATCCCAAAGGTTGGTGCCGTCATCCGTACCATCCCAATTGAGGTCTTGGGCGGCGGTGTGATTGTGATGTTTGGTATGGTTGTCGCTGCTGGTATTTCGATGCTGTCGGACGTGAACTGGAACCGTCGCAACATGGTGATTTTTGCAATCGCCCTGTCGATTGGGCTCGGTCTACAGCTTGATCCTAAGGCGGTTCAATACCTGCCCGATACGCTGCGTATCTTGATGACATCAGGCCTGTTGCCTGCTGCGGTCATCGCAATTGTGCTAAATCTGATCCTCCCCGAAGAGCTATCTGACGAGGCAACCGATGCTGTCTCTGGTGGGATGCAAGGACACGGCGAAGGATCGTTGAAAGGCAAATAACGCGTACCTTTGAGAAAATCGCTCCGCCGCATGTTTTTGCGGCGGAGCGAAGCGCGCCTATGTTTGCGCCGCTAGTAGTCTCGTCATGTCGATCATGCGAGCAGAAAAGCCCCACTCATTGTCATACCAACCAAACAGCCGCAGCTGGCTGTCACCGATGGTTTGAATTTCCGGCAACGCAAGGATCAGAGATTCAGGGCGCTCGCGCATGTCGCGAGAAACGCAAGGATCATTGATTGCGCCAATCACGTTTGACCGCTTAATCGCTTCCAAGATGGCGTCACGCGCCGAACCGTTGATCGGGGAAGATAACTGCAGGACTGCGTCTATGGATGAAACACTAAGGCTGGGGACGCGCACAGCAGCAACACTGGTACGTTCACCAACGTCGGGCAGCACTTTTTGCACTTCTTTCGCCGCACTGGTGGTGGTGGGTACCATAGATTCCGCGCCCGCCCGACTGCGGGCCAGATCACCGCGCGGAGCATCAACCATTGGCTGGCTGCTGGTGTAACAATGGATTGTTGTAATGTGGGCGCGCTCAATCCCGAAGGCCGTGTTCATCACCTGCATCAATGGCGCGATAGCATTTGTTGTACAGGATGAATTGGAAATGATGCGTGCATCGCCCAATGAGTCCTCATTTGCGCCCAAGACGATTGTCTTATCCGCATATTCTGAGGGGCCCGAAATCAGGACCGCCTTTGCACCCGCATCAAGCCCACGCTGCGCAACATCGCGCGACTGTACCTTTCCGGTGCATTCCAGGAAGACATCAACATCAGGAATATCAGCGCCAGCAAGTGCGCCATGGGATGAAAACGGGATAAACTTTCCGTTGATGCGCAAACCAGAGTCTTCGGTCATGACATCATAGGGAAGGGGACCAAAAGTACTGTCGTATTTGAACAGATACGCACATGTCTCCAGCGGCGCGATATCATTGATCAGCGCGACTTGGATATCGCGATGTTCAGGCTGTGTCAGTATTTGACGCAAAATGGTCCGCCCGATCCGACCAAACCCATTTATGACGACCCGCATTTCGTTCTCCTAAAGTATTCGTCGTAACCGCACAGTCGGTTACGTTACGATCCTAAACGAGACATCTTCGATTTTCTTAGGTGATACAACCAGTGGGATGCGGTTGTGATGCAGTTGAAACAAGCGGCAAACGGGCAGTTTGTTGGTTTGGGAATAATTTTCTGTCTCAGGCCTTCTTGTTGGTAGGGCGTGTCGTGAATATATCCATGATTGCAACAATATACCGCACTGGAATCGTGCCCGTACTAGGACTAAAATAATGACCACCACCCTGATTGATCAGTTGAACTGGCGCTATGCCACAAAAAAAATGGACGCCAATAAGGCAGTGCCGCAAGATAAAGTTGATGCGATCATCGAAGCGATCCGCCTGGCACCTACATCCAGTGGTACGCAGCCCTTTGAACTGATTGTTGTGACCAATCCAGAAAAGCTGGCTGAGATCCGCGCGGCCGCTTCTGATCAGGCTCAGGTTACGGATGGCTCTCACTTGTTAGTATTTGCAGCGTGGGACAACTACACCGCTGACCGTATTGACGCAGTTACTGATTTGCTGACCCAAGAGCGCGGCGAGCTGCCAATGTTGAATGCATATTACGAAAATCTGAAATCCAACTATCTGCCACGCGATGCGTCGGTGAATTACGAACATGCCGCCCGTCAGGCCTATATTGCCTTGGGTATAGCGATGGTTGCCGCCGCTGAGCAAGAAGTCGACAGCACACCGATGGAAGGCTTTAATCCAAGCAAGGTAGACGAAATTCTCGACCTGAAAGCACGCGGTTTACGGTCAGTTGTTCTGTTGCCATTGGGCTACCGTGACACATCGGGCGACTGGTTGCTGCCAATGAAAAAAGTCCGCAAATCTGTTGAGACGATGGTTTCGACAATCAACTAAGCGTAAATAGACCAAGACGAATATAGGGGGGATCTGATCACTGTATCAGGTTCCCCTTTTTATTGCTTACCAGACTGCCAATCAATTTGAGCCTCCGCATAGGAGATGTCTTGTGCTGGCCAGTTGCTGTTTGTGCGTTTTGAAAAGTGATCCACTGCCAAAGTTGCCACGTATACCGTATATGTTGACAATTGATCTGGATATTTCTGCTGCAATGCATAGCCTCCACGTGACAGTGGTGGGAGAAAGAAAACATGTGTCACACAATGAGTTAAAGCAGTCTCGTGAAACTGCTTGGATGATTGCGGTGCGTGATCACGGTGACCGTGCAGCGTTTTCGGCGTTATTTGACCATTTTGCGCCTCGTCTCAAGGGGTTTGTCATGCGTTCGGGCACGCCGTCGCATCAGGCCGAAGAAGTTGTGCAAGACGTTATGCTGACAGTTTGGCGCAAGGCCGCCTTGTTTGATCCCCACCGTGCGCCGGTATCAGGATGGATTTACCAAATCGCGCGGAACCGCCAAATTGACATCATCCGAAAAGAAAGCCGACCGATCCCCGAAGAGTTGCGAGAAGACCCTGCCGCTGAACCAGATGCAGGCCAGATCCTTGCGATTGAGCAAGAAGCACAGAAATTGAAAGGGGCTTTGGCGACGCTAAATGACTCCCAACGAGAGATAATTGAAAAGGCCTACATGGGCGAATTGACACATCAGGAAATCAGCGCGCAAACAGGTTTGCCGCTTGGGACCATTAAATCTCGGATCCGGTTAGGGCTTCAGAGATTACGACACGAGCTTAAGGATTTCGAGCGATGAGCGCTATTTCACATCACATTCCAGATTCGATGTTGGCCGCCTATGCAGCTGGCAATGTACCGGCACCCTTTGGCGCGGTTATCGCAAGCCACGTGTCGCTATGCCCCACGTGTCGTGCGACCCTTGAGGCGCATCAAATGCTGGGGGGGACTATTCTGGAAACGGCTGACGAGGTGCCAGTATCTCGCACGTTGAAGTCGGATGTCCTTTCTCAGCTGGACGCGCCGTTTATGCCAAAGCCCGTGTTTCAACGCTCAGGCGTTTTTCCGGGACCTGTGATGCAGGCATTGAAGGGCCGCGCCCCACGGTGGAAATCACTGGGCATGGGGATACAACAGGACATTCTGATGGATGGCGATGAAGGGTCCATGCGGTTGCTTTCCATTCCACCGGGGCAGGCAGTGCCAGACCATAGTCATAGCGGGCTAGAACTTACGTTGGTGTTGCAGGGCAGCTTTAGCGATCAGACAGGGCGTTTTGGCGTTGGAGACGTTGAGGTCGCTGATGAGGCGATTGAACATACGCCGACTGCGGATGAAGGTCCGTTGTGCATCTGTCTTGCCGCTACCGATGCGCCTCTTAGGTTCAACAGCTTCTTGCCGCGTTTGTTGCAACCATTGTTCCGGATTTAGGTCTGGGCTGCGGGTTTAATCGAGAAGATCATCGTTTCGGGTCTTTCGTATTGGAGACAAGCTGCTCAGGCGGTTCAGGGCGGGTGCGAAATGGTGCCCGTTTGAAAAACAAGATCACGGCTTGCCAATGGATCAGGGCAACCACACGTGCCGCGCCAAGGGGACGTCGCAGAGCGGCCCATAGCAGGGATCGGTTTGTGGCTGGATGGCAGTCACCCTTGAGGGTTGCCAAAACACCCTGACCTTCATTTTCGAAAGAAATGCGGATGTCGATTTCTGATTTTGTTATGTTGAAGTTGAATTGATAAACGCCTGCAACCTCTTGAAAAGGGGAGACATGAAGTAGCTTTTGCGCTTCTATTGTCATGTCTTTGGTGAGAGGGGCAAAATCATCTGCTGCACAAAAATAGCAGTGACGATCGCCAAAGGTATTGTTGACTTCGGCGACCACCGCGCAAGGCAGATCATCACATAGTGCGATCCAGAAACTGACAGGGTTAAAGTGCAACCAAAGAAAGCTGGGCTGAGTGAGCAGAACAAGGCGGGCACCGTCTATGGGAAACTCTTGGCTGATCAGGACCTCCCTAAACCATTCGGTGCCACTGCCGCTCACACGTTTCCCACCATATCTGTGATCCCACAAAGACCAAAGATTAAAACGGTTACGCGACATCAGGAAGGGTTGGGTGTCTGCCTCCAAATCGCACAGGACAAAATCAACACCGTATTGAAAGGTGTTCTTGGTTGTACCACGCCGCGCATGGAAGGTTTGTGCCTGAATATGTTGTGTCATCATACGGAGCATACGCCTCAGTGGTCGGGTTAGATCACTCTTCGCTTTTATCAAATGCATAGCCTTTGTGACAGTCACACGAATTTCGCGAATTATTAGTGATCCAGTACTCTAAGTGGTGCGTAATCCTATCAAATGCACGTAAGGTGAGGAACCGGATGTTCGATCAAAACCAAGGCCCCCGTAAGAAAATAGCGATTGTTGGGGCGGGGATATCCGGTATGTCGGCGGCCTATTATCTATCGCCGAACCACGATATTACCTTGTTTGAGGCCGCTCCGCGGTTGGGCGGGCACGCGCGCACGGTGATGGCTGGTAAAAACGGTGATCAGCCCGTTGATACTGGATTTATCGTTTTCAATTATGTCACCTATCCGTACCTCACGGGTTTGTTTGCTGATCTAGATGTGCCAGTAAGCAAAAGCGAGATGAGCTTTGGTGCAAGTATCAACAACGGATGGCTGGAATACGGTCTAACCAATCTGGCAACCTTCACAGCACAAAAGCGAAATCTGCTGCGGCCCCAGTATTACAAGATGATTTATGATATCCTACGGTTTGGCAGGCTGGCCGAAGATGCTGCCAAAGATGATGATACAACCATTGGTGAACTGGTGGACAAACTGGGTTTGGGCAAGTGGTTTCGTGACTATTACCTTTTGCCTGTGTGTGGCGCAATTTGGTCAACTCCGATCAAAGACGTTGACCAGTTTCCTGCTAAATCTCTTGTGCAGTTTTTTCGTAACCACGCATTGCTGGCGGGTACGGATCAGCACCAATGGTGGACGGTTACAGGCGGTAGCATTGAATACGTTCGCCGTTTGGAAGCCGCACTTTTGGCACGTGGTTGTAGCATTCGGACAAATACGCCGGTGCAACAGGTTCTGCGCGATGAAACTGGCGTTAGGTTGACATCGGCAGTTGGTGAAACAGATCGCTTTGACGAAATCATCTTTGCTTGCCACTCTGACCAGGCGTTAAATATTCTAGGGCCGACCGCGACAGAACCGGAAGCAGCCGCATTAAGTGCGATCCGGTATCAAAGCAACAAGGCTGTCCTACACTGCGACCCCAAACAGATGCCGATGCGACGGGCCAGTTGGACCAGCTGGGCCTACCGCGCCCAAGAAGAGCGCATTGGGGTGACCTATTGGATGAACCGGCTGCAAAACATACCCGATAGAGATTTGTTGTTGGTGACACTCAACCCAACTTCGAAGATCGCCGCAGAAATGATCTACGACGAGGTTGAATATGCGCACCCTGTTTTTGATAAGGCTGCGCTGAGGGCGCAAAAAGACATTCGCGCAATGCAAGGCCAGAACCATACGTGGTTTGCAGGTGCCTATAACCGACACGGTTTTCACGAAGACGGTATCGCGAGTGCGATGCGTGTGGTTCGAATGATCGAAAGTTCTGAATTTTCGAAAGGAAATGACAGTGCGCTTCATGAATACAGCACTCAAGAAGACGTTTTTGTTGACATGCGTGCGCCTCACTGATGGTCAGCCAGTGCTTGGTACACCTGAGAGGAAAGCCCATCATTTCGGGACGATCGGTGCACAAGCTGAAATAAATATCCGCGATTGGTTAGCGGTGTCGGCGTTTACATTTTTCGGAGGCGAGGCGATTTTGTGAAAGTAATTATCTTTATAAGATATACAGTTGCGATGGGTAGTTGATGTTGTATCCCCGCGTAAGCCTCTATGCTGTGATGCTTGCTGCTGCGGGCATACCGCTCTACATTCACTTGCCGCGCTTTGTGTCTGTCAATCTTGGGATCAGTTTGGTCACACTAGGAAGTCTGCTGTTGGCGATCAGGGTGATTGATTTGGTGCAAGATCCTGTCATCGGCTGGGTTGTAGACCGCTTTCCAAATGCCCAGCCATTCTTTGCCGCTCTTTCAGCGATTGGGTTGGCCGTTGGATTTCCGCTGCTATTTTCTCTCAATGAAGGCGCAAATGTTGTGATGCAGCTTGCTGTGATACTTGTGGTGTTGTTCTCAGCCTATAGTTTGGGGATGATTTTGCTGTATGGGCGCAGCGCGACACTTGCACGCAATCCCGAACCGTCAGAGTTGATGCGGCTGGCCAGTTACCGTGAAGTTGGCATGCTTGTCGGTGTCGTTATTGCAGCGATTATGCCTGCTGTGTTTGTATTTTTTGGGGCTGGCGGGCAGGGGTATCCTGCATTTGGTCGGTTCCTTGGTGTGATGGCGATTGGCGTAGCAATCTTGACCCAATCTGCGTGGCGTAGACCCGTGATTTTGGGTGAGGCGTTATCGCTTGGCGGAATTGTAAATGCTGGTGCGCTAAAACTGCTGATGCTGGCGATGATCAACAGCCTGCCAGTTGCAATTACATCAACTCTTTTCTTGTTCTTTGTTGAGGATCGTTTGTTGCTGCACGGTTTGGCTGGCGTGCTTTTGATCCTATTTTTTGTCAGCGCGGGCGTGACGGTGCCGATCTGGGCCAAAATCAGTCTACGGGTTGGTGGAAAGAGGACACTGTTGTTTGCCATGCCCATGTCCATTCTCGGATTTGCAGGTGCTGCGTATATTGCGCCGGAAAATCCTGTCGGCTTTGCGGTGATTTGTGTGGCGTCTGGTGCGGCACTTGGGGCTGATCTGGTGATTTTGCCTGCCATGTTTTCTGTGGCGCTTACACAGGCCGGCCTAAAAGCGTCTGCTGCATTTGGCATCTGGTCATTTGCCGGAAAACTGGGGCTGGCGTTAGCGGCATTTTTGGTCCTGCCGATGCTAGAACGCAGCGGATTCAATGCGGGTCAATCAAATTCGACACAAGCGTTGGAGACATTGAATATCACATATGCTGTCATCCCTTGCATCTTGAAACTTGGCGCGCTGCTCATGGTGTTATCGTTGCCAGATAAGGAGCTATCCTCATGAAACTTATAATCGTTCTTCTTTTTGTAGCGCTTGTCGCGGCTATTATTAAGAGCTTTCTTTTTAGTTTTCGCAGCCAGAAACCGTCGGATTATGCGAACACAGGACCAACATTTGATCTTAGAAAGCACTTGTCGGGTGAGATTTTGTCAGAGGGGCTAATCTATGGGCCGACGGGGCGGATGACCAATAGTTTTGTTGCAAAAATGTATGGGGAATGGGGTGGCAATACCGGCACTTTGGCAGAGCATTTTACATATCCGGACGGATCACAACAGCATCGAAAATGGTATATTAAGTTCGAGAGTGATGATTCATTCACGGCTACTGCAGATGATATCGTAGGTCAGGCGACAGGTGCCATTTCAGGATCTACCCTTAAGATGGAGTACCGGATTCGCCTGCCGGAAGAGTCGGGAGGTCACGTTTTGGACGCGACAGATTGGCTGTACCTTGCGGCCAATGGGACAGTTTTGAACAAATCCGAACTGCGCAAATATGGAATTAAGGTCGTCGAACTCATCGCGACGATGCGCGTGCTGTGATTGTTTGGCGACAGTTTTCTGTACTCTAAAGCAGGGAAGTAGCAAGCAGACAGGATGTCTCAGTGAAAACGACTCTGCTGGTTTTAGAAACAGCAGAGGTAGAAACGATCCTCATGATCTGACGTAAACGTGAGCGGGTCGTGGGGCGGAAATTGCTCATATTTTTAGTTCCCCCCATTTCATTTGAAAATTTCATATGCAAAAGAGGATTTGCTCTTCAACACTGACGAGCGAAAATCAAAGGAAAACTTCATGACCTCACCTAAACCTAATGTTGGCGCAAAAATCGAAGAAATGAGCTTTCCTGTTGTCGGAAAAACGGATGCTGTCACAATTGGCAAACCTACGGACCGTTGGACGATGCTGTTTGTGTATCGCGGCAAACATTGCCCACGCTGTAAGCGGTTCCTCAATAAACTCAATGCGGTACTGCCATCATGGACAGACGTTATGGACGTTGTTGTCGTTTCTGCTGACACCGAAGAAAAGGCAATTGCGGACAAAGAAGAGTTTGGTTGGGATTTTGATCTTGCCTACGCAATGACCGAGCAGCAGATGCGTTCGCTTGGACTTTACGTCTCTGAACCTCTTTCAGAAGCCGAAACAACAGACCTATTTTCGGAACCGGGCGCGTTTGCAATCCGTCCAAACGGCACGCTGATGTTGGTTGATATTTCAAACGGCCCTGCGGCGCGTCCGGACTTAGAAGAACTGTTGGATGGCATGAAATTCAATATCGACAATGATCGCCCCGAGCGCGGAACAGCCTAAATTTTTCGACAACCTAAGGCGCACCCTCACTCAAAGTAATCAGGGTGCGTCGCATGAATGAAGTCCACAGTGGCATCAAGGCGGGACAGGTGCTGCCTGATGGTTTCCTGCGCCTTCGCCAGATCACCCGATGCCATGCCTTCGGCTATTTCGCGATGATCGGCCAAGACCGCGGTTGCGTTGCTATCTTTCTTCAGTCCCAGCATACAAAGGCGATCAACCTTTTGTTTGCAATCCAAGATCACCTCAAACGCCAACGGGTTTCCGCTTAGGTCACAGATCAGACGATGGAAATCGTAGTCCAAGGCGTGAAATTTTGGCAAGTCGTCACTTTCGACGGCTTGTTCCTGAAGCAACAAGTTTTCTTCTAATTTGGTTTGGGAATCGGGATTCCAAACGCCTATTGCGTGTCTGGTGATTTCCAGCTCAACGGCTAAACGTACAAGCCGGGCTAGTGCAACACGGTCCATTGAAAACCCGCGGACTTTCGTGGTTTTCTGAGGGCGGATGACAAGTAGGTCTTCATTGCCCAGCTTTGTAAACGCATTGCGGACGGGTTGTCGTGAGACACCAAATCGGCGCGCGACTTCGGTCTCCGACAGCTTTGTTCCCGGAAGAATTTCGAGCGACAGAATCTCTTCGTGAAGCTTTTCATAGACCGCATCGGTCGAGGTTCGTCTGGTTATATCTTCCACAGGTTCCTACACTTTTGCCTTTGTTTTAGCCCTACCATGCCATTGGATTACCCTTGGTTGGGGGAATATCCGAATATAAATCAGGTGCTTATTTCATGTCGGCACCCAAAGCATGATTTGCACCCATCAAATGTCGAGACGCGTCATCTGTCAAGTCATCTGGGATACTAGGTGACTAGTGTTGACAAGACTTGGATACTAGTCTCCTTATTGCTGCAGCAGTGATTCCAGCTTTGGAGGGGCGAGGGTGTTCTTAAAAACCTGTTCCTTCCTTCATCATTGATGACTGGATGCTGTCCATATTTAACGGGGAGGAGAACCCATGACATTTACGAAAACAATTTTTGCGACAGCCACAACTGTAGCACTTGTTGCAACCTCAGCGTCTGCCGAAAACTGGCGCGCGTGGAATGTTCACCATGATGGACACCCAAACACGGCAGCAATGGACCGCTTTTCTGAGCTGGTTGATGCAGCGACAAAGGGTGAAGTTACGGTTGACGTATTCCACGGTGGCGTACTTGGTTCGCAGCCAGATGCGCTGGAACAAGTTCGTATTGGCGCAATCGAAGTAGGTAACTTTAACCTTGGTCCCATCGGTCCAATGGTAAAAGAAGCTAACCTTGTTTCGCTGCCGTTTATCTTCAAAAGTGTGCCACACATGTTCCGCGTTCTTGACGGCGAAGCAGGCGAGATCGTTGGTAAAGGTATGGCTGATGCAGGCCTGTTGCCTTTGGCATATTTCGACGCCGGCGCACGTTCATTCTACAGCCAGAAACCAATCAACACGCCAGCCGATGTTGAAGGTCTGAAAATTCGTGTAATGAACAACAGCCTGTACACGTCGATGATTTCGGCAATGGGTGGCAACCCGTCGCCAATGGCATTCTCCGAAGTTCAACAAGCGTTGAAAACAGGAGTTGTTGATGGTGCGGAAAACAACTTCCCGTCGTTCAAGAACGTTGGCCACTACGAAGTGACAACACACTACTCACTCAGCGAGCACCTCATCATTCCAGAGTGCGTTTGTGTTAACACAACAAAATTCAATGCATTGTCAGCTGAGCTTCAGGAAGCTGTTCGTGGCGCTGCTGTAGAAGCTGCTGCATATCAGCGCGAGCTGTGGTCCGTTCAATCTGGTCAGGCACGTAAAGATGTTGAAGCTTCAGGCATTACAGTCAACGAGATTGCTGACAAAGGTCCGTTCCAATCAGCAATGGTCGCTGTTTATGACGAGTATCTGACTGCTAACCCAGACATGCGCAAGTTGGTCGATATTGCTCAATCTACTGAGTAATTTCTGACCACAATGCGGACGAAGAGCGCCCGGCTCCAGGATATGGATGTCGGGCGTTTTGCAACAAGGGGAGGGAACCCATGCGCAATACAAAAACACCACCAGCCTTTTTAGGAAAAATGGACAGGACATTCGACTTTCTTGCACGTATCTGCACCGTGATAGCAGGTACTGCTATCGTCGTAATGACAGTGATTTTTGCGTGGTTGGTGTTTGGCCGCTACGTGCTAAATGATACTCCTACATGGGTTGAGCAGGTCTCGCTTTTGCTCATGATGGTAATGGCGTTTTTCGGTGCAGCCGTGGGCATACATGAACACACGCATTTGTCTGTTGTCGTCTTTCGCAACATCGTCCCTACAAGTGTTCGTACTGTTTTTGTTGTTGTAACAGACTTTCTCTTGGCCGGATTTGGCGGGATGATGTTCTGGTATGGTATCGAACTTACACGTTTCAAATGGAATGCGCTCATTCCACTGATCCAAGTGTCCGAGGGCCTACGCTCTTTGCCTTTGACGATCTGCGGCGCACTCATTTTTCTATTTTCCACCGGCCATTTGATCCGTCTCTTTTTGGGGCAGGATAAACGGCAAGATAATATTGATCAGGGCTAATCATGGGACTTATGCTTCTTCTTGGGGTCTTTGCCCTATGTGTCGTCATTGGCACGCCAGTTGCTTTTGCACTGGGTATTGCGGCGCTTTCGGCGTTCTGGTTTGAAGGCCTGCCGCTGTTCGTAGGATTTCAGCGTATCGTCGCTGGGATTAATGTATTTTCGTTGATGGCGATCCCGTTCTTTATCTTTGCGGGCGATCTGATGTTCCACGGCGGTATCGCGATACGTTTGGTGCGGTTTGCCCAAGCAGCGGTCGGCGCCATGCGCGGCGGTCTTGGTATCGTGAACGTTTTCTCATCTATGCTGTTTGGCGGCATCTCGGGTTCCGCGGTTGCTGATATCTCCGCTTTGGGTTCGATCCTAATTCCGGTGATGAAAGACAAGGGGTATGACGCTGACTATGCAGTAAACGTCACAGTCACGTCGTCAATTGCGGGAATTATTATTCCACCAAGCCACAACATGATCATCTTTGCACTTGCGACAGGTGGGGCGGTATCGATCTCCAAACTGTTCCTTGCAGGTGTTGTTCCGGGTATCTTGATGTGTAGCTGTCTTGCGATTGCGGCCTATGTGGTTGCTGTTAAGCGGGGCTATAAAGCTGAGAAATTCCCGGGTTGGAATGCGCTTGCGTTTGCCTTTGTCGGTTCAATTCCTGGTTTGATGACAGCTGTTATCATTGTGGGCGGTGTTCTTTCAGGTGTTTTCACCGTGACAGAATCCGGTGCTTTCGGCGCGATCTATGCCTTTGCTGTGACCTTCTTTGTATACCGCAGCATCACGTGGGATAACTTCAAGGTTGCAGTCGTTTCGTCAGTGCGCACGACTTCGATGGTGATGATCTTGATCGCTTGTGCTGGCGCATTTGCATATATGCTGACCTTTTACCGTGTTCCCAGCAAAACCGTTGATTTCCTTTTGGGGATTACAGAAAATCCGATCCTTATCCTTCTGATGATCAACGCTGTGTTGTTGTTGTTGGGGATGATCATGGACATGGCTGCGCTTATTCTGATTTGTACGCCGATCTTCTTACCGGTCATGAATATGCTTGGTATTGATCCACTGCAATTTGGCATGATCCTTCTGGTGAACCTTGGCCTTGGCCTATGTACGCCGCCTGTAGGGACCTGCCTGTTTGTGGGCTGCGCGGTAGGAAAGCTACCAATGGAGAAGGCGATTAAAACGATCTGGCCCTTCTATTTCGCGATCTTCTCGGCACTGATGTTGATCACTTTTGTTCCCGCAATTTCCCTGACGCTGCCAAACCTTCTTGGACAGTAAGCACATGCGTAAAATAGTAAAAACACCCGACTTAGGAGTACACCATGCTGACCATCACACGTCTTGATATCAACGATGCATATGCGCTGATTGCAGGGGCGCGGGCCAAGGCGGAAGAAATCGGGGTGCCCATGTGTATTGCCGTCACAGACGAAAGTGGGAACCTCATCGCATTTGAACGGATGGATGGAGGCAAAATCACTAGTATAAATCTTTCCATCGACAAAAGCTTTACCGCTACGGGTATCAAAAAAAGCACTCATGCCCTTGGTGAGGTTAACCAACCTGGCCAGCCTGCGCATGGTATTTCCTCTACCTTGGGCGGGCGAATGGTTGTGATTGCTGGTGGCCTTCCTGTTCTTGTTGACGGTGAAGTGGTCGGCGGCATCGGGGTGAGTTCCGGATCGCCCGCACAAGATCTGGCCGTCGCCGAAGCGGGTGT
Source organism: Sulfitobacter sp. (assembly GCA_033851935.1). Classification (GTDB taxonomy): domain Bacteria; phylum Pseudomonadota; class Alphaproteobacteria; order Rhodobacterales; family Rhodobacteraceae; genus Sulfitobacter. Next base: position 78,370 of record JAWSVL010000030.1, read on the forward strand.
TTTGGCGTTTTCCGAAATCAATTCATAAATTAAACATCTAGGAGTCAGATATGACAAAACCTGTCATCGGTTTCATTGGCCTTGGCCTTATGGGCGGCAACATGGCCGAGTGCCTGCAAAACAACGGCTTTGACCTTGTTGTCATGGGCCGCAATAAGCAGGCGGTGGCTGCTACGGTTGCGCGCGGCGCGGTCGAGGTGTCCACACCCAGAGAGCTGGCGCAGGCCAGTGATATTGTGATGCTCTGTGTCACAACCTCGGAAGTGGTCGAGGGCCTTGTATATGGCGATAACGGCATTTTGGCGGGCATCAAAGAGGGCGCAGTTGTAATCGACTACGGCACGTCCATCCCTGCCTCGACCCAAAAGATTGGTGCGGACCTTGCTGCAAAAGGTGCTGGCATGATCGACGCACCACTGGGCCGCACACCTGCCCATGCCAAAGACGGCCTTTTGAATATTATGGCTGCTGGCGACATGGAAACCTATGAAAAGGTGAAGCCAGTCCTTGATGTTCAGGGGGAGAATGTCTTTCACCTTGGTGCGCTAGGTGCAGGCCACGTCACTAAGTTGATCAACAACTTTATGGGCATGACCACAGCTGTCACAATGAGCCAAGCCTTTGCTGTAGCACAGCGCGCAGGTGTAGATCGTCAGCAGTTGTTTGACATCATGTCAGCTGGTCCATCCAATTCGCCGTTTATGCAATTTTGCAAGAACTACGCTGTGGACGGGGTTAGTAACCTTGGCTTTTCAATTGCTAACGCGACAAAGGACATCGGATACTTTGTACAAATGGCCGATGATCTGGGCACACGTGCGCAGATTGCTGAGGGAACATCAGCAAACCTTCAGGCGGCATTGGACGCGGGCTTGGGTGACGGAAATGTCCCCGAGATTTTTGATTATTTCGTGAAGTTAGAGAAGTAACTTAAAAGATCAGTTTTTGCCGGTTGTCTATTGATCTTATAGGATAAAAGGGCAGGTGGTTCTAACGAATAAGAGGCGGCCCTGAGGCCGCCTCTTTGAGTCATGCTAAAAATTTCTGCTAAAATTAGTTGTAAATTGGCGGCGTATTACCTGAACGTGACGCCCGTATTCCGGGCAAGGGTGAGGCGGGTTCGATTGGGATGTTCGCCAATATTTGGCGATGTCGTATTTGCCGAACCCGAAAACACCAACCCGAAACAGGAAAGAGGGAAGATTGTAAGTACCCAGCAAACTGAAATAGACACAGAACGCTGCAACAACTTGGCTGACGGAACAAATAGTTCCATTACCACACAAGCGGCCGCTTTTGATTTAGGTAAGGGCTCCCGGTTAATGTAGGAGGCCAAGCTAACCAATCAGCTGAAGTACTGTCGGATACGCCGTCAAAGTCTTTGTAGTTCCCTTCAAAATTCGAAGTAGTTAGATTTAATAAATCAATACTATGAGATGGGTCCGCGTTCGTCATACCCCATATTGGGTAAAATTTTGGATCATTTGGTAAAAGGTTCCAAAATTTTCAGGACATCTTGCCAATGGCGGAAAAAAATCAGCTGTCCGGCGTCATCATAGACGTGGTAATCGATCCAATCAAAATCTTGTTTGAAGTCCTCCAAGGTAGCGTTGGGCACTTGCGGATCATGGGTTCCGTTCAGGAAAAAAATTGGCAGTTGGCCTTTTAACGCGTCCACATCTGCGGACCAGTCGACATTTTGACGGCCCAACAACATCCGGGAAAAGCTGTCATGCGCGGAATGCGTTTCGGATAAAGCGACCTCAGACCCTGTAACCATCGCTTCAAAGACCTCGGGGTTTTCAAAGGTATCCACATCCGCAGGGGAATTGCCGTACACGGCATGGATGAATCCGCGTTTGCCGATTTTCCGAGCAAGAAGGAAGCCTGCCTTGACCATAAAGGGCAACAGATGTGGTGTGTATTTTGCACCTGCCAGAATGAAACGGTGCCATTTTTCCATGCGCTCAAACTGTTCGCGTTTCGTCATTGGCAAAACACCTGCACAGGCGATCAATGCCGTGAACGTTTCAGGATAGAGTTTTGCCAGCTGCACGCCATAAAAGGAGTCACTGCCCATCGAAACAATTGGACAGCGTTTGACCTTTTCTGCCTTAAGGATCTGCATGGTATCTTGGATGAGGATATCATCTACGTCGCAGCGTTTTGGTAGGGGATCTGAACTACCATAACCCGCACGGACCGGCACAATGACGCGCCAGCCACGCTTGATCGCTTCGGCTTCGGCGGAGGCAGGCCAGCGGACCAGCCCATAATCAAGCGGTAGAAATAATATGGGTTTGCCATTTGGAGCGCCTAAGACCAGATAATCCAATCGGCGGTTGTCTGGCGTTGTCAGGCGTTGATAATCCCGCGATTTCAGGGTTGAATAGCCTTTGCTGATGAGACGCGGTTCTAGCTGCGTGTTCAACGTGAGATTTGCCATATCCATGACAGACAGCGCCAACCTTACCAATTCAACTTGGGAGTGTGTTTCGGTTTTTGATAAAATGGACTTAACCTGCGCACGTATCGTATCAATAGAGCGGCCACGTTGGGTCGCGATATCACTCACGGTACAACACTCAACCAAGCTTTGAACAACATCGGTTTCAGCGCCAGTCAAATTGAACGCGCGGCGCAAGATGTCATTAAACCCTTCAGGCCAGCCAACCTCACTTGATGCGGCTAAAACTAAAGGTGTGCCTTTTAAGGTCTGGCATCGCTGAAAGCGCAGCACAACAAAATGGCCCTTCTTTCGCGCACGCGCCCTTAAAACTGTGGTGTTTTGTTCCGCATTTTGCAAAAGAGAACGAACTGTTCGCCCAATGGCCTCAAGGTCTTCGGAGTGGACTGCAAGATCGGCAAGGGATGAGTTTTGGTGAAGCGACAGCCGTTCTGTCGCGGCAGAGTTTACCGCTTGGACAGTTAGTGTATCGTCTAGAACAAATGCTGAAACCTTACCAAACGGCGCAAGAATACTCTGAACATCATCGACCTGGCTGGACAGATCCACGCGGTCTAAAAATTCGCTAGCGCGTTCAAAATGTCCAGTAATCATTGGATCATCCAGTAGACGAGGGGCTGTAAAATCTGCCTGAGCGCGAAGCGGCCCGACCGCAGTTTCCCAAACGTCCAACAGGGTTTCATAGCGTTCAGGATCAAGAGCGACGTCATACAATCTGTCGATTGCCTGATTGCGATCCTGATCCGACATGTCTCCTTGTGATGTGTCGCGCTTGGAGTTCATAAATTTTCCCTATTTCTTAGGAATAACTATAGCAAAAATAGGCAGTTCGGCAAAGTATGGAAAACCTCACCTCATCTCGGCTCCAAGAATACAGCTACAAATAGTATCCCTCTCGTAATCCGAGTGATCCGCTGTAAAATTGATGATTACGCCTGATACAGCGATGCAGTGCTGCGCTGGCTTTACTTTGGTTTGAGGTCTGTGGGATATTTTGCCTGCACAGGTTGGGGCGAAATCAAAACGATGAACGTACTTTTCATCTGCAGTATGAACAAATGGCGCAGCCCGACGGGCGAGGCGATTTTTCGGCGGCATGACGGTGTGAATACACGATCAGCGGGGACCAGCCGCAAGGCGCGACGGCAGGTTAACCTGACTGATATCTACTGGGCTGACCTGATATGCGTCATGGAAGAAACCCATTTGTCGCGCCTGCGAGCTGACTTCAGAAACGAGATCAGAACCAAAACGGTTCATGTCCTCGACATCCCCGATGACTTTCAGTTTATGGACCCTGAATTGATTGACCTGATCAGGAATGTGGTGACACCGATGATTCATGCGTACTGACTGAGGGGCCTTGTTCAGTGGGGTATTCAACTTGGTTTTTGGTCTCTCTATTGATGGTTGAAGGGGGACGGCATTCGGATAGACATCCGCTGAAAGCCGCCCCGTTTTGAGTGGATCAAGCTACTTCTCTTTCACTTCCTCCGCGAACTTCAACCCAGTAAACAGGCGTACAGGGTTCCCCCGTTCTAAGGTGCGATGCAGTAGGTTCTCGCTGGTTTTTCGGTCTCCCTGATCTGCAGCGGCTTGGGCGTTAGCAAGGCTTTGCAAACGTTCCATCGCCAACGCTTTGTTGCGGTGTTGGGAGCGGGCTTCGCGTACAACTACTGTCAGGCCAGACGGTTTGTGGACGGCCCTAACGGCACTGTCTGTAGTGTTTTGGTGCTGCCCTCCCGGACCACCAGCGCGCAATGTGGAAAATACTACATCGGATTGGCGAATGTCATCCGCATTGGAGATGATCTGCCCCATGGCAAAGACACCGACATACCAGTTGCTGCGTTTATGATTGCGCCGCAATTGGCTTTGCATGCGCCACTGAATGGTTCCACACCATGTGCGTACAAAGGTTTGGCGATCGGCTCCATAAACGACAACCACAGCTGACTTGGGCCCATGCTTGCTTTCAGTTTTATGAATTGAAAGGGTGAGGCCGTACATTGCCGCCTCTTCCTCCATCCTGTTCAGGATATGTCCAACAGCTTGCATGCATTCCGCTGGGCCATCACCCGCGCTCACAAGTAGGGAAATATGATTTTTGCCTTTCATCTCCTTCCCTCCTTTCGGATTTTCTTGAACGTGAGCAGGGGATTAAGGGTTGCAAAGCGTCTTGCGACACCGGTTTTTTCGAGATCAGACACTACGTGGTCAGCGGATTTATACGCCTGAGGTGCTTCTTCGATCATCAGGTCACGGTCTTCGCAAATGACCCGACCACCAAATGTAGTACGCTCCATGGCCTCGATATCTGATCGCTTGCTGCGGACCCGACCGTGCATTGATGACCGATCATACCGCCGACCTGCACCGTGAGCGAGAGACCCCAACGCAGGGTCCAATTCAAGCGGTTGCACAAGATAGCTGGACGTGGCCCGTGATCCGGCAACTGGGACCAGATCAGCTGCAACAGCTGCACCTTTGCGGTGAAGCCAACCCGAAGAGGTGTGCTCCAACAGATTGTGGGGTACATCGGTGACAAGGCGGACATCCGCCCGCAATGCATCTGCAGCACGTTCCGCAATTATTTGGCGATTGAGTTTGGCCCATAGAACCGCCTTGTGATGATCTGAGACGTAATTCGCAGCGCTGTCTTCTTCTGAAAGAAGGCCATCATAAGCACCCTCAGGTAATGCACTAAAGATCGCGTCGCCTAAGCCACGTGAGCCTGAATGGACCAGCAGATAAGTCAGCTTCTGGTCGATGTCGCAGCCATCAATTGCATCCGTGAGTGTTTGCACTTCACAAAAGTGATTGCCGCCACCGATGGTGCCCAAAGCAGTTGCAAACAGTTCGGTAGACAAACCAATCTGCACCAAACGTTCGCCCTGCGGATTATCCATTGGATCACCCAAGGCCCTGATCCGGCGCATAGCCTTTTCAAGTTTGAACTTATGAACAGGCAGGTCCAATTGGAACAGGGACATGCCGCACCCGATGTCGTTGCCGATCAGTTGCGGGTAAATGCGGTCAGCCAGAACCGCACAGCCCACAGGACCATGTTTTCCCGGATGTAGGTCCGGGAATGCAGCTATTTTAGTGACACCTTGCCAGTTGCTTACGTGATGAAGTTGATCTTCTGCACGGCCTTCGATCCATGCATTGGATGTGTAGAATTGTGTGATGGTCGCGCTCATCTGCGATGCAGATACGCGGTCATCCATATCAGGATTGCCCATTGGAAATGGTCCTATTTTCGTAATTTTTGAAACGGCCAAACGGCCTGAATAATCACGCTGGGTCAGTTGGCTGACTTAGGCTGTGATGTGCCCGATAAGGGAAACGGTATGTCTAGTCATGTGCTGCCCTCCTGATTGGCGTTACGAATAGGACGGATCGTCCTTGTGTGGCCGCATTAGCCATTCTTTGAGATTCTCGCAAAAGGAATTTACATAGGCTTCAAAAGTGTTGCGCCTTTGCACTTAAGTGAGCCGCTACAATGTTGACGCGTTGAATGGAGGATCAAGTAGAGGTCAGATCAGCCCAAACTAAATCAAATTTTGCAAGGTACTTACGAAGGCGGTCAGCATCGTTTCGACTTACGCGTTCCTCTCTTGAAACAGCGAAAAGCATACGGCCAGCCTCGCTTATTGACGTGGATCGTTGGCAGATGCGAATGACCTGTGCCAGTTGGGGGATGTCGAAAGAATCTAGCTCAATTTCGACAAAGCGCGCAACGAGTTTGCCATCCGCATCGCTGTCAGCAGCCCGCCATCTCCTCTGCAGTGTTGATATTTCTTCCTCGACTTGGGTTCTCGTGATGCGACCACGCGGTGCAAGTGTGCAAAGCCTAAGGATGGCGCCGCTAAAATCGCGAAAGTTTCCCGGCCAAAGTGTCGTTGGGGCCTTGGCAAACCTAAGCCATGCATCTGATGCATCAGCATTGAACCCAACCCTAATTCCCAGCGTTTTTTCAGCCCGTGCGAGTTCGTGACGCAAGTTGGCCTCAAAATCCTCGGGTCGTTCGCGCAATGCAGGGAGGGAGAATGTCCAAAGGTTGAGGCGCGATAGGAGGTCTAGGCGAAATTTTCCTGCTGCGGCGAGGGCGGATAGATCATGCGTCGCGCCTGCGATGACTTGGAAGCGGCTTGTCACTTCGGAATCTGATCCAAGGGGATAGTAGCGGCCTGCCTCAATTGCGTGCAGCAAAAGTGCCTGTTCCTCTAGCCCAAGCTCGTCGATTTCATCCAAGAACAAGACACCACCATCGGCTTCTCTCAAAAGCCCTGCGCGCTCTGTTCCTGGTTGTCCAGTATGGCTACGACGTTGACCAAATAGGGTTGCAATTGCACCGCCACCTCGAAGCGTTGCGCAACTTACCTGCACCAAACGCCCTTTTACGCGACGCCGTTGAAGTTTTAGCTCGTAGATCCGTTGTGCCAATTCTGATTTGCCCGTACCGGATTCACCAATCAGCAGGATGGGGGCATCGGATAGGCCTGCGACCTGCTCAACACGATCAATCAGGGTGTTGTAACCTGTGTTTTTCGTCTCAATCCCACCCTTAAGAAGGTCACCGTATTCTCGCGTTTGCTGGTCAAAGCGTTGCTGGATGGCGTCGTAACGGCCAAGATCCAGATCAATGAGGTCGAACGTGCCATTTGTATCTTCGCCTCGCGGTGGCCCTGTTTGGATAAGGGCGGCCGGGATATGGCGCGACTCTGACAACAAGAACCAGCAAATCTGACCAATATGCGTCCCGGTGGTTAGGTGAATATGGTACCGTTCACGATCCTCATCAAATCCATATGTATGGGCGAAATCAAATAACTTGCCGTAGACTTCCTCGAGGTCCCAAGGGTCATCCATATCCAAGCGGTTGAGTATGACTTCTGTTTCAGGTGATTCCTGTTCAATTTCACGTTTTAAGTTATGCGCGAGACGGCTGAACTGACTGTCGAAAAGAAGTTCGAGACGATCCACAGCAAAACCGTCAACTTGGCAAAGGCTGAGGGTTGGCTTCCAGCCGCGGCGTTTTCCGCTGTCGAGCTGCGTGCCGAGAAAACCAATGACGACGTTCCGCATGATACGATCCAAAATAATAAGATACGATAGTTCAGTATCATATATTGTGGCGATCAATATTGCAATTATGGTTTTTATCTAGCTATCTCAAATGATTACGTGTGAATTATTTTGATCTTTGGCCCACTGATTATTCCTGCGAAAACTGTTGCACCGAAAGAGAAGACGCAAAGCAAACGGATGAATTCGCATCCCGAAATGTAGCGGATTGGGCGTATTCCCAATCCGCTACACCGCAACCGTCACCCCGATGGGGAGCAATGACAAAAGGATAAAACGATGGAAGACCTAACTTTTACACATTTGACTGGCCAAGATTTGAAAAGCTGGGGGCACGTCCCCGGGGCGCATTTTCCTGAACTGTTGGCCCGTGCCAATCAGATGCAGGAGGATGGTGCCGATGTAGTGTCTATTCGCGCAGATTTGGCATCAGAAATTCCTGTGCCCCCCAAGCAGGTAGAATTGCACGATGATGGCGCTGTTTCATTTGAAGAAAACCTGATCCCCGCCGATGCGGATGAAGAGAAGAACCTTCTTAAAGTCCGCGAAACAATGCGTGCAGTTATGCGAACGCCAACTGTTGTTGGCGGTGCGATCATGCCTGATGCCTGTCCTGCGGGCCCGATTGGGACAATCCCTGTTGGAGGTGTTGTTGCTGCACACAATGCGATCCACCCAGGAATGCACTCTGCCGATATCTGTTGTTCGTTGATGTTGACAGATTTGGGTGACGCTGATCCCGCAAGCGTACTGGATGCGGCGTCAAATGTGACCCATTTCGGTCCCGGTGGGCGGCCTCAGGGTCAACGCTTTACCGTGTCGCTTGATCTGTTGGATGCATTTCGTGGCAACCGTTTTTTGAATAACGCGAAGACCATTCGCGTGGCGCAAGAACAGATGGGGACACAGGGGGACGGGAACCATTTTCTGTTCGTTGGTCGTTCGCGGACAACGGGTCGGACAACTTTGATCACACATCACGGATCACGCGGGCCCGGTGCGAAATTGTATAAGACTGGGATGGAGGTGGCCGAGAAATACAGGCGTCGTCATTCCAAAAAGACGTTGAAGCAGAATGCCTGGATTCCGGCTGATAGCGACGACGGGCGTGCATACTGGGATGCGTTGCAGATCATTCGAAAGTGGACAAAGACCAACCACAACTCGATCCATCAGGCGACAATTGAGGCGTCAGGTGCAACAGCAGGGGAGAGGTTCTGGAACGAGCATAATTTCGTTTTCAAACGCGGTGATACCTATCTGCATGGCAAGGGTGCAACGCCTGGGTGGTCTGGATTTGCTACTGACGCTGATCCGCAGGGTCGTACGATTATTCCACTGAATATGGCGGAACCGATACTAATTGTACGTGGTACTGATGCGCCGCATGCCTTGGGGTTCAGTCCACATGGGGCAGGACGAAACTGGTCACGGACAGAGCATTTTCGAAGGTTAGGTGCAAAGACGGCTGATGAGGCGATGATTGAGGAAACAGCAGGTCTCGATGTGCGTTTCCACGCTGGAAAGGTAGACGCGTCCGAGTTGCCCTCGAGCTATAAGCCAGCGGCGGCTGTTACGGCACAAATTGAGTCGTTCAATTTGGCTGAAATCGTTGACTGGATTGACCCATTTGGGTGCATCATGGCAGGAAACATGCCGAGGTTTACCCGTAGTCCAAAAGGCCGCAGTTGAGAAATTGAAGAGCCATAGCCAATGTGGTTTGGGCTCCTCTTCTGGACGGTGCTCTGAATGGGTTCGACTGCCTGTTCCAGTTGACCTTGGATCTAGTTACAATAGACAGGGCTGGTGGCCCATGCGAACGGGCCACCAGTAAGAACCACTAGTGGGTTTCAAGGGACAAATTGACTTCCATCTCGGCGTCCGGATCAAAGCCGCTAAGATCCATCACAGAAAAGAACGCAGCACAAACCGGAGATTCCATCTCCTTTTTTACAACATCCAAATAATCTTCGTGACTGCGGAACTGGATAATGTCCAAATACGTCCCGTCCGGTTTTCGCACCAACTCACGGCGTAAAACACCGGCTTCATGGGCGACGAAATCTTGTTGGAACGTTTTTGAAGCAGCAAGCAGATCAGTTTCAGTCTTGCCTTGGGCAAGTGTGATAGGGGCCAGAACGGTTACAGGTGACATCAGAAAACTCCTTTTAATTGATTGGTGTCCTGACCCATGTATTGCCAAATAAGACATTTTATGTCCTATTTGATTGATGGCACGTGCAAATTCTTCAGATCGGTTGAGGCGACTTGAATTGTTGGCTGTTCAGCTGAAACAAGAAGGGTTGTGCACCATCAAAGCGCTTGCCGATTTGCATAACGTCAGCGAGCGAACCATCGCACGTGACCTGCAATTGATGCGGGATCAAGGACTGCCCATTGATGCGGATCGTGGTCGCGGCGGAGGCGTGCGACTCGATCGGAATTGGGGAGTAGGGCGGTTGAACCTCAGCTACCCTGAGGCCGTTGACCTGCTCATCAGTCTCGCGGTTTCTGAGCAGATGGGATCACCGATCTTTCTAGCAAATATGGGCTCAATCAGGCGTCAGTTGATCGCGTCATTTTCATCGGACAAGCGCCACAAGGTGAGCGGTCTGAAGTCTCGGGTTTTGATCGGTAGTACGGCATCTACACGTGTGCAAGAAACTGTTATCACAAACAAAAGCAGAGCAGTTCAGGCTTTGCATCAGGCATTTTTGGATCAACGCGCTTTAACCATTCGTTACAAAAAGGAATCCGGTGAAGTTTCAAATCGAACGATCGAGCCGCACTATCTGCTGTTGAATTATCCCGTCTGGTACGTGTTAGCATTTGATCACCTCCGGGACGCGCCGCGTGCCTTTCGATGCGACAGAATTTTAGAAGCTGAAGGTTCTGATGCTCGGTTTCGGTTATTGCCGAAGGATGCTTTTGAGCAGTCCTTGGAAGGAAATATCGTTATTTAGTTTCATGATGTCTTCCCAAACGCTGTTTGGGCTTGTGGCCTGAACCGTTATTAGTAACGTCAGCGAAGCCGCCCTTCATGGTGAGTTCATGAAGGGCAGTAATCATTTTTAACAGTTAGCCCAGCAACAGAATGTTAGAGGCCCCGGCACTGCGGCGTAGGGCGTGTACATCGGCCAGTGCGGGATCAGTTGACCACGCAACGGCGGATTCTTTGTCAGGGAAACTAAGCAGTGCCACCACGTTTGGTTTTTCTGGAGCACCATCAAGGACTGTGAATTCACGTGTGGAACTTTCAACTTTGCCACCATGTTTGGCGAGTGCTGCAGCTGCTACATCGCGATACTCTATCAAGGCTTGGGGGTTGGTAACCGTAATTTCTGCATAGGCGTAAATCATGATCTTCTCCATTGGATGATGATGAGGACAACTTACCGCAATCCTCACAAGTAAAAACGCGTGTGTTTGCATGTCAGGTGTGCGAAAATGCATATGTGGATATTGCTTGGGATGATTTACGTACAGTTATGATGCTGGTGCGCCACCGCTCACTGGCGGGGGCAGCCGAGGCTTTGGGTGTGAATTATACTACCGTAGCCCGTAGAATCCGTCGTGCCGAAGAAGCGTTAAACCAGTTGTTGTTTGAGCGGCTCCCTGATGGTTACCGACCTACTGCCGCAGCTCATCTGGTCGCAAAGCATGCGAGCCAGATGGAGAAGACCGAACACAGCCTGATGCGCCAGCTACAAGGTGCAGAGACCGAGCTTTCTGGAGTGCTGACTATAACCGCACCACAGTTGTTGATTGCCAGCTTTCTGTCACCGATTATTGATCAATTCACCAGAGCACATCCCGGCATTGAATTGCGCATCCTAGCGACAAATGACGTGTTAGATTTGACACGACTTGAAGCTGACCTTGCTATTCGTATTAGCAGAAACCCGGGCGACACATTGACGGGTCTAAGATTGCTAAAACAGGAGAATGCCAGCTTTGCCAATCAAGGCATAGCCAACCAAATTGCATCGGATGCGTCTAGGATGATTGATTGGATCGTCTATGATGCCTACCCAAACCTGCCCAAAGGGATCAGTGCGAAGTATCCCAATAATAATGTAAGGTTTCGGTTTGACGATATGGTTGCAATGGTTGGTGCTGCACAGGCTGGTTTGGGAGTGGTCCGCATGCCGATGTTCCTTGGGCGTGCTTCTGCGGGGCTTGTACAGGTTCCTATCCTACCTCCGCAGCCCTATGCTGATATTTGGGTGGTCGGGCATCCCGATGTGTGGCCCTCCAAAAAGTCACAGGCGTTCCGTGATGTTCTGGTACGGTATTGCAAAGAACACCGCAGTCAGTTTGTAGCCTGAAGCAACAGCAGACCTTCGTCGATATCTCAATGAAGGTCTGCTGTTGGATCTATGTCTCTGTGCAATACCCATTTGGACAAAACGTAATTGAACAATCTTGTTGGGGTTTCCTACAGTTTGATGACCGTCATTTTGTCCTGGGTCATGTCATGCATCGTATAGCCGATACCCCCAGTTCCGTATCCTGATTGACGCCGACCAGCGAAAGGCATCCAATCCACACGAAACGCGGTATGGTCATTTACCATCACAGCTGTTGCATCCAGTTTCTGGACCGCCTGCATCGCCACATCCAGATTCTTTGAGTACACCGAAGCCTGAAATGCAAACGGCAAGCTGTTTGCCTGAGCGATTGCTGCATCGATATCTGAGTAATCATACACACAGATAACGGGGCCAAAAATTTCTTGGCGCGAAACCTGCGCTGTCTGGGAAGGTCGCAACAAGACCGTTGGGGCATAGGTGGTATCGCCCAATTTTTTTCCACCAGTCATGATCTGAGCACCAGTATCTTTGGCTTGTTTGACCCATTCATCAACGCGGTCGACTTCTCGTGGCCGGATCAAGGGGCCTGCGTCGGTGTCTTCGTTCACGGCGTTCCCGACGATCAGTTTTTCTGCTTGATCGCTGATCAGTTCGGCGATGTCATCTGCCATGCCTGAGGGCGCGAATACGCGCTGCACTGACACACAAACTTGTCCTGAATGGTAGAATCCACCCTTCACGAGGCTGGGGATCATCGTTTCAATATCAGCGCTATCGTCTATGATAACGGGGGCAGCACCGCCATGTTCCAACGCGCAGCGCGTACCAGGAGCCAGTTTTGAACGCAACATCCATCCCACCTTACCCGACCCGATAAAAGTAAAGAAAGCAACGCGGGGGTCGGTGACCAGTTTTTCTGCGGTTGGAATATCGCAGGGTACATAGCGGCACCATTCTTCGGGGAGGCCCGACTCGATTAGGATATCAACAAAGGCTTTGCACGAAAGAGGGGTGTCATCAGCGGGCTTGACCAAAACGGGACAACCCGTCGCAACGGCAGGGGCAACCTGATGCACGATCAGGTTTAGAGGGTGATTGAACGCGGAAACTGCAACAACAGGCCCGATCGGTTCGCGCTGGGTAAAAGCGGTGCGACCCGCACCTGCAGCGCTTAGATCCATCGGGATTTGTTTGCCTGCAAGGCTTGGAATTTCTTCGATGCATAGCTTTACCCCGTCAATCGCGCGCGTGACTTCAACGCGTGCATCGACCAAAGGTTTGCCGCCTTCATTGGCAATCAAATACGCCAGCTCATCAAAACGGCCCTGCATCAACACGGCCGTTTTCTGAAGGATGTCCACCCTTTGATGTGCGGGCATCCAATCCGTTCTGTTCTGGTAAAGCTGCTGCGCAATATCCAGATAGCGGTCGATGTCGTCCCACTGCGCAAGTGGCACAGTGCCAATCGGTTTCAGATCAAACGGATTTACGACTTCAAGCATTGCATTGCTCATAGCAGGCAAGCTTTTTCAGCGAGTTCGTCGATCAGCACTTTTTGGTTTTCGGAATAATCAACTGGTAGGTCAATCAGGTGAACACCGCCAGCCGTGAATGCCTTTTCTATGGTTGGGACCAGATCGTCAGTTGCTGTAATCCGGTGGCCCGTCGCGCCATAGCTTTCGGCATATTTGACGAAATCTGGATTGCCAAACTCAAGGCCCCAATCTTCAAACCCAGCTGCGGTTTGTTTCCAACGGATCATGCCATAAGAACTGTCATTTAGGACCATGACAACGAGGTTCAGCTTCATACGGATCGCGGTTTCGATTTCCTGACTGTTCATCATGAACCCGCCATCACCACAAATAGCCATCACGCGACGATCCGGATAAAGGAAGGCAGCAGCCATCGCAGAGGGTAGGCCCGCGCCCATCGTGGCCAGTGCGTTGTCCAGCAGAACGGTGTTCGGCTCGTAGGCTTTATAGTTTCTCGCGTACCAGATTTTGTAGATCCCGTTATCCAGCGCGATGATGTCTTTGTCGCCCATGGCTTTGCGGGTGTCTGCGACAAAGCGCTGTGGCGTGATTGGGAAACGTGGATCATCCACACCCTCGCCCAGATGTTTTTCGACCTCGGCTTTGATTGTTTTGAAATAAGAAATATCTACTTCAAGGTTATCACCAACGGCGTCTTGCAGTTTCTTTACAGAGGCTGCCAAATCGCCGACAACTTCGACTTGAGGGAAATAGACGGGATCAACTTGTGCTGATTTATAGTTAACGTGGATTACTTTTTTGCCGCCCGGCTCCATAAAGAATGGCGGTTTTTCTACGACGTCATGTCCGAAATTGATAACCAAATCAGCGCGATCAATGGCGCAGTGCATGTAGTCACCGTCAGATAGGGCTGCTGTGCCAAGAAAGAATTCAGACCGTTCGTCTACGACACCCTTGCCCATTTGTGTGACAAAGAACGGAATGCCAGTTGTGTTGATAAAGCCTGAAATAGCGCTGCGCACTTCTTTGCGATTGGCACCTGCGCCGATCAGCACCAATGGCATCTTGGCATTTTTGATCAGGTCAGCGGCGTCAGCAATGACTGCATCACCAGCAACGGCATAGTAGCGTTTGTGAGGCTCAATAACCGATGTTACACAGCGCTCTTCGGCGATGTCTTCGGGCAGCTCAAGTAGAACTGCGCCAGGCCGTTCTTCACTTGCGACGCGAAACGCTTCGCGGACAAGGGCTGGGATGGTGTTGCCGTGAACAATCTGCTTGGTCATTTTGCAAATGGGATCAAACAAGGCGACAACGTCCACAATCTGGAACTGACCTTGTTTTGATTTTTTGATGGGTTTCTGACCCGTGATCATGATCAGAGGGAAGCCACCCAAGTGTGCGTAGGCTGCAGGCGTCGCAAAGTTTGTCGCGCCTGGCCCCAAGGTTGCCATGCAGACGCCGGGTTTGCCTGTAAGACGGCCGTATGTGGCAGCCATAAATGCAGCACCCTGTTCGTGGCGCGTTAGGACCAATTTGATGCTGGATGTCCGCAGGGATTCTACCAGATCAAGGTTTTCCTCACCGGGTACTGCAAAAATCTCTTCTACACCTTCTGCCTCCAATGCTTGGACAAAAAGGTCGGATGCTTTGATAGTTGTGGTTTCTGAATGTTCCATCGTTTCTTGTTCCTTTTATTCAGCAGCAGTTTTAGGCAAGTACTGGGGTAGGATATCTTTGTAGGGATATCGTTCGTCCATTGGGGTTGAGGTGCCGTTGGATTGCATGATGCGCACGTGTTTGCGGTTGAGCAGGCGGGGGCGGCCTACGCCGCAGGAGTGGGAGATCACTTCGACTTCGTGGATCATGTTTGTGCAGAAGTTAGCGACTTTTACCGATTTATCAGCGGGATTCAGGCCTTTTTGTAAGCGTTTGTTGTGGGTTGTGATCCCGGTTGGGCAGGTGTTTTTGTTACACTTTAGCGCCTGAATGCAGCCAAGCGAGAACATAAACCCGCGTGCGGAATTGATGAAATCGGCACCGGCGGCCAGCGCCCATGCAACTTCGGAGGGGGTCACCAGTTTGCCCGATGCAATGACTTTGACGCGGTCGCGCAGGCCGTGTTCTGTCAGAATGTCGACAACCAGCGGTAGGGATTCCTTGATCACCAATCCGACGTTATCCATCAATGGCATGGGTGCCGCGCCGGTGCCGCCATCGCCGCTGTCGATGGTGATGAAATCGGGCGCGGAATCGATGCCCCGGCGGTGGATTTCTTTGGCCAGTTCGGACAGCCAGCCGTAGCTGCCAACCACGGCTTTGAACCCGACGGGTTTGCCGGTGACGTCGCGGATGCGGTTGATCATATCCAGCATGGACGCCGCATCGTTGATTTCGGGATGGCGATTGGGCGAAATTGAATCCTCGCCCTCAGGAATGCCGCGGATTGCCGAGATTTCAGGGGTCACTTTCATGCCGGGCAGGATGCCGCCCTTGCCGG
>JAWSVL010000031.1:0-82703 GCA_033851935.1 Sulfitobacter sp.
GCGGTAGCAATGGGGCGGTTACCAAAGTTGAATTCGGGGCCGCTGATGTCAATGTCAGCGCGGTGGCACATAAAGGCCTCAACAATCGCGTTGAGGGATCACATCGACCGACCCGAAAGCGAGAGAAGATCATGGGGCGTTTCAAATCGCCCAGGCACGCACAGAGATTTCTGTATGCCCATGATCAAGCCAACATTCTCTTCAAGCCTCGCCGTTATAAAATGACCGCCGCTCACTACCGCCAGACCCGATCAGACGCATCCGATCTGTGGAACGCTTATGACGCCCAGATGACCGCTTAATCCAAAACGACAAACATATCGACGAACCATCAAAACAACTTGGCAATGCCCCCAAAAGTGCTGGCGCAAAAATCCCCATCTTTCGGGTACAGCCATCACCCATCCCAACATCAGTGGCACCGATTATTTCCATTAAAAGGACCACAATGTTTGCGGCTGGTTCTCCAGACCGTCCGAGACACGCGCGTTGCAGGGCGTCAGCTTTTGTTTCCAACTGCGCGGATTGTCGCGGTGTAGGTGAAATCGGCTCCAGCAAGTCCACGCTGGCCCGCGTCCTCGTCGTGCTGGTGTTTCAGGAACCCTACCTCTGCGACACTGTGATTAACATGTACGGCGGCAAGGTGGTCGAGCGCGGAGCGACGGCCAATGTGCTTGACGAACCGAAGAACGAATATCCCAAGACGCTCATCTCGTCCGTGCCATGCCTGACGCGGTAGGGACGGGGCCAACCGTGAAGCCGGCCCCGCGATGTGTCACTGGGCTGGCGTCCACGGGCGGTTGTAGGCGTCGACGCGCCAGTCGCCATGGTCGATGAATCGGGGAACGGACCCTGTCTCAAGCGCGGTGGCGGCTGTGTTCAGCGCCCCAGAGGTGGTCTCTGGCCAGATGCCAGTCGTCACCCGATCGGCTAGGATTTCGACGATCACGCTGCTTTCCGCCGCCATAAACTCGCAGTGACCGGTGCCCTGAACAAGCGCCTGACGATAGAGGTCGGTGGTCCCGGCCTGTTCGACAAGTTCCTCGTAGCCCTGCATCAGAGAGTAGGGGATCGCCCAATCGCCTAACATGTGGATGCGGATGGCGGGAACTTCGAGCTCTCCGGTCGTGGTGCGGCCATCCGCAGCCCAAAAGTCGAGCGCATAATCGGACGCCGCGATCCGTGGTTCCGCATTGATGGTCGCAATGTCCGCCTGAAGGTCCAGCCCGGCCTCATCATAAAGCGCCTCAACCAACTGTTTCATAGCGGGCGCTGCATTGGCGTAGAACGCGGCATAGTCGACGCTCTCGTTACCCGACAACTGTTGGCCAGAGGCCGCGTTTTCGAACAACAGCCGCGAGGTACCGCCAACGTTGCTGGCATTGCGCATCGCCGATTTCACGACCATGTCGGCCATCGCTGCCGTGTCGGCCGTGTCGGGCAGGTCGGTGCCTTCGGCCAACCACGGCGACCACTGGCCGAGTGCAAAGGCCAGTGCCAGCCGGGCACGGCCTTCTGATGTCTTGCCCGCGTTCTCGATCGCGCTTTTCCATGCCGCGCGGATGGCGTCGAGGTTGCGGTCGCCGCCCGCACCGGCATTGGGCAGCCCGACCACTGTCAGTTCTGAGGCCTGCCCCAGCCCCTGTGCTTCGAAGTCAGCCCCAAGCAGGGTCTTCATTGCGAACCAGCCGTCAAGAAAGCTGTTCATGATCCAGACCGGGGTATGCGCAGCAAGCACGACAGAACCGTCGATCTTGTCGGGGTAGACTTCCGCAGAGGCGAGACTGTCGAGACCGCCGCCGGAACATCCGTACTGAAGGACCATGTCCGGCTCGCGCTCGAGTTTGGTGAACGTGTCTTGCACGGTTTCGAGGTTCAGGATCTCGCGCTGCGGATCGTACTGCCAGAGCCGCAGTGGATGGCGGGCCAGACCGGCGAAGGCATAGCCGCGCGCCAACAGATCGTCGTAACGCGGGGCGAAGCCAGGAACATGGATGAAGCTAGCGAAATCAAGGTCGCGTAGCAGCCGTCCGTTCCAGTTTGCGGGGACACGGATAAGCCAGGACGTACCATCGGGCAATACACCGCTGTGCTCTCTGAACGACGTCTTGTCCTGCGCCATGGCGGGGGCGGCAAGGCCAGCCACCAGGGCTAGGCAGAGCGCCCAAGTTCTGGCCTGCGTGCGCAGGTCGGTCGGATATGAAATTCGTGACATGGTGTTCCTCCAGATTGTGTTCATGAGTGACGGGAACCTCCTCTGTTCCTGCCGTTCCACCATAAACATAGAGGTCTAATTTTATGGGTGTCAAGTTCAAATTTGAGTAACATCAACGCCTTTTCCACAATTCGGCCTATGACGTGCAGTTTGCCTTTCAGCTGCGCCGGGCGTAACCGCTCCAAGTCTACGCAGAGGGGCAAAGGCTACATATCAGCGCGTTGATCAAATTGTGTTGATTTTTACTTAGAACTGATCCGGGGAACCTGCGGGTCTACCCGAACGTCTTGTGGTCACTGCCGAAGGACAGATCCCGTGCGGGTGAGCGAGGTGAGACCGCACCTAAGCGACAGTATTCGCTTTGCTTTTCCCAATCTGCGACGTGGCCACCAGCTTTTCTCCCTATGTGTTGAGTTGCTCGATAATGCTGGTCGCAGCTGTCACCCCGGCCACAAAGGTTGTCCCCGATCTTTTTCCCCTGTCCCACCAAAGAAAAGGGGTGGTCCATTCCTCGCGTGACAAAAAGAGCGGCGCCTGCCCCTCTCCGCTGCGCTACGCCTGCGGTTCCCTCCGGTGTGTCCGGGCCTTGGCCAGCTGCAAAGTGACCATCATTGCAACGCAAACAAGGAGAAAAGCAATGACCACGAACTGCATCAAATTCACCAGCGACGATATCGAAACCGCAAAAGGCATCGGCTCAATCTCAACCCTGACTTTCGACCTCGACATCACGGTCGAACCAGTCGCCAGCTCCAACCCGATGGCCCCGACGCACCGCGTCCTCGGCCGCTCCCCTCGCGGCAAACTGGTCGAATGCGGTGGCATCTGGAAGAAGCAGAACAAAGACACCGGCTCTGACTACTTCACCCTGACGGTCCGCGATCACGCCTTCAACGCCAATCTTGGCAAGGCCGCGAGCCAGGACGACATGTCCCTGCAGGCCATCATCCCCTGGGGTCCCAAAGACGCCGCGTAACAAACAAGCCAGGCCGCTTCGGCGGTCTGGCTTTTCTCTTGTCTCGTGTGGGCCCAAACAAAGCGAAGGTCTCGCAACGGCGTCAGTTCGGACGATGCCGGAATTGCCAGTTCTGGGGGTTGGACTTTCTTGGCGACGGGCTTCTGCGTGTTGATTGAACTGGCACGAACCAAGGTGCCCACCCTAAGTCACGCCGCTGGTTTTGCCTCTCAGCTCCTTGGGCCGTCACCGCCCTGCGAAGCTTTTGGACGCGCCCTTGCGAACCCAACTTAAGGGGGATTCATTCTTGAACCTTTTGCGCTATGCTGATGACAAGCGGGCAAGGAACCCAGCCATGCGGTATCGCCTCGAAAAGATCATTCCAGCAAAACGGCAGCGACGTTTTTATGAGTTGAGCGTTTCTCAAACGCTGTTTGGAGAATGGTGTCTGACCCGCGAGTGGGGGCGGATCGGCGCGAAAGGCGGGCAGAAGAAGGCGGCATATCTCGCGTCAGAACAGGACGCGATTGTTGCTTTGCGGCAGCTCAAGGCGACCAAGACCCGGCGAGGCTATGCGACGATCCCTGTCCAGTTATAAATGTTTCCACCCTCTTGAGGTGAACGCGGACAGCTGTTCTGGAAGCGCCGACCTGTTGCCAGGATCAAGGGGGCGAGCAATTCCAATTCATCTGCATCGCGCTGCCAATCTACGCTCCCCGAACCGCCGGAACTTCACACCGAGATTGGTTTGGTCTTTCGGAGATCCGGCGTGCAGTTCAGCATGAGAAACGGTGATCAATGTTCGCATGTGGCGCTCCATTCCATTGACCTGTTGGCCCATCAGATCGCTAGCCCGGAGGCGAGCGGTCAGCAACACTTGGGGGAGGTTTCTGGACGGCCTGTCGTTTTGTGTAACACAGCTCGCGAACACGCTGCCTCTCGCCGCTGGCTCGAACGCGTGTCCTGAACTTCTTTGATTTTGTTTGACACACAAAGACGCCTTTCGGCCTTGAGCGCTGCTGCGCATCCCTCACAACAAACATCCCCCAAGCGTGCTCCATTTCATTGCGCCCCGTGCCGGGTGCAGCCCGCTCTGAAGCCGCCGGTCTTTTCCACGATCCGTCCAACGACGATCAACAGAAAGGATCACAACATGACATTTGAGCAATCTCTCGATCTCGCCGAACTGCAAGCCGACATGGCATTTGAAACCTACCTCTCCGCCTTTGAAGAGAACGACCATCCAGAATTCATAGACAGCCTCGCGACCGAGGCTCTGCTCGCCCAGGATCGCTTCGCCGATCTACGCAATCAGGATCTGGCTCACTGAGCCAGATACCCCGTCTGGCATCGCCAGCCGTAGTGGTTGGCGGTGCCAAAACAGGCAAACCAACAAGCGTCGAATCGCCTGTCGGTGATCGCTTACTACGATCAGATCGAGCCGGTTCTTGACCGGCACATTGAGTCCATTGATAGCCGTTTGACCCCCATGGCCTTTGCAATGCGGGCCCCAACACTGCTGTTCATTCTGCACCTTCACTTTATGTCAGAAGGCACCCCAGACGGTGCCAACAGGCAGTGGCTCCTCGTACCAGAATAGTGCGCACATTTCGCCTCAAGCCACAGCCATAACGGCCGCCCAGTTTTGTTGAAGATTTATCTCCACCAAGCCAGCCCTGAAGTCGAATGATGCATATACTGCGTGGAGCCAAACCCAAAGCTAAGTGAGAAAGAAAGGACGTTGGCAGGATATGCCAACTGTTTGCACATTTGGTCTAGGGGTCTGAACAGTGAAGGCGAAGCGCAAAAACCTAAAGCTTGAACAGCGCATTGATCTTGCACGGCGCTATCAGGCCGGTGAGCCAGCGGTGGCGTTGGCGGCGGTGTTTGGCGTTACACGGCGCCATGTCGCACGGGTGGCCAAAGAGCAGACGGGCGAAGGGCTGTCGCTGCGAGATCCGTCAGAGACGGTGGCGTTCCGCGCGACCCAATCCGAGCTTGCTGCCTTTGACGCAGAGTGGCGCGCGCGTGGCTTTGCCAATCGTTCTCAAGCCCTGAACGCGGTGCTGCGCGGACGTTGCGGATTTCTGGATCTGGGGCAGGGGGAGCTCGCATCCTTTGCAGCATCTTGGCGGCAGGCGAAGGATCTGTCGAATGACCTGCGGTGCCTCGCCAAGGCGGCCGTGCTGGGCAAGTTGACCTTGTCGGATCAGGACCGAGATTTGCTCATAGAACTCGCCGATCTGACCCGTGGGTTGAGCCGTGAAATGGGAAGGATGAAGGATGCCGCACGCGTGCGCGGCGGCAAGGGTTGGGATGTGATCGAGGAGGCCGTGCGCGATGCGTAATACGGCAGCCCTCTATGAAGCCGTCATGGGCAAGCTCTGGGAGAATGAGCAGATCAGGGGCAAGGCCAACGCCCGGATCGAGGCGCGCATGGCGGGCCGCAGGCAGGGGCGCAGCTACGCCAATACCGGCCGCGCCTCGCTGCGCAATGTGGCCAAGGCGGCGTCGGGACAGAGCCGGGCCGCGATCTTCAAACGTATCCGATCGGGTGGCTGCAAGACGCGCGCATCTCTCGGCAACCAGCTCTCCTACGTGAACGACAAAGCGGTGTTTACCTATTCCTCGATGACCAATGCACTGACCTCGGATGCGGTGCTGGATGAGGCGCAAAAATCAGACATCATCGAGGACTGGGCAGAGACCTGGCGCGGAACAACCAAGCTTGGATTCACCTCGCATATGCTGCTGTCGTTTCCGACGGATGTGACAGTCGATCAGGTCCGCGACATCACTTTGGAATGGGCCGAGCATTTCTTTGACAGCGGTGAGTATGGCGACCAATGGGATTACGTTCTGGCGGTCCATGACGACCGCGCCCACAAGCATGCCCATATCCTTTTGAACAACCGCGGTGTTGATCAAGGCACTTGGTTTTCCTGCTGGGCCGAAGGCGTGATGTCACCGCAGCTGATGCGCGAGAAACAGGCCGAGATTGCTGAGAAGCATGGCATCATGCTGGACGCCACCACGCGTCTTGAGCGTGGCATCTACGCCAAACCTGCGGGCATGGAAGAGGTTTACGCCGCCAAAGCCCAAGCGTGCCGACCGCAAGAAATTGCCCTCACCGAGCAGGAACGCGCGATGGCCGAAGCGCAGGTGACGGCGTTCGCCAAAGACTACAAATCCGTCGCCGACTTTCTAGACCGCATGGATCAACGGGCCATCGGCAGCGCTGTGCGCTCCATGGCCGAGGCGATGGGACGCGGTGCGCCTTGGCATGGTCCCGGCAAAAATGAACAGACAGGAGAGATCGACATGAAGGACATCACAACCGTGGGCCAGGCCACGGAGTATGCGGAACGCGCGATCGAGGCCATCGGGCTGAAAATCGAAGAACTGGATGCCAGCGAGCGTGCCGCGTTTGAGGTTAAGACCGCCCCAGTCCTCAAAGAGCTGTCGCGGATGGTGCCAGACCCAGAATTGCAAAGCAGGTTCAACAAGGTGCTGCTGGAACCCTATCCGCCGGGGGCGGGGGATGCCGCTTTTGTGGCCGAGCTGACTTCGGGCAATGACTTGGCGCTGGAGAAGCTGGTCTCTTACGGTGAAGACCACGGTCTTGATTCCGATGACATCCTTGGGCGCTATGAGGCGGGTGGCACCAAGAACTACGGCTTGGCGCAGAACTGGGTTGAGCGGGACATGAATGCGGTCCTGACCCAAGATGGGTTGAACGTTGACACTGCGACAGAACCGCAGCGAATCGCGGCGCTTGAGGTGGTGGATACCTTTATGGATGGCATGGCGGATCGGATGCGCGAGCTCTCGGGTGATCTGTCAGCCGGGCAGGGTCTGCGGCGCGATGATCCGGGAGAGACCAGCGAGTTGTCAGTGGTCGATAATCACGACATCGGGGGCAAGTCCGAAGCCCTGCAAGGTCTGGCTGACATTTTGAAACATGGGCGTCTCAGTGAAGAACAGGAAGCTGTGGTCAACGGCGAGTTAAAGGTCGAGCTGACGGCGGCGCTTGGAGAGCGCGGCATGGCGGCGTTGCGCAACGGTAACTATGCAGTGCTGGACGACGCATTGCCGAGCAAGTTCGACCAAATCACCGTCGCGCAGGAATACCTTGAGATGATGCGCGAGGAGACGGGTGACCTGAGATTCACCGAGCGCGCGGCCGAGCTGCAGCAGGACAAGTCTGTCGAGATGGCAAAGATGATCCAAGCCTCAAAAGAGCAAGACATGTCGAAGGCCCGCGAACAGGGCCACGATCTTGATGACGAGATGGGTCTCTAGGGGAGGGTGAGAATATGCAGAAGTCACTTCCTCTCTGGGCGGCTGTCCCCATCGGTGCGATCTGTGGTGCTGTAGTTGGAACGATCGTCGCCAGCTTCTATCTCACGCTGGCGCTTAAGGTTGGGTTTGCCAATTTTGATATGCTGGCCGTCTGGAAGGCGGGGGATGCCACGCGCCTGGCGCATCCCGAGGCCTTCAAAGTGGCCTTCGGGGCGATAGGATTTGGTATCATCGGGCTTGGTGTTCTTGCCTTTGCCTGGACCTTCCAGCGCGAGCGCAGCGAATATGGCACCGCCCATTGGCAAAGCAAAGCCGAGCTTAAGAAAAACAATATGCTGCAGGATGCCGGGCGCGGCTTTGTTTGTGGCAAGATCGGCAAGCCAAATTCCAAAGGCCCATTTATATCGTCGACGGTGATCCCGCATGTGATGATGGTGGCCCCGACCCGCGCCGGTAAGGGGGTGGGATTCGTGATCCCGAACCTTCTGGGCTTTGCGGGATCGGTGGTGGTGCTTGATGTCAAAGGCGAGAACTTTGACAAGACCTCTCGCCTTCGCGCTCTGAATGGCGATGAGGTGTACCGATTCAGCCCGTTTGACTGGTCCAATGCAACCCATTGTTACAATCCGCTGGCCCGCATCGCCAAGGCCCCGAGCTTTGCGCAGCGCTTCACCGAAGTGAGTATTCTCGCGGATCTGTTCCTGGATAAGGACAACAAGACACTCGACACCTTCTCGGAGGCGGGCAAATCGATCTTCGTTGCGGCCTGCCTGTTGGCGATTCAGCGCGGCAGGGCAACCCTCGGCGAGGTCAATCGCATCGTGGCCGGAGGGGATTACAAGAATGCGCAATACAAGGCCTACGCCGAAGAAGCGGAAGAGGCTGTGGTGCGCGAGCTTTGGACCAATGCGGCCAGTGCATCGAGCCGTTTGCTGACCAGCAACATCCAGGCCCTAATGACCGCAGGCCTTAAACAATGGGACAATCCGGCAGTGAGGGCGGCAACGCGGCGCAGCGATATCGACTTTTCGATATTCCGCAAGAAACCGCAGTCGCTCTACATCGTCGTCTCGGAGGATCATATCGCGACCCTGGCCCCGCTATTGCGTCTGCTCTTTGCCGATTTGATTGCCAGCTTGCGCCTGAACGAGCCAGCGGAGGATGAGCCCTGGCCGGTGATGATCATGATTGACGAGTTCCAGCAGATGGGCGCAATGCCTTATCTGGAACGGGCGATCCATTCCTTGGCCAGCTATGGCGGCCGCGTGGCGATGATCGCGCAATCGCTGGCGTCGCTGGATCGGATCTACGGCCCGGAAGGCCGTGAGAGCCTTGAAAACGGCGCGGGGCTGAAGCTCTATATCACACCAAGGGATCAGCGCACGGTGCGCGAGGTTTCTGCCGCTGTCGGCAGTACAACACGTGAGGCCGTCACGCGTATGTATGGGCGCAACAAAGGGGTGTTGGGGGCGACTTCGACATCAACACGTCTCGAAGAACGCCCGCTTCTCTCTGAGACGGAAGCGCGGCTGATGGACCCGGACGAGGTGATTATTCTGGCCTCGCCTCAGCATCCGATCAAAGCGCAGCGGATCAAGTATTACGATGATCCTTTGTTCAAGGAATTGGTCGAAAAGCAGGAGGGGCGGGCGTTTCCGTATCCGCCAAACGTTGAGGGCGTCGGGCCTTGGGAAGAAGTCGAGCCTAAGCAGGGTAAAAACGATGCCGCAGGTGAAACCTCAGAGCAGGCAAAGCCCACTGGTCAGCCCGAGGATCGCAACGCCCTAAGGGAGGCACGTGCCATGATGTTGGGTCAAGATGCGTCTGGCAGCACCGAAGACTTGCACCCTACGCCACATCCCGACGAACCCCTTCCGCTAGAGTGGGAAGATGTTTTGCTCGAGCAGAGCGACTTTCTGGATGCGCTGATGGAAGAGCAGGGTTTAGGGGGCTGATGGTTTTGCAAACCAAGCACCAGACAAAATAAAGGCGGCATCCGGGAGGAGGTGGATGCCGCCTATTACTGTCGATTGGCTCTGGGAGGAGGTAGAACCAATCACTGCCACTGAAGATAGGAGTTATGCTGCAGGTGCACAATGGGCGGGCCATGCAAATACTGCATTGCCGCATTGCGTTTGGCTGCTTGTAGGTTGCGCGCTGGCATTAGGCCTACAATCCGAGACTGTTACCTTTTGAGCTTCTCATGGCTTCAACGTCTGACCATGTTTGGCCTGATAATTTGAACAAATCTTCAATTACTTTGCGAGCGTAGCCGTCCATACGGGCTAGGACTTCCTTACGCTCGGTTGCGATAAGCATGTCCTCTAATCTTTTGCCAATATGGATAATATTGTGCCGAAGGCCAAAGTTTTGGTTGTCTTCGTCCTTTGCACTCGTCAAGAATTTGAAGTCTTCGATTATTGCATCATACTCTGAGCGTGTTTTTGCCACATGTCTGGCAATTTTTGCCTTCGCTTTTGCCATTGGTAAATAATCTGAGGGGGCGGCAAGATAGTCTAAAAGGTTTATCAAGTTAATAAATTTTGCTGTGTCATTTGGTGCTTCAAGCGCATCAGTGTGCATCTGCAGAGCGTGGCTGGTGATGTGCCAAACTTCCCCGGATGGAAACGTTCGAACGACGGCTCCGCAAATCTCAAGCCCCAAGCCGGTAACAAATCTTTGCCGGACAAGATCCCCTGCAATAATGTAACTTTCATTGTCTTGCTGGGTGTAAAATAGAGCCGCTGAAAATTGTTTGTTCTCGAGTAAGCCGGCTCTCTCAGGGAGGATTTCCGGCGTGTTGATACGGCAATTGTCAAACCGAATTTGATTCATGTATTTTTCGGCATGCGCGGCAGCGTAGGAGATAAGATGAAGATGAGCTTCGTGTGAAGCTGGTGCTAAGAAAGAATCCCAGTCTAGGTCTATTGGAAATGCAAGAAGTCCTCCTGTGATTAGGTCTTCGACTGTAACTTCTGTTGCTGCGCTTTTTATCCAGTGAAGTTCAGTGCCTTCTGCCGTGGCAAATTCAGGATGGACTGCGTGGTTCTTGGCAAAAAACTCTTCCAATTCCCGCTTGGGTTCCCAAGCTACACGCAATGGTGCCGAAGATAACGTGTTAGCCGGGTAAAATAGCAATTCTCTGGCAAGCCAGACGGGCTCTTCAGCATGCATTCTCGACATGGGGAGGAGGCAAAGCTTTCTCCCTTCTGCAAGTTCAGCGCTAAAGAAAACGGTTGGATCGGCGATCATAATGATACTCAAATTATTGGAAAACCCAGTCTACCCAATAAGTACAATACTCGGGCGTGGTTTATCTAGCTTAACTCATTAACAGAGTGCTTTGGTTTGTCTCGTGTTCAATACGATTTTTTGAAACGCAAAAGAAAGCCCCGAGTCCATGAAAGTAGTAACCGAATTCCATGATGATTTGTCCTGCGAGATTGAAGCAAGCAAGACTGAAGATGTCTACCACGGGATTATAAAATACAGCGAGTTTGAAGTTGGTCAAATCTCGGGTCGCGATCTAGGCGCAGTGAGCGCCCAATTCAAAATTATCTGTGTTTTGGTCGACGCTGGAGGCATGGTTCGTCATGGAATTATCATGCTTGGTTACCATAATGGTGCTTTCGAAGGCGACGTATTGCTTGTTGACGGGGAAATCATCGGCGAGTGGACCTCAGATGATGAAGAGTGGTGCCATTTCACCGCAACTGATGCTGCTATGGTTTCTTGCAGCGCTCCGTCACCATGGTTGTTGCATGACTCGATAGCAACATGGATGAGAGAAACCAGTGGTGAGAAGGATCCAGCCTGATGGCAACGCCGTCGTCCTTATGGTTTTTGTCGCGCTACAGTCATTA
Organism: Sulfitobacter sp.; assembly: GCA_033851935.1. GTDB lineage: Bacteria > Pseudomonadota > Alphaproteobacteria > Rhodobacterales > Rhodobacteraceae > Sulfitobacter. The sequence goes on from JAWSVL010000031.1 coordinate 11,336, forward strand.
CACGTGAATATTGCTTAATCCATTTGGCCTTGTCAGGGCTGAGCCATGTGATCAACTCCATGATTTGGCTGTATTCTTTTGTGATGTTGCGATGCAAGATTGGTTCATGATGAAATACGCGGTTGCGAAACTCTCGAACGGCGTCGCACCGAACATATAGCGCGTTGTATGTGACGGCAGGTGGCAGATCCGCAAATGAGGCATGAAGGTTCGCCCAAAAAACGGGCTCGTGCCGCGCAAGCAACATGTTTACCCAAAATCCAAAATTGAGCTCTGCGGTCATGCCACCCGATGTAACGGCTCCTTTTTTACGGAGTTTGTCGCGAGCTGTCTTGACGATGCGCTTGCCATTCCCGATTTGCGCGAGAAATGCCGGATCGTCCCACCAAGTGGAGCCGTATAGAACAATCAACTGGGTGGATATGATGTTGCGCAGGCACACTTCTGATGCGCTTAACACAGGGAAAAAAGCTTCGCTGATCAGGATGTTCCAGCCATACAGATCAAGTGCACGTTGCGTATCATGACCTGCCGCTTTGAGATATTTGGTTAACCGATCTTGAGAAATTATATTTGATACCAATGCCTTAACGCTCCGTTCGGTCCCTAATCGGTCTAGACCGTTTCTCTTGACAACAGCGCGAATTTCACCATATATGGGGTCAATCGAAGACAAAGTTAGGTCTTCAACCTCTTAGATGCCCGCGACAGCCGTAATAGGTCCTCGCGGGTTTTCGCTTTCTAGCCATACCTTTACTGACGATGACCGACAAGGCGGCTACTTTTGGAGTGATCCCGGATTCGGATTGTTAAACGCAAAGGAGCACCTTGTAACCCTTGTTCCGCTGGCAGATTGTTCGCCTATGGTTCGAACAACGCGAGTCTTGGTGTGGTTAGCGCGCACCCAACGGAAAGCACTCTATTCGTTCACCGGCAGGTAAAACTCCGTAATCCCCCGCCGGCCGTCTGAGCGCCCGAGCTGCACGATCACATCAATTGACTTGCGGATGTATTCGCGCACTTCGGCGAAGGTCAGGGGGGTGCCAGCTTGGAGGACCATGATGGCCAACCGGTCAATGGCCAACTCGGCAGTTTCCGCGTGGATCGTTGAGACCGAGCCACCATGACCAGTGTTGATCGCCTCAAGGTATGTGAGCGCTTCTGATCCGCGTAGCTCGCCCACGATGATCCGGTCCGGCCGCATCCGCAGGCTGGCTTGCAGGAGCGCATTGGCGCTGCGTTGCGACGTGGGGGTTTTCTCGGAAAGAAGGGATACGGTGTTGGGCTGGTCGGGGAAAAGCTCAAACGCATCTTCGATGGTGATCAATCGCTCGCCGTGATCCACATGGGAGAGAAGGTTGCGCGCAAAGGTGGTCTTGCCCGTTGATGTGCCTCCGCTCACCAAGATGTTCAGGCGATCTTCGATCAAGGATTTCAGCGCTTGGTCGAGGTTAGCTTCGGACAGGTCAGCAACTTTGCGCATTTTCTCGCGGCGCAGCGTTTCCAGAGACACAGCTTCCCCAAACAGAAACGCGGGTTTGAACTCACGCGCGGCTTTGGGTGCAAAGAGGCGGATGGTGATCGAGGCCCCTTGCTCAATCGCGGGCGGCACGGCGATTTGAACCCGCAACGGGCGACCCGCATAATCGATTTTCCCGGAAACCAGCGGGTTCTTTTCAGAAACGCGGGCCTTGGCATCGCCAACAATGCTTTGCGCGAGGTTCTGCGCGGCCTTTGCCTCAACACGTTTGCCGGCTCGGCGCATGGCCGCGTCTCCCGCCACTTCCACCCAAACCTCGCCATTTGGGTTGATTGCCAGCTCGACAATGTCATCGCGACTTAACCATTCGCGGAACGGTTCAAAATACTGCTCAAGATAGGATGTGGGATGCATGTCAGTCAAAAATCACAATATCCCGATCCACGAGCACGGTTACATTTGCACCCTGATCGACATAGATCGTCGGTGTGATGGCGATCTGCTCGGCAATGACGCTGCCGACGGCATCCTGCAGGTCCTCGCCAACGCTTTCCAGAACAATGCTGGTGGTCTCGTCGCTGGCGGCTTCTGCGGCAACAGAGGGCGCTGCACCAATGACCGAGATTAGGGCCGCACCCCCGAAGCGTTCCATGAACTTGGTATCGACCAGGCCGGTTAGGCCAGAGCGGCCCAATTGATCGCCACCGGCTGAGGCAATCTCCATCGAGATTCCGTCAGGTGTGAGTATGCGGGTCCATAGGATTAAGATACGCTTTTGATTGATGTCGATGCCGGAGCGATACTGGCCAAAAAGGCGCGAGCCGCGCGGGATCAGAACGCGCTCGCCAGAGAAGGCCAGGACCGGTTCTGAGACGACAGCCACGACATTGCCGGGCAGGTCGCTGTTGATCGCGGTTTGCAAGGCGGCCTGAACGACCGACCCTTGGGCCAGTGTCCGGTCGGGATATTCCATGCGGGCGGCCTCGTCGATTTGCAATGGGCGCGCCGCGCGCAAGAGGTAGTCTTCGTTTTCCCCGACGCCGCCGCGCGGTTCACCCGCGAGGGTCGCGCCAGAACCCGGTGGCGCGTTTTGCCCGCCTGTGCCCGCACCGCCCGCGAACACGACGGCGGGGGAGACGATCTGAGCGCGTAGCAATTCATCTGCCTCTTGGGCGGCGGCGCGCGCGCGGTCTTCCTCTTCAAGGCGGCGGCGTTCTTCGAGCAAGCGCTGATCCGCAATCAGGCTTGATTGGGTAAGCTCACTCTCAAGGGATTCTCGTTGCGCGCGTTCTGCATCAAGCATGGCTTGAAGCCCTGACAATCGCGCTGCGTTCTGCCGCGCCGCCGCAGCCAGTTCATCATCTTTCTCAGCGATCGACGCTTCAAGGGCGTCAGTCTGTGCATCAAATGCCTCGCGCAGATCGCTTACGGCGGCTTGGATTTCAGAATTGCGGGCTGATTGGCTGGCGGCAAGCGCCTCACGCAAAGCTGCGAGTTCGCGCAGGACGGTTTCATCGGGCACCGGGTCAGGGACCGGTTCTGCGACTTGCGGCTCCAACGCCTCCTCGACGGCGATGAGTGCGTCTTCCACGCGCTGGTCTTCTTCGTCAGCTGGAAACTCCAGCCGTCCGCCGTTGCCGGTTCTTTGGTCCTGAAAGGATTCAACATCGGAGGTTTGCAGCGGGTCGGCGGCGTCCTGCAGGCTGGAGGCAAAGACATAGGCGAGCGCGGCCCCGCCCAGGCCAAGCCCGGCGGCAATGGCACCGACACCAATGCGGCTTCGTGGTTTCTTAGCGTTGCGGTGCTGAAAATTGTCCAAACGATCCTGCAGTTCAGGTGGGTTTTGATCCGCCATCTTTAATTCCCCACGGTGAGGGCGGTTTCATCACGCTGGATGCAGATGGCCTCGTCGCCAATGCGCAGGGTCCAGAACGGATTGACTCCGAGAACGCGCACGGTGTTGCCTTGCTGGGTCCAGTTCACTGTGCGCTCGCGGCCATCGGCGTCGGCCTTGAAGAGCGCAGGCTGGCGCGCGTTTTCCGGGAAGGTGAAATAGGTAAACCTGCCATCGTCATAGACGCTGGAGGGCCGAAAATCGCCGGTCCCCGATGCCACATAGGCATAGTTGCGCGGAGCCTCATATCCTTTTGGGGCAGAGGTGTTCGGGCGACGATCTTCAGGATATTGAAACCGCACCTCAAAGAACATGCCGGTACGGCCTTGGATCTGTCCCTCGCGCAGATGAAACGAATAGCTGTGGCGATTGGTGATCACCGTCATATTGGTTGAAGCACCGCCCACATGGGGCTTGATGGTCAGAACGTTGCCAAGCTCGGGGATCGGATCGACCTGAAAACTCTCGGTGTCGCCCACGATGACCGCTTCGAACCGCTCGCCCGGTCCAAAATGGATTGTGGTGGCATGACGCAGATCGGTTTCGATCGTGTAGACTTGGTTCTCGTTGTAGGTGGCGGTGCGAATACGGATATCGAGCGGGCCGCCTGAGGGTGTTGCTGCTGGGTAGGCGGCACTGGCAAGACAAGCGGCGAGCGCCGCGGATATGAGTGTCAATTTGTTCAAGGGATCAGTTCTCCAGGGTCTCTGCGTCGACCCGGTAGGAGGTCACGACAAATCCGAGCGGATTGGCCCAGACGTCTTGCAAACGCTGGCGGGTTTCAGGGCGGAATTCATAGGCAAGGGTGGCCACGTATTGGCGGGTCACGGTGCGCACATCGCGCGGGCGACGTAGCGTGCGCGAGAACCGGACCTGCGCAACACCGGCTTCAATCTGATTGACCGATTTGATGACCACTTCGATCTTTGCGTCTCGGCCATAGACGGTAATGGGGTAATCCTCATTGGCCGAGTTCCAAAGATCGCGCAGGGTGCGGGCGGCATCGAGATCGGAGCGGCCGAGCACGGAATTGATCCGGCTCTCACCGTCGGTGACATCAAAGGTCTCTCGATCATCGACGTAAGCCACAAGATTGGCCTGGATGATGGCGTCGCTCTCATCGAGTGACAGGGCCTCGACATGGGCGACGCGGTCCATCTCGCCGGTTTCCTTGTCCACCACGACAACAACGGTTTCGGTGGTCTTGAGCGGCAGCAGGCTGACGGCTCCGAGAAACCCTGCAAGCCCAACAATGACGCCGGCGCCTGCGATGAAATAAGCAAAGCGCTCGCGGCGGCGCGGACCAAAGATCATGTCCATTTCAAATTCATCGCGCGCTTTGCTCATCGGTGTTGTCTTTCAGGAAGTTTACGAGGGAAGGATCAGGGTTTGCGAAAGCTCTTAAGGACACCAAGCGCGGCACCGGGGCTTTGCCTGACGGCGCTGCCGACGGTTGTGAGCCCGTCACTGACACCGCGCCGCATCTCGTGGGGCGTTTTGCCGGTGGCCAGCCGGGTGGCCCCGCCCGTGCCATACATGCTGGTATTGACCATGCCGCGTCGCGCAAGACCGGTGATGCCGACGGCGTTGGAGGCGATACCCATGACCCCTGTGAGGTTAGAGGCAATGTAGGGAACCGCAGCCATGATCCCCGCACTCAGGATCAGAATGACGAGAAACGGCAGGATCAGGCTGACGGTGGCGACGTCGCTCGGATCTGCCGAGGCATGGCCAATGGCTTCTGCGATGGCCACGATGATTCCGGCGGCCCCGGCTGCGGCGACGGGCATCAAGGCATAGCCGATGGTGGCACGCGCCCACGCCTCAAAGAGCGAATGGGTGGGTTTGAACAGCGAGCAGAGGATCATAAAAGGCGCGATCACTATCATCAGTGCGAAGACGATCTTGGCGAACGCAATGATACCTGCCGTGATGGCGGCAAAAAGGGCGGAGAGCACAAAGAAGATCGCGCCCAGAACCGCGCCAAAGACCCAACCAGCGCCATCCCCGATGGCATCGCCATAGGCCGTGATGCGCGCGACCATGCGGTCGAGGCTCTCATAGACACCCGCCTCATCGCCGGAGGCCGTAAGATCGAGGATAGCAGCGCCAATGCTGTCGGGCACGTCGGTGGCGACGTTGTAGATGATCTCAAAATTCGCCCAGGTCTGCGCAAAAATGGAAATGAGCAGCAGCTTGATGCCAAAAGCAAAGAAGCTGCCAAAACTCATGGGTCTGAGTTGCATCACGACATTGATGCCAAGAAGGATTAGCAGCAGGGCTGCGCCGGTGGACAAGACGTCACCTATCACGGCGGCATTGGTGACAAATCCGGATTGCGCGACCGTATCGACGGCGGCGTCCACTTGGCCAAGGATGTCGCGAATGACACCCATCAGTTAGGGCAAGCTGCGTCGCGGGTGGCGAGCATCTCATCCGCTTGCAGACGCAATTCGGCGACTTTGAACGGCAGCAGCGGATTATCCGACGTTACATAGCCGTCAGCCTCCAAGACGACCTCGTCCCAAGGAATTTGGGTGAAGTAACATTCACATGAGCCGGTCTCTATCCAACGCTCGGCGGCCATGATCCGCAGGATGGCGCGGTAGCCGTTACGGATATAAGGCGATGGATCAAGGCTTGTCGGGGGACGCGGCGCTTCGCAGGCCAAGGGCGTGTCCTCTTCAACCGCCATTGTGGAGAAGTTACTGGAGTCTGCGTTTGCAAGGCTTGCAAACGGCAGGGTGAACAGGGTGACGGATGCGACGAGGTGTTTCATTCGTCTACGGCCATGGTTCTAAAGCTGCGCTCAGCCGCCAGTGTTGACGCGTCAACAACGCCCAACTGTCCCGCACTGACGCCTTGCGCGGCCTCGAGCCGCCAAATCTGGGTGAGAATGATGCCAAGCTCCGCGGTGACGCGGGTGTTCAGATCGACAGCGGCCTTCAGGCCGTCTTGGTCATCAATCAGGCCAACCATCGTTTCCAACCGGTCAAGACTTTCACCCGCCTCTTCGTGGCTTTCTTGCGCGGCCACCGACAGCATCGCACTGGCCCCGGCCTGTGTGGCGATCCGGTTGTCGGCGGTCTCATCAGAGGAAGACAGGCTTGCGAGGGTCTCAGAGGAAAATCCACTGCCTTCGAGCAAACGCCTGACTTGGCGATCAAGACCGCGACCGGGTTTGAACCCAGAGAGGAAATCTCCATCTGCAAGACTTCGGGCCGTCTCAATTGGGGCCATCAAGCTGCCTTTGAGGCGCTCAAACTCTTCGATGGTGGCAAATAGCTCCCCCAGAGCGTTGCCATCAATCAGGGATTTCAGCTGGGCTTCGAGGTTGAGGAGTTGCGATATCTGGGTTTCCAACTCCTGGCGCATCGTGGCCAGTTGCTGAAGCTGCACGTTGAGGTCTGTCGCCATATGTTCAAGTTGCGCAACAAGCTGGCCCAATTGGCTGCCATCAAAGGTTGGAACGCCTTGCGCCGATCCGGGTATTGGCAGGATGGCACTTAGTGAAACCGTTGTGGCGAGTAAAAAACGTCTCATTCAGAAACTCCCATTTGCATGAATTGCCGCTCTGACAGGCGGTCTGCGGCCAGATGTTGGGCAAATGCCGCTTCGCGGACCTGATTGGCGGCCATCAACCTGACGCGCAGGCTGAGGATCCGGCCGATCTCGGCCTTGGCATAGGTGTTGAGTTCCCAGGCTGCCTTCGCATTGGGTTGCGCATCGATCTGCTGGATGATCGCGCGCAGTCGGTTGATGACCTGTGCGGTCGTCGCAAAGCTGTCGGCGGCGTAATAGATGCCAGCATCCGAGATATTGGCGTATTCCGCGAGGGCATAATCAGAAGGCGAGAGCGTGCCCAAAGCGTCTGCCCCGCCCACGACCGCGAGATATTCGTTGTAGAACTTGGAGATGTTGCGCACGTAGCCTTGGGTCTCGGCAAAGGGGGGCACGCCGCCATACTCAATCACGCGCCCCGGGCCTGCATTATACGCGGCCAGCGCTTTGGGGATGGTGCCAAAGGCATTGAGCTGGGTGGTGATGTAGCGCGCGCCGCCGCGCAGATTTTCAATCGGGACGTTGGGATTGACGCCCATGTCGGAGGCGGTGCCGGGCATAAGCTGGGTGAGACCGTAGGCCCCAACCGGGCTGGTCGCGGTGATGTTAAACCGGCTTTCTTGCTTGATCAGAGCCTGAAACAGGCAGCGCCATTGCGTGGGCGACAGCCCTGCGCGCGCCACACCCGGCGCACCAGCATATTCCGAGGCGACCTTTACGATCATCATCTCGACGGTTTCGCGTCCCTCCCCAAATAGGCGCGCATCCATTGGATGATTGGAGACCACGGGATAGATCTGATCCGCGCCAAAATCCGCATTGCCCTCAAGGGCTGCGATATTAAAGCCGGGTCCGGTGATGGCGGCGGCCATTTCGTCTAAAACGCGCAGCTGATCGGCTTCCAACCCTTCGATGGTTGCGCCGACACCATCGATGTCGTTCTGCACGCCAAGATCCTCGAGCAGGCTGTCAAAGATTGAGACATTGCGGGCGATCGCAGTGCGATCGGTTGTTGGCACGCCCTGCGCGAGGGCCAGCATGGGAAGTGTGCTGAGAACCAGTACAGATATGTGCCGCGTCAATCTCATGAGGCCGGTACCCCGATGGCTGTGAACTCACAATCCATGTCTTGCGCGGGTGCGGCGAAGAATAGCGGGGTTTGCGCAGACCGCGTCACTTGCGCCGCGTTTTTGCGACCCACGCAAGGGGAGGTTGCCTCGGTATAGCGTTCGCAAGCTGAGAGCGACGCGGCAAGGGCAAGGAGGGCGAGGGTTGGTCTCATAGATGTCTCCAAAAATCAGGGGTGGTGCGCCAGTCTGGCCCGACAAGGTTTTCGCCAATACGGCCCCCGCCCAAGATGTTGAGCAGAGGCCCGAGAGCGCTCAGGTCTGCATCCACAAAGACTGAATCTCCCGCCGAGCGGACCAATGCGATGCGCTGCCCGATGGTGGGTTCCGTGAGGAGTGCCGCCTCTTTGGGGTTCACGCGCAAGAAATCAAAATCCGATGGTTTGGCGCGATCATTGGGAAACAGGATCTGGGTCGGGACGGTTTCAACGATGGTTTTGCCGACGCGGCTGCCTTCGAGCTGCGAGGGGTATTGCGTCATCATGACCACAACGCAGTTCATCTTACGCAATGTAACAAGCCAGTTTTCCAGCCGCGCCCCAAAGTAGGGATCGTCGAGCAGCTTCCAGGCTTCATCAAGCACGATGATAGTGGGGCGGCGGTCCTCAACGACGCGCTCGATCTGGCGGAAGATGTACGAGAGCACCGCCATGCGTTCGGTGGTCATGTCGAGGATTTCAGTCATATCAAAGCCGGTGATTTCACCGGAGATGTCGATGGCCTCGCCGCCTTCTGGCTCATCAAAGACCCAACCGTAGCGCCCGCCGGGGCCCCACTCAGCGACGCGCGATTGCAACTCGCCCTCATCATCTAAGGCTTGGAACAGGGTCTCAAAGGAGGCAAAATCCTGCAATGTTGGTCCCGCATCCGCGTTTTGGCCAACGGCGTTCTGCACAGCGCGAGATTGTTCACCGGTTAGGGATCCGTTGCGGGTTAAGAGTGTCGAAAGCCAATCGGAGAGCCATGCTCGGCCCCGTTCGTCAACTTCGGTCGCAAGAGGGTTGAGACCCGTGGGCACACCGGCGCGAATTTCTTTATAGCGTCCGCCCAAGGCACGCACGGCCATCTCAAGCCCGCGGTCTTTGTCAAAGAAGAACAGACGCGCGCCGACGCGTTGAGATTGCGCCGCGAGGAACGCGGTTGTGACGGTCTTGCCCGTCCCAGTACGCCCGAGCACGAGGCTGTGGCCCACGGTTGGTTCCTTGTCTTCTGAACCCGCCTCATGGAAATTGAACCGATATCCGGCAGTGCCGACGGTCGGCAGGATGGAGATCGGCTGGCCCCAAGGGGATTGGTCGCCACGTCGACCTTCAACACTGCCATGCAGGGCTGCGAAGTCCGCAAAGTTGACGGATGAGATCGGCGTTTTGCGGGCGCGGTAGCCAAAGTTACCGGGCGATTGGGCGAAATAGGTGGCTTTGAGCGCCATGTTTTCGCGCACGATCACGGCCATGATTTCTTGGCCGACCCGTTTGATCTGCGCGGCGGCCTGTTCAAGGGTGTCACGATCATCGGCATAGACGGCGACGGAGAGATGATGATCACCAAATCCGATGCGACCCGCTTCCTGATCATCGGCTGCCAAGACCAACTCTTCGCGCAACGAGACGGCGGCATCATCAGAGGCATGCATCTGGCGGATGATGCGTTGAATCCGCTCGGCCATGATATTGCCGGGGATTGGCGAGAAGGAGTTGGTCAGGACCATGTCGAGCGGCAGATCCAACGCGTCGAGCAGCGTGACGTCTGTGATCGACGGGTAGCTTTTGATACTGAACAGAGATCCGAACTTCTGTTTTCCGGTTGCGGCGCAAGTGATGGTCACCACCTCGCCGTCAAAGGTCGCGCGGCTATTGCTCAAGGTATGGGACAGGGGCAGGGCGCTTTGGCCAAATCCGATGGGTGCAAAACTGCCAGCATTCAACGCATTGAGATATCCTAGCCATTCGCCGCCCGCGCGCGTAAGACGCACCGGGTTGGCGGAGGACAGGGCAACTTTGAAAAACCCGACCACTTCGTTGAGCTCTTGGACCCGAGCATCGCGGTCCCGCGCCCAGGCTTTGCGGGCAAGCGCGCGGATCAGTGGCAAACGCGCACCGATACTCGGGCGGCGAATGATGCTCAGATAGAGCTGGCGCTTATTGGGTTGAAGATCGCAGATATGTTGCTGCCAACGTGTGTCGAGCTCTGCGGCAAAACTGTCACCATCTATGGGCGAGAGGGTGAGGTCCTGCGGCACGGATATCCGGTGGATGTAGTAGCCAAAGACATTGCCCGTCTGTGCAACGATAGCGGCCACCGCGCGTTTAAGGGCGTCCAATTGATCGTCGGGCGTTGTCATCGGGTTCAGGCCATCTAGGCGCAATGTTGCCATGAGATCGCCTTCGCGCAGAACCATCACATCGTCGCCCACCAGCGAAAAATACGGCAGATGCTCACCGAGGTAACTCTCGCGGGCGAAGTCTTGTCCGCCTGCTTCCAGAACCGCTGAGGCAACGGGGCGTGATTTTGTCTGATCAAGCACCAAAGCTATCGCCTCCCCAGAACTTGCGGTTCTTGGTGGCGCGGACGGTGCCAAAAGACACCCTCAATACCTCAAAGAAATGTGGTTCCTTGTCGGCAACAAACCAGAGAATGGGATAGGCGATGATCCCGATCAAAAAGAAGATCAGGGATTTGGTCCAGATGAACGGCAGAACGATCCCCATAGACAAAGCCACCAGGTATCCGACAGGGAGGCCTAGGTACTTTGGCGGCCGCGCGAGGCCTAAGAAGAGAGAGGATCGCTCTGCCATCAGATGTGCTTCCCGCCTAACAAAAAGGATTCATCATTGCGGGAAACACACTTGAGTGTTTCGCATCGAAAGCGGCTATTTTGCGGAACAGTCACTGTGTGGTTCGTGCACATCACGCGAACCCGTCGACGATGGTGCCTGCCGAGAAGATCAGCACGATACCGATGATGACGGAGGCGAACCAACCCCAGTTCAGGCGGCCCATCATACACATGAAGCCGGTGCCGATTACCGCAAGTGTTGCCACTGAAATCCCGATGGGGCCGGTCAAGGCAGACTCAACGGATTCCAGCATGGTCTGGATCGGAGAGAGGTCTTGAGCCAGGGCAGGTGAGGCCGCCAAGCTGAGCAGCAGGCCCAACTTTATGCGCTGAAGGGTTTTTCGATGTTTGGACATGGGTAGCCTCGCGGGTCAGTTAAAGGTGAGAACAAGGGCCGGTCGATCGCGTGGTGCATCTTGCGCAACTCGGGTCGAAGCATCTGGGTTGGATAATGTGGAAAGGCGGGCGCGAATGCGATTGACGCGGGCAATGTAGCTGCGCGTCTCGGCAAAGGGCGGAACGCCTTGGTATTCGACAACGCGATGCGGGCCTGCGTTGTAGGCGGCAAGGGCGAGATCAATGTCCCGAAAGCTTGCCAACTGCGCGAGGAGATAACGCGCAGCGCCATCAAGGTTCTGAGACACATCAGTGCGATCAACGCCAAGGCCCCGCGCGGTTGCCGGCATGAGTTGCCCCAAGCCATAGGCACCAACGGGGCTTTGTGCGGTTGGGTTGTAGGCGCTTTCGGCCTCAATCATCGCCTGAAACAGCAAGTGCCAATCTCTGGCAGTGAGACCAACGGATGACAGCGCCCGGTTGTTCTGATGGCGCGTCGCAGTTGCCTGAATGGCGGCCAGAATTGCAGGCTGAGCGCTGCTTGAACGCGCGGGAGCGGTTACATCGGTCGCCGCACCGTCCCGTTCATCGTGAAACGTCCAGTTAGAGGATCTAGTGAACCCGCCCTTGATCACCAGCAGATCCGCCGAGCACGGCGTCGCCATCCAGCTTGCTGACATCAAGATCAATAGAGACCGGCCGGCCGTCGCCGTAAGCGTTGTGGTGATTAACCAACCCGGGCCAGATCGCGAACTTGCGCACTTCGGGCCCGTGCTTTTGTACCTTGGTCGCCACGAGGATAAGTTCTTCGTCGCCCACGGAGTAGATGCACTGATAGCGCGGCTTTCCATCTCCCGTGACCTCGACAAGCTCATACCGACAGCTGAACGCTACCTTCCTCTCGATGAGGTCCTTCACACCATCCAAGGTGATCAAACTAAGGTGTCTCGCTATCGGCATGGTCTCTCCCCTTGAGAGACCTTCTACATTAATCATTCCAAACAAAATACAGGATTGGAGTCAATACATACAAAAAGGACAAAATATAAAAAACGTTGAAATTGATGAAAGAGGCGATATTCTGCCTATAGTTGAAGTGACTTTGCGGGAGTACAATCATGAAGAAGTGGGTTTTGGCAGGCGTCCTGGCCGGAGCGATTCTCCCCGTTCAGGTGAAAAAGGCCCATGCTTACGATATGGATTGCGCCATCATGCTTTGCATGGCGGGTGGGTTTCCGCCGAGTGCTGTTTGTGCGGCGGCGTTTCGAACGATGATCCGACGGATCACGCCCTGGCCCAGTCGGCCGCCATTCGGAATTTGCACCTATGCTGCTATTCCCGTTGAACTCGGTGGACCGGGCGGCGAAGCAGATTTGGATATTTCGACGTCGGAATATGCCTGGTTACGTCGCACTCGGGTAATCTGGTGGTATGGCAACCGTAGTGAAGACCGGGACGGGGACACGCGATACAGTTGGTCCATCAAATCTTGCGACGGTGAAAATCGTAACTGCCGTTACATCGAACGCAAGTATGGGTCACATTCTCGCTGGCCGGCGTCATTTATTAGCGGCAACGACCAATTGCTGACGACATTTGGGGAAGGTCGGGCGATCATGATGGAATACAGTGACTTCGAAGGAACCATGGATCACTCGGAGTGGTTTCGATATTGATTTAAGGTTCGTTCCCCTTGGAAGACCCAATGTTGCGCACCGTGATCATGGTCTCGGGAATGTTTTCTAGACCCTTTTCCCAATACCGGATGATCTCGCCGTTGTTCCACGTGTAATCGCTCCAAACCACAATGGCGGATTCATCAGAAAGAATGACGCCCTCTTGAACAATATTCGCCTTTAGGCGTTTGGATTTCTTGGGGCTTGGTTTTGAGCTTTCATCGGCAATTTCCATCGGGCGAAACACTCCCTTATCTTTATCGAAGCGTTGTACAAACCGGAAAGGCTCGTCTCCGACAAGCAGCCAAGACGGGACGACATTTAAGGCCGTTGCAATCCTCTCAACCATGTCCAGACTGGCCGAATTCTTCGCATTTTCCAGCTTGCCCATATAGCCGCGATTGACCTTCGCCATCAGCGCAAGATCTTCCTGACTGATGCCGCGTTCGCGGCGCAGTTTCTGAATGTTGAGGCCCACTTGGTGACGAAGTTTCATGTGACTGAAAACGCCACAGTGGGTCACATTTAGCCACTCACTATATTATACATTCGGTGAAGGAATGAAAGAAAAGTGTATGTTTTTAAAGGGGAAAATCAAAAAGGTAAAAGAGGCGACACTGAAAGGTTCAGTGCCGCCAGTACTTCACCCACAGGGAGGAGGTAGAGGGTGAAATGCGATTTTCGCCAGGACTCGGGGACGTACGAAAGTGGGACGGGTCAAGACAACAGATTCACTGTCGATAATACAGCTTAACCCATTGCTACCATCGCAACACCAATCGCGGCGACTATTGTCGCGAGGATCATCGCGCGGCCCGGCACTGGTTCGCTCTTGAACAGGTAGGCTGCAAAATATGCACCAACAAACATCTCGAGCGACCCAATAATCGCAACCACCGCGACGGGTGCCGAAAGCAAAGCGAAAAAAAGCAGGATCTGTCCAAAAGACATTCCGAGGGCGGCCATCCACTGCCAAATTCCCGACGCCTTAAAAACAGACGTTATCGCCACGCGATATCGGGTACTTATGCAACCCGCGATGAAGTACCACAGAACACCGGTTAAAGCGCCAACAAGCACGCCCAAGGCAGCGTCCGGCAGGCTTTCTAATGCCAATTTGCGCACGACATATGCGAGAGCATAACAAAAGGCCGAAACGGCTGCTAACAATAGCCCTATCCGGAGGTTCCCAGCGGGTAGGACAAGCGCCTTTGCGGCGATTTGCGGCACCCGAACCCACATTGCAACGGCGATGCTGCACAAAATTACTATCATACCCACAAGAACTATTGCGGAGTAACGTTCTTGAAGCAGGACAAAAGCAAGTGCTGTGGAAAACACCGGGATCAGACGCCTGAACAGGCTGGAGCGAATAGCACCGGATAGCGCAATAGACCGGAAATTCGTCAACCGCCCAAAAACTGTCGCTAATACACCCGCGGAGATGAAGAACCCGATGCCGATCAGAAATGAGCGCGTGTCGTCAACGGTTGTGAGGTCAACGCCGCACGCCAGCCAGATCACGCTCGACAGGGCGAGCGTAAGCAGGATTGAAAGGAAGACACCGTTGTCGCCCTTCGCTTTGGAGGCACCCTTGGCGACAGCGGCACCGGCGATGCCAAAACTTACCGCCGAAAGTAGTGCATATATCTCACCCATATTGGCTGCCCTTCAATTCTTTAGCGGCCTGTCTAAGCTAGACTCGCTGAAATCGGTTGGCCATTCCGCAAGTGCAAACAAACTGCGCACCCACCTTTGACAGGTCGGTGCGCAGTTTGGCCTAGAAAACACAGCTTACTCGGCGGCTTGATCTGCCGACGGGGAAGAAACAAGTGTACGCCAATCGACTTCTTTCGGATGAACACCTTCGTGGGACGCAATTTGCCCCTGCGGGATTTCGGACTCCGTTCCGATCGCCTTGCCGCCATCTGCCACTTTCTGCGCGGCATCTGCCATCAAGCGGCGAAACTCGACAATCGCCAGGTCGGACGCGCCAAGTGTATCGGTAGAACGCTGTACCCGGCTGCCCATGGACACCCACATGATGATATCTTCGTTCGGAATACCGGGAACACCTGTGAAATGGCCCTCTTTCATCAACTCACGGTCTTGCATGAAGTCATTTTCGAGTGTCCGCTTGGTCCGCCACTTCTTGTCCACATCCTTACCTGGAACCGCGTGGTTAAACGCGCGCCATTCGGCATTCGATGGTACATTGGGGCCACCAAATGCCAGAAAGTGAAATGCGGTTTCGTCGTCATTAATTGGCACGATCACGCTGGCCACTTTGTAATTGTTGTTTGGCGGAATCAGTGAGTAGTAAGGCGCGATGAACTCGGTGATCCGGAGATAGTTGTGCGTCTTTGCATTCTTGATTGGTTTGCGGATCGCGGCGTAGTGGAAACCATAGCTCGTCGTTTCGGTCTGCATGCGCGGTGACTTGTCCGTCGAGGGACGGTACCAGGCCTTGTCATCTGCCGACGCACTTTCGACCCGGGCGGGCTTCATTGTGGACGAGTGCAAAGAGGAAGAGTGGGCAGAATCAATCTGACCTTCGTGGATTTGGGCCCAGTTTGCAGGAACACGGATCTTGAGTACCGCAACCGGTGTATCCTCCTCCGGCGCAAATGCGGGCGGTTGGAATTCTGGCATGTCGTCTTTTTCACCCAGCCATGCCCAGACAAAACCACCCCATTCACGTAACGGGTAGGCGCGCGCCTTGACCTTGTCCATCAACGGGCTGCCTTCGGGCTCCGACGACATAGCGACAACATTGCCATCAACGTCCATCTTCCAGCCGTGATACAAGCAACGAAGCCCGCAATCTTCGTTGCGTCCGTATACGAGAGAAGCTTTGCGGTGCGGGCAAAGCTCATCGAGCATCCCAAGGCGACCTTTTGTATCTCTGAAAGCAACGTAAGTTTCGCCGAGTACCTCCACACGCAAAGGATTGCCGTCGGGTGTATCGACTTCTTCGACAAGGCACACCGGTGTCCAGTGTTGACGCATGAGCTGCGCCATGGGAGCATCGTTTTCAACACGTGTAAGAAGCTCGTTTTCTTCGTGAGTAAGCATAAGTTCCTCCTTAGCAAAAGTGACTACATTAGTTTGATTAATTACTTAGCTATCTAAGTTTATATGTCAAGCTGAGAACTGTAATTACAGAAATTTAAAATTTCTGTAATTACAGTTGGGCAAATCCTTATTGATATAGCCAGTCGTGAAGCTGACGGTTCAGGAATGGCAATATCAGACCGGTAGTCAGGCCCGTCAGGCAAGTCGCGATGATGAACAATGAAAGGACCACAGGCGTTGAATCGAGCACGTATCTGGAGGCAAGCACCAAGCATACCAGCGGAGGATAGACCGCGAGCATGCTCACCGCCCACCTTTTCCAGAAAACAGGCATCGAGCGCATCTCTACGAGGTCTGATTCATCTCTAGCCTGTTTGCCGTTAGTGATTTTACTCTTTGCTGGCACGGCTATCTCCATTGTCTAACGAGGTCATTTTTGTTCTGGCCAATCGCGGATTGGAACGGCAAGGCAAAGGGAGTGTGCCCTGCCGTTCTTTTGTAGTTCACAACAGGTTTATGGGGTCCTGCTTGCGAAGCAACATGACATAGCGCACAGCCATTGCAATAATCACGGCAATACCTACAAACGCCAATGGTATGCTTGGCAACACTGCGGCAATGGCAGCAAGCACGAGGATAATTCGCTCCACCGGACTTAGTGCTACGCCGATATAGCCCTCGATGGAAATCGCTATTGCAGCAGTAGCAAACAAACCACCGATCAAAGCCACAGTGTTCGTCGTAAAATCACCTAGCAAAAGCAACCCGGGGTTCCAGATGAACGCAAATGGCATAAGAAACCCGATGGCTGCGAGCCTAACTGCCGAAAATGCAATCTTGAAAGGATCTGTATCGGCAATTGCGGCCGCTGCCAGCGCCGCAACCGCAATCGGTGGCGTAAGTGCAGACATAATTGCGTAGTAGAGCAAGAACATGTGGCTTTGAAGAATCGGATATCCGAGCTTTGCCAGCGCGGGACCAACCAGTACTGCTGCAAGAATGTAAGCACTTGGAGTCGGCATTCCCAAACCCAAGATGATCGTCACAATGGCGGCAATTATCAACGTCAAAGCCGCCTGCCCTCCACTGACTGTCAGGATCACGTTAGCTGACTTCATACCTAATCCGGTCATCGATAAACCACCAATCACCAAACCTGCAGCGGCACATGCACCGGCCACTGGAAGAATTCGAAGCGTAGTTTCGCCAAGCCCCTCTACGATCTGCCATGGCGAAAGCCGCGTGGCTTTCAGAAGGCCAGAGGCTATGACTGCCGCCAATACTCCAACACCCGCAGTGAATGTGGGCGAATAACCTGCAACAAGGGCTGCTACTATCCCGAAGATAGGTATGAGAAATACCCAACCTGTCCCGAACGTTTCAGCAGCTGTCGGAATTTCGCCATCGGACGGTCTGAGGTCTTCCTTAACGGCCCTGAAGTGAACCTGAAGAAAAACGCCTAGGTAATAAAGCAAGGCGGGAAACAACGCAGCTAGCACAACTTCTTTGTAAGGGACTGTGGTATATTCGGCGAGAATGAATGCCGCTGATCCCATAATCGGTGGCATCGCGCTACCGCCTGTAGATGCCGCAACTTCTACCGCGCCTGCAAAACGAGCACTGTAACCAAGGCGTTTCATTACGGGAATGGTAATCGAACCGGTCGCGACCACGTCCGAAGTCGGGCTTCCCGACATTGTTCCGTAAAGACCCGAAGAAAGAACCGCAATCTTTGCTGGACCACCCCTCGATTTTCCGGTGACCAATGACGCGAGGTTAAAGAAAAACTCTCCGCCGCCTGATTTCGACAAAAACGTACCGAACATTACGAACAAAAAGACATAGCTGGCCACAACCTGAATCGGAACGCCGAAAACTCCGTCTGTAGTAAACACCAGAATATCAAGAAGATAAGTATATTCAGATATGCCGTGTCCGAATGGTGGCGGAAGGTAAGATCCGAACTGGTTGTATAGCAAGAACAGGACGACAACGCCCGTCAAACCCAGACCTGTGGTTCTGCGCGTCACTTCCAGCGTCAGGAATAACAAAGCACTTCCGAAGAAAAGCTGTGCCGGCGTGAACGGATTGAGCAAGCTAATGCGGTCCGAAATTGCCCCGGCATTTAAGAAGAAAAAGATACCGCACGAGATACTGAGTAGCGTGAAAATCCAATCATAGAAGGGCACTTTGTTCGGCGCGTTAGGTGTTGCACCGATCGCGACAAACAAGATTGTGTAAATTCCGCTGACAAAAAGAATGCCCAGAATAAGAGGGTCGGAAATTGTGAACAAATTCGCGTATACGACCCAACCTGCAAAGATTGCGGAAGCAATAATCAGGGTGCGCTGCGAACCAGCCGCAAGCGTACGCCTGCGGCCGGTGGCTACAAGAGAACCTATCACTTGATCAAACCTGCTTCTTTATAGACTGCAGCTGCAGCTGGGTGGAATTCAAGAACGCTCGGCTTTGCAAGAAGTTCTGGTGACAGCGCTTTCATGGCTCCGTGTACGGCGCGAATTTCATCCATGTGGTTAAGCAGCGAGCTTGCCAGAGAACCTGCGGTTGCGTCGTCCATTGCATCTGTGGTGACCAGAAGTGCTCCGAGGGTAACAGTTTCAAGATCGCCAGCTTGATTAGGATAGCTGCCAGCAGGAATGACCATTGTACCTGTCCCGAATGCTTCATTCGTCGCGGCGATAACCTCCGCAGGAACCGCCAGCAAAACAACATCACTGTTTTCGTTCACAGCTCTGAAGGAAGAGTGGTTAATGAAAATTCCGTTTGTGATCATATCCAGGCGCCCGTCCTGAATCAAATCGGCCTGCTCGTTCGCTCCGGCGCGAACAAATTGTCCGCCTGCGTTGCTAAGTGACTCCTCGGTTACACCAACCAATTCTAGCATATGCAGGGCTATGTTTGACGTAATGTTGCCGGACCGGTTGATCCCGATCCGCACCGCTGCCCCGCTGGTCGCGATATCGTCAAGACTGTCAATGTTGTATTTTTCAGCAACCGAGCGCTCGAGGAAGAAATGCATTGGTGCCCAGTTGTACATGTAGCCAATGGCGCGCATGTTCTCAACGGGTGCTTGGAACGGCTCACCGCCGTCCAGTGCGATTTTTGCTTCTGCGTCATGTACCAAACCAAGGTCCGAACGGTTGGTGCCAAGCAGACCGATGTTCGCAAAACCACCACCAGTCGCCTGATATGTCACGACAGAAGATGAATCATCAACTTTGGTCGCACGGTCAATACCAGCGCCGAGAAGCGACCATAGCCCGCCGGGGTTACCACCGGACAAAGTAAGATTCACAGGTTCCGCGACGGCGAAAGTCGTTGTTGCAGCGATGCTAATAGCAGCCGCCAGTGCAGTCAGTCTCATTAGGTCTTCCTCCCAGTTTGCTTTGCGGCAAAAACCGTCAAAACGTTTTTTCAGCGGTCGGCGGACCGACTACATACTTAGACGTCTATGATTTAATCAAATCGCGCCGCTGTCAACTATTTAGATATCTTATTTTCTAACAAAAATCGAAAATATCGACTGCACACAGAATTTTTCTGGGGATTCAGATCAAAGGCCGTTGCGCGAACGCGTAGAGGGAATCTTTAGGCCTCGGGAAGCGCCAACCTTTTCATCATGTTCAAGGTTTCGAATCATTTTGCTCAATGCACGGCGCAGGATCGTAACCTCATCATCCTTGAGCCCTGCAATGGCAAATTCGTTGGTTTCAACAGCCATTGGCTCTAAACGATCGCGCAAATCCCAGCCCTTCTCCGTCAGAAAGGCATGTTGGCGTCTCTTGTTGCTGCCAACGTTCCGGCGAACAATAAAGCCAAGCTCTTCCATGCGACGCAATGCGGAATGCGCGGTTGGCTCGGTCAAGTGTGCCTTGTCGCTCAGTTCACGCTGTGAAAGGCCATCGTGGCTCCACAATATTCGTAAAAATATCCACTGGCCGAACGTCACGCCCTCGGTGTTTAACCGCATCTGTAAAGACCGGTTGAAAGCGCGCGCAGCAAGTCGAACCAACCGCGCAATTCGCTCTTCCGACTGTCCGGCCGAATGCGGAATGCTACCTTCAGGGGGTAATTCTGTCACTTGTGCATCTCCGGGTTCGCGATTTTTGCCTGCGACCCAACGTTGCATGCATTCTATGTTATTCGCGATGAATACGCCAAACGGGAGAATTACTCAAATCAGTTGTTGGTCATCCCGTCGGTCATGTCGTCGTTATAGCCAGGCGTCACTCTTGCATCGACAACAACGGTTTTCCCTTCTTGCGCGGCACGGATCGCCTCTGCGAGTGTTGTGTTTAGCTCCCCGATCGTCTTCACCGGCCCGAAGGCCTTGGCTCCTTGCGCTGCTGCAATCGCGGCGATATCGATGTCCGGCTCGCCGATTGCCTGCCCGACATGTTTGTTTTCTACGGGCCGGCTCCGATCAATTGCGACGCGCTCCTGATGCACCTCATCATTGAAATAAGAACGGTTGTTCGCGACGACTATGAGCAACGGAACTTTGTGATGTGCTGCCGTCCAGATTGCGGTTGCCCCCATCATGAAATCGCCATCCCCCAAGACAGCGACCGGCAGGCGATCGGAATCTTTAAACGCGAGGGCGGATCCAACAGCCATTCCAGGCCCTGAACCGATGCCTGCGCCGCCATCATATCCGAGATAATCCAGAGGGCCGCGGAAATCACATTTCGAGCCGTTCCAGCTCAGTGTGAGGCGTAAAAAGCTCGCGGTTTCCTCGCTCAACGCGTCGGCCAAAACATCAGAAAGAGAGTCGATGGATATCTGAGCATCCGGATGATGATCGGGACGCGCCGGTGCCTCGATTGCCATTTTCCCAACAGCCATATCTGAAAGCCCCGCTGCCAGACAGATTGCACGGATCGCTTCGTCGGGGTCCGCCAACATGGTAAGGTCCGAAGGTGAGAGCGACTGGTGGTCCAGCGACCAGCCATTGGTCAGCAGGGAATCGAGCGAGATATTTACAACTTTAGTGCGCTCAAGGTCGACATCGGCCTGTTGCAATGTTCCACCAAGATCAACCCAATCGAAGCTGACAACCAGATCGGCTTGACCGATACGCTGCGCAGCATCCTGCGACACAAAGTAGCCCGGTGCACCAAAATGCAGTGGATGGCATGTTGGAAATGCTGCGGCGGTCTTGATATCAGTGACAACACGGGCCCCGAAATGCTCCGCGAGCGCGACGCGCCGGTCCCAATCTGCCTGATCGCGCGACACCCGCCCCATCAAGAAGACCGGTTTTTCTGATGTTTCCAGCAAATCTAAAACTGAACGTGCATCGGATTCCGAGAATTGCACCATTCGGGGTGCGGCATGGCGCTCTGGCGCCGGGAACTCCGGCATTTTGTCAATTGGCTCTTCTTGAACGGACACGTCAAAACAGACATAGGTTGGCGCATTGGGTGCCGTCTGTGTAATTATCGAAGACCGCAACATCGAAGATAATGACGCCTCCAGCGATGCGGGCTGGTCATCCCATTTCACATAGGGCCGTATGATCGCAGCCTGATCGCGCGACGTATGTATCCAGTCAATCCAAGGCCTGCGCTTGGCGGCATCCACCGGACCCGTCGCGCCGAAAATCAGCATCGGCACGCGGTCGCACCACGCATTATACACGGCCATAGAAGCGTGCATTACACCGACATTGGCATGCAGGATCACGGCCAATGGTGTGCCCGTAACTTTGGCCCAACCATGCGCAATGGCAACGGCGTGTTCCTCGTGCAGGCATAACAGCATCTGCGGATCGCGATTGCCCAGGTAGTTGACGAGGCTGTCATGTAGTCCTCGAAAGCTCGAGCCAGGATTGAGAGCCACATAGGGCGTGTCGAGCTTGCGCAGCATCTCAGCAATGGCATCGCTGCCGAAAAGCTCTGTGATTTCGCTGGGAATTGGGCGGTCTAGATCATCGTTCATTGCTGTCTCCAACTATCCTGCCTATTGGCCGGACAGGTTGATGTGAATGTTCTTTTCGTGGGTAAAGGAAAGCAGTTCGCCAATACCTTCTTCCCGGCCAATGCCGGATTGTTTTACGCCGCCAAACGGCGCACCGAGGAAGTGTTTGCCAACCTCGTTGATCCAGACGAACCCGGCCTCAACGCGATTTGCCGCGCGATGCGCTTTCGCCAGATCGCGGCTCCAGATCGCACAGGTCAGGCCGACATCAAGGCCGTTGACCTCTTCAAGCATCTCGGTCTCGTCACTCCACCGCCGAACGGCGAGCACAGGGCCAAAAATTTCTTCCCGCGCGATCCGCATTTGTGGCGTTACGTCGGCAAAAATCGTGGGCGCTATGAAACACCCGTCTGCCAGCGCGCCATCGGTCACTGCATGCCCTCCGGTCACGGCGTGCGCACCTTCGGATTTGGCACTTTCAATAAATTCCATCACACGATTAAAATGCGTTTGGGATACCAGTGCCCCCATCGTCGTCGCGGGATCTGTTGGAATGCCGGGTTGGTAACGCGCTATTTTCGCGGGCAATTGCGAAACGACAGCATCATGTAGATCATCATGCAGGAAGGCGCGGCTGGTCGATCCGCAGGATTGCCCGCACCAACCAAAATTCATGCCAGCGACAATCGCATCAGCAATCTTGTTTGGGTCACTGTCGGGATAGGCGATCAACGCGTTTTTCCCACCAAGTTCCAACAGGACCGGTTTAAGTGTGTCCGATGCACTTCGCATTACAGCCTGACCTGCGGCCACTGATCCGATCAAGGTGACTTTTGCCACGTCCGGATGTTCGGCCAGCGCGGCACCCGCCTCCGTGCCACTGGGCAATACGCTGAATACCCCCTCGGGAAACAAGCCATCGACCAGCTCTGCCAGTCTCAACGCCGAAAGCGGTGCCTGCACAGGAGGCTTGATAATCACCGCGTTACCTGCGGCCAGCGGCGCTGCCATCTTTCCTCCGCAGAACATGAACGGGTGGTTGAAAGCAAGGATGCGTGCGACGACGCCCAGCGGTTCGCGGGTTGTCATATTCACACGATCAGGGCCCATCGGGATCGTGTCACCTTTCATTTCGGTCACGAGACCCGCAAAGAAATCCATTTGCGCCGCAGCAATTGCGGCATCGCCAAGCATCTCGGTATAAGGGTTTCCGCAGTTGGCCGCATCGATCATGGCTAGTTCGTCACCGTGAAGTCGTAATAGCGTGGCTACTTCTTTAAGGATACGGGCGCGTTCAAGCGGGACAACGTCGCGCCATTCCAAAAAGCCCTTCTGGGCCCTCTTAACAACGGCATCCGCATCCTGTGCACTGGCCTCTGCAACCGATGCCAGAACTTTCCCTGTTGCCGGATTCAAGGTGTCGACATAGCTGCCCGCGATAGGGGCCTGCCATGTGCCACCAGCATAAATATCAGTGCGACGTGGCAACACCTTGTCCAATTCCGGTTGTGTCATTTCACACACCCTCCCAGTTTAAGCGATTTTCAAATGGCCTGCTCTACAGGGACAAACCATGCGGATGGTTTCAGGCCGCGACGAGTTCGAGGAAACGCTTCCCCGTCATGACCTCGCGCAATGGCAGGGCGTCTTGTGCTTCTGTCAATTCGACATCATAGCTCAAACCGCGCCCATCCCACAGCCACCAATAGATAATCTCGCCCTTCTTATCCCGTATCGGCATGCGAAAGGTCGGAAAGTCTTGGTGAACAGCCGGAACTTCGAAATTCCCGACGATCTCGAAAGAAGCGCCCGCGCGCTTCAAGGCCGTACCGAGCGGGATCATCGCTATGAACTGCGTCTTTCCCGCTACCAGCGCGCCAATGTCAGATGGCCTTTCGTCAAGTAGGCCATCCAAGACGCGTACAACAGGGGGATAGCTCGAATGGTAGTGCGTGATCTGGGCATAGGCCTTCATCTGGCCGACCTCGATCTCGACCACTTCTCCTGGGGTCAAATCGGTCATAACACTTCCTTACAGACTATATGCTTCGTAGGTTGACGGGTGGAACAGATCCTCGACCGAAACACGCTGGGGCGATAGGCCCTGATCGTGGTGATACTGCAGAAACTTATCCAGCACATGGGTGTTAGGGGCCACGCCGTAAGACCAAAGATCGGGACCCATAACCGCGCGCACGCGGTTTAACGTGTCCTCCACAAAGGGCATTGTCACTTTGGTGGCCGACGTGTCATTCAACGCCTCCTGCGCAGCGGCCTTTGACTGTGTGAAGCCTTTTACCAATGCGCCCGGCAGCCAAGGATGTTCTTCAGCCAAACTACGCCGCACTCCTAGAACGTGCATGATAGGAAAGATCTGAGTTTCGCGGAAATAGCCCTCTGCCGCTCCGATACTGTCAGAAAAGAGCCGCCCCACATGCGGATGACCCTCTGAAAAACAGCGCGGCCAACGCGGGCCGATGAAACCGTCGATTTCACCGTCTGCTAACATCTGGTTAAGTGTCGAGCCTTCGGGGGCAAGCGTTACGCGAACGTCATCGGGCAAATCGACCTTGATCTTCTCGGGGCGACCTGGAGTGTCCATCCCGCCACGAACCCACTCAATATCGGAAGGCTTCACCCCGAAGTGTTCTTCAAGAATGCCGCGCACCCAGACATTTGCGGAAAGCTGGTATTCCGCGATTCCGATCTTGCGCCCTTTCAAGTCCTCGGGACGGTCAATTCCTCGGTCGGTCCGGATGTAGACGGACGTATGGCGGAATGCACGGCTCAGAAACACAGGGACAGCGACATAGTGCGGATCACCGCGCGCTACCGATATTGAATAGGATGACAGTGACAACTCGGAGATGTCGAACGCCTGATGCCGGAAAGCACGGAAGAACATTTCTTCGGGCGAAAGAAGCATCGGCACCGGATCGACGCCATCAATCTTGACTGTGCCGTCCACAATGGCGCGTGTTCTGTCATAGTTGCCCATTGCGAGGGAAAGGGAAAGGTTGGTCAAAGTGTTTCCTCCTGAAATTTTACGCCGCATTGCCTTGCGAGCGGTATTTTTTTGCCTGTTTCAGCCGAGCTTAGGATCGCATGGCAAACTTCCAGACTCGCCCTGCCCCACGCTGCGGTTTGTGGCGGCGCTATATTTTTCCTGACAGCGGCCTCAAGGGCATCGATTACGGTTTTACGTGGCGCGGCGTTAAGCGGTACTTCGATGTGCTGCCGCTCTGTGTCGCCAAAAATGTCGATACCGCCCGGGCGCAATCTCAGATCGGCACGGTCACACAGAATAAGGATCGGCCCAAAATGTTCGTTATTCTGAGCTGTTGGCGGCACGGTACCCGCTCCATATGTGCGGGTGGCCTTCAGCTTTGTCTCTGCCGCTGAGTCGAGCGTCTGCAGCGAACGGCGCGCTTCGCCATATTTCGCGGGATCTTTCATGCCTCCAAGTTCGGCCACATTGTCCATCCAGATATCGCTGTCGAAGTGCGCGTATCCCGAATAGGTCAATGATGCAAAGCTGCCACCTTCGAAATCCATCAAGGCAGAATACGCGCCCTCTGTCGGGCGCTCCCTATCCCATACACCGGTCATTGCCGTCACATTCTTCGCGCGGCCACCACAGAGCAGCCTAACGATATCAATCTGATGAACGCCTTGGCTGAACAGAACCCCGCCGCCTTCTTCGGTCCGCAGCTCTTCGGGGCGGCGCGGTCGATAGAGAAAGTCAGTATAATTGAACGCCTGCACCATCCGAACTGCACCGAATTCACCGCTCTCGATTATCTGCCGCGCATGGAGAACTGACGGATCAAAGCTGTGACTGGGCCCGACGATAAGATGAACACCCGCGGATCTCGCGGCCTCCACCATCATGTCCGCATCTTCCATCGTAACAGAGAGCGGCTTGTCGACCAGAATATGCTTGCCTGCCGCAGCAAAGATAGCAACGTGCTCGGCGTGCATCTGATGCGGGGTCGCAATATACACGGCTTCAACCTCAGGGTCTTCGGCCATCTCTTCCACACAGCTATAGCCGCGTCCACCGAACTCTGCCTCAAATGCGGCACGGCTCTCGGCACGTGGAGCGGCGGCCGCGACCAACTTGACACGGGGATCGTTTTGGAAGGTTCGAAGCATCAGCACGAAGGCCCGCCCAAGCCCGGCAACACCGAGGCGAATAGGTTCAGAGGTCAAGAACAAGATCCCCTTCTTCGGCTCGTGAAACGCAGATCATCACATAACTGTCTTTCTCTTCGTCCATCAGCACCATGTCCCGGTGATCGACCTTCCCAGAGACGAGCCGGGTCTTGCAAGTACCGCAGGTGCCGCTTTCGCAAGAACTCACGGTCGGCACACCACTTTCCCTCAGGGCTTCCAGTATGGATCGATCTGCAGGGACCTCGATCGTTATGCCGGATTTCTCGAGCTTGACCTCGAATGGTTTGTCATCAGCGCGCACAACTTCGACAGGCTTGAAATCCTCAAAGATCACGCGACCTTCGGGCCAGTGTCCGGAAATGGCTTCGATCTCGTCAATCAGTGGTTGCGGTCCGCAGCAATAGACTTTCATGTCCTTGGGTTCTTCAAAGTGATCCCAGAAATCAAAAACCGCTTCGGGATCGCCGCCATCGTGGTGCAGTGTCAGCCGGTCGCCGAGCGTGGATTTCATCTCTTCAAGAAACGCTGTGTCGGCCTCGCCCCTTGTGCAATAAATTACCTCAAAAGGCTTAAACTCGCGCAATAGTTGCTGAGACATAGCGTAAATTGGCGTGACACCAATACCACCCGCGATGAGAAGGTAGTTCTTGGCATCGGTCAGCTCAAAGGTATTTTCCGGGACCTCAACTTGTAGCTCGGTCCCCTCTTGCGCATCGTCATGCATAGACATCGATCCGCCGCGACCGTGAATTTCGCGCTTCAGGGCAATCTTGTATACTTCGGGGTTCGTCCCGTCATTGACGAGCGAGTATCGCCGCATTGCTCCCGAAGGCGTTTCGACGGTGATATGCGCTCCAGCAGTGAAGGATTGAAGTTTGCTTCCGTCAGCGGGTGCCAGAGTAAATTCACAAATGTGCTCGGTCAGTTGGCGCCTTTCGGCAACAGTCATCTTCAGGGCATCCATATTCCCGTCCTCTTTTCTAGGTCGCCAATTTTGATAGGCTTTGATCCATTCACAGAACAAATAATTAGATAACTAAGTTGTTGTCAAGATTAGACATGAACAGAATTGCACGGCGGCACAGGTTGAATAAAATTAAGAACAATTGCAGGTGCTTACGCAATCGAAAGGCCCCATTCCTTTTGTTCTTGCCGGTACGAATGTTGGATATTGACGCCACCACCCGTGTGGAGTCGTAGGTGAGGTGACGAGATCTCGCCCGTTAGACCAAGGCGTTAGCGTCTGGCCGCTTGTTCTGGAATGATCGAAGCATGAACCCGTTTCAGCGTCGTTGATACAACAATCAAATTAGCTGACCAGCATGATGACCTATAATTATTGTACATTGCTACACGCCGACGTCACAAAGGCTTAGCTTTGGGCGCGCACCTCTTCAACCAGATCAAGCAGCCGTGAGCAGACCATCTCTGCCTTGTCCGTGATACGGGAGGTTGGGCCGTGCACACCGACACCAAGGAGGCGGCGATGCCCTTCCGGAACAGGGATCAGGGCTGAGACCATAGAGGCGTTTCAGTGGGCCGTACCCATGAGCAGATCCTTTGCATGCAAAACGGAGACTTCACGTTCGCGATGTTCTTTGATTGTAGCTAGGAACTCAGATTCAGGTAAAGAGTTGGGTTCTATCAATTGAGTTTTTACACTGCATCGATAAAGGTTGCGGGCTTCAGCAAGTGAGGCGCGGCTTAGCATGAGCCAGCCAATTCCGTTCTGGATCATCAACCGCCTCGTACCGGCCGTAATATGCGAGTTCGTTCCCTCGTAACGGTGCAGCGAAACAATATGAACCGCCCCTTGTTTGCCGGAGAACGTTTGGTTCGAATGTTAGGCTGCTTTTTCATTTGGGTTCAAGGTTGCATGGAACATTTCCTCTGCTTCATGCGGCGTGACATATCCGATGGCGCTGTGCAGGCGCTTGGTGTTGTACCAATCGACCCATTTCAGCGTTTCCCGGCTTTGTTGATGGCGTGGATGCCCCCACCTGCCGGCATCGTAGTGTGCCACAGTGATGTTTCAGAAAACATCACTCAAAGGGAGAGCATCCATGTCAGAAGTTAGCATAATCGGCATAGACCTTGCAAAGCGCGTGTGTCAACTTCACGGGGCTTGCGCAAACGGAGCCGTTATTTTTGGACCTCTTCAATTAGGGGGCGGAGCAACAGGTGCATGGCTGAGTGCGGTTTGTGAATTGCTCGTGCAAAAAAAGGAATTTACGGAGTTGATGGACAATTTCTACAGAATCCGCCTTAGCCCCGCTTGAACCATCAGAAGCTTCGGAAGAATTGTTTCAATCAATCCTTCTGCGGGTTCTGGAATTGCGGCCATTCCTGTGTTCAATGCCGCGACAACATTGCTCCGCTGGTCAAAAATAGGCACGGCGATCGAGCGCAAACCAATCTCGACTTCTTGGTCGATGATAGCATAGTGTTGTTGCCGGCTTAAATCCACGCACGCCATAACGTCGACGGGGTCTGTTATGCTGTGAACGGTTCGTGGCGTCAGGTCCGAAGCTTCAACAATTGCCTCTGCTTCTTGGCGCGGCAAAGCTGCCAAAAGCACCCGCCCCATTGATGTGCAATGGGCAGGAAGGCGCGAGCCCGGCATAAGCCCGATGGACATCACCCGCTTTTGCGCGGCGCGTGCAAGATAGACAATTTCGGTGCCGTCTAGGATAGAAACCGAGCAGCTTTCGCCGACCTGATCGGTAAGTTGATCCAGCCATGGCTGTACCAGTTGTGGCAAAGGCAACGATGCAATAGCGCTCAACCCCAATCGCAGAGCGCGTGGTGTCAGCGTGAAAAATTTGCCGTCATAGTCGGCGTAGCCTTCGGAATGCAAAGTAAGGAGGCAACGCCGCGCCGTAGCCCGATCCAAGCCAGATTGTTTGGATACATCTGTAATCGAAAGCTTGGGCGTTTCTGCACCGAAGCATTCAAGAACATGTAGCCCTTTGGCCAAAGAGGAGATTGTATCAGGGGATTTGTTCGCCATGCGCATCACTATGTTCGCATGGCGAATAAAGATCAAGGTGCGCACAAAAAGTTTTGCGTAAGCGATAGAATGATCTACATCGGCAACAAGAAAAGGAGTGTTTCATGGACAAAACCACCCCTACCTTGGAAAAAGCGATTTCCGAAATCCCCGACGGCGCGCAGATCATGATCGGCGGTTTCGGCGGTTCTGGCGCACCAATCGAGCTGATCCACGCATTGATCGACCGCTTTCGTGCAACTGGCAGCCCAAAGAATGTCACTGTAATTAACAACAATGCCGGAAACGGATTTATCGGCATCGCAGCCATGATCAAAGCTGGAATGGTTGGCAAGATGATCTGCTCGTTTCCGCGCAGTTCCAACGCAGAAGCGTTTAATGAGAAGTATCTTGCTGGCGATATTAAACTAGAACTCGTGCCGCAAGGGACTTTGGCGGAACGCATTCGTGCGGCTGGGGCGGGCATTCCTGCGTTTTATACGCCGTCATCCTTTGGCACCGAACTCGCGAACGGCAAGCCAACTGAGGAATTCGAGGGAAAAAGTTATGTGCGAGAGCACTGGCTAAAGGCGGACTTCGCTTTAATCAAAGGTCAAGAAGGCGACACTGTCGGAAACTTAACCTATCGCCTCGCAGGGCGGAATTTTAATCCGCTGATGGCCATGGCCGCTGACAAGACCATCGCGCAGGTCTCCGTATTGGGTGCTGCTGGAACCATAAACCCAGAGCAAGTGATAACGCCCGGCATCTTTGTCGATGCGGTGGTCGAGGTTTCAAATCCTCAGCAAGAAGAAGTGCTTGTTCGCACAGGAGAGGTTCACTGATGACTGATTTCAACATTTCCGATGTGGCCCTATCCAACGCTCAAATTGCGTGGCGCGCGGCCCAAGACATCGAAGACGGTTCATATGTGAATCTTGGCATCGGTTTCCCTGAGATGATCGCCAAGTTCCAACCTGATGGTCGCGATGTTACCTATCACACTGAAAATGGCGTGTTAGGTTTTGGCAAAGCGCCGCTTGAAGGCGAGGAAGACTGGGACCTGATCAATGCAGGGAAAAAGGCGATTGCGCTTAATCCCGGTGCTTCGTTTTTTCATCACGCTGACAGTTTCGCGATGGTTCGCGGTGGGCACCTCGACTTGGCTGTTTTAGGAGCCTATCAGATTGCTCAGAACGGGGATCTTGCAAATTGGCGTATCGGCTCCAAGGGTGTTCCTGCCGTTGGCGGTGCGATGGACTTGGTCCATGGCGCAAAGCGGGTCGCTGTTGTCACCGATCATGTCACCAAAGATGGCAAACCCAAGCTAGTTGAATCCTGCACCTTCCCACTTACTGGTGTAGGATGTGTTACGCGGGTTTATACCTCACTGGCTGTAATAGACATTGCGGTTGGTAAATTCGTTTTGAAAGAAAAATTGCCGGCGGTCACCCTAGCTCAATTGCAATCGGTGACGGGTGCGACACTGCACATTGATGGCGAAGTTGCCGACCTTATTGTTCCTGAGGATTTGTAAATGACTGACGTTTATATCTGCGATTACATCCGCACACCGATTGGCCGATATGGCGGCGCTTTGTCAACTGTGCGCGCCGACGATCTGGGTGCAATTCCGCTAAAGGCTTTGGCTGAACGCAACCCTAAAATGGACCTATCTGCTATTGATGAAGTGATTTTTGGCTGTGCCAATCAAGCGGGCGAAGACAACCGCAACGTCGCTCGTATGTCTTTGCTGTTGGCAGGCTATCCGGATTGCGTCCCTGGTACGACGATGAACCGGCTCTGCGGCTCAGGCATGGACGCGGTGATAACTGCGGCGCGTGGCATTAAGGCAGGCGAGGCCGAATTGATCGTCGCAGGCGGTGTCGAATCCATGTCACGTGCGCCGTTTGTAATGCCTAAGGCAGAAACCGCGTATTCCCGCGCAAACACCGTCCATGATACAACCATTGGTTGGCGCTTCGTTAACCCAGTGATGAAAACGCTATATGGCTTCGATTCCATGCCCGAAACTGGGGAGAACGTTGCCGAAGATTTTGGCATTACCCGCGCAGATCAAGATCATTTTGCACTGCGATCACAGCACAACGCAGGCACCGCGATAGCGCAAGGGCGTTTTGCCAAAGAGATCACACCGGTAAGCGTTCCGCAGCGCAGAGGCGATCCAATTATCGTGTCCGAGGACGAACATCCGCGGCCATCAACCACGTTGGCAGATCTCCAAAAGCTGAAGGCCTTCGTCAAGGCCGACGGAACAGTGACAGCCGGGAATGCCTCTGGCGTGAACGACGGCGCTGCGGCGCTCATCCTGGCCAGCGAAGACGCGGTAAAAAAGCATGGGCTAAACCCAATTGCCAAGGTATTAGGCGGCGCTAGCGCCGGTGTCGCGCCACGCATCATGGGTTTTGGCCCCGCGCCCGCGTCCCGCAAATTGATGGCAAGGCTTGGCCTGACGGTGAACGATTTTGCGGTCATCGAACTGAACGAAGCTTTTGCCTCACAGGGGTTGGCCACATTGCGTGATCTGGGCATTGCTGACGATGACGCTCGTGTAAATGGTAACGGCGGCGCGATTGCGCTGGGGCATCCATTGGGCATGTCGGGTGCAAGGATCACTGGCACAGCGATGCTAGACCTCAAGGCTGGTGAAAAATCTTTATCGACCATGTGTATTGGGGTCGGTCAAGGTATCGCAATCGCCTTGGAAGCCGTCTAGGATAATCGCATCAGCGAGCAGTAATAAGTGCCGCCCGCTGATGCAGCAATTCCGCTAATAGAGTCGCCAAGCTATTCTGGCCAGCGCCGGTCTTACGCGTCAGCCCCACTGCACCTGACAAATAGTCGACCTTTAAATCCATAGCGATAAGGCTGCCGTTTTTCAGCTCACGCGCAACGACACCCTTTGAGATAAACCACAACATTTTCGAACGTTCCAGCAATGTCAGCGCGACTGGCAAAGCTACGGTTTCGAGCGCCGGACGCAGATCAGACAGACCCATGGCTGACAGATACTGATCTACAGATTGTCGAATGATTGCACCGGGGTTGGGCAGGATAAGCGGGTATTCCGTAAGCATCTGAGCCGGTTTACGGCCAAGTGCCGGATGATCTGCGCGCGCGACCAGTTCTATCGGTTCGTCATAAAGGTGTTCAAACGACAGGCCTGGCATATCCTTTGAATTGGGCATCCGGCCTATCATAAGATCAATCTTCCCAGAACGGAGCATGTCGATCAGATAGTGATTTGGACCGGTCAGCACGCCAATGCGCGCGTCAGGACGCTGATCATAAAACTCCAATGCGACCGAAGGAAAAAATCCGCCGGCCACAGTGGGCAACACCCCCGCTTTGACCAGATCCGTATGCGACGGGGCACTAAGCACCCGACACCCAGCCTCAAGGCTTTGTAGTGACGCCTTTGCATGGCGGCGAAAAACCTCACCACCCGTTGTTAGAATAGCGCGTCGCCCTGTACGCTCGAACAATTGGCATCCAAGCTGCCCCTCAAGATCAGATAGGGTTTTGGACATCGCAGGTTGCGACACATGCTGCGCCCGCGCAGCGCCCGAAATCGTTCCAGTCTCCGCAATTGCGAGGAATGCCTCAAGATGGCGAAGCTTTAGATCTCTTGGTATATTCATTTGGTTATACCTTTAGCATAGTTTTGTATTTTTCCCATGCTTTTAATTATGGCACATTAACATCAGGAGGAACCAATGCACGCACTAGATTTAGAGTGGGGCACCATGCATCTAAGCCTATCAAATGGCGACGGACCCACCCTCGTTTTCCTAAATTCGCTGGGCACCGATCTTCGTATGTGGGATGCGGTTTGCGCCCTATTGCCCACTGATTGGGCCACGCTGCGGATGGACAAGCGTGGGCATGGGCTTTCAGATACAGCGCCCGACAGCTACAGTATTCCCGATTTGGCAAAAGACGTATTGGCCGCAATGGACAACGTTGGCATCAACCGCGCAGTCGTAGTTGGCTGTTCGATTGGCGGCTTGATTGCACAGCATATCGCCTTGATGGCACCCGAGCGGGTCTTGGGGTTGGTATTGTCCAACACAGCGCCAAAGCTGGGCTCCGCTGAGGATTGGCTTGCGCGTATTGAGATGATCAATGAAAGTGGTATGCGCGCTGTGGCAGAGGGCATTTTGCCGCGTTGGTTTGGGCCCGAGTTTCTCATGAAACCAGAGGTCAACCTATGGCGCACGCTGCTCTCACGCACTGACCAGGCGGGATACGTTGCCACCTGTAACGCGATTGCAGGCACTGACATAACAGAACAACTGAGTGAGATTGCGGCACCTGCGCTGGTTTTTGCAGGACAACACGATTTGGCCACTCCGCCGAACGTCATTGCGGCGCTAGCAGCTGCCCTACCCGACGCCGATCTGATCTCTTTTGAAACGACGGGGCACTTGCCCGCGATTGAAGCGCCGGATGCACTTGTCGATGCACTCATTAGTTTTGTTAAAAGGATTACCCCATGAGCGAAAAGTTCGACCAAGGGATGAAAACCCGCCGCGAGGTTCTGGGCGACGCCCATGTTGACCGTGCGGAAGCCGCAAAATCAGAATTCAACCTACCTTTCCAAGGCCTCATAACCGAAGGGGCCTGGGGTACCGTCTGGTCGTCGGACAAAATCAGCCGGCGCGAGCGTTCTATGCTGACCATCGCTCTTTTGGCCGCGACAGGAAATTTTGAAGAAATCCCGATGCACATTCGCGCCACCGCACGCACGGGAGCGTCTAAAGACGATGTGGCTGAGGCACTACAACATGTCGCGATCTATGCGGGCGTGCCCAAAGCCAACCACGCCCTAAAACTCGCGAAACAGACTTTTGTTGAAATGGAGGAAAACAACGATGCTTGATCTTGGCCCATTAATTCCGCGCAACCGCGAAATTCACCCGATACCGCATGCCCCGGACTATAAAACGAGCGTCTCTCGCTCCCCTAACCTGCCGCTCCTTTCAATGGAAAGCGGCCTTTCTGAGGAAACCGGCCCCACCTTTGGCCACAACAAACTCGGAGCGCTAGACAACAATCTGATTTTGAATTGGAGCAAAGGCGCGGCCCCCGCTGTGGGTGAACGCATCTTGGTCCACGGGCGCGTATTGGATGAAAATAGTCGGCCCGTGCCTCATACTTTGGTCGAGATTTGGCAGGCAAATGCGGGCGGACGATATCGCCACAAGAAAGATACCTATTTCGCGCCCCTTGATCCAAACTTTGGCGGATGCGGTAGGACGATAACGGACGAAAACGGCTATTACGAATTTCTGACTGTGCGTCCCGGAGCCTATCCTTGGCCCAATCGGGGCAACGATTGGCGCCCCATGCACCTTCACGTCTCAGTGTTCGGAAATAGTTTTGGTCAGCGCTTGATTACCCAGATGTATTTCGAAGGTGATCCGCTGATCAATCACTGCCCGATTGCCGCAACAATCAAAGATCGCAGCCAACTTGACCGGCTTGTGGCCCCGCTTGATTTCTCAAAGTCGCGCCCGCTCGATTTCCTTGCGTACAAGTTTGACATCGTGTTGCGCGGCAGGCGTCAAACCATGTTCGAAAACAAATTGGAGGGGATGTAAAATGAGCCAGAAATTAAATACATTGATTGAATCCGCTTCTCAAACTGCGGGCCCCTATGTCCACATCGGCCTAATGCCGACCTATGCAGGCAATGCTGGCTATTATGACGAAGAAATCGGCACCACCCCATTTCTAGACGAGGGCAATGCCAAAGGCGAGATTGTCGAGATCGTCGGCTCTGTGTTTGATGGCACCGGTTGGGCGATGCGCGATGCGTTGATCGAAAGCTGGCAATGTGACACGAATGGCCTGTTTGCGGGCGCAGATGGTTCGGATCCGGCCTTTACCGGCCACTGCCGTTTTGCCGCCGACGCGGACTCCGGTGAATTTACACTGCGCACGGTCAAACCCGCCCCCACCACGGGGCGTGGCGGTGTTAAACTCGCGCCGCATATCTCGCTTTGGGTTGTGGCGCGGGGGATTAACATCGGCCTGCAAACCCGTATCTATTTCGACGATGAGGACAATTCTAGTGATCCACTTTTGAGCCGGATCGAACAGCGCCCGCGCGTTGACACGCTGATCGCCAAAAAGACGGGCGACGGGAAATACAGGTTTGATATTCGGCTTCAAGGCGCTGGTGAAACGGTGTTTCTCGATATCTAACCTTGCATCGATCTGATTGAATGGGGCGCATGATGCGCCCCGTTTTTACGTTGATTAGGAAATCCCGATGACTGTATCTGCCTTCGATCACCCATGGCTTTCGGGATTGTTCGGTGACGTTGCAATGGGCGAAGTATTTTCGCCCGAAAGGCAAATGGCGCACATGCTCGCCTTCGAGGCGGCGTGGTCACGCGCTTGCGGAGCGGCTGGGCTATTTGACCCGACTAGGGCCGAAACTGCCGCGTGTGCGATTGAATCAGCACAGGTCAATTATGCAGATATCGCAGCGGGAATGGCACAAGACGGCGTTCCGGTTCCGCGTTTGGTGAAACAGTTGCAAGCAATTGCGCCTGCCGATGCCCTGCACAAAGGTGCCACTTCACAAGATGTGGTCGACACGGCGCTGGCGATGACCCTGCGCGAGGCATCAGATCTGATTGCCGCTCGGTTGGCCGATTTGGAAACACATTTAATGGCACTAGAGGCCCGTTTCGGGGACAGGCCACTTATGGGGCGCACCCGAATGCAGGCCGCCACCCAAATCACCGTGCGCGACCGGATATTGACATGGCACTGTCCATTGAAAGGGCATTTGGATCGGTTGGAGATGCTGCGTCCAAAGACCGAAAAGGTTCAGATCGGCGGTGCGTCGGGCGACCGCAAGGCGCTTGGTGACAAGGCCGATACGGTTGTCGCCGAGGTCGCCAAATCTCTTGGCCTCGCACCAACGAATAAAGCGTGGCACACTATGCGCGAAAGCGTGACTGAGTATGCTTCGTTTCTATCGCTAGTGAGCGGAACGCTGGGCAAGGTGGGTCAGGATATTGCCTTGATGTCCCAACAGGGCATCGAGGAAATTAGTATGTCTCGCGGTGGTGGATCGTCGGCAATGCCCCATAAACAAAACCCTGTCGCAGCAGAACTATTGGTCACGCTGGCACGATTTAACGCAACCCAAGTCTCGGCGATGCACCACGCCATGGTGCATGAACAGGAACGTTCGGGCGCGGCTTGGGCGTTGGAGTGGATGATATTGCCGCAAATGGCGATGGCCACGGCGCGGGCGCTTACCGTAGCTATCGACCTGTCTCAGAATATCACCCGATTGGGCAGTGATTAAGCTACGCGCTAGAACGGCAGCCCGATGTAGTTTTCCGCCAAGTCGCGCCGCGCTGTTTCCGACGCCGCAAGGTGAGCCAGTGAGGCTTTGCGAATTTGTTCGGCAAAGGCGTCTTCACCGTCGAACCGGTGCAACATGGTGGTCATCTGCCAACTAAACCGCATCGCCTTCCAAATCCGCTCCGATGCGCGGGCCGAATATTCATCGATGCCTGATTTGGAACCGGCCTTAACGGCGTCAAAGGGCACCTGATTTGGAAATTGGACGTCGGATGGGGCTGTTAATCAGGGCGCTGCAAACAGAGAGCCAGAGAAAGGGAAGCCCGGATGCCGGGCTTGAAAGGATAGAGAGTGTCTCATCCGGGCCCGGTCTGAAAGGACCGTCACCATGGCCAAGACCACAACCAAATCCAAGGCTGCAAGCCGTAAGAAGAAGTCAGCAGCCGAAGCAACTGTCGTATCCCGCTCTTCGGACATTCGCATGATCCCCCTCAACCTGTTGTCGCTGAGCCCGCTTAATGTGCGCAAAGTCGCGGCAAGTGCAGCTGACGACGCTGAACTGCTGGCCAGTATTCGCGAGAATGGCATCAAACAGAACCTGGTGGTTCATGCGGTTTCAGAAACGGGATTCGCAGTAGATGCAGGTGGACGCCGCCTGAAAGCGCTGCAACAGCTCGCAGAAGACGGGGCAATTCCTACAGATCACTCTATCCCTTGTCTGATAGAGGATGAACGCGACGCTGTCGTTACCTCCGCCACAGAAAACCTCCAGCGCGCAGCGATGCATCCAGCGGACCAGTTCGAAGCCTTTGAGAGCATGATCAAAGAAGGGCGCACTGAGGAAGAAATCGCGCTCAAGTTCGGGGTCAGTGTCGATCTGGTGCGCCGCCGTCTCAAACTGGCCCGTGTTGCGCCCGAGATCATCGAACAGTTTCGCGTCAATGAGATTACCTTGGAATGTGTGATGGCCTTCACGCTGACCGATGACCATGATCGCCAAAAGACGGTCTGGAATACGGTGAAAGACGGCTATCACATCCATCCGCAATCGATCAAACGTCACCTGACGGAGACGGCACATTCGGCCAGTTCCAGCATTGGCCGGTTCGTCGGTGTTGAAGCTTATGAAGCGGCGGGCGGCGTGCTGTTGCGTGACCTCTTTGATGACAATGCCTCCTCCCACATGGAAAACCCCGAACTGTTGGAGCGGCTGGCGGTGGAGAAGCTGCAGATGGCGGCCAAACCCTTTGAGGCGGGTTGGAAATGGGTCGAAGTGCATCTCGCGGTGGATTACGGCGCGTTTCGCAGTTTCGGGCGGGTTTATCCACAGGACATTGACCCTGATCCGGAGTTGTTTGCTGAAGAGACCCGTTTGATGGCGCGTGAAGAAGAACTTGTATCACAGAATGACGGTGAAGACTGGAGCGACGCGGAGACCGAAGAATATTACGCCATCGAGCCACGCTTGCGCGAGATTGAGACATTGCAACGAGAACGTCAGCCCTATGCCGACCAGGACCAAGCCATCGCAGGCTGTGTGCTGACCATCGCACATGATGGATCGCTGCGCGTCGAAAAGGGTTTGGTGCGGCCTGAGGACATTCCAGTTGCGCCCGTTGCGAGTAAAGAGGCTGCAGAAGGCGATGATCAGGACGCCCCTGCCCGCCCTCAGGTCACGCCGCCGACCTCGTCATCGCCAGTGCCCGTATCGGATCCGGCGACGACCTTGCGCAAAGCAGATGGCATTTCGGCCAGTCTGGCGGATGATCTGCGTGCGACGCGCCAGCATATCCTGCGTGCGCATTTGTCGGCCGACTATGATGTCGCTTTTGACGCGATGCTCTACGCGCTTTGCGAACAGACGTTGTCGCATGCCTATGGCATTGCAGCGCTCAATGTCTCGATCGATCCGTTCCGCTCGCTCAACCGCGAAGCGCTGCATACGGATACGGTCGCCGAGAAAATGCTGGATGCATTGGAGCGCGACTTAGCGATCGATTGGATGGAGCTGGAAAAACCTGAGGATTTTCAGGCGATGTCGTCCCTTCCTATCGCTGACAAACAGGCGCTCTTTGCCTGGGCCGTGGGTTTAGCGATCAAACCGCAGCTTCTGTCTGACAATCACCCCTCCCCGATCATTGAGGCGATCGGCGCGCGTCTTGATGTGGACGTGGCGGCCTGCTGGCGCCCGACGGCGACCAGCTATTGGGGTCGGGTCAACAAAACCCATGCTGTGTCAACTGCCCGCAAGCTCATTGGCGATGAATACGCCGAAGAACGTGCGCGGGAGCGCAAGGGCGATATCGCAGCCGCAATGGAACGGGCCTTTGCCGAAAACGCGATGGAGGCGGAAGGTCTCGATGTCGATACGGCGAGCAAGACATCACGTTGGTTGCCCGATGGGATGGCATTCGTGGGTGTTGTCGGTGTCGAAGGTGTCAGCTCCGAAGCTGCGGCTCAGGAAGATGATGATTCCGCATGTGATGACGCACAAACGGCGAGCAATGGCACCAACCCCGACAAAGAGGCTAACGGACTTCCCGCCTTCATGACCGAGGACGCGGCCTAAGGTATCCACTCCAACCACACATTCTGACGGGGCCGCCCTTGCACAAAGGGCGGCCCTTTCCGTCTGGCGGGTTTCAAAAGCCGGAATGGTTCGGCTGGCCCGCCCCGGAGAGACCAAATGACAGCCCTACTCAAAGACGCACCAGTTGACGACGCAGCCAAGATCGCAGCACAGAACGACGCATTTCGCGGATCAATCATGTTTTTCAATGACGCCGAAGACACCCCGAAAGGCCAATTCGTGATGACTCGAGGCGTCATGGCACTGGGATCAGATTCACGCCTCGCCGCGACGCGAGCCGTTGCGGCGTTTCAAGCCTTCACACCTGACAATGACCCTTACGGGTTTCATGAATTTGGGGCCGTCGAGGTTCTCGGCACCACGGTCTGGTTCAAAATTGACGCCTATGACGTGAACTACGAATACGGCTCCCCCGATCCAGGTGATCCTGAGCAAACCCGCCGCGTCCTGACCCTGCTTTTGCCGTCAGAATACTGACCCAACCCTCAAACCAGTTCCCCATCGGGCCGTCCTCGCACAAAGGGCGGTCCTTTCGCTCTGACGGGTTGTCCAAGCACACGGTATTTCTCCGTGTCGCCCGTCACGGAGATCCAGCAATGGCACAATCACGCGACTATAAGATCACGCTCTATCCCGCACATCGCGATGGCGGCTTCGTTGTGACCCAGTTCACGATGATGGCGAGCT
This sequence comes from Sulfitobacter sp., assembly GCA_033851935.1. Classification (GTDB taxonomy): domain Bacteria; phylum Pseudomonadota; class Alphaproteobacteria; order Rhodobacterales; family Rhodobacteraceae; genus Sulfitobacter. Next base: position 51,053 of record JAWSVL010000031.1, read on the forward strand.
ACCCCGAAAAACACATCCAGGCTGCCGGCATGGATGACCTGCTCGCGCAGGTCACCGATTTTGCGATGGCGCATGGTGAGAGCTGTAGCGCCTCGGTGCGCTGCCTCGCGCCGCGCAAACCGCCCGGCTTCAAAAAAGCCACCGAGAACCTCTATTTCAACCTTGAGGATCGCACGAAGGCGAAAGCCCCAGACGCAGCATAGGCGCGCAAATTCAAACCAACTTTAGGCGGTCTTCTCCTTGGAGACCGCCGAGACCTCAATTCAAAGGACCAATCACATGACACAGACACTTGATTACGCCGCCCAATATGCTGCTGCGCAAATGAAGGCCGAAGCGGCACGCGTCGAAACCCGAACAGCGCTTTTCATGGAGCTGCGCGCCTTGGGCGTGACACTGCTTGAAGTGCAATATGAAGGCTATGGCGATTCCGGCAATGTCGAAGACGTGACACCATCCCCGTTGGCGATCAAACTCGAAAGTGAAGTGAACCGCCGCGTTGAAGATTTCGCCTGGGACTTCGCCTATGCGCTCAACCCCGGATTTGAGAACAACGAAGGCGGATACGGATCTCTGGAATGGAACCTCGAGACCGACAAGATCACCATCAGCCACAGCAACCGCTACGTGGAATCCGACACAACCGAATATGAGGATTTATGAGATGGCGCATCCCCTGCATCACGCCGAGAGCTCGGCGCGTCGCTTTGGTGGCGCGCCTGAGGATTACCAAGCCGTGCACGATTGGTTTGATGCCAGCAAGGAGCATCTCGCGGTCTTCACCCACCGGGCATTGCGTCATCACACCCAAGGTATCTTTGAGGCACAACGCATGTTTGGATTAACCCTGACCAACAGCGCTGGTCGCACCATCCCGATCCGTTGGATTGGTGAGCAGCACGTCAAAGAGGATTGTCAGGGCAAGATCCCGTCCCTTGCCGACTGGCTGGGGCGCATTCAACCACAAGCCTGGATGGCCAACGGGCATATCGATCACGCGCTTGAGACGGTGACGGGTGATCCGCGAGCGGCGTGGATCGCGGCTGTGACCTCCCACCAAACCATTCTTGGCTATGAAGATTGGTTGCTGCGCCACAGCGTTCAGCGTGTCGAAATGCGGTCCAGCAAGGTCGCTTAGATCCGCGTTTCCAACGCGCAATCACCTCCAACCACACCTCAATCACAACACAGCAAACCCGCCCGGCCCCATTGGCTGTTGGCGGGTTTGCTGTGTCTGGCACAAAGGAATTTCTCCATGCACGATACGGTTCACGAAGAGGTCCATCACGGACATACGATCAGAATCTACCATGACGAAGATGCGGAGAGCCCGCGAGATTGGTGCAACCTTGGGACGATGGTCTGTTGGCATCGACGCTACACTCTGGGCGATGATCACAGATTTGGTGATCCCCACGCATTCCTTTGCGATCTCGCCGGTTGTGCTGATGAGACAGACCATTCGTTCCGGCGTTTGATGGAACTGGCCCAGAAACGGGCGGTTATTCTCCCCGTCTATCTCTATGACCATTCCGGCCTGGCGATGAACACCACGGGGTTCCACTGTCCTTGGGATTCCGGTCAGGTTGGGTTTGTCTATGTCACACTCGACGATGTGCGGAAGGAATTTGGCGTAACGCGCGTATCCAAGAAATTGCGCGCGCGCGTTGAAGAAATGCTGCGATCAGAGGTCGAAGCCTACGATGATTTCCTCGGCGGCAGGATTTACGGATACACGGTCGCGTTGGACGGCGAAGAGGTGGACGCTTGTTGGGGTTATGTCGGCGCTTTTGAGAAGCAATGTTTGCCAGAGGCCCGCGCGGTCATTCCACACCCTGGCCCTTTACGATCAATAGAGCAGAACGGTGCTGCTACTCCCCGAAGGGCGCAAGCAGGGTAATTACTGGCAGATCGGTGACACCTCAGGTGTCGCCGGTCAAAGCCTGGCAATTCGTCTGCAAGCGCTGGATGGCCGACAGGCGGGTGGATGGACCGACTATCAAAGCGGTGAGTACGGCGATCTGATCGATCTTCTGCATGCCAAACTCGGATCCCTGTCGCTGAAAGACACCCTGATCGAAGCCCAGAGCTTTCTTGGCGACACCCCCTGCCCTGTCGAGCATGGTGCTGCCCGCTCTCGCGCTCAGCCCGCAGCGGCATCCAGCAAACGCATCACACGGGCGCGAAAGTTGTTTTCCTATGGCAGGCCAGTTCTGGGCACTGTCGCCGCTTCATACCTCCATGCCCGCGCCATCTCGCGCTTCGGGCCGGCCCTGCGTTATCACCCGAAGGCCTTTCTCCGCAGAGGCGAGGACGCGCCACCAGAACAGCGCCCTGCCCTCCTCGCGAAGATCACGGACAATCGAGGACAGATCACCGGATGCGCGCGCACCTATCTGGACCCGACCACCGGTGGCATCGCAGACATCGACAGCCCGAAACGGATATTGGGTCAGCTTCTCGGCAATGCCATTCGGTTCTGGTCAGGTTCGGATCGCGCTGATCTGATCGTCGGCGAAGGTCTCGAGAACACCCTCTCGGTTGGCACAGCCTTTCCCGAATCTGACCTCGCCTCCTGTCTCACAGCCACACATCTGGGTCTCTTCATTCCGCCGTCTGACGTGCAGCGCATCTGGATCGCGCGGGACAATGACGCGGCAGGCGAACGCGCAGCGCTTCAATTGCGCAACCGACTGGCTCCGCAGGACCTGATCGTTGGGGATCTCGTGCCACGGCTGGGGGATTTCAACGAGGATCTGTTGGTTGGTGGCAAGGATGCGCTGCGACAGGCACTGCTCAGGGCCATGAAAGAACAAGGTCTCGGAAAGGGTGAAGGTTGAGGCCAACACCGTCAGGGGAGTTTCGGCCGTGGCAAAAGGTTCCAAGTGGTTCGATCTGATCCCGTTCGGATAAGGGGAGCGATGGACCACCGGGTCGGGGCTGAGTGCCCCTCGCCCGGCCAGCAATCCGCCCGCAGCAGAAAATTCCTCTGCCCCGCCAAAAAAAGCGGGTCATTCCTCGCGGGATCAATTTTCTGCCGCGGCCGCATTCTCCGCTGCGCTGCGATCCTTGCGGATGCAACCCGGTCGCCGCCGGTCCCGTTATCGCCCCATCCAAATCGGGTCAGATCAAACAGAGGAACCAAAGATGCCACAGCAATCAGAAACCAACCCAGAGGATATCGGCCAAACCTCAGCCATCCTCGACCATCTTGCCCTACATGGCGCAAAGCCAGGGCCCGGTGAGACATACCACCGCCCCCTGCCCCAGCCAGATCAGGTTGAACTCGCCATGACGACGCTCTTTGAGACCACCATCGGCCTGCTTGATGACAGCCAGTTGGAAGATAATCTCGAAGAGATGCTCTGGTCACTCACCTCCCTCTTTCATCGCCGCCTCACCCATATCCAGAAGCGCCTTGATGACAATGAATTCGAACTCCGCGAAAGCATGGCTTGTCAGGATGGCTCAGAAGTCGCCTCGGTCGAGCTGGAACGCCTGCAGATGATCGGGCTGAAACTCTGGGACCATCGTGACGCCTTCGAGCAGATGCGCGATCTGGCCTGTGACCATTTCTCCGCCGCAACGGGTTCGCCCTGGATGCCCCGAACCGGATCTCGGGTGTCGCACAAAGGTCTGACATCTGCCGTGGTGGACAGCCGGGCCTTCCTGTCAGCCAAGCGGCGCAAAGAGACCGAGGTGCATTGCCCCGAAGGTACCCGCATTGCCTTCTCCGGCGGGGACTATCAGGCCTATGATCTGATCTGGGCTGTTCTCGATGCCACACATCAGAAATACCCCGATATGGTTCTCTTGCACGGTGGCACGCCCAAAGGCGCTGAGATGATCGCCGCGAGCTGGGCAAATACGCGCGGCGTGACGCAGGTGGTGTTCAAACCCGACTGGAAGAGCCACGGCAAAGCAGCCCCCTTCAAGCGCAATGACAAGATGTTGGATACCATGCCTCAGGGATTGATCGCGACGCCTGGGTCGGGGATCACTGAGAATATCGTCGATAAGGCGCGCAAGCTGGGTATTCGCGTGAAGAGGATCGGGGCTTAGGCCTCGGTTCTTGACGGTATTCCCCTTTGGTTGGACTTAGCATCGATCATTGGGTTTATTGTTCTCGTCGACATTTCTGATCATCTTTGACGCGTCGAATTATGTGTGACCGACATTAAGAAAAAGCGTTTCGAACGGCTACTTGCATCGCTTCTAGGGCAGGTGTCCTATCGTCCCCTGCCCTTCCCAAGATTAAGTGGGATACTGGCGTTTTGCCAAACCCGAATTGTGCGCCGATCCGTTCCAATTCCGCTGTCTGGCTTGTCTCGCCCAACAATCCAATCGCTACGCCCGCTTCGATTGCAGCGGCGACGCCGGCCACGCTCTGACTGGAATAGGTAATCCGGTACGGGCGACCCAGTGCCTCAAGTGACGCGAGTGCTGCATCCCGCCACCAACAATCTCTATCAAACAATGCGACCGGGATAACGTCACGAGACAGTAGGTCTTGATGGCGCGTCATCATCCAACGTGTCCGTTCTTTGCGTAGAACTTCAGCGCCTGGCGTCGGGTGCGCCACTTCAAAGATAGCCAAGTCTAGCGCACCCTGCTCGAGCGCGGCTTCAAATCCTGTGCTGGTCGCACATGTCACCTCAAGTTCGACACGCGGGTGCGATTGTACAAATTCCGCCACGATCCGGGCAAGAATGCCCTTGCTCTGATCGTCAGGGATGCCAAGGCGCAGTTTCCCACGCACGTCGTCGGATTTCATCTCACGTAATGTGGCGTCCAAGGTTCGCGCAACGTCTCGCGCAACTGGCAAAAGCGTCTCACCCGCAGCCGTCAAGATCACCCCTCGCCCATGTCGATCAAACACAGCCTGCCCCACAACCTCTTCGAGCCGTTTGATTTGAAGGCTGGCGGCGGATTGTGAGCGGTGAATACGCGCGGCCCCATCCGTAACGCTGCCAGCCTCGGCAATCGCCAGAAACGTACGCAGCAAGTCACTGTTCAACTGATCCATTCGAAAAGCTCATGTCTGATTTACGATTTACCCGTTTCACATATATCTACACGAACATCATAATCCAACAAACACTTTGAAGGAGGCTCCTGTGGCTAACCAAAACCATCAAGAAAGCCGCTCGAACCTTAAGACCGCCCTGCTCGCTGTTGGACTTGCGCTAGTGGTGGCCGCCTGTGTGCTTTGGCCAGATCAGGCGGCGGCCATGGCTTGGTTCGTCATTGTCGGCCTTGTTGCCGTCGCCCCGCTTGTCCTCCCCGGCATACTGCTTGCGGCGTGGATCATGGCCAGCGGGGCCGATGCGCATATTGCCCGCGCTTTTGAAGCACGGGTTTTTTTACGCTGTGATCGCCGCCTCGGCGATCGGCGCGGTCACTCCGGTTTGTGGCGTCACAGTCTTACCCCTCATGGCCGGACTGCTGGCCGCAGGTATTCCGCTGGCACGGGTGATGGCGTTCTGGTTGTCCTCGCCCGTCACCGATCCGGCCATGCTGGCGACAACTGCGGCAACGCTTGGGGTTGGATTCGCGGTTGGTAAAACGCTCGCGGCCTTTGGTCTTGGCGTCTGGGGCGGCGCGATTACATCAGCCTTTGCATCCAAAAGCTGGGCCACTGCTGCGCTCCGCAGCAACGGAATTGTCGGCAACCTGTCACAATGCGGCGGATGCACGACCCCCCTACACTTTGACGCGCGGGTTTGGAACGAGCAACAGCGTCGCGATATCTTTCGCCAGAATGTCATCGCCACGGCACGCCTGATCCTGATCTGTTTGATCCCAGCCTTCGCGGCCGAATATGCGCTTAACGCCGCGCTCGAACCGCACTCACTGGCGGCCTATGTTGGCAAAGATGCGTGGTGGGCGATCCCGTTTGCGGTCTTCGTCGGTGCCCCCGCTTATCTCGATGGTTACGCCGCCTTGCCCCTGACCCGAGGCCTGATGGATCACGGCATGTCGCCCGGCGCTGCAATGGCATTTCTGGTCTCTGGTGGCGTCGTTAGCATATGGGGCGCGATGGCGATTTTCCCGGTTCTTAAGTTAAAGCCGTTTCTGCTCTACTTGGCGCTGGCGGTATCGGGTTCTCTTTTGGCTGGTTATGCTTTTGAATGGGTGATGTAAGCGTGCGGGGAATTCAATGAAAAGAACAGCGACATGCCGATGCGGTCAGCTATGTGCCACCTGTGCAGGCGAACCGGTACGCGTCTCCGTTTGCCACTGCCTTGAGTGCCAGAAACGATCCGGGAGCGCCTTTGCCACCCAGGCGCGGTGGCGGAACGGCGATGTGACGATCAGCGGTCAATTCAAAACATGGGAACGCACTGCAGACAGCGGCCACAAGGCGACCTATCAGTTCTGCCCTGAATGCGGCTCAACCCTCGCCTATGTCATCGAGGGTTGGCCTGGCGTCATAGCAATCCCCGTCGGGGCATTCGCCGATGCCACCTTCCCTGCCCCACGGTTTTCCGTTTACGAGCACCGCAAACACGGCTGGGTAGATATCTGCGGCGAAGATGTCGAACATTCCTCCGATCCCAGTATTGCCTTTAGCCAAGGTGAACAGCGGTGATGATTTAACGATTTCGAGAAAGCATGAACTGAAATTGTTGCATCCTCGGTTCTGTGAGGCATTCTTAGAATTTTCACGTCTTACGAAAACCGGTGAACTGCATTACGGCCAGCGCTGACACGTCATGTCTTTGGCCGCCTGCCTCGCGACAATTTGGTTGAATGGAGTGGCATTTGGAAGAAACAGAACAAAGACACTGTCTCCGGTGACTTCACCTTTACCGCCTGATATCACGTTTTCGATGCAAGGTTCGACTAGACCGCTTGGTGGTCTGGCACGAGGGAGTTAACAGCTGTTAACAGAAATCGCAGCGTCCATCACTTGTGTGGGCAACAGCGCGTCACACAAATTGTGGACAAACATCTTGACTTAACACGGTGAATCACTGTCTTTAGTGACAAGTTGCGCAAATAAGCGCGTTCGAGCAGAAAAATGGCAACCATGTTTCAAACAGCACCAATCGAAGCAAGCTCACAGTCCGAGTTAACACGTCAGATGGCTGCGCGTCTACACACGGCGTTGACGACACATTTGCAGCAAGCGTATGCGCCAGATCAGCGCAAGAATTTGAGACTATTCAGCGCAACAGAGACCGCAGAGCTCTTGGGAGTGACGGGGCAATTCCTAAGAAAATGCCACAGCGAAGGCACCTTGCCAGAGCCTGAAGTTATTCGAAATGGTCGCCGATTCTACTCCGGTAAAGAAATGCTTCAAATACGCCATTTGTTAGAAGCGAGCTCACGTACGTCGGGCAAATATGTCCCCGGACGACGTGACGGTGATAAGCTGCAAGTCATACAGTTGATGAACTTCAAAGGAGGCTCGGCCAAATCAACGTCTGCTATCCATTTGTGCCATTTTTTGGCGTTGCATGGCTATCGAGTGCTAGCGATAGATTTGGACCCACAGGGTAGCCTGACCGGGTTTTGTGGGATTCAAACCGAATTGGAGTTCGACGGAGCATCGATCTATGACGCCTTGCGGTATGAAGACCCGGTTCCAATGTCGGATGCAATTGTCGAAACGTATTTCCCAGGACTGCATTTAGCACCCGCCCAGTTGGTCTTGAGCGAGTTTGAGACGGAGACAGCGATCAACGCTGGCAAAGGAGTCGCCTTCTTTGAAAAGCTTAACCACGCGATTCAATCTGTAGAGAGCAATTACGATGTCGTCATTATCGACAGCCCGCCGGCTCTTGGGTTTCTGACATTAACGGGCCTCTATGCGGCAACATCAGTGATTGTTCCAATGACGCCGAGCATGCTGGACCTAGCTTCTACTCAGCAATTCGTTGAAATGACATCGGCCTACTTGGGAGTGATCGAAGACACGGGTGTTGAACTAAATCATGATTTTTTCTCGTTTCTTATAACCCGCGATGATCCGGGTGACATACCAAGCCAACAGATCGTTAGCTTGATGCGGGCGCTGTTCCAAGACCGGGTTGTTTCAGCAACCAGTTTGCGAAGTACAGCGGTTGCTGATGCATCGATGCTAAAGATGTCGATCTATGAAGTTTCGCGTTCTGAAATGACGCGCTCGACCTATGATCGAGCCAGAACGAGCGTCGACTCGGTTGGTGTGGAAATTGGGCAAATGATCCAATTGGCTTGGGGGCGTTAGTCATGGCAATGGGAAAAAATAAAACTGGTATCATGGCTGCAATTACAGCGGCCGCGGAGACCGCAAATTCGCCAAAAGAAGGCGGTTCTGACCGAGCTCATCGCTCACTTCCAAAGGGCACGATCGGATCGGTTCGCGCGGGGCTCGGTGGCATTCAGGAAATTGATACAAAACTGATCCTGGCTTGGGGTCCGAAGGACCGACTAGATGTCGAGTTAACAGCTGTTAACTCAGAGGATCCGACTACATCTATTAGGGAACTGGCCAGTAGTATCAAAGAAGCAGGGCAACAAGTTCCGGTCCTTCTTCGTCCTGCCAGTGAGCGAGACGGATTTTTTGAGGTAATTTACGGGCAACGCCGGATTCTCGCTTGCCGGTATTTAGAAATTCCAGTGCGGGCATTGATCCGAACGCTGGATGATACGGATGCATTGATGGCCAAAGGCCTTGAAAATGCAAGTCGAGCTGAGCTCAGTTTTTACGAACGGGCCAGGTTCGCTCAAGCCATCTTGGACCAGAGCTATTCACGGTCGGATGTTTGCCAAGCTTTAGCAATTAGCAAGAACTCCTTATCTCAGCTGGAACGGATTAATCGTCTGGTTCCCTCGATGGTGGGGGAAGCAATAGGCGCGGCTCCCTCTGCAGGTCGTCCAAAATGGATGACGCTTGCGACTGCATTTGAGAAGGGCACAACCAACGAACAAGAAGCACTTTTGGTCCTCTCAAATTGTTCAACTGAGATGACGTCGGATGACCGTTTGGACTTGGTCCTCCGGGAAATGAGTAAGCGCGGCACTCGGGAACGCTCGATCGTAGAACGATCACCTGTCCCGGGTGTGAGCATCAAAGCTAACAGATCAGCGCTGTCCGTGTCCGTTAAGCGAACAGGCGACAGCGAACAGTTTGCTGCCTGGTTGGACGAAAGTTTGGACCAGATAATTCGAGATTCCTTCGAGCGGTTTCAATCAGAGAACCGAGAAGGTTAGGGGCGGTTAGCCATAGTTAACCGTCGTACAAAGGCAACGAGCAGAAAGGAGGACAGCACAAAAAGAAACCCTCGAAACCGGAGTTCCGAGGGCTGCAGCGCACAAGGCGCGGTTTGTTTTTGACAATTCAACCTTAGCAGCCCCCGAATCACTAAACAACGAAAAACGTCTTTGGGCGAACAGGTTTTCTTTGTCTGCTGACAAGAAATGAAAAAATTCAACGATGCTCCACAGGGAGCGACTGAAACCCGCCAGTTTCAGAACGGTAGAGGTCTGCAAAATACATCTCAACCGACTGGATGGCGCAAAGCAACCACAGGATTGGTGGCCGCAGAGCAACTTGCCCAAGCCGGTGAACGGGTAAGTGTACCCAAATCAAAGGCCTTTGTGGCCGTGAAGCGCGTAGGCGCGCATATCGGGCTCAAGGCCAGCGATATCATGCTCTTGGACACGCTCGGGGCCTTTACCCAGGCCCAGGACTGGGAAGAGGGCAGGCGGCCCATCGTTTGGGCGTCCAACGCTTATCTGATGGAGCAGACAGGGTTTTCGCTGTCTGCACTTAAGCGGCATGCACGCCGACTCGCAGAGGCCGGCATCGTCGCGTTCAAAGACAGCCCCAATGGCAAACGCTGGGGCCGCAGGGATGCTGACGGGGTTATTATCGAGGCCTATGGTTTTGATCTGTCACCGCTGTCAGCCCGCGTGGAAGAATTCGAGCAGCTACACAGCGAGTTGCAGGCCGAACGAGAGCTGTGTCAGCGCCTGAAGCGCCAGATTACCGTTTCGCGGCGTATGATCCGCGCGCAGATCGAAACAGCCCTCACGGGCGGCTTTTCGGGACCATGGACGCATCTTGCGGATATGTTCGAAGGCCTACTGGACAAACTGCCTCGTCGCCACACAGCGTCTGAGGTGCTGGAACGACTCTTGGGTTGGTTCAAAGACCTTCAAAGCCGCGTAGAGAGCACCTTCCTTAAGGAAACAGAGGTCGTTGAAGTTGTGGATAACCTTGCAATAGAGACAGTAGAACTGACTGAGAAGACTCATAATATGAACCCCACGGGGGTCATTAACGAACCTCATATACTAATTACAAAACAACTTAATCCTGTAACTAGTAAGTCCTCAGAAAATGAGAACGCAGCGGGCGTTGTGCCCAATCCGCCACCGGAAGAGCAAATTGATAGGGAGCTGGAAGAATGGGTGGCTGAAACACGCAAGAAGCGTGGGGCAGCAGTCGATCTGCAGACGGTCATGCAGGCTTGTCCCGAATTCGCATCGTGGGCGCACAATATGGGCGGATACCTCAAGGATTGGGGCGATTTGTACCGCGTCGCCGGGCAACTGAGGCCCATGATCGGGATCTCAGAGCATGCCTGGCATGTCGCACAGGACCGTTTGGGCAAGCAAGTCGCGACAGCGGCGCTCGTTTTGGTGTTTGAGAAACACACATCTGGCGAAGTGGCCTCACCGGGTGGGTATCTACGCGGTATGGTCGAAAAGGCCGGGGCAGGGGAGCTGCATCTTGAGCGCAGTTTCTATGGCAGGTTAAGCGGGCAGGCGGCGTAACGGTCGGCAATGGTAGTTTTGCTCGGATTCGACTTGCGGGAGATTATTGATTTTGACTTTTGGCAATCTTTGCCATAAATATGCGGGTAGGAGGCCCACCATGGCAACAATGAACGTATCACTCCCAGAGCAGATGAAATCCTGGGTGGAGCAGCAGTCCGAGGGTGGCCGGTTCGCCAATTCCAGTGATTATGTGCGCGATCTCATTCGTCGTGATCAGGAGAGAGGCGTGGTAATCGCCGAGTTACAGGCAGCGATTGATGACGGATTGAGTAGTGGACCCACAGCGCCGTTTGATCCTGTGGCATTCAAGCAGAAGATGCACGAGACGCGTGGCCAGTAAATACGCTCTACGTCCGCTTGCAGAACAGGACATCGCGGATATTTGGTCTGACGGCGCAGATCGGTGGGGAGTCGCACAGGCGGAGCGCTACTTTGACGGGATGGTGGATCTTTTTGACCTCCTGAGCGCGCACCCGGAAATCGCACGTTTGCGAAGCGAGTTTACACCACCGGTACGGATCCATGTTTATGGATCTCATATCATTATATTCGAGGCTACCGAGACAGGCATTGCCGTCATACGTGTTCTGCACCAACGACGTGATATCCTCGCGCTCCTTGGCGAATGAAGAGGGCAGGGGAGGCCTAAAGTCCTGCTGCCTTGGTTAGGTTCACCCGGAACCGATCGCGCCTGCGTTGGTAGCGGCGGGTCATCTCGGCTGAGGCGTGGCCAAGATGTTTTTGGACATACCGTTCATCCACTTCGGCGGAACTGGCGAGCCCCGCGCGCAAAGAATGGCCCGAGAATAGGGCGAGGCGTTCTTTCTCGGGAAGTTCAGGCCGGATACCTGCTTTGAGAACTGCTTGCTTGATCAGACGAGCGACATGTTTGTCGTTGAGCCGCGCTTCCAGTGCCTTTTTACCATCGCGTGAGGTCCGCACGAATACAGGCCCAAAGTCGATCTTGGCGAAATGCAGCCATTGTTCGAGGGCGTGGACCGGGCAGGTTTGGTCCGATGATCCACGGCCGATTTCCACCTCGCGCCAGCCGGTCTTGGCGTTCAGCGTGAGCAGGGCGCCACCCCCATCCTTGCCATCCATGATTTCGGTCCAACCACCAGACTCCAGGGTGTCATCTTTGTGGACATCAAGGCTGACGATCTCGGATCGTCGCAACCCGCCTGCATATCCTAGCAGCAGGATGGCCCGATCCCGCAAACCGCGCAGGTCGAAGGGCAGGGTGGCCACCATCGCTAGGATGTCATCGCGCAGGATTGCTTCCTTCTGCACTGGTGGGCGCGCATGTTTGCGTCTGATCCCCGCCAGAACTGTCGCGATATGACGGTTCTTACGATCGAGGGTGAAGCCGCGTTGCGTGTAGTTCCACGTGAGACCTGACAGGCGGCGGTCAATCGTGCTAACGGATAAGGCAGAAGCATTACCCGTAGGCGCGGCGAGATCGACCAAATAGAGTCCGATCATCTCAGGCGACGGGGGCAGAGGCTCAGTACCCTTCATCCGGCACCAGCGGGAAAAGTGCGCCCAGTCCTTCGCGTAGGCCCTCAGCGTGTTTTCGGATGTCGCTCGCTTTGCATAATCTCGCGCGGTTTCAACTAGCCGGTCGAGTGTACCTGAACCCGCAACATGAGCGGGCAGGGCGAGCGCATCAGGTTTTTCTTGATCTCCCTCGTCAACGGGAGCATCATCAGACCTAGCAGAGCGCAATGAGTTTGAATTCTCGTCTTCGGCGTCCACTGTTTCCCCTAAAATTTGCAAATTTTGAGACTGTGCTGAAGCATATTCTATAATGTCCGATAAGGCAAACTTATTGGACGTAGCGGAGAGCTGCAAGGTGGGGCGGTTATTGCGCTATTATCTGGATATAACCGCCGTCGTGAGTTAGGTTCGTGGCATGACTTATCAGCCTGCCACCGTCTCTGACGACTTGAACACTCTACCCAAGCTGCCGGGCTGGGTCACCTCGGGACGTGCAGAAACCTTCGAGTCTGTGGCTTTTCAGTCGGGGGCAGCATTGACGGTGCTTGATCAACTGGTAAGCGATCCGTCCCAAGGTGTGCCCCTTAAACTGCTCGCCAACCAGCTTGCACTACAAGCGGCAACGGGAACGTCGAAACTCGAAGGACGGCTGGCACGAGAAGCCGACATTCGCGACGCTTATCTTCTGACACCAGAGGGCGCGGCCCGTGGCCCAGATGGCGATCTTCTGGCGTTTTGGCGCGATGCCGCACAACTTCGACTGACAGGGCGTGATTGGCACGATCCAGTCCAAGGTTTGGTGGGTGCGGCGTTTGCCGAAGATGTCTTGAGGTTGATAGCGTCTGGTGCGACCCGCGCAAAAACCGAGGGACCGTTGGCAGGCTGTGTTGCAGTGATGCGTGCGGTTCTCGAGGCGGATGATCGGGCCGAACGGATCGCGTGCACGCTCTCGGATATCGTTCTTGCGCAGGCGTTGGGCTGGACGTCAGTTCTGCCTGTCACAGCACACCACCTCACGAAAGTTATGTTGCGCGATCTGGTCACGGACGGGCAGGGGGCAGAGTTGAAAGTGCAGCAGTGCCTTTTTGGGTTCATCGAAGGTACAATCCGGTTGGTGCGAGATCTTGCGACCCGAGCAGCTGCGCTCCGAGCTGTCACTCCAAAGCTCCGCGCGAAGGGGTCGAAGGCCGCGGCCGACCTGTTCCTGTCTGAGGATGCGGTTGGTCCTTCAATGATGTTGTCGCCGACAATTCAAGGCACGACGATCCCGATGACCGATCGCGCTGCGCGCCGGTTCTGTGATCGGCTTGTTGAACTGGGCGTCGCGCGTGAGCTCACTGGGCGGTCGACCTTTCGGCTTTACGGGATCGGGCCATGACCCGCACCGCCGTGACCTCCAATGCCAAACGAAAGCATGCAAAACCGAAGGAGGCCGGACGCGAAGGCGTCTTTGATCGAGAGCTGGAGGACCTGCCGCAAGAGTTGCGTTGGCGCGAATGGATGGGGCGGATTGAGGCGGTGCTGTTTGCCAGCGCCACGCCGGTTGGCCGCGACGACCTGGCGCGCGTGGTCGGGCAGGGGGCTTCGGTCGAGATGCTGATCGAAGACATTCAAGGGGAGCTGGCAGGCCGTCCATATGAATTGATGGAGGTCGCTGGTGGGTGGGTGTTCCGGACAAAGACGCAGTTCGCGGACGCGATCAAGGCGGCGGCAGACCTTGGCGACCAGTCGATGGCCTTCACTGAGATGGAGATGGGTGTGCTCTGCGCCATTGCTTATCATCAGCCAATTGACCGGGCGGGACTGAAGGACATCTTTGGCAAAGACGTGAGCCGCGATCTGCTGGCACGGTTGCGGTTCAAGGATCTGATCGCCAGCGGTCCGAGAGCGCCCCGGCCTGGTGCGCCGCATACCTTTGTGACGACTGAGATGTTCCTGACGGCGTTTGATTTGCAGACATTGCGGGATTTGCCGGAGTTGGAACTGAGTGACGCTTTATGAGTAGTGCTCGTCTAAGTATTGAGGCTATCTTTGTTCCCGGTTTTGGGGAACCTGTTCATGCTGAAACGTATTTGCAGGCGCTGTCGGACACCGAATGGACCGAGCTGCGCGCCGAAGCGACTCGTTCAAGGCGAAGTGGCGATCCAGTTCTATTGTGCGGTGACTGCCGTGGCCCAGTCTATGGACGTGAGTCAACGGTTGGTCGACGTCATTGCTATCACTTTGGAACGGACATCAAGGATTGCCGATGGGCGACGGCTAACGCGACAAACTTTCGTTCGATCGACGCTTCAAAGTTTAAGGGAAATCAAGAAGGCGAACGCCATAAAGCCCTCAAAGCGATGATCTGTGAAATTCTTTCCTTTGATGTTGATGCGGCTAACGCGGGCATCATACCGGAGCGTTACACGAAGGGGGCCGATGGGGGGTATGCTTTTCCGGATGTATTTGCTTCATCGTGGCAGGGCGGCGCAGCGGCCTTTGAAATTCAGCTAGCAACCACACAATTGCCAACCATCACCCGTCGCGAAGATTTCTATGAGCAAAACGAAATCCGGTTGTGTTGGATCGTTTCCGGTGATGTCGGTCAGCTAGACCGCCGGGCATTTAAGGACATCTATCTTCGCAACGATGGACAAATTCTATCCGTTGATGATGAAGTGCTTACTGCAGCCAAAGTCGCTGCCGCTCCTCGTTTTAGGTTGATGAGGTTGTTGCCCGGTCCCGTCCGCGACGGCTTCGCCCCTATTTGGCGGGAGCGAATTGTTGATCCTGATGACATCAATTGGGGGCGACCAGGTGATCGACCCCAGTCAGCTAGAGGCAGCTATGATAACTATCTCGACAGCCTGATTGAGCGCGACGAAGAGCTCAAGCGGTCGCGGGAACATGTATATGCTGCTCTGACCGAATGTGACCATGAACAGGTTGGCCGTCATTGGGATGAAATCGTTGCGATCGTCGGCGGCGCGCCTTGGAGTGCACTCGGGGATCCCTATGACACAGTGCGTTCTCTTGGCGTGCTTGCTACGGTGCGCCGAAACGAGATTTCCGTTCAAACAAAGATCGACCTTGCCAATCTGCCCCACCTCGTGAATTCGTTATTGCTGGAACCTAAAGGACGTCGTGTTTGGTCTAATGCTTTCAAGACACTAGCGGCGGTACATAAATTGGAACTCCTAAAAGCACCGTCAGTAGCTAAAAAGCTTGAACGTAATCTTGCAGTTTTGCACGGTCAATCTACCATCGAAAACTTGGCAGGCCGCGCTTTCGACGTCCTTTTTCCAGAAGGAGCGTTTCAGCGTCTGCGTCTTACCGAACCCTGACTTTTGTCTGATCTGAGTCCAGCTTCTTGCCGTGAGGACCTAGCCGGCCAAGATCAGTAACAGTCGTCAGATATCGAACTACTCGGGAATCTTTGACCGGTCCATTCTTGATGGCCGCGGGAGGATAATCACCTTCTCAATCCCTTCGAGGCCTTCTAGACCTTGTTTAAGCGTTGCATACTCTTCAGTCTGTCTGCATTCATCCCAAATGAACGCGATGAGCTTGTCATAGCCGGTCCGATTGCCAAGATAGAGCGAGCGATCTGCAGCAATCTCCTGTGTAATCTTGCGGCACTCAGCAGTTCCGGCGCGCCGCATGAATTTGACCTCGATGATCGTTCGAAGCGAGGGAACGCCGAGATCATAGCGTGGGGTGGTGTGTCCCACCTTAGGAAGTGATTGCTCATCAACCAAATCCTTGAATACGGGCCGCAGGAGGGTCCAAAGGAGATTCTGCACGTGATACTCATGATCGATTTCCCACTGTTGCGGGACAACACTTTTTACGCGCGTTTTGGTTTCATAAGTCCAATGCGACATGGCATCCCGAACTTCGTCGAGCAGAGTGATCAATTCCGGCAAGCCGGCACCATGGATTGGCAGTCTTGAAAGCGCCCCCATACAAGAGTCAAAAATAGCTCGACCGGCCGCGCGCCTTGGTTGCGTTTTCTCCCCGATCAATTCCACAGTATTTGCCCAGGCAAGCTGCATTTCACCGGGATCAGTTTCAACACTTAGCGCCGTTTTTACCGCTACTCTACATAGCGCATCTGGAATGGTTGCCCAGTCGACAATGCCCAAGACAGCCTGTGCGGCTTTGATAAGCCCGTGCTCCCAGTTGTTGCGCGGCACGACGGTTGCTGATTTTTCCAATAGATGGACAATCCAATCTCGCTCAAGCAGTGGAACATTAGCCCGCTCAACGCCTAACGACACGCCGAGTAATGCAAAACCATCGATCTCAAATCTTGGGACCCGTCCCTCAGCAAAGAAGGTTCGACCAGACAAATGCTGAATTCCCCGCCTGAATCGGGCAAGGTCGTCCTCTGTCGCCATGTCTGCTGCGATCGCATAGCCTAAACATGCCACCATCGGATACGCGGCAACGTCATCAGTTTGGTCGCCATCGACACTCACCAGAGAGGCCAGCCTCTCGCGATCTTGCGCTATCATAAGGGCGCAAAACCCTGCGACATGGTTTGGCAAGCGGCTGTACTCATCTCCAGTGATATGAAGTTCGGATTTGACCTCGGATAAATGCATCACAAAAACCAAGGTGTTCTGCCGATATCACGGAACTTCACGGCATCATCATCCCAGCTTTCAATTTGCTTTAGCCCAGTCAACCGCTCGGCAATCAAGTCTGAATACTTGATCGTAATTGGGAATGGTTCGGGAGACATGATCCGCCAGGAGTGCGCAGTAAAGTCAAACGCTTGCCTTGCCAGATAGGTCATGTCTCGAAACGTGGAGTTGCGGTGCAATTTGAGCAGGCAAGCGCGCGGCATTCCGTCTGTGACTTGTTTAAGTTCCGAAGCACCAGCAAACACAACGAGCGACTCATAGTTACCAAGTTTGAGATGCATACCCCTAGAAGGACCCAAAATACCCTTCTTCTGTTGCGCCCAAGAAGGTTGGCCTTGTTGGTTCATGTCAAAAACTACGAAAGGGTTGGTCGGTGCGACATGGACAAAGGCATATGTCACGTTGTCGAGATCGAGGCCTTCGACCGCCGCCTTGATTGCCTGCGCTTCAACATCCTTCGCTGGTTTGAACATGTGAAAGACTAGACGAACCCGATCTGTATTCTTCCAGTTGTCTTGATCTCTGACCCGCACAATTGTCCGCTTCAGCGTATCCGTTAGAGCGTCGGCATATTTGTCAAACGGAACAACGTTTGTTCGCTCACTCAAGTGATATCCGCCGTCACTCGAAAAGACCGTAGTGATACCGACCTGTCTCGTACCGCCGCCGATCCTGCTGTTCGTCGCGACATGTGAACCCACACCGATCACAAGTTCATGGCCTACGGTTTGTTCGGCCCCCAAGAGCCACGGACGGCCCCCGAGCTTTGCATAGGATGCGAGGCTCATCTGGTTCATTGTAAAAACCAACCCTGACGCTGGCTGTTGCATTGTTTCTGATCGGAAGCTCTGAACCGCAACATGGTTCTTCAACAGTACCGCTTTCGTCCCAAAATAGGGGTTTTGGTTACCGGGAAGGGCTTTGAAACCTTCCTCGACCTGAACCAGTGCCAAATCCCATTGGATTCCGGTGTCAGCAGCATGTTCTAGTGCTTTGGTACATGCCTTTTCGTAACCCTCAAGCGTTGGCGATAAGGATGTAAATGTTTGGACGTTCGCTTTTTCGAGTTGGAAACGTCGCAAAAAACCGTCGCCGTAGCGGGCCTGCTCTCGACCACGCTGCCCTGTTTTGACGTCAGGCATGCCCTCAAGAAATTTGGCAACGAACGTCTCTACTTGTCCTTCATACCGGTCTTGGCAAATGACGGCGATGTTGAGCCTCTTTGGTGTGAATGTTCGTTGGTCGTAAGGGCCATTTGCCTTGATTCCACGCTCATTCCAGTCGTCCGTGCGTGTTCCTGACGGGTCAAAAACAAGCGAAGGCTTCTTTATCAGCTCGCGTGTTGGGAACGATGGTGAACTTGAATTGAGTAACTCTGAAATCTCGAACCGAACCCCGGGAACGGCCTCCAAGGATTGATCCCGCAAAAACCCCAGTGTCTCTTCAATTGTCTTTAGTCGCCCTGGGCCGGAGTGAAGTTGGCTCGCTGCGAGATTTGCCTCGTTCAGGACCCGCTCTGCACTATTGCCAAGAAGGCCCCGTACACACCAGTCAAAGTCAGCTTTGCTTCCGGATAGGCGGGCTTTCGTGGCCGCGACTTTTTCGAAGCCTTCGCGATGATCTTCCAGTAGCAGCTGTCCATCTGATATCGATGCTACTCTCCCGACAATTTGGGGGCGCAATGTAAGTCGAGGATCATTTGGCGGGTGATCCACGAGTACGTAACGGCCGAGCGGTGAAAGCCCAGCTTCGATCAGCTGGTCACATGTGGCGAGAAGAAGGTTCCGAATCTTCGCATCGCACAAAAGACCAAATTGTGGCTTGCTGTTGGACCCATAGATTGTTCTTGGTGTGAACTCCAGCAAAGAGCGCTTTTGAACCCACTCAGGCAGGCTATCGTGGCCAATGAAGTTTCTCTGTGCGCTCCCAAGGACTTCAACAGGGTAGTCGCGTGTTATTTCGCGTTTTCCTGAGAATGCTCTCACTAGGGCTGCATTCATCAAAGCAGGCCAATGCCAAAATGTTTCCTTGAGATCTATCTCCATCGCTTTATCGCTGAGCGGCTCGGCATCTGATACGACAGGAATATCAATGATGGTGTCGTCTTGCCGGTCTGTTCGGAAAATGTGTGTTTCGGCGAACTCCCGACGAAGATCATTCAGTATGCCCCTTTCAAAGGGGCGAAAGCCTACGCGGACTATCGTTTCCCCGGTGACCCGGGTCGGCGCAAAGTTAAGTTTGAAATTATTTCCGCTCATTTACCTTCAAATTCTTTCTTTTTGTATTAGCGACTGACCTGCACTTGTTAGAAATAGTGATGTTTGAGTGGATGTTGTACACCCGCGGACCGGTCTCAATGCTTAGCTCCTGAATCATATGGGGCGATGCGCGTTGGTTTAATTGGTTCACGCAGATGTTTGGGAAAATCAAGATTACTAATTGTTGTTAAATATCAACCTTTCGTCCACGCCTTTTTAAGGAGAGTAAGGCGCTTGGGCGCATTCTCATAGCGGGAATTTTGAAAAAAGCGTTTTTTATTGGTAATCAGCCGTGTTTTGAGGCATTGTCTGAAAATCTTCGCTCAGCGGATTTCAAGGACTTGCACAAAGAATGGCAAAAAGCCAACAAAATGAGAAAAAGTTAAAACCCTTGCTGCAGGACTTGCCCGCCGGCTATTTTGTCGATGCTGCATGGCTTGTTGCGCGCAACATCGATCGCAAATCCATCTTCAACTACGAGCGCCAAGGATGGTTGGAGAAGGTTGTACGCGGCGTTTACCGTCGTCCGAGCAATGATGTTTTCAGCACTGACAGCGCGGAGGATTGGGAACGTACGGTTTTATCACTCCAACATTTGATGCAATGGTCTTGCCATGTTGGGGGCAAAACAGCATTGGATATTGCCGGATTCGAGCACTATGTGAGCTTTCAGGGTGCCCGCTCGATATTTCTATATGGTTCGACGCCGAAATGGTTGAAGCGCTTACCAACATCTGAGCTCTATCAGATCCGTACAAATTCACTCTTTCAAAGTGAAACGCTCGGGCTATCCGGTCGAAGTGGCGATGAAAGGCTTAACGACACATCAGCATCACAACCACGCACTCTGATCCAATCAAAGCCCGAACGGGCAATACTGGAATGGCTCAATGAGCTGCCTGATAAGACAACATTTCATTCAGTTGACATGGTCTTCGAAGGGTTGGCGACGCTTCGGCCAAAACTACTTGCGAAGCTCTTGAAGGACTGTCGAAGCGTGAAGGTCAAACGCCTTTTCTTCGTCTTTGCCGACAGGCATAAACACGCATGGCGCAAACACATCCAAGTTGATGATTTCGATCTTGGTGCTGGTCCAAGAGCACTCGTCAAGGGCGGCAAACTACACCCAAAGTATCGCATCTACGTTCCAAAAGAATTCGTTCTCACAGATACTGAAATGGACACCGATGGCCCGTGAACCTTATGCTGCACAGGTCGCTCTACTCGTGCGTCTTTTGCCCATCATCTATGAAAAAAAAGATGTGTTTGCCTTGAAAGGTGGGACAGCAATCAATCTTTTTTATCGTGATCTGCCACGTCTCTCGGTGGATATTGATCTGACCTATTTGCCGGTGCAAGAGCGCCAAGCATCACTGACACAGATCGATGAAACACTAACTTCCATTATGGAAGACATAAACAAAGTGTCTGGCCTAATAGCCAAGCGAATTGCAGGAGGCGGCGGAGGAGCGACCCGCATTTCTGCTGGCGATGGCAGAACACTTGTCAAGATTGAAACTTCGCCGGTCACCCGTGGTATCGTTGGTGGAACTCAGACCATGGCCGTTTGTGATCTCGTTGCCGAAGAGTTTGGATTTGCAGAAACGGAAGTCGTGTCATTCGAAGATCTCTATGGTGGCAAGATTCATGCAGCTCTGGACCGGCAACACCCGCGTGATCTGTTTGATATTGCCGAACTCTATGAAAACGAGGGGCTGACAGACGCACTTCTTCGCACCTTCATGGTCTATCTCGCGAGTTCTCCGCGACCCCCACACGAACTGCTTGATCCAAATCACTTCGACATGACAGATGCCTACAAAGATGAATTTGTCGGCATGACTAGGCGATCTGTTGAACTCGACGAACTTCATGCCGCGCGAAGCCATCTGATTAAAGACATTCAGAGCAGGTTAGGCGGGTCAATCGCAGAATTCCTAGTCGGTCTTCAGGCAGGCAAACCGGACTTTGAATTATTAGGGCTTTCAGCAGCGTCTGAACTTCCAGCGGTTCGTTGGAAGTTGCTCAATCTGAATCGCCTCATCGAAAAAGACCCAGAAAAGCACAAACAGCAAACTGGCCAACTCGAGAAGCTTTTGAATTGAGTAAGGCCACTTCATGAACACACCGGACGCGAGTGCGCAGGACCCAACAAGTGCCCATACCGCCTTGGATGGCTATTGGTATCAGCTCAAGGTCTCAATTCTGTTTGCTCTAGACTTGCTGGCTCATAAGCAGCTGACCGACCAAATCGTTTTGGAGCCCATCAGTGAGGAGGATCTCGAAGCTGACATTCAAGATGAACCAGGTGCGTTGGCTCAGACTATGCCACTCAAGACGAGACAGCTGGTTGTGCAATGCAAATTGCGCAGCACGGGGCCATGGAAAATCAAGGATATTGCATCTCTTCTGGCACATGGAACAAGGCGAAAATCTGCGAAAGAGCGGTTAGAGGACCCCAATGTAAGCTACCTTCTTGTGACCTCGGCTGATCTGTTCGGGGACGCGCGAAACTTGGCAGTTAGCGGAGCAGGGCAATGGCAGCATCTAAAGAAGATGCCCGTAACAATATCGAAAAGTCTTCCAGAAAAGGCCGATGGCCGCGTGGCGGTCTGGAACAGGTTAGACACAGAAACGGTAGAATATCGGATCAAGGATATTCTGACTGATCGTTTCAGGGTCCCCGCCAGTAAGATCGCTGATTGCATGGCCAAACTGGAGGAAGGAGCTCTGGCGCGTATGAGAGGTGCCGGTGCCGGCGTTTGGACGCGCGATGATGTCATCCGGATAATCATGGATCATGATGGCTATGACGGTGTATCCAAAGACCTCCTGACATTCGTTCCTCCAACAAATTGGGATGAGCTTCAGAGCCAGCTGAATAGTATGAGCGCCATTGTCCTAACAGGCCCCTCTGGCACTGGGAAAACAACGACGGCAAAAGCACTCATTGCAAAGCTTCGAGACGCCAACCCGCATATGAGGCATGCCAAGATCAGTGGAGGCCCAGAATCCATTCGTGCAGACACGACATCAGGATCGGTCATCTACGAAATTGAAGATCCTTGGGGGAAATACCGGGCAGAACCAACGGCGCTACCGTGGAATGATGAAATAAACGCGATTTTGAGTTCCGCGACCCCTGACCGAAAATTCGTCATTACGAGTCGGTCAGACGTGCTTGCTGCTGCAGACCTGAGGAATTTGAATAGACGATATACAGCTGAGTTGTCGCATGGCCATTATCGTGCGGCCGATCGTGGCATATTGTTTGACAACAGGTTGGTAACGCTGCCCCGCAGCGAACAAGTTTCTGCACTGAAGTACAAAGACACTGTCGTAAAGCAGCTTCTTCTACCACTCGAAATCGACCGATTTTTTGGAACAGCTGCTCTTGGCCCCAATGAGGAAGATGACGAAAACGAAGCGACATTCATGCACCGTTGCATTGATCAGGCCAAACAGGAGTTTATCGAAACGTCTCTGATTTCGGGCATCAAAGGCCGTGACGATTGGGAGCAGGCTGCTGTAATTTGGGCGCTCTTAAAAGCGCGCAAACGCATTACGTTTGGTGCGCTTGAGGATTTGGAACCAGAACTCTACGAAAGGCTACCGGCGCTTGAGGATAAACTTCTGCCGTTGGTAGGGTTTCTTGTTGCAGGCGGTAACTTCAAACAAGATGTAACGGAGATCAGCTGCGCGCACCCGCGTGTGGAAGCAGGGCTGGAAGCAGCCGTTCTAGAGAAACCGAGTAAAGCGTCGCGCATTCTTGGGTGTCTCATAGAAGCGCTGATCGATCTTGATAACGTCACTGGCACCGACTGGGGTCTTGAAACGGCGGTCCAAATACGTGCGTTTACCTCTGGTATGGAAAAGCTCAGATTGCGGATAACTCCTGCTTCCCAACAGAAAATCGATTCATGGCTAACTTCGAGATTAGGCGCTTTAGAAACCACTTTCCGCGACGATATCACACTTGCAGTCAAGGCAGGCTCCCAGAAATGTGCGGTAGCTGAATTAGCGAGATGGCTGGACGACAGCCCTGTTGATCGAGAATGGTTCAACATGAGTTCCTGGAAGGAACCAGAGCGATCTCAGGAGTGGTACGATTGGGTTTCAACCGAACCACACACGCACGCTATTTGCGTCGCATTCATTGAGCGAATTGTAGGGTTCAGGAATGGCTCATTTCGCGGTGAATTTCACACCGCAATAGCACAGCTTTCACCAGATCTCAGACCTGCGTTCAGGGCCGGCGTGAGCGCGATCATCGGGCATGGATACAATCCGAATGCGGAGACTCTGATTGACGGTGCGATCGTCGACATCAGCGGATTTGAGACCGTGGTACTGGAAGCAGCAGAATGTAGTGACAAGTCGATCAAATCACATGATCGCAAATTCTGGCTTGCGATGTACAATCGCGACTACGACGATCACGCGATCGAGCACTATTGGGAGCAGGCAGGCGAGGATGGTCACACCGCTGGCGAAGTTCTAAAAGCCTACGTAGATGCTCGCCGTGCAACTGGAGATTGGCTATCCTTGGCCAACCATCCTAGGTGCGCCTCATTTGTTTGGGAGTGGATTAACTGTGTGCGCCGCGACGAGAGCGATGCTACAGAAGCAGAGCTCATGGTGATCGGCACCGCAGCTCTGAATCATCGCCATGAAAATCATTTTTGGGACCTGGCAGATCAGCAGTTCAAGAGATCTTTGACCGACCAATTGGAAGTACGATTGCGTGAAGGCTCTGGAGATCGAGACGTCCGAACAAGTGCGATACGAGTGGCGCTGAACCATATGCCCCGACTCATTGATGAACTTTTGTCACCATCGTCCGGACTTTCTGTGGAACGCAGCCTTGAGATTGCGTTGGACATCAAAGCGGCGTTGGAATTTGACGAAATACCTGTCCCTGAACAGCGGACACTCATTCATAGAATCACATCTCAGTGTCCCCCTGACGTTTCACGGGCAATCTGCCAGCTTGTCGAATCCGATGATTCCGAACTGTCACCTGACGCAAAAAGAGTGCTTCAATCCGTAGATGAATCTGCTCGTATCGATCTGAATCTGGCAGTTTCCAAGGCCCTGTTCGGCAACGCCGAAGAAATGTCTTCGCGGCTTCGTAATATCCTGACGACCACTTATGATGTCACCGAAGAGAATATTGAACTTGTCGGCCAGGCAATGGAGCTGGCAGTTCAGTTGAATGATCAATCATTGATTTACATAGGATTGGGGCATGAATTTGCGCGTTGTCGTGTCGTGGCAATGAACGCGGTTTTTGTGGCCTCATCTTCTCCACTACCGCAAGACCTATTGGAACTGAGGCGTGATAACAGCAGTCTGGTCCGGAAGCGACTTGTGGAAATGCTTGAGGAAACACCCCATGGTGACCATTCTGACGTTTTGATCGACCTAACATTTGATACATGGACGCCTGATCAACACCATCATGGGTACACGGTGAGTTATCCTTTTGCAGACAAAGCGGCTGACCTCCTTCTCGACCAACCCGATCTCACCGATGATCAGTATAAGAAGGTGATCAGTTCGCTTAGGAAAACTGACAACAACAACGTTCGACTGACTTTGCTGCAAACCATGGTGCGACATGGCTCTCCGGCCCGTCGTGACAAAATAGTGAAAATTGCCGTTGGCGAAGGACGCCCAACTTATCAGAGCCTTTCGGCAAAGGCGCTTTTTTTTGAACGCAAGCATGTAGAAAACAGACAAATTGACCTCATCGAAAATGAGAGAATCGCAGTTGTCAGTCCGACTGTCGCTTGTTGGCTAGTTCTCCTTCTAATTGAAAACGCCAGTGACGAGCGAGTTCAGCAACTTGCAACTGGCTTGGCCACAAACACCGACCGAGTTGTTCTTCTTGCGGTCATGTTCGTCGTGACCGCTGGCACTCACCAGGAATCTCTGAACGAGAAACTTGGAAAGCTGCTTGGTGATGAAAAGTGTTCAGCGATTAGAGTGACGTTAGAGACCCAAGACACGACCAACCTCAACTATTTGGACGAATTGGGAGATGTACGGATGGTGGAGGAGGTAAAGGGCCTGTTCCGTATTTATTTCAAATGAAAAGGTAATAGCTAAATGTCGCAACTTTATTCGGATCGGGCTAACGGTCCGCGACCCAGAACAGAAACCGAGATATCGGCCGCGGTGGAAGCAGCTCTACAGAGCTTAGTTCAAAGTTACCAAGATCGTGATTTTTTTGGAATCGATTTTCCAGCAATTTGCCCCGATAATGGCCGACCCTTTGGTACATCTGAAGACATGCTGGAGGCTGCCCGTGTTGGTATGGTTCCTGAAATGGCCCAATGGTGGCGTAAGGTAACCGATAACCGTTCGATAGAGCCGTCTATACCAACAATGGCAATTCTGGACGCACTTGAATGGCATGCAAAGCATGCCGGTGAACCAAAGGAAGGTGATTATCATAGCTTCTTCCAGCACTACCACAAAAGCTGGGACCGAGTGATTGGTCTGGCGGCTTTCCGCAGTGCTGTGAATGAAGTATTGGCCCGGAACGGTTTGGCTTATGAAATGGGCACCGACGGCTTCATCTCTCGCATCTTAGAAGGGCCGGTGGCCGATCAACTTCGCCTCACTCATTTTGACAGTGGTGACCCAGAGACAGATCGCCTCCTTGAACTTGCTCGAACACGCTTCTTCGATAGAGATCCTGACGCAGCGCAACGATCGATAGAAGCACTCTGGGATGCGTTTGAGCGCTTGAAAACACATATTGACCCCACCAACAAAAAATCTTCAGCGCAGGCGCTCATCATCGCAGTTGCACAATCCTCCGAAGAGCAGGCACTTTTCGAAGCAGAAATGCTAACCCTTACCGGTATTGGTAACATGTGGCGCATCCGGCACCATGAGACAAACAAGCATGATCTTGGAACTGATCGTCGCCTGCGAGATTATCTCTTTTTGCGAATGTTCACTCTTCTTCATCGGATCATCCCGGGGCGAAAAGCGATGCTACATGAAACGCCAAATCCACTCTTCGATTAAATCTGAGTCAATGTGCTTGGAGTTACGATAGGTCCGGCACTTGAACGTCGGTAGCAGGAATTGAAGGCGATCCTAGTTTTGACCGCGCAGTTGACTTGCTGCCGAACGCAGGTCATCTGCCACGGCTTGTCCGAGGTAGATGTTTGACGCCGCCCAATCCGCTAAGTCCGCGACGACAGGTTGCTCGGCCACATTGCCGTCACCTTGGACGTACGCGAAAATGCGTCGATAAAGTACGGGATTGGATGCCGAGCTGCCATGTCTGATCGATCCGTGGTCAAAGTCGTCGGGCGCAAACGGGAAATTGCCTTTGAAGAAGAGATCGCGCAACTCCGTGCGGCTTCGCGGCCCAGTCAATTTTGCTAGGCGCGACGTCACGTTGCGCGGCGTATATACTGCTGACTTCCGGAGGTGGTCTGCGACCGTCTGCGGCAAATCAGGGTTCGACCGCGAGCGTTTTGGCGTGATAGTCATATCAAGACGGAATGCGACCCTCCGAGCTGCAAACAAAAACTGGTCAAGGTGGCAGAGATCCTCCCAGCGTTGAGAATATCCGTAAACGTTGTATCTTGAGCTGGGATCACCAGCTTGATTGAGGCGTTCGATGTATGCGTGTGGGGTCTCTTCACGCCATTGCAGACTTTCAAGTTCAACAGGTTGCAACAAGCGCGCGGGAAAGAACTCACCAGCGTAGCTATCGACCTTTCGATGGAGCCTGACAAGGTTATGACCAAACTTATTGTGACCGTTGTTCTTGAGCAGTGTTTCACCGTTCAGCAGTAGGGATGCCTTGAGATATTTCTCAGCTGCCTGTGCTGCATTCCAGAAGAAATCTTGATACAGACCACTGTGGTAAGCGATGCGCGCCATCACATAGTTTTCGTCAGCTGGATCGACGAACATGTTGGTAACCACGTTGTTCTTCAGGACATTGAGTTCATTTACATGGGACATATCTCGATCTCCTGGCTGCTCTTTGTGTTTTTTTAGGCGGCAATGTGACCGCCCCGTTGGTAGAGGATGGAGTCGCAGAACTATCTTCGTCAAGGCGAGCCATTGAAGTTAGTTTGACAAATCTCAGCTCATAGGCCCACACAGCCCCAGGACCCATTGTCATAAGTCACAACTCGCGCGCCGTTCCCGTCGGGGATGTACCGATTTTCCCTCGGCTTGCTGCCCTCCTATCCATTCAAGTTGCTGGTGAATTTCCCTCTGTATCCAATACCAATGAACAATAATACGCACAGCGTATATTTTATATTGAAATTTAGTTACGCATAGCGTTAATTAATGCAGAGCCATGCAAGAGATCGAGAGTCAAAATGACACCTGAAGATATTCGAACCACACGCAGCGAACTTGGTTTGACACAAGCCCAAATGACGATTTTGCTGGGCTATGGTTCGGTCGCGAGAATTTCGGAACTTGAGAACGGAAGCCGAGAGCCAAGCGTCAGCGTCCTGCGGCTATTGAGCGCCTACAAAGCAGGTTACCGGCCAGAGGATTGGCCCGGCCCAGATGGTTGTGGTGAACCGGGTGTCACGTCATGCATCCAATGCGATGTCGAACTCAATGTGAAAGCGCCAACGGATCGTGTTGCGACCGATAGAACAGCTTTCGCTTTGCGCTCGGTCGCCGATCGCTTGGAAGCGGATCAATGGCAAGACGGTCATCACGAGCTCAAGAACCAAATCGGTGAAATTATTGGGACCGTCTATTTTGACTTTTCTGAAGAGCACAATCACCCTTGAGTTGACGAAACACCTTAACGCGCATCTT
Organism: Sulfitobacter sp.; assembly: GCA_033851935.1. Taxonomy (GTDB): domain Bacteria; phylum Pseudomonadota; class Alphaproteobacteria; order Rhodobacterales; family Rhodobacteraceae; genus Sulfitobacter. The sequence goes on from JAWSVL010000031.1 coordinate 79,032, forward strand.
GCAAACGGTTATTCGTATTGAACACAAATCAACAAGGCTCCATTCGGCCAAGCGACTTATTTAAGTAAGACAAATTAATTGAGAAGTTAAAAATGGCAAACCGCTGGAATTTATCACTTTATCGATTGCGAGACACTGTTGATGGCAATCCAAGCGATTTCCAAAACGTCATTCGAGATGTGAAGGGCACAAAGCTTCACGATCCGGCAAAGCCTGACGATATCGATTTTGAAGCTCAATTGATACTGAAGGTCTCAAAGTATGAAAAACCGACTTGGGCTGCATTGTTCGACGATGACTTTTCAGATCCAAAGATACCTGAGGTAAGACGTGTAGATGGACTACTGTTGGTACAAGTGACTGTTGCTGGAAAATCGCCAATCTTTGCGTTTTCCTTTGGGCAAGGCCGTCATTTGTTGAAGCCGGAAGCGATCTTGCCTTCGCACGGGCTAGGCGTTGCCCTAAACGCAATGTATCGAAACGCCGATGATAGAGACCACATACGCAGCGTCGACTCCAAGTCAATCGATCAGAATGTCTTCAATACCAGGCGACAAGCCGATCGTCGCACAAGCTTCGATTCCTTTTTAGTTGATACGCGCCAGGATTTTCTACGTAGCATTGTTGGCCGACCGGGCGATTCAGGTTTCTGGGGTCTAGGCTCTCTGGCGGTCATGGATTGTCCGCCAATCCGGAGGTGGATTTCAGCGATCTTGGGAACTTCTGCAAGAAGGTCTTTCTGACCCATGCCGTGGGCACTCCCGATGATTTTTTATGGACCGAAACGCTCCAACCAGTCGATGATTCGGGCTTGAAGGCGAAGCTATTTGATAAGGCTGTCGATGTTCTCGTAAGCTCAAACGAGCTAAGCTTTGCGGTACCGGAGATCATCGAATGGGACGACGTTGCGCACTTCGCCGTGACTTGCTTACCAGAGCAAAAATTCCTTGATCCAGAAGACTTTGACCTGAAGGTATCACTCGAGAAACTTGAAAAACCCAAGGCGATTACACTAGCGAGCCTAAGAAAGTGGAAGCTTAATGCCTTTGATCAAGCGAATGATTTGGTGCACGGTTGGCCGCTGCTCCGTTGCTTGTCAGGCCAATTTGAGTTTGATGCTAAGACATATGTCATGGCGGAGGGTGAATTCTTCCGGGTAGCTTCAGACTTCATTAGCAAGCTTGATGCCTTCATCGATACAATTAATTCTACGGAGTTAGCCTTTCCAACGGCAGTACAAGATCCACCTGAGGGTGAATATAATGAGCAAGCAGCAAACAGCTCAGTCAACTATTTGCTGATGGATAAGAAGATGGTCAAACTCACAAGTCAGACAAGCGCCATTGAAGCATGTGATCTGTTGACCATTGATGGCGCATTCATTCATGTCAAACGAAAGCTTGGATCCTCATCTTTGAGCCATCTGTTTGCACAAGGTTCGGTCTCGGCTGATTTATTGCTGATGAGCTCAGAATTTCGCACCAAGATCGATGAAAAGATTGAGATTGCTGAAGGGGCGAGAGCTCTGGCAACCGGAGACCAAACGTTCAACGGGAAGTTTCCAAGATTTAGCGGCAAGTCCGTCACGCCAAGCTGTCCGTCGTCATATAAAATGGAACATCAGAGCGGTTTGAGCATTGGAGGCTCTGGCTCGTTTGTCTGATTGATTATGCTGCCTGTTTTTGATGTTGCAAGCGGCGTTGGCGGATTGTCTGTTTCTTGATCTTCACCCTTTCCCTGAGAATGGCTTTGTCGCGACCGAAGTAGACGTCAGCTGGTGTGACGTTGTTCAGGCTCTCGTGGTAACGCTGATTGTTGTAGTATTCGACGAAGGCTCCGATTTGGCGTTCAAGATCACCGGGTAGGTAGTAGTTCTCCAGCAGAACCCTGTTCTTCATGGTCTGGTGCCAGCGCTCGATCTTGCCTTGGGTCTGCGGGTGGAATGGCGCGCCGCGGACATGCGTCATTTTTTGACCTTCCAGCCATTCAGCCAGATCGCCTGAGATGTAGCATGAGCCGTTGTCGCTGAGCAGACGTGGCTTGTGGCGCACGACGGCTTGGTCGCAACCCGACGCCGTTAGCGCCAGTTCGATCGTGTCAGTCACGTCCTCTGCCCGCATGTTTGTGCAAAGCTTCCACGCAATGATGTAGCGGCTGTAATCATCGAGGATCGTGCTCAGATAATACCAGCCCCAGCCAATGATCTTGAAGTAGGTGAAGTCTGTCTGCCACATCTCGTTGATGGCTGTGGTTTTATCTTTGAACTCCTCCGCCGCTTTGATGACGACATAATCAGGGGCAGTGATCAGATCAGCAGCTTTGAGAATGCGGTAAGCCGATGATTCAGAAATAAAATACCGCTTCTCATCAGTGTATTTGACGGCCAGTTCTCGTGTGGTCAGGGCCTCATGTTCTAGCGCAAACTCAATCAGGTCATCACGACGGGCATCAGGGATGCGGTTCCAGACCGATCTTGGGCGTGGGGATCTGTCAGCCAGCCCATCCAGGCCGTCGTCGACATAAAGATCATACCATCGATAAAATGTCGTACGCGGGATGCCCAGCATGTCGAGGGTCTGCTTAACTGGCAGATGCGATCCCTCTACGGTGCGGATGATCTCCAGTTTCTCGGACGCAGGGTATCTCATTCCTCGAACTCCCCAGCCCCTGTCATGCTTTTTTTGAGCAGACGGTTTTCAAGGGTCAGATCAGCGACGCATTCTTTCAGGGCCAAGGACTCAGAACGTAAATCCTTTACCTCAGGCGACGTGGCCTGCCGCGCCGTATCGCCCGATAACCGGCGCTTGCCAGCTTCAAGGAACTCCTTGGACCAACTATAGTAGAGGCTTTCAGCTATGCCTTCGCGGCGACACAGCACTGAGATGCTTTCCTCGCCACGCAGGCCCGCCAAGACAATCCGGATCTTCTCCTCGGCTGAATAAGTTTGGCGCGTCTTGCGGCGGATGTTTTTGACCACCTTCTCGGCGGCGTCTTTCGATGTCTGCGGTTTCTTTGTCATCTCGATCTCCTAATCGATGAGATGAACCAGAAATCCTCCTTTATTCAAATCCTCAAATCTGTCCCAAGGGTGCTGACGTCAGACACAGTCCCATAGTAAGTCTCCTTTGGTGCAGTAAATGCTATCATAGGAGCGGCATCAAACCGTGACAGGTCCAGTCTGAAGCAATTGAACTCGGAGTTCTGGGCTCATTAGGATGCTCCCATGCAGGCAGTATCTGATAGAGTCGGGCTAAGGGCTTCAAGCTTGCGAGTTGAAGACGCCGATTTGGAAAGGTACGTTTCGGCTGCGATGGCATTTTTGGAAAGCCGTAAGTCGTATCTGACCTCGGCAGGAAAATTCAAAAAATCACGAAATTGACTTTAACAGACATCAATAGTCGACGCGTTCGTATCCATAGTTTCCTGAGTAATCCCGCCATTCGACGAACACTGCTCTCGCTCGTAGAGAGCAACCATTTCGAGTAGGTCCAAACGCAGGCGGGATAGCGCTTCGGTTGGATCGTTGCCAGCTAAAATCCCCTTGAATCCCGTAGCTCCCGAGGCGAACGCGCGCATATCTACTACAATCTCCGTCGTCTCCGTCGTCATCGATAAAGACATCGAAAACGCGAATAGAGCGGACAAAGTTGGTAACCGCGCCATTGGGACCGC
>JAWSVL010000007.1:0-249110 GCA_033851935.1 Sulfitobacter sp.
GAAGCTTTCAGACCCGAGTCACACTGTTTTTCCGACTCGCTCAACACGACTCGCCCGGAATCGGACAACTCGAACGAATAGGAGGGCTAAGATCACAGCCATATAGAGGATCGGCTCTATCTGAATGCCCTTAACCAGCCACAGATAGTGAATGCCGCCCAGCAAAACCGCCACATAGGTCAATTTGTGAAGCTTGCGCCATGTGGCTGCGCCCAATTTGCGTACTGACAGGTTATTTGATGTCAACGCCAATGGAAGCAACACTGCAAACCCAGCCATGCCAATTGTAATATAGGGGCGCTTCCAGACATCAGCCCACATCTGTCCCCACAACAAGCTCATGTCTAATACCATCCAAACAGCAAGATGCAGGGTAACATAGGTAAAAGCCAACACACCCAATGCACGCCGGAATTTCATGAGGTTCAATCCCATGTACTGGCGCAAGGGTGTTACGCACAGGCCAATAATCAAAAGCTGTAACGCGATCTCGCCTAGCTCATGTTCTAGGGCCTTGATCGGCTCACGCCCCAGACCGCCAGTTTGCGCGAGGTACAGGAGCCACGGCACAGGCAGAAGATAGAGTGTATATAGTACCCATGTAGGGATGCGGCGCAGAACAGTGTTCATACGATCAACTACAATACTCATTACTCTCATCCTTACATTGTTCTTGGCCATCGAATGAGAAAGGGACCGAAACTATCCTAGCTTACGGCCCCCTCACTATATTCATCTCAACTTAGATGTCTTTGGTTAGGTCCATGCCTGCATACAGCTCTGAGACCTCATCCTCGTATCCATTCATCATCAATGTCGGGATACGTTTCGAAAATAGCCCACCACCGATTTGGCGTTCCGAGGCTTGGCTCCAACGCGGGTGATCCACTTCGGGGTTCACATTACTATAGAACCCGTACTCACGTGCATTCGCCTTATTCCAGCTTGTTGGAGGCTGCGTGTCTGTCAGCGTGATGCGCACAATGGATTTGATAGATTTGTATCCGTATTTCCAAGGCACAACCAAACGCAATGGTGCGCCATTTTGGTTGGGAATGTCTTTTCCATAGATACCCGTCGCCATCATCGTGAGCGGATGAACAGCCTCGTCTAGACGCAAGCCTTCGACATAGGGCCAATCCAAGACAGGGTATTTCACTCCTGGCATCTCGTCAGGGCGCAAGGCCGTTTCAAACGCGACGTATTTCGCGCCTGATTGCACACCTGCCATATCCAGCAGATCCGCTAACTCAAATCCATTCCACGGCACGACCATCGACCACGCCTCAACACAGCGGAAGCGATAGATACGCTCCTCAATGGTCATGGCCTGCATGATATCCTCAAGCGCGTAGTTGCCTGGCTTATCCACCAAACCATCAATTGTGACGCTCCACGGTTCTGTGGTTAGCGTATTGGCATAACGTGCGGGGTCTTCTTTGCTTGTGCCGAACTCATAGTAGTTATTGTACTGCGTGATATCTTCGTAAGAGTTGGGCTCCAACTCATCACCAGCAGCAAGAACAGATCCAGCCCCCATGGTGGCCAACCCAATACCTGCAGCCGCACTACCCATCAGTTGACGGCGGTTTAGAAACGCCGCTTCATCAGTCACGTGAGCATCTTTAAGTGTGTTCTTCCAGCGCAAGGCCATAGGGTGTCCTCCATTGTGTTACATTACACCTAGGGTGACGGCGCGCATGCACCAATCACTTTTACCGAGTATTTCAATCAACACACCCGAAAGTCATAGCCGCGAAACATTAACTATAAGCCTAAAAGGCCCGCCAATTGCCCCATATCATCAAAGATGGCTGCACAATGCGGTGCTAATTTCTCTCGCGGTCCGCCACGGGCAAAGCCAAACACAGGCATCCCTGCCGCAACGCCGGCACGCGCGCCTGTGGCGCTATCCTCGATTACAGCGCAACGCTCTGGCGCGATCCCTGCTTTTGCTGCGGCCTTAAGGTAGACGTCTGGCGCTGGTTTAGACGCCGCACAATCATGTGCACTATATACACGCCCCTCAAACCGGGACCAAAGCCCTGTGCAGCGCAGCGTGATATCCATCTTCGCGACAGGTCCATTTGAGCCAACCGCATAGGAAACGCCCGCTGCATCCAACGCATCAAGCACCGCCTCAATTCCCGGAATTGGTTCGCACTGCTCACCCAACGCTAAAAACACCTTTTCATAAATATGATCCAGCCAATCGTCAGGGAGCGTGGCACCCATGCTACGTGCCGTATGCATCACGCCAGCCATCGTACCGCCGACAAACAGTGCATCGATCTGCGCAACCGGAACATCCAATCCATGCACAGCAAGATCATCACGTAAGATGCGACTGGTGATGTGTTCGCTGTCCACCAGCACACCGTCACAATCAAAAAGAACCAAATCGGGTTTAATCATAAACGTATCCTACTCAGCATACCCAAAAGGACAAGACGACCACGGCGCTGATGCAAACATTGGCCTGCCCTCTCTGCCTCTCGCCAATCCCACAGTTTGCCTTTTTAGCTCCTTGCAGCGTTCGACTGCCTCAATGCCCACCAATCCGTAGCACTAAGGCGCATGTAAATACTGTCGTACCAAACGCCCGATATTTGGACGGTATTTTTCTCGCGCCCAGCTTCTATAAATCCCAACCTTTTGAGCAGGGCCAACGAAGCTGTATTGTTAGGATCAACGTCCGCAATCACTTCCGTCAAACCGCGCTCCTGAAATCCATACTCAAGCAACGCAGAAATGGCCTCACTACCAAAGCCCTGCCCCCAAAAATCCGGATGCAGAATGTATCCGATTTCCGGTGGACGCCAAAACCCTGCACGGCCAATCACTCGGCCCTCATGCTCAATTACAAACTCAATTGTTGTGGCTGGATCAGCAGCAATCACCCCCTGGACAAATTCCTGAGTCTGCATGGGATCAGTAAAGGGCGCCTTGCTCCAGAACCGCATTGCATCCACATTACTATAGATACGGTGCAACTCAGCGGCGTCGGCTTCAACCATGTTCCGCAATCGCAGGCGATCGGCATTGATTACTGTCATGACTTGTCCTTCAACGTCTGCGCATCCCATAATACCTCAAACTAGCGGAGGTCATATCATGAATGCAATTCATCCCAAGGGGTCGCAGCCAAGCGCCCATGCGCTAAAGCTGTCGCCTGCTGTTGTTTCGCGGGGGCATATCTTTGTCACGGGTATGACGGGCAGTTTACAGGACGGCACCATGCCAACCGATCCAGCCACACAGTTCCGCGCCGCATTCGACAAGATCCGTTCGGTGCTAATGGCTGCAGGCACAGACATGCACGCGATTGCCGAAATGACGAGCTATCACGTCGGGATTCATGACCACTTTGATCTGTTTAACGCGGTCCGCTGTGAATACGTCAGCGATCCTTTTCCAGCATGGACCGCCGTTGAAGTAGCTGGCTTGCGTCGCCAAGGGGCCTTGGTCGAGGTCCGCGTCATCGCAGAGGCACCATAAAAAACGCCGCCAAGGTTTCCCTCGGCGGCGTTGATTTCAATGAACTGTAGCATCATCCGGTTTAGGCCGGTTGGTAGCTGATATTCGGTCCCCGATGATCAAGCCGTCCACACCCGCACTTACAGGGATCATATCCCCGTCATTCACATCACCAGCCAACAGCATCTCTGCTAGCGGATTTTGCAACGCCGACTGAATGACGCGCTTTAGCGGTCGCGCACCAAATACAGGGTCGTACCCCTCATCCGCCAGCCATTTGCGTGCGCCATCATCTAGCTGCAAGTCGATCTTGCGTGCCGCAAGCCGCTTGAGCAGGCGCGCCATCTGGATATCAACGATACCGTCCATGTTTTCACGATTGAGGCGATCAAAGATGATTGTCTCATCCAGCCGGTTCAGGAATTCAGGGCGGAAGTGGCCCCTCACTGCTTCCATCACGTCCTTCTTGGCCTGCGCCATATCGCTGCCTTCTGGTGCCATGCTCAACGCTTGCGCGCCAAGGTTGGATGTCAGGATGATCAACGTCTGCTTGAAATCCACCGTCCGGCCCTGACCATCGGTCAGCACACCGTCATCCAAAACTTGCAACAGCACGTTAAAGACATCGGGATGCGCTTTTTCAACTTCGTCAAACAACACAACTTGATAAGGGCGACGACGGACCGCTTCGGTTAACACCCCACCCTCGTCGTATCCGACATACCCCGGAGGGGCACCGATCAGGCGGGACACCGCATGTTTCTCCATGTACTCGGACATATCGATACGCACCATCGCGTTGTCATCATCAAACATGAATTCTGCCACAGCCTTGGTCAGTTCGGTTTTACCCACACCTGTCGGCCCTAGGAACAGAAAACTGCCCAAAGGTCTGTCCTCGTCATTTAGACCTGCGCGCGAGCGACGCACAGCGTTAGCAACCGCTTTGACCGCCAAATTCTGACCAATAACACGACCATGAAGTTGCTCTTCCATCCGCAACAGCTTGTCGCGTTCACCTTCCAGCATCTTGCCCGCAGGAATACCTGTCCAGCGCTCAACAACTGACGCGATTTGATCAGGGCGCACAGCTTCTTCGACCATGACACCATCTTCGCGACTTTCCGCTTCGACCAGTTCGCGTTCGAGATCAGGAATAACGCCGTACGAAAGCTCACCCGCTCTTGCGAGGTTCCCGTCCCGCTTAGCGATATCCAGATCAGCGCGGGCACGATCCAGCTTTTCTTTGATGTCACGTGCACCTGCAAGTTTGTCGCGTTCGGCCTGCCATGTGGCAGTCATCTGTGCGCTGCGCTCTTGCAGATCAGCAAGATCTTTTTGCAACGTTTCCAAACGGTCTTTGGACGCCTGATCATCTTCCAGCTTGAGGGCTTGCTCCTCAATCTGCAGCTGCAACACCTGACGATCCAGCGCGTCCAGTTCTTCTGGCTTACTGTCCACTTCCATCCGCAAACGGCTGGCGGCCTCATCCATAAGGTCGATTGCCTTGTCAGGTAGGAAGCGGTCAGTGATATAGCGGTGGCTCAGCGTGGCTGCCGCAACCAAGGCGCTATCAGAAATGCGCACGCCGTGGTGCAATTCGTACTTCTCTTTAATCCCGCGCAAGATGCTTACAGTATCTTCCACTGTAGGTTCCAAAACCATCACTGGCTGGAAACGACGCGCCAAAGCTGCGTCTTTCTCTACATACTTGCGGTATTCATCCAGTGTAGTTGCCCCAATACAGTGCAGCTCACCACGGGCGAGTGCAGGTTTGATCAGGTTGGCCGCATCCATTGCGCCATCCCCTTTGCCAGCACCAACAAGAGTGTGCATCTCGTCGATAAAGATGATGATCTCACCCGCAGCCTCTGTCACTTCGGTAAGAACCGCCTTTAGGCGCTCTTCAAACTCACCGCGGTATTTAGCACCTGCAATCAATGCGCCCATGTCCAACGATAGCAAACGCTTGTTGCGAAGGCTCTCTGGCACGTCGCCGTTGACAATGCGCAGCGCAAGCCCTTCGGCAATAGCGGTCTTGCCCACACCGGGTTCACCAATAAGAACGGGGTTATTCTTGGTACGGCGCGAAAGCACCTGCATCGCGCGACGGATTTCTTCGTCACGGCCGATGATCGGGTCAATCTTACCTTCCTCAGCGCGTGAAGTCAGATCCTGCGCGTACTTTTTGAGCGCGTCATAGCCATCTTCCGCGCTGGCGCTATCTGCTGTGCGGCCTTTGCGCAGATCGTTCACCGCAGAATTCAAATTCTGCGCCGTCACCTTCCCCGCTCCCAGCGCCGTCTTGGCACCGGATTTAACCATGCACAGCGCCATCAGAATACGTTCAACAGGAACAAAACTGTCCCCCGCCTTCTTGGCCAGCGCTTCAGCTTCACCCAACACGCGGGTTGTCGCGCTATCAAGATATGTTTGGGCCGCATCGCCAGTCACCTTGGGCATTTTCCCCAAGCCGATATCGACAGCCTGCTTGACCGCGGCGGCGTCACCACCGGATGCGTTGATAAGGTTGCTCGCAAGCCCTTCCTCATCGTCCATCAGTGCTTTTAACAAATGCTCAGGCGCCAATCGTTGGTGGCTGTCCCGCGTGGCAATAGTTTGGGCCGCTTGCACAAAACCGCGCGACCGTTCCGTGAACTTACTTAGGTCCATGGTCGTCTCCTTTATAAAAAGCGTCCACACGTGAGTTACCCGCTCGGCGGCATAACTCTGCTGTGAACCTCACAACTATCATTTGGGTAGCTAACGCCGCCTGATCAAGATCAAACTTCACACTAAATTTGCCCTCAATTTCAATCAGTCACACAAGCGTGAAGCGTATTCGATAGATATAAGCGAAAAATGACCTACAGCAACACACTGATTTTATTGCATTATCCACATCACTTCGAATCAAGAGCATTTAGATGCAACCTTTTTTCTCCTCCCCTCGTTTAAATTTACGAAATCGTGCTCAAATATACACAGAGCAACAAAAAGGCCTCCGCTAAAACATGGAGGTGAATGAGGGTACCGAAATGAAACAGACGCAAATTCAGTTAAGCGACGTGATCTATAACGCAGCCAACCAGACCTTTGAGGCTTTGGTTTCCGTTTCTGACGGCTCTCGCATGAAACGCTATCCTTGCGCCATTGATGCCCCAATCACGATGTCCTTTGAGGAGGCTACGAAGGGATTGGAAAAACAAGCGCTGCGCAAACACAATACGCGCCGCGGGCTGTTTTCCAATGTGTTACAACGGCGCCCTGCAATACGCGCTGGTCGCGCATCTTTCGACCCGCAAGCTTGGCTCGAACAACTTGGTTTGGGATCGCACAAGAACGCGGCCTAACCTGACCACACAGACATTCCCTTTTGCGCCGCCAGTAGGCCTAATCCGTGCACCTGTCCCCCGCACATTGGGCCGCGGCGCAAATCCAGAGACCTCTGCCTGCCTGTACTGTCTCTGACACTCTGGCCCGGTCCACCAATGTGCGACCGGGTCCTTTTTTCTGTACAGTGCCACTCCTATCGCATATCCCCCAAGACGTTTGCCAATCCTTTGCCTGATGGAGCTGCCCAATGTCCAATCCCACACCTGATGACCGCCTAATCGTTGCCCTAGATGTCCCCAACGCCGTTGCGGGGCTTAAGCTCGCTGAACAGCTAGGAGACACAGTTAACTTTTACAAAATCGGACTTGGGATGTTGACCGGCGGAGGCCTAGCGTTGGCGAACGAGCTAAAGCAAGAGCATGGAAAACGCATATTTCTTGACATGAAGTTGTTCGATATCGGAGCCACAGTAGAGGCGGCCGTACGCGGGCTTGCCCAGTTTGATCTCGATTTCTTGACCGTTCACGGTGATCCACATGTCGTGCGCGCCGCAAAAGAAGGTGCCTCAGGCTCTGACATGAAGATCCTAGGAGTTACCATCCTGACTTCGCTGGATCGGGCGGATCTAGACATCAGCTTGATCAAAGCAGGTGGCGTAACAGACCTAGTTGTCGAGCGCGCTGTGAACGCATTCCAAGCAGGCGCAGACGGAGTTATCGCATCTCCGCAAGAGGCCACACTCATCCGAACACAACCGGAAGCAGCAGGTAAGTTGATCGTGACTCCAGGCGTCCGCCCTGCAGGCGCGGATATAGGCGACCAAAAACGGGTAACAACACCAGCAAAAGCAATAGAAAATGGCGCAAACCACGTCGTCGTTGGCCGTCCGATCCACCGCGCTGCAGACCCAGCCAAGGCCGCACGAGACATTCTGACAGAAATCGCCAACGCATCAACAACAACCTGAACGTGTGCCAAATCCATCACAAAAACCAGTTTTGACCCGACGAAAGTATATCTCGACCTATGTAGATTACCCATTCTATGCTAAGGTAAGGCTGGTGATACTCCCCGGCGAACTCGTATCTTCCTGATGTTCGCCACCTTCCCCCCGCTAACAGCAGCGGGGGGGTTTTTCGTTAAAATTGTAGTCTTTTAACCTTTCAGGCCGCGATCAGCGCACCAGAGCGCCACGCGATCTTGAAATGCTGGCACTGCCTTGGGATGCTCCATGAATGTGGTCTCATCCATCAACTTCCACTCTTGCCCCTCATCCCCAAATACAACATCACCTGCTGTCTTTTGCGGCATTTGAGCTACAAAAAACCATTTCGCCTCAGATCCTTCAAGAAATTTCCGTCCCCACAAAATACTATCATGCGGGACAGTCAATCCAAGTTCTTCGTGGCATTCGCGCAGCGCGCATTCCAACGGGTTTTCTTCGTTTTCGCGACCTCCACCTGGCAGATCCCAGTGATCCGCAAAAATCAAACCCGGCTTTGCGTCCCTCAGGATCACCGCAAGGCTATCGCCTAAATACAGCGCCAGCTTGGCTCCACCAAAGGGTTGACCGTCATATGGAGTGATGTCGATTTGCATAGCTCTCTCCGTCGTTGAGCCTTATAGTTAAGCTTCCAGCAAAAGATCACAATCCCCACCATGCCAGCACTCTGTCGCGATTGCCTGACCCAATTTGACAATGCCCGCCGTTGTCCCTCATGCGCCAGCCCGCGCGTGACACGCCACAACGAGCTGTGGGACCTCAGCATTGCGCATATGGATTGTGACGCTTTTTATGCCTCGGTTGAGAAACGAGACAACCCCGACTTAGAGGGTAAACCAGTAATTATAGGCGGCGGACGGCGCGGCGTGGTGTCTACTGCGTGTTACGTTGCGCGCATCCGTGGTGTTAGATCAGCAATGCCTATGTTTCAGGCCCTCAAACTATGCCCCGAGGCGGTTGTGATCCCGCCACGCATGGAAGAATACGTCAAGGCCTCCCGCGCGATCCGCGCAATGATGGAAGAACTGACGCCCGCGATTGAACCTCTGTCATTGGATGAAGCATTTCTAGACATGACTGGCACCGCCCGCCTGCATGGCGCACCCCCAGCCGTCATGCTGGCAAAGCTGGTCCGCCGGATGAAAACCGAACTAGGACTTACCGGATCAATCGGCCTAAGCCACAACAAATTCCTCGCTAAAGTCGCCTCGGACTTGGACAAACCGCACGGATATTCCGTGATTGGTAGAGCTGAGACCATGGATTTCTTGCACGACAAACCCGTTCGCATGATCTGGGGGGTCGGCAGCGCTGCGCAAGCCTCCTTGGACAAAGCAGGCATTCGCAATTTTTCTGATCTATTGCGCTGGGACCAAACAGATCTAATTGCCCGATTTGGCGGGATGGGAGAGCGACTTTATCATCTTGCTCGAGGTGAGGATCGCCGGCGCGTTTCATCCAACACCCCCATGAAATCCATCTCAAAAGAAACCACTTTTTACGAAGACACTTCCGACCCCGATCTTTTAGATGGTCACATCTGGCGCCTTGCAGAACAAGTTGCCGACCGCGCAAAGGCAAAAGGGCTTGCGGGGCGCGTTGTAACGCTCAAACTCAAGCGCTCAAATCATACGCAATTATCCCGCCGCCTCGCCCTCAGCGATCCTACCCAACTTGCCGATCGCATTTACCGCACAGCGCGCGGACTGTTCGATCAACTGTCTGAAAAAGGCCCCTATCGTTTGATCGGTTGCGGAATATCCGATCTTAGCGACGCTGAAGGCGCAGATAAATTGGGCGACCTACTAGACCCTGATGCTGCACGTCGATCAGATGCAGAACGGGCCACTGACGCCATCCGTGACCGCTTTGGCGCTAAGGCTATCATTAAAGGCCGCGCATTTAGATAGTCGTCTTGCCCTGCTTCAAACCGCTATTCAGCGGCCAAAGGAATACGGCCACTGCCTATCTGTGCAACTTCCTTAACAACACGGTGCAGTGCAGCTTGAACCGCCTCAAAGTCACCGTTGGGGCGAATCAACTGTTCGTTCATATAAAGAGAGCGATCAATTTCAACCTGCACAGCGTGCTGGCCCTTGGCAGGTTTTCCATAAGCTTGGGTGATATACGCGCCCGCAAAAGGCGCATTCCGCGTCACGATAAAGCCCGCGTCCGCAAATGCAGCCTCAATTCGGTCCACCACATCACCGCCTGCCGCTGCGCCAAAACGATCCCCCAACACCACATCAGGCCGGCGAATTCCTGCACGTGCGACACCATCCATCGCTTCGTGCGGCATTGAATGGCAATCGATCAAAACAGCTTGACCATGCCGATCGTGCGATGCGTTTAACAACATCTGAAGCCGATCGTGATAAGGTACCCAATACTTTTCAATACGTTCTTGCGCTTCTGCTTGGCTCATTTTGCCGCGATAAATGGCCCGCCCGTTTGCAACGACACGTGGAATCACGCCAAGACCTGAGGCAATACGGGGATTATGGGCAATGCGGCGCACTCCTTCGATCAAAGCGGGGTCTAGCTCATCACGTGCGCGGTTGAGATCAACATAAGCGCGCGGCGCGCCTGCTTTTAGGAATGCCGCGCCAAATTGGGGGGCGCATTCAAACAGCTGATCAACAAATGCATCCTCGGATGATCGGATCGCGTGTTCGTTCAAAACCGTCTTTCGCATGAAGGACCATGTGTAGTCTCGCCCCGAGTGAGGCGAGGCAAATACCACGCAAGACGTGGGCGAACTTGGCAACAAAACATCAAATGCAGCAGCGGGCATATTGGTCTCCTTCGTCATAAAAGACATAGCGCATTTTAATACACGTTCAAAAGCCCTTGATCACGCTGCCGACTCCTTTTATAGCACGCGGACGGCGCGGTGATTTCGCGCCCCATTTTTGTTTGGGGCTTGGATACTGCGTTCATATAAGTGGGTGATTAGCTCAGCGGTAGAGCACTTCGTTGACATCGAAGGGGTCACTGGTTCGATCCCAGTATCGCCCACCATGTATTCATTGGCCCTTTGGCATATGCCTCTGGGTCGCCCGTAACCCGGCGCTGGCCCGCGCCACAACTTGGAAGGATTGGACCTATGAAAGTTCGCAATTCACTCCGCTCGCTCAAGAATCGGCACCGTGACTGCCGTGTTGTGCGTCGCAAAGGCCGCGTATACGTGATCAACAAAACACAGAAGCGTTTTAAAGCCCGTCAGGGTTAAACCTTTTCTGATTTTGATTATTAAGAAGGCTGCTCCTTTTAGGGGCGGCCTTTTTGCTGTCCGAACTCGTGCATTACAGATGCACGTGGCCATCAATAACAATTGCCGCATGCCCCCCGATCATAACATCCCCGTTTTCGCATAAAGAGACAAAAGCGCGCCCTTCACGACCCATCGCCGTGCCCTGCGCCATGATAAACGGCTCTGCCAAACGCCCGTCATGTCGCAACCAACACGCTGCTGCCGCAATGAGTGATCCGGTAACCGGATCCTCAGTAGCCAGTGATGCTGGCGTTAAGTTACGAATTTCATACATTGCATCACTATTGCTGGGATGCGCACCAATGACGCTAACACCGTCAAACGCTGGTTTGCTGACAGCGGTTGCATTCAACGACAGCACCCGCGCGGCGCTGGAAAGTTCAATCAGGTTGCGCATCACACCATTATCCAAATGAACCGCGCTCAGCACTTCGCCATCCGCAATGTCCAATGCGTCACAGATTGCGCTGCGATCCTTTTTATCCATCTCGGTAATCTCGGTTTTAGGCGCAACAAATGCGGGGGCTATTCCCGTCAAATCAATCTCGACCAGCCCAACGCCGCAATCCTGTATCACACGGCCAGTTTGGTGCGGCACGCCACCTACATGCAGCCATGCCGCACAGCTGCCCAATGTCGGGTGGCCTGCAAATCGCATCTCGCCCGTGGCGCTAAAAATGCGAACGCGGTAATCGGCCCCTTCGCGCGGCGGCAACAGAAACGTAGTTTCCGCCTGCTGCGTCCAAATCGCGAACTCCTGCATCTGTTGATCAGAAAGCCCATGACCATCGACCACGACAGCCAGACCGTTCCCTTTCAAAATCTTATCACTGAACACGTCAACTTGAAGATAACGTCGCATCAAAAACCTATTTTCCTCTGGCACTTGTGGATGGCCTACGCCAGCTTACCTCTCAATAGTACATTCTCCTGAAAGGAACCTCTCATGGCAAGCGATCTAACTTACACCCCGCCCAAAGTTTGGACTTGGGAGGCCGAAAGCGGTGGAAAATTCGCCTCGATTAACCGTCCCATCGCAGGACCAACACACGACAAAGAACTGGAGATCGGCAAACATCCTATCCAGCTTTACTCCCTCGCCACACCAAACGGCGTAAAGGTCACCATCCTGCTGGAAGAACTTCTTGCTCTTGGGATCACTGGTGCCGAATATGACGCATGGCTGGTCAACATTGGCGAAGGCGTCCAGTTTGGTTCGGGTTTTGTAGACGTAAACCCTAACTCGAAAATTCCGGCACTGATGGATCACTCAGGCGACACGCCTCAACGTGTATTCGAAAGTGGTTCGATCATGATGTACCTCGCTGAAAAATTCGACACGTTCATCCCCAAAGATCCCGCACAGCGCACCGAGATGATGAGCTGGCTGTTTTGGCAGATGGGTTCAGCGCCCTACCTTGGCGGCGGTTTCGGTCACTTCTATGCCTATGCACCTGAAAAGTTCCAATATCCAATCGATCGCTTCACGATGGAAACCAAGCGCCAGCTTGATGTGATGGATCGCCACTTGGCCGAAAACGAATGGTTCGCCGGAGAATACTCAATCGCGGATATAGCGATCTGGGCGTGGTACGGTCAATTGGTCCTTGGGCGCCTCTACTCGGCGGCTGAATTTTTGGATGTGGAAAGCTACGAAAACGTCATGCGTTGGGCCAAGGCCGTTGATTCCCGTCCAGCCGTAACACGCGGACGTATGGTTAACCGTGCCTTTGGCGACGACCTGTCCCTGCAATTACACGAACGCCACGACGCGTCCGACTTTGAGACAAAGACCCAAGACAAAATCGCAAAGGAATAGCGATTAGGGGCCAATGGTCCCTTTTCTCTGCGGTATGGTAACGGCCTCTTGAAAATGCTCACGTGTTCAAGAGGCCGTTATGCATCCGGACCTTGTCTGCCAAACAGCTGCACTGAGGCCCGAAATCCTTACACCCATTCACATGTGTTAATCCAAAAGGGGCTACTCAGCGGCGGCCAACCTGACGGCAAATCAGGATCACGGGCAGCAACCCCATCGCGACGATCACGAGGCTCGGCACTGCGGCACCTTCAAGGCGCTCATCGCTGGCCAAACGGTACGCCTGAACCGCTAACGTATCAAAGTTGAAGGGCCGCATGATCAATGTCGCGGGCAGTTCTTTCATCACATCAACAAAAACAATCAATAAAGCCGTCAGTAGGCTGGGCGCGAGGATAGGTAAGTGTACACGGCGCAGGGTGGCTATTGGTCCCTGCCCCAATGACCTAGAGGCCGCATCCATATTCACATGCACCATCGCTTGCCCACCTTCATAGGCACCCAACGCAGCAGCCAAAAACCGGACCATATACGCAATGATCAGCAACCAGATTGAGCCTGTGATTAGCAATCCAGTAGAAATATCAAATGTGCTGCGCATCCAAGCATCCAACGCATTATCAAACGCAGCAAAGGGCACTATCAAACCCACGGCAATCACACCGCCCGGTACCGCATAGCCCAGACGGGCAACATAGGCGGCACTTTGCGACACCCGCCCACTGCGCATACGTTGGAAGAAACCCACGCTGATAGCTGCCGCCACCGTGACAACGGCCGCGATGGACGCAAGCGTGGCAGAGTTTTTGATGAATCCCAGATAGCGCGCACTTAGCAGGTTTTGCTCTGATCCCAATCCCATCGAGAACAACACACCAATCGGCAATATCGCACCAAAGATCACTGGCACAGCACAAAGCGCCATTGCTAGTCCAGCTTGCACTCCGTGCAATTTCAACGCGGGCGCTGCTTTAGCGCGCCGTGCGGGATCGTGGTATTTGGCATCCCCGCGTTGCAGACGCTCCAACATCGCAAGCAGCAAAGCGAAACTAAGTAGACACATCGCAAGCTGCGCTGCACCCACACGGTCAAACAATGAGAACCAACTAGTATAAATGCCCGTGGCAAAGGTCTGGACGCCAAAGTAGGCAACAGTGCCGAAATCCGCGATTGTCTCCATCACTGCCAACAGAACACCACCAGCAATGGCTGGACGCGCCAAGGGCAGACTTACTTTAAAGAAGGCAGCCCATGGTGACGATCCCAGCGCGCGTGCAGCCAAAAACGTGGTGCCGCTTTGCTGCAAGAACGCAGCACGGGCCAGCAGATAAACGTAGGGATAGAGCACAAGAATAAGCATCGCCGCTGCACCACCCAATGAGCGTATTTCTGGAAACCAATACTCACGTGGGCCCCAACCTGTCACCTCTCGCAAGGTCGTTTGCACAATACCGGGATGATCCAGAACGTGGGTATAGGCGTAAGCCAATACGTATGCGGGAAACGCGAGCGGAAGCACCAACGCAATCTCAAACATCCGAGCACCCGGAAAACGCGTCATCGTCACCAGCCACGCAGCACCAACGCCAACCGCGAACGTACCGACAGCCACAAGGACAACCAGCGCCAGCGTGGTGCGGGCATAATCCCCCAAAACCGTACCGGCCAAGTGCTGAACGGTTTCTGTCCCACCCGACAACGCGGCAAGCAACACAGCCAACATCGGAAGGGCACATAGGCCAGCCACAACAAGCGCGACCCACGAAAGCGCGCGCGCGCCATCGCGTTTTTTCGTGGAAAGAGGGGGCGTCAGATGGGCCATAGCCGTATGTCGACCATTTTACTCAGAAAGGGAAGTACTTCGCACCCACCGATCAGTCGTAAGTCCGTTGATCTTCGATCACCAATCCATCTTTGGGCAAGCTCCCGGGTGTTACCACTTCGATGCGACCTTTGAGCTTGAGAAGCTGGCTCACTGATTGCGCGTAGGCATCCGCATCAGCTGAGGTGCTCTCGATATGGACAGTCATCAAGTCTTGCTCTCCCTCACGGGTGGCAATCACACGGGCACGGGTGACCTCGTCATGATGCGCTACAAGGGCGGCAACCTGTTCAGGACGCACAAACATACCTTTGATTTTGGTGGTCTGATCAGCGCGACCCATCCAACCTTTAATACGCATATTGGTCCGGCCGCATGAACTTTGCCCAGCCATGACTGCGCTCAGATCACCTGTCGCAAATCGGATCAGGGGATAGTCGGGATTAAGTGTGGTTACGACAACTTCCCCGACTTCACCCTCAGGAACGGGGTCGCCAGTACCGGGCGTTACGATTTCGATGATTACGTTTTCGTCTACGATCATACCTTCAACAGTAGAGGATTCGTAGGCAATATTACCTAGATCAGCGGTGGCATAACATTGCAGGCAAGTGATTCCACGGGCAGTGTACCAGTCACGCAAGCTAGGGAACAGCGCGCCTCCACCTACAGCTGCACGGGTGATCCCAAGGGTCACACCCATTTCATCCGCTTTTTCCAAAATGATCTTTAGGTAGTCTGGCGTGCCAGCATAGGCAGTTGTTCCAATGTCACGCGCAGCGATAACCTGCAGTTCAGTTTGACCAGTACCCGCAGGTAGAACCGTAGCCCCAATAGCGTGGGCGCCACTTTCGAAAATCATGCCTGCTGGTGTGAGATGGTAACCAAAACAGTTTTGAACAATGTCGCCCGCCCCAATACCCACAGCATGCAGGAAGCGGCCCATGCGCCACCAATCAGGCGCATTGGAAGAAGGTTCATAGATTGGGCCCGGAGATTGGAAAACATGGGAAAATCCATCCGCGGGTTTGGTCGTGAAACCGCCAAACGGAGCATGTGCGGCCTGCGCCTTACCCAAGTCGGATTTACGCAAAACAGGCAGAGATGCCAGCGCATTCACATCTGTGATGCTTGAGGCGTCAATATCAGAAAGCGTATCGGCATACCCACTCAGCGCCTGTGCGCGGGCGATTTGAGCAGGGAGCGCAGCAGCAAGGTCTTGCGCGCGCTGATCGGAACTACGTATTTCCAACTCGTCGAAATGGGTCATGATTCTCACTCTGCTTATTCATTCGTTATTGCCAAAGCACTGCTTTGACTACTAAATCTATCGCTCTAAACCGACACGCCAAACAGCCAACCCACCAAGGCGGTCACCGCCATAGCCAGCCCACCCCAGAACACGACACGCACAGTTGCCGGCAACAATGCGGCGCCGCCCGCCTTTGCACCCAATGCTCCGAGACCCGCTAGGGCAATCAGCGTTACCACCACAACGGTTGGGATCAGCACAGCCTGCGGCGCAAGGACCGCAGCGATCAGCGGGATTGCCGCAAAAACACTAAACGTCACTGCCGATGTCACTGCCGCCAACAACGGTTGGGCAGCTTGGGACTCGCTTAGGCCTAGTTCTTCGCGAACGTGGGTCGCTAACGCATCCTTCTGCGTCAATTCCCTAGCAACCATTGCGGCGGTTTCAGGCGATAGGCCGCGCTCTTGATAGATCTCGGCTAGCTCCACTTCTTCCCCAACAGGATCATCAATCAGTGCCTGACGCTCTCGCGCAATATCAGCAGCCTCTAGATCAGCTTGAGATGAAACGCTGACATATTCGCCTGCGGCCATCGACATGGCCCCCGCCGCCAAACCGGCAGCACCCGCTATAAGCACCGCCCGCTCGGATGGATCGGCGGCGGCAACCCCAACAATGATGGATGCTACTGAAACGATCCCGTCGTTCGCCCCCATAACTGCTGCACGTAGCCACGACACACGGTCAACCAGATGGGGATCATCCGTATGTGCCGAAGCGCCCAACTTAGGACAGCCAGCGCTTGCGGCGGCGATAGCTGCGCACGTCACGGAAGCTCTTGCGACCCTCGTCAGACATGCCCAGATAGAACTCTTTTACATCCTGGTTTTCGCGTAGATCTTTTGCCGGGCCGTCCATCACAACTCGGCCGCTTTCTAGAATATACCCGTAGTGGGAATAGCGCAGCGCGACGTTTGTGTTTTGCTCAGCCAACAGGAAGGTCACGCCTTCTTTTTCGTTGATCTCTTTAACGATCTCAAAAATTTGTTCGACCAATTGCGGTGCCAAACCCATTGAAGGTTCATCCAGTAGAATCGTTTCTGGGCGGCTCATCAGAGCGCGGCCAACGGCACACATCTGTTGCTCGCCACCGGAGGTATAGCCTGCTTGGGATTTGCGGCGCTCACGCAAGCGCGGGAAATAATTATACACCATCTCAAGGTCAGCGGCGATTGCAGCTTTACCGTCGGTTCGCGTGTAGGAGCCCGTCATCAGGTTTTCTTCTACGGTCAGATGCTCAAAGCAATGACGCCCTTCCATTACCTGTACGACACCTTTTTTCACCGTCTCGGCAGGATCCTGATGTTGGATCAGACCGCCACGATACTTGATTGAGCCTTTGGTGACCTCACCGCGCTCAGATGCCAACAACCCCGAGATCGCCTTGAGCGTCGTCGTTTTGCCTGCGCCGTTACCGCCCAGCAACGCCGTGATACCGCCCTTTGGCACGTTCAGGCTCACGCCCTTCAGCACAAGGATCACGTGGTTATAGATCACTTCGATGTTGTTCACTTCGAGCAGATTCTCGACCTGCACATCGGTGGTGGTTGCGTCCAACATGTCCTTTGTACCCTTCTTGAAATTCTTAAATTCTCTGGCCGCCACTCATGCAGCGGCCAGAGGAAACGCGGCTTATTTACAGCCAGCTTCGATTTTGTTTTCTGCGGCATATGCTGCAGAATCTTCTGTGATCAACGCGCTGATCACATCCATGTCGCTAGGTGCGAATTCAGAAATCAGGCTCCACGTTTTGGTGGTCGCATCCCATTGGGTCACACCAACAAGACCGTCACCACCGTGGTTCTGACAGGAAACGTTAAACTCAGGACCAAAGTTTGGCAGGCCAAGGGCCGCCATCTTCGCTTCGGTCATTTCCAATGCTTCCATGCCATCACGCATCATTGCCGGTGTGATATCCATTTCGCCGTGGATCGCCTGAGCTGTTTTCACAGCCTCGGCAGCCAGCATCGCCGCATACAAACCACGGTTATACAGAACGGTACCGATCTGATCGCCCGCGCCTGCTGCGTTACCTTTGTCTACAACATGCGCTTTGATGTCGTCGAACACTGGGAAATCGGACCCAACACCGTGGAATGTCAACGCCTTGTAGCCGTTTGCCGCAGCACCAGCCGCCAGAACGTCATTCTCGGAACCGGACCACCAAATGCCAATGAAGTTTTCCATTGGGAAGCGGATGTTTGCAGCTTCTTGAACCGCTACTTGGTTCATTACGCCCCAGCCGTACATGATCACATAGTCAGGCTTGTCGCGGCGAATCTGTAGCCACTGGGACTTTTGCTCTTGGCCAGGGTGATCTACTGGAACACCTTTGAACTCAAAACCGTGCTTGGAGGCCAACTCTTCGAGCGTGCGGATAGGCTCCTTGCCGTAGGCAGAGTTGTGATACACGAGAGCAACTTTTTTGCCCTTAAGATCACCACCGTTTTCACCCAGCAGATAGTTGATCGCGCCAGACGCACCATTCCAATAGTTCGCAGGGTAGTTGAACGTGTGGCTGAATACTTCGCCGTTTGCAGCAGATGTACGGCCATAGCCCATTGTGTGCATCGGAATGTTGTCAGCTGTGGTTTTTGGGATCAGCTGATATGTGATGCCCGTGGAAAGCGGTTGATACACAAGCGAGCCTTCGCCCTTTGTGCTCTCATAACATTCCACACCTTTTTCGGTGTTATAGCCGGTTTCACATTCCAGCACGCGTGTCATCACGCCACCGATACCGCCGTCACGCTCGTTGAGCATGTTGAAATAGTCAGCATAACCATCTGCAAACGGAATGCCGCCAGCAGCGTATGGGCCTGTGCGATAGCTGAGTGATGGGAACACAAGATCCGCCATGACGGGGCTTGCTGCCATAAGGGCCGCTACGGCCATTGTACCTAGTTTATATTTCATCGGTGTTTCCTCCCTTGGATTTAATCCGATTGGTCATCTTGAACGGGGTTCTCCCCGTTTCCGTTTTCAGTGGTCGCCCCGCGTTAGTGCGGGAAGGGCCACAGTCTTAGTTTCTCTTTGGCCACGCGCCACAGCTGGGCAATGCCGTGCGGCTCAGCGATCAGGAATACGATAATCAACAGGCCAACAATCACCAGCTGCAAATGCGCAACAATATCTGTGGGCCATCCCAGCCAATCCACACCAACAACTTTTAGCGCAACAGGCAGCAACACAAGAAACGCCGCCCCCGCAAAGGAGCCAAAAATGCTGCCCAATCCTCCAATGATGATCATAAAGAGAACAAGGAATGACTTTGTGATGCTAAAGGCTTCGCCAACTTCGACGGCACCAAGATAGACAGCGAAAAACAATGCGCCAGAAATCCCGATAAAGAAGGAAGACACCGCGAAAGCCGTCAACTTGGCACGCAATGGATTCACCCCAATAATCTCTGCCGCGATGTCCATATCGCGGATCGCCATCCACTTGCGGCCAGCTGCACCACGCGTCAGGTTCCGTGCCACATAGGCGCAGATCACCGTGAAGAACAAACAAAACAAGTAGGCCGCCCAAGGTGCCACAGATGGCCCCGTAATCAGGACGCCAAAAAGGCCGCGCTCGGGTGCACTGATCTGACCAGACGCGGAATAGTTGTAGAACCACGCAACGCGGTTAAACAGCCAAACAAGGAAAAACTGAGCAGCAAGCGTTGCCACCGCCAGATAGAACCCCTTGATCCGCAAGCTGGGCAGACCAAACAAAACCCCCACCAGAGCAGTCATAACGCCGCCCATAAGTACCGACAGAAAGATGTTGAATTCCGGCAACCGGAACAACAGTTCCCCACCCCACCAGATATCAATACCCGTCATGAACTTGTAACAGCTATACGCGCCCACAGCCATAAAGCCGCCCGTCCCCAAGGACACCTGACCGCAATACCCTACAAGGATATTCAGCCCCAACGCCGCGATCGCATAGATCAGGAACGGCAGCAGCAGTGAGTTCACCCAATAGTCGTTGACGACAAAAGGGATCACAACAATCGCAATGAAAAGAACAACGTAGTAGCGGTACCGGTCAAACTTGATCGGGAACGTCTGCTGGTCTTCAGAGTAGGTCGTACTAAAATCGCCTGCTTCACGGTAGAACATTAGCTTACCTCCGCCAGAATAGAGTGCTTGGATGATGGAACAACGAGAAGGAACTCTGCGGTTGTTGAGCCGAAACAGGTATTAAACACGCTCAATGATCTTCTCCCCGAATAGCCCTTGTGGACGGAACACCAAGAACAGCAGCGCCAACATGTAGGCAAACCAGTTTTCGGTCGCGCCACCAAGGAACGGTGCGCCGATCAGGAATTCAAATAGCTTCTCACCCACACCGATGATCAAACCACCGACGATGGCCCCCGGAATGGACGTAAACCCACCCAACATCAGCACCGGAAGTGCCTTAAGCGCGATCAAAGATAGCGAGAACTGAACGCCCGATTTTGCGCCCCACATGATGCCAGCAACCAAGGCGACAAACCCCGCCAGCGACCAGACCAAAATCCAGATAAAGTTAAGCGAAACACCCACAGACAAAGCCGCCTGATGGTCATCTGCCACAGCCCGCATCGCGCGGCCCTGTTTGGTGTATTGCGCAAACATCACCAAACCACCAACCAGCAGCACAGCAATGATGCTTGCGACAATATCAAGGTTATCAATAAAGAACCCGTAACCGAATGCTTCGTAAGTCGTCCCTTCAAGCCACATGTTCATACCTTGTGGTAAACACGTACCCTCTGCCGCACAAACGTTCAGTGCTTTCAGCTCAGAACCCCACATCAAATCCGCTATTCCTTCAAGGAAATACGCCAGACCAATGGTCGCCATAAACAGGATAATGGGTTCTTGGCCGACCAGATGTCGAAACACAAACCGTTGCACTGCCCACGCTAAAGCGATCATGACAAAGACCGTCAGAATGATCGCCAAGAACGAGTGGATGTGCCAGCCGAACTTGTGCACATCTGTGCCGAAGATCGCGTTGATTAGATGCGCAAACGGCACCTGACCATTCTGGATGCCTACCAACGTCATCGCGGCAAACAGCGCCATAACACCTTGGGCATAGTTGAAAATACCGGATGCTTTGTAAATCAAAACAAAGCCAAGCGCGACAAGCGCATACAGCACGCCCGCCATCAGTCCGTTGAGGAATACCTCAATTGTAAAAGCCAGCTGCTCGTTCATGACACAACTCCCAAAATATCAATCATGTGCCACACCCAAATATGCATCAATCACCTCTTGGTTGTTGCGCACTTCATTCGGAGTTCCGTCACCAATCTTCTTGCCATAATCCATCACAACCACACGGTCGCTTAGATCCATAACCACACCCATGTCGTGCTCGATCAGCGCGATTGTTGTGCCAAATTCATCATTCACGTCCAGAATAAAGCGGCTCATGTCCTCTTTTTCCTCAACGTTCATTCCCGCCATCGGCTCATCAAGCAGCAAAAGGGATGGCTCAGCAGCCAATGCCCGCGCCAACTCAACCCGCTTTTTCAAACCATAAGGCAGTCGTGCCACTGGTGTTTTGCGGATGGCTTGAATCTCGAGAAAGTCGATGATCTTTTCTGCGACTTCACGGTTGGCAACCTCTTCACGTTCCGCCGAACCACGCCAGAACGTCTGAGCCAGCATGCCAGACTTCATATGCGTCAGGCGTCCCGTCATCACGTTATCCAGAACACTCATCCCCTCGAACAAGGCAATGTTCTGGAATGTCCGCGCAATCCCCTGCTCAGCTACCTGATATGGCTTCATCGGCGGACGTGGTGCACCTTGATACCAGACCTGACCTTCTTGAGGCACGTAAAACCCCGAGATCACATTAAGCATCGATGACTTGCCAGCACCGTTTGGTCCAATAATCGCCCGAATTTCACCTTCACGAATATCAAATGAGATATCCTTGATCGCCTCCACGCCGCCAAAACGCAGCGTGATATTCTTCATTTCCATAACAACGGGGCCAATCGTGCGCCCGTCTTCGGTCACATAGCTGTCTGCGTTATCTTTCACGCGATGCCCCCCTGCTTCAATTCATCAAACTGCTTCACTCCCGATCCCGTAACCGCAACAAAGCGGGATGGTGGGCGGGGCGTCGGCGCAGCCGCGCGTCGTATCATCATCATTCCGCCGCCATTTTATGTGCAACAGCCACAACCTTGGCGGAGCGCACTTCCAATGTCGCCTTAATCGAGCCCTTGCGCCCGTCTTCATAGGTCACTTCGGTTTCTGTGCTCACTTGCTCAGATCCGTCATAAAGAGCGGTAATAATATCGTGGTACTTCTCTTCGATGATCCGGCGACGTACTTTACGGGTGCGCGTCAATTCACCGTCATCAGCGTCCAACTCTTTGTGTAACACAACAAAGCGGTGCACCTGACAGCCTGACAGCATCTCATCTTCAGCGACACTCACGTTTACCGCTTCGACATGTTCCTGAATCTGCGCCATCACCTGCGGGTGGCGCGCCAATTCTTGATAAGATGCATACCCGATATTGTTGCGCTCGGCCCAGTTACCAACGGCTGTCAAATCAATATTGATAAATGCAGTGCACTCATCCTTGCCGCCCCCAAACAAAACAGTTTCCAAAATGTTCGGGAAAAACTTGAGCTTGTTTTCAACGTACTTTGGCGCAAACAAAGAACCATCAGCCATTTTGCCAACATCCTTAGCGCGGTCAATAATGCGAAGATGGCCTGTGTCAGGTTCGACAAAACCCGCGTCACCCGTAGCAACCCAGCCCTCCGCATCCTTGGTGTCCGCAGTGCTTTCGGCATTTTTGTAATACTCAACAAACACACCCGGAGAGCGATAAAACACCTCGCCATTATCAGCAATTTTCAACTCAACGCCGGGGCACGTGACCCCCACAGTATCGCTGCGCACCTGTCCATCAGGTTGCGCGGTGATGAATACTGTTGCTTCTGTCTGACCATATAGCTGCTTCAGGTTGATCCCGAGCGAACGGTAGAAGTCGAAAATCTCGGGACCGATCGCCTCACCAGCAGTATACCCCACGCGCACGCGGCTAAAGCCAAGCGTGTTCTTCAGCGGGCCGTAGATGAATAATTCACCCATACGGTATTTTAGACGATCACCAAAGCTGGCCTTTTCACCATCAAGGATCGCAGGCCCAACTTTGCGCGCATGCGCCATGTAGTAATCAAACAGCTTCTTCTTGAACGGGCTGGCGTCTTCCATGCGGATCATGACGTTAGTCAACTGGGTCTCAAACACTCGCGGCGGAGCAAAATAATACGTCGGACCGATTTCACGCAAATCTACGTGCATGGTGTCCGCACTTTCAGGGCAATTTGTGCAAAAACCCGTCCATAGCGCCTGACCTACGGAAAAAATAAAATCGCCTACCCATGCCATCGGCAAGTAGGCGAGGATTTCATCATCCTGACGTAGGCTATCAAACTGCGAAGACGATTTCGCTGTCTCAATGACATTCCGGTTACTTAAAACAACACCCTTAGGCTTGCCCGTTGTACCAGAGGTATAAAGCATCACGCCCGTACTGTCGTAATTCAACTTGGCCTGCCGCGCCTCAAGCTCTTTGATGTGCTTGTCGCGATTCTTACGGCCCATCTCCTGAACGGCTTGATATTGATCCAGAACCGCGTGATCATATTTACGCAGGCCTCGTGGATCGAGATAGACCATCCGCTCAAAATCAGGCAGCTCAGCCTGAACTTCAAAAATCTTATCGACCTGTTCTTGATCACCCACAACTGCGAAACGTGCGCCACTGTGGCCCATCACATAGGCCATCTCTTCGGCGTTGGCGTCTTGATAGAGCGGCACAGGAACTGCTCCACACATCTCGGCTGCCATCATCGCCCAATACAGGTAGGGACGATTTCGCCCGATGATCGCGACAAAGTCGCCTTCATTCAGGCCCAGCTCTATAAAGCCCAGCGCCAACGCCTCGACTTCGTCACGAGTCTGGCTCCATGTCCAGCTTTGCCAGATGCCGTATTCTTTTTCACGGTAAGCAGGTGCGTTCGCAAACAGCGTAGCATTGCGATGCAAAAGCGCCGGAACAGATGCGGGTTGTCCCGCGGGACATTGTATCGTGGCCAAAAGTGTATCCTCCCAATCCTGTCTCACCCGACAGGCAGACCGCGTTTTCGCGATTCAGTGTGGCGCCAAGAATGGCAGGGTTACTTTCGACGTCAACTTTTTCCTGATGTTTTCTCAATCCTTACGAATTGTAACAAGTCGCAGTGTTCCTTTGACACCCCCCCGTTCGGGTGCAAACTGCACACCATGCAATTCGGTGATGATCAAACAAGAACGATGACAATGGCAGGCCTGAACCTTATTGGGCAGGCCCTGACGATCTATGACCAAGACTTGCGTCTGGTCGTTTGCAACGCGCCTTTCCAAACCATCTTTGATCTCCCAACGGCACTCGTCACGCCCGGTGCTACATTTCGTGAAACGATTGCCCACCTTGCGCAACGCGGCGAATACGGAGAGGTCCAAGACATCGAGGCTTTCGTTCTGGAGCGAATAGAACAAGCGCGCGCTTTCGAACCTCATTATATGGAGCGGACGCGCGCCAACGGGCGGACTATCTCGGTCGAAGGCTCACCTCTGGCCGAAGGCGGTTGGGTCACGGTTTATACGGACATCTCAGCAACCAAGGCACAAGAAACCCTTTTACGCGCCCACTCTAATGCACTCAGCGATCAGGTTCTTGCCCACACTGAAAAACTCTCGCAGACCAACCGCGAACTTGCCTCGATGATCACAGCCCTTGAGGAAACCAAACGCCAGCTCACTGCGTCCGAAGCGCGCGCGCGTCTTACGACCGAGATGATGCCTGCTCACATCGCCCACGTGGATCCAACGGGCCATTACACATATTCGAATCAACGCCTCAGCACGATCATCCCCAATCGCCCATCCGCCATTTTGGGGCGTCACATTCGGACGGCGCTAGGGGCTGACAACCACGACAAGGTTCTTGATGCCCTGAACACAGCATATGACGGCGCGCCTGCGATCCAAGAGTTCACCGACACCGCAAGTGCGCGCCGCATTCGGACTGCTTTTACGCCTGATTTGGCTGGCGGCGTCTATATTCTTTCTATGGACGTCACAGAAGAGACGCAGACCCGCGCGGCTTTGCAGCAAACACACCGCCGCGCACTGGCTGCACAAATCACGTCCGGCCTTGCTCATGATTTTTCAAACCTTCTGACAATTATCCTAGGCCTTCAATCCCGTTTGGATCGCCTGCCGACACTCCCTGCCGCTGCCGCCCCTTTGATCGAAGGCACCCTAACCGCAGCGCGCAGAGGCGGAACCTTGCTAAGCTCAATTGCTCAAATCTCTGATCCACGAAGTTTGCGCCCTGTTGCAACAGATGTCTCGGCATTGATGCAAGACCTTGTTACTTTGGCCGAACCCACGCTGCCTGCGGGAACACATCTGAGCTTGAATGCGCCCGATATCGGTACCGTATTATTAGATCGCGGCAAACTGCAGGATGGTTTGCTAAATCTGATCCTAAACGCCCGCGATGCCATGGGAACTGCCGGAGAAATTTCCCTGAACGTACGTCGTGTACATAATACGTGGATCGAATTTCAAGTTACCGATACGGGCCCCGGTTTCTCTCCTGCGGCGCTCAAACAGGGGCTTGATCCATTTTTCACCACCAAAGGGTCAGAGGGGTCAGGCCTTGGCCTACCTATGGTTTATGACATGGCCAAATTGGCCGGCGGTGATCTGCGCCTTGGCAACACTGAAAACGGTGCACAGGTCACGGTACGCCTGCCCTTCCGCGAGGCTGTTCAGGCCAGCACTGGCCTCGCCTTGTTGGTTGAAGATCGCGACGATCTTCGGGCCCTGCTACGCGACATGTTGATGGCCCAAGGGTATTCCGTCATCGAAGCGGCTTCGGCTGATGAGGCAACAGCTCTGCTTGCTGATCTACCCGACATCGCCCTCATCTTGTCAGATTTACAGCTGGAAGGCGAAGCAACTGGAACCGATCTCGCCCAGCGCCTTGGGCCAAATAGCCCGCCGCTGGTGTTGATGACATCGTTGCCCCCTGACGCAGACCTTTTCCTAGAGGCCCAAAAACACGCGCCAGTATTACGCAAACCATTTTCGACCGAAGATTTATCGGCCCTTATCACCCCTTCACAGGCAGCACCCAAATGACAAAACCTCCCGTCAGCATCCTTGATGATGAACCCGAAATTCGCACGCTGCTTTCAGAGGTCTTGCAAGAGGCAGGATTTGAAACACAAAGCTATGGCCGCGCATCCGCGTTTGAAGCCGCGTTGGCAAAACGTACACCAGACGTGTGCCTTGTTGACCTATCACTGCCCGACACCGATGGCCTGACAATTGTGCACCGCCTCGCGCTGGAACAGGGTGCCATTGTCATCATCATCTCAGGCCGCGCGCAGGTGCAGGACCGGGTGACCGGTTTGGAACTCGGCGCGGACGACTACATCAGTAAGCCCTTTGACCCCGCAGAAGTTGTTGCGCGTATTCGTGCCCGCCTGCGTGGCGCACGCCCAGCTACCCGTGCCAGCAATACAGCCACCTTCAATGGGTGGACCGCGCATTTTGACCGCTATGTGCTGGAGGACGACATGGGTATAGAAACTCCGTTCAGTCACGCGGAGGGCGAAGTCTTGCGCCTATTTCTCGATGCGCCAAAGCGGCTTATCAGCCGTGCGCAGATGCAAGAAAGTCTCGGCGGTGCCGCCTCCGAAAGTTTTGACCGCGCGATGGACGTTCGCATTTCACGCCTCAGAACCAAACTGCGCGAAGACCCAAAAAACCCACAACTGATCAAGACGATCTATGGCGCTGGGTACATCTTTTTAGGCGATATTGCGTGGATCTAACTTCACACCCGCAATCAGCACAGTCACATCAGTTTTACAGCCAAGTTTTTCGCAAAAGCCGATTTGCGGTGGGACACACCAATTCTAAGACTTCCGATGTCAACATCGCTCAATGTGAGCAATACGATGTCATTGCGGTTGTCACCGTGTGATTCCGGCACAAACGAATATCCAAAACCTGCAGCAACCAGTTCAAGCAATTGCGGATCATTCATGGCCTGCGCCCCTGCGGATACCTGCGAAGCACCCAGTTCCATGCGGTCCGCATTTGTACAGTAAGGGCGTTGAATCATGGGGTGTTCCCGAAGGTCGCTCAAATTCAGTCGCGGCAAGACAGCAAGCGGATGGGAACAAGCCACTGCAACCCGAAATGGCTCCTCGGCTAGTTGAATAAACGCATGCCCGTCTGGAACGCATTTATCGGTGAGATAAGCGAGATCACTATCCAAGGGATCATCGGTGAAATGAAACGCGAGGGTTCCAAAATTGCGCCGCAAACTGTTCAGTTTTGGCGCGATCTTATTGATTAGCATGTCAGGCGCGCAATAAACTCTAACCGTGCGCTGGGGGTGATCGCTTAGGCGGGTCTCCATGGTAGACAGATGATCCACGCTTTTTACCGCGTCATAGTAAAGTCGGTTCGCAAAATGCGTTGGCGTTAACCCCGATTTCGATCTTTGAAACAAAGACGTGTTTAGCCGTTCTTCCAGCTTTTGAATCGCAGACGAAACAGAGGGCTGGCTGACCCCGTTTGCACGCGCTGCTTGGCTGAAGGTTCCCGTTTCAAAGGCACTAATGAAGTATCGAAGTGTGGTAAGTTCAATCATAGACCATGTCTATACAAAGAATAGCCATCACAGCAATATCCTATGCATATTTATTATCCTACTCCTACAGCGTCACAGCAAAAATAGGAGACTTTGACCATGCACATGACACCAATCGCGTCCGAAAAAACAATCATTGGGCAGTTGCTTGCCAAGTTCGTTGCAGGGGATCCTTCAATGTTTGAGCTAATCGCCGAAGACATTGATTTCCGCATCGACCATTTTAAAGACGATGTCGACGTTGGCTGGCAACAAGCCACATCCCGCGAGGCACTGATTGCCGTGATTGGTCAGTTGGGGCAGGACATCTTTCCAAAAGGGACTGAGGCCTTGGGAATCGATGGCTTTAGCTTAGGTGACGGATGGCATTTGACGTGTTTCAACCAACGTTTTTTCTACGGCTTAAGGCAGCGTGATGTGACCAGTCTGACATACATCATCTCGCATGAGCAGGATGGCCTGCTGGATTTTTTCCGCGAAACTGTCACCAATGTCGTTGATGAATAATTGGCACAAAACTGTTGGCTTTAACGCCAGCAATGACGCCAGTCGCTAGATTGGTGCGGCGGGCAAAACCGGATCACGCAGGATGTCACATTCTAATGTGTCAAACCACCTGGCGATCTTCACTCCTTGCCCGCCGAAACAGCAGAATTATTCAGCAGCGACCGCTGCCTGCGCAGCCTCAACCTTAACCGCCGAGAACTTAAACTCAGGGATTTTTCCGTAAGGATCCACCGCTGGGTTGGTCAAGATATTCGCTGCAGCTTCGACATAGGCGAACGGCAAGAAAACCATGTCCGGAGAAACCGCGCGATCCATCCGTGCCATGATCTCAATACTGCCACGCTTGGTTGTGAGGCGTACCAAATCGCCCGCTTCAACACCAAGCTTGCGCAGGGTTGAAGGATGCAGCGAACAGTTCGCTTCCGGTTCCATCGCATCCAAAACAGTAGCACGACGGGTCATAGACCCTGTGTGCCAGTGCTCTAGCTGGCGACCCGTTGTCAGGATCATCGGGTATTCGCTGTCTGGCGTATCGTCTGGCGCGATGATGCTGGCAGGCGTAAACCGTGCGCGCCCGCTAGGACGTGGGAAACCATCAGTGAACAAAATCGGCTGACCGGGATCTTCGGCACTGAGAGATGGGTAAGTCACAGCACCCTTTGTATCCAAACGCTCCCACGTGATGTTGTTGAGCGATTTCATGTTCAACTTCATTTCTGCGAAAACCTCGGCAGGTGAAGTATAGCTCCACCCCAGTCCTAAACGCTTGGCCAGTTCAACTTCGATCCACCAATCCTCGCGGGCATCACCTGGAGGTGAAACTGCAGGACGGCCCATTTGGACCTGACGGTTAGTGTTTGTGACAGTACCCGACTTTTCAGCAAAAGCACTGGCAGGCAGGATCACATCCGCATAGTTCGCTGTTTCGGTCATGAAAATGTCCTGCACAACCAAATGGTCAAGCTTGGCCAAAGCATCTCGCGCATGCACCACATCGGGGTCAGACATGGCGGGGTTTTCACCCAAAATATACATGCCCTTGATATCGCCTGCGTGCACCGCATCCAAAATCTCTGTAACGGTCAACCCTTTTTCAGCGCTGAAATCACCGCTTTCCCATACATCCGTAAAGGCAGAGCGAACGCCATCATCGGTGACGGATTGATAATCGGGCAGAAACATTGGGATTAGGCCCGCATCAGACGCACCTTGCACGTTATTTTGCCCACGAAGTGGGTGAATACCGGCACCAGGACGGCCAATCTGCCCGGTCATCAACGCAAGACTAATAAGACACCGCGCATTGTCTGTGCCGTGAATGTGCTGGCTGACGCCCATACCCCAAAAAATCATCGCTGATTTGGCACCTGCAAAAGTACGCGCAACATCGCGAATCGTTTCTGCATCGATGCCGCAGATCTCTGCCATTTTCTCAGGTGTAAAATCTTTGAGGTGCGCCTTTTCGGCTTCCCAGTTCTCAGTATAGCCTTCGATGTATTGCTTATCGAACAGCTCCTCTTCGACGATCACATTCATGACTGCGTTCAACATAGAAACGTCTGTCCCTGGACGGAACTGGCACATCTGATAGGCGAACCGCTTGAGTGCTTGGCCGCGCGGGTCCATCACGATCAACTTGCCACCACGTTTGGTGAACTGCTTGAAATATGTTGCCGCGACGGGGTGGTTTTCAGTAGGATTTGCCCCAATCACAATTGCCACATCAGCATTTTCGATCTCATTAAACGTCGCTGAAACACCCCCAGATCCGACATTTTCAAGCATGGCCGATACGGAGGACGCATGGCAAAGGCGCGTGCAGTGATCCACGTTATTGTGGCCAAACCCTTGTCGGATCATCTTTTGAAACAGGTATGCTTCTTCATTGGTGCATTTCGCTGAACCAAATCCAGCAACCCCTCTACCGCCAATGCCTTTCAGACCATTTGCAGCCGCATCAAGTGCTTCCTCCCACGATGCCTCGCGAAAAAACTCATGGTAGTTACCGGGGTCAACATTGAGACCCTTGGCAGGCGCATCATCACGGCGGATCAGTGGTTTCGTTAGGCGGTGGTCGTGGTTGATATAATCAAAACCAAAACGACCTTTTACGCACAAACGGCCCTCATTTGCGGGGCCATTGATGCCGTCCACATATTTGATCTTATCGTCTTTGATCTTAAGCGAAATCTGACACCCAACCCCACAGAACGGGCAGATGCTTTCTACTTCACTGTCGAAATCGGCACTATCGCCCACTTGATTTTCATCAACCACGTTGGCGGGCATCAAAGCTCCAGTTGGACAAGCCTGAACACATTCACCGCAGGCCACACATGATGATGCCCCCATCGGGTCAGCCATATCAAACGTTGGGTAACTGTCATGCCCGCGACCAGACATGCCAATCACATCATTTACTTGTACTTCGCGACACGCCCGTACGCACAGCCCGCAGGAGATGCAGGCATCAAGGTTTACGCTCATCGCGACATGACTGTCATCCAGTAGCGGAATCCGGCCTTCTTCAAGCTTGGGGAACCGGCTTTCTTCGACACCGTTCAGCGCAGCCATATCCCACATGTGGCTGGATTTATCATGCGCAATGTCTTGCTCGGGCTGATCTGCCATCAGCAACTCGACCACCATCTTACGAGCACTTTCCGCACGGGCGTTGTTGGTCACGACAACCATGCCGTCAGCAGGCTCACGGATACAGGATGCCGCCAGCGTGCGTTCGCCCTCAATCTCAACCATGCAGGCACGACAGTTGCCGTCAGGGCGATAACCAGGTGCAGGCTTGTGACACAGATGAGGGATTTTTAGACCGCGGCCATTGGCCACTTCCCAAATCGTCAATCCGGCATCTGCCTCAACAGTCTGTCCATCGAGCGTGAATGTTACCTTATCCGTCATGACAATATCCTCTAAAGCGCTTTCAAACTTTCTAGCCCCGCATCCCCATTCCAGAAAGGCTGTTCCCGACACCACGCCTCGCATTTCCGCCATGCACATGCCTGAAGGTTTCCGATAGACCTCTTTCGCTACCCTGCGACCTTCCCTATCAAAGGCATCAACAACAGGAGCGTGCATGTCTACAATCACCCTAATCCGCCACGGCCAGGCCAATTCCACTGCAACAGACGAGCTGAGTTATGACCGCCTCAGTGATTTGGGTCATGAACAAGCGAAATGGTTGGGAGATCACCTGCGTGACACGGGGGCCCACCACTCACGTCTTTACACAGGTACATTGCGACGCCACATCGAAACCGCAGATGGCATGGCAACTGACCTGACAGCGAAGCGCGACGCACGCCTGAACGAGCTGGAGTATTTCACCCTTGGCAGCTTGCTCACCGAGCAACATGGCATTCCCTTTCCAACCGAACAGTCAGGCTTTATCGAACACCTTCCAATGGTGTTCCAATACTGGAAAGACGACAAGCTTGAGGGCGCACCCGAAACCTATGCCTATTTTCAAACCCGCATCAGGGATGTGCTCGCAGAGATTGCCCAAGGCACCGGACCCGCACTGGTGGTTACATCAGGTGGTTTGATTGCCAATGTGATCGGACAACAGATGGAGCTGAATATTGCAGCTACCGCGCGCACAGCGATTGCGATTTTCCACACTTCCCTGCATCAGCTACACCCGATTGGCGAGCATCTTTCTCCCGTTTTGTTCAATGCAACCCCTCACCTAGACACGCCTGCACGCAGCCTGTCGAAAACAAATATCTGAAAGGTCTCCAAGATGAACTTATTCTACGCTGACAGCACGATCTCTATCGCGCCTGCAATCGCCTTGATCGAAGCAGGTCTGGAACATGACCTCACCCGCATTGATTTTGCAAAGGCTGAGCAAACCAATCCCGAATACCTCGCGATCAATCCAAAGGGGCGCGTGCCTGCTTTGGTCCTAAAGGATGGTATGGTGTTGTCAGAAACGGGCGCACTGCTAGATTATATCGCCGCATTAGCGCCCAACGCCTCGCTCATTCCATCGTCACCCAAAGAGGCGGCACACATGCGAAGCGTCATGTACTATCTCGCATCGACCATGCACGTGGCACATGCCCACAAAATGCGCGGAAACCGCTGGGCTGATACAGTCGAAAGCTATGCGGACATGCAAGCAAAAGTACCGCAAACCATGACAGCTTGCGCCGCCTACGTTGAGGCCGAATGCCTACGTGGACCGTATATTTGCGGTGAGAACTTCACCATTGCAGACGCCTATCTGTTTGTAATCTGCAACTGGCTGGCTGGCGATGGCGTGATATTGTCTGAATTCCCAGCGCTGACAGGTTTTATGGCACTCATGGAAAGCCGCGAAAGCGTCATGCAGATTCGCGAAAAAGGTATGCTCTGACACGCTCGCGCCCTACTCAACATAAGATTGCTGACGTCCAACATGCAGGCCATCGGATACAGAAAAAATGAAATGCCGCCCCGAGGGGCGGCACATTCAGATCACAACACCTCAGCGCATGAGACGGTAGTAAAGCGCATCGGGAAGAAATTGTGCAGCGCGGAATAACATTGAGAACATAAACGGGAAGCTCTTTTTGAACTTGTCAGTGTTCATGTGCTCAAACACTTCACGTGCGGCATCGTCAGCCTCCATCAAAAATGGCATCTCAAAGTTATTCTTGTCCGTCAATTGGGTCTTGATGAACCCCGGATTGACCACCTGCACCTTTACACCCGTCTTGCGCAGATCGGCGTACATGCTTTCAGCAAGAGACAATGTAGCGGCCTTGGATGCAGAGTATCCGATGGATTTTGGCAACCCACGGTATGCAGCAAGGCTGGACGTTATTACGATATGACCTTCATCTCGCTTCACCATCTGCGGCACAACCTGCCCCATCACACGCATCAAACCTGTGAAATTAATATCAGCCATGGCATTACCTTGTTCGGCATTCCAGTGCTTTGCACTAAACGGCCAATAAACTCCGGCAAGATAAATAACGCCGTCCACTTGACCAATCTGCTCTGCAGCCTGAGCAACACTGTCTGCATCCGCAACGTCCAGTTTAACAAACTGCGCCTTGCCCGGCAGATTGTTGACCACATCTTCGAGCTTGCCTCCCGAACGGGCCGAAAGAATGACCTCTGCACCAGCGCGGCTCAATTGCTTTGCCAATGCAGCACCTAGCCCATCACTCGCGCCAACCAGCCAATACCGTTTACCCTGCCATTGTGTCATACTTTATTCCTTCTTCCGTATCGTCATTACTATTTAGACAGCCCTTGAGCCTAACTCTTTAACCAGCCCGGAAATTTCTCCGTTCAGCCTACTGTGGGCTGGGCCCTTGGATAGCTCAATAAGACCCGCCAACCCACAACCTCAACAGCCCTCATTCACAGCAAGGTAGACAGTTCATTTGCATTCTTGGTTATGATCTAGGCGTTCTCTTGATCGGAACAAGAGGGCTCGCCGTTTCTGCTCCCTCTACTTCCTCAAAATCAAAGTTGTCCAACCGAGCTGCCCGCTTGCCTGCGCGTTCCGATGCTGTCCCAATCCCGTCGAGATCCGCGCGCGCTTGGCGAAAATGTGTATCAAGCTTTCCAACACGTTCCACAATCAATTCAACGTCACGGTGCAACATGCGCAAGTGTTTGCGGATTTCGCCTGCCTGTTCACGCATTCGCGCGTCTTTTAAAATGGCGCGCATGGTATTCAGGGTCGCCATGCACGTCGTCGGAGACACAATCCAAACATGTGCATCAAATCCTTCACGCACGAGTTCGGGGAAATTGGAATGAAGTTCCGCGTAGACAGCCTCGGACGGTAGAAACAGCAGTGCACCATCAGCCGTCTCACCATCAAGGATGTACTTTTCAGCGATGTCGCGGATGTGTTTGCGCACGCTTGTCCTCATGTTCGCGACTGCCGATTTTAACTCCCAATCCGATTGCGCCCGGTGCAACGCCTCATAGGCTTCCAGCGGAAACTTGGCGTCGATCACAATAGGACCTGGCGGGTTCGGAAGATGGATCAGGCAGTCCGCTCGGCGACCATTTGAGAGCGTCTTTTGCATCGTGTAACTGTCTTTGGGTAATGCCTTGGACACAATATCATTAAGTTGAATTTCCCCAAATGCACCGCGTGTTTGTTTGTTACTCAAAATATCCTGGAGCGACAAAACATCACCCGACAGTTTGGTAATATTGTCCTGCGCCTTATCAATTGACGCAAGACGCTCTTGAAGTTGGGTCAGGCTGGTAGTGGTCCTTTGCGCGGAGCCATGCAGGCTTTGGTTGGTGCGTTCCTGCATTTGGTCCAACTGCTGCTGCATCTGCAATTGCACGGTGGCAAGGCGCGTCTCAAGGCTTTGGACCAATTGCGTCTGCGCATGGGCCTGCGTTTCAGAGACCGTTTGCAGGTTGCCACGCAATTGTTCCTGTCCGCTGCCAAGACGGTGCAATTGCTGCGCAAGCGGAGCTGGAATACGCGCAGGGCGAAACAGCATAATACAAAGCAGAATAAGGATCAGTGCAAGAACACAGGCACCTATAAAAACCCCCAGCAAGATAGGATCGTCCATGGAAAGCTGCACATCACCAATCTGAATCA
This sequence comes from Sulfitobacter sp., assembly GCA_033851935.1. Classification (GTDB taxonomy): domain Bacteria; phylum Pseudomonadota; class Alphaproteobacteria; order Rhodobacterales; family Rhodobacteraceae; genus Sulfitobacter. Next base: position 34,877 of record JAWSVL010000007.1, read on the forward strand.
TGTACGTCCGAACAGCCGTTCGATGTCTGTCAACTTTAGTTCCACATAGGTTGGGCGCCCATGATTACATTGCCCTGAATGCGGCGTCACTTCCATCTCACGCAGGAGCGCGTTCATTTCTTCGGCGCGCATCCAGCGCCCCGAACGAATTGAACCGTGGCAGGCCACGCGGCTCAGGATCGCCTCAATTCGCGCCTGGACCAGCAGGCTTTGGCCCTCACCTTCCAACTCATCAATGATGTCGCGGATCATGGCTTCGGCGTTGACTTCGCCTAGTATCGCAGGCGTCTCGCGCACCGCAATTGCATCCCCGCCAAAGGGCTCAATCCCAAGCCCGAATTTAGCTAACTCGTCGCTTACACTTAGGATGGAAGCGCGATCAGAGGAGGACAGCTCGATTATCTCGGGAATAAGCAGCGCTTGAGCAGCCACTCCGTTTTCAGCCATCTGGTTTTTCAGTTTTTCATAGACCAGACGCTCATGAGCCGCGTGTTGATCCACAATCACCATTCCCGTTGAGGTTTGAGCAATGATGTAATTTTCATGCACTTGGCCGCGCGCGGTCCCGAGTGGGAAATCAACTGGCTGTTCGGTCTCTTGCGCGGATTCCTCATTGGGTGTTTCCACCCTGCCCCACATGCCTTTCATCTCCGCAAAGCCTTCAGGCGCTTGGGCCTGATATGATGCATGGTGCGCGCCACTTGAAGGACGGTCCATTTGGTATACACGTGCTTCGCCCTGAAATTCGGGGCGCATGGCCCCTAGCGTGGCATCTGCAACAGTGCTGGACGCACGGTGCCCTGCATTTGAAAGTGCGAGGCGCAGCGCGGAAACGATTAGACCGCGCACCAAGCCTGCATCACGAAACCGGACCTCGGATTTGGCAGGATGTACGTTTACGTCCACTAGATTTGGATCACAGTCCACAAATAGCGCAGCGGCTGGGTGACGATCACGGCTCAGAAAATCAAAATACGCACCGCGCAATGCGCCGATGAGCATCTTATCCTTTACAGGCCGCCCATTGACGAAAAGATACTGCGTCACCGCGCTGCCACGAGAATAAGTAGGCAAAGCCGCAAAACCTGTCAGGTGGAACCCTTCACGTTCGGCATCGATCGGTAATGCATTTTCGGCGAACTCGCGCCCTAGAACCTGACGCAACCGGCCATGCAAAGCATCAAACAGATCACCTTGTTCGGCCTCGGCACGAAACACATCCCGGCCCGCGCCGTCGCCCGACACATCACGCAGAACAAACCGCACAAACGGTTCCGCCATGGCAAGCCGTTTGATCACATCACCAATAGCCTGAGCCTCAGCACGGTCAGTGCGCATAAATTTGAGGCGCGCAGGTGTTGCAAAGAAAAGATCGCGCAAAGTAACAACCGTACCTTCGCTTAAACCTGCCGGTTTCACGCCTTCGGTCTTCCCGCCACTCACGCTTATCTCAGCGCCGTCATGCCCTTTGGCGCGGCTGGTAATGGTCAAACGCCCAACAGCGCCAAGGGAAGGCAGCGCCTCGCCTCGAAAACCAAATGAATGGATATTGAGCAAATCCGAACCATCGATTTTGGAGGTCGCGTGGCGCGATAGCGCAAGCGGTAGATCCTCGCCTGCGATGCCACAACCATCGTCCGTCACACGGATCAGGGTCTTGCCGCCATCCGCATATTCGATCGTGATACGGCTCGCCCCCGCATCAATTGCATTTTCCACCAATTCCTTGACCGCCGATGCGGGTCGCTCCACCACTTCGCCAGCGGCAATGCGATTGATTGCGATGTCATCCAATTGCCGGATTACGGGCTGAGAGGTGCTTATATTGGGGTTACTTTGTGCCATAACGCAAAACTTAGCATAATTTCCCGCGATTCTAAAACCCGCGACTCGGAGTTATCCCCCGCTATTTATCAAGTTTGGCATCATATGGCGCATTGGCTTTTCAACGCGCCATAACGTCCTTAGAGCGGCATGTGACGGTTCACGTCTTTGTACAGCAAATAGCGAAACGGCTGATCGCTTGTCGTGATGCATGCCTGTGGGCAAAACGCCCTGAGCCACATGAAATCACCGGCCTCAACAGGCACCCAATCCTTGTTCAGCAGATAGTCGGCCGCGCCTTGCAGCACATACAGGCCATGTTCCATCACATGGGTTTCTGCAAAAGGGATACGTCCGCCGGGCTGAAAGGTAACGATGTTGACGTGCATGTCGTGGCGCATATCATCAGGCTCCACAAACCGTGTCGTCGCCCAAACGCCATCGCAATCAGGCATCACGGTAGGCTCTACCGCACGGTCAGAGGTCACAAATACCTCAGGCATATCGACACCATCTGCACCAACATAGCGTTTGCGAATCCAGTGAAACTGGCTCACAGCATCGCTATCATTCCAAACTGTCCACACAGTGTCTGGCGGAATATAGGCGTACCCACCTGCATCAAGAACATGACGGGCACCATCAATGTTTAGCGTCACCTGCCCTGAGGCTACAAAAATCACTGACTGGGCCTCTTCGTCGATTTCAGGCGAATCCGAGCCGCCTGCAGGCGCAAGTTCGACCGCGTATTGGCTGAAAGTTTCGGCAAAACCAGACATTGGCCGCGCTAGCACCCACATGCGCATGCCCTTCCAACCGGGCAAGAAGCTGGTGACGATGTCGCGCTGCGTCACGGCAGGCAACACGGCGTAGGCCTCTGTGAATACGGCAGTCCCTTCTGGAGAAACCGTCTGGTCAGGGAGACCACCAATCGGAAAGGCATAGCTCATAGAATTTGCTCCAAACGAATACGCGCGATGCGCTCTACCTGCTTACAGGCGGTGGTGAATTCGGTTTCAGTGTCGTTGGCTATGCGTGCCTCAAATGCGCGCAAGATGCCATCCTTGTCGTGATCCTTGACCGCGATGATGAAGGGGAAACCGTGTTTGCCCACATAGGCTGTGTTCAACTCCGTGAACTTCATCCGCTCAGCATCGGTCAACGCATCAAGGCCAGCACTTGCTTGCTCGGATGTGCTTTCTGCGGTGAGACGGTCCGCCGCAGCCAGTTTTCCCGCCAAATCAGGGTGTGCTGTCAGCACGCCAAGACGTTCAGCCGGACTGGCGGACCGGAACATCCGCGCCAAGGCGCTATGCATTCCTGCGGCACTATCATGGGCTGGCCCGAGCTCCAGCTTAAATGCACGTTCTGCAATCCAAGCGGAATGCTCAAAAATACTACCGAAGCGTTCAACGAATTCATTCTGTGGCATCCGGCTGGGATACAAATGGCCCGCAGCTGGCGGATGCTTCCGGTGCCAGTGATCAGCAATTTCAATCCGGCGCGGGGTCCAGACATCTTCAAACCCTTTGATGTACTCTAGGAATCGCGCCAACGCTTGAACACGCCCGGGCCGTCCGATCAGGCGGCAATGTAGACCAACTGACATCATTTTGGCCTGCCCTGCGACGCCTTCGGCGTACAGCGCATCAAACGTATCACAGAGATACGTGTAGAACTGATCGCCCGAATTGAATCCCTGCGGAGTGGCAAATCGCATGTCGTTGCAATCAAGCGTGTAGGGAATGATCAACTGATCAGATCCCCCAATGTCAGACCAATAAGGTAAGTCATCGTCATAGGTGTCTGAGATGTAGTCAAACGCACCTGTCGCAGCGGCAAGGCGCACGGTCTGGGCACTTGTCCGGCCGCAATACCAGCCTTGCGGTGCCTGACCAGTCACTTCGGTATGAAGACGGATTGCCTCGGCCATATCGGCAACTTCAGCTTCTTCGCTGTGGTCGCGATAGTCGATCCATTTTAAACCGTGACTGGCGATTTCCCAGCCCGCGTTCTGCATCGCCTCTACTTGCTCAGGGGCACGGGCCAATGCGCTGGCCACGCCGTAAACCGTGACCGGAACATTTGCGCCCGTGAACAGGCGGTGCAAGCGCCAAAACCCTGCGCGCGCACCGTAGTCATAGATGCTTTCCATATTCCAATGCCGCTGGCCCACCCACGGAGCTGCGCCTACGATTTCGGACAGAAACGCCTCTGATGCGGTATCTCCGTGAAGCAGACAATTCTCTCCGCCTTCCTCGTAATTAACGACAAACTGCACGGCAATACGCGCACCATTTGGCCACTCAGCGTTTGGAGGCGTGGCACCATGGCCGGTAAAATCTCTTGGATATCGTGTCATGGTGCACCCCATCGTGGTTGTTCTGGCCACCTTGCACACATCCATCCTCCCCCGCAATTTACAAACGGACCCTAAAACACAGTCAGGCCGGACATTTCTGTCCGGCCTGCTGCTCACCCGACGCCATTGAGGCATCATTTATTATTTTTATATCAGCTGGGTATAATTAACCGCTGGCCTACTCGGATCTTGTCGGGCGATTGTAGGGTGTCACGATTTGCTTCAAGGATGCGCGCGTACGCATCTAGCACTCCGTAAAATTGCAATGAAATATACGCAAGGCTGTCGCCCGAACGCACAGTGTAGAACCGCAAGCCACCAGCAGCGGTTGTTCGGGCATCTGAGGCTGCAAATATTTTGCGTGACATTTCATGTGCCGCCTCCGTGCTTTCAATTGTCTGATCTCCAAGGAGAGAGCGTTGAACAAGATTGAAAATCATCGTGTCTGTGTCGATGCTCCCCCCTGGGGTCCGCAGCGCGCTGACCATATCAACAAGGCCCTCTTCGGCAGCTTTGGTTAGGGTCGCAACCACAAGCTCACTAGTTGTATCGGCATTCGATGTACTTAAGCGCAAACGCTCAATGCCGTTATTTTTGGCGGCTTCGATCTCATATGTGCCAGCCACAATATCTTCGCGCAGCACGCGAAGCGTTTTCGGCGGTAAGATCTCAAAGAAGTCTATCGTCTTTTGGGTCAATTCACTTTCAGAAACACCTGCTACATCACGTGACTTCAGCCCCGCCAAAACGACGGTTACCATATTCTGAGCACTGGGGCTGGTTTGCAAAGATGAATTCGCAGGTCCACGCACATCAGTCAGATCTGCAGATGCAGCACGGGTCGCAGAATCTGCAGCCTCTTCCAGCTCAACATCTACAACGACTGTTCCCAGTGCCAGTTCAGAAGTGGCTATTGGTGCTGCATCGTCACTTTTCAAAAGTGGAACAACCGCAAAAAAACCAAACAAAGTTGCACAAAGCACAACTGCACCGCCACTTAGCATGCGCCTATTTGTTGCGAAAAAGCCTGGGGCGTTGTGGGCCATAAGCCCTGTTTCGGCAAATCCCGGAGCTACTGGTGGTTCATCCTCAACGGTCATCGGTATACGCACAACCTGCCGCGTCTGACGTGCCGGCTCTGATGGCAAATCGCCTGCTTTTATCTCTGGCTTGGTTGCTCCGAATTCGACCGGCGTCGTGCTGAACGAGATTTTTGGATTCTGCTTTGTCACTCTAGCTATTCCTGAATTGTCAGGCCAAGAACGGACCACACCTGCATTCCACCGCGGTAATACCGGATTTGCTCTGCTGGATATCCCGCTGCCAAAAGGTGCGAGATTAAAATACCTGCATCATTTTGGGTTGGCCCATTGTCGAACACAACAAGCTGCTGCGCATCTGCGAAATTAAACACACCCTCAAATGTACGCGCACCTAGCGCCTTTAGGATTTCAACGCGGAACTCATTATCTTTTTCAACTGTCTCGTGCGGCAGGCTCACCGAGCCGGGGATAAACCCCAACGAACGATCGGACGGCATGCGCGCATCCACCAAAAGTCCTTCGCTGCGCCCCACTGCGGACACAAGAAATCCAAGCACGCCATGCTCATCCACAGTTTTGATGCCATCCGCCACCTGTTGGGGGACAACACAATAAGGGTCACATGACGGTTCGATAGCCGCAAATTTCGCAGCATACTCGCTCGCTTTAGGAAAGGATGGTCCAATGCTAATCTCATTGCCATCAAACAACAGATGCACTTGGCCCGATGCCTTTTTCTCATCTGCTAAAGCGGTGGTTACCCCTAGCGCCAAAGCAAAAGTAAAAATCGATATACGTTTTTTCATTCCGCCCCCAGCTGCAGACACCAGATATAGCGATTCTGGCTATAGAAATGGTAATTTTTGAATTCTCTATCCAGATATAGGCCGAGAGCGAATCACACGTCAAAGCAAAAACGAATCGCTTGGGGCAAAATAGCCGAATCATTTCGCTTTTAACCGAATCAGGCCCATACGCATCAAGAAAACGCTCCTTACCCGTATGGCCAACTTCCAATTTTGATCGAACAACGCGGCACACTGGCTCTTACAGCATTCCTGTGCCGCCAAATAGCAGCCCCCTTGTACTCTTATGAGGGTACACTGACCACACGGCCGCTGCCGCGCTATGCCTTGCAAAACCGCCCGATCACATGCGAGTTTGCACAAGCAATTACCGAAAGGTGCAGCCCTATGTCTGTCGAAACAATTTCACCCGCCGTAACCCACGATGCGCATCTGCCGCAAGTGACCGCCCCCCGCAACACGGGCATGGCACTGGACCTAAATTGGGTTCTCGGCGCGCAAGCAAATACCTCAGCTATTGAGCGGCGCGCGGCGTCCTTGCCTGCACGCCGTTCCGTCAAAAAAGAATATCAGGCTGCATGGCTTCTTAAGGCTGTAACCTGCATTGATTTGACGACGTTGTCTGGCGATGACACTGCCCGCCGCGTTGCGCGCCTATGCGCCAAGGCCCGTCAGCCAGTTGCCGCAACGACACTCGATGCCCTTGGCATGAGCCCCATCACCACTGGTGCGGTCTGTGTGTATCACGAAATGATCGAACCTGCAGTTGCAGCATTGCACGGAAGCGGTATTCCCGTTGCTGCCGTGTCCACGGGCTTTCCTGCGGGCCTATCGCCGTTCCCCCTGCGCATTGCCGAAATTGAACAGAGCGTTGCCGCTGGCGCTTCCGAGATCGACATTGTGATTTCGCGCCGCCACGTGTTGGAAGGGAACTGGCAGGCACTCTATGATGAAATGCGTGCCTTTCGCGCCGCCTGTGGCGATGCGCATGTAAAGGCTATCCTCGCGACCGGAGAGTTGGGTAGCCTGCGCAATGTCGCGCGCGCCTCGCTTGTGTGTATGATGGCTGGTGCTGATTTCATCAAAACTTCCACTGGCAAAGAGAGCGTGAACGCAACCTTGCCCGTGACACTGGTGATGATCCGCGCCATCCGCGACTATTTCGAGCACACCGGATACCGTGTTGGATACAAGCCCGCTGGCGGCATCTCCAAGGCAAAAGACGCGATCACCTATCTCGCGTTGATCAAAGAAGAGCTGGGCGACCGCTGGCTGCAGCCTGATCTGTTCCGTTTCGGGGCATCCTCATTGCTCAATGACATTGAGCGTCAGCTAGAGCACCACGTAAGCGGGGCCTATTCTGCTGGCTACCGCCACCCCACATCCTGAGCCAAGAGGCGACATACATGACCGTTTCCGAAATTTTCGAGACCATGGACTATGGGTCCGCCCCCGAATCCGCCGCCGAAGCGCTGGCTTGGATTGTTGATCAGGGTGGCGAGTTTGGCCATTTTATCGATGGACAGATGACAGACACTGGGGAAGTCTTTGAAAGCCGCAATCCCGCTACCGGCGAGGTTCTGGCCAATTTAACGCAAGGGACACAAGCTGACGTTGACAGCGCGGTCAAAGCTGCCCGTCGCGCCCAGCCAAAGTGGGAACGCGCAGGCGGCCCTGCCCGCGCTAAAGTGCTTTATGCGCTTGCCCGCTTGTTACAAAAACACAGCCGCCTGTTCGCTGTACTGGAAAGCCTCGACAACGGCAAACCGATCCGCGAGGCGCGCGACATCGATGTGCCTCAGGCGCAGCGGCATTTCTATTTTCATGCTGGCATGGCGCAACTTATGGCATCCGAATTGCCCGAAGCAGCAGCCATAGGTGTTTGTGGCCAGGTCATTCCTTGGAATTTCCCACTGCTTATGCTCGCGTGGAAAGTTGCACCCGCCTTGGCGATGGGCAACACGGTTGTCCTAAAGCCCGCAGAATACACCTCCTTAACCGCGTTACTGTTTGCCGATATCTGCGGTCAGGCGGGCGTTCCAAAAGGTGTGGTGAACATCGTCACTGGCGATGGCGCCGTTGGCGAAATGATCGTCACAGCAGACGTGGACAAGGTTGCCTTCACTGGCTCAACCTCTGTTGGCCGACGTATCCGCGAGGCCACCGCAGGCAGCGGCAAAGCTCTCACACTAGAACTGGGAGGCAAGTCACCCTACATCGTGTTTGACGATGCAGATCTGGACTCAGCCGTCGAAGGGCTGGTTGACGCGATTTGGTTTAATCAAGGTCAAGTTTGTTGCGCAGGCTCCCGCCTGTTGGTTCATGAGCCTATCGCAGATACGTTCTACGCGAAACTACGCGCGCGGATGGATAAGCTACGCATCGGCTCCCCAATGGACAAATGCATCGACGTGGGCGCGATCGTAGACCCCAGCCAACTCGCCAGCATCACCTCAATGGTTGCTGCAAATACAGCTGGCACAACCTATGTTGCCGCCTGCGATATCCCATCAACGGGCAGCTTTTATCCGCCAACCCTCGTTACCGATCTACAACCAGCAGATACGTTGATGCAGGAAGAGGTGTTTGGGCCTGTGCTGGTGTCGACCACCTTCCGCACCCCCGCGGAAGCCGTGAGCATCGCCAACAATTCACGCTATGGCCTTGCCGCGACCGTCTGGAGCGAGAACGTAAATCTTGCGCTAGATATTGCGCCAAAACTGGCGGCAGGTATTGTCTGGATCAACGGCACAAACATGATGGACGCAGCGGCAGGATTTGGCGGCGTGCGTGAAAGCGGCTTTGGCCGTGAGGGCGGCTGGGAAGGTTTGGGCGCTTACACCAAATCGAAAACAACCGGTAAGCCCGTCAAAACCATCCCAGCAATGAGCGGTAGTGGCGCACCCGAAGACGGGATCGACCGGACAGCCAAATTGTACATTGGCGGAAAACAGGCGCGTCCTGACAGCGGCTATTCCACATCCGTCTGGGCAAAAAGTGGCGCACTTTTAGGGCATGCACCGAACGCCAGCCGCAAAGACGTGCGCAACGCCGTAGAGGCAGCACATGCCGCAAAGGGCTGGAGCAAAACCACAGGCCATTTGCGGGCGCAAATCCTGTACTTCATCGCTGAAAACCTAAACGCTCGCGCGGGTGAATTCGCGCATCGACTTGATCAAATGCAAGGCGGAAAATCAGGCGCAAAGGAAGTTGAAGCTGCGGTTCAAAGCCTGTTCACCTATGCAGCATGGGCCGACAAATATGACGGTCAGGTGCACGGCGTTCCTATCCGCGGCGTCGCCCTTGCGATGAAGGAACCTGTTGGCGTGATCGGCGCGCTTTGCTCTGCGACATCACCACTGGCAGGTTTGGTCGGCGTCATGGCTCCGGCGATCGCCATGGGCAATCGCGTGATCCTTTGCGCATCCGAACCCTTCCCGCTGGCTGCAACTGACTTTAGTCAAGTATTGGAAACATCGGATGTGCCCGCAGGTGTGATCAACATTCTGACAGGATCGCACAGCAACGTTGCTGACCCGATGGCGCGCCACATGGATATTGATGCTGTTTGGAGTTTTAGTGACCCAACACTCGATGCCGTTGTTGAGGGCGCATCTGCGACCAATCTCAAACGGACCTGGGTGCAAAATGGTCAGGCGATGGATTGGGTTGCGCCGAACGCAAAGACCTTCCTCAGCCACGCAACCGAGATTAAAAACATCTGGGTCCCTTACGGAGAGTGATTTTGTAAATACCAGCGCCCCAACATCGGGGCGCTGGCTATCTCTGCCTTACTCGGCTGGCAGACCTTCAGGTTTTCCGACTACAACAAAATGCAGGTTGTCCGGGTCCATCAAATCTCCGGCAACTCGCTTGATGTCTTCCAGCGTTACACGCTCAACCCGCTCATTACGGGTTTTGACATATTCCGGATCAAGACCAATCATCTGCATTCCCACTAGAATACCTGCAATCGTTCCATTCCCGTCAAAACGCAGCGGATAGGCTCCTGTGAGGTAGGTCTTGGCATCCTGCATCTCTTTTTCGGTGATGCCCTCACTAGCCGCAAGGCGCCATTGATCCTGAATAACGCTAATAGCCTCAGCGATACGATCATTGGCCGAACTCACCGACCCCATATAGGCATTCGCCAAATCACGAGGGTAAAGATAGGAATAGACGCCATAGGTCAGGCCCCGCTTTTCTCGGACCTCTTGCATAAGACGACTCTCGAATGAGCCACCGCCCAATACTTGATTTAGTAGCACAGCGGCAAAATAGTCTTCGTCGTCCACTGCAATTCCGCGTTGGCCAAATAGGGCCACCGATTGCGGTGTATCAAAATCAACAACAGTAATCCCGCCACTTATTTTAGGTTCGATCACAGGTGGCGCGGCAGGTCCGCTTTGCGGCAACCCATCTAGCAACACATCCAATAGGCTTCCCAGTTGCTCAGGCGTGATGTCCCCTACCGCTCCAACCAGCACTTGATCGCGCGCCAGCACATTTTGATGTGCTTGGATCAAATCATCGCGCGTCAACGCAGTGACCGATTCCACTGTGCCTGTTGCGGACGTGCCATAAGGGTGATTGCCGTAGGCCATCGATGCAAATGTTTCGCCCGCAATATTGTTGGGGTCCTTGGCATCAAAGGACAAACCAGAAATAACCTGTCCGCGCACGCGCTCAACATCTGCCGCATCAAATCTTGGTTGCTGAATTGCATCGCGCAGCAACGCAACTGATGCGTCAAAATTTTCAGTCAAAAACCGCGCGGAGATCGATACGCCCTCAGAGTTTGAGCTAAAGCCAAAACTGGTTGCAAGCGCCTCTGTCGCGCGGGCAAAACCACGTGCGTCCAGATCTCCTGACCCCTCTTCTAGTAGACCCGTCATTAAGTTCACTGCACCGCGTTTGCCTTCCACATCCAGCGATGTACCGCCAAGGAACGAAAGCTCAAGTGCCACAAAAGGCAGGGAATGTTCCTCGACCAACCATGCCTTTATGCCTCCTTCGGAGGTGACGGTTTGGATGTCGACTTCGGCATGGGCAGGTAGTGCTGCTGTGGCCCCTACAAACAGGGCTGTTGCGAAACGGATCATTGAGCTTCTCCTTCTGGGCGCATCAGCCAACCAGTCACCGACGCTTCGCGGCGTAACAAGTTTGCCGCTGCCATGATGTCTTCAGCAGTGACCGCATCCAAAATAGCAGGCCATGCTTCAATGTCGGCAACCGTCAAACCAGAAGTCAGAGCCCGGCCATAGCGGTTTGCAATACCGTCCACGTTATCTTGCGCATAAATTTCGGCTGCGCGAATTTGCAATTTGATGCGCTCAAGTTGTTCAGCATCAACACCAGCCTCTAAAAAGTCAGAAATCGCCTGATCAAGAGCTGCTTCGCCCTCTTCCAAACTTACGCCCTCTGACGGGACAATGATCATACGAAAGGTCGTGTCGTCCAGCGACACACCTGAATACCACGCGGCAGAATAGGTCACCGTCTGCGTGTCAAACTGTAGCTTCTCCGTCAGGTAAGACGTGGAACCGCCCCCAAGGATTTCGCCTAAAATAGTCAAAGCAGCTGCCGTTTCTTGTGCACCACTGTCACGTTCAGGAACCAGATAGCTGCGCGAAACATAAGGTTGCGCAACACGGGCATCGCGAAACAGCACACGGCGTTCCGCGTTTTGGCGCGGCTCTTCAGTACGCAAACGTTCAGGAAGATCGGGGTTCGCGGGAATTGGGCCATAGTGCTTTTCCGCCAAGGTCCGGACTTCATCAGGTGTTACGTCACCCGACACCACGAGAACGGTATTGTTGGGTGAATAGTAAAGCTCATAGAAACCGAGCGCATCATCCAGATCCAACTCTTCCATCTCGTGCATCCAGCCGATGACTGGCGTGCCGTACCTGTGGTTGAGATACTGAACGGCGCTAATTTGCTCAGCAAACAACGCCTGCGGATTGTTCTCGGTGCGTTGGTTGCGTTCTTCGATGATAACTTTGCGTTCAGTTGCGATGTTCTCTGGCGTCAGGCGGATGTTTTTCATCCGGTCTGCCTCCATTGTCATCATCAGGTCTAGCCGATCAGCGGCGATGCGTTGAAAATAGGCGGTATAGTCATAGCTGGTAAAGGCGTTGTCGCGCCCGCCATTGGCCGCAACCGTCGCCGATAGTTCGCCTGCTTCCAGCTTATCCGTTGCCTTGAACAACAAATGCTCAAGGAAGTGCGCCACCCCGGATGACCCTTTGGGCTCATCCGCTGAGCCCGCGCGATACCAAAGCATATGCTGCACAACCGGCGCACGGTGGTCTTCGACCACAACCACCTGCATGCCATTTTCAAGTTCGAAATCAGTTACCTTCCCGCTTGTCTCGGCCAGCAGGACAGTGGGCAAAAACATTGCAGTCAGCAATGCAGTTCGGGCGTATCGCAACATCAAAGTGTTCCTTTTAGGTCGTCCAAAGGGACGTATACCACATAGGTACGCCCTACGCGCGGAGGTTCAAGCCGCACGGTGGATTATCACAGATATGTAATGCAGTGTCAGGTCAGGGAGCGGGCGGCGCAGATGGAACGCGCACGCCTGCGCGCTGCCAACGGTTTTGCTCAGCTTGTGCATCCAGCGCTTCGCGGCGATATGCCTGATTGTAGCGATCCACTGGCACAATACGATACTGGGTCAAACGCGCCTTACGTTTGCGAAACGCAGCATCCGTTTCTGCCAGTGACTGGCGGATATTCGGACTAACGCCCAACCGGCTGGCATGTTGAACCAATGCGCCATCGCGTGCTGGTATGGCTCCGTTTGCATCACCGAGATTGCCGCCAAAGGCTTCAGCACCTTCAGCAAGCGCAGAACGGTCTACCAGATTTGCACCACCTGGGGTTGGCGCAGGTAATTGGCTATAGCTTTCGGGCTTTTGCAACTCGCCAACTGGCGCAATACCGAATTCGTCAGGTCCCTTTGACGTGCTCTTCAAATCACGAAGACCCACGTTGGCACATCCCGCAACCAGTGCAGTTAGTACAAACAAGAAAGCAAGTTTACGCATCAAAGGCCTCCAGACCACCGTTGCCACTCAATATCGCAGGCTGGGCAACAATGTCACCCAGCTTTTTTCGTCCGTGTTTTGCGCGGCATTTTCTTACTGCTGTTCTTTGCAGGTCCATCATCGCCATCTGTGAAAAAAATTAACCCAAGCGCGCCTGCAAAGATGAACACATCAGCGATGTTGAACACAAACGGATTATTTATACCACAACAAGACATATTCAAGAAATCAAGAACATAGCCATAGATCAGCCGATCCAAAACATTGGCTAATGCTCCCCCAACCAACACACCAGCACTGAATTGTGCTATGCGAGTGGGTGCATTTTTTCGCGCCCAAAACAGTACAGCCACACAAATTGCTACAGCCAAAACAGTCAAAACCCATCGACTTGCGTCAGAACCATCACCGAACAGGCCGAAATTTATGCCCCGATTTTCACCATATCGAAAATTGAGCACAGGCGGCAGGACGTCAATGCTACGGATGCGGGCAAGCTCCATCATGTGGATAACCACATATTTGCTGATCTGGTCGATCGCAAAGGCCAAAAAGCCTGCCCAAAAGATCATCCGCATCCGATTGTGCTCCTGTTTAGTGGCGGAAGTGACGCATGCCAGTGAAGACCATCGCCAAGCCAGCCTCATCAGCAGCTGCAATCACTTCATCGTCACGCATTGAACCGCCGGGTTGGATCAGTGCAGTTGCGCCAGCTTCTGCCGCAGTGATCAGACCATCCGCGAAGGGAAAGAATGCATCAGAGGCAACAACCGACCCTTTGGTCAACGGCGCTGGCAGCCCCATGGCCTCGGCCATATCAACCGCTTTGCGCGCTGCGATACGTGTGCTGTCTACGCGGCTCATTTGCCCAGCGCCGACGCCAACCGTAGCACCGTCTTTTACGTAAATGATTGCGTTGGATTTGACGTGTTTCGCTACGGTCCAAGCAAACAGCATATCGCTCATTTCTTGGTCGGTAGGTTGGCGTTTTGTCACAACCTTAAGGTCATCCATGCTGATCCGACCAATATCACGGTCCTGAACCAGCCAGCCGCCAGAAACCTGACGCGGTGCCAGACGTGCGACCTGTGGATCGGCCAAGCCACCCGTGGTCAGCAAGCGCAGATTTTTCTTTTTCTCAAAGATCGCGATTGCGTCTGCGTCTGCGTCGGGCGCAATGACTACTTCGGTGAAGATGCCTGAGATTGCCTCGGCGGTGGCGGCATCCAATGTTTGGTTTAGCGCGATGATCCCGCCAAACGCGCTGGTGCGGTCACAATCAAATGCGCGGGCATAAGCTTCGGCCATTGTCGAGCCAGTCGCAACGCCACACGGGTTTGCGTGTTTGATGATTGCTACAGCTGGGCCATTTTCTGGCGCAAATTCGGACACCAGTTCAAACGCGGCGTCTGTATCATTGATATTGTTATAGCTTAGTTCTTTGCCCTGATGCTGTTTGGCTGTCGCAACACCTGCGCGCGAGGAGCCATCAGAATAGAACGCAGCCTGCTGGTGCGGGTTCTCACCATAGCGCAGCGTTTGGGTCAGTGTTCCACCAAAAGTACGACGGCGCGGTGTGCCACCAACAGCTTCGGCCATCCATGTGCTAACCGCAGTGTCATAGGCCGCTGTGCGGGCATATGCAGTTTGGGCAAACCGCTGACGCAGTGCATATGTTGTCTGGCCATCGTTGGCTTCAAGCTCGTCGAGGTAAGGCGTATAGTCTTCAACATCCACGATCACACTGACAAAACCGTGGTTTTTCGCGGCAGAGCGGATCATCGCAGGACCACCAATGTCGATGTTTTCGATGACTTCGTCGTATGCCGCGCCTTTAGCTACGGTTTCTTCAAAGGGGTAAAGGTTGACCACAACCAGATCGATCTCACCGATCCCGTGTTCCTTCATTGCGGCGACGTGCGTGTCATTGTCGCGCAACGCCAGCAACCCACCATGCACAACGGGGTGCAGTGTTTTCACACGACCATCCATCATTTCTGGAAACCCTGTGACCTCAGAGACATCTTTCACTTCCAACCCCGCTTCACGTAGCGCCTTTGCGGTACCGCCAGTTGAGAGTAGTTCAATGCCGCGTGCAGCTAGGGCACGGCCAAAATCTACTAATCCGGTCTTATCAGACACAGAAAGAAGGGCGCGTTTTACGGGGTGAAGATTAGCCATGGCAGGGCTCCTTTGGTCAGTCGTCGTCAAGATACGGGTCATCCCGTTCTAAATCACGCACGCCAATCGCAGTTTCCTGCGCTTTGGACAAGGACCACCGCACACGGGTGGCCGGATTAATTGCACGACCTGTCAAAACAATTTGCTGGGCTGCGCGTGGCTTCAGACGCGTTGTCTCTAGATATGCACCCGCCTCCAGTGACAATTCAGTTGTCCCATCATGGCGAAAAACCCACACTTCTCCAGACTTTAGCGCCATAGACACAGCAGCTCCACCTAGGTCAAGCGTCGCATCGACCTCTGGATGTAAGTGAAAGCGTATCTCAAACAACAGACCTTTGAGTTTAGTTCGATCCAATGCCCGATCAAATCGGCGCTTTTCCGCGTCTTCCATCGCAAGTAGCATATCTTCGCCAGCAACAGCGCGCCCATCATGCGTAAGTTCAAGGGTGCGCGCATGGGTTAGACCATGTGTCAGAACATAACTGTCATGGCCGCCCTGAAATTTCATGCCGTCGCTAATTGGGGTTATTTCAACTGGCACATGGGTTGGGCCGTCAATCAGCGCTTCAACGCCAGTGCGCCGATCTGCTGTGTCCAGACGCGCACTAGAATAGCCGCCTAAGCTGAGGGCGGAATGTGACGGTGTTGCGCGCCCGGCACGACGCCAATCCAACCCAAATGACGCGCCGGAGCCACAACTTACGACCAGCGGGCGACGCCCAGAAGTGAGCTCAAAGGAAAGGGTAGACGCATGTGCATTTGCCGATGCAGCACCGCCCGGCGGAGGGCTTGCATCAATAATTATGCTGGTTCGTCCAGCAGACAGCCGCGCATATCCCATCGACAGCCCCTCAGGCTGCATGGTCCGCACCCCCGACGATGCCAAAGCATGATCAAGCCAGCCCTCGGCCCCACGTCCGCCCCCATGAAAGCGGGCAAGGCCACCATCTGAATGCCGCAATGTACGGAGCGTCGGCGCGATCCGCTCAATCGCAGCTAAATGTGGTTGTGGTGTACCACGGCCAGCATCCGACAATGCCGCCGCGGCCCAAGTTAATAAGGTAAATACATCCAGTAATTCTTCAGGATTTCGCGTAGGAAGGCCACCTTGCCCGTCAATCTGCGCGTCACATTCCCGCGCTAACGCTTGGATCGCGGGATCGGCAAGATCCTCTAAACCCTCCAGAGACAAACCCGCATAGATCAGCCCCGTCAGCGCCTCAAACCGCGCAAGACCCGGTGCTGCGACATGCCAACGTTTGGACAAAAATTTTGTTTGCTGCATCAACGAGCGATAGAACACTTCGCTGTCAGGCGCGTTTTCACCGCTTCCGTGCAACACAAATAAGGCGTGGTTAATCCAGCGGATCAGCCGTCGCCCCGTCAAATCAGGTGACCACCCAAGGCCACGACCCCCACCATACAGCTCAATCCATTGCCACAGCCACTTTTGCCCAGCACGGCGTGAACTCATATCTCCAACCGCAGCCAGATCATCCAACCATGCAAAACCATGAAGCGCCTCGGCAAAAGCTGAATCCGGTGCATCAACTTCCCAAGGTGTCAATTCTGGCGCTGTTATCAAACTGCCCGCAAACAGGAAATTCCCCGCAGCAAGCTGCCGTCCACGCGCAAATGAACCGATCGTTCGCGGCTCTGGTGAGGACACGAACCCGCGCGCCTGCCCACGCATTCGGGCAGCGGCGCGGGCGTGCCACTGGTTTAACAAGCGTGTGCGATGCGCGCTTAACTGGGGAAGTTGGATCATGTGCTCTGCCTATACGCTCTCTTGGCGTTTGGCATATGTTAACCCGAGCACGTTAAGGTGTCACCGCTTTTCCGGCGTAATACCGCGCATAGACACGTTTCAGCGCCTGATCGGCCACAAATCGCCGTTCCCAACCATGGTTTCACGTATAAACACCTATGAAAGCCCCTTAATTGGCTAGGCGTCTTTACGCAAACAAACGATGTAAAACCCATCCATACCACCCAGCTCTTCCCAGAAATCAGGTCGCAAGCGCAGCCCTCCCTCAGAGGAAATCCACTCAGGGTCGATGCCGGGCAAATTCAACGCATCGCGATCCACGGTCATATCTCCGTGACGCTCCAACGCCTCATCAATCTGGACCTCGCCTTCATCCGGCAAAAGGCTACAGGTACAAAAAATCATTCGCCCGCCCGGTTTGAGCAACGACCACGCGTGGTCCAGCATCTCTTCTTGCAAGGCAATCAACGCGCCAAAATCAGATCCATCTTTGGCATGTGGCAAATCAGGGTGACGGCGAATTGTCCCTGTCGCTGAGCACGGAGCATCCAAAAGGATCGCATCAAACTGCCCTTGAAACTGGCGCACGTCTTTGATAAAAGTACGCGCTGTAAGCCCTGTCCGCGCAAGGTTTTCTTTGAGGCGCTGCATACGGGAATGATTGTCATCCACCGCGCGCACTTCGGCACCAGTGGTGGCCAACTGCATGGTTTTTCCACCTGGAGCAGCACAAAGATCTAACACCAGCTCACCTTCTTGGGCGTTCAGGATCATCGCTGGCAACGTAGCAGCTGCATCCTGCACCCACCAATCGCCCTCGGCGAAACCGTCCATCGCGGAAACCTGACCACCGCCATATAAACGAACCGAGCCATTCGGCAAAAGCGTTCCTTCTAGCCGTTCTGCCAAAGCAGCGGCATCGCCCTTTGCGGTCAAATCAAGCGGCGCACCTTTGAAGTGCGCGGCTTCGATGGCGATCATCGCGTCGGCACCCCATGCATCTACCAGCGGGTTACGCAGCCATTTTGGCAGGCGCGGCGCGCGGCGCGCAGTCCATGCTTCGGGGCCTTCAGCAGCTACCTTGCGCAGAACCGCGTTGGTCAGACCTTTTAGGTGGCTCAGAAACCGATCACCGGCCACAACCGAGACCATCGCATTTACCACGCCATGCGCCGCGCCGCCTGTACACAGCTCAACCGTGCCGATGCGCAGCGCATTATGCACCGTAAGCGGTGGCGTCTTATTGAGGTGCTTTTCCAAGATGCGATCTGCACGTTCCAACCCGCGCAGCGTATCCTGAGCAAGGCGCTGTGCACGTGCGCGATCATCTGGTGGCAACCTGTCTAGCACACCTGCGCCCAACAGTTCGGACATCAGCTTACCCTCTCCCAAAATTTCATCGAGGAGGAAAACAGCGGATTTACGGGCGGATACGCCTGTGTCTGACATGATTTGAGCTTTCTCTTAGCGGTCTGACGGTTGTCTGGGGCAAGGTGGGCTGTATATCAAGGGTGAGTTGAGAAAGGAACGCCCCATGGTCAACGAAGTATCTCAAGAAAACGAGCCTACAAAAGACAACCAAGCAGAGGTGAATACTGTGCTCCCGCCCGCCGCTCAACGCGCCCTTGCCGAGGCAGCAGAACGCCGCAAAGCGGAGGAGAAGCTAGAGCTGCCCGCAGAACTGGGCGGTCGCGAAGGGCCAGAGCCCGTACGCTATGGTGACTGGGAAAAAAAGGGCATCGCAGTCGATTTTTAAGGCTGCGGCCGCTGTTTCAGTCGGTCAGTCCCAAGACGTCCATCATATCATACTCGCCCGGTGCGCGCCCTTGCCCCCATAGCGCGGCCTTTAGCGCACCGCGCGCAAACAACGAACGATCCGACGCTATGTGGCGCAGCACAATACGTTCTCCGGCACCTGCAAACATCACATCGTGCTCACCAATGATGTCACCACCACGAATTGCCGAAAAGCCAATGTCGCCGCGTTTACGTGCGCCTGTAATACCATCCCGACCCGAATCGCTTACGTCTGTCAGCGCGACACCGCGTCCTTCAGCCGCCGCTTCGCCCAGCATCAACGCCGTTCCAGAAGGCGCGTCGACTTTTTGATTGTGATGCGATTCGATGATTTCGATATCAAAATCTTCGTCCAATGCCGCAGCGACTTTGCGTGTTAGCAACGTGAGCAGATTAACACCGAGACTCATGTTACCTGCGCGTACAATTACGGCGCGGGATGCTGGGGTCTTTAGCTGCGCGATCTCATCCGCACTCATCCCTGTTGTGCCAATAACATGTACGATTCCCGCATCGGCCGCCGCTTGCGCAAAAGCCAAAGTCGCAACAGGCGCAGTGAAATCAATAACTGCTTGGGCGCTTGCGAACCCGATAGCAGCATCATCCGTTACGGGTACACCAATCGCGGCACCGCCCATCGCTACGCCAACATCTTGCCCAACCCAATCATGCCCAGCGCGCTCAACCGCGCCAGCAAGATGCATGTCAGGGTGTGCGGCCACTGCGCCTGCCAGCATCTGACCCATGCGGCCCGAAACCCCCGTGATAGCGATACCTGTTGTGTGTGTCATATGCTCTGCTCCGCTTTATCAGTTATTCAGCGGTGTAGCGCGCACGCACGTCCTTGGCAAAGAAGTTCAGACGCCTTAGATGGAAGTTATGGCAAATAACAAATCTCATGAAAGCACCGGCCCCACCCAGCGACAGCTACGTGTGGCAGAAACCATCCGCCGCGCACTTAGCGAAGTGTTGGCGCGTGGAGACGTGCATGATCCCGAACTCAACCGCATGTCCATTACCGTGGGCGAAGTGCGTACTTCTAATGATCTAAAAGTAGCGACAGCTTATGTCCTGCCTTTGGGCGGTATTGGGCAAGAGGATATTTTGAAAATCCTTGGCCGCAATAAATACGAGTTACGCAAACTGGTTGCGAAACGCCTCACGCTGAAGTTCTCGCCCGAGCTTCGGTTCCAGCTGGATCGCACCTTTGATCAGATGGACGAAACGCGGCGCATGCTGGCGCAGGATGTTGTGCGACGCGATGCGGACGCACCAGATGACGAGACACCCGAGCTGTGATGCTGCGCGCTGCCTTGGCAACGATTGTGCTGCTATTTGCACAATCCGCGCAGGCAGCGACCTGCCGCGAAGAAATCTACGAGGACGTCGAATACGCGATCTGCGATGTCGATCTGACGCAAGACGTCCTCAGGTTATTTCTATACGAGCCACTCAGCGGGCGGCCCTATGGATACTTTGGAACGCTAAATGCGGCGCTTGAGGAACAAGGGTTCGCGCTTGGTTTTGCGGCAAACGCAGGCATGTACCACGATGACCGTGCGCCTGTTGGTCTTTATATTGAAGACGGAAAAACCGTACAAAAGCTGATCACGCGCGAAGGTCCGGGTAACTTTGGCTTACTTCCCAACGGCGTCTTGTGCCTGCGTGCGCGACGCGCTGATGTCATCGAAACCCTTCGGTATGTCGAAGAAGCGCCTGAATGTATCAGCGCAACTCAATCCGGTCCTATGCTGGTTATTGACGGCGAGCTGCATCCCCGCTTCCTGCGCGATTCAACTTCAAAATATGTCCGCAATGGTGTTGGAACCAGCGATGACGGCCAAGTGGCCACATTTGTAATTTCCAATAGCCCTGTCACCTTCCATGTTTTTGGCAACGTCTTCCGAAATCATCTAGGCATATCAAATGCTCTATATTTTGACGGAAATGTTTCGCGGGTGCGTGCACCAGATTTAGGCCGAAGTGACATCGGGTTCGGCGCGCTTGGTCCAATAATCGGCGTTGTGGAAGGGCAATCTCCACCGCCTGCACAGGTTGACGCAGCTCCAAACGCTAACGGCGAAGAATAACGCACCCGTTGCGCCCGCGCGCGCAATCTGCAAAACGCCCCCAAAGACTATTTATTCCAAGGACAGCACATGGCACGTAAACGCAAAGGGCGCGACATTTCCGGCTGGGTTGTGATCGACAAACCCGCAGGCCCCACTTCGACCGCTGTCGTCAATAAAGTACGTTGGGCGTTTGACGCGCGCAAGGCGGGCCATGCTGGCACATTAGATCCTGACGCCACGGGCGTTCTGGCCATCGCATTGGGTGAGGCCACAAAAACCGTCCCCTTTATTACGGACGCTCTCAAAGCATATGTTTTTACAGTTCGCCTCGGCGTCTCGACCAACACAGATGATGCTGAGGGTGAGGTTCTTGAGACCTCGGATCTACGCCCCGATGATGCAGCAATAAAAGACGCGCTTAACGCCTTTGTTGGTGACATCGAACAAGTGCCGCCTCAGTTCTCGGCCGTAAAGATTGACGGTGAACGTGCGTACAAGCGCGCCCGCGACGGTGAGACCATGGAGATTGCTGCCCGCCCGTTGTTCGTAGAAAGCCTGATCCTGATGGACCGCCCCGACGCAGATCACGTGACACTTGAGATGGTGTGCGGGAAAGGTGGCTATGTTCGCTCCATCGCCCGCGATTTAGGTGAAGTGCTTGGATGCAAAGGGCACGTGCGTGAATTGCGCCGCACTTGGTCTGGACCTTTCGAGGTAGAAAATGCGATCACCCTCGCCCAAGTAGAGGAAATGGCAAAAACACCAGCGCTTGATGAATTCCTTGGCCCCCTTGAGACTGGCCTTCAAGAACTGCCGCAAGTGACAGCAAGCAGTGAGGGCGCAGTGCGTCTGCGCAATGGCAACCCTGGCATGGTATTCGCCAATGACGTTGAATACGGTGATGAATGCTGGGCCTCTCATGAAGGAACCGCCGTAGCTGTCGGGATTTTCAAGTCCGGAGAGCTACATCCCTCCCGCGTTTTCAACACACCCGAATAAACGATTCGGAAACAACACGCATGATCACCCGCAGTCATACAAAAGGCGATGCTCCATCAACCGCTGTCTATTCAGACTGCGAACGCTACCGCTATAGTTTGACCAGAGTTTGGGATGCTGACGCGTCACGCGTTGTTTTTGTCATGCTCAATCCGTCCACAGCGACTGAAATCCAAAATGACCCAACCATTGAACGATGCGAACAACGTGCGCGCCGTTTGGGGTTTGGCGGTTTTCGGGCCGTGAATATTTTTGCTCTACGTGCCACTGATCCGCGCGACATGCGTGCAGCCGAAGATCCAGAGGGTCCGGATAATGCGCAGCAACTGAGAGAAGCGTCCGAGTGGGCTGATACTGTCATTGCCGCCTGGGGCGTTCACGGAGAGCACCGCAATCAGGGACCAATGGCCGCAGATCAGTTACGTGCAGCGGGATACCAGCTTTATCATCTTGGTTTGACCAAGGCCGGACATCCACGGCATCCGCTGTACCTACCCTATAGTGCGCAGCCCGTTCTTTGGGACCATTGCGAGCAGCCTGCCCCAAATAGCATCAGGCATTAACCTTTTTCCCATTACAGTTTTGACGATTCGCACCTAATCTGTGTTTATAAGGTTGGGGCATTGGCCCAAATAGGAATGGAATATTCAGTATGTTGTGGTTGGCGGGATTGATGGGAATTATGGCAGTAGGTACTGTTGCCTTTGTTGACCCACAAACAAACAGCGATGACGACGATGATCTGAGTGATTCAGCCGAAGGCACTCCTTCTGCCGAGCAGGAAACACTAGACATCCCGGCAGACAACTTTGAACCAGATTACGATCCTCGCGGTGGCGACGATGCCGCATTGCTTGAACCTGCAAACGTTTCAGAAACCGATACTGTTACCTTGCAGACCGGCACAGAAAACGATGACCAACTTGATGGTACAGATACCAATGACCAACTTGATGGTACAGATACCAATGATCGCGTTCGCGGACTTGACGGTGATGATGTCCTAAGCGGCGGCTTAGGTAATGATGAATTGCGCGGCGATGATGGCGATGACACCCTGTTTGGCAACACTGGCGATGACACGTTGCATGGCCTTGATGGCGGGGATGTCGTGCATGGTGGCGAAGCAAATGATGTTTTGTTCGGCCATAATGCAAACGACCGCTTAGATGGCGGTGCTGGTAATGACGCTCTCCAAGGATCAGCAGGCAACGACGCTCTATATGGCCGTGACGGCCACGATACGATGCAGGGTGGATTGGACAACGACACGCTTATTGGCGGTGCTGGCGCAGATGCACTGTTTGGCGGTTGGGGCGATGACGTGCTTAGCGGTGTGATGCGCAATGCATCCGGCGAGGACGAGGATGATAGCGACTTTCTGAACGGCGGCGGAGGTGACGACAGTATCCTTGCTGGTAATGGCGACATTGTTACAGCTGGTGATGGCGAAGACGAAATCGTTCTAGGGGATTGGCTTTCTTCTGGCGAAGCAGCCCAAATTCTGGACTTTACCGCTGCCGATGACAGCATTGTGTTGGTTTGGGATGATAGCGAAGAAGGCAGCAGTGAGCCGCTGATTACGGTCAGCGTCGATCCCGATGCAGAAGATCAGACTCTTGTCCTTATGGATGGTGCAGTTGTTGCTACCGTGAACGGATCAGACATATTGCCAGCTGACATTGCCTTGATCCCCTTCAGCACAGCCACACATGTAGGTCTTGCGGCATCTTAAAACTTAACGGACTGGCAATTTCCGAAGTCGCTAAACATTAAGCCTTTGCCAATTTTTCGAAATCTGACTATACGCTCCCATCGCATACTTATGTTTGCGATTCCTCCATGGGCCTGTGCTGGACGACATCCCGGCCTGCGCCATCTATTTTAACCTTTTGACAAGGAGACCCCGATGTCGATTACAAAAGAAGAAAAAGCACGTGTAATGAAAGAATTCGGTGCCAAAGACGGCGATACCGGTTCCCCAGAAGTTCAAGTTGCTGTTCTCAGCTCGCGCATCGCGACTTTGACAGAGCACTTCAAGACACACAAAAAAGATAACCACGGCCGCCGTGGTCTGCTGAAAATGGTTGCGACCCGTCGTAAGCTATTGGACTACGTAAAGTCCAAAGACGACGCACGCTACCAAGACCTGATCAAACGTCTGGGCCTGCGCCGCTAAGCGCAATCCTGGCAGATCTATTCAGATTGAACCGCGCCTTTTCCAAGGTGCGGTTTTTTCTATTGTGGCCGTAGTTACGGCGTCACAACAGCAATCGCATTTCCCCGCGCCTCGATTTCCTCTGCAGCATCCAGCAGAATATCCTCGCGGTAACGCCCTGAAATTAACTGCGCACCCAAAGGCACTTGGCCCATTTCACTTTCTCCAAACCCTGTGAACACCGACATCCCTGGCAACCCCATCAGCGGCAAACCCACCTGTGTTAGTTGAGCCTCCATCACGCGTGGAAAGTCATCGAGGTCAAGCAAATCGGGGAACGGTGGCTCCGCCGAATTCGGACAAATCAGAACTGGATATTTTTCCAAGAACAACTGCCATTCGCGTAGAAAACCCAACCGCGACTGCATAGCGTCTAACACACCATTCAGATCAGGAACCGCGGTCAATTTGTGCATCTCGGCCAAAACGTGGATCGCATCTGGATCGTTCTCTTGTGCAAAGGCGGCCTGCGCCCCACGCGCCATTTCCGCCAACCAAAGCTGCGCCTGACATCGCGCTGGCGCACGAAACGGTGGGCTTTCCACCTCATCAATCCTCCAACCCGCCTCAATCAACCTTGCTGCCGCATCTCGCAATGACTGTTCCACCAGCGGATGGGTATTCATCCCTTCGGGAGCAACACACAATGCCGCACGACGGGGATATTCTGGGCCATTCACGGGCACAGATACATGCCACGGATCTTGCAGGTCGGGCTGCGACATCGCCTCCAATGACATCCGTACATCACGAACAGAGCGTGCGTGCGGCCCTGAAACGGCCATCAACTGCGCGCCAATATGGCGATCAGGACTCGACCCGTTCCACGCCGCCACACGCCCTAACGTGGGCCGAATACCTTGCAGCCCACAAGCATAGGCCGGATAGCGGATCGAGCCGCCAATGTCGGTTCCATGCCCCACTGCACCGATGCCCGCAGCAGTTGCAGAGGCCGCGCCGCCAGATGAGCCACCAGGCGTGATACGCGCATTGTGTGGGTTTTTTGTATGCCCATGCAGTGAATTTCGGGTGAACCACCGCAGCGAAAAGGCAGGGGTATTCGTGCGCCCTACGATCACTGCACCAGCCCGTCGCAGGTTCGCCACGACTGGGTTATCCGTTTCTGCAACCAAATCTTTCTGGATGCGCAGACCATTGGTCGTCGCGCATCCCGCCTGATCAACGTTCTCTTTAATCGTGATGGGTACACCCGCCATCGGAGCCAACACCTGTCCACCACTCCGCGCTGCATCTACCGCATTTGCAGCACTTAAGGCGGCCGCGTCATCGCGTGCCACCACCGCATTGATCGCGGGATTTACGGCATCCATCCGCGCCAACGTTGCCTCCGTCACCTCCCGCGCACTAATTTCTCCGTTCGCAATTTGCGCAGCAATTGCCACACCATCCAATTCCCAAAGCGCCATAAATTCCTCCAAATTTCTACTCAGCGTGGCACGAAGTAGGCAATGCTACAATCCTGTTGTCCTGCCGCTTGCGTGCCACGCGGTTTGCTCTTACCAATTTGATCAAATTAAACGCGGGGAGCGCATCATGCAAAAAACAGTGGTCAATAGTTGGAACGAGTGGGATCCGCTCAAACATGTCATCGTTGGCCGCGCCGATGATTGTCACATTCCCCCAGAAGAGCCCGCGCTAGATGCCAAGGTCCCAGAGGACAGCGATATGCGTGGCCAGTGGGGACGCCGCCCACAGGAAACCATCGACCGCGCAAACGAGTTGCTGGATAACTTTGCCGGAATGTTGGAAAAGCGCGGCATTCGTGTGGACCGCCCCACCAGCATCGACCACTCTGTGCCAGCCAATACCCCCGACTTTCACACCGAAAGCCAGTTCGGCTGTATGCCCCCGCGTGATGTGTTGCTGACCGTCGGTTCCGAGATGTTGGAAGCAACTATGTCGTATCGTTGTCGCTGGTTTGAGTACCTCAACTACCGCCCATTGATGCAACAGTATTTCGATGAAGACCCGAACTTCCGCCACGAGAGCGCGCCAAAACCACGCTTGACTGATGCGGACTATCACCCCGATTACCTGTCCGAGAAAATCGGCGATACAAAGCGGCTAGAATGGGCGGCAAAGAAGTTCTTTGTCACCACAGAAGAAGAGCCGCTGTTTGACGCTGCCGATGTTCTGCGATTTGGCAAAGACTTGGTTGTGCAGCATGGTTTCACCACCAACCTCAAAGGTATCGAGTGGCTGCGTCGCCACTTCCCTGATCACCGCGTACACACCGTCAACTTCCCCGGTGATCCCTACCCCATCCACATTGATGCGACATTCACGCCGCTGCGCCCCGGTTTGATCCTGAACAATCCGCACCGCCGCCTGCCAGAAGAACAGCGTAAGATGTACAACGACAACGGCTGGGAAATTGTGGATGCCGCAACGCCTGCGCATAACACGCCGCCGCCGCTGTGCTATTCCTCAACGTGGCTCAGCATGAATGTGCTGGTGCTGGACCCGAAAACCGTCTGCGTTGAAAAATCCGAGGTCTATCAGGCCGAACAGATGGATAAACTGGGCATGGAAGTGATCGAGGTTGAGTTGCGGGATGCATACGCCTTTGGCGGCGGGCTGCATTGCTGTACCGCCGATGTGTACCGCGAAGGTGTCTGCGAAGACTACTTCCCAAGCCTCAGCAAGTAACCCTCGCGCATTGCACTGTCAGGGCGTCCACTCTATGGCGGTAACTCTTATTTCAAAGGAAACCGCCATGACCGCCCCGATGAGTGTTGAAGATCTGCTTGCTGCCGCTGAGGCAATCGCGAACAACGCCGATGCTGACGTTTCTGAAATCGAAGCGTCGGTTGTTGAAACCGTTTCCGCATTCGAGGCGCGCTTGCAGCACCACTTTGCGCGCGGTCCATTCTTTGTGAAGCTGCGCAACAAGCTCACCGCAGAAGGTCACACTGACCTCGCGCGGAGCGTGTTCCACTATTACCTTGCAGCAAATGTCCTCAAACATGGCGGCGGCAAGAGCCTTCGCGAACTTGAGAAATTGGACGACCAGCCTTTCACGTTGCAAGCCGAAGACGGCAAGGCGTTGATTGACGTAACTACCGATGGTTTTTTGAGTGGGCTGGTTCAAACTTTGAAGCAAGCGCATTTGACGCTACCTAAAAGTTAACCTCATATTAGGTTTCACTGGCACCCTACTGCACCACAGCGAACTTCTGCTTTGAGTCAAATACACACATTGCTGCAAGCTGTGCAAAGGACCCCAAATGGTAAAGATCACAACTGGCTTCCCTGAAATGGGTAAGAATATCTGTACATTACTTGTGGTGCTTTTGATGACAGTTTCTCCAGGATTTGCAGACAACACAAAGCTATATGATGAGAAAATTGGTGCATTAGGTAACTGTGTCGCGTCAGGTTCGAAGCTCGTGCCAGCTTACAAAACTAGAGTTCGACAAACTTGTTTTCAGGTAGCTTTTGAAGTTTGCTCAGCTAAATCAAATCCGACTGAGTGCTTAGTCAATTCCGCCTCCTTGATAGGGAAGTGGACAGATATTCTTGTAGAGCGTCTTCCAACTATTGCCGGCGATTCACCTTTTCAAAAAACACATTATACAAAAAAGCTCAAAGAAATTAACGGTGACCACCCGAGTGCAGGCGCGTGTCTGTCATCCGAAGAATACGAGGTGGCTATTTGCAAAATGCGAGACGCCTCCTTGCGGCTTCTAAACGCTTATCATTTGGCTGATTTAGCAAGTGTTTTTGAATAAATTTTTGAAGTTGGGTTTAAGTTCATTTCCTATTCCCGTCCTTCAACAGTAACGCTGTAACAACCAAGGAAAAATAGAGGCCGAAAGCAGACCTTGCAAAATTCACCCTAGAAGGTTGCTGGGTTGGCATAACCGAAGTTAGCAAACACTCAGCGTCTACCCCAAAACACCCATCCCTTCCCATCTCCCCTTACTTCATGTACACGCCGCACTATCTGAAAGCCTGCGCTCGGACCCCAGCACAGGCCAAAGCAAGATATAGGGGTCAGAGGGAATACGCCCTCTATGCAAAGGCCAATGGGCCAACAAGGAAACGATGATGTTTAACGAAGTTAAAAAATCTATCCAGTGGGGCGAAGAGACGCTTACGCTGGAAACAGGGAAAGTCGCCCGTCAGGCCGACGGTTCCGTCATCGCCACATATGGCGAGACATCCGTGATGGCGAACGTTACTTTTGCACGCAAGCAAAAGCCGGGTCAGGACTTTTTCCCGCTGACCGTTCACTACAACGAAAAATACTATGCCGCGGGTAAAATCCCCGGTGGTTTCTTCAAGCGCGAAGCGCGTCCTACCGAAAAAGAGACGCTGACATCCCGCCTGATTGACCGTCCGATCCGTCCATTGTTCGTCCCCGGCTTCAAAAACGAAGTTCTGGTGATGTGTACTGTATTGTCCCACGATCTGGTCAATGATCCAGACATGGTAGCAATGATCGCCGCATCTGCTGCGCTGACCATTTCTGGCGCGCCGTTCATGGGCCCAATCGCTGCTTGCCGCGTTGGTTTTGAGGGTGGCGATTACATCCTGAACCCAGAAATCGACGACATGCAGGACCTCAAGAACAACCCTGATCAGCGTTTGGACCTTGTTGTTGCAGGCACCAAAGACGCCGTGATGATGGTTGAATCCGAAGCCTATGAACTGTCAGAAGAAGAAATGCTGGGTGCGGTTAAGTTCGCTCACGAGCAAATCCAACCAGTTATCGACCTGATCATTGATCTGGCAGAAACAGCGGCAAAAGAGCCGTTTGATTTCCAGCCTGTTGATTATTCCGATCTGTCCGCAGCTGTAAAAGCCGCAGGCGAAACACAGATGCGCGCAGCATTTGCTATCGCAGACAAGCAAGACCGCACCAACGCTGTTTCCGAAGCACGCGATGTAATCAAAGCAGCGCTGAACGAAGAACAGTTGGCAGATGCCAACCTTGGTTCAGCAATGAAAGGCCTTGAGGCCTCCATCTTGCGCGGTGACGTTGTCAAGACGGGCACGCGTATCGATGGTCGTAAGACTGACGAAATCCGCGATATCGTTTCTCAGACTGGCTTGCTGCCACGTACACACGGCTCCGCCTTGTTTACACGCGGCGAAACGCAGGGTCTGGTTGTGACCACGCTAGGTACCGGAGACGACGAGCAGTTCATCGACGCGCTGCACGGCAACTTCAAGTCCAACTTCCTGCTGCACTATAACTTCCCTCCCTATTCGGTTGGTGAAGTTGGTCGTGTGGGCCCTCCAGGCCGTCGTGAAATCGGTCACGGTAAACTTGCATGGCGCGCGCTTCAGGCTGTTTTGCCTGCCGCAACAGATTTCCCGTACACAATCCGTCTGGTGTCAGAGATCACTGAATCCAACGGTTCGTCTTCCATGGCGTCCGTTTGTGGTGGTTCCTTGTCCATGATGGATGCCGGTGTTCCGTTGAAATCTGCGGTTGCTGGTGTTGCAATGGGTCTGATCCTCGAAGAAGACGGTTCCTACGCGATCCTGTCCGACATCTTGGGTGACGAAGACCACCTCGGCGACATGGACTTTAAGGTTGCGGGTACCGAAGCAGGTATCACGTCCTTGCAGATGGACATCAAGATCGCAGGCATCACGCCAGAGATCATGGAAAAAGCACTGGCTCAGGCCAAGGCGGGTCGTCTGCACATCCTTGGTGAAATGGGCAAAGCCATCACTGGCGCGCAGGAATTCTCTGTGCACGCACCACGCATCGAAACCATGCAGATCCCAACGGATAAAATCCGCGAAGTGATCGGTTCCGGTGGTAAAGTGATCCGTGAGATCGTTGAAGTGTCCGGCGCAAAAGTCGACATCAACGACGAAGGCATCATCAAGATCGCATCGCCAAACGGCGAAGCCATCAAGAAAGCCTACGACATGATCCACTCAATCGTAGCCGAGCCAGAAGAAGGCAAGGTTTACACGGGTACGGTTGTGAAAATCGTAGATTTCGGTGCATTCGTGAACTTCTTTGGCAAGCGCGACGGCCTAGTACACGTATCCCAGATCGAAAACCGCCGCCTGAACCATCCTTCAGATGTTCTGAAAGAAGGTCAGGAAGTGAAAGTGAAGCTCTTGGGCTTTGACGATCGCGGCAAAGTGCGCCTGTCCATGAAAGTGGTCGATCAGGAAACTGGCGAAGAAGTAAAAGAAGAAGCGAAGTCTGAAGACTAAGCTTCTAAACATTGTGACCGAATTTTGGGCCTCGTCAGAATATGACGGGGCCCTTTTCGCCATACGACCCCAAAACTTGCGACGAGCCACCTATCCCTTGCCCGCTCTCGGCCTATCTGCTGGGCAAAGCGACACCCGCTGGCAGAAGCTGGCGCACTTTTTAGCAAGACTATTTGATCTAAAGGACGCCGCGTTATTTTCTTCACCTGGATTTGGTCATCGTCGACGATATCGACTTTTTTAACGACGATACGCCATTTCGCATCATCCGCGACGATACACTTTTCCGTTCAAAACCGCTGCGTGCATTGAATCCAAAGCGCGACCGATTTCTTGCCTCGGGAGGTAATTCATCAGTGTTTCGTTATGAGATTGGTGCCCATAGTTACATTCTCGACAATTTCGTCGCGAACCCTAAAGAGACAACCGCACAGTTCAAAATTTCCAAAAATTCCAGAGTGCACAATTGGTCGAGCACGGGAATCTGGAGTATTGGCCACCTCCCAAGACCTCGCCTCATGGCCTGCTCCCCCTTGTCGTCTCCGTCACAAGTTACCGAGCACTCTTTGACAATCTGACCCTAACATTACGTTGTTTTCTGCAGCAACCCATCCGCGCTGCGGGCCCATCCTGACGCTACAATTGTGACAGCAGACGACAATGCCTTTTACGCACGCGATTGGCTCAAAAACTTGACTGACGGATACGAGGCTATTGGCGCTAAGGTAGTATGTTGGCTTGCCCATGAAATACGTTTTGAAGCGAGCGATCCCTTGCCGCCCTGTACCCAATAGCACACCGACATTAAGGGACTGCGCCAATTAGAGTTGCTTTTCCCGACTGGTGTTTCAGCTGTTTTGCACCGTCCTGACCCGTTTGATAGTAGGATTTCAGATCATGAACTGGTCAAACCCCTTTGCCCAAAAGGTGATGATAGTTGGTTTTACTGGATGCAACGAATGACCGGCACAACAGCCTATCTATTGTCCTGCCAAACCCGTGTTTTAGAATGAAATTTGGAACAGACAGAGTCATTAGGACAAGACAATTTGGGCGAAAATGGTAATGATGCCCAAATCAAAATGATGATTGCCCGATTCGGGTTACCCACCAACTGAATAGAGCAAATATTTAAATGCTCTTAAAATCAGTAATTTAATTTGTAAAACCTGGAGGCACTGCCATGTCAATATTTGACCGTCGAAAACTGCTGTTAACTGGGGTTGCTGCCCTTCTTGCTGGTCCCTCATTTTCTGCCACAAATGGCTACCAAGTACCCAACCATTTGCGCCCACGCATTGTTGAAATCAAAGATCAATTTCGTCCCAATGAAATCCATGTCGATCCTGGTCTCTTTGCCTTGTATTGGACACTGCCGGACGGAAAAGCGATTCGTTATTCTGTAGGTATCGGCACGGCAGGCCGCTACAAATCAGGAACATTCCGTATTCGCCGAAAGGCCGAATGGCCCAGTTGGACCCCAACCCAAGCCATGATCCGTCGTGAGCCAAACATTTATGCCAAACACGCAGCAGGCATGAAAGGCGGCGGGTTGAACCCATTAGGTGCGCGCGCGCTTTATCTCTATAACGGTGACAGGGATACGTATCTGCGCATTCACGGTACGCCCAAGCCACAAACCGTTGCAGCCCGTGTTTCCAACGGATGCGTGCGGATGATCAATGAACATGTGATTGATTTGTACAACCGCGTGCCAAATGGCACTCGCGTCGTTTTACACTAACCTTGTCGACCTCGTGTTGAACGTAAAAGCCCCGCAATTTGCGGGGCTTTTTTTGTAGAACCCGAACTGGATCTAGTCGGATAGCTTTGTTGTGCGCAGATAAGGCAGCACTGTCTTAAATGCACCAAACTTCGCTTTGGCGTCTTCATCAGACACACTGGTCGGGATGATCACGTCTTCACCGACATTCCAATTTGCTGGTGTCGCCACGCCTCTACCCGCAGAAGTCTGCAACCCATCCAAAGCACGCAATACTTCGGCAAAGTTACGGCCAACTGTCATTGGGTAGGTCATGGATAGCTTAAGCTGCTTGTCTGGCCCGATGATGAAAACAGAACGCACAGTTGCGCTATCGGCAGGTGTACGCCCATCGGGCAGATATGCTTCGGCTGGTAGCATGTCGAACGCTTTGGACAACTCCAGGCCAGAATCGGCAACGATTGGGAAACTGGCAGTTGCGCCGCCAACTGTTTCAATGTCGCCTTTCCACTTTTTGTGGTCCTCAACACCGTCAACGGAGACACCTAATACCTTGGTGCCGCGTTTTTCCCATTCGTCCGCCAACTGTGCAACCGCACCGAATTCAGTGGTGCAAACAGGTGTGAAATCCTTTGGATGCGAAAACAGAATGGCCCAACTGTCGCCAACAAACTCGTGAAGGCTGAATGTACCCTTATCTGTTTCTACTGTAAGATCAGGGATCGTGTCGTTAATGCGCAAGCTCATTTCATCGTTCTCCATTAAATGATCCGATAGAGCTAATTTAGTCATTCGCGCGCTGACTTCCATACCCATCTTGCAGCAGACAACATGCGATGACACAGTGCCGTCAAATCTGATCAAAAGGAGCACCCCAATGCTTGAGAAACGTAACTTCTACATCAACGGTCAATGGATCGCCCCAGCGGCGGCCAATGACTTCGCAGTCATCGATCCTTCAACCGAAGATCAATGTGCAGTCATTTCTCTGGGCGATGAAGCTGACACAAACGCGGCTGTCGGGGCTGCCCGTGCTGCGTTCGACAGCTGGTCCCAAACACCAAAGGAAGAGCGTGTTGCCCTGATTCGCAAGCTGGCCGAAATCTATGACGCCCGCCAAGAAGAAATGGCCCAAGCAATGTCCATGGAGATGGGTGCGCCCATCATGTTGAGTCGTCAACAGCAGGTCGGCGCAGGCAGCTGGCACATCGGTGGCTTCCTCAACGCATTTGAAGATTTCTCATTCGAGCGTGATTTCACCTCTTCGGAGAAAACACTGCTCGAGCCGATCGGCGTGTGCGCGTTGATCACACCATGGAACTGGCCAATGAACCAGATCATCCTCAAGGTGATCCCAGCAATCGCAACGGGCTGTACTGTCATTCTGAAACCATCAGAAATTGCGCCCCTTTCCGGAGTCCTCTTCGCTGAATTCATGGATGAAGCGGGCTTCCCCGCCGGTGTGTTCAACATGGTCAACGGTGACGGTGTTGGTGTTGGCAGCCAGCTTTCGGCCCACCCCGAAGTAGACATGGTCAGCTTTACAGGTTCCACACGCGCTGGCATCGCAATTTCAAAAGCGGCCGCAGACACGCTCAAGCGCGTCTCACTGGAATTAGGCGGCAAAGGCGCGAACATCATCTTTGAAGACGCCGATCCAAAAGCAGCAGCGCAGGGCGCAGTTCGGTGTTTCCGCAACACGGGCCAGTCGTGCAACGCGCCGACACGTATGTTGGTGCACAAATCCCGCTACGATGAGGCCGTGGCATCCGCCTCAGAGGTCGCGACCAACACCCATGTTGGTCCAGCATCCGAGGAAGGTAAACAGATCGGTCCGGTTGTGTCCGAAGCCCAATACAACAAGATCCAAGGTTTGATCGAAAAGGGTATGTCCGAAGCGCGCCTCACCGCCGGTGGTCTTGGTCGTCCAGATGG
The DNA here is from genome assembly GCA_033851935.1 of Sulfitobacter sp. Classification (GTDB taxonomy): domain Bacteria; phylum Pseudomonadota; class Alphaproteobacteria; order Rhodobacterales; family Rhodobacteraceae; genus Sulfitobacter. Next base: position 68,870 of record JAWSVL010000007.1, read on the forward strand.
TTTGAACCGCGGCTATTACGTAAAGCCAACGGTTTTTGCCGATGTCACAAACGACATGACCATCGCGCAAGAAGAAGTCTTTGGCCCCGTGTTGTCGATCATTCCCTTCGAAACCGAAGAAGAAGCAATCGCCATCGCAAATGACACACCTTACGGCCTGACAAACTATGTTCAGACCTCGGATGATGAAACGCGCCGTCGTGTTGCGCGCCGCTTGCGTTCTGGCATGGTTGAAACAAACGGTCAGGGCTTTGCACAAGGTTCCCCCTTTGGCGGCTACAAACAGTCCGGCAACGGGCGTGAAGGTGGTGTATACGGCCTAGAGGAATTCCTCGAAGTCAAAGCCGTCTCTGGCTGGGTTATCAAGTAATAGACCTATGTAATGTTTCGAAAAGGGCTGCCTTCGGGTGGCCCTTATTCATGTCCATTAAAACGGTGCCTTACTGCGTATCCGCGTCGATTGACCGCCATCGGGGTGCTTGAACCGCAACTCCTCGGAATGGAGCATCATGCGCGGGAAAGCCAACGCCTCTCCATCTGAATAAAACGGGTCCCCTAGGATCGGGTGACCAAGGCTCAGCATGTGGACGCGCAGCTGGTGACTACGTCCCGTGTGGGGCGTGAGACGCACCCGTGCGGTGGTGCCCTCATTCTTTGTCACACGCCAATCGGTTTGCGCTGATTTGCCCGTCTCATGGCACACCATCTGCAAGGGACGGTTTGGCCAATCCACAATCAGCGGCAGATCAACGGTGCCTGTCTTTTCTTTTGGAACACCCCACAACCGCGCGACATAGGTTTTCTTGGTCATACGTTTTTCGAACTGCAACCCAAGATGACGTTGTGCGTAGGGCGTCATCGCAAAAATCATCACACCAGATGTGTCACGGTCCAATCGGTGCACCAGCAGAGCATCGGGAAAAGCAACCTGCAGCCGCGCAATCAGACAATCAGCCAAATGCTCACCCTTACCGGGCACCGATAGCAGCCCAGCGGGTTTGTCGACCAGAATGACCTCGTGATCGAGGTGCAAGATATTTAGAGGGTCTTGCGGGGGGGAATACGTTGCGTCCATAGGCGCCTCACTCCCATGTGTAGGGTGGGTTTTCAACCCACTGCATGCCATCCTTTTGGCAATGAGGAGACCCAACATGCACCCTACAATTCAGAAATTTCATGATTCAGTTCTGGCTGACAACCACAGCGCCGTCCCTGCCCTTATGGCCGAAGACATCACATTCCAGCCACCCACATATTGGGCCACATGGAATGGCCGTGATGCTGTGGCAGCTGTACTAGGACACGTGAACCAAGTTTTCGAAGACTTTGAATATCGTCGCGTAATGGGCGCTGACAACGATTGGGCACTAGAATTTCAGTGCAAAATTGACGGCCTTGATTGTGTCGGCGTTGATCTGGTCACGCTTAATGACGAGGGGCTGATGCAGCACTTTGAAGTAGTGATGCGCCCTTACAAAACCATCGGTGCCTTACGTGCCGCAATGAACGAGCGGGTCATGAAAGACCCATCGTTCATGAAACACAAAGCAGCTTTGTCATAATCGAATTTATCAACCCGTGCGATTGCGACGCATCTGGCGCACCATTGATACTGTATAGATAATCAATGCCAGCCAGATCATCGGCAAAGCAATCGCGCGGGCACGGCCGAACGGCTCTCCGAAAATGAACACCGCGTTCAACAGGATCAATGTGGGCGCGATGTATTGCATAATCCCGATGGTCGACAGGCGCAGCAATTTAGCCCCGTTTGCATAAAGCAGCAGCGGAACAGCAGTCACCGCTCCACATCCTAGTAACAGCCACGTATCAGCGGTATTACCCATCATGAAATGCGATCCCTCAGTGCCAAACACATAGACAGCATAAGCTAATGCGACAGGCAGCAAGATCAGGACTTCCATCAGGAAACCTTGGTTGGGACCAATCGGCAGGCTCTTTTTCGCAAGCGCATAGAACCCCCAAGTCAACATCATGCCAAATGCCAACCAGGGTGTGCGCTCGGCATCCACAATCAACACCACCACGGCAGCTGCCGCCAATCCAACTGCAACCAATTGTGCACGGTTCAGCTTCTCTCCCAGCAGAACTGCTGCAAGGAAGATACTGAATAGAGGATTGATATAATATCCAATCGCCGCATCCAGCGCGTTACCGGACGCAATTGCATAGACATAAATTCCCCAGTTAAGTGAAATCAGCGTGGCCGTCAAACAACCCATCGCCAACATGCGTGGATTTCGAAACGCCTCGCGCAAAGTCGCCGTGCGGCCTAGCAAGATCAACACAACAGCAGCAACGGGAACAGACCAGATGACCCGGTGAGCGATAACCTCAGCCGTAGAAATATGGCTGAGCAATTTCATATAAAGTGGCAAGAACCCCCACAAAACATACGCCCCCCCAGCAAACAAAAAACCACGTGGTGTGTCCTGATCTGTCGATGGCGATGTGCTGTTGGGATTGCGCATTTGGAGTACTCCTATCCCTGACAGGGGTAGGATAAGTTTTGAAGCGCTGAAAGCGTTAGATTGTACCCATTACACCTTTACCCGTTCCGAGCTGGGGTCATACATCGGCTTCAGAGATGCCTCTGCTTTTACACGTGTTCCCATCACGTCGATTTCATAGGTCGACGCTAGAATATCCGCTGGCTTTTCGCCCTTACAAGGCACATATCCAAGGCCCATCGCGCCACCCAAATGGTGGCCATATGAACCAGAGGTTAGGTAACCCACAATCTCACCGTCACGCAGGACAGGCTCATTATGATACAGCAGTGGTTCAGGATCGGTAAGTTTGAATTGCAGCATGCGCATATCCAGACCAGCCTCTTTCTTATCCAGCACGGCCTCACGCCCAATGAAGTCTGGTTTAGACGTCTTCACCGCAAACCCAAGGCCCGCTTCCAACACGTGATCCTCCGAGGTGATATCATGTCCGAAGTGGCGGAAACCCTTTTCGATCCGGCAGCTGTCCATCATGTGCATGCCGCACAGACGCATGTCAAAATCTTGCCCTGCCTCAGCCAATGTTTCAAAAATATGGCCAGCTTGATCCGCGCTCACATAAATTTCCCAACCCAGCTCACCCACGTAGGTCACGCGGTGAACACGGGCAAGGCCCATACCAATTTCGACCTCTTGCGCAGTGCCGAACGGATTCACGTCATTGGTAAAATCGTTTGGCGACACCGCCTGCAGCAGCTCGCGTGAACGTGGGCCCATCACAGCCAACACACCTTCACCCGCTGTTACATCCGTGATGACCACATCAAAATCACGCTGATTGCGGCGCATCCATGTCTCGTCACTTAGTCGCGTTGCTGCCGGCGTCACAACCAGATAGGCGTGTTCTGCCAGACGCGTCACTGTCACATCTGCCTCGATCCCGCCACGCCGGTTGAGGAATTGAGTATAGACGATTTTCCCAATGGAAACCGAGTAGTCACCACCACCGATATAGTTCAAGTAAGCTTCTGCATCGCGTCCCTCTACGCGGATTTTCCCAAATGACGACATGTCATAAAGGCCCACATTTTGGCGCACAGCCATGTGTTCTTCGCGCACGTTGTCAAAGAAGTTTTGGCGCTTCCAGCTGTACTTATACTCTGGCTTTTGTCCTTCACGGGCAAACCAATTAGCGCGTTCCCATCCTGCTAACTCGCCCATCACCGCGCCTCGCTCTAACATGTGGTGGTGGAACGGCGTCCGGCGAATTCCGCGCGCAGTCGCTTTCTGACGGTAGGGGAAATGATCTGCATAGAGCAGACCTAGTGTCTCTTTGGAGCGCTCGAACAGATAGGTCTTATTCCCTTGGAACGGCTGCATGCGACTGATGTCGACGTCACCTAGGTCAAAGGGCTTGTCGCCTTCGTCCATCCACTGGCTTAGCGCCATTCCGGCACCACCCGCTGATTGAATACCAATAGAGTTAAAGCCCGCCGCAACCCAAACGTTGTCCATTTCGGGTGCGAGACCCAAATGGTACGCGTCATCAGGCGTGAAGGATTCAGGGCCATTGAAGAACGTGTGAATGCCAGCTTCAGCGAGCATCGGCATCCGCTCGACAGCGGCCTCTAGGATCGGTTCAAAGTGATCGAAGTCCTCTGGCAGTTGGTCAAACTCAAAGTCTTTCGGGATACCATTCATCGCCCAAGGCTTTGCGTTCGGCTCAAACGCGCCCAGCAGCATTTTGCCTGCATCTTCTTTGTAATAGGCACATTCATCAGGCACTCGCAGAACAGGCAATTGGGTCAAGCCGGGAATAGCCTCGGAAACGATGTAGAAATGTTCGCAAGCATGTAGCGGGACGTTTGTACCCGCCATGCGGCCTACTTCATGACCCCACATGCCGCCACAGTTCACAATCATATCCGCCTTGATGTGGCCTGTCTCATCACCCTGCTGCCAATCAACGCCAGTCACGCGACGCCCTTCTCTGGCGATGGCAGTTACAGCGGTTCGCTCGATCACTTTAGCGCCCCGTTGCCGCGCACCTTTAGCTAGCGCCAGTGCGATATTTCCCGGATCACCCTGCCCGTCTTTGTCCAGATAGACCGCCCCTTTGACACCATCAATGTTCAGATGTTCATAGCGTTTCAGGACCTCTTCGGGCGAGATTTCTTCGACATCCACTCCAAAGGCACGTGCCATTGCAGCTTGGCGGAAAATCTCTTCGCGCCGCTCGTCTGTGAGGGCAACCGTGATGGAACCACAACGCTTAAATCCAGTAGCAACGCCTGTCTCTTCCTCAAGGTTTCCGTACAGCTCTTGGGAATACTTCGCCAGTTTGGTCATATTCTTCGTCGCACGCAATTGCGCGATTAGACCAGCTGCATGCCATGTTGTGCCGGATGTAAGTTGCTTGCGTTCAAGCAGAACAACATCTTTCCAACCCAGCTTGGTCAGGTGATAGGCAACAGAACATCCAATAACGCCACCACCAATGATGACAACGCGCGCTTGTGAGGGAACCTCGGCCATGGGTAGACCTTTCTAAACGATTGTGTGGCCAGCGTCGGTCAGACGGCGGGCGATTTCGGAAATATGAGCGGGGCCAACTTCACAGCAGCCGCCAACAATAGTGGCTCCTGCGCCGACCCATTTCATCACATGATCCGCATAAAGTGCGGGCGTTAAATCAGTACGGGCCCTAAACGCATCAACGGTTGGGGCATCTTTTTTGAAGTCGTCAGTAATCATCGTGAAGCCGTTTGCGTAGGCACCAAACGGCAGGCCGCAATCAGTCAAGATTGGCAAACCGCGGGTGATCGCCTCTGGCATTGAACAATTCAATAAGACAGCCGCAGGTTTATAATGAGCTATCATGGAAATCGCCACTTCCAATGGTTCCCCTGAGCGCAGCATGGTTCCATCGGCATCATCCACAGACAAGCCAATCCAAAGCGGCTTATCCGTGCCCGAAGCTCCGTAGCCTTGAAAGACACCCTCAGCCTCCTGCAGGGAACTAACAGTTTCTGCCAGCACCAAATCGATTTGTTCCCCCATCAGCGTAATGATTTCGGCAAACCTCTCAGTCGCTAGGCCAACATCGGGCATCAGGTCAGGACGAAACGAGGCCAGCAGCGGACCAAGCGCGCCAGCAACGCGGCCTTTTCCATGAGCATCTCGTGCGGCAATGGCCTGATCCACAGCAGTATGAGTGAGCGGGCCAAGTTGATCTTCAGCGCCTTCGCGCGCCAGTCGGTTGCGGTGCACGGCATATGTGTTTGTCGTGGCAATCGTGGCCCCTGAGGCGAAATAGTCCGCGTGGACCTCCTTCACCAGTTCAGGCTCATCCATCATCACGCTTGTCGACCACAATGGCGTCGCAGCACCACTACCACGTTTGACCAGTTCCTGCCCGATCGAGCCATCTAGAAGGGTAATATTTGTCATCAATTTCACACTCAGAATGATCGAGCCCGAGGCCACAAGATACGCTAGCCTCGGGTACTCTTTGGAATTTAGTAAGGAGCCAGATCAGGCACGCAGCCGGTCATTTGCAGCATCCCAAAGCGGTTCATCAGCTTGGACAACTGCGCGACACATCTTGCCGAAGATGTTAATCTTCAGCTCAGTCCCCGGCACAGCCAGATCAGCACGAATGGTGCCCAGCGCCACGGATTTATCAATCCGGTAGCCCCAATCGCCGCTGGTTGTTTCACCAACCACTTCATCACCGTGATACACCGTGGACATATACGGCGCATCTTGATCACCTGCATCAACGATTATGGTCACAAAACGTTTTTTTATGCCCGCGTCACGTTCCGCAATCAGTGCTGCCTTACCGATAAAATCCTGTGGCTTGTCGAACTTGACCCAACGATCCAGTCCTGCCTCCAACATGGAATAATCAGTCGACAGATCGCCCTTCCATGTCCGGTAGCCTTTTTCGATCCGCATGGAATTCAGCGCATACATGCCGAAGGGTTTTGCACCTGCGGCTGTGATCGCTTGATAGACTACGGGGCTGTCCTCAAATGCTGTGTGCACTTCCCAACCCAATTCACCCGCAAAGGAAACGCGGAACAGCTTGGCTGGTTTGCCTGCAACTGTGGCATCCTGAATGGCCATCCACGTGGCACTCAGGTCAGCACCATCGCACATGCCCGCTAGAATATCCCGCGATGCTGGGCCCGTCAAAATATGCGTGGACCAGTCACGTGTGATGTCTGTCAGCGTCAATGAACCATCGGCTGGCATGCGCCTCTTGAGCAATTCAAAATCGTGCCACAAGGCAACAGCAGCCGTCATCAGCCAGAAATCATCTTCACCCCAGCGAATGATCGTCATCTCGGTCAAAATCCGACCACGGCTATCCGTGAAATAGCCAAGGTTCATGCGGCCTACTTTGGGCAATGCACCTGCGACTTGGCAGCGCAACCATTCGGCTGCCCCAGCGCCGTTCAAGGTATAACGTGAGAAACCGGGCATATCGAGGACACCTGCATGATCCCGTACTGCCTCAACTTCGTCTTTGATGCGCGCAGCCCAAGGGCCGTTACGATCCCATGTGTGTGTGCTTTCTTCAGAAGTATCATCGCCCTCTTTCGCAAACCAGTTGGCGCGTTCCCAGCCGTTGTATGCCCCAAACTGGGCACCTGCATTCTTCAACGCGGCGTGGTTTGGAGACAGCTTTTTATCACGGCCCGCTGGCCATTCGTGGTGCGGGAAGTGCATGGCGTATTCATGGCCGTAAGTCTCTAGTGCCTTGGCCAATGTATAATCATGGTCTGCGCTATCCGTGTAGCGGCGCGGATCGACTGCCCACATGTCCAGCTCTGTTTCGCCGTGCATGATCCATTCCGCCAGCACCTTTCCAGCACCCCCACCTTGCGCGATCCCGAAGGTAAAGCTGTGGCCTTCAAACGCATTTTTCACACCCGGCATTGGGCCAATCATCGGCAAACCATCTGGCGCATAAGGAATAGGGCCGTTGATGTTACGGCCAACCCCAGCGGTGCCCAGTGCTGGTACACGCTCCATCGCATCCTCGATGTAAAACTCCAAACGCTCTAAATCATCAGGATACAGTTGGAATGAGAAGTCTTCGGGCATCGGATCTTCGGGTGTGATCCAATGTGCCTTACAGTTACGCTCATAAGGGCCAAGGTTCAGGCCGTTTTTGTCCTGACGCAGGTAATAGCTGATGTCCACGTCGCGGATCATCGGCATCTTGTGCCCTTTTTCTTTGGTATAGGCTTCGATCTCGGCGATCGGCTCGGTCAGGAAATATTGGTGGGACATGACAACCATCGGCACGGTACGACCGCCAAAGGGTTTAAACATCTCGCCCACGCGCTGGGCATAATAACCCGCGCAGTTGACAACATATTGCGCGCGGATCTCGCCTTTTTCGGTTTTCACAATCCATTCGTCGCCATCACGATCAAGACCAACAACCGGACAAAAGCGTTCAATCCGACCGCCCGCATCGCGTGCACCCTTGGCAAGCGCCTGTGTCAACTGTGCCGGATCAATGTCACCATCCAGCGGATCCCACATGCCGCCGGTCAGGTCGTGCACTTCCATGAATGGATTGTATTCTTTTAGCTCGGCGGGCGTCAGCATGCCCATGTCCAGCCCTTGATACGCACCCATTGAGGCAACGCGTTCAAATTCCTGCATTCGTTCTTTGCTATGCGCCAGACGCAAGCTGCCCGTAACATGATAGTTCATCGGGTAATCAACATCTTCACCCAGCGTGCGGTACATTTCCAACCCGTAGCGCTGCATGTTCATCACCGCCCAAGAGTTTGAGAAGTTGGGACAATTTCCCGCCGCATGCCATGTCGAACCAGCTGTCAGTTCGTTCTTTTCCAGCAACACACATTCTTTCATGCCCGCTTTTGCCAGATGATACAGCGTGGATGTCCCCACGACTCCGCCGCCGATAATAACCACTCGGGCTGTTGTTGGAAAATCACTCATGTTTCTTGTTCCCCCTGACGGACGTTGTCCGTGATTTCGTAATAATCGCCTTTGTCGGCGGTGAAGATATTTCTCTCAAGTTTCAGGCCCGTCGGACCATCAAGCGCGCCCAAAGACACGCCAGTGTCCGGGTCGGATTGTCCTTTCCAGAACAGGAAGGAACCGCATGTAGGGCAAAAGCCGCGCTTTGCTGTTTCACTGGATGCGTGCCAACGGGGTGTTCCGTCGATTTTCAGGTCATCATCCATGACCTGTACCGAAGCCCAGTGATGTCCGGATTGTTTGCGGCATTGGTTACAGTGGCAAGCCGCAGGATCACGGGCCGCTTTTTTCGCCGTAAATGTTATCGCACCACACAAGCATGAACCGTTCAGCATATTTACCCCCGAGTTGGTGTAGCGGCACTGCCCAGCAGCGCGCCGTAAATGATAAAACATGTCCCCATGACGCGACGCACCCACACGTTAAATACCGCTCCCAGCGCTGCCCGTCCAAGGCCGGCGCCAAGGGCGGTAAAGCCTGTGTAGCTCAGCGCGGTTAAGGTCAGTGCAGTTGGAAAAATCACCAACATCTGATCCCAGATCGGCACGTCAGGTTGCACAAATTGAGAGAAAGCTGCCAGATATCCAGCAACGCTTTTGGGGTTGATTGTCGCAATGGCGAGGGCCCGCAAATAGATGGACTTTGCAGGGGTTTCAACGATCCTAACCGGTCGCTTCGCCTGCACCCAGCCGCGGATGCCCAGATAAATCAGAAACGCTGCGCCCAATAGTTTTGCGGCGGTAAACGCTGTTGGTGAGGCTGCTATCAACGCAGTTACGCCCAGCGCAGAGAGCCATAAAAACAATGTGGCCTGCGTTAGGATTGCGAGCACGCCAACCATAGAGCGCTTTAGTCCAAGGTTCATTCCGTTGTTGATGCAGTTCACCGCATTGGGTCCGGGAGTGGTAACAAACACCACCCAGAACAGCGAGAAAATGGTCCATGCTTCAAAGCTCATTTCAATACACCGGCGGGGCAATGACCCAGATCGCGACAACGGGATCTGCGGTTCGGTTGGCCCAACGGAACGCTTCGCCTCGAATGCGAAAACTATCTCCAGCGTTCAGTTCATGCACCACGCCATCAATTTCGATCTCAAGCGCACCGGAAATCAGATAGCCGACCTCTTGTGTGGGACGTTGCACAAGGTCCTTGATGTGGCTGTGCGGCAGGAACGTGGAGTGAACCATCTCAAAATCATCACTGAGATCAGGTGAAAGCAGCTCTTCGACTAACCCCGCCATCGACGATCCGATTGGCCGTCGCGCGGATGCCCGCACAACAAAACCAGCCTCGGACGCAGGCGCGGCGTCATGCCGAAACAAGATGGAAACGGGGACCTCGAAATGGGCAGCCATCAACCGCAAGTCAGTAATTGAGGGTTCTGATTTGTCCCGTTCAACCTGACTAAGCCAACCAACGGAACGCCCCAACGCTTGCGCCGTCTGCGTCAATGTCAGGCCACGTGCCCGCCGCAATGCACGTAAATCCACACCAAGTGTATGGGACGTTTGGGGCAAATCGTGGCGCATGGGACCTCTACAAAATTGGAGTGCCAGTCACGCGAATCCTGCGCACAACTAGGCTATTTCCAATTCTTGTCAGAGGTTCGTGAAAAAATCTACTATTATTTCACATACATGAAAGTTTGAGACAAAATCAGCATCAACGCATCTGCGTCAGCTTGCGTGAATGCATTCGGCTGGTTGCTATCGATATCAAGAACCCCAAGCAGTTTACCCCCCTCACCAAAGACGGGCAAAACCAGTTCTGAACGTGTTGAACTGGCACAGGCGATATGTCCAGGGAAGGCATCAACATCCGCGACCAACTGCACTTCGCCCGTACGGGCAGCGGCACCACAAACACCGCGTGCAAAAGGGATCACAAGGCAACCATGCCCACCTTGATAGGGCCCAATCTTTAGCACCTCTGGTGCCGTAACCCGGTAAAAACCAGTCCAGTCAAAGCGGTCATCGCTATGATGCAGCTCACAAACGACTGTTGCCATCAGGGCCACAGAATCGTCTTCACCCTCCGTGAGAGCGGCAATTGTCTTGGCAAGTAACGGGTAATCAACGTTCATTTTAAACCTCATAAAAACAGAAATCGCGGCCCCAAGGAGCCGCGACAACTTTTACGAATATCAAGATAGTGTCAGCTACGCTCAATCGCAATTGCTGTGCCCTCACCTCCTCCGATACAGATCGCAGCGATGCCGCGTTTTAGCCCACGCTTTTCCAGCGCATTCAGCAGTGTCACCATAATTCGTGCGCCTGATGCACCGATAGGATGACCCAACGCACACGCACCGCCATTCACATTCACGATGTCATGAGACAGACCCATTTCGTGCATGAACGCTAGAGGCACAACGGCAAATGCCTCATTCACCTCCCACAGGTCAACGTCATCCTTTGTCCATCCAATGCGTTCCAATAGCTTTTGCGCTGCGGGAACCGGAGCCGTGGTGAACAAGCCCGGTGCTTGGGCATGGCTGGCGTGGCCGATAATTTGCGCGCGCGCAGTAAGCCCTTGTGCCTGCGCCGCTTCCTCTGAGGTTAGGACCAAAGCAGCAGCGCCATCAGAAATCGAAGACGAGTTTGCCGCCGTAACCGTGCCACCATCGCGGAATGCCGGTTTCAATTGCGGAATTTTGTCAGGGCGTGCACTGGCGGGCTGCTCATCCGCATCCACGGTGACAGATCCCTTGCGCGTCTTCACTTCAACAGGTGCAACTTCATCCGCAAAAGCACCACTTTTCTGCGCCTCTAACGCACGACTTAAGGAGGCCAAAGCATATTCATCCTGACGCTCGCGCGTAAATTGATATGTCTCGGCGCAATCTTCGGCAAAGGTACCCATCAGGCGACCTTTGTCATAGGCATCTTCCAAACCATCAAGGAACATGTGGTCCACAACAGCGGCATGCCCCAATCGCGCGCCACCGCGCATTTTTGGTAGGACATAGGGCGCGTTCGTCATGCTTTCCATGCCGCCAGCAATCATCACGTCTGTGTGACCAAGCGCGATTTGATCGAAACCGATCATCGCCGCTTTCATCCCTGAACCACACATCTTGTTCAACGTGGTCGCAGGGACGTCTTCTCCCAAACCCGCTGCAAAACCCGCTTGCCGAGCAGGCGCTTGCCCTTGGCCAGCAGGCAGCACGCATCCCATAAGTACTTCTTGAACGATCCCCGGATCGGCACCGCCTAGCGCAGATCGGATCGCAGCTCCGCCAAGTTGTGCAGCAGTCATGCCGCTAAAAGCACCCTGAAAACCGCCCATCGGGGTACGGGAGGCCCCTGCTATCACTACTTTGCGCATATTTATTCTCCTTTTGCGGGTGCTTACAACTTCTTAGCCATTTGAGGCTATGAAATAGTAAGCACGCAATCTTTGCAGGAATATATCATGGAACTCACCAGCTCAAAAGAACCACAGGTACAAATCGTAACAGTTCAGGAGCAGCGCATTGACGCGTCCGTAGCACTGTCTTTCAAAGACCGTATGCGTGAAATAACAGAGGGTGAGAAAGACACTGTCGTTCTAGACCTCAACCATGTTCAATTTATTGATTCTAGCGGGCTAGGCGCAATTGTCGCAGCAATGAAAATCCTTAGTCCCGAACGAAAACTGATCCTTGCCGGGCTAACACCAACGGTTGATAAAGTTTTCAAACTCACAAGGATGGATTCAGTTTTTGGCGTCTTTTCTACTGTGGAAGCCGCATTGAACGATTTGAAGCGATGATTTTGAGTGAGAATGTGTGAATAGAATAAGGACACCTCGTGACTAAAGGCGCGCCACAACTTTCATTTACAGTGTCCCTCACGGGCAAAGAAGACGCCGTCCGGATTGGACTTGCGGAAGCGATGGCATTGCTTGCGCCTCTAGAGCTGGATGCTGATGAGGCTGGCACTGTCGAGCTCGTCTTGGCGGAAGCGCTCAATAACATTGTCGAACATGCGTTGGCCGCTACTGACGGCGATACAGCAATCCAAATCCATGCGAAACATGGCCCCAACGGACTGCAGGTCGCGATCATTGACGAAGGTGTGCCAATGCCTCTTGGCAAAGCGCCTGTTGGCAATGCACCTACCTTGGACGTTGAGACATTAGACATGCCCGAAGGCGGTTTTGGGTGGTTCATGATCCACTCTCTGGCCCAACAGGTGCAATATCAGCGTGTTGGGGAGTCCAACCATCTGAATCTATTGTTGGCCGTTGGTCTTTAACAAGACACTGTGGCCGACGCCAAAACGCCACCGCATTTCCTCATACATGCCCCGACTACATCACATTTTCGCCACGCTTGACCGTCATACCATATCTTGTAGCTGCATATAGCTTCCTCCGGCGTCGTGTTTAATTGCCCCCACCCAGTACACGACGCTGGAGCACTAATCCTCCCACAAAAATCGTCACGTCATTCGCATTGGCAGTTCCTCTCGAACGCTCTAGGCTCAGCTCAACAGTTGTTTGAATGAGGCTCCCTCCAATGCGTGACTTTCAATTTCCCGGCCGGTCTCCTGTTTTGGCGACAGGCGGTATGTGTGCCACCTCCCACCCTCTTGGCGCTAAGGCTGCGGTTGATGTGCTTGAGCGCGGCGGTAACGCCATGGATGCAGCTATCGCTGGTGCTGTCCTACTGGGCATCTGTGAACCACAAATGACCGGAATTGGCGGGGACTGCTTTGTCCTTTGGTCCGATGGCAAAAGCGATGAGGTACACGCCCTAAATGGTTCTGGCCGTGCACCTGCTGCATTGGACGCCGCACAGCTTCGCGATGCGGGTGAAAAAACCGTCCCATTGCACTCAGCCCATGCTGTCACTGTTCCGGGTGCTGTGGATGCATTTTGTCACCTATCCGAAACCGTTGGTAAACTAGGCCTTGATGCTGTGCTTTCTTCTGCCATCCGCTATGCTGAAAAAGGCGTCCCCGTTGCCCCTCGTGTTGCTTTTGACTGGAAAAATGATGCAGGCACCTTGCAGGGCGCTGCCCGCGACTATTACCTGTTCAACGGAAAATCTCCCAAATCAGGTGAGATTTTTCGCGCACCCGGTCAAGCTGAAGTACTGCGGCGCATCGCCAAAGATGGTCGCGATGCATTTTACACGGGCGAAATAGCGGAAGACATGCTGACCACGCTCAACGCAATGGGAGGCAAACACACCGCCGAAGATTTTGCTGCCGCAGCTTGCACACCGACCACCCCTATCTCGGGCACTTACGATGATATCGAAGTTGTTGAGCATCCGCCCAACGGCCAAGGCGCTACCGCAATTCTTATGTTAAACATACTGTCCCAGTTTGACATTGCGGGAATGAACCCGCTGAGTGCGCAACGTGTGCACATCGAAGCAGAAGCCGCCAAACTGGCTTATGATGCCCGCAACCGCTTTCTGGCAGATGCAGACTACGCAACCCGCGCCGATGCTATGTTAGACATGGAAACCGCAAAGAGACTGGCGGCACTGATTGACCCAACCAGAGCGATGCAAAGCCCTGTGGCCCTTTCCGAAGCTGTTCACAAAGACACGATCTACATCACCGTTGTTGACGGTGATGGCATGTCAGTGTCGCTGATCTATTCCATCTTCCACGGTTTTGGTTCTGGCATCGCGTCGGACAAGTTTGGGCTGTTGATGCAAAATCGCGGCGCGGGCTTCACGCTGGAGCAAGGCCACCCTAACGAACTCAAAGGGGGTAAGCGACCCATGCACACAATTATTCCCGGTATGATCCGCAAAGCTGGACGCGTCATAATGCCATTCGGCGTCATGGGTGGAGCTTACCAACCCTGCGGCCATGCACGATTTGCTTCAAACCTCAGCGATTTCGGAATGGACCCACAAGCCGCCATTGATGCTCCTCGCGCATTTTCAGATAACGGCATACTCAACGTGGAACGAGGTTACTCAGACACGGTACGTGCCGAACTGATTGCGAAGGGGCATAAAGTTGCCATTCCCAAAACAGCCATCGGCGGTGCCCAAGCAATCAAAATCCACGAAAGTGGTGTGCTTGAGGGAGCTTCGGACCCCCGAAAAGACGGATGTGCATTGGGGTACTAAAGCAAGGGGGTGCAGAAATGCATCCCCATCAATTCAATTGAAAATGAAGCGGGTATGCACCGTCCTCAAACGGACCAAACAGATCAGGAATATCTGGATGATCAACTGGCTCGCCTGAATAATCAGCAACCAAATTTTGCTCTGACACGTAAGCCACATAGTAGCTCTGGTCGTTTTCAGCCAACAAATGATAAAAAGGCTGGCCTTTGATCGGCCGGCTTTCCTCTGGAATGGACTCGTACCATTCGTCGGTATTTGCAAAAATTGGATCGACATCAAAAATCACCCCGCGAAACGGGTGTTTTTTGTGGCGGACAACTTGCCCTAGATGATATTTTGCGCGTGTTCGGATCATAGCAGTGCGTTCCCTACTCTTGGTTCCTATCCGAAACAAGGACAATTTGTCCAATTATTGCAGCTAACTTAAAGGAAACAGTCTGTGAACTTGACATTGATGGTTCTAGAGATCGCAGCGCCTGTATTTCTCTTGGCTGCCGTTGGGTTTGGCTGGGTGAAACTGGGGTTCGAATATCGAATGAACTTTGTTACGCAACTTGCCACAACCGTGGCTGTACCCTGCTTGATCTTCACATCCTTGATGCAAACAAAGATTGATCCTACCGCATTAACCACGCTTTCGCTTGCATCAATCCTCGCATATCTGGGAATTACAGTCGCCGCTGCAGTCTTGGTTTGGGGTGCAGGGTTACACCGTCGGACCTTTCTGGCTCCTATGATTTTTGGCAACACTGGGAATCTCGGCCTGCCCCTGGCGTTGTTCGCGTTCGGTGACGAAGGGCTCAGCTATGCCGTTGTTGTTTTTGCGATTATGGCCATCTGGACCTTCACATTTGGCATCTGGCTGGTTGCCGGTGCGGGCAGCTTTGGCAAAGTGTTGCGCGAGCCATTAGTCTGGGCGACACTTTTGGGCGGTTTGTTTCTATGGCAGGATTGGCAAACACCAAGATTCCTCACCAACACGCTTGAGCTGATCGGCCAAATGGCGATTCCATTGATGCTAATTACGCTGGGCGTAGCTGTCGCACGGCTCAATCCGCGTGGAATCGGGCGCGCTGTGGTTCTCTCTATCGTTAAGTTCGCTCTGTGCACCGGAGTTGCGTGGGCGGCTGCTGTTGCCTTTGATCTCAATCAGATCGCTTTTGGCGTACTCGTATTACAAGTTGCGACACCTGTTGCCGTCACATCCTATCTGCTGGCCGAGAAATATGGCGCGGATGCAGAAGCCGTAGCTGGCCTTGTTGTTGTCTCGACCTTGATATCAGTAGGCGCATTACCGCTTCTTTTAGCAGTTCTATTGTAGGTTTTTACTATAAAATAGGCGCAAGCCACGGTATGGTTATGCAAAATATAAAAAACTAAACTTGAGGCGATAGGCAAATGAAAACACCCCTTCGCGCATTGATCGTCGTGCTCCTGCTGGCTAGCTGCGGGGGGTCTTCCAGTACTCCACCGCGAAATCTGGACAACGCCTGCACGATTCTCAAACAGCGCCCCGATTATCACAAAGCGTTCAAATCCGTTGAGCGGAAATGGGGTGTTCCCATTCACGTTCAGATGGCCACAATCCACCAAGAGAGCAAGTTCGTATCAGATGCGCGCACGCCATTCCGGTATGTGCTGGGCGTAATCCCAATGGGCCGCCAATCAAGTGCGTTTGGCTATAGCCAAGCTTTGGATGCCACGTGGGATGAGTACCGCGTCGCAGAACGACGCAGCGGTGCGCGACGTAACAAGATCAAAGACGCAACCGACTTTATGGGATGGTACATGAACACCAGCCGCGAGCGAAATGGCATTGCGCTCTCAGATGCGCGCAACCAATATCTGGCCTATCACGAAGGGCATACCGGCTTTCGCAAGGCGACATACAACAGCAAACCATGGCTGGTGAACGTCGCTGGCAAGGTAGAGGCGCGCTCGTTCATGTACCGAGACCAGATTTCGGGCTGCAGACTACGCTGACTGGCTTTACCGGCGGGAATTTTGGGCTAAAACTTCCCGCCAACGCTGGCGATTCGAGCCGCGGTCACTATAAACCCTGCAACTGGGAGAGTAATCAATGCTAGCTATTTCACGGGTACTAATCGGGCTGATTGCAGCGTTGCACGCCTATATTGCATACTTTGAAATGTTCGCATGGGAGACAACAGGACCGCGTGTCTTCTCCACTTTTCCGGCTGAACTGTTTGCACAGACAACCGATCTCGCGGCGAACCAAGGTATCTATAATGCGTTTCTGGCGGCAGGATTAATCTGGGCCATCAGCATCGCTGATCGCGTATGGCAGCGCAAAATCGCAACCTGTTTTTTACTGTTTGTAATGGTCGCAGGAATTGTGGGTGCCGTAACGGTCTCTTCACACATTCTGATGATCCAAACGATTCCAGCCTTGATCGCCATGATGTTGCATTGGCGTGCAGCGCGCCAATAATGGCGCGCCAGCTAGGTTAACGGTTCGCAGAACCGGGGCTGCCTACATCAAATAGTTTATTGGCAAGGCTACCGCCTTTTTTCAGCTCCCCCAGTACAACGGTAGTCTGGCTGCCGTTGCCATCATTGATAATCCATTGGCGTAATTCAGGTTTAGGGCCGGTGAACTTCATCTGAATGTTGCCGTACTGTGGGTTCTCTGGATCTTGGGCGGTAACCGTTGTCGCGGTACCGTCATAAGTATGTCCTGTTACCATCTTGGCTTGAGTCAAATTCACGTTCCGCGCCAGAATGATCGACAATGGAGTACGCGACAGTGGATAGGTTTCAGGCGGCTGGTTTGACTTGGTGTCATAGATCACCACAGTATTCGATCCAGCTATAACCAAACCCGTTTCAGGCGCATTGTATTCAAACCGAACCCTACCCGGCCTCTTGATATAAATCGTACCCGTCGAAATTGTTCCATCGCTGTTGATCTGTGTGAAATCACCCTGAGCAGTCGTCATTCCATTTAAGTAGCTACTGATACTGCCCAATGGAAGTTTGTCCGCGAATGCTGCGGTTGCTGCCACGGCAATCGCCGCGCTTAAGGTGACGGTTTTCAAAAATCGCATGTGATTTTCCTGTTTCTTAGATACTGCATTGCCTTCAACATAAGGGGCAGAGCATTGATATGCGATATCAACTGCGCGCTTTGACAGTAAGTTCACCACTTTCCCCGTTGTTGAGCGGTCATACGCCAACCCTGATACAAAAAAGGCCCCCCTCTGAGCAGGGGAGCCTTTCACCTTTAGTGCTAGAAAGGAGGTTAACCTTGTTCCGGCACAAGTATCTCACGTTTGCCTACATGGTTCGCCGGAGAGACGAGACCTTCGTCTTCCATTTGCTCAACCAGACGGGCCGCTTTGTTGTACCCGATCGCAAGCTTTCGCTGGATATAAGACGTTGAGCATTTGCGATCTTTGGTGACAATATTCACCGCAGTGTCATAGAGCGCATCCGCGACATCTGTATTTCCACCTGCATTGAGGCCAAGCACGGTATCAATATCAGATTCTTTGCCTTCCGACGGTCCTTCAACAACGCCGGATACATAGTCAGGCTCACCAAACTGCTTGAGGTGGTTGACGATTTCTTCGACTTCTTCATCGCTCACAAATGGCCCATGACACCGCACAATTTTGGAACCACCCGCCATATACAACATGTCGCCCATACCCAGCAATTGTTCGGCACCCATTTCGCCCAGAATGGTGCGGCTGTCGATCTTGCTGGTTACTTGGAACGAAATCCGCGTTGGGAAATTCGCTTTAATCGTACCTGTAATCACGTCAACAGACGGGCGCTGCGTGGCCATGATCAGGTGAATGCCTGATGCACGTGCCATCTGCGCCAAACGTTGAATGCAGGCTTCAATCTCTTTACCTGCAACCATCATCAAATCTGCCATCTCATCGACGATCACGACGATATACGGCAGCTTCTCCGGTGTGTTCTCTTCTGTCTCAAAGATCGGCTCACCGGTGTCGTCATCAAATCCGGTTTGAACCGTGCGGCTGAACATCTCACCTTTGGCCAACGCGTCTTTGACGCGGCCATTGTAGCCCTCAATGTTCCGCACACCCATTTTGGACATCTTGCGGTAGCGGTCTTCCATCTCTCCGACGGTCCATTTCAACGCCACCAGCGCTTTTTTGGGATCCGTAACAACGGGAGACAGAAGGTGCGGGATACCGTCATAGACGCTGAGTTCCAGCATCTTGGGATCAATCATGATCATCCGGCATTCTTCAGGGCTCAGCTTGTACAGTAAGCTCAAGATCATCGTGTTAATTGCCACGGATTTTCCTGATCCAGTTGTACCCGCAATCAATAGGTGGGGCATCTTGGCAAGGTTGGCCACAACTGGCTCGCCGCCAATATCCTTACCCAAAGCCAGCGGTAAATTCTGATTACCATCGCCAAAGTCGCGACTGCTCAGAATTTCACGCAGCACTACTTTTTCGCGGTTCTCATTTGGCAATTCGATACCAATGACCGAACGGCCAGGAACGGTTGAAACACGTGCAGACAATGCCGCCATCGAGCGCGCGATGTCATCCGCCAAACCAATCACACGGGACGCTTTGAGGCCCGGCGCAGGCTCTAGTTCATACATGGTCACAACCGGACCTGGACGCACAGCGACGATCTCACCTTTTACACCGTAGTCATCCAGAACGTTTTCCAGCATGCGGGCGTTTTCTTCGAGAGCTTCATCACTCAAATGCAAACGCGGGCTGTCTTCGGGAGACTCCAACAAATTAAGCGGCGGCAGTTCAAATCCCGGGTGACTGTCATCAAACGACAAGGCAGGTTGAGCTTCAGCTTTTGCTTGCTTGCTTTGAGGGACCGCTTTGCGTGCCATTGGCGTGACAACGCGTTTTGGCTCAGGAATTGGGATATGCGGTGCGGCCAAAATTGGCTTATACGCAGGAGCAGGTGCCGCTGGAATAGGCGTTACCGGCAATGCATCCTCAACAACTTGAGGTTCGACAAAGATGTTCACGTCTTCCGTCGCAAATGGCTCTGTCAACGCATCATAGCTCTCACTGGGGGCCGCATCCGAATAAATAGGCGCGGGCGGTGCTGTTGGAATCGCACGAGCAGTAAATGACGGTTCCGCCTCAGTAGGCGCAATCGGAACGCGCGCAGTTAGGGGGGGCTCTTCGCGTTTTGTGTTCAACAACAGCGGATCAGGGCCACGACCGCGTCCGCGCGTCAACGGCGCATTCACAGGAGCCGGAACAGCATCGGGTGTTCGTACCCGATTTCTGATCACATCCGAAATTTTGGTTTTGATACGGTCAGCATCGGGAGCCTGTTCCAGAGCCGCTTCGTGGTGCTGCTCAACCAATTCAGGTTCTGGCATCACATCTGGGCGTTTTATCAAACCCGGCATCCGTGCAAGCAGACCTGCTTTGGCCTCTGCTGTCTGAGTTGGTTCCTGCTCATATTCATACATTTCCTCAGGTGCAGGCACTGGCGCTGCACGGTTGGAAATAATTGTTGGCGTACGTACTGCTGCAGCTGCCACTTGAGCTTCGGCTTGAGCCCGCTCTGACGCATATGCGTCTGCCTGTGCTTGCTCAGCCCGGCGCAGCTCGCGGCGTTCTGCCTGTTTGACCTGCAGTCCCTGTGCAGCACCTACGGCACCCGCAGCACTACGGCCCAAAATGTTCATCAACGTGGCATAGGCCATGATCGTTCCAACCAGCAGAAAGCGACCAAAAGCTAGAAGCTCACGACGGGTGAACCCCAAAACAAATGCCCCTAGTGCAATAATACCAATGCCCATCAGCAGCGACATCAACTTTACTGTGAATGTGGAACCAATCGGCAATATTGTGAGGATGAACCCCATAATTGTATCACCAAACAAACCGCCCAGGCCAAAGCTATGGGTCTGCAACCATTCCGAACCCGGTGTCAGAGTTGCAGCATAGATAGCACCCAAAGCAACGGCAATCGGAGCAAAGGTCAAACGGCCCACCGCGCGCTCTTGACCACGGTGCAGTGCAAAACGAACGCCCCAGACCAGCAACACAATCGCAAGTCCCCAAGCGCCCCAACCAACAATCATAAACAGAGGTGCGGCGAGGGATGCACCCATACGACCAAGCCAGTTTTGCGCAGGCGCGTCCGTGGCCAGCATCCAATTTGGATCATCAGGGGTATAGCTGCCGATCATCATTGCCGCCATGACGCCCAGCACCACCAGCATAACACCCAGCAATTCCTTGCCACGTTTTTCGATCGCTTCTGCGGTGTTGCTGTCTAGCAGCGGTTCACGCCCGCGTGTCTGATAAGCCATAACTCGTCCCTCTATACCGCATAAAGACAGTCACGGATGGCCAAAAGCCCCCGCTCTGTCTCTTCTTTTGGGGCCACTAGGGCCACTCTTATATATTTCTTGCCGGGGTTTTCGATGCCCGGAACATCCTGTGCGAGATAGCCGCCCGGCAGCACCTTTACACCTGTTTCACGCCAAAGCTTTACAGCTGCGATTTCATCATCTTCGACAGGTAGCCACAAAAAGAATCCAGCATCAGGGCTAACGTATCCGGCGACATTGCCAAAGATACGATCCGCTATCTCAAATTTCTCAGCATAAAGCGCGCGGTTTTCAATCACGTGCGCCTCATCTTCCCACACGGCCGCCGATGCAGCCTGCAATGGTAACGGCAAGGGGGTACCAGCATAGTTCCGCAGCTGTTTGATCTCACGAATGCTATCCGCACCCGAAGCTACAAACCCCGACCGAAGCCCCGGAAGGTTGGAGCGCTTACTTAGGCTGTGAAAAATCACAACGCGGTTCAGATCGATATCCATCTCATGTGCAACTTGCAACGCACCAACTGGCGGCTCATCACGGTAAATCTCAGAGTAACACTCGTCCGCAAAAATGAGAAAATCGTGTTTTTCGGCCAAACGGATCGTGTTTTCCCAATACTCACGCGACGCAACAGCGCCCTGAGGATTGGCAGGCGAGCAGATATAGACAGCGACCGTTCGGTCCAACGTTTCTGCATCCACTGCATTCAAGTCTGGCAGATGGCCGGTTTCTTTTGTGGCATTGACCATAACCGGATCGCAGCCACCTGAAATCGCGCCGATCATGTAGACTTGATAAAATGGATTAGGAATTAGGATCGCGGGCTTTTGGCCATTTTTGGTTTCAGGACACAGCGCGATCACCGCATTATACAAACCTTCACGTGTCCCATTGAGCGCCATAACCTGCGTATCTGCATCCATGGGCACGCCGTAACGGCGCGTGATCCATGCGGCGATAGCACCGCGCAGCGCGGGTGAGCCGTCATTTGGCGGGTAACTGTTAAAACCAACCGCATTTTCAACGATCACGTCAGTAATCCAAGCCGGAAATGCATGTTTCGGCTCGCCTATGGTCATCTGGATCAGCGGACCGCCCCCCTCGTGCACGTCTAAAAGAGCACGCAAACGGGGCCACGCATGAGCAGGAAGGTTCGAAAACCGCTCAGGAAAATTCATCAAAACTGCCTCGGATCGGGATCATTAGCGTCCCGTTTATCCCAAGGTAGCTTAAATCGCAGCCTGTCGTCTAGGAAAAACCCGAAGGATATGCGCCGCTTGTGGCATTTTCGCCCGTTACGCCAATGCCGCCTCTGCTGCCGCCCCCAAACGCAACACTGCGCTGTCTTGATCTGGTGCTGCGAGGATCATCAAACCGCAACTTGGTGTACCCGTGGGCAAGGTCAGGCTGCACAGCCCTAACAGGTTGCCAAGGCGCGTATTGCGCAGCGCCATCAGGTTTTCGGTGACGTAATATTCCTCGTCGGTCTTCAACCGTTCTAAGTTTGGTGGCAAGATCGGAGCAGTCGGTGCAAGTACGGCATCATAGCCAGCAGTTGCCTGATCATAGGCAGCACGCGCACCTTCCAGCTTGGCCCAAGCAGCCACATAGTCAGGGCCAGAACATTCAAGCCCCAGACGGAACCGGCGCAAAATTTCAGAATACATCTTTTCAGGTGCAGCTTCGATAACGTCCCGCCAAAGGCCATAAGCCTCTGCCGTCATCAACTGTCCCGACACATCCAACGCCTGTTGCGCGGCGGGCACTTTGATCACTTCAACAATTGCGCCAGCAGCTTTTATTTGTTCAATCGCATGCTCAAACGCAGCTTTGGGTGCATCTCGCAAGTCTTCCATCATGACCGTTTCTAGGATCGCAAATCGACATCCTTTAAGCGAGGCACCACGCAAATCAGGCGCATTGCTACCCTCCAGCGCAGCAGTGAGCAGCGCAGCATCCTCAACCGAACGACAAAGCGGACCGACCGTGTCAAACTTGAGTGCAAGTGGCACAACGCCTTCGAGGCTAAGCCGCCCATGAGTTGTTTTTAGCCCTACCAGATCATTCCACGCAGAGGGAATGCGAACGGATCCGCCTGTATCAGAACCAATACTTGCGGCAGCCAAGCCAAACGCGACCGAAGCCCCCGAACCAGATGATGACCCACCCGGAACAGCGCCAGCATCATTCACACAGGGCGGGGTGTTTGTAGACGGATTATAACCTAACCCCGAAAATGCCAGCTCACTCATGTGAACCTTGCCCAAACAAACCAAACCAGCAGCCGTTGCGTTTTGCAAAACCAAAGCATCATGCTTTGGAACACGGCCTTCAAGCAATTTTGAACCCGCCTCAGTCCCTACTCCAGCGGTGTCATAAAGGTCTTTCCAACTGATCGGCACACCATCCAGCAGCGAAAGCCGTTGACCAACCTGTGCACGCTTCGCAGCGGCGCTGGCCTCGGCGCGGGCACGAGATGCAGTCACCCGCGCATAAATGCGATCCCGTAGCGGATGCGACTCAATCTCAGCCAGATAGGTCTCGCATAGGGCGACCGGATCAATATTACCTGCGCCAATACCGCGGCCAAGGTCTGCTGCTGTCATATTCAGCCAATCACGCATATCAATCTTCCCTCTATCCGATTTCTTGTGACGGTAGCGGCGCTTGGGCGCATGGACAATCCCCTGTTGCCCGCCATATTGAACAGTATGAATTTTGATACAGATATCGCCATCGTGGGCGGCGGGCTAAGCGGCCCCACCCTTGCCCTTGCACTTGCAGCCAATGGGCTGAAGGTAACTGTGATCGATGCCCAAAAGGCTCAAACGCGAAAGGCTGACGGATTTGATGGCCGCTCTTACGCCCTCGCGCTGACTTCGGTTCGCCTCCTTGAGGCGATCGGGTTGTGGGAAACGGTTGCCGAACATGCGCAGCCAATGCTGGAAATCAAAGTAACCGATGGGCGCGCTGGCGAAGGGCCATCCCCCTTTTTCATGCATTTTGATCATGCTGAGATCGAAGAAGGCCCGATGGGTCACATGATTGAGGACCGTCATCTACGCCGTGCCCTGATGGAAGCAGTTGCAGCTAATGACGCTGTTCACGTCATGAACAGTGAAGAAGTTATCGCCCAGGCCCCTGATACAACGGGTGTCACACTTAGCCTCGCCTCGGGCAAACAACTGCGTGCCCGCTTGTGCATCGGCGCTGACGGACGTTCATCAGGAACAGCTGCGCGCGCAGGAATCAAACGAACTGGCTGGGCATATGGCCAGACCGCGTTGGTATGTGCGGTCAATCATGAACTGCCTCATGACGGCATTGCCCATCAGTTTTTTATGCCCCCTGGCCCCTTGGCAATTTTGCCTCTGACGGGAAACCGCAGCTCAATAGTCTGGTCCGAAACTGATCAAAACGCAGCACGCATTCACGCCTTGCCTGACGCAGAGTATTTAGATGTGCTGCGACCACGGTTTGGCGATTTTCTGGGCGAGATCTCTCTTGCAGGTGCGCGATACACTTATCCGCTTAGTCTATCCTTAGCCCATGACATGATCGCAGATCGCCTTGCGTTGGTGGGCGACAGTGCCCACGGCGTTCATCCCATCGCAGGTCAGGGCCTAAATGCTGGCTTTCGCGATATCGCCGCATTGTGCGAGGTAATCGTAGACGCGCAACGGCGTGGAGAGGATTTTGGCGCAGGCGTGGCGCTAGCGCGATATCAAGAATGGCGGCGTTTTGATAACGTTTCACTGGCGCTGGCTACCGACAGCTTCAACCGTCTTTTCTCGAACGACAATGCGTTTATGCGTCTTGCCCGCGACATCGGAATGGGGGTTATCAACGCCATGCCCGGCCTACGCCGAACCTTCATCCGCGAAGCCGCTGGCTTGAACGGAGATCTGCCCAAACTTATGCGTGGTTTACCGCTGTAGGGTGCCTCCTTAATCTAGGATACGCGCCTCATCAATCAGCATAACGGGAATGCCATTGCGGATAGGGTATGCGAGGCCCGCCGACTTGGACACTAGTTCCTGACGCTCAGCATCATATCGCAACGTCTGCTGGCTGCGCGGGCAAATAAGCGCCTCAAGCATGCGGCGATCAAAATTCACAACTGTGTCGCTCATTGCATCATTTCCCCTTCTGCACCACCTCGTAAGGCGTATTCTATCAACGTCACCAATGTCTCCCGACGCGTACGCAGCGACGGTGCTTCTAACAACGCTTGCTTATCTTCGCTTTCGAAATCCAGCATCATGGAGAGCGAATTGATGAGCAATTCGTCATCTGCATCTGTCAGGGCCTCCCAATCTGCCGATAGGCCGCGCACATCAAAATACCGCGACAGCGCATCCAGGAACGGCTTGCGATCAAATGCGGTATCCGCTTCTTCATCTTCGAGATCAGGGGCAAAACCATCCCAAGACACCTCACAACGGCGATATGCGGAAAAGCCTTCAGTTTCGGTGACGATACGATAACGCGAGATCCCGGCCAGCGTGATCATGTAACGGCCATCTTCCGTTTCGGAAAACTGGCTGATGCGTCCTGCACATCCAATTGTCTGCAACCCCATGCCTTCACGGCCCGGAATCACATTTGGTTGCACCATACCTATCAACCGCGTGCCCGTTTTCAACGCGTCCTCGATCATCTGCAAATAGCGCGGCTCAAATATATGCAACGGTAGTCGAGAGCGCGGCAACAACAACGCTCCCTCCAATGGAAAGATCGGGATGGTGTCTGGTAAATCAGCTTGTTTTATCATGTCCTACAGATAGTGCTCCGAGCCGATCAGGCAAATATTAGTGAGCTCAATTTGCGTCGACCATTCAATGCTATTGGGTCGCTGGGCTTTAATGCGTCGAAAATGGTGAAGAGTTGCGCCTTGGCAGCCCCCTCATTCCATTCGCGATCCCGCTTGAATAGCTCTAGAAGCTGGCCAACCGCCGCTTCAGCATCATCGTTAGCATAGAGTGCTTGGGCAAGATCAAACCGTGCCTTAAGATCGTCAGGGTTGGCCTCCACCGCGGCGCTCAGCTCAGTTACAGGTCCGGCATCAGCGGCCTGTCGCGCCAACTCAAGCTGCGCGTGCGCGACTTCCAATTCCGGTGCTTTGGAAATCTCGATTGGTGCGCCATTGAGCAAACCCTCTGCCTGATCCATGTCTCCCAGCGCGATGTGTGCGCGGACCATGCCGCCATAAGCAGCGGCGTGCATTGGGTCTTCCCCCAAAATCGCGGCAAACGTCTGTGCCGCATCATCTGCCTGACCATCCGTCAGCATCTCTTCGGCCGCTTCAACTGCATCATTGAGCGTATCCGAGGGAGACTCGCCACCTGCTGCCTTGATCACGCGGTCAACAAATTCGACAATCTCGGATTGTGGAACAGCCCCTTGGAAACCATCTACTGGTTGCCCTTTCCAGAACGCATAAACAGTCGGTATCGACTGGATTTGCAACTGGCCCGCAATACCCTGCGCCTCATCCACATTGATTTTGACCATCTTCACCGCGCCCTTGGCCGCGGTCACCGCAGCTTCAAGCTGTGGGCCCAAAGTTTTGCATGGCCCGCACCACGGAGCCCAAAAATCAACGATGATCGGTGTTGTTTGTGACGCCTCAACGACATCAGCCATAAACGTGGCTTCGGTTGTGTCTTTGATCAGGTTATCGGCAGGTGCGGCGGCGGAAAGGTTGAGATCCATCATATCATCGGTCCTAATGTGCAGTTCTATCGGGTTGAGTTACATATGTGACCTCAGCCCGTGGTTTCAAAGAGGTTTAACCTCAAACATCGAAAGTTGCAAAAATGGGCGCGTGATCAGACGGCTTCTCCCATCCACGCGCGGCACGCAATACGCGGCTGCTGTGCGCAGATGATGAAATATCAGGTGTGGCCCAAACGTGGTCCAACCTGCGGCCTTTATTTGCAGCATCCCAATCTTTTGCCCGGTAGCTCCACCAGCTATACAGCAACCCCTCAGGAATATCCTGACGCGTAATATCCACCCACTTGCCTGCGTCTTGCGTCTGCGCCAGCGCTTCGACTTCGACAGGTGTGTGACTGACAACCTTTAGCAATTTCTTGTGGTCCCAAACATCGTCTTCGCGTGGCGCAATGTTCAAATCACCGACAAGAATAGCCTTTTCAGGAGATTCGACATGAAAGAAGTCCCGCATTTCGGCGAGGTAATCCATCTTTTGCCCAAATTTTTCGTTCACTTCGCGGTCCGCAACATCACCGCCAGCGGGCACATAAAAGTTATGGACCGTCACGCCATTGGGCAACTTTGCAGCAACGTGCCGCGCATGACCAAGTTGTGCAAAATCATGTGCGCCGGCAGGTTCCAAAGGTAACTTGGACAGGATCGCAACGCCGTTATAGCCCTTTTGACCTTCGGCGATCATATATTTGTAACCAAGCGCGCCAAAAGCCTCCATCGGGATCTTATCAACAGGGCTTTTGCATTCTTGCAGGCACAACACGTCTGGTCCCTCTTCTTCCAACAATTTACACACAATCGGCTCGCGCAGGCGGACAGAATTGATGTTCCAAGTGGCAAGGGTAAAGGACATAGCATGTGCTCCTGATATGGGTCGCTATACCCTAACGCGACCATCAGGCGGCAACCACCGAAAACACGACAAAAAAAGACCGGGCACTAAGGCCCGGCCAAGTCCAACAGGGAGGTAGAGCGGCAATTACCCCGGCCACTCAACTTCGGGTTCAAACCGACAGGAAACTCATGAAAAAAACCTGTCTGTTATTCAGTTAACATCGAATGCTTAATAAATAAGACCCGTGTCAAATCATAAGCCGATAGCCGCCGGATTCCGTAACCAACAGACGGGCATTTGATGGATCTAGCTCAATCTTTTGGCGTAACCGATAGATATGGGTTTCCAATGTGTGGGTGGTAACCCCAGCATTATAACCCCAGACCTCATGCAGCAGCACATCTCGTGCCACGACACCTTCAGCAGAGCGGTGCAGAAACTTGAGGATATTTGTCTCTTTCTCCGTCAGTCTGACTTTGGTCTCATCTTCGCGGATCAACATTTTCATGGATGGCTTGAACGTATATGGTCCCAACTGAAAAATTGCATCCTCAGATTGTTCATGCGTGCGCAATTGGCTGCGAATACGGGCCAATAGAACCGGGAATTTAAAGGGCTTGGAAACATAATCATTCGCGCCAGCATCAAGACCCAGAATTGTGTCTGCATCACCGTCATGACCCGTCAACATCATGATAGGGCTTTTGATTCCTTGCTTGCGCAAAAGACGGCAAAGCTCACGACCATCTGTATCAGGCAAACCGACATCTAGAATCAGCAGATCATAGATCATTTCTTTTGCGCGAACCATCGCGTCAGCACCGTCTGCTGCCTCAAAGACATCAAAGTCTTCTGTCATGATCAACTGTTCGCTAAGCGCTTCGCGCAAATCGTCGTCGTCATCGACCAAAAGGATTTTCTTGAGCTGTGCCATAGTGCGTCTCCATTCCGTTGACCTAAAGATATGGATACACAGCAGATCAACAAGGGGCAGAACCGTTTCCTCACATCGGTGTGTCGCAATGCCGTCAAATGTTTCAATTCCCGTGGTATTGCCCTAGATATCGTTCGACAGACCTGATGAGTTGTAACATTCGCCATGCCTTTTGCCCCAGATGTAACCGAAACACTTGCCCGTGCGAGGGCTGATTTACGCATGGGCGTGCCCGTCGTTTTGGGTAATATGCTTGTCTTGGCCGCTGAAACACTGACCGCTGAGCGGCTGGCCAACGTGATGACGCTAGAGAATGACGGCGTTCTTGCCATCACAGCGCGGCGTGCCGGAACGTTAAAGGCACACGCCTACGACGGTGACCTTGCGCGCATTCCGCTCCCCAGTGATGCAACGTTGGCATGGGTTCAAAGCATTGCAGACCCAGCTGATGATCTACGCGCGCCCATGAAAGGTCCGCTCGTTGCCCAACGAGAAGGCAAAGCCACCGTTCACACCACCGCGCTAAGTCTTGTAAAATCCGCGCGCTTATTACCCGCAGCCCTGATTGTCATGCTTGACCATCCCGCAGCATTTGCCCTCACTCACTCTTTAACAGCAGTAGATAACGCCGCAGCAGGGCTTCTTTTGCGGGCCAACAGCCCTTTGCATTCAGTTGTGCATGCGCGCCTGCCAATGGAAGCCTCAGAACACGGTCGATTACATGTATTCCGCCCTGAGAACGGCGGTGAGGAGCATTACGCCATCGAAATAGGGCGCCCCGACCGAAACACGCCGGTACTATGCCGTCTGCATTCTGCCTGCTTTACTGGTGATATTCTGGGCAGCCTCAAATGTGACTGCGGACCACAATTGCACGCTGCTATGGCGCAAATGGGCGCCGCCGGCCAAGGCGTACTGCTTTACCTTAATCAAGAGGGCCGCGGGATTGGTTTAGCCAACAAAATGCGCGCCTATTCTCTTCAGGATCAGGGGTTTGACACGGTCGAGGCAAACCATCGCCTTGGCTTTGAAGATGACGAACGGGATTTCCGCCTTGGTGCGGATATCCTTAAGAAGATGGGATTTTCCACTGTAAACCTGCTGACAAACAATCCCCGCAAGGTTGAAATGATGGGACAATCCGGTGTTCATGTGGCAGAACGCGTGCCACTGGCAGTGGGAGAAAACCACCATAACGCGGCCTATCTCGCGACTAAGGCAGAAAAATCAGGACATCTATTTTGACACCAGATGACTTGGTTCTCACACCCAAAGGTGTAAGGTTTCAGGGACGATTATGGCCTTGCACGATCGGCAAAGGCGGCATCAAAAGCAACAAGCGTGAAGGCGACGGGGCAACACCACGTGGCAAGCATCGCATTGTCGGAATGCTGTATCGTGCGGATCGAATTGCCCAACCTACCTCATGGGCGCAGCAAATTGGGCCCCTCGATTTGTGGTCTGATGATCAAGACGATGCCAACTACAATTTGATGGTACGTGCACCTTACACGCACAGCCATGAAAAACTACGCCGCGCCGATCCGTTGTATGATTTGGTGATTCTCACTGACTGGAATTGGCCTAACGCCAAACCAGGGCGCGGGTCAGCGATTTTCATTCATCAATATCGCAAACTTGGCTACCCAACAGAAGGGTGCGTGGCGCTCTCCCGCACACATTTACATGCGATTGCACGCCAGATTACACTAAGCACGCGGTTAATCGTCCATTAGGACTGTTCGCTATTCCACAACCCGATCACCAAAAATGGCGGAACCAACGCGAATATGCGTGGCACCCAAGGCAATCGCCTTCTCAAAATCACTACTCATCCCCATAGATAGCCCATCCAAGCCGTTTCGCGCAGCGATTTTGGCGAGTAACGCAAAATGCAACGCTGCCTCTTCATCTACAGGCGGGATACACATCAGACCCCGCACAGGCAGATCAAGCGCCTGACATTGTGTGATAAAACTGTCAGCATCGGCCGGTAGGACCCCAGCTTTCTGCTCCTCTTCGCCTGTGTTCACTTGGATAAACAGGTCCGGGCATTGACCCATCTCCTGTGCCAGCCGCGCAATTGTATTTGCCAACTTAGGGCGGTCCAATGTGTGAATGCTTTGCGCCAACTCCATCGCTTGCCGCGCTTTGTTGGTTTGGAGAGGGCCAATCAAGTGTAAATCTATACCGTCAAATTTCTCACGGAAATCGGGCCACTTACCAGCCGCTTCCTGCACCTTATTCTCGCCAAAGATCCGGTGACCTTCTTCAAGAACGGCCGCAACACGCGCATTTGGCTGTACCTTGCTTACCGCAATCAGGGAAACTGAACCTACAGCTCGGCCTGCTGCTGTTTCAGTTTTAGCAATTTTATCGATGATGTTGCACAGTGTCATAAGTGGCTCCTATTCTAGGGCCTACAAATAACAGCATTGCACAAAAGAAAAGGGGCAGACCGAAGTCTGCCCCAAATCACTTAGGTAATTTCGTTCAACTTAGAAGTTGAAGCGAACACCCAGATCAGCACGTGTATCGTCGTTTCCAAGGGAAGCGATACCACCGCGGATGGATGTACCACCACCCATGTCGTGGTTGAAGTCGATACCGTAGGAAGTTTCAGCATATGCGTCTGCGTCTGCAACATATACTTCGATGTTTGTGGCTGCGCCTACGTCGAAACGACCGGTCAGAACAACGTGATCGCCTGCTGTGCCGTTGTCTGCGTATGCAAGTGTAACGTCTGCGATACCGAAGGAACCGCCAACAGTTGCTGCAAACTCAGTGTCTGCTGCGTTGTCGGAATCCTGTGCACCCAATGCGAATGTCCAGCCGTTCCATGTGTATGCAATGTGCCCGGCGATACGGTCGGATGTATCAGAAGCAGATACGTGTACGGAGAGGTCGCCTGCGGACCACAGAACTTCAACACCGTTTGAGCCTGCAGAGCCGTTACCACCGGAGGAGTACGCGTCTGCGCCGCCTGTGGAGTATGCTGTGTACTGGTAACCAAGACCAGTCAGACCCAGATCGATTGGGTACATGCCAGGCATGAATTCGATCGCGCCAAAGATGTTACCAACACCAACTTCAAAGCCACCGGAGCGTGCGAAGAAACGTGCGCCGTTGAAGCCTGTTCCCGCTGGGGAGTTGGCGTTGTCTGTGTTGTTCTGCTGAATACGAACGCGTGCACCGAAAGTTACACCAGCGTCTGATTCTGCAGTTGCGTCGATTTGCAAGCGAAGACGGCTTGTGACGTCTGTGGAGTCACCAGCTGCTGTGTCTTGATAGATGATACCAAAACGGCCGTAGCCTGAGAATGATACGTCTGCTGCTGCAACTGAAGCTGTGGCGACCAGAGCTGTTGTTGCGAAGAGAACTTTTTTCATGAGTTTTCCCTCGGTTTGAATTCAAAAGGACCCGACCGGGGAATTCCGATCTAGGTATGAGGTTCTTTTGAGCCTCGCCTCGTCTTTTGGCAAGGAAAGCGGCAAGCCCAAAAGCAATGTGGCGAATGATGATGCAGCTTTGCCACAGTTGGTTTGAGCGGGCAAACGCCGTTACCGAGGATCCGGCACACTATACCTATACACGATTATACATAGACCTTGCCCAGATGCCTTTGCTTGGGTATTGCATATGAAAACATATGTAAGGTGGCGAGAATGGGGCGCATGCAGGCTCGAAATATAGCGATATTAACGATTGCGCTTGGTACATTAGCTGCCTGTGGCTCACTCGGACGCCTAGGTACACCAGCGACCGATCGACCAGCGCAATATACAAACGCCAACAATCCATCGAACGTTGAAACAAACCCAAACAACACTATCTGGTCCGTATTTAACAAAAAAAGCACCGAAAGCTCTGTTCAGGTAAACAAGTATCTTTGGAACGCCACGTTAGAAGTCCTTAGTTTCATGCCGATCACGTCTGTTGATCCATTCACTGGCGTTATTGTTACAGGCTACGGCACGCCTCCCGGCGGCGGGCGCTCTTATCGCGCTACTGTTCTAATTAACGATCCAGCACTTGACGCGCGCTCCCTTCATGTTTCGCTGCAATCGCGTGGCGGCGCTGTGAGCAGTGCGACCAGCCGCGCAGTTGAAGACGCGATTCTATCGCGGGCACGTGAATTGCGGATCACAGACAACAAACTCTAATTGCCCATCCAACCGTTATTGATATTTTGCAGCGCCGGGCCTTGTGATCACCACACGTCCGGCGTTGCCGCGTAAAAAGGCCTGCACATGACCCGCTACACCCCATCCGAGATCGAAGCCCGCTGGCAAGCTGTGTGGGAAAAAGACGAAATTTTCAAAGCTGTCCGCTCGGCTGATAAGCCAAAGTACTATGTCCTAGAGATGTTCCCCTACCCCTCAGGGCGAATCCACATGGGTCACGTCCGCAATTACACGCTGGGCGACGTAATTGCGCGCTACAAGCTGGCGAAGGGTTTTAACGTTTTACACCCAATGGGCTGGGATTCGTTTGGGTTGGCTGCGGAAAATGCAGCAATGCAAAAGGGTATTCACCCGGGCACATGGACCTATCAAAACATCGAGGACATGAAGAGCCAAATGAAGCCCCTTGGCTTTTCCTTGGACTGGTCCCGCGAAATCGCCACATGCCACCCCGATTATTACCAACATCAGCAGGCTATGTTCATTGATATGATCGATGCGGGCCTGATCTATCGCAAAAACGCTGTTGTGAACTGGGATCCGGTCGATATGACCGTTCTGGCAAACGAGCAGGTTGAACAAGGACGCGGCTGGCGCTCTGGTGCGCTGGTAGAACGGCGCGAGTTGACCCAGTGGTTCTTTAAAATCTCGGATTATTCCGACGAACTGCTTTCTGGTTTGGACACTCTTGAGAACTGGCCTGCCAAGGTACGCCTGATGCAGGAAAACTGGATCGGGAAATCTCGCGGTCTGCAATTCGCGTTCTCTACAACCAATGCACCTGAGGGCCATGACCGTATCGAAGTGTATACGACTCGCCCCGATACTCTTCTTGGTGCCAGCTTTGTTGGTATCTCGCCTGACCACCCCATTGCCAAGCTCCTTGAGCGCGACAATCCGGAAGTTGCTGCGTTCACAGCTGAGTGTCGCAAAGGCGGCACCACAGAAGAAGCTATCGAAACCGCCGAAAAGTTGGGTTTTGATACAGGCATCCGCGTACGTCACCCGTTTGACACGGCCAAAGAACTGCCCGTCTATATCGCCAACTTTATCCTGATGGAGTACGGCACTGGTGCGATCTTTGGTTGCCCTGCCCATGATCCGCGCGATTTTGAGTTCGCGACAAAATATGACCTGCCGATCGTCTCGACATACCTGCCATCCGAGGATGCCGCCGAGAAATTGACCGAAGCCTTTGTGCCCGCGAAGACTGAGAAAGTCTTTTATAACCGCGGATTCGCAGGCGAGCAGTGGCAAACTGGCCTTGAGGGTATCGATGCAGCTGTCGAATTCTGCGAAGCGCAGGGTGTTGGCCAAGGCGTAACCAAATATCGCCTGCGCGATTGGGGCCTTTCACGCCAACGCTATTGGGGTTGCCCGATTCCCGTTGTGCATTGTGATGACTGCGGCGTGGTTCCTGAAAAGAAAGAGAACCTACCCGTCAAACTGCCCGAAGACGTTACATTCGACATTCCAGGTAACCCGCTGGATCGTCACACCGAGTGGCGCACAACACCTTGCCCGTCATGTGGCAAGTCGGCCCTGCGCGAAACGGACACGATGGATACATTCGTCGATTCGTCTTGGTATTACGCCCGCTTCACTGCGCCGCATGCAGATACGCCAACGGTGATGGACGATGCCGATTACTGGATGAACGTCGATCAATACATCGGCGGGGTTGAGCATGCGATTCTTCACCTGCTTTATGCCCGTTTCTTTGCGCGTGCGATGAATATCACAGGCCACCTGCCCGAATCTGCGGTCGAGCCGTTTGACACGTTGTTCACCCAAGGCATGGTGACACACGCGATCTACAAGACCGAACAGGGCCAGGATGGACGTCCCGTGTTTCACTATCCTGAAGAGGTGGACCTCAAAGGCGACAAAGCCTTCCTGAAAGAAGGCGGCGCAGAAGTGGAAATCATCCCATCTGCAAAAATGTCCAAATCCAAAAACAACGTGGTCGACCCGCTAAACATCATTTCCGCCTTTGGTGCAGACACGGCACGTTGGTTTGTCCTCAGCGATTCGCCCCCCGAACGGGATGTGGAATGGACAGCTTCTGGCGCGGAAGCAGCCTACAAACACCTCAACCGTGTATGGAACATCTGTGATCGCATTGGCGAGATGAGCGACGATGTGGCTGGTGAGGGCAATGAAGACCTGCTCAAGCAGATGCACAAAACGATCAATGACGTTACTTTAGCGGTCGAGAGCTTTGGCTTTAACGCCGCCATCGCCAAGCTTTACGGCTTTACCGCGACACTGCATAAATCCAAGGCCTCAAAGGCCGTACAACGCGAAGCCGTCATGACGCTTGCGCAGCTCATGTCCCCCATGACGCCGCACTTGGCCGAAGACATCTGGGCCAACCAAGGTGGCGAAGGTTTGATCGCGACTGCACCATGGCCTGTGGTGGATGAGGCGATGTTGAAAGACGACACCGTGACAATGCCAATTCAGGTCAACGGCAAGCGGCGCGGCGAAATTGACGTGCCTGCGGACATGCCAAAGGACGAAATTGAAAAGCTGGCCCTTGCCCAAGAGGCTGTGATCCGTATCCTTGATGGCGGAACACCCAAGAAGGTGATCGTTGTACCGGGGCGAATTGTGAATGTTGTTGTTTAACCGCCGAACGCTACTTGCTCTGCCATTGGCGCTGGCCGCCTGTGGCTTTACCCCCGTCTACGGACCGGTCGGTACAGGTACAAAACTGAACGGTCAGGTGCTGGTGCAAGAGCCGTCTACACAGGCGGGTTACCTTTTGACGCGGCATATGGAAACTCAATTGGGGCGCAGTGGCGACAGCGCACGCTATGCGCTCGATCTCACTATTGATCTGGACGAGGATGATCTGGCGATCAACTCGTCCGGCGACATCACGCGCTACAATCTGATCGGGAAGGTCGAATTTGTACTACGCGATTCGATGGATGGCACCATCATCACCTCCGGCACGGCCCAGAACTTCACCGCCTATTCTGCAACAGGAACAACCGTTGCTACCCTCGCCGCAGAACAGGATGCCCTTGAACGGTTGATGGTGATTATTGGTGACCAGATCACGGCACGCCTTTATGCGGCCGACGTACCAGCATGAAACTGGGCCGCCGCGATGGCGCTGGCATCGTAGCAAAGCCACCTAAAGATAAACTTGGGCTGCTTTTGTATGGCGGCGATGCAATGCGCGTCGCGCTTAAGCGACAAGAATATCTAAAAGCACTGCTAGGCCCCGCTGCCGAAGAAGAAATGCGCCTGACCCGCATTCCCGCTGGCGAATTACGCCGTGAGCCTGCACTCTTGATGGACGCCATCAAGGCTGTTGGCTTTTTCCCCGGACCGCGCGCAGCATTTGTTGAAGGTGCGACTGAGCTTGTCGCCCAGACCATCATCCAAACCATGGGCGACTGGCAGGCAGGTGACGCACAAATTGTTGTCTCTGCTGGCGATCTCAAGAAAACCTCCAAACTGCTCAAGGCATTTGAAGGCCACCGCGATGCATATGCATGGGGCATCTTTGATGATCCACCCGACCGCGCCGAGATTGAGAAATTGCTGAACGAGGCCCAATTGCGTGCCGATGGCCCTGTCATGGCCGCGTTAGAAGACCTCGCGCGCAGCCTTGATCCCGGTGATTTCCGCCAAACACTGGAAAAGCTATCCCTCTATAAACTCAGCGAACCGGATGCACCTGTGACGCTGGATGATATTGCGGCTTGCGCCCCTGCCTCTGTTGAGGCGGCAGTGGATGACATCCTGAATATCGTGGCGGAAAAGCAGACTACTTTGATCGGGCCATTGATGCGCCGTTTGCAAAGCCAAGGCGTGAACGCAGTCACCCTTAGCATCATGGCGATGCGCCATTTTCGCACGTTGCACCGCACCGCCTGCAACCCGGGTGCGCCCATTTGGGGTGTGCGCGACCGCGATCGGGTGATGCGCCAGTCGCGCGATTGGGGCACTGCAAAGCTGGAAACCGCGCTGAGCATTTTAACCGATACTGACTTGCAGCTCAGATCTGCTGGCCAAACAGCACCTGCCATGGCTATCATCGAACGAACCTTCATACGCTTGGCCATGTTCGGGGCAAGCTGAAGCAGTCAAAGGAAAAAGCACGATGTATACAGTTATTGGCGGCGTAAAAACACGGGCATTTCGAGTCATGTGGATGCTGGAAGAATTGGGACAAACCTATGATGTAATCCTCGCCGCCCCCCAATCTGAAGACGCGCGCAAATACAATCCGTCAGGCAAAGTGCCTGCATTGCTGGATGGTGACGAAAAACTTACCGATTCCACTGCAATCATGCAGTACCTCGCTGACAAACACGGCGCGCTTACTGCAGCAGCGGGAACACCCGCCCGCGCACGTCAGGATGCGATGGTATTTTGGCTGGTGGATGAATTCGACGCTATTCTTTGGGCCGCAGCCAAGCACAGCTTTGTCCTGCCGGAAAACCTACGGATGCCCGAAATCAAAGACACCCTCAAAACTGAATTCACGCGCAGCTCAAAACTGTTGGCGGACCGGATCGAGGGACCATTCCTGATGGGTGACGAAATCACTGTGCCTGACATTTTGGCCGTGCAGTGTATCAACTGGTCCATTGGCGCTGGTTTTCCAAGTGTCGATGATCGCCTTGCCACATGGGCTGCTGGTTTGCGCAAGCGCGACGCGTTCAAAGCTGTTCGCGCACGCGGTGACGCTTAAGCTTTCAAGCGGGCTGCTGCATGGTGGCCCGCCCATGCTCCTGTCGCTAAACACGCCGTGATCAGATAACCACCTGTTGGCGCTTCCCAATCCAGCATTTCACCGACCACATAGGTGTTAGGCCGCGCATCAAGCATCAAGGTATCATCCAACCCTGACATTGCGACACCCCCAGCGGTCGAGATCGCCTCATCCATTGGGCGCAACCCAGCATGCTTAACGGGCAGTGCCTTTATCAAACGTGCTAGCGCTTTTGGCTCTTTGGGTAGCGGCATCGCCATTTCCTGCAAAAGCGCAATCTTTGCCGCATCCAGCGGATGTGGTTGGTGAGTGTTGCCTTACCACGCGGTTTTTCCAGCTTTTGCGTAACCGCCTCAGATGTCAGATCTGGTGCCAGATCAATAACTAACGGGTGGCCTTCACGCACACCACGCGAAACAGAATACACACCGCCGCCCTCGAGGCCTCGTTTTGATAACACCGCTTCGCCGCGCGACACGTATGGCCCAGCCCGCAGCGCGATGCTTTTCACCGCTGCACCTAAGTGTTTATCCATAAAAGGGGACCAGTTAATTGCAACGCCTGCGTTGGCCGCAGTGAATTGGGTGACAGGCACACCTCGTTCGGTCAAAACGACGGCCCACGCCCCGTCCGAACCAAGACGACGCCAACTGGCACCGCCCAGCGCAAGAATAGTCGCATCCGACTCCAGTGCTTGTGGGCCTTCTGGCGTTTCAAAGCGTAACGCATCACCTTCAAAACCTGTCCATCTCCAACGGGTATTGAACGTGACCCCGAGGGAATTGAGCTTTCCCATCCATGCACGCAACAATGGGGACGCTTTCATCGCTTTCGGAAAAACGCGACCCGTGGAGCCCGTGAATAGTTCCTCCCCCAAATCACGCGCCCACGCCTGTGCCTGATCGGGGCCAAATGCATCAAGCATCGGCGCAAGCCAAGGTGCCGCTTCCGCATAGGCCGCATGAAATAGCTCAATCTCTTCTACTTTGGTAATGTTGAGGCCAGATTTACCCGCCATCAAAAACTTGCGCCCCACCGATGGCTTCGCGTCGCAAACCGTTACAGAAACGCCAGACTGCGCCAATACTTCGGCGGCCATCAGTCCTGCAGGGCCGCTGCCAATAATTACAACGCGACTCATTGTGACACCACGGCGGGAAGCGCGCCCTTAAACTCGACCACACGGTGTGGGTAGGGGATCTCGATGTTGTTGTCACGCAGTGCGTTCCAAACAAGGAATAGCACGTCAGAGGTGTATTTATTTGGTCCGTCGTCAATCCCATTGACCCAGAACTCAACAGCGAAATCGATCCCGCTATCGCCAAAACCCCGCAGTTCGCAATCAGGCGGATAAGGCAAATCCAGAACTTCAGGATGCTTGCAAACCGCTGCTTCAATAATGGCAGGGATCAAATTGATATCCGTGTCATAGCTGACAGAAAATTCTGCTTCATACCGGTTGGCGGAGCCGGAATCCGAATAGTTCACCACTCGGGTTGTGATAAAATCTTCGTTAGGCACCACAATCCAACGGCCATCGAATGTTTCCAAGATGGCTGCGCGCGCGGTCATCTTGACGATTTGGCCCTTTTCGCCCCCATCAAGCTCAACATAATCGCCCACAGTTGCTTGACCTTCGACCAACAAGATCACACCTGATATGAAGTTGGACGCAATTTTTTGCAGACCAAAACCAAGACCAACACCGATGGCACCACCTAGAACGGCAAGTGCACCCAGATTGATCCCCATTACATTCATCAAAATGAGGAAAGCCGCGCCAAAGATCATGAACTCGACCACTTTGATCAAAAGCTGACGCAAAGAAGGCCTGATTTCCTGTTTTTGAATCAACGAGGAAGTTTGGCTATTTGACCATTGCCCCAACCAAAACAGTAGCGAGCCTGCAATCAAGCCTCGCACAACGGAAATCAACGAAAAGCGGATATTGCCCACGCCAACGATGGTTTCTGTCAGCTTGAGCGTAACAACGTCAAGCATGCCAAGCATGTAGAGCGCTGCAATGGGAATGAGCATGAACCGCCCAAGCAACGTGAGGAATGGATCTTTTAGGATGTCTCGAACAACAATGCGCACAGCAAGGAACATGAAGACCCGTTTACCAAAGGCAATCACGGCACCGCTGTCAAAGATCGATCTAACAATTTGTTCACCAATACCAGTCAACAGATAGGCAAGAAGCGGCAGAACGAGCGGTAAAAACTGCAGCACAAACAAACGCGGTGAAGTGAAGAGGTTTTGTTTGTCTCCTGGATCGACCAGCTTTTGAAGGGCAGGACGCATCCGCCGCGTGATAAGCACTGCAAGCAAGTAGGCACCGACCAAGATGCCAAATTGCGACCATGCGGCAGGACTAAGAAGCCAAC
Organism: Sulfitobacter sp.; assembly: GCA_033851935.1. Classification (GTDB taxonomy): domain Bacteria; phylum Pseudomonadota; class Alphaproteobacteria; order Rhodobacterales; family Rhodobacteraceae; genus Sulfitobacter. Next base: position 108,589 of record JAWSVL010000007.1, read on the forward strand.
CCATCGCCAACTCGTACCCTTGAACCCCATAGCCAGCAATCTGCTGAACGATAGGTGGGTATTCCGAAAGGTCAAAATTCATGAGGTTACCTTGCTTATCTAATTGGCCGTGCCACTCTCTTGGCCCAGTGGCACTGTAGGATCAAGTGGCGGGTTCTTGTGATGTTGCGGCAAGCACTTGCAATTATCTACCTCCCCAAAGATCAATCTGCATACAAACAACTTCAAATTGCAGCACTTAAGTTTGAAATTTGAAACAAACATGATCCGGCGACTTCTTGCTCGCAGATCAAGTGAACCCAAGAGTATCAAGCTAAACGCATGATCTCTTTCCTCAAAGCATCTGTTCCTGCACCATATCTGTGGTAAGACCAAAAGAAAGAAGCCCGAATGGGCAACCAAAATACAGGAGCAAACTCATGCGTATCGCGATTATTCTCACATCTCTTTTGGTTTTAGCCGCGTGCGATGTGCCGTTTGTGCCGCTCATCTAAGCGAAAACAAACCTCTATTTACACATCTGTTTAATGCCATGGGCAATCTGATCTGGCGCAGCAACGGTGTCTGCGCAATATAATTGCGCAGTCTCTAGCAGCGCATCTACCTCGACCAAACGATCAACCAAGCCAAACGCCAATGCTTCGTCAGCCAGAATTTTTTGCCCGCCCATCAGGATCAACTTGGTCCGTGAAGGGCCAATCAGTGCCGTCATGCGGACCGGATCGCTAGGTTGTGGCAAAAAACCCAATTTCATTACGGGATAAAAGAACTTGGCCCCCGGAACCGAAATCCGGATATCGCAAGCCAGTGCCATGCCCATCGCGCCGCCAGCCAGCGTGCCGTTAAGAGCTGCGATCGTCAAACCGGGAAGTGCTGCAATCGCACCAGACAGACGCTCCCACAGATCAGACACAGCCAAGCCCGCCCGCGCCGCGTCCAGATCAGCGCCTGCGCTGAAGATTTTTCCACGCCCTGTCAAAATCACTGCGCGCGCGCCTCCTGCACGTTCCATGATTTCGCAAAGCTCTCGCAGCATGTCTTCGGTCAATGCATTGGCCTTATCTGGACGGTTCAATGTAACCGTCCAGATATCGTGGTTTTGTGTTAGCTCAATCATATTAAGCCGACCGCGCGGCGAATATTGTCATCCCTAAGCGAGATTTCCTCGCCGCAATATTGGTCCGCTTCGGCGCAACACATCCACAGCAAACATTTAGCAGGCCAGTCGGCAGGAACGTGTACTTCCCAATCCAGCTGGCTAACGGGGTTTATGCCTGACGCTTTGATCACCCGCTGCATTTCAGTTGCTACCGTTCCAGGAGACAGGCCAATAGCCCGAATACCATTTGCAGCCTCTTCAAGGTGCAAAGAACGATTGAGCATATTGACCGCCGCTTTGGACGCGCAATATGCGCTCCATGCTTCAATCGCATTATGAGCAGCACCTGAACTAATGGTCAGAACCGATCCGCCACCGCTTGCCTTCAGGGCAGGCAAAGCCGCGTGAATACCGTTGAACACACCTTTCACATTGATATCGATCAGCTGGCCCCATGCGTCAGGGTCTGCATCCCCTAGGTGACTAATCGGGTCAACGACACCTGCGTTATTGATAAGCACATCCAGCCCACCAAAAGCCTGAACTGTTGTAGCAACTGCCGATGACATTTCACCGTAGCGCGCCACATTGCACGGAATCGCAATCGCACGTTCGCCAATCTCGCCCGCCAGTGCGGCAATTTCATCCTGAGAGCGCGCAAGCAGAGCGACATTGGCTCCGGCATTGGCGAAAACCCGCGCAGCTTCAGCCCCGATGCCGCGGCTTGCACCTGTAATCATTACAGTTCTTGAGGTCATATCCATCTTTATTCTCCTAGAAATAGCAGGTTTCGATGTCAGTCTTGGCAATTAGGTAGCGTGGCCGTGCGGAGACGACCACCCCGAAACGAGAACTGTTTCACATCCCCTTGACCCGCCTCTTTCTTTGCCAGACCTTTATACCAACAATTATATGACGAGGAATTTCAATCATGTCACTTACACGCGCCTATTTGGCATCAACCGCTCTAACCATGTCGCTATTGGCGACCTCTGCCGCCGCCGATCTTACTTCTGCGGACGTTTGGGGCGATTGGCGCGGATATCTAGAGGCTATGGGCTATTCCGTTACCGCCACAGAAATCGCATCTGGAGATACATTGTCGGTCAACGACATTTCTGTTCAGATGAATGGCGGGCCAGACATCGAAGAAATGTCTATCAGCATGGGATCCCTTCAATTTGTTACCGCAAAAAACGGCAGTGTCGAAGTTGTCATGCCTGCCTCCCTCCCGATCGTGATCGAAGTAACACCAAAAAGCACCGAGAAGGCCGCGCGCTTGGTGCTAAATTACACGCAAAGCGGACACAGCATGACCGCAAGCGGTGATCCGTCAGCAATGATCTATAACTATAGTGCGGAAAAATTCGGACTGGCGCTAGCTGCGCTGACAGTTGACGGTACAGAATTTGACGAAACAAGTGCACGGTTTTCCCTGACGGGCGATGCGATGCAGTCCCAGACAACAGTGACTGCAGGACAAACCCGTGACTACGTTCAGAGCATTCAATGGGGCAGTATTGTATATGACCTGTTCTTCAAATCCCCTGATGGGGTAGAATCCATGACAACAAACACCGTGATCAACGAAATGGCGTTCTCTGGCACGAGTACTGTTCCTGTTGATGACATTTCCCAAGCTCAGGATTTAGGGCCCCTTCTGGCAGCTGGATTTGCATTTGACGGTTCAGGAACCACCAAGAGTACGGAAACAAAAGTTGAAATCGTTTCGGAAGAAGGCACATCAAAAATCAAATCAGGGGCCGCCAGCACAACACTTGCAGTTGCCATGGGCCAAGACGGCATTCGCTATGACGTAGATGCAACAAAGGTTCAGATTGGCGCAGAACTGGCGGGCCTCCCGTTCCCGCTGTTTGCTGAAATGGAGAACTCGGGTTTTGAGATAACTGTGCCGCTGATGAAATCTGACGACTCGCAGGACTTTGCGCTGGCGTTCAACATGACTGATTTCACAATGTCCGACATCATCTGGGCCTTGTTTGATCCGTCTAGCCAACTGCCCCGTGATCCAGCCACAATTGCGCTGGGTTTAAGCGGCAAAGCAAAAGTGCTGGTAGATGCCTTAGCGCCTGACGCCGTTCAGGATATTGTCGCAAGCGGCGGAACCGCCGGTGAACTCGAAGCCCTCAAGATCGACACACTGACAATCAACGCGGTTGGTGCCAGCGTTGATGCAACAGGTGATCTGACGTTTGACAACACCGACAAGACGACCTTGCCCGGCTTCCCCAAACCTGTTGGGGACATCAACATCAACCTTGCCGGTGCGAATGGGTTGCTGGATAAATTGGTCGCAATGGGCATGCTGCCATCTGATCAGGTGATGGGTGCGCGTATGATGATGGGTCTTTTTGCAGTGCCCGGTGATGCACCAGACACGCTAAAGTCCAAGATCGAGTTTAACGAAGAGGGACAGATCCTCGCCAATGGTCAGCGACTGAAATAAACGCGACCTTAATTCCCAATATCTAAAGCGGCCCAGATGGGGCCGCTTTTCTTTTTGCGGCAACCCTTGCGGGTCCACCAGACCACAGCTACCTCTATCCCCTGATCAGGAGAGTATGATGACCAAAGCCCTTGATGCGCTGACTGCGCAAATGCTGGATGCCGCAAAAACCGCTGGTGCAGATGCTGCCGATGCGATGGCCGTTCGCGGCACTTCACTGTCGGTTGATGTGAGGGCCGGAGTTTTGGAAGAAGCCCAGCGCGAAGAAGGCACTGATATTGGCCTGCGGGTTTTTGTGGGCCAACGTACCGCGATTGTTTCGGCGTCAGATACGTCTTCGCGCACCCTATCTGAAATGGCAGAACGCGCTGTTGCCATGGCGCGCGAAGCACCCAAAAATCCATATGCAGGACTGGCCGAGGTTGATCAACTCGCCACCGATTGGGACGTCACCTCGCTGGAGCTATATGATTCGACGGAAGAACCAGCACCCGCCGCATTGCAAGAAGATGCAGCCGAGGCTGAAGCAGCCGCATTAGAAGTTGAAGGCATATCGCAAGTACAATCGGCAAGTGCTGGCTACGGCGCCCGTGAGATTTTCTTAGCAGGTTCAAATGGATTCGCGGGTGGATATCAGCGCACTGACCGCGGCTTAAGCTGTGTAACAATTGCAGGCACTGGCACTGGAATGGAGCGCGATTATGATGGTGACAGTCGCATCTTTCAAAATGACATGCGCAGCGCTGCCGAAATTGGCCGCACCGCAGCTGAACGCACATTGCAACGCCTTGATGCGCGCAAACCGCCGACAGGTGCGTTTCCTGTCTTGTTTGATGAACGCATCTCCAGTTCGTTGATTGGACATTTGTTAGGTGCCATCAATGGCAGTGCGATCACCAGAGGTGCTTCGTTTTTGCGCGATGCCATGGGTACACAAGTCTTGCCAAAAGGCATATCCCTGATCGAAGACCCGCACCGCCCTCGGATTACTGGTAGCCGCCCTTTTGACGCCGAATTCCTACCTACGACCAAACGTGCAGTCGTTGAGGATGGCGTTTTGCAGGGTTGGACACTTGATCTGGCAACAGGTCGACAACTTGATCTTCCCTCGACCGCAAATGCGGCGCGCGGCGCGGGTTCAGGGCCCTCGCCTAGTTCGTGGAATATGGAATTGACCCAAGGCACTGCAAGTCGGGAAGACTTAATCAGCGACATGGGAACCGGCCTGTTGGTCACCTCCATGATTGGCGCGACAATCAACCCCAACACAGGTGATTATTCGCGCGGCGCTGCTGGGTTGTGGGTAGAAAACGGTAAAATCACTCATGCGATCAATGAATGCACCATCGCCGGAAACCTGTGCGATATGCTATTGGCGATGATCCCAGCAAATGATGCGCGCGCGCACTTAAGCCGTGTCGTACCCTCGATATTGGTGCCGGGGATGACCATTGCCGGCAGCTGATTTACCCTTATTGATTGACACTGTTCGCATGGCAGGTCGTGTTGCGACCAGCTTTGTCGGGACCTCTGCCAAACGATGGGACAAGCCCGATGGCGCTGGCCCTGTGACCGAGGCTGATTTGGCTGTAAATGACCTGTTGCAACAGGTTTTGCTGAAGGCGCGACCTGACTATGGCTGGCTCTCTGAGGAAACCGAAGACGGCACCATCCGCCTTGGACATGACCGCGTGTTTATTGTTGATCCCATCGATGGCACCCGCAGTTTTACCGAAGGTGCAAACACGTGGGCTCATGCTATTGCGGTTGCTGAACAGGGCGAGATTACGGCAGCAGTGGTCTACTTGCCGCTGAGAAACTTACTATACACTGCCGCTCGTGGCGCGGGCGCGCACCTGAATGGTGCGCCAATTTCAGCCTCTGGAAAAGACAACTTTGCCCAGTCTACTATCCTTGCCGCAAAACCTGCGATGGCTGACAAAGTCTGGCGCGAAGGAGTCTGCCCCCCATTTACGCCAGCCTATCGCCCCTCATTGGCTTACCGTCTTGGGCTGGTGGCGGAAGCGAAATTTGATGCCATGCTGACCCTGCGACCCAGTTGGGAATGGGATATTGCAGCCGGTGCGCTTATCGTATCCGAAGCAGGTGGCACAATTAGCAATCAACGCGGTGCGCCATTGCGCTTTAATTCGGCTGATCCACGTCTGGACGGTGTGGTGGCGGGAGGATCAGCAATTCACGCTGTTGTAATGGATGCGTTGGCATAACTTCCTTGTCTGCTTGACTGCACAGGCCTGTGCCGTGCAAACACACCATAAGTAACACAAAGGATCTGATCCCATGACACAACGCCTGCACCTTGTATTTGGTGGTGAACTGGTAACACCCAGCGAAAACACGTTCAAGAATGTCGATGATATCCATGTTGTGGGTATCTTCCCCAACTACGCCGCAGCCTATGACGCGTGGAAAAACGAAGCTCAACGTACAGTCGACAACGCACACATGCGGTATTTCATCGCACACCTTCACCGCCTACGCGATGAAGAAGCCGCTGCGTCTTCCACAGAAGAACTAGGATAACGCTGCAATGGCCCGTTCACTGGGCCTATCTGCGTATCGTGCGATGGCGCGACGCGGCGAGGGATTGCGACCGACCCCTAATGCCGCGCGCCCGTCAGGAGAGCTTTTGTGGATTCACTGCACTGAAGGTGAAGCATACTTAGCAGTTCAAGACCTCGCTCTACGCCAAATTTCCAGCCGTCCGGGCCTAAATGTCTTGATTACGATGGTGGCACTGCCACGCGCGAATTCTGGCAAATGCGTATCACCGCCCGATGGCATTTATGTTGAAGAAATTTGTGAAGACCATCCTACCAGCGTTGAAGCATTCTTGGATCACTGGGAACCGGATTGTTGTGTCTGGACCGGCGGTGGCCTTCAACCTAATTTGATACTGGCCACGGACGCATGCAACTGTCCATTGTTTTTGATTAATGCTGATACCTCGGGTTTTGATGGGCGACGGGATCGCTGGCTACCTGATGTTGCGCGCAACCTATTACCCTTGTTTGCAGCTGTCATGGTTCGAACACCAGCCGCGGCCCGCCGCCTAGTCCAATTGGGATTGCCAAAGGACGATGTCGAAATCACGACAGCCCTTCAGGCTGGCGGGCAACCTCTTCATTGTAACGAAAGTGATCTTGCAGATCTTTCTGCAGCCTGTGTTGGTCGTGCGATCTGGTTCGCGAATGGCGTTCATCCAGAAGAACTGCAAACTGTTTTAGCCGCGCACCGACAGGCTCTGCGATTGTCCCACAGACTGTTGCTGGTTCTGCGCCCCGCGGGGGGCCTTGATCCGCAAGAAACTATTTCTCAAATTCGGGCTGAGGGCCTTAGAGGGTTAAGCTGGGATGACGGGTCCTTTCCTGACGAAACAACGCAGGTATTGGTTACCGAAGATGCCCGTGAGATTGGGCTATTCTATCGCGTCGCGCCTGTGTCCTTTCTGGGTGGATCGTTGCTGATTGGGCGTGGCGACATTGACCCACTTGAAGCTGCCGCCCTAGGGTCCGCAGTGCTGTATGGGCCACGGGTTGGTCGCTATCTGCAAAGCTACTCGCGCCTTGCATCGGCAGGTGCTGCGCGCATCATCAATGATAGTGCCGCCTTGGGTATGGCGGTGACGCGGCTGGTTGCCCCTGATCAAGCTGCAATCATGGCGCATGCTGGCTGGGATGTTGTCAGCGAAGGGGCCGCCCTCATGGATCGAATAACTGATCTGGTGCAAGACACGCTTGATACCCAACAAGGGATGAACTGATGCGCGCACCTGATTTTTGGCACCGACCACGTCCAGGTTTGCGCGCACGTTTGCTGCAGCCGTTGGGCGCGCTTTATGCCCGTGCAACACAGCGTAGATTAGCCCAAGGGCTACGCGTACGGATGGATGTCCCTGTGATTTGTGTTGGCAATATCAACGCGGGCGGCACAGGTAAAACGCCAACCGTTATCGCAATCGTCGAACGACTTCGGGACCTTTATCTAGAACCGCATATCGTTTCACGAGGGTATGGTGGAACTTTGGAAGGGCCCGTACGCGTTGATCCTGCACGTCACACAGCCGCGCAAGTTGGAGACGAACCCCTGTTGCTTGCTGCATTTGCCGAAGTTTGGGTCGCACGCGACCGCGCAGCCGGGGCAGCAGCCGCCCAAGCCGCTGGAGCAAAAACAATTGTTTTGGATGACGGGTTTCAAAATCCAGCACTGACTTATGATTTAAGCATTGTGGTGGTTGATGCCACAAAAGGGTTTGGTAACGGACTTTGCTTGCCTGCGGGACCATTGCGAGAACCAGTTCAAACAGGGCTTGCCCGTGCTGACATCCTGATTTCCATCGGTGATGACACGGCGCAGTTGGGCTTTGATACCTCAGTGCTGCCATCACGGGTGGCACATGTTCGTGCAGCACTTGCACCCTTGCAAACAGGTATGGATTGGACCGACACCCCATTGCTAGCATTCGCTGGTATTGGGCATCCCGAGAAATTCTTTGCGACCCTACGCGGGTTAGGTGCAACGCTAGTCCATGCTGAACCCTTAGAGGATCATCAGCCACTCACGACTGCGCTGTTGGGGCGATTAGAGGCAGATGCACGTGCACAAGGGGCACAATTGGTCACAACTGAGAAAGACGCCGTGCGCTTACCCCCCGCATTTAGAAGCAAAGTCATCACTCTTCCGGTCCGGCTAAATATGGATGAAGAGAATGCTCTTTGGGACGCGCTCAAACATATTGCAGACGCCTGATTCGTTTAATCGTCTTCGCCCAATTTTGGAGAAGGCCGTTTCAAAGACAGTTCCGCGCCAGAAAATTTGAACGGTGAGTTGATGCCCGGCACGCCGTCTATTTCAATCTGCATCCCACGCGCTTTGACCTGAGGGTCATTGAACGTGTCTTCCATTGAATTGATCGGGCCCGCAGGAACATTGTGATTTTCGCACAACGTCAAAAGATCATCGCGCTTGTGGCGTCGCGTTGCTCCCTCTAACCGCGCATTCATTGCAGGGCGGTTTTGTACGCGGTCAGCGTTGGTCGCATAATTTGGATCGGTCGCCATATCCCCGAGCCCCAACATATTGCACAACCGCTGAAACTGGCCATCGTTGCCTGTAGCAATGATGAGATGTCCATCAGAGGTTTCGAATACTTCATAAGGTGTGAGATTTGGATGGGCATTGCCTAGACGTGTAGGTGGTGTACCCGTTGTTAGGTAATTCATCGCCTGATTGCCTGTGATTGCCACGGCACAATCCAGCAAAGCCATATCAATATGTTGGCCCACTCCGGTGGTTTGACGCTGATGTACCGCGGCCAAAATCGCGGTGGTCGAGTAGATGCCTGTGAATATATCGGTGATCGCCATGCCGTGTTTTTGTGGCTGTTGATCAGGTTCGCCGGTGATCGACATCAACCCCGAGATCCCTTGAATGATGAAATCATATCCCGCGCGATGGGCATACGGACCCGTCTGACCAAATCCCGTGATGGAGCAATAGATCAGCTTGGGAAAGCGCACCTTTAGACTGTCGTAGTCCATGCCGTACTTGGCCAAACCACCCGTCTTGAAATTTTCGATTAAGATATCCGCGTCAGCCAAAAGCGCGTGCATCTTTTCTTGGCCCTCAGGCGTTCGCAGATCAACTACAACCGAAGCCTTCCCCCGGTTTGTCGAGTGAAAATACGCAGCCGAGCGATCATCGTCTCGTTCAATAAACGGAGGGCCCCACTGGCGCGTATCATCGCCAGCAGGACTTTCTACTTTAATCACTTCCGCTCCCAAATCAGACAGTGTCTGACCAGCCCAAGGCCCCGCGAGAACACGGGCAAGTTCAATGACCTTCAGGCCGGTAAGGGGCGCAGACATTAGCCAGCCAACGCGTCGTCGATGATCTTTTTCATGTCGGCATAGTTCATATTTGAATGCTTTTTGCCGTTGATGATAAAGCTTGGCGTGCTGTCGACGTCATCAGCTTCAGCATTTTTCTGATACCAAGCAACCATCGCTTGCGCTTGATCACCATCTTGCAAGCATGCCTCAAGCGTTTCATTGTCCAATCCGGCTAGGCGCCCGATCTTGCGCAGTTCTTCGACAATCGCCGCCGGATCACCTGCACGTGTCCATTTTGCCTGCTCCGTATAAAGCAGATCGGAAATGCCAAAAAACTTTTCTTCGCCACCGCAACGCGCAATCAAAGATCCCCAAAGGCCGAAACGGTCAAAGAAAACTTCACGGTACACGAACCGGATTTTTCCCGTGTCGATGTATTCAGATTTCAGCTTCTTGAAAACCGTTTGATGGAAGGTCGCACAGTGCGGGCATGTAAACGACGCATATTCAATGATCTCAACCTTGGCGTCAGGGTTGCCGATTATCATGTCAGGGATACCAGAGGTATCTATGTCCGCATCCGTTGTTTGAGCATTGGCAGCACCTGGTAGCGGCGCATCGGGGAACGCAACCGTTGTGCTGGAACGGTTACTGGTCATGTACCAGCCACCAAGGCCAAGAGCGGCAAAAGCGCCAAGGAGGATATTTCTGCGGTTCATAGGGTTCGTCCTTCGATCAATAGTGTATTTCTAATGCGCAGTTAGTGCGCTCAGTTGTTTCGCTTGTTCAGTATATTTTCGCCCAGACGCGCCAACGCGTCACGCAGACTATCATCGCCAATGTGCGCGGCGTTTTTGGTTGCTTGCGCGCGCAAGGCTGGATCATGTGCTTTCGCTGTTTTCTTGGGTGCGTGTTCAAACGCCACACGCCCCTCCGCAAAACCAGTTGCAGCGGTTTGTGTCACACGCACACGCGCAATTGCGTTGTATCCGTAGACTGCATTCACCCGCACGCGCAGTTGTTCTTTTTGCATTTCCAGTATCGGTGCATTGGCCCCTGTCGTTAGCAACGTCAGGGTCGCACCCATTCCACCACGGCCATACGAAACCTCAACGGGGCGGGAAATCGCGGCCGCGTCATCCCCAACAACTTCGGCCCAATTGGTCAACAAACGCGATTGCGCAAATCCGCGGCTTTCAGACGCCTTGCGAATTTTTCCGGTCAGCAAACTGGCCGTGCGAGCGAAGCCTTTGGTGGTGGGACGGCGAGGTGGCATTATCTGTTGTGTTCTTTCTTCTCTGTGCAGTGGTCCGTAAGGTACCCCAGCGCTATGTGTCTTGTGAGCGATCATAGCGCAACACAGCGGCCCTGCCACTATGACAAATCAGGATTGGTTCATAAACTGTGCGTGAGAAAGATAACATGTCTGTAATCCTACTGGAGTGGTATGATGCAAATGCCCGCCAAATGCCTTGGCGCGTGTCCCCGCAGGACCGCGCCGCAGGTGTTTTGCCTGATCCTTACGCTATTTGGATGAGCGAGATCATGTTGCAGCAGACAACTGTTGCAACGGTAAAGGACTATTTTAGGCGCTTTATCATTCGCTGGCCTACAGTACGTGATCTGGCAAGCGCACATGACGCGGATGTAATGGGCGAATGGGCAGGGCTTGGCTATTACGCACGCGCACGAAACCTGCTCAAATGCGCCCGTGTGGTTGTGGACGAGCATGATGGCATTTTTCCTGCCGACCATGACGCACTGCTCAAACTGCCTGGCATTGGCCCCTACACTGCTGCTGCGGTTTCTTCGATTGCCTTTGATTTGCAGCATGCCGTGCTGGACGGCAACGTCGAGCGCGTGATGGCCCGCCTATTTGACATCCACACACCACTACCCGAAGCAAAGCCCCTGTTGATGAAGCACGCGCAGGCCCTGACGCCAAACAAGCGTCCAGGCGATTATGCTCAGGCTGTTATGGATTTGGGAGCAACCATCTGCACACCGAAATCCCCGGCCTGTGCCATCTGCCCATGGCTTTCCACCTGTGTAGCCCGCAAGGCCGGAACAGCGGCAGAACTCCCAAAAAAGACGCCCAAAAAGGCAAAGCCTACCCGCCATGGCACCATTTACCTCGGACGTCGGATTGACGGTGCATGGCTATTGGAAACACGTCCCGACAAGGGCTTGTTGGGCGGTATGCTAGGTTGGCCCGGATCGGATTGGGTAGATGTAACTTTGGATCACCCCGATAGCACTCCACCTGTGACAGGCACGTGGGAAGAACAAGATGGCGGAGTCCGCCACACCTTCACGCATTTCCATCTGGTCCAGCGTGTGATGAAGGCTGAAATACCCCGAGATGCCGAACCGCACCGTGGCGTGTTCAAACCCCACAATGAGTTCCGCCCCTCCGACCTTCCAACGGTGATGCGCAAAGCGTTTGATCTTATCAAACAGGACGATATGTCTTAAATGACAATGCATATCCTCGTGCTATGATTAGGGAACCCGACAGATTAGGCGACAAAAATGACTGATATCAATACTCCGATACCTCCATCCGATCTGGCAAAATTGGGCCGAGCATTGCCATTCTGGTTGTCGTTGGGATTGGCTCCACTGGCATGGGTCGGTGCGTATTACGGCGGCTGGTCGCTGCTCATTGTGCCTGTCACCACATGGTATCTGTTCACAGCGCTCGATGCGGCCCTTGGCCTGAATACCGAAAACGCCGATTTGTCAGCAAATGACGATGATATGTATTGGTATAAACTGGTCACGATCATTTGGATGCCCGTGCAATTTGTGATGCTAACGAGTCTACTCTGGTACGTTCCTCAGGCAGAGCATCTGAGTACCTTTGAGCGCATCGGGGTGTTCTTTGGCGTGGGCGTTATCACTGGCACAGTCGGCATCAACTATTCTCACGAGCTTATGCATCAAAAGGACAAGATGGAGCGCTGGATGGCCGACGTCTTGTTGTCGATGGTCCTTTATTCACACTTCCGATCCGAACATATGCTGGTTCATCACCGCTATGTCGCCACACCACGCGATCCCGTAACTGCACGCTACAATGAGGGTTTTCATCGTTTCTATCCCCGCGTCTTAAAGCAAAGCCTGATCAGTTCCTTCGGGGCAGAAAAGGCAATGCTTGCCCGTAAAGACCTGTCTTGGACCGATCGCAGCAATCCGTTCTGGCGCTACTGGGCACTTCAGTTAACCTTTTTTATCCTGGCATTTGTGCTGGGCAGTTGGTCAGGCGTTGGGCTACTTGTCATTCAAGCAAGCGTCGCGGTTTGGCAGTTAGAACTGGTCAACTATGTGGAACATTACGGTCTGACCCGCAAACACCTTGGAGAGGGAAAATACGAACACGTACACCCTCATCACAGTTGGAACGCGGCACATAAGGCATCAAACTGGCTATTGATTAACCTTCAGCGCCACTCGGATCATCACTACAAGCCTGATCGCCGTTTTCCTGTGTTACAAAATTATGGCCCTAATGACGCGCCGCAGCTACCCTATGGGTACCCACTGATGACGATACTGGCCATGATGCCGCCCGTCTGGCGGCGGGTCATGAACCCGCGTGTACGCCGGTGGCGTAACAAGTATTACCCCGAGATCGCAGATTGGCGGCCCTATAATAAGGCAAACAACCCTATGCCACGCTAAGCGGTTCTTAATCCCTCGTTGCCATACTTTTGGTATAGAAATGGTTAGGGGATTCTCATGCAGCAGCAAGGCAACACTCAATCGCACAAAATTGCGACCTGCCTCATCATCGAAGACAGCCAATTTGATCAGCAAATGATGGCACGGGTGATTGCCCGATCCCGACAACCATTGAATGTACAGGTTGTCTCTACATTGGGCGCTGCAAAAAAAGCGCTGGCTAATGGTGAGGTGTCCCTCATTCTGCTCGATAACAACCTACCAGATGGGATCGGGGCGGACTTTGCGCTTGAGCTCGCTTCTCATCCAGTTCATGCACGCACACCCGTAGTCATGGTGAGCGATTGGCCGACACCCTTCATGTGGGAAAAAGCGGCGTCTGCCGGCGTTCTCTATGTCGTCAACAAGTCTGAGTTTGGCGTTCAATACGTGGAGCAAGCACTGGGAAAAGGTACTCGAAAACACCCCCGCGTGAAACTTTCGAATCCGCTAGACCCAAGATCGCTTAGCAAAGCATCCTAAAAACTCCAAACCTATCCGAGCGGTCCACAAAAAAAGCCCCGCCATAAAGGCGGGGCCAAGGTGAGTGTCATCATTGCGGTCCCTCATATAGAAGGCGCAGTGACACTGGCGGTGTTCGAATTCTGGGGTGGATCAGGCTTGCATTTCTGCTCTGATTTGCTGGCGCAAGACGTCAATCGAAACTGACTTACCTTCTTTTTTATAGCACCAGTATGTCCATCCATTACAGCTCGGTGCCCCTTCCAGAGCAGCGCCAACTTGGTGAATGGAACCTTTGATGTCATCACCAATGAGCGTGCCATCAGCGCGCACTTTGGCTTTGTGACGTTTGTTCATTGAGTAAAGGTTTTCACCTGGACGCAGCATGCCGCGCTCTACCAATTGGCCAAAAGGTACACGCGGTTCAGCTCGTTTTGACGTTGTGGTCTGAAGTGCCTCATTGTCAAACTTACGGACCGAAGCAATACGCTTTTTGGCAACCTTGCGGTAGCTTTCTTCGCGCTCGATACCAATGAAGTCGCGGCCCAGCATCTTGGCAACTGCACCTGTAGTACCTGTGCCAAAGAAGGGATCAAGGACCACATCACCCGGATTTGTAGAGCCAACCAGCACGCGGTGCAAAAGGCTTTCGGGTTTTTGTGTTGGATGCGCTTTATCGCCGTTATCGTCTTTCAGACGTTCGTGGCCGTTGCAGATGGGCAGAACCCAATCGCTACGCATTTGAATACCTTCGTTCAGCGCTTTGAGCGCTTCGTAATTAAAAGTGTATTTGCTTGTCTCATCTTTACCGGCCCAGATCATTGTCTCATGAGCATTGGTAAACCTTTTGCCGCGGAAGTTAGGCATCGGGTTTGCCTTACGCCAAACTACGTCATTAAGGATCCAGTAACCTTGATCCTGAAGGGCAGCACCAACGCGGAAGATGTTGTGGTAGCTACCAATGACCCAAATCGCCCCGTTTGGCTTGAGCAAACGGCGTGCCGCCTTGAGCCATGCTTTGGTGAATTTGTCATAGACTGCGAAACTATCAAACTGGTCCCAGTCGTTATCAACTGCGTCCACTTTGGAATTGTCAGGGCGATGCAAATCACCGCGCAATTGTAGGTTATAGGGCGGGTCAGCGAAGATCAGATCAACGCTTGCTTCAGGAAGTGAATTCATCACTTCTATGCAATCCCCACCAAGGATCGTATTCAGGGGAAGCGCATGCGCTTCCTTGTTCTTTACTGTCATAACTCTGCCTCTATCCGCGGTGCATTTTTTGCACTCGTTGGTTGATTACTAAGATGACGGCAGAGTGATTCGTGGTCAATTTGTTTTTTGAAACAAAGTTTTAAGAATTATTCTTGCTACAAGATATTGTGTACTGGTCTGAACGAACGTCTATGGTGTGGGGTTACGCCCAAACTTTGGAGCGCAGACATGTGTCTTTTTGATCCATAACCCATGTTCGTTTCCCAACCATATCCGGGGTGCTGTTGCGCAAGCGACAACATGACATAATCCCGACATATTTTGGCCATAATTGAGGCCGCCGAAATGGAAACAGAACGGGCGTCTCCTTTGATGATTGTTTCCGCTGGCAGGGTTAATCCGCGCGGGATCATGTTTCCGTCGATCAGGCAATAGTCCGCAGGAGTCTTGAGCCCGTCCAGCGCTCGCACCATCGCAATATGGCTGGCTCTCAAGATATTATGCTCGTCGATTTCCTCGACACTGGCATGAGCAATCGAAACCTCAGCAACTTCCATAATTTGCCCATAGAGGATTTCGCGTTTTTTGTGGCTCAGCTTTTTGCTGTCATTCAGGCCAGGCGGAATGCGCGCAGGGTCCAATATCACAGCCGCCGCAGTCACAGGCCCGGCCAACGGGCCACGACCCACTTCATCTATGCCGGCGATGCGCGTGTATCCACGGGCGTGCGCGGCCATCTCAAATGTATAATCTGGTTCCATGGGTAGTGAAAAACCGGATGCCGGCTCTGCATGCAAGAGAAAAGGGAGAGACGCCCGAACATCTCTCCCTTTCCAATTTCTATGCGGCGGGACACACCGCACAGAGATCGACGCGTTAGTGATAATTCCCATCGCGCCGAATTCGATGTTACTGACGTGCGAGGCGGTAGCCGTTTTGCTGTAAGCAACGTGCGCCGTACCCTACACGTTTGCCGTCACGAGTACGGACACGCTGAACACAATTCTGGGGCAGGCGATCAACGAAGCGATAGTTTTGCTCAAGGCAGCGACGCCCAAACATACGTACTTTTCCATTGCGGCTGTTAAAGCTGCGGAAGCATTGTTGCGGCAACAGTTTACGATTCACCCGCTGCGGCAGCGGTTTGGGCGCTACCCGTTGGCGGGGTTGGGTTACGCCATGGTTATGCGCGCGCCGTGCGTTTCCATGTCTATGTACTTTCGATCCATGGCGGTGCCGCTGAATTCCGGTATTTACTCGGGTAGGTTCTCTATACACTTTCTTATCGTGCTTCTTATCCTGACGGTTTTCATGGATGATCGCACCAACGACGGCCAGCCCTAGAATGGCGGCCACTGTACGTGCGGCACGGTCATCTCGGTCCGCATATGCGGGGGCGGCGGTAAAGGTTGTCATGGTCAGTACGGCCGCGGTGAACGTACCGACAAAGCGGGAGGGAAGCATGAAGCGCATGAGAGTGATCCTTTTTTAATGGTGCGGCACGTTCGTCATGTGCTGCGGTATGGGATCAATCTGGATCTGGTGGCATCGGACAGGCAATAACAGCCGCGTGTTATTGGATAACGCAGGCACTGCGACCCGATGGATATTGTATATCACCTTGGAAAAACGCATCCTTGTTTGCATGAAACATATGCGTATTCCCCTTTATGCAGCGCTGATGGCAGTCCTAAGCGGACCTGCTTTTGCTGCCGACTGTTATGCCGATTACAAGGCCAAGCAGGATAACCCGCTTCGACTGCATTATGGCGTGGCTGAAATCTCGGGCCAGTGTAACAAGTCCACAGCACGTGCCCAGCTAGAAAAACGGCTAGGCGCACGCGGTTGGAAACTATTGAATGTCGTTTCGGTCTTTGGGCCGGACGGGCTTGCGCAAAGGAAAGATAGTGCCGGATCAAATTTCCTCCGCTTCTGATATGCGCCGTAGCGGCGGCCGTTTTGTCGTACTTGGCATATGCGCGGTTGCAGGTTTGTTGCTTGTCGGTGCCGTTGTCATGTTCTGGGCCTTGCCAGACGCGAACGCGTTTAACGCGCGGGTGGAACGCATCTTTATTGAGAATGACAATCTGACTTCTGCATCAGAAATTAAACTGCTGGAAATCCTTGCGCAATCGGGCACTGCATTTTCTGATACACTGACCAATTACCGCGTTTTGATTGGTGTTTTACTTGTCTTTGCCGCTGCGATGTTGGTCGCGGCAGTGGTTTTCCTAACCCTTCTTATCACTTTCAACCGCCGCATGGCCCAGATCGAGCGGACAGGTTTACAAGTGTCATCCCTGCTGATCAGCCGTGAAGAGAATAAGGTCTACCTTAATAACCTAGGCTTTAAGTTGACGGATGCAGCGATGGAAACACTCGCCGTTCTGGCAGAGGCGCGTATGGATGATGATGTAATGTCGGGGTCCGAGATCGAAGGTGTAATTTCCGGCCGCGCCGCCGCAGACTGTGATGAAGCAGCGGGTGCCACACGGATCAAACGTCTTCGCGATACGCTGGGCAATCAAATGGTGAGCGAACTGTTAGTAAAAAACATCGCGCGGCGTGGCTATATGCTCGCCATTGATAAGGACGTGATCAAGGTTCTTTGACGCTCATGTTTCCGAAATGCCAGCAATTTCTCAGCTACTTTCAGGTGTCCACATCATAAAAAGAAGTAGGTCTACGGCTTCTCTTCTGGCTCGAGAAAGACACAAGCATCACTGCCTCTGGTAAAGTCCAACGATCCGGCGCTAGTGTGCAGCGAAACCGCTGAAAAGGACCACGCCGATGCCTGCACCTGTAAATCCCTTCAAGAAAGCCCTCGCTGCGGGTGAACTACAATTCGGGTGCTGGGTTGCACTCGCCAATACCTTCAGCGCCGAAGTGATGGGACAAGCTGGATTTGACTGGCTGGTTGTAGACGGAGAGCATGGGCCGAATGATCTGCGTTCAATCTTGTCCCAACTTCAAGTGATTGATGGCACCGATTCACATGCCGTTGTGCGTGTACCCGTCGGCGAGACCTATATGCTTAAACAAGTATTGGATGCTGGTGCCCAAACTGTGCTGGTCCCGATGGTTGAAAGCGCCGATCAAGCGCGTCAATTGGTCCGCGATGTCACCTATCCACCACATGGTGATCGTGGCGTTGGCTATGCGCTGGCCCGCGCATCTCGCTTCGGCACAATTGGCGATTACGGGCAAACGGCAGATGCGCAGATTTGCTTGCTAGTACAGGTCGAGAATCTGCGCGGGCTAGCGGCATTAGATGAAATCCTGGCTGTTGAAGGTGTAGACGGCGTGTTTATTGGCCCTGCCGATCTGGCCGCTGATATGGGGCACATGTCCAATGCCGACCATCCTGATGTGCAAACTGCAATCATGGAGGCACTAGCGCGGATCAAGGCGGCCGGGAAAGCCCCCGGTATCCTGTCCACACGTGATGGCATGACACAGGATGCTATCGCTGCAGGTGCGCAGTTTGTAGCCGTAGGTGCCGATGTGCTGATGCTCGGTCACGCTGCGCGCCAACTTGCGCAAAAATGGCAGGCTACAAAATAATGAACGCTGGTATCGCGCTACTGGCATTCGCATATGTTCTAAGCCAGTTCTTCCGTGCCTTTCTGGCCGTCCTTAGTTCCTTTCTAGCGACAGACATCGGAGCGACGCCAGAAGACCTCGCTTTTGCATCTGGGCTTTGGTTCATTACATTCGCGGCGATGCAGCCACCAATTGGCTGGGCGCTGGACACGATAGGCCCGCGCCGCACGGCAGCTGCCTTGTTGCTGTTGGGTGGCGGAGGCGGTGCTGCAGTATTTGCGCTGGCCACATCACCCATTCATGTTGCCATTGCAATGGCGCTGATCGGCGTAGGCTGCGCTCCGGTTCTTATGGCCTCTTACTATATCTTTGCGTTGGATCACCCACCCGCGCGTTTTGCCTTTCTGGCCGCACTGATGGTTGGGGTCGGCACATTAGGCAATATAGTTGCCTCCTACCCCACAACGCTGGCTGCAGAAACGATGGGATGGCGCGCAGCCCTATGGGGTTTGTGCGCACTGTCTAGCCTCACAGCCCTAGGTATTTGGTTTGCCGTACGCGACCCTATCAAAGAGCCCACTGAACAAAAGGGCAGCTTTGCAGAGGTCCTGCGCATCCGCGCGCTTTGGTTCATATTTCCCTTGATGCTGGTCAGCTACGCCGAAGTTGGCGCATTGCGCGGCCTGTGGATTGGACCCTACCTCACCGAAGTGTTTAACGCCGAGCCGCGGCTGATTGGTCAGGCGACCCTTGCAATGGGCATCGCAATGGTGATCGGGCCTATGGCCTACAGCCCGTTGGATCGGATTTTTGGCACCCGCAAATGGGTCATCTTTATCGGGAGCTGCGGCATCCTATTCTCCACTGTCGGAATGATCCTCTTGGTCGACACTAACGTAACGTGGGTGATCATTCTAATGTGCGCCATTGGCCTGTTCGGGTCTACCTATCCTGCAATTATGGCCCATGGCCGCAGCCTGTTGCCCCGTCACTTGGTTGGGCGCGGCGTGACCCTATTGAACCTGTGCAGCATCGGCGGAGTTGGTGTAGCACAGTTCGCTACTGGACGAATCTATACCGGATATTCTGGTGGAGCGGTCGAAGCTCTGCCCTATACGCTTATCCTGATATTTTTTGCGGCACTGATGACTATTGGTCTCATTATCTATCTGTTTTCGACCGATACAAAGCCCTAAGGCCCCTGCCCCTTTCAATAAGCCACAAAGCGGTATAACAGGCCCGCACCATCAAACATCAATATTGGAGAAAACGAGATGGGTTATCGCGTTGTAGTCGTAGGTGCCACCGGAAATGTGGGCCGCGAAATGCTCACGATTCTGGACGAGCGTCAGTTTCCTGTGGACGAACTTGCTGTGCTGGCTAGCCGCCGCTCATTGGGCACGGATGTTAGCTTTGGCGATAAGACACTCAAGACGAAAGACCTTGATACGTTTGACTTCACGGGCTGGGACATGGCGCTGTTTGCCGTAGGTTCCGAAGCCACAGCAAAATACGCGCCTGTCGCGGCAAAAGCCGGCTGTGTTGTGATCGATAACTCGTCACTTTATCGCTACGATATGGATATTCCCTTGATCGTACCTGAGGTAAACCCACAGGACATTCACAAATATTCTAACAAGAACATCATCGCCAACCCTAACTGCTCGACTGCACAGATGGTTGTCGCGCTGAAGCCTTTGCACGACCGTGCCACGGTCAAGCGCGTCGTTGTCAGCACCTATCAGTCCGTATCCGGTTCGGGCAAAGAAGGCGCAGACGAGCTGTGGGATCAAACCAAAAGCATCTACAACCCTGTCACAGATGTGCCGCCAAACAAGTTCCAAAAGCAGATCGCGTTTAACGTGATCCCGCAGATCGACGTTTTCATGGATTCCGGTGATACCAAGGAAGAGTGGAAGATGATGGTCGAGACGAAAAAGATCGTCGACCCAATGATCAAAGTCACGGCAACCTGTGTGCGTGTACCTGTGTTCGTTGGCCACGCGGAATCGATCAACATCGAATTCGAAGATCATCTTGACGAGAACGAAGCACGTGACATCCTGCGCGAAGCACCGGGTATCATGGTCATCGACAAGCGTGAAGACGGTGGCTACGTCACACCAATCGAATGCGTTGGCGACTATGCAACCTTCATCAGCCGTATCCGTCAGGACAGTACAATCGACAACGGTATCAACCTGTGGTGCGTTTCTGACAACCTCCGCAAAGGCGCTGCCCTGAACGCTGTGCAGATCGCAGAGCTGCTAGGTCGCGAAGTTCTAAAGAAAGGCTGAATTCCGCGCATACGGAAGACGCTGAGGGGTGCCTGAAAGGGTGCCCCTTTTTCTTTGGGGCACAGCGTTGCATGTTGTTAGTACTTAAAAAGGATCAGATAAACATGCGCCTCCTCCCTCTCGCACTCGTCGCGCTGCCGTTTCCGGCGTTGGCCGAAACATACACAGTGACATCGGCCCCAACTGCCGCAACCGTCTATGCCGGATTTGCGGTGGTAACGCGTGAGGTCAGCATAGAGGTCGATTCAGGCGCGCATGAGATTATCCTTCCCGACCTACCACAATGGGTCGATGCAGGCAGTCTGCGTGCCAGCGTTACTGGCGCGAATATTGGCAACACACGTCTGCGCACTTCTGCGCTCCCTCCCCAACCCGATGGCGACAGTCAAGCCGTTGTAGAGGCCAAAGAGCTGATCAAGACAACCGAACGCTCTCTGCGTGATTTGGAAGACAGCGTTCAAGATGCGAACCTAGCGGTGAAAGCCGCTCAAGCACGCCTGACCTTTCTGAATGGCCTTTCGTCTAGCAAAACACTCCCATCCGATCCGTTGGCATTAGCTGACTTGGCGCAGATGATTGAGGCTCAGACCCTTTCCGCCACACAAGCGCAGATCAATGCCCAGCGCGCCGCGCGGCGCATTGGTGAAGATCGAAAGGGTCGTGTTCAGGATATTGCTGATGCCCGCGCCGCACTAGCAGCCCTTACGCCACCTGCCGAGCCAAAGGCGTTGTTGGCGCTATCCGTAAATGCGACCGAAGCAGGCACTGTTATCGCCTCTGTCAGTTATCCTGCACGTGCGTCATGGCAACCAACCTATGACATTGCCTTAACAACTGATGACAGTGGCCAAATGACGATCCGCCGCGCAGCCATCGTTCACCAAAACACTGGAGAAAACTGGGGTGATGTGACCCTGACGCTATCCACCCTCGCCCCCAGCGGGCAAGTTGTTCCATCTGAGCTTTACCCTCAATTGCTGAGGTTTGATGATCCACAATTGCGTGCAAAATTGCAGCGTTCCGTTGGTAGCTCAAACTCGCAAATGTTCGCTACTCCAGAACCTGCAATGATGGAGGACGCAGTTGCGGCGCAACCTAATTTCGACGGGCCTGGTGTGACCTATACGCTTCCTCACCTCATCACGATTGCACAAAATGCCGAAGGTGCACGGGTAGAATTGGATGCATTGGAGTTTGACGCTCGGGTCTTTGCGCGTGCTGTTCCTGCACAGGATCAAACAGCATTTCTTATGGCAGAGGCCACAAATGACACCGCCGAACCATTGCTGGCAGCCAACACCGCGCAAATCTTTGTTGATGGAGCATTGGTTGGGCAAAGCTATTTTGCAGCGGTACCCGCAGGCGGCGACATTGTACAAGCCTTCGGCCCTATCGAGGACCTCCGCCTCAAGCGCACTGTATTGGATCGCAGCGAAGGCGACCGCGGCTTGATAAGTCGCACCAGTGCCCAGACTCAAGAGGTCAGGATATCCATCGAGAACCTAGGCCCAGAAGATTGGGACGTAGAGTTGTTGGACGCAGTGCCCTACAGCGAACAAGACGATCTTGAAATCGAGTGGAACGCAGCCCCTAAACCAGACCTCACGAATATAGATGGTCGTCGCGGTCTGGTTCAGTGGAATCTTGCGGTTGGAGGATTACAAACGCAAGAAATCAAAATTGAGCAGTTCATTCGCTGGCCAGACGGCAAAGTGCTTCGTTAAGTGAAACGTTAGGAGCTATCTTGTCTCGTTGACAGGTCAACAGGATGCCCCGGCAGTGCGGCGCCAAACCGCGTTACCAACGTCTGGTAGCGCACGCCAAGGGTGCCTGAATTGCAAAGATGGCGCCCCGTTGCGACGATATGAATGCCAAGGGCTGCCCCTAGCGGACGCAGCTCCATTCCCTCTATGGCGAGGCGGTTGATCAGGTCGGGCCAATTGCGAGCCGCAGCGAAGTGTTTATTCAACATAGTGTGGCGTGCACGGTCCAATCGACCAGCCGGCATCACACCATTAGCCACATTTGAAACGGGCTGCTCGGGCATCTGTTGACCGAAACGTTTTACGAGACTGGCGTAGGAAAAGCCCAGTTCGGATCCTCTACAGATTCGGGTACCACAGCTGGTTTTGAAGAGCACCAGAGCGCCCTCATTCAACCGAAACACGTACCCGTGTGGACGCAAGCGATGGGACAGATCATCCCAGTCGCAGGCGTCAGCCACATCACGCGCAAGCAATGCTTGTACGGCTGATATCAGCTCCCCACCCACAGTAATGATGTCTTTTGAAGAAAGCTGACGGTCAACCTCACGCTTTAAAAGTTGGCGCACCATATGGCCTATTGTCACTTCTTGTGCGGTGGCAACACGCTGCGCACCGGACAACAACTCACGTGGTAATTTAAGTGTGACTGATTCCAATTCCATGCCCCAAGCCTGCGTCAAATTCAGTTAACGACCCGTTAACCACCATCGACACCTCAGATTAGGGAACAGGCCTACACCTGTTCGAAGCGTGTCACCGCGGGGTTGTACACTTCCAAACCGCCTTCACCGATATCTGTCCACATGCCATGCAATGTCAGCTCACCGGAGGTCACTTTTTCTGCCAACCAAGGGAAAGTCATCAGGTTTTCAATCGACATCATGACCGCATGCTTTTCCAGTTGGCGCACTTGCTCGTCTGGGTCAGTGATATCTTTGACCAAATCGTATTTGGGCCGCAAGATATCCATCCAACGTCCGACAAAACTGTCCTTGGCTTCTAGCTCCGGCGCTGCACCGCTACACATGTTCAGGCAGCCCTGAACGCCTCCGCAATTCGAGTGCCCCAATACAATTAAATGCGCTACCTTGAGCACTTCAACAGCGTATTCCACTGCAGCGGATGTACCGTGCTGAGCGCCATCGGGATGATACGCCGGAACAAGGCTGGCAATATTGCGGTGGATGAAAAATTCACCCTGATCTGCACCAAAGATTGATGTTACATGCACACGACTATCGCAGCATGAAATCACCATCGCACGAGGATGCTGACCGCCTGTCGCAAGCTTCCGATACCACGCACGATTTTCAGAATAAGTCGTCGCTTTCCATCCGTGATAACGCTGTACCAAATAGCTCGGCAGTAGCTTGGCATGTTCCATGGTGCGCATATCTCCACAATAATTCTACATCAATTAGACTGAATTTACACTGATTTCGAGCGAAAACACGCGTTATTAGCAACCATTTGAAAACCCTAACCCGCCATAACATTTTCAGCCGTGGGGGCAAACATAGGGGTGATACATGAGTGAAGTCATAAAAATCCGGCTTTCGGAACAAATCCAGCTTGATCAAGGGCGTTTGGGTGCCTTGTACACGCAGCTGGGCGAGAAGGGAGCGGAGAGTGTTGTCTGCCGCGCGATGGAGGAATTGGCCGCACGCATGGCCCAGTGCGAATCTCATTGGCGCGCCAACAACCGCGAAAAGTTACGTAAACAAGCGCGGTCTTTGATTGCTATTGCAGATCAAATCGGGATGGACAGGCTTGCTGTGGTTGCAGGCGATGTCACTGCATCGATAGATGAAATGGATGAGGTCGCCATCGCCGCGACCCTTTCCCGACTGCTGCGCATCGGAGAGAGATCCCTTTCGGCTATCTGGTCCATGGAAGATCTAAGCATCTGAGTGTGGTTGCAGCGCAGGCTGGATGGAGTAGTCTAAACATGTACTCTACCCCGAAAGGTCTGCGCTCATATGTCCCTCAGCTTTGCCGTACCCGCATCCGATGCATTTGATTTGTACGTTCTATCTCAAGATGTTGTTGATGATTGGTTGAACCATCAAACCCCAGCGGTATCTGCATGGGTTGGTGCAAACGCGTTTACCGGCCGAATTGGCCAAGCGCTAGTCATTCCAGGCGCGGATGGCCTGCCTGCAATGGCTCTTGCTGGATACGGCTCTGCAAGCACCCGCTCTCGTGGCCGCTTTGCCTTGGCTGCGGCGGCGGCGAAACTGCCCACGGGAACATACCGCCTCGTCAGTGGATTACCCGAAGATCAGGCAGAAATTGAGGCGTTGGGTTGGTTGCTAAGCGGGTATCGTTTTGATCGTTACAAATCGACAACACCGATGGCTGCCCAACTCATTGCGCCTGACGGTATTGACGCAAGCAGGGTTGAAGCCATCGCCAATGGTGAAGCACTAACACGCACGCTGATCAACACACCTGCGTCCGACATGGGCCCACCCGATCTGGAACAGGCCGCACGCGATCTAGCAGATAAGCACCACGCATCCATAATCGTAACGGTAGGCGATGACCTGCTCACGGCAAACCTGCCAATGATCCACACAGTAGGCCGTGCCGCTGATCGCCCGCCCAGATTGATTGATATGCGCTGGGGCGACACTGGACCAACTCTTACCTTGGTCGGAAAAGGTGTTTGTTTTGACACAGGCGGCCTCAACATCAAACCCGGTGGCTCCATGGGATTGATGAAGAAAGACATGGGCGGTGCCGCTGCGGTTCTTGGGCTTGCCCATATGATCATGGCCACAAAGGCAAATGTGCAACTACGCGTGCTGATCCCTGCTGTTGAAAATTCGATATCCGACAATGCTTACCGGCCCCAAGACATATTGACCTCACGCAAAGGCTTAACAGTTGAGATTAACAATACCGATGCGGAGGGGCGTTTGGTACTAGCCGACGCACTGGCGCTTGCGGATGAAGAAAAGCCGGACCAGATTATTTCGATGGCAACCCTTACTGGCGCGGCACGTGTCGCGGTTGGCCCCGATCTGGCCCCCTATTTCAGTGATGACGCAAGATTTGTTTCGGCCCTCGAAGCATCCGCCAGGTGCGTTGCTGATCCCGTCTGGCGCCTGCCCTTTCACACGCCCTACGAGACAATGATCGAACCAGGCATTGCGGATCTCGACAATGCGCCAAAGGGTGGCTTTGCGGGTTGCATTACCGCCGCTCTTTTCCTGCGCCGGTTCGTTACGGATAGTAAGTACGCACACTTCGACATATATGGCTGGCAACCCAGCGCTGCACCCGCACGCTCCAAGGGCGGCGTAGGGCAAGGTACCCGCGCGCTGCTAGATGCTATCGACAGGATACTGACCCCATGAGCCACCCACGACTGACACCCGATCCAGACCGTATGCCTCTGAAAGAGACTGCCCAGATTGGGCGAGGCGTAGTGAACATTCTACGCAAACCCAACGGACCGCGCGATCGCCAGCTTTTGCTGGGCGCTGAGGTTACTGTGTTATCCCGTGAAGATGGCTGGGCATATGTTCAATCAACAGTAGACGGATACTGTGGTTTTGTCGGTGTTGCATCTTTGACCAAACCACAGGAAGTAACCCATAAAGTTACCGCTCCCGGAAGCCACGGTTACCAGAATGCAAATATGAAATCCATTGAGCGCTGCGCATTGAGCCACGGAAGCCTGCTAGCCTCATTGGGTGAAAAAGATGGTTTCATCAATACAAGCCATGGCTTTGTCCCGATACAACACATCGCCCCGATTGATTTCTTCGAAGACGACCCCGTTCAAGTTGCTGCACAATTTGTTGGCACACCTTATCTGTGGGGCGGCAATAGCCGCTGGGGGTTTGACTGCTCGGGTTTGGTCCAGGCTGCTTGTACCGCTTGTGGCATCCCCTGCGGCGGGGACACCGACATGCAAGAAACAGACCTTGGTGAGTTATTGCCAGATGGCACCGCTCCACAGCGTAATGACGTTTTGTTCTGGAAGGGCCATGTCGCGTTGGTCTGGGATGAAGAAACACTGGTGCATGCCAATTCCCACGATATGGCCACTGCTTTTGAACCCCTAGAAGAAGCAATCGCACGCATTAAGAAAACCGACGGGCCTGTCAGCTCCCATCGCAGGCTCCCTACTCCTGCTTAAACTGCGAAAAGCTTTTTCTATTCCGGCCTGCAATATGCGCACCCGCCCTAATGGGCGGGTAGCGGCACTGATCTTCGGCGGTTCCCAAATCACGGGGATCGATCAAGGTGTCGGTATGGGGATCAAAGAAAACCGGAATGGAATACCGTGCACGGCCTGACCGATTTATGACCCGATGCAACGTCGAGGCAAAACGATCGTTGCTCCACCTGGCTAACAGATCGCCGATATTGCACACCAATGTTCCTTGAATCGGTGGTGCCTCGATCCATTCACCTGATTTCAGTTTGACCTGCAAACCGCCGTTCATATCCTGCAACAAGAACGTCAGAACCCCAAAGTCAGTATGCGCAGCGACGCCAAATCGTTCCTCTGCCTCGTCAAATTCAGTTGAGGGAGGATAGTAGACCAGCTGTCCCCGCGCCAATGGCCGCTCATACGCTTTTGTAAAAAAGTCAGAGGGCAAATCAAGACTACGCGCCAAGGCAGACATAACCTGCCGTGCCACAGCACAAACAGAATCATAATACGGGGTCAGTTCCGCCCGCAGACGGGGGTAGGCATCATCCGGCCATTGATTCACCGCCACTAAAGGCTTGGCCTGCAAAATATCAGGATCATCAGGCGCAGTTTCAGCCCCCCAAAAGAAGACCTCTTTTAAATCATGGGTTTTGGCACCTTGAAGCGTGGACATACCCGTCGCCATCCAACCTCGTTGATCCGCATTCACAGCAACCGTCTCTTTCACAGAAGCAGGTTGATCAAAGAAATCTTTGGAAACGGCAAAAGCGCCCTCAATCACATCATTAGAAATGCCGTGCCCTGAAATATAAAAGAAACCCGATTGTGTCGCCGCATAGTGAATTTGAGCGGCGACACCGTCAACATCAGAGCCATCCAATGCAGGTCCAATGTCAATTACCGGAATAGCGCTACTTTCGATCTGGCCAGCTTTTGCAAAGTCAATCATGACACCTCAAACATTCCATGTGCAGATCGGGCGCGCATGTTTTCTAGTCAACCGCACGTATCAGTTTGCGTTCTAGAACGTGCAAAACAGATTTTAGATCATGGCCGCGTTTCAAGACCTGACCATCGGTCCCTACCACAGCATACAAGCCCTGCTTCATCCTGAGTTTGGGTCGCTTTTCGATCCGGTAAAGGGGCATTTCCGCTGAACGCCGAAAGACAGCAAACACAGCTACCTCACGCAAACAGGATATCCCATAATCGCGCCATTCACCCGCCGCGACCATCCGGCCATATAGGGACAGGATTACTGCAAGTTCGGTTCGGTGGAACGCCACTTGTTCAACAATGCCGCCAGAAGCACCGCCAGTATTAGTGCGCGTTGGGAATTTTGGTATATTCATATTTTCAAATTCGCCTTGGACGACGCGCAAATCAAGCCCTTAACGATCAATTCTCTTGAATACGTTACAAATATGGGTAATGTTTGAAAATTGTGAAACATATCCGGGAGGGGACATGACACCACAAGCGCGAGCGGCAAAAGCCGCAGAGGCGATGATGGCGGAAGATACAGCGTCTCGCGATCTTGGCATGCAAATCATCGACATCGCACCGGGAGGAGCGACGTTGAGTATGCGAGTCACATCCAAAATGCTCAACGGACATAAGATCTGTCATGGCGGATATATCTTTACGTTGGCTGATAGCGCGTTTGCGTTTGCCTGCAACAGTTACAACCGCCTCACTGTCGCCCAGCAAAACCAGATCACCTATATCGCACCCGGCAAGGCAGGTGAACTTTTGACTGCCACCGCCACAGAGACGGCACTGGCCGGACGATCAGGCGTATATGACGTTATGGTCACCGGAGAAGACGAGCGCACAGTTGCGACAATGCGCGGCCTATCACGCACCATTAAGGGGCAGTTATTCCCCGAAGACGGAGACGACTCATGAAAGACCTCACGCCCGCACACGCCAGCCTAGACCCAATCGAAACTGCAAGCCGCGACGAGATTTCCACATTGCAGCTTGAACGTCTTAAATGGTCGCTGCGCCATGCCTATGATAATGTCGCATTCTACAAGAAAAGCTTTGATGATGCGGGTGTACATCCCGATGATTTGAAGGATCTAAGCGATCTGTCCAAATTCCCTTTTACTGTCAAAACCGACCTGCGAGACAATTATCCTTTCGGCATGTTTGCCGTTCCACAAGGCCAAGTGAAACGCATCCATGCCTCATCCGGTACAACCGGTCAGCCTACCGTCGTAGGCTATACCGAGAATGACCTGAAAAACTGGGGGACCGTCGTTGCACGCTCACTGCGCGCTGCTGGCATGGCACCAGGTGATATGCTGCATAATGCCTATGGGTATGGTTTGTTTACAGGCGGGTTGGGCATCCATTTGGGTGCGGACACGCTTGGCCTCAGCACAGTCCCGATCTCCGGTGGCATGACCCCAAGACAGGTCCGGCTGATCCAAGACTTCAAGCCAAAGGGCATTACCGTCACCCCGTCTTATGCACTGTCCATTTTGGACGAATTCAACGCACAAGGTGTTGATCCGCGCGACTGCTCACTTGAGGTTGGTATCTTTGGTGCGGAGCCGTGGACAAATGCAATGCGGCTTGAGATTGAGCAAGCCTTTGATATGCATGCGGTCGACATTTATGGCCTGTCCGAAATCATGGGCCCAGGCGTGTCGATGGAGTGTGTTGAATCCAAAGATGGACTGCACATCTGGGAAGATCATTTTTATCCCGAAATCATCAATCCAGAGACTGGGGAGGTGGTCGCAGAAGGTGAACAAGGCGAACTGGTATTCACCTCGCTCACTAAGGAAGCATTCCCGATCATCCGCTATCGCACCCGTGATCTGACCCGCTTGCTGGCTGGCACCGCCCGCAGCATGCGCCGCATGGAAAAGGTGACTGGGCGCAGTGACGATATGATCATCTTGCGCGGCGTTAATGTGTTCCCCACCCAAATCGAAGAGATGCTAATGCAAGTGGATGCCCTTGCCCCTCATTTCCAGATCGAGCTTACCCGTCCAGATCGCATGGATCAAATGCGTATTCTAACCGAAATCACGGATAGCAATATTGACGCCACTCACCGTAGTGAAGCCGCCGCCCAACTGGCAGCGGCTGTCAAACAATCCGTCGGAATCAGCGTCAAAATCGAGGTGGGCGATATTGGTGCAGTGCCCAGATCAGAGGGCAAAGCGGTGCGCATCCTTGATAAACGCCCAAAACGCTAGCCGCAGGTGATCGCGATAATGTTATCAATATCGTCCAACTGCACATTCAAGCGTGACGGGTTGAAATCCGTTGTCACTGCATCAGTCGGCCCAATCAGACGTTTGGGTTCTGGCAAAGCCAAAGAGGACGCGGCATCAAGCCCGATCAATCCCTGATGCGCCGCGGCATTACAGGTATCTGGCGCATTTGCGGCAGGTGCATTTCCCGAAGAAGGAATAACCGCCGAACCGCAACCAGCCAACAATAGCCCTGCCAAAATCGTATATTTCACGTGCCGTACCTCGCTAAAAATGTATCTACTGCATTGTCTACTACACGGTCGATGTCAGCTGTACTGACCTCCGTGATAACCCCGAACATCAACCGCATCCACACATCGGCTTTGCACAGTTGACCAAACTGATCGGCGGCCATTTCATAATCACCGATCTTTAGTTCACCGCGACCGCAGGCCTCAGCGAAATAAGACGCCATTTCGGCACGCATCACGGCAGGGCCAGATTCAAAAAAGCTGCGCCCCAATTCTGGGAAGCGATCGGATTCCGCGACACAAATTCGGAAAACCTGCTGACCGAATTCATTGGTAATGAAGGACAAGAAATGGCGGCCCGTTTGCCCCAGTACTTCACGCGGCGGTGCGCAGCTATCAATGCTGTCCATCGCGGATTCTGCCTGACGCTGACACTCAGTGTTCGCAACCTCGATGAAAATCATCCGCTTGTCTGGAAAATACTTGTAGAGGGTCGCTTTGGACACTTTTGCAGCGCGTGCGATGTCATCCACACTTGCTCCCTCAAAACCGTCTGCCATAAAAACTTCGCGCGCACCGGCTAACACCTGATCATATTTGCGACCACGGCAAATCACACCAAGTGGTAAAAGGGCAGTCAGGTTCATTGCGGCTCCTTCAAAGCAGACCATCACCATATAAACTGATCAGTTCACTTCCAATAGAAAACTCGCTGATTGCGACTTTGGTCACGAATTGATCTTCTGAATTCGCGCAGGTTTTCACTAGCGCGCCTGCCCCGCTCAAGCTATCTGTGCGCCATGCTAGCCATCTTTCTCAAAACGCTCCCCTTTTTCACTCTCATCGGGTTGGGTTATTGGGCCGGTCGCACGCGGTTCTTCACTGCAGAGGCCACCGCCTATCTAACCAAATTCGTTTTTTATTTTGCCCTTTCTGCGATGCTGTTCCGCTTCTCGGCGAACCTGTCCCTAGCAGAGGTTTGGGACGGGCGACTGGTAGCGGCCTATTTGTGGGGGACCGCATTTGTCTACGGGATTGCCACACTTGTCTGCTATTTCAGAGGCATAAGTACAGAGATCACCGCAATTGAGGCGCAATGTGCTGTGATCGGCAATGTAGGCTTCCTTGGGGTTCCAATGCTAACTCTACTGCTGGGCGCAGAGGCCATTGGCCCTGTGATGCTCGCTCTTGCGATTGACTTGATTGTTTTTTCTTCCCTCATTGTGATCCTAATCACGGGCTCAAGGGATGGCCGGATGAGTCTCGCTATTCTACGTACTATCGGTCTTGGGCTGATCAAAAATCCAATGATTGTTGCTATCTCTTTGGGCCTACTGTGGTCTGGTCTAAAAATACCAATCCCCGATCCAATGAATGAATTCCTTGCACTTCTTGGGGCTGCTGCCACACCCGGTGCGCTTTTCGCTATTGGCGCGTCTCTTGCTTCCAAATCGGCAGAACGTTTGTCTGTCGCGGGCTGGTTAAGCTTTTGCAAACTGGTGGTACATCCAATGTTTGTCGCCTTCGCCTGCTTTGTATTGTTCAAGGTCGATCCCTATAAATCCACCGTCGTCATTTCAGCGGCTGCACTTCCAGTTGCGGGCAACGTTTACATTCTTGCGCAGCATTACGGCGTTGCGCCCCAACGCGTATCCGCCGCGATCCTTGTGTCAACCGCACTCAGTATTATGACCGTCAGCGTATGGATTGCTTGGTTAACCGGCAGCTAAAGCAACATCTCCACACAGAACACTTGCCCCCCGCGTTTGGTCTAGTTAGCCATGGGGTAACACCCAAAGGAGCTATTATGGAAACCCTCTCGTCCAACGCCTGCTTTGGCGGCACACAACATGTCATCAAACATGCCTCAAGCAGCTGCGCCTGCGACATGACCTTCGCATTATTTCTACCCGCCGAAGCGCAAGATGGCCCTGTCCCCGTTTTGTGGTTCTTGTCGGGCCTGACCTGTACCCACGAAAACGCCATGGTAAAGGCCGGTGCACAAGCATGGGCTGCCGAACAAGGTATTGCATTGGTGTTCCCTGACACATCCCCGCGCGGTGAAAGTGTAGCCAATGACGAGGCCTATGACCTTGGACAAGGTGCCGGATTCTATGTGAACGCCACTCAAGACCCTTGGAAGCCACATTTCCAAATGTGGTCGTACATTGCTGATGAGCTACCAGCTCTTTTGGCTGAGAACTTCCCGCTAGATATGGAACGTCAGTCGATTACAGGCCACTCAATGGGCGGGCACGGCGCACTCACTTTAGCGATGTCATTGTCGGGACGCTTTGCGTCTGTATCTGCATTTGCACCTATCGCGCATCCAACTGCCAGTGATTGGGGGCGCAAGCAGCTCACCGCATATCTGGGCTCAGACGAGAGCAAATGGACCGCGCACGATTCAACGCTGTTGATGCAGGAGTATGGTTTTGACGGACCTGTGCTGATTGATCAGGGCACCGATGACCAGTTCCTTGATTTGTTGCAGCCCGAAGCCCTAAGCGCGGCAATGGTCAAGCGTCGCCAAAGCGGTATATTCCGCATGCAGCCGGGATACGACCATAGTTACTTCTTCATTGCTACGTTTATGGAAGACCATATTACCTTCCATGCTGACGCGCTGTGGTCCGCATGACTGCAGTCTACATAGACGCTGATGCCTGCCCCGTAAAAGACGAGGCAGAGCGGGTGATCACACGTCACAAAATCAAGATGTTTGTGGTGTCTAACGGCGGGCTACGCCCCTCGCAGAACCCCTTTGTAGAGACGGTTATTGTTCCCGATGGGCCCGACATCGCGGACATGTGGATCGCTGACCGCGCAGGGCGCGGTGATGTGGTCGTAACCGGAGACATCCCGCTTGCTGCCAAATGTGTTGAAGCGGGCGCAAAGGTGATTAAGCATAATGGAGAGGCCCTGACGCAAGCCAATATCGGAAATGTCCTCGCCACCCGCGATTTGATGACCGATCTTCGAGCGGCTGACCCCTTCCGCCAAGGTGGCGGGAAACCTTTTTCCAAAGCTGACCGGTCCCGCTTTTTAGAAGCGCTAGAGCGCGAAATCAGAGCCGCACAAAAGCTGCAATAATTGTGTGCTTTGACCCTGAAATTGAACGAGATACATTAAATTCTAGCTCCCATCAAAAGGTGAATTATGACTCCTAAAGCCGTGGTTTTTGACATCGGGAATGTCCTCATCGAATGGCAACCTGAGCGGTTCTATGATGCCCAAATCGGAGAAGAGCGCCGTCGCCAAATGTTCGCCGCGATTGACCTTCATGGAATTAATGATCGAGTAGACACCGGAGAAAACTTCACGGCGGTGTTTACTCAAGCTGCAAAAGATTATCCTGAATGGAGTGACGAAGTCATGCTATGGCATGACCGTTGGATCGAAATGGCCGCGCCCCGTATCGACCACTCAGTGCGTTTGATGCGTGCCCTTCAGGCCAAAAGCATTCCCGTTTTCAGCCTCACGAACTTTGGGATCGAAACCATGGTAATCGCGCGCAAGGAATACGAATTTTTGCACGCTTTTGATCGCGATTATATCTCTGGCCACATGAGGGTGATCAAACCGGAATCCCGCATCTACGAACTCCTCGAAGAAGACTCTGGATTCTCGGGCAATGACCTTTTGTTCACAGATGATCGAATAGACAATATCAACGCAGCCGCTGCACGAAACTGGCAGACGCATCTTTTTGAGGGGCCGCAGGGGTGGGCCGAACGATTGATCACAGCAGGGTTGTTAACAAACGAGGAAGCAAAATGAGTGGCATTCCATTTGTACCCTTTGAGGCTGGTGAAAAACTGCTGGACTGGATTCAACTGACTGACGCCTTGGCTGCAGGACATGTATTAGGCCGTGCCGAGATCGGTGATACGTTTCTTTACCGGGGCGCTGATACCTTGCTAAGCCGTGCAGCGTGGATTGACGGGATGGGTGTCGCTGTAAAATCCGCAACCATTTTCCCCGGAAATGCTGCTAAAGGAAAACCAAACATAAACGGCGGCGTCAGCCTCTATTCTGATGATGACGGTACGCTGGAAGCCATCATTGATTTTCATCTTGTGACCAAGTGGAAAACTGCAGGGGATAGCCTACTGGCTACGCGACGCCTTGCACGGACAGACACAAATCGCATCCTGTTGGTTGGTGCGGGACCTGTCGCCAAATCATTGCACGCGGCCTATAGCGCGGTTTTCCCCGACGCCTCTTTTACCATTTGGAGCAGGACCCGCGCCAAGTCAGAAGCCTTCGCCGACAACCTTTCAAATATTACTATTGTTGATGATCTAGAGACTGCTGTCAGGAATGCCGACCTTATCGGAACTGCAACAATGGCGACTGATCCTGTGATAAAAGGCGCGTGGCTACAACCAGGTCAACACCTTGACTTGATCGGCGCGTATCGCCCCGACATGCGCGAAGTCGATGACGAAGCATTGCAGCGCGCACGCCTTTTTGTGGATAGCTTTGATACAACGGTCGATCATATCGGAGAGATAAAAATTCCATTAGAAACGGGCGCGATCCAACGCTCTGACATCATCGCTGATTATTATGACCTAGACGCATTCACCCGTCAGTCTGACGATGAGATCACCATCTGCAAAAACGGTGGCGGTGCGCATCTGGATTTGATGACAAGCAGGTACATCCTAGATCGATGGCGTGCTGCGGTGTGATCTACTTCCTGCTCATACTACTGGCGGTAGCGGTCGCACCTTTTGCCATCGAACACTACCGCATCGTGATGAGCGATGGGCGCCGCGGTTCTGCACCGGGTCAATTTGTTGAACTTAGCCAAGGCGTCACACATTATCATTTGACAGGCCCAGCAGACGGGCCACTTGTCGTCTGCGTGCACGGGTTAACCACACCCAGCTTCGTTTGGTCCTCCCTTGCCAAAGAGCTGAATGACATGGGCTTTCGCGTGTTGGTCTATGACCTGTACGGGCGCGGCTACTCGGACCGTCCTGTCGCACTGCACGACAAAGGTTTTTTCAATCAACAGCTTGATGACTTGTTGAACAAACTTGAAATCGAAGAGCCATTTCATCTCATTGGCTATTCCATGGGTGGCGCAATTTCGGCGGGTTTTGCTGCTACTTACCCAACACGGATGCGGCGGTTAATCTTGCTAGCCTCCGCTGGAACTTCAGCGTTAGAGTCTCCTTTTCTACGGTTTATCCGTGAGCGTGGGATTGTGGGAAAATGGCTTATGCTTGCCGCCTTTCCTTTCGAACTACGCCGTGGCATCCGCGCCGAATGTGCAGTCGCCCCTGTCATTACCGAAATATCCGAGGGCCAAGAAGCAGAGCTGAAATTCCGTGGATTTGTTCCTGCTGTATTATCTAGTTTGCGCGGGATCCTGCATAAACCGCTAGAAGGTGAGCATCTGGCCCTGCGCCGCAACGGATTGCCAGTTTTGGCGATATGGGGTGGTGAAGATGCTGTGATCCCTGCCAATGCCATAGGTCAAATGACCGCGTGGAACCGTGACGCAACGCATGAAGTAATTGAGGATGCAGGGCACGGTATGCCCTATACCCACACGAGTGAAGTACTGGCCTATATCTCTGAATTCCTACCTCCGCCTGAAGGTGACGATTGGGGACACGACCAATAGAACGATCTGCCGACACCGCCTTATGTTAGGTGAAACTTAGCCTGTTCAAGCCGTCACTACGCGCATAGGTTTTTCCCGAACCGGTAGATGCACGATGGCACTAAATGCACCTACCGCCACACCAATCCACCAAACCGTTGTATAGGTTCCGTAGGCGTCATACATCCGCCCGCCCAGCCAGACACCAACAAAACTGCCCAGTTGGTGACTGAAAAAGATGATCCCATACAACGTGCCCATATACCGTAGCCCGTAAATATGTGCGATGAGGCCAGAGGTCAGCGGAACGGTCGCAAGCCAGAGCGATCCCATAGCCACGGAGAAAATAATCACGCTAAGGGGGGTGATCGGTAACATGATAAACGCTGCAGCAATGATTGTGCGGCCGGTGTAAATGCCCGCAAGAAGGTACTTCTTAGAATACCTCTTACCTGCCCAACCAGCCAGCAGCGTGCCTACAACATTCGCCGCCCCGATGAGCGAGATAGCGATCGCGCCCAACGCCGAAGTCGATGTGATTCCCATATTGTGCAGCACACCACCCACAAGGATCGGGCCACACATCTCGGTTACAAAGGCAGGAAAATGTGCGGTGATAAATGCCAGCTGATACCCGCATGAGAAAAAGCCCAAAAAGATTAGCGTATAACTGGGGTCCTTGATCGCGCGCAGTAGGATGGTGCCCATCGACTCTTCTAGCTCAGCGCGATCAGCCTGAATGGGTGCCCGCATAAACGGAAGAAGCAGAATGATCGATAAGATGACAGCCGCGAAAACAACAAACACCATCTGCCAAGCCATCATGCCCAGCAACCATTCGGCTGTTGGCGCTCCAAAAATTTGGCCCGCGCTGCCCGCCGCTGTCACAACAGCCAGCGCCATTGATCGGTTGTCGTCCGATGCTGCGCGCCCAACCACAGCAAGAATAACTCCAAATCCCGTGCCTGCGATACCAAACCCTACCAACCAAGCATAGGTCTGGTGCGCGATAGGCGTGTCAGCGCCTGCAGATAGGATCAGTCCCAGCGCATAGATAACAGCTCCGAAGACAATCGCTTTTCGATCACCTATTTTTTCAGCCATCGCACCAAATAGTGGTTGGCCTATCCCCCACGCTAGATTTTGGAATGCAATCGCCAGAGAAAACTCTGCCCGCAACCAGCCAAACTCTTCTGCGATGGGGATTTGGAACACCCCAAATGAAGCACGGATTGCAAAGCTGACCATGATGATCACACAGCCCACAATCAAAACGGGCGAGAACAATGAGGTTTTTTGCATAGGTCAGCTCCAGGACAATTCGACCAAATTGCGCAGGCAAGTGCATAACGTCAATCATCCGATTGTAAGCATACACTTTCCAACCGCGCCGTTGAGTATTAGGAACCATCCCATGACCTCATTGCGCACTCTTTATGACCAAATGATCGCTGACGGCTCCCTGCGCCCCGACCCCGCGCAAGAAGCTGTTTTGCCCGAATTCGACCGCATCCGCGAGGTACTGCTGAACCCACCTAAAAAGGGCTTGTTTCGCAAGGCACCGGAACCGCCAAAGGGTTTATATCTTTGGGGAGGTGTAGGGCGTGGGAAATCCATGCTGATGGATCTGTTCGTGAGTAACCTTGGGGAGATTCCTGCAAGGCGGGTGCATTTTCACGCCTTCATGCAAGAAATCCATGCCGCCATGCATGAAGCACGCAAAACGGGTGTAGACGACGCCATCGCACCAGTCGCAAAAGCTGTGAGCGACTCTGTCCGTCTGCTGGCATTTGACGAAATGCAAATCACTGACATCACCGACGCGATGATTGTTGGTCGTTTGTTTGAGGCATTGTTTGCTGACGGCGTTGTTGTCATCACCACGTCAAACCGTATCCCTGACGATCTGTACAAACACGGGCTGAACCGTGATCTATTTGTGCCATTTATCCAGCTGATCAAGGACCGCATGGTCGACCATGAGTTAGTCAGCCCAACCGATTATCGCCAAGATCGCCTATCTGGCAGTGCTGTTTATTTCAGCCCCGTCAATTCAGAAAGCCGCGCGGCAATGGATGATGTTTGGCGCGACCTGACAGGCGGAGAGGCAGGGCCGCTCACTTTGCGGGTCAAAGGTCGTGAGGTTGTATTACCGCTATTTAGAAATGGTATAGGGCGCACCCGGTTTCATGCGTTGTGTGGCCAGCCCCTTGGACCTGCTGATTTTCTGGCCGTGGCCGAAGCAGTCAAGGTTTTGATGCTGGATGATATTCCCGCCCTCGGGCGCAGTAACTTCAATGAGGCAAAGCGTTTTGTCACCTTGATCGACGCCTTATACGAAGCACGTGTGCGGCTTATTTGCTCGGCTGCGGCGTCACCTGAAATGCTGTATCTTGAAGGGGAAGGCACATTCGAATTTGAACGCACTGCATCACGACTGCGCGAGATGCAAAGCGAGGACTGGGGTCAGAACTAGTTGCTGATATTTATCAGTTCGGCTGCGCCATCGCGGCTAACTTCATTGCCTGAAATATCGGGGTGATATGGCGCTTGCTGGCCCAATAAGCTCCATGCGCCAGCACCCATAATGATCAATGCAACTGCGCTGACAATCAACTGACGGAAAAACGCGGTTTTAGGAGCAGCAGCATCCTGCGAATTTATCTGGTTGTTATTCATGCTCGGCCCTCAGGACTATTCGGTTATTTGCGCGGATATTCGCCTACCGATATTGATACTGTCCTAATCCGGCGACCAACCATGCGTCAACGCCCAGAGTCTGCATTTTGTGGCTATCTACCCGTTGTCACGCAAGATGTTGCCCGCAAGATACAGCGAACCACAGATCAAAACGCGAGCATGGGGCTCTTGGCGCACAATTTCTTGGAGCGCCGATAGCACATCGGCAGCCTCAAATGCTGTCATGCCTGCCTCGACTGCCGCTTGCGCCGTTGTAGCAGCGGGCAAGGTCGCCGCTTCGCCCGGAATGGATACAGCATGAAGCGCACTCACGTATGGCGCTAGGGGCCGCAGATATCCGGTAATGTCTTTTGTGTTCAGCATCCCGCAGATCAAATAAGTTGGCACATTTGGCAATTCGGCCAATACACCCGCCAGCGCACGGCCCGCTGCTGGGTTATGCCCGCCATCCAACCAGAGTTCAGCCCGACCAGCCGCCTCTGTTAACGGCCCCTCCTTGAGGCGTTGCATTCGCGCGGGCCATGTCACGTTTGTAACCGCTCCTTCACAGGCCACATCATCAAAGCCCAGCGCACGTAACGTGGCTATTGCCCCGCCAGCGTTTTGCACTTGATGCACACCTGGTAAGTTCGGCAATGGGAGATCCAGCAATCCCTGCTCGTCCTGATAAACCATACGGCCTGCTTCGCGGTAAGCATGCCAGTGTTGTCCATAGACGCTAAGTGGGGCCATGTTACGGGCCGCGACGGCCTCAATCACTTCCAGACCGGCTTCCTGCTGAGGGCCAACAATACACGGGACGCGGCGTTTAATAATGCCCGCCTTTTCACCCGCGATCTCGGCCAAAGTATCGCCAAGGAATTGCTGATGATCGAGGTCAACAGGCGTGATTACCGTCACGGCAGGTGTTCCAACAACATTTGTGGCATCCAAAACACCACCGAGGCCAACCTCTAACAGGGTATAGTCAGCCGGCGTGCGTGAAAATGCCAATATCGCTGCGCAGGTTGTGATCTCGAAGTATGTAATGATCTCGCCATTATTTGCATCGTAACATTCATCAAGCACATCAGTCAGTGCTTCTTCGCTGATCAGTTCGCCAGCCAGACGAATACGCTCATGAAACCGCGCAAGGTGGGGCGAAGTATAGGCATGCGCTGTCTTTCCCGCCGCCTCGATTCCAGCGCGGATCATCGCCTGCGTAGAGCCTTTGCCGTTTGTACCAGCAATGTGAATCACTGGCGGCAACTTCTCCTGTGGGTTGCCAAGCGCGTCCAGCAGCGTGAGCATCCGATCCAATGTAAGATCGATAATTTTAGGATGAAGCGCCATCATCCGGTCAAGGATGGCATCGGACGTTGAAGCATTCATGCTAGGATACTCTTCTAAAATAGGGCCAACTCGCCATAGCGATAGCACGACATGCCAAAGAAAAATCTGACCAAATGCGACGCATCAGGTCAGCTTTCGGCACGCCGAATCCAACAGCAGGGTCAGTTTTAAGAATCGACCTCCGGCGCGGCAGAGACGTCTTCTTGCTGTGGTTTTGACACCTCATCAGGCGGAGGAAGATCGCCACGTACCGCAGGGGGAAGCCCCATCAGCATACGCGTAATCGTGATGAGTTCGTCGCGCATTTGCGTGCGCGGCGTAACACGGTCAAGCATGCCGTGCTCAAGCAGATATTCAGCACGTTGAAACCCTTCGGGCAGGCGTTCACGAATGGTTTGTTCAATTACGCGCGCACCAGCAAAACCGATCAACGCATTAGGCTCTGCGATGTGTACGTCACCCAACATCGCATAACTTGCCGTTACGCCACCTGTAGTGGGGTGCGTTAGGACAACAATATAGGGCAAGTTCGCTTCTTTCAGCATTTGCACCGCAATGGTTGTACGTGGCATTTGCATCAGGCCCAAAATACCTTCTTGCATGCGGGCACCACCAGCGGCTGAAAACAGAATAAGCGGGCGCTTGAGTTTGATCGCCTCTTCGGCAGCGGCAATAATTGCATTCCCCACATACATGCCCATCGAACCCGCCATAAAGCTAAAGTCCTGTGCGCAGGCCACAATAGGCGTACGGCCAATGTCGCCTAACGCGACAAGCATAGCTTCGTTTTCTTCGGTCAATTTTTGCGCTGCGCGCAAACGGTCAGGGTATTTCTTTTGATCCCTAAACTGCAGCGGATCAACTGTAGGCGCCGGCACCTTCACTTCGTTGAACACACCACCGTCAAACAGCGCCGTAAAGCGGTCACGCGGAGTGATGTGCATATGGTGGTCGCAGTTGGTGCAAACGTTCAAGTTTTCGCTGACTTCACGGTGAAACAGCATGGTGCCGCATTCATCACATTTGGTCCAAAGATTCTCAGGCGTTTCGCGGCGCGAAAAGATCGAATTAATCCGGGGCCGGACGTAGTTGTTGATCCAGTTCATATCGACGCCTCATTACGTTAGGTTTCCCTTCAAATAAGGGTCCGCGATGGGAATTGCAATCAGCGCCGCAAGGCAAGTCGCGCAGCGAGCCAACTAACAATCATCAACGCGAAATCTACAGGCATCCACGCGCGCAGTTCCGCAGTGTCTGCCATTCCAAATGGCGTGTGCCACAAGGCAAGACCGCCCAAATTATCGGGCAGTGATGTGATCAATAATGCTGTGACATTATTCACAAAATGAACGGCCAATGCTGGCCCAATTGTGCCTGAACGCGCGGTAAGATCAGCCATCAGCAGGCCGAACATACCCGCCCAGACAACTATCATCACCGCATTTTCACCTGCTTCGGCTGGTTGGTAATGCCCCATTGCAAACAGGATCGACGGGAGCACCATCCAAATAAGAGGCGATTGAAACCGCGCTGCAAGTTGTTGCTGCAAGTATCCACGAAAGAAAATTTCTTCTGCACTGATCTGGATAAAGACCACAGCTAAAGAGGTTGGCAGCAAAACCAACCACAATCCAAATCCCAAGTTCGGAACCAGCGGCCCGCCCATCCCGTAGGGGGGCAACACCGCCAACACCACACTCAGAACAGCAAGGATTCCCAGCACTCGAAAAAACTGAGGCACGGCTAAGATCATCGGACCCAAAACGCTGAGACCTGATCGTTTGTGAACCAATCGAACACCGACAAATACTGCTACACTGATCATGCCAAAACTAAATAGGAGGGCATACATCGCAAGCGGCGTATCACTTGTGATCAATTCATTCTGGAAATTCGGGCGGGCGCTGGAAATGACCGACAGCCCCTCCTGATAAAACAACGCCATCGCGATATAAACGCCAATCATTACAATCACGCCAAGGACTACTCGCCAAACCTCGGGTTGCCCCTTGGCTGCATCGGTGTGCAACACGCGTGCGGAATAATCCGGCAACAAGCGCATCAATCTGGTTCCTCAAAGGTTTCGGCTGGAATCGGTATATCCGCATCGCGGATCATATTGGCCGCACCAGACAAATGCCCTGCTACGGTTTTCAGCAAGCTAAGCAATACAGTTCTATCATTTTCGATCACTGACCGGAATTCATCAGCACCAAAGCGCAGAAATTTCGTGTCTTCGAGCGCCCGCAAGTTCGCCTGACGCGGTTCGCCAACGATAACGGCAAGATCACCAATAACACGCCCTGGCTCCACCAAAGAAACGCGCCGCTCATCCCCGTTTTTGTCACGGAAGGTAAGCTCAGCCTGACCAGAGAGACACAGATATGTGGCATCAGGCGGCTCATCGGCGCTGAATATGACTTTTCCGGCAGGAGCGTCATACCACTGAGCTGCAAAAGCCAACAAGCGCTGCGCGCGCGAGTCCAATGGCGCAAAGAGCTCGTTGCGCTGAACGATATCCAATTTGCGACGTAAATCTTCGGATACGGTACCCGAATTTTCATAACGATCCGTACTTTCGACACCATCCAACCGACCATGATTAACCTCGACCAGCATGTCATAGCTTTCAGGTGCGTCAAAACGATCGCTCAGGAAGATCTGGGTAGTTTCAGGCATCAACTTGCGCAGACGCTCCCGCGCTTCCCCTAGGTCGCTGGCGGTGAACGTCTGATCAAAAATCAATACGTCTGGCCGCTTGATCCCTGCGCGCGAAAACGCGGCACGTTCCAAAATGGATGGTGGTAAGTTCGCCCCCCCAATCGCGGTAGGGACGTCGAAAACATTTGTGGCCACTGCACTGCGCAAGCCATGTTCCCGCAGCACATCCGAAACTGCATCAACAACCAAATCGGCTTGTAAGCCTGCTACTGCTGAAATTCGCCCATAGATTAGGTTCTCAAGCAGTGTCAGGCGCGGCAGATAGTTTTCAGGAGCAATTGGCACAAACATATCTGCAGCCATTTCCCGCAATAGTGGCGCTCTGCTTCGACGGATACTCAGAATTTCTTCTTTAAAGCTTTCAGGGAAAGCAGGTCCAATTTGCTCGGCTGTGAAGGCGAATGGTACAGTCATCAGAAGTGCGAATTCGTCTTCGGTCAATGCACCGTCACCGCGATTACGTCTGCGGCCCGCTATTTCAACCAACCGCTCATACAGGCTTTCGTCAATGTCGAGCGCCGTAAACAGCGGGTGATTGGTGCCGTCCATTCCAAAAGTCTGGTGCAGCGTCTCGACCAGCGTCTGCGAGATTGCGATAGCTTGTTCGGCTAATCCCTGCTCTGCGATCATCGCAAGCAGTGTTTTCTCGGCAGCCAGACCTTCTTGGGTGATGTCATGGCGCGGCGTCGCAAACAAAAGGTTTCCACCCAATGGCACTGCGGGGTTAAACACCTCCGGGTCAAACCGGTAAACCGCTTGATCCAAGTTACGCTCAACTAGTTTTTCGTTAACTTCATCGCGCAAGTTGACGATATTTTTTGCCAACTCCACGTGCAATTTGGGGTCCATACGGGAGTCCAACATCCCGCGAATGATGCCTTCATCTGCATTCAAAACGCAGCTTAACTGGAACCACCACGAATGCACATCTTCCATAGTATCTAGCTCTGCCAAAGCCGGATCAAGCCAGTCAGCCCGCAAGCTGTCCATGCTATTTCCTGAACGCCGTGCTTCAATTCCTGTCTTGTCATGGGAATTTGGATCCCAAAGGACGGTTTTGGGAGAGGTCCGCAATGACATTAACAAGTTATCGCCGAGTGTCCCTTGAAAGAGATACGGTTGGGCCTGAATGTAGCCAATACGTGCAGCAATTACGGCCTGATGCAGCCCCGATATGTCGTGCCCCCCCATTTGAACGCTGCCCCGAACAGGCAATAGTTCTCGGGTCAAAAGTTCGGCCATTGCGCGACGTTCGGACAGTGAAGATGTCTTAATCGCTACTTGTGCGCCTTTGGGTATATCCAAGGTCAGGTCTTCCAAGACCGCGCTACCATCATGGCTACGTACGACAACATTTTTAAGGCTGATATCGCCTTTAAGGTGGGGGATGGTGTCTGGCGTTCCTTCAAACAGGCCTTCATCCACAATACCAACCGGATCAAAGCGTTCTGTCACTATTTCCCAACGCAGGGCCATGTCCTGCGCCTGATTGTAATAAGCCAACAGTTCCTTCCACGGATTGCTAAGGTCTTTGTAGGCCGCCAGTG
The DNA here is from genome assembly GCA_033851935.1 of Sulfitobacter sp. Classification (GTDB taxonomy): domain Bacteria; phylum Pseudomonadota; class Alphaproteobacteria; order Rhodobacterales; family Rhodobacteraceae; genus Sulfitobacter. The sequence goes on from JAWSVL010000007.1 coordinate 152,570, forward strand.
CGGCGACAAGCGCCCCAACAGTGATCTCACCGCGAATGGCTAGAATGCCACCCACAAGGTAAAAGAAAAAAGGTGTCAGCTGTGTGATGAAGTTGTTGAGAAACTTCATGAAGAATTTCTTTTGATAGATCCGGAAACGAATATCAAACAAGCGCCCCAACCGATCAGTGAACCCTGCCAACCGGAAGCGCCAGCCACCGTTTGTGCGCAAATCAGTAATACCTGCTGCTGTCTCACCGATCTCGGCAGCAAGCATGCGCACCTCTTTGATACGTTCCTTGTTCAGCAGATTGATTTGGCGCTGTAATATCGGGATCACGTAGGCCTGTAGCGGGATCAACGCGACACTTGCCAACCCGAACCAGACTGATTGCAGGAATAAAAACGCTACGATGATCAGCATTTGTCCAGCTTGGAAAACTGGTTGCGCCAGAAAGTCTCCCATCAGGCCGCCCATCGGTTCGGCCTCCGAGGTGACCATGCTAACCAGTTCACCTTGAGAGGTATCCTGAAAATACCGCTTTGGAAAACGCATCATGCGGGCGATCAGACTATAGCGAAAACGGCGTAACAATCGCTCGGCGATCACACCTTTCATGGTATTAAGGCGCATTTTCAGCAAACCATGTGCCAGCACAGCAAGCAGATATGAAATACACAGACCTGTCAGGAACTGTATCCGGCTTAGCTCATAACCAAATGCATTTACCATCAAGTCTTGTGCGCCAATTGCATCGTTGATGATCCGCTTTGGCAACTCAAGCGTGGCGTATAGAAACGGGAAGGTAAGTATCGTTACAGCGAGCAACACCAATTGCTCCCGTTTGGAAAACTTCCAGATAAAGGCGAACAGGCTGCGGTCCATGGGGGTGCTTTCTCTGGTGGGTCTCATCGCAAACTAGGCGTCCCCCCCCCTCATTACAATGGAACTTGGGTCGCAAATGCTTGCAGCAGACCCTTTGCGGGATTATGCCCGTGTCAAAGAATTCTTCGCAGGAGCCCCCACGATGTCCACCAACCCCCGTTTCGACAAATCAAAATTGCCTAGCCGTCATGTCACTGAAGGCCCTGCGCGCGCGCCACACCGGTCTTATTACTATGCCATGGGTATGACCGAAGAGGAAATTCACCAACCTTTGGTTGGCGTTGCCACCTGCTGGAACGAAGCTGCTCCGTGTAACATCGCGCTGAACCGTCAGGCACAGTCTGTTAAAGTTGGTGTTGCAGCTGAACAGGGCACGCCGCGTGAGTTCACAACCATTACCGTCACAGACGGCATCGCAATGGGCCATGAAGGCATGCGTTCCTCACTTGCTTCACGTGAAGCAATTGCGGACACGGTTGAACTGACCATGCGCGGTCATTGCTATGACGCGTTGGTTGGCCTTGCGGGTTGTGACAAATCGCTTCCCGGCATGATGATGGCGATGATCCGTCTGAACGTGCCATCCGTATTTATGTACGGCGGTTCCATCCTTCCGGGCAAAGCGCCTAAAGGTGCGGATGTCCCCGCGGCATTTGCGGATCGCGATCTAACCGTACAAGATATGTTCGAAGCTGTAGGTAACTGGCAGAACGGATCCCTTTCCGAGACTGCACTGGAAGTTCTTGAGCGCGTTGCATGCCCGTCTGCTGGCGCGTGTGGCGGCCAATTTACAGCCAACACAATGGCTTGCGTCTCTGAAGCCATTGGCCTCGCGCTGCCAAACTCATCCGGTGCACCTGCACCTTATGAAAGCCGTGACGAGTATGCCATCGCATCCGGCAAGGCCGTCATGAACCTGATTGAAAAGAACATCCGCGCGCGTGACATCTGCACACGTCAAGCGTTTGAAAACGCTGCACGTATCGTTGCATGCACAGGCGGCTCTACCAACGCTGGCCTCCACTTGCCTGCAATGGCGCACGAAGCTGGCATTGATTTCTTCCTAGAAGACGTCTGCGAAATTTTCCGCGACACACCCTATTTTGTCGATATGAAACCGGGCGGCGCATATGTAGCCAAAGACCTTTATGAAGCTGGCGGCGTTCCCGTTGTCATGGGTGAGTTGCGCAAGGCAGGCCTGATCCACGAAGACTGTTTGACAGCAACCGGCTATTCCATGGGCGAAGAGCTAGACAAAATCCAGCGCGAGGCGGACGGTAAAGTGATCCATACCGTTGCCAACCCAATCTCGACCACAGGCGGTGTTGTTGGTTTAAAGGGCAACCTTGCTCCTGAAGGCGCAATCGTCAAAATCGCAGGCATGAGCGACGAAGATATTGTGTTCACCGGCCCTGCGTTGGTGTTTGAATGTGAACAAGACGCATTTGCCGCCGTTCAAAACCGCACCTATTCTGAGGGTGATGTTTTTGTAATCCGCAACGAAGGCCCACGCGGTGGTCCGGGGATGCGCGAAATGCTTGCAACCACCGCTGCACTATCCGGCCAGGGTATGGGCAAAAAGGTAGCGCTCATCACCGATGGTCGCTTCTCCGGCGCGACACGTGGTTTCTGTGTTGGCCACGTCGGCCCTGAGGCTGCATTGGGTGGTCCTATCGGTCTGTTGAAAAACGGTGACATGATTACACTGAATGCCATCACCGGTTCTATCTCGGTTGATCTGTCCGACGAAGAAATGGAGACGCGCAAGGCCGCATGGGAAGGCCCCCGTGAAAACCTTTATGCATCCGGCGCATTGTGGAAATACGCGCAGTTGGTTGGGCCAACATATCTTGGCGCAGTCACGCATCCAGGTGCCAAGAAAGAGCGTCATGAATACATGGAGCTCTAAACCCGTTGCGGCGCTCAGCAGTATCGTTTTGCTGAGCGCTTGCGATGTCGCCGATACTGGCACCAGTCTCTTGGCAAGCATCACACCGCCCCATGACGCAGCATTACCAGCTGTTCCGCTGACCCAAGCCCTGATGATGCGGGGCAATGTAACGCTCGTTCCGCCAAGCGGATACTGCATTGACGCCGAAAGCCTAAGCCAGAGCTTTGCACTGATGGCCCGTTGCGACACGTTGGGCGCTGCCACAGGCGGCGCAGGTGCACCCATTGGTGTGCTCACCGTGAGTTTTGCACGCAGTGCGAAAAATGCAAACCTTCCCACGCCACAGGAAATCACAGCGGAAACAGGTTTAGACGCGCCAGAAAGCACACGGCAAGGCGAAACCAGTGTCGTATTCAAAACCAAAGGCAGCGCACCCTCACCTGATCTATCACCCACCCACTGGCGTTCGGTATCAACGGTAGGCGATTATACCATGGGTGCAGCATTGTTTGGTCAAGCGGGCCACCGCGCGGTGTCCTCGGAGGGCGCAGACGTGCTGGAAGATATGATAAAACGTACGTCTGCAAAATCGAACGCCACCTGACGCATCAGCATGCTTGCGTGAGACTACGCAAGCATGGCATCTTATGGTTAATGCGACGGCGTTCATTCGAACGATACGAATTTACGCCATAAAAAAGCAGTGAGCAGCAGGGCAGACAAGATGGCCAAAATTGGCGGAAACCTTTTTGATACGGCGTTTTATGGCCGGACGATCGCAAAGTGGGCACGCAATGCCCGCATGGCACGCTCGGCCGACCTAATTTCGTTGCGCAATCAACGTCTGCGGGCGCGTCAACTCAAGGCACATTTAGACGCCTTGATCCACGTCGCTGACGAACGGCTGGCGTTACCACTGGAAGGATCAACCAGTTTTCCTAAACCGCATAATGCCGATTGGGCATGGCGGCCGGAACTTTGGCGTGGCCCGCTGCCACATCCTGGCCTGTCCGCAGTTCAGACCCGCTCAATGCTTGGCAATGAGGTCACCCTTTTTCATGATTGCGAATTTTCAGAGCTAACATTGCGCCAATTGCGTAACTTACGCGAAGAAGATCTGGCACCTTACGGCCTCAGAATGGATGTTTTCCGCTTTGATGGCTCATTCCTTTCTTTGGTCGTAGACCTGCCTGAAGAAGGTGTTGATGGCCTCAAGCGGACGCATTTGATCCGGATGGATGTCATCGTCGAACTTGAGAAACCAATTGAGATTTTCGCACGCCTCAACATCAAAAACGGCCCAAACACCGAACAGATTGTTCGTGAGCTTGACCTAAGCAAAGACCAAATTGATGTTGAGTTTGATCTTGCCTACTCAAACCTGAACGAGCGTCGCGTTGAAGCCGCTTGGGTTGATCTCATCTTTGAAGGGCCCGAAATGAACCAAGTTGTACTGCGCGATCTGACATTTTCTCGTCGTCCGCGCGCCCAGATCTAATTACCAGTTTTACTGCCCTGTTCGGGTGACGGAGGATGTGATGACCAACCTTGTGCTGACCAAAACCAAAATGCGCCAAGGTGTCTGGGAAGGCATATTAACAGGGGCATCCGGCATTGCATTGCCTAAGCTTGACGTTACGCATCAGGGTAAGCATGTGACAGATGTTGCTATAGCTGCGCTAGAAGCTGACGCTGGCCATAGTGTACGAATTCCTATCCCACCTGAAGCAATTGCTGATGGCCTGCAAACCCTGCTCATTGCAGATGCAGATACCGACGAGCAACTGGGAGCCATAACATTGATTGCCGGAGAGGCGCTTGGTGATGATCTTCGGGTAGAAGTAGATCTGCTGCGCGCGGAACTGGATATGCTTAAATGTGCGTTCCGGCGACATTGCTTGGAAACAGGCTAAATCACCAAAGGTCGCCCTGTTACAGAGCGACCTTTGGTCCAATTAATCTAGGTCTGAATATTACTTAGAACCCAGCGCAGAGAGTCCTTTGAGGATGTCGATGGCATAGGCCAGTTGATAATCCTCTTCTCTCAGATCAGCAGCTGCTTCTGCCTTTTCACGATCAGCTTTGATCTGGCTAATCTCGTCTTCGCTCAGGCTGTCGTTGTTTAGGCTACCACGCAAGTCTGCCTCGGAACGGGAACGACGAACTGGTGCATCATCTTCTTCGTTTTCGGCGCGACGCGGCGGTTGCGCCACAATGATGTCGGGTGAAACACCCAGTGCCTGAATCGAGCGACCGGAAGGCGTGTAGTACCGCGCAGTTGTCAGGCGCATCGCTCCCTCACTGCGCAGCGGCATCACAGTCTGAACCGAGCCCTTACCAAAGCTCTTGGTGCCAATAACAATTGCGCGACGGTGGTCTTGCAGCGCGCCCGCGACAATCTCGGATGCAGAGGCAGAACCGCCATTGATCAGTACCACAATTGGTTTGCCTTCGGCCAAATCGCCCATGCTCGCGTTGAAACGATCACCGTCAGAAGCTTCGCGACCACGGGTGCTTACGATTTCACCCTCATTGAGGAAGGCATCCGAAACTTTGATCGCTTGATTTAACAAGCCACCGGGATTGTTGCGCAGATCAATGACAAACCCGTTGATCGCATCCATGCCGCCTGCTGTTTCAACTTTTTCTGCCAACTGTTCAGCCAGCTTTGGATATGTCTGATCGTTGAAGGTACTGAGACGCAGCACAACACTGTCGCCCTCGGTACGCGACCGCACAACAGTTAGCTCAATTGTGTCGCGGATGATGGAGACGTCAAATGGTTCAGATTCGCCTTCACGCACAACCGTAATAACGATCTCTGAACCCACTGGGCCCCGCATCAGGTCCACTGCTTCGTCCAATACAAGCCCCAGCAGGCTTTCGCCGTCGACGTGAGTAATGAAATCACCCGCTTCGATGCCCGCTTCATCTGCTGGGGTGTCATCAATAGGCGACACTACTTTTACGAAGCCCTCTTCCTGGGTGACTTCGATACCGAGACCACCGAATTCGCCACGGGTCTGCTCACGCATTTTAGTAGCATCTTTTGGGGATAGGTAGCTGGAGTGCGGATCAAGAGATGTCAGCATGCCGTCAATTGCCGCTTCGATCAGCTCAGAAGAATCGACTTCTTCGACATATTGGGCGCGAATCCGTTCAAAGATATCGCCGAAAAGGTCTAGCTGCTCATAGACGTTCTCTGTTTTGGCTGCTTCTTGTGCAAGCAAAGGTGCCGCGATCTGGGTTGTGGCAATAACGCCTGCAACCGTGCCACCTGCGGCAGCCATCAAAAACTTCTTCATTTAACTATCCATTCCTGTCGGTTCTGAACCAAGATGCGGGATCTTGGGGAACATTATCTTGTCTAACTTCTATATAGAGCGTTTCTGAGCGCGCAGTACCAGTGCCATCACCATCTGTTGACAATTCCCCGCCTGTCTCGGCACCGCCCATCAACCCGATGGGCGATCCAGCGGCTATTACTTGCCCAATTTCACCATAAACTGTTTCAAGGCCAGCCAATACAAACAATGTTTCTGCGCGTGGTTCGAGAATCATAACATTGCCAAAGTTAAGCAACGGCCCCTGATAACGGATCGTTGCTGCCGTTGGGGACGTGACAATTGCACGTGGCCTTGTCGCCAACAGCAGTCCGGGGCGCTTGACACCTGCGGCATCTGCTTCGTTCATACCGCGCAGCACAAGGCTTTGGACGGGGAGCGGCAGCACACCAATCTGCCCCTCGATGTTCACAGGAGCTTCCACATTGATGTTCTCGTTTGTGACGATCTGCGACAAACCAGAAGCAAAACCATCCAGTGTTTCGGTTGAGGCAATCAGGATTGCGGTCGAAACTGGGTCTTCGGTAAACCGCATTGGTAGATTGGTGCGCTCTGCCATGGCTTGGTTCAGGGCCGCGCGTGCTTCCTGAACGGCAGTCAGGCTGGCGCGCAGCCGTTCCTCAGCATCGGTTTGCAGGGTGCGCAATGTTTGCACATCCTCCAAATCACGGCGCAGTTGGTCAGCGCGTTGATTGAGTGCTGGCGTAAGCTCAGCCAACAGCAATCCGGCGCGCGCAGTTCCGGTTGGTCCGTCAGGGTGCAGCAAGACAGTCGGATTGGTTTGTCCAATGCTCTGCAATACAGCCAGCAGTTGGCCAACTTCTCCGTCACGTGCCTCCAATCGCGCACTCAATTGCGCCTCACGGATTGCCGCCTGCCTAAGTCCTGTGCGCATTGCGGCTAGCCCAGTTTCAAAAGCTTGGATTGTTCCTGTCAGTGCGCGCACCCTATCTCGTGCACCATCGGCAGCATCCAGTTGCAGTGCCGCGTCTTCTAACATTCCAACCGCTGCGCGCGCCTGCGCGGCAGCATCGCTTTGTGCTGCGGCAGGTGTTGCGAGGGCAAATGCAAGAAGGGCGGCGCGCAGGATCATGTAAGCAAGCTCTCGCCCGTCATCTCTGCCGGTTGGTCCAATCCCATCAATGCCAGAACAGTTGGCGCAAGGTCGGCCAAACGCCCGACTCGTAATCCCGCATCTTTGGGTCCACCCACAACAACGACAGGCACAGGATTTAGTGTATGCGCTGTGTGAGGACCACCTGTTTCAGGATCGAGCATCATTTCACAGTTACCGTGATCGGCTGTGACAATCATCGCACCGCCAACTTTTTCCAACGCATCCAGCGCATGCCCCAATCCCGCGTCAACGGCTTCACAGGCGACAATCGCTGCATCGAGATCACCTGTATGGCCAACCATATCAGGGTTGGCATAGTTCACGACAATCAGATCATATTGCTCTTCAATGGCTTTCACGAATTGTTCTGTGACCTGCCCGCTCGACATTTCAGGCTGCAAATCATACGTCGCGACCTTCGGCGACAGGGGCATAAATCGGTCTTCGCCGACCTCAGGCTCCTCAGCGCCACCGTTCAAAAAAAACGTGACGTGCGGGTATTTTTCAGTTTCAGCTAAACGGAATTGGCGCAAACCCTTGGCCGCGACCCACGCACCCAGCGTGTTCACAATTTCAGGCTTTGGATACATCGTGCTCATATAGGCGGTGTGGGCGGATGAATATGCCGCCATCCCCATCACTGTTGACCACTCAATGCGCACGCCTCGATCAAAGACATCAAATTCCGGTGCGGCCAATGCTTCCATAATTTCCCGCGCTCGGTCCGCCCGAAAGTTGAGGCAGAAAAAACCATCGCCATCTTGCGCGCCTACATACTCACCAATCACGCAAGGTTTGACAAACTCATCTGTGGCACCAGCATCATAGGATGCCTGAACTGCAGCTTCTGCGTTTTCGGCAGGTGCACCTGTTCCAGTTGCGATAGCCTTATATGCCTGCTGCACCCGTTCCCAACGATTATCGCGGTCCATTGCAAAGTAGCGGCCTGTCAATGTCACAATCCGAACGCCTTCGGGCAATTCGGCAGCCAAATGCGCTAGGTCCTTTAACGCGGATTGCGGTGCAACATCGCGCCCGTCTGTTAGCGCATGGATCACCACAGGAATACCTTCATCGTCCAGCGCGCGCACTGCTGCGATCATATGTGAAATATGCCCATGCACCCCTCCCCGTGACACAAGCCCCATCAGATGTGCGGTACCGCCCGTGCGCCTGAGTGTTTCGATAAAATCTTGCATCGGCCCATGTTTGGCAAAGCTGCCCTCTTCGATCGCTAGATCAATTTGACCCAAGTCCATGGCTACTACACGCCCAGCGCCAATGTTCGTGTGCCCAACTTCGGAATTACCCATTTGCCCACGCGGCAGCCCCACGTCTGGACCAAAAGTAGTCAGGGTGGCCGATGGATAGCTCCCCATCAATCTGTCCATGTTGGGCGTTGCGGCCAATAGCGGCGCATTGCCCTCTCGCGTCGCTCCGACGCCCCAACCATCAAGAATACATAGAACAACAGGTTTTGGGGATGGCATAAGCAACGGGCTCCGACACGAGGTTAGTGTTAGGGCCTTTTACCCACAGCGCGGCAAGACGGGAACCACTTTATACATATGTGGTGCTGTTAGGTGAAAATATGCAAGCAATTGGCCCCCAAGGCTGCTGGACTAGCCAGCTGAGGAACAAAGATCTTGCTCGGAACAGTCACCAAAATAAGGTGGTCTGATTGCATTCGGCTGTTCAGCCTTTGCATCTTTGCGCAATCTTCGGCTCCTCGACCTTGGGGTCATAAAGGTGACGTGAGTTAAATAAAATCGTTCTAAAGAGTTTTTTATATACAACTTTGATGCCTCCCCGAACCCGTTTTCAGCAAACGGAAATTATACCAAATGGTTAATAAAAACCTAAAATCAGGCTAATCTAGAAGGCAATGGCGATCCGATACCCCATTTGGGTTATTGTAAATTACTGGGTAAGCTGGTGTTTAGCCTCTTCACGCGGACCTCTTGCCCGCAAGCCCAGCATTGGCCATAACAGCACAAACCAAACTCCCACACTTAAAGGGCCTGACATGACAGCGAACGCTCCCGAAATCCGCATCGTCGACACAAACCGAGTTGCCTGCGACGGCGGCGAAGGCGCGTTGGGCCATCCCCGCGTATGGCTGCAAATCCCTGCCGACAAAGGCTGGGTCGAGTGTGGATATTGCGACTGCAAATTCATCCACGTAGACTTTGAAGGCAAAGTCTGAAGCGTCTACTTCTAGCACTAGGACTGCCGCCAATCGCTTACCTCATTCTGGCGATTGCCGGCGGCGTTGTGCAATCGGGTGGCATCCCAGATTTTTCCACACGATCCCATGCAGTTTATCTGATCAATGGCCCCATCCATTACGATTTCGCCCTGCCGCTGAATGATGATGTGCGGACAGCACTGAGCGCGCTAAATTATGCGGCGTTAGATGATGCCGATGCCCAGACGTTGATCATCGGTTGGGGCGCGCACACATTCTATACAACCATTGGCAGTTATAGCGATGTATCCGGCAGCGCAGTTTGGCGTGGAATTTTCGGCGACGCAAGCGTGATGCGTGTCGACGTGACCGGACATGTTCCTGAAAACCACAGTCTGCCACGCATTTTGCTCACCGACTTGGAATATCAACGCTTTTTGCAGGCTCTTGCAGACAGCTTTGCAGATACAACGCCATCCCCACAAAGCGGTCATACGGCTACTGACGCCTTCTTTCCGGCAAAAGGCACGTTCAATATACTACAAACCTGCAATGTTTGGGTTGGTCAGATACTTCGGCGTTCTGGAGTACCCTTCGGCATTTGGACGCCCCTACCCTTGTCGGTGACTTTATCGCATCGATTACACCATTCCGACTGATACGACCAAACTGCTGGCAGGTTCTGTCCGCTCATGGCAAAAGAAACACCACCGCATATAAGGAGCGCAGACACATGGCATTTGGCAAAGGTCACCACCTTCATCTGATCGACGGGTCTGCTTTTATTTTTCGCGCTTATCACGCGCTGCCTCCGTTAACGCGGAAATCCGATGGCATGCCCATCGGCGCGGTTGCTGGTTTTTGCAACATGCTCCAACGATACATCGAGGGCAACACAGGCACTGACGCTCCAACACACGTTGCCGTAATTTTCGACAAGGGCAGCCATACGTTCCGAAATGACATGTATGACCTGTACAAAGCCAACCGCGAGGCCATGCCCGAAGACCTACGCCCGCAAATGCCCCTAACGCGCGAAGCCACCATAGCATTCAACATCGCCTGCGAAGAAAAGGAAGGCTATGAGGCTGATGACATCATCGCCACACTTTCCGTTCAGGCACGCGAAGCTGGCGGGCGTTGTACAATCATCAGTTCGGACAAAGATTTGATGCAGCTGGTCGGCGACGGCGTCGAAATGTTTGACGCGATGAAGAACAACCTGATTGACCGTGAAGGCGTGCATGCAAAATTTGGTGTCTATCCAGAGCGTGTTGTTGATGTTCAGGCCCTCGCTGGCGATTCGGTTGATAACGTACCCGGCGCCCCCGGGATTGGGATCAAAACAGCCGCGCTGCTGATCAACGAATACGGCGATCTGGATACATTGCTGGAACGCGCAGGGGAGATCAAACAACCCAAACGTCGCCAGACACTGATCGACAACGTGGATCAAATCCGCCTTTCTCGCCGTTTGGTGCAACTGGACGATAAAACACCGCTAGGCTTCACGCTTGATGATCTTGAGGTTCGCGATCCTGATCCAGAAAAGCTGATGACGTTCCTGACCCAGATGGAATTCCGCACGCTCACAAAACGCATTGCGGATACTCTCAAGGTCGAGGCCCCCGTCATACCTGAACCTGCGCCTAGCGCGGGTGCGTCTGAGATCGAAACCGTACCTTTCGACAAGGCCACCTACACGATGGTCAGCGACAAAGAGACCCTGCAAACGTGGATCGAAAAGGTTTATGCGCGCGGCTATGTTGCGGTTGATACCGAGACAACCGGCCTAAATGACATGACGGCTGATCTGGTTGGGATTAGCCTGTGCGTCCAAGCGGGCGAGGCCTGCTATATTCCGCTGATCCACAAAGCCAATCGTGGTGATGACCTTTTTGGGTCAGATGATTTGGCCGAAGGGCAGATGCCGTTCGAGGAAGCATTACAAATGCTGACCCCCATGCTTGCAGATCCTTCGATCCTCAAAATCGGGCAAAACATGAAATACGACGCAAAGATCTTTGCCCAACTCAACATCGCTGTGGCCCCATTTGATGACACAATGCTGATGAGCTACGCCATGAACGCGGGCCTGCATGGGCACGGCATGGATACGCTGTCTGAACGTTATCTCAACCACACTCCGATCCCGATCAAACCGCTGCTGGGGTCTGGGAAATCTGCGATCACCTTTGACAAGGTTCCACTGGATGAGGCAGTGCCATATGCGGCTGAGGATGCCGACATCACTTTGCGCCTGTGGCAGCACTTCAAACCCGCCCTGCACCGTGCGCAGACCACCCGCGTTTATGAAACATTGGAACGTCCCTTGGTGCCAGTGCTCATGCAGATGGAGCGTCATGGCGTCAAAGTAGACCGCGATACGCTGAGCCGTATGTCCAACGCATTTTCTCAAAAAATGGCTGGGCTTGAGGCCGAGATTCACGAACTTGCAGGTCGCCCTTTCAACGTAGGTTCGCCCAAACAGCTGGGCGAAATTCTATTTGACGAAATGGCACTAGAAGGCGGCAAAAAGGGCAAGACAGGCGCTTATGCAACGGGTGTCGATGTACTTGAAGATCTTGCAACCGAGCATGAATTGCCTGCGCGCGTGCTGGACTGGCGGCAACTGTCCAAGCTGAAATCAACCTATACAGACGCGCTCCAGACCCACATCAACGCCGATACGGGCCGCGTGCACACGTCCTATTCCATCACTGGGGCCTCTACAGGTCGCCTCGCTTCAACTGATCCTAACCTGCAAAACATCCCAATCCGATCAGAAGAAGGTCGCCGCATTCGCGAGGCATTTATCGCTGAAGAAGGTAAGACGTTGGTTGCGTTGGACTATAGCCAGATCGAGCTGCGTTTGTTGGCCCATATCGCTGATCTGCCCGCGCTTAAGCAGGCATTTGAAGAAGGCCAAGACATCCACGCGATGACCGCCTCTGAAATGTTCGATGTACCGATGGACGAAATGACGCCCGATATTCGCCGCCAAGCCAAGGCGATCAACTTTGGTGTTATCTATGGCATCTCTGGCTTTGGCCTTGCCCGTAACTTGAGGATTCCACGCGCCGAAGCGCAGGGATTTATTGATCGCTACTTTGAGCGATTCCCCGGCATTCGCACCTATATGGATGACACCAAGGCATTCGCAAAAGAGCACGGATATGTTCAAACGCTGTTTGGCCGCAAAATAAATACGCCCGAGATTGCTTCCAAAGGGCCGCGTTCAGGGTTTGCTGCCCGTGCCGCGATCAACGCACCGATCCAAGGCACCGCTGCCGATGTTATTCGCCGCGCCATGATCCGCATGCCAGACGCTATCGCTGATCTACCCGCCAAGATGCTGCTTCAGGTACATGATGAACTCCTATTCGAAGTAGATAAAGGCGCAGAAGATGAGCTGATCAAAGTCGCGCGCGATATCATGGAAAATGCGTCTGATCCTGTTGTGAAATTGGACGTGAAACTTACCGTGGATGCAGGGACTGGTAATAACTGGGCACAAGCACACTAATGGAATTGCGCACCGGTATGGAACCGATCTTTTATTCCTTCCGGCGTTGCCCATATGCGATGCGCGCCCGCATTGCCCTGATGGTATCTGGTGTTCAGGTAGAATTGCGCGAAGTTGTCTTGCGCGACAAACCTCTTGCATTTCTAGCTGTTTCTTCATCGGCTACTGTACCCTGCCTTGTTCAACGTGAAACAATTATTGATGAAAGCCTAGACATCATGTTTTGGGCGCTAAAACAGAATGATCCACGGGGTTGGTTAAACATGCCCGCTGCGGGAAATGATTGGATTACGCGCGCGGACGGACCATTCAAACATGCATTAGACCGCACAAAATACGCGACTCGCTACCCAGATCAGGACGCTGCAGAGCACCGCGCCAATGCATGCGCGTTTCTCGGCGACCTTGATGAAGCACTAAATCCTTGGCTATTTGGGAGCCCCTCACTTGCTGATTTCGCAATCCTGCCTTTCGTACGCCAGTTCGCATTCATTGATAAAACGTGGTTTGACGCCCAACCATGGCCAAATCTGCATGGATGGTTAGAGACATTCCTGAATTCTGAAGATTTTGGTACGATCATGTTCAAGTACCCGCAGTGGCAACCAAACGATCAGCCTGTTATCTTTGCGAACTAACGGGCCTTCAGTTTTGCGGCGCAACGACAAGTCGTGCAACAATCCGACGAGCCAATGGTGCGACAATCAGAACTGTTGGAAACGCAACCGCCCAGCTAAACATCCATGAGGCCATCCACGCATCAACAAACGCTTGCTCATCGCTCAATGCACGAAATGTCGCAATTCCCGATACGATACAGGACATCAATCCTGACAGGATGAATCCAAACAGAATTGGGGAAAAACGGGCAGGCATCATAGCATTTTCATCCAGTCTAAAGTTGTCTCTGTTGGCGTATTTGGCATGTATTCACCGCTAACCCAACCTTCATATCCTGCGTCTTGTAGCGTCTTAAACAGTTCTGTAAAATCCACATCGCCGCGTCCTGGCGCTCTGCGATCCGGCGTATCCCCGATCTGTACATGCGCGATAAGTTTACTGTAGTCCTTAAAAACCTCAACGGCGTTCCCGTGAATCATTTGGGCATGATAGCTATCAAACTGCAGCTTTAGTTTTGGTGACCTTACTGCATCGATAATTTCTGCAGCTAAAGCATAATCATTCAAAAAATATCCGGGCTGCGCTTCAGGGCACAGTGGCTCTAACGTGAGCGTAAGACCCTCTGGAAGGTCCGACACTGCTGTTTTCAGGTTCGCAATCATTGTCGCCTTGGCAACCGGACCTTCCCCAACACCGGACATCACATGCAGCATCGGCACCTTCAATTCCTGCGCATATCGGGATGCCCGCCGCATATCATAGGCAAATCGTCTTTCCCCGCCAATGGCCGCAGCAAAACCTCGCACTCCGCCTGTATAGTTTGGCGGTGGCGCATTGATCAGAACCATCTGCAGTCCACCCCGCATCAACGCCCGCTGGGTGTCTTTTGCAGCAACGTCATAGGGGAACAAAACCTCTACTCCTTTAAATCCAGCCATTGCAGCTGCGTCAAAACGATCAAGGTAGGGAAGTTCGGGCCAGAGATGGCTCAGGTTTGCGGCTGGCTTCATTCGTTCATTTATCCTTCTTGCGGCAATTCCTCAGACGGGATGATCTCAAAGAACTCTCCACTCGACCACACACCAAACCAACCGTCATGATGTACTCCAAGATCAACCAGACGATAAAAGCTTTTGCGATCAATCAATGCCTCAAGATTACGGCGCACACGAACATATGGCGATGGCTCTCCGGTTCTCGTATCGCGTACAAACCGCAAAGGAGCGTCAGGACCTGCGACGGTGACATCATCCAGATTGGTGGTGAACGTCAGGCGCTGCTTGGCTCCCTCACCCGATGCTTCAAAATCTACGGCTACAAATGGCGCATCTTGCACCCGAATCCCAACCTTTTCGACAGGCGTCACAAGGAAGTAGTTTTCATCTTCCCGAATGAGAATCGATGCGAATAGTTTTACCAATCCAGGCCGCCCGATTGGTGTTCCCTCATAAAACCACGTGCCATCACGTTGAATTTCCATATCGATGTCGCCGCAAAATGGGGGATTCCATTGCTCAACAGGCGGCAAACCGCGTGATTTTGTCGCTTTTATCGTCTCTGCAAGGCTAGATGCCGAGGGTGTCACAGTTTTTTGTCCACTCATTGCTTTTGCCATTCCATCATAACGAGATACACTTACATCATAACGATATAACCTGCACAGCGGAGAAGTCATGACCCTAGCAGATACAAAAGCGACCGAAGACATGGTTGAACAGATTGAAGCCTTGGGCGAAAAGCTAGGCGAAGCGCGTAAATCCATCACTGCGCGCTTTATCGGACAAGAGCGCGTCGTCGAGCTGACGCTGACAGCGCTTCTGTGCGGCGGCCACGGGCTGCTGGTCGGATTACCCGGCTTAGGCAAAACACGCCTTGTTGAAACGCTCAGCACTGTGATGGGGATGGACGGCAAGCGCGTACAGTTCACGCCCGATTTGATGCCCGCTGATATTCTGGGGTCCGAAGTGCTGGACACAGACGACAATGGCACCCGCAGCTTCCGATTCATAGAAGGTCCGATTTTCTGTCAACTCTTGATGGCGGATGAAATCAACCGCGCCTCCCCTCGGACGCAATCCGCCTTGTTGCAGGCCATGCAAGAAAAGACAGTCACAGTTGCTGGGCAAAACCGGTCTTTGGGCGCGCCCTTCCACGTGTTGGCCACTCAGAACCCTATTGAGCAGGAAGGCACCTATCCACTGCCTGAGGCCCAGCTTGACCGCTTCTTGGTGCAAATTGACATCGACTATCCTGACCGCACGACAGAACGTGACATCCTGATCGCCACAACTGGCGAAATAGACGCTGAGGCCGTTGAGGTCTTCACTGCTGGTGAGTTACTGAATGCCCAAAACTTGTTACGCCGCATGCCTGTTGGTGACACGGTTGTTGAAATGATCCTTGATTTGGTCCGCGCCTTCCGCCCTGAGGAAGAAGGCGTAAGCGCGCGGGTGAGAGAAACCGTTGCTTGGGGCCCCGGCCCACGTGCTGCACAAGCATTGATGTTGGCCGTGCGTGCGCGTGCCTTACTGCAAGGTCGTCTGGTCCCCTCCGCCGAGGATGTCATTGATATGGCTCGACCTGTTTTGACGCACCGCATGGCGCTGAACTTTGCTGCAAGGGCGCGTGGCGATAGCCTGACGGCGCTGATTGACGAAACCGCCGCGGCGCTTGCAGCACCAAAGGCCGCAGTCGCGTGAATGATCCCCTTTCTTTGCGCGCAACGTCAGAAACCGAAGCCGCCGCGTTGCCAGCCCTTTTGGCGCGCGCCGAGCATTTGGCGGGTGCTGTCCTTTTAGGTGCCCATGGTCGACGCCGCGCAGGTTCAGGGGATGATTTTTGGCAGTACCGTCCGGCGCAGATTGGCGACAGTCGTCGCGCAATTGATCACCGCCGCTCTGCCATGGGCGACACCGAATTCGTCCGCGAACGTGAATGGCAAATCGCACAATCAGTAATGTTATGGGTCGATCAAAGTGCCTCCATGCGCTTCACTTCATCTGACGTGCTGCCCAAAAAGATTGACCGCGCGCGGGTGCTTGCGCTGGCACTAGCGATACTGCTCAACCGTGGTGGTGAACGCGTTGGCCTCACGGGTACCGCATTGCCACCCCGTGCGGGGCGGCCCCAGATCCTATCTCTTGCAGCGCTGTTTTGCAAAGATGACGACGCGGACTATGCACCACCAGAACATCGCGCGATGATCCCTCATGCCCGCGCTGTATTTATCTCCGACTTTATGGGCGATATTGATGGTGTTCGCACAGCCCTCACGAAGGCTGCCGATCGTGGAGTAAGGGGTGTCCTGTGTCATGTCCTTGATCCTTCTGAGGAAGCGTTCCCATTCACGGGACGTACAATTTTTCAAAGTATGGGCGGGACGCTCAACCACGAAACACTCAAGGCAAATGACCTAAAAGAGCGCTACCTAGAACGACTCGCCGAACGCAAAGCCGAGCTGCAATCTCTTTGTGCACTCACTGGCTGGCAATATGGCCTGCATCACACAAGCAGCACTGCACAAACAGGACTGTTATGGCTTTATGGTGCGCTGGATGCGCGGGCGGTAGCGGCATGATGGTTCTCGGCGCAATCGGCTTTACCACACCGTGGCTTTTAATGGCCTTGGCCGCCCTACCCATTTTATGGCTGCTGCTGCGGGCCGTTCCCCCTGCCCCAGTCAAACGCCGCTTTCCAGGTGTTGCGCTGCTACTGGGTCTAAAGGATGATGAAACTGTATCTGATCGCACCCCTTGGTGGTTGTTATTGCTGCGAATGTTGGCAGTAGCGGCGATCATTATAGGACTTTCCGGCCCTGTCCTGAATCCTGAGCAGGAACACGTTGATGGCAATGGTCCAATCCTGTTTGTTTTGGATGGATCGTGGGCTGGTGCAAGCCGCTGGCCGCAACAACAAGAAGCGATAGAAGCGCAGCTTACCCGCGCCAGTCGCCTTGGCCGAACAGTAGCATTTTTGACGCTAACGCGGCCAGAAACACCTGTATTCCAGTCAGCGGATGTCTGGCGCAGCAGACTCGCAGGTATCAGACCCGCGCCATGGCAACCAGGCAAAGAGACACTTGAAAGCGCTGTGAGTGCACTCGAAGTTATCGGTGATTTCGACACGCTTTGGTTTAGCGATACGCTTGCCTATGAGGGCCGCGACGCGCTGCTAACATCCCTTCAGCAACACGGTACAGTCGAGGCTTATCAAACTGCTCTTAATGTGATGGGCATCCTGCCTGCGACCTATGAAGACGGCGCTGTTCAGTTGCGCATCCTTCGTGCAGCTGCAGGCCCAGAACATGACGTGGTTGTTCTAGCGCAAGGCCGTGATCCTGCGGGAAATGGCCGCATCCTTGCCTCAGCCACCGCGACATTTGAAGATGGTGCCACCGAAGCACAAACCACCTTTGTCCTTCCATCAGAGTTACGTTCCCGCATCACTCGATTTGACATCGCGGGCCAACGTTCTGCTGGGGCCAGCACCTTGAGCGATGATGGTCTGCGCCGCCGCGAAGTCGCGTTGATTTCGGCTCGTGAAAATCGGGAAGGACTAGAGCTGTTGTCGCCGCTTCACTACATTGAACAAGCGCTGGCACCGACCGCTGATTTGATCAAGGGCTCACTGAGCGATGTACTACCTGCCAACCCTGACGTGATTGTGCTGGCTGACGTCGCGACCCTTCCTGATGCAGATATCACGCCTCTGAACGCATGGATCGAAGGCGGCGGTATGCTGGTTCGATTTGCTGGACCACGCATTGCCGCCAGTGACATATCCCGCATAGATGAAGATCTCTTAATGCCAGTGCGCTTGCGCGCCGGTGGCCGTAGCGTAGGTGGCGCAATGAGCTGGGGAGAGCCAAAAGCCCTTTCTGCATTTACCGTTGGGTCGCCGTTCTATGGGTTGAATGTACCCAGCGATGTAACCGTCAGCGCCCAAGTCATGGCCCAGCCTGACCCCACATTAGCCGAGCGGGTCATTGCATCTCTAAGCGACGGCACACCATTGGTGACACGCAAAAATGTCGATCAAGGCCAGATCGTACTGTTCCACGTCACGGCCACCGCAGAGTGGTCCACTCTTCCACTATCCGGCCTGTTTGTCGAAATGCTGGAACGTTTGGCCGTATCATCATCTGCTGCCAGTACTACTATCGCCGCCTTAGAAGGCACCACATGGATACCGCGCCGCGTGATGAATGGATTTGGTACGCTTTCGGATGCTGGTGCCTTACCAGGTGTAGATGGTCCTGCGCTTGTTGAAGCACCCACTGGTCCGATGCTGCCACCTGGTCTTTACACCTCGGGCGAGCGTACTCTTGCCCGTAACGTTCTCACAGCCGATGCAACGCTCACGCGTAGCAGTTGGCCCGCTGATGTGCCTGTCCGTGGCCTTAGCGTTGCGCCAGAGCAACCTATCGCGGGTTGGCTCCTAAGCTTTGCAATTCTGCTGCTGTTGGCTGACGTAGTTGTGTCTCTTGCGTTGTCTGGCCGTCTATTGAACCGCAGCAATGTCACGGCTGCTACCTTGGGCGTGTTACTGCTATTTGGAGTTCCTGTGGACGCTCAATCCGTTGAGGAAGAATTTGCATTAGCAGCAACTTCCGAGTTGGTTCTTGGTCACATTATCACCGGAGATTCCCAAGTCGACGAGATCGCGCTGGCAGGTCTCAGAGGTCTCAGCGACACTCTGTTTTTCCGTACTTCTGTTGAGCCCGCAAATCCACTTGGTGTAAACATCGAAACTGACGAACTGGCATTCTTTCCAATGCTCTATTGGCCTGTCACCCCTCGCCAGCCAACTCCATCAAAGGAAGCTTATGCAAAGCTGAACAATTATCTCCGCTCTGGCGGGATGATCCTGTTTGATACCCGCGATGCAAACACCGCAAGCTTCGGCGCATCCAGCCCGAATGGCCGCAAACTACAAGAGCTTGCGGCACCCCTTAATATCCCCGCATTAGAACCACTTCCTAGCGATCATGTCATAACACGCACATTCTATTTGCTGCAGGATTTCCCAGGTCGCCACGCAGGCCGGGATGTCTGGGTTGAGGCCGCTGATCCAAACGTCGAACAGATCGAGGGCATGCCATTTCGTAATTTGAACGACGGCGTAACCCCTGTTGTCATTGGCGGCAACGACTGGGCCTCAGCATGGGCAGTCAATTCAGGTGGCGGTCCGATGCTGCCAGTCGGACGCGGCTACAGTGGGGAGCGACAACGCGAGATTGCTTACCGCTTTGGCGTTAATCTGGTGATGCATGTGCTAACCGGCAACTATAAATCTGATCAGGTTCATGTGCCTGCTCTGTTGGACAGGTTGGGCCAATGACTTCTAGCATCGTATTTGACCCGCTTGTACCTTGGGCGCTCTTTGTCATGGTGGCCGTCATAGCAGCGCTTGGTGTGCTGTTGGCGTTGGTACGTGGGTTGCGCGGTTGGGGCTTACGCGGATTGGCAGGGCTGGTGGTTTTGGCGGCGATGTCAGGCCCGTCATTTCAACAAGAAGACCGTGCACCGCTCAGCGATATTGTACTGATGATCGAAGATGAAAGCGCTAGCCAACGCCTATCGGACCGGGCCGAACAAACTGGCGCTGCGGCCAACAGGATTGCGGCGCAGATTCAAGCGCGTCCGAACACCGAGCTGCGCCGCATCACCCTGCCTGACGGGCAAGGCGATGCAGGTACCGAACTGATGACTGCCCTATCTGATGCATTAGCGGAAGAGCCGCGTGCGCGTGTTGCTGGGATCATTGCGCTGACCGATGGTCGCGTGCATGACGCTGATCTGCCTGTCGATCTACCTGCCCCATTCCACGTTTTGCTGAGTGGCAAAAAAACCGATTGGGACCGCCGCCTTAGTGTTATTGGCGCGCCCGCTTTCGCAATCATCGGTGAACCAGTTGTTCTTACGCTACGCGTTGACGATCTGGGTGCGGTTCCCAACACTGAAGGTTTTGCCGACCTGGATATTTCGATCGACAGTGATGCGCCACAGCGTTTTCGTGTGCCAATTGGTGAAGACCTTGAACTGCCCGTCACCTTACCACACGGCGGGCGGAACGTACTGCGGTTTGCAGTCCCAGAAGCCGGCGGAGAACTGACAGATCGCAACAACGCTGCGGTGATCCAGATGAATGGCGTACGGGATCGCTTGCGTGTTTTGCTGGTCAGCGGTCAACCCCATGCTGGCGGACGCACATGGCGCAACTTACTAAAATCAGACAGCTCGGTCGATCTGGTGCATTTCACGATTCTTCGCCCTCCAGAAAAGCAGGATGGCGTCCCAGTGTCAGAACTATCGCTTATCGCGTTTCCAACGCGTGAATTGTTTATGGAAAAGATTGACGACTTTGATCTCATCATTTTCGACCGCTACAAAAGGCGCGGAATCCTTCCAACACTCTATCTTGATAATATCGCCAATTACGTGCGCAACGGCGGTGCTGTTCTGGTTTCTGCTGGGCCTGATTTTGCCAGTGCGGACAGCCTGTACCGCACCCCCTTGGGCGAGGTTCTACCAGCAAACCCGACAGCACGTGTATTAGACGAACCGTATCTACCGTTAGTGTCTGATCTAGGCAATCGCCATCCTGTCACATCCGAGTTGCCCCAGAATGGCGAATGGGGTCGCTGGCTGCGCCAAATTGACATAACAGCCACCTCCGGTGACATCGTGATGACAGGGATCGACGAGCGTCCGCTGCTTGTGCTTGATCGGGTCGAGGAAGGCCGCGTTGCGCTGCTGGCTTCTGATCATGCATGGCTTTGGAACCGCGGATATGAGGGCGGTGGCCCTCAGTTGGAACTACTTCGCCGACTTGCCCATTGGATGATGGGTGAACCTGAGCTGGAAGAAGAGGCCCTAACCGCCAACGCCGAAGGCCAGATCATGCATATTGAGCGCCGAAGCCTGAGCGAGGACATTCCACCCCTGACAATTACTGCGCCAGATGGCACCGTAACCGAACTGCTTATGACCCCATCCGCCCCTGGTCGATTTGGTGCCACATTTACGGGCCCTGAAATTGGTCTTTATAGGCTGGAAAATGGCGATCAGATCAGCGTCATCGGCCTTGGCCCTGCAGCGCCACGTGAATTTGTAGAAACGATTGCCGATGCAAAAGTCCTACAACCAGCCATCAAAGCATTACGGGGCGGCGGTCAGAACATCGAAGACGGCTTGCCGCGCATTCGCAATGTTCGCGCAGGCCGTCCCGCCGCTGGGCGCGGCTGGATCGGTTTCACCCCTCGCGAAGCCTATGAGACCCGCGATGTGCGTCAAACTCCAATCCTACCGGGTTGGTTGGTTTTACTGCTCAGCGCGGGACTAATCACCTCGGCATGGTTGCGTGAAGGACGTAGATAATTCTGATGATCATTCGGGATCTGCATAGCCGTGACTTTGAAGACGCGCTGCGCCTCTACCGGATTTTGACCCGTGACCCTGTACCAGTGACCGATAGTCCTGCTGCTTTTGACGCAGTATTAAGCCACAAAGGCACCCAGATTATTGGGGCAGAACATAACAGCCAGATCATCGCGATGATCACACTACACGTTTTGCCCAACATGACATCCGGCGGCAGATCATATGCTCTGATTGAAAACGTCGTTTGTGATTTTGAGCATCGCGGTCAGGGTATTGGACGTGCTGTTTTACAGGCAAGAATTAGCCGCGCACGTGACTTAGGCTGCTACAAAATTATGCTGATGACAGGCGAGGCCCGCGGCGTTCGTGGTTTTTACGAAAGTGTCGACTTCTCAGGTCATGAAAAACACGGCATGACTTTGCGTTTCTAAAGTAGTATGTGTGCCCAGATCGGCAGCACCAAAAGCGCCAAAACAACCTGCCACGTCATGATATCGGCATATAACTCAGCGTCACCACCCATCTGTTTTGCCACGATATACCCGTTCGCGGCAGCAGGCGCTGCAAACACCAAAACACCCGCAAAAACTTGAACAGGTGGCAGATCCAATACCACTCCAAGTGCAACAAACACGCATGATGCCAAGATGGGACGTATAAACGCACCCAAACACACACGCCAATCCATCCGCAAGAGACGCCGCAAACTTATCGCGGCACCAACCGCCATAAGCCCTACGCCCAATGCGCCCCGCCCGATCATATCTAGCGTATCCGCCACAGGTACGGGCAACGACAACCCACTCAAGTTCAGCGCAAGGCCAATCACACAGGCCTGAACCAGTGGATTACGGATGAGCGTGTTCAGAATTCTGGAAATGCTTGCCTTGGAGGGTCCAAACCAAGCTAGCACAACAATACATGTTATGTTGATCAACGGGATCAGTACCGCGACTGCAATCGCCATAACGCCAATTCCGCCTGGCAAGAACTGCTCAGCCGCCGCAAGCGCAACAAATGCATTCCATCTGATACTGCCTTGAAAAATCGAGGTAAAGGCAGCATTTCCAAGCCGTTTCTGAGGTAACAACCGCAGGCAAAGTGCCAGCAACGCCAAAACCAATAACGTCCCAACAAGTGCTGCCCCAAACCCGCCAAAACGGTCTAAGGACAGATCAGAACGGGAAATAGCAAGGATCAGCGTTGCAGGGATAAGACCGCGAAACGATAATGTCTCGATTGCGGCCCAGCTGCCACGCGGAATGATGTCCGACTTCGCCAATGCATAGCCAGAAGCGATGATTAGAAGCAGAGGTAAAATGGAGAGGGCAAGTGACATAGGTCAGCTGTGTCACCAGCGCCCCGATTAGTCCAGCCAGATTTCTACACTTGCGCTGCGGCCCTTTGCATCAACCACCGAAATGCGTGTGAAGCCTTCGGCATCAAGGGGCAGCACCGCTTCACGCGCACGCAGTTGCTTCATCACCGGAAAACCGTCGATCAGTATTGTCAGAGGCAGCACCCCAGAGCTCAATCTAAGCGGCACACCAAAACCGCTCCGCTTAAGTACTGCTCCATCTGGCGGAAATGCGACAAACGGGCGATCAGGGCCTCTTGCAAAAACCACATCGCGGCTGCGAAATTGGCGAAGCTGTTCCGGCAGATCGGCGGTGCCGACGATCAGTGCGTCCGGTGGTGGTGGCGCAAGCGGGGTACGTTCTGAGCTAATCCGCCCAAACACCTCAAACAAGGCGGGAGCCGCAAGAGCGCCACCAAACGCACCCGGTACGGGCGTGCCATCGGGACGTCCAAGCCACACACCGACTACATACCGCCCGTCAAACCCAATGGCCCACGCATCTCGGTGACCGTAAGATGTGCCTGTCTTATACGCGATCTGACCCGCATGAGCTGCTGCCCCTTTAGGCGGCGCAATACCCGACAGAATATGAGTTACCTGCCATGCAGCAACATCTGACATAAACCGTGTAGGAGTTTCACTCAGGTTTGGCGACAGAACTTTCAAAGGTCGCGCTTGCCCTCCTTGGGCTATTCCCGCGTACAGCTGAACCAAGTCGTGCAAGCTCATCCCAAGACCACCTAGTGCAATTGCCAAACCTGCCTTTCCGGATGGAAGCTGTGGCCGCGATCCAGCCCGCCGCAAACCAGCCATCAGACGGGTTGGACCCAATTCATGTGTCAGCAAAACAGGTGGAATATTTAGGGACAACGTCAAAGCATCCCGCACCGTGAGCATCCCGCGAAATTGCCCGTCAAAATTTTGAGGTGCGTAACCGCCAAAATTCACAGGTGCATCATTGATAAGGGTATTTGGATGCACCAGCCCTTCATCAAACGCGAGACCATAAATCAAGGGTTTCAATGTTGATCCCGGAGAGCGTTTCGCCGCCGTCATATCAACAAATCCAAGCGCACTATCACTGGCTGCAAACACAGGCGAACCAACGTGCGCCAAGATTTCTCCGGTGGCGTGATCCGCAACCATAATTGCAGCCGAAACGCCACGTTCCTGGCCCTTGATTATGCGCCGCGTTAACTCTTGAATTCTACGCTGAAGTTGCGCGTCAATTGTGGTGTCATGGCGCAATGCGGTTGGGTTATTTCGGCGCAGTTCAGCTGCAAGATGCGGCGCGTCTTGCGGGATCGTTCGCATCTCACGTGGAATGTCAGCTTGCCGAATGTCATCACCCAAACCCAAACGTTCCAACACACTCAAGCGCGCGAGATTAGCCGCCTCTGGCTGGCGGTCTGGTCTACGAGCTTCCGGCGCTTGGGGTAATGCGATCAACAGCGCAGCTTCGGCTTGGGTTAGGCGGTGTGGTTCCTTGCCAAACCACACTAGGCTGGCCGCCCGAACCCCTTCTATCGCACCGCCGTATGGCGCATGAAGCAGATACAACTTGAGAATTTCATTCTTACTCATGCGCCGTTCGAGTGCCATGGCTACGCGTATCTGGCGCAGCTTTCCAGCGATGTTGCCCGTGCCCGAATTTTCCAACAATCGGGCTACCTGCATGGTTAACGTCGAACCTCCTGAAACCACCGTCCCATAGCGCGCAGCCTGCGCCCCAGCGCGCATTAATGCCAACACATCGACACCGCTATGTTGATAAAACCGCTTGTCTTCGTAGGCGATAAGCATCTCGACAAATTTCGGGTCAGTCTGGTCTAAACGCACAGCCAACCGCATGCGCCCATTCTCAACAGGAAACGCGCGCAGCAATGTGCCGTCTCGTGCCCGCACTTCTACCGCCACTTCGGACAAAACCGGTGGCAGCACTGTTTGGGAAACCCAGACATCCATCCTGTCGCGCCCACATGCGGCAAGCCATAGCAGCACAGTTGCCACCGTCAGACAGGTGGCAACACTTCTCATGGCGTGACGATCAACCGACCCGTCGCCGTATTTGCTCGGTACTCTGGGCGGTACATGTCAGACACAAGTGCTGCGGGATGATGATACTCCCCCGGAGTTACAGCGCGCACGACATAGGCCAGTTGGAATGCCTCGGTGCCTGAATGATCAACCGCAGCCAAAAAGCGATCCGCCCGAAATTCGACGTTCTGGGGGTGAGTCGGTTTGATCCAATCCAATGCCTTGATTGATGCGCTATTCAACAGGTTGGGATTATCGATCTCAAAACCACCCGGAAGCGGATCGTCGATCATCAAGCGCGCGCCGATCTCTTCAAACGGTTGTACATCCAATACAGCCACCAGTCGTGTTCCCGTTTTCACAGGCCCGGTCACCACTTCTCCCGCCATCGTAAAGTACCTACGGATGAGCGCATAACCGTATCCACCTGCATCCGGAGCTATATTAGGAACGCCATATGAAGTGAGCGTGATATCAGTTGCCCCTTCAGTGATATTTTTGATCAATGAGGTCGTTGGCGCGCGGTCACTTATTGTTCGTACCAACTGGCCAGTGACTGGTATTCCATCGACCTCCATCCCCGCAAATGGCGTGCTGTCCAATGCGTGCGCCGCCAGGGCCACTTGCGCGGCTTCCTGAGTTGAAAGATTACGACCAACCCGCATCGATTGGGCCAATCCGCCAAGATCAATTGCTTCACTACGTGCTTCAGCAGCGAGCTTGAGCACTGCCGCGCGATCCCTTAATCTGCTGCCAAAATCATCGCGCCATAGTTTATGATCTGGTGCCTTGAATAGGAGTGCGTCGGCGCGCGCAAACATTCGGTCAGCCCGGGTTGGATCTCCGTAAGCGGCCAATGCCGCACCTAGTTGTGCAGCCGCCATCGGTGTGGAAAATGCCGTCGCCTTAGTGTCTGCATAATACCGCAGGTCGCCCATTTGAGCGGCCCCTGACCGTGCAAGGACCAAAAGCGCATAGGCTATATCCTCCCCACCTGCATCAAAGTCTGGAGCAAAGTTGATCCGGTTGCGCAGATTATCCAAGGCGGAAGCAAGTGCACGTTGCGGCACAGCATGACCTTGCGCCTGAGCACGCAATAGAAAATCAGTGACATAGGCATCAAGCCAGAAAGCACCAGCTTCAGCGCGCCAAAGTCCAAATGCTCCATTCGCCGATTGCCGCGCAAGAACGCGAGCGATGCTGTCCGCAATCTTGGCGTTTATATGTGGCGGTGCCCCTAGTCCTGCATCCTCGGCCAGACCGCTGAGATACAATAGCGGCAATGCACTAGAGGTGACCTGTTCGGTGCATCCATACGGATAACGATCCAACTGGCGCAATAAGCCGGGCACATCAAAACGCGCAAGAGGTCCAGCCGTCAACGTTGCGCTGGCCGTTCCAGCACGCAGGCCAGTCAACGCCTCAGTATCAAAGGTAAACGCCTCCCCAGCGCCAAGGGTAAAACGGCGCGTTGTTGCAACTTCGGGATCGTTGATCCGCACGGCCATCCCCAGTTCTCGACGCAGAACAACTCCTTCAGGCGTCGTGAGTTGAACAGTGATCTTGTGGTCACCTATTTCGCGTGCAAACAGATCAAGTGGCAGGCGCAATGTTCCTCCATCAGAGATGTTCACCTCGGACGGCAGTGAGCTCATCGCGATACCCGCATCGGCAAACACTTCCAGCCCCATCACCCCGCTTTCGCCGCGTGTGTGGATCATCTCAAGCAACAGTCTGCTTTTGTCTTGCGGAGCCATCAAGCGTGGCAAGCTAGCAGTAATGACAACCGGATCACGGGCGACCACATCTTGGGTGGCATTTCCTAAGGCGGTCTCGCTCCATGCGACTGCCATCAAACGAACGGTACCGTTGAAGGCAGGCCGCGTGACTTCGATCATTGCATTTCCATCTGCATCCACCGCGACAGGTCCACTGAAGAACGCCATCAAGGCCTCGGTTGGCGGTGGCGATTGGATCTGTGCTGTGGCCACGGCATCCCCACCTGAACGGGTGCTGCCCATCCCCCCATTTAGACCATCAATCAATCGTCCATAGACGTCACGCAACCCAACGCCCAAACGCCGTTGCCCAAAGTAGTGATCAGATGGATCTGGAACCTTGAAATCAGTCAGATTGAGAATGCCCAGATCGACTGCGGCTAGCGTTACATATGCCGTCTCGTCCCGTGCAATCCCCGACACTTGGACAGGAACACGCAATATACTTGCCTGCCCGTCCACTTCGTCGGGGGCGGTCAATGAAACGTGCAATTGCTTGGTAGCAGGAAGGATGCTGGCGTGTGCGATCCCTAGGCTGCGAGTTGGATTTAGACCTGCTTCTTCATTCATTGGGCGGATCACTGCGGCGCTCACATAGGCGCTGCTGCCCCAGTCTTCGGTTACCGTCAGCGGGATCACTGTTTCACCTGCGCTTATATTCTGGCTTTTTTGTTCGATCACCCGATTGGAAAGAACTGAAATCATAACAACACCTGCTTCGGGTGCGACAATTCTCAGGTTAGCGATGTCTCCTGATTCATAGCTATCGCGGTCCAACGATACCGCTAGAAAATCCGGTGTGGCAGAGCTATCGCCTCCACCATACCAGCCAGATGCGAGCGAGACCGAGGTCACCGCATATGGCTGGCTCAGGCTCTCGACAACCAATTCGTACTGGCCCCATTCTGTAGGCTGCGAAATGGCTGTTGGCTGAACAGACAAAATAAGTTCGCCGCTCGCTGTACGGATACGGCGCGTGATTGGTTCCCACGCCCAATTTCCACTAATCTGATACCACTGATACCGCGTCTCGATACGATTAAAGGTCCAACGAACAGGCATTTCACCTTGTGTCGTAATGAGATCAAATTGCGCCTCAGCCCCTTCGGACAAGACCCCATCGAATGCTGGTTTAACCCCAATCATGGGATTTTGCGGAGTAAGTGCCCGTGTCATGCGCCGCTCTACTGGTCGTCCTGAACCCTCAGAGATGCGCGCAACCAGCGACAACTCCAAAGGCTGGCTTGGCGTTTCATTCACATTCGGCATATTGAGCGATAGACGCGCTGTACCTTTTGCATCCGTGCGGGCCGGATCAAAATAGGTCGTGCGCGTGTTGAACCGTTGATCATGACGGCCAAACAGATACCCACGATAATCCTCAAGATGGCGCGTGGTACGTAGCCGCGTTTCACCTTCAACCACCAGATCAGTTGCTGGTGCCCCAAACAAATACCGCGCATCAATCTCAAGCGGCGGCGTATCTCCAAGAGCTAGCGGCGCATCAGGCAAGGAAAGGTCAAATTCAATCCTGTCAGGCAGAAAATCTTCAACCAGAACGGTTTGAGATGCCAAAGGGCCCTGTGCTGGATCGGCGATCACGTCCAGACGCCAAGCGCCACGTGGAGCCTGATCTCCAATCGGCAAAGCGAACACATGCCCACCTGCAACGGCATTCGCGCTCAATGCCCGACTGTATTCCGCTCCGTCAGGCCGTTTTAGCACAGCTGACAACGGCAAACCGTTCACCGCCCTGCCCTGTGCGTCGCGTGTCAGAACAGTTGCAAATATTGTCCCGCCTACACGGTACGCGCCGCGATCAGTTGTGAGGAATGTGTCGATGGGCAACGCAGGCGCACGGCCCTCCACTCCCCTGTCAGACAAATCAAATTCAGGATCAGTCAGCGATAGAAACGCGACATCGCCTTGACCGTCGTTCGCCATAAGCAAGGCAGGGGACGCTGCACCACTGCCACGCGTCAGCCCAGCGGGGAAGTGAGCGCGGCCCTGTGCATCTGTTACCACCTCGCCCAAAACGGAATTGGCACGTGAGATTAAACTAAGCGTGACACCACTGCGCATCCCTGCATCACCAAGCCCCAGAACAGTGGCGTGCAAACCATCTATTCCCGACATCGTACTTAGGCCCAGGTCCGTCAGGATAAACCACTGCGTTGCAGCGGGGTCATCATAAGGATCAGCCCCTTTAATGCTTGCTGTCAGCGCATAAATTCCGGCAGCTTGGTCAGCCAATGCATCCTTCAGCGGCAACCGCGTCGTCATTGCGGTATTGAGTGTGTTTTGCACAACGCCTGTACCGCGCCAGATGTCCTGCGCAATCGTGGCAGAAAAACTGTCTTCTTCATATTTGCTCAACGGCTTGCCAAAGTAACTGTCTTGCATCGCTCTGAGCAAATTGCGGTCACTAACCCGCCGCAGCTTTAACTCAACCGTGTCTGTGTTCACTGTCTCAATCGGCAACGCCGCCTGTGAACTTCGAGGCAAAACATAGGCCCGACCTGTGAAGCGAACCGACGGATCGCGATCCCTTACATAGAGCGTAACTGGTACATCCTTGTGCAGAACCTCACCGCTGGCCGCTGGCAACCCAGAGCGAAATGTCGCGGTATAGCGCTCTCCATGCGAGACACCCTCAATACACAGCTCTCTTGTCCCTGCCTCAACAACCAATGCGGTGTTTTGAAGACGGACAAACGGCTCGTAATCTACCCCGGCTTTTACTAACCCTTCTGAGAACTCAGCGCAGATGCGCGGGCGGGCGCTGTTGTTATCGACACGAGTGTCGGTAATCCTGAAACCGTATTTCCCAATTGCAGTATCAAGCGCCTTTGCCAGCTCTTGGCGTGGCTCAATCTTCTGCGCCAATCTCAGAGGAGGGATCATTTCACGGCCTCGGTTATTCGCCTCGAAAGCGCGGGCCATCAGATCAAGGGCTGTGACCTGTTCAGGTCGTGTCTTGGCCCGCAGGAACGCATTGATGGACGCTGGCACGGCGTCACGTTGAAGACGACGGGCAAGATCCCGAGGGGTGTCTCCGCGCGGTCGTAAACCCAACCACGCCAGTTGCGCCCAAAGATCACCGCGGTCTGTTAATGCCACAGCATTGCCCGCCCATCGCGCAGCAGCCCCAGTATCCCCTCGGGAAATCGCAGCATTCATCGCACTCGTGATTTCCTTTAACGTATTGTTGCCCGCTTGGTGACGATCAGCATTCACCTGTACCAAGCCATTCGCAGCATCAAAGTCAGACACTTTCAGGAACGCCAAATCAGCCTTCCGAGATGCTGCTAGCAATTGAAATTCTTTCGGCGTGATCAACTTGCGCGCAGATTGCGCACCCTCAAAGAACTCTACTTCGGTCACATCAGATTTAGGAAAACAGGCTTTTGAACGGGTGTTGTATGTAAACGCTATGCAGGCGTTTTGTGCGTCACATGCCCGTACACAGGCCTTACGTGTAGTGTCAAATAGTGGGCCTAAATCAGCACCATAAAAATCAGCATCTGACGTATAAACATACCGGTGATCGGGCAGAGCTTCTTGTGCGATGCCCACCGGGGCCATGAGAGCGATCCAGAACATTGCCCCCGCCATAACCTGCATAAAACGCATGACAGAATCCCTTTTCCTAAATGCGAGCAGGTTGACATGTAGCCAGATACACAAGCAAGGGTGTTGGCTTTAAGGCGATCTTTACCTCCCGCAGCGCACAAACAAGTTTGCGATATGCTTCTAACGAGGAATGGATGAGCTTACAGCAGAAACTCACCGAAGAACGGCGCGGCCGCCTGGCGGCTGAGCGGTTGCTCGAACTCAAAAAAGCTGAGCTTTTTGCTGCTACGCGGAAAGTTGGCCGGAACAACCTACAGCTAAACAGCGAAATCGTGGACACACGTGCGCTAGTAGAAAGCATGGGTGAAGAGAATCGCAAAGTTAAATCTGACCTCCACGCCGCACACCAAAAAATTGCCGTGGTGGAACGGCGGCTGTGGCATTCGATTTCTACGATAAAGGACGGTTTTGCGTTTTTTGACGCCGACAACCACCTCATTATGGCAAACGAGGCCTATCTAGCCGTCTTCGAGGGTTTGGAAGTAATCCAGCCCGGGGTGAATTTCGTTACAATTTTGCAGATGCTGACTGATGAAGGTATTATTAACCTAAACGGAATGGAGCCTACCGCATGGCGCAAACGCCTCCTCAATAGGTTCCAACAAGAAAAGCCCGATCCGGAGATCATCCAGCTTTGGAACGGCAACTATATCAAGATGATCGACCAACGCGGGCCTTCAGGCGACATGGTTTCCCTTGGCATGGATATAACGGCAACAGTGAAATATGAGCGCGAACTGGATGCTGCAAGAGAATTAGCAGAGAGCGCAAATCGCGCAAAATCAGCCTTCCTTGCAAACATGAGCCACGAAATCCGCACTCCTATGAACGGCGTTGTTGGGATGGCGGACCTTCTGGATGATACCGTCTTGAACGAGGAGCAGCGGTTATATGTTCAGACCATCAAAAACTCAGGCGAAGCGCTACTTGTCATCATCAATGACGTTCTCGATTACTCCAAGATCGAAGCAAATCGGCTTGAACTAAACAATGAAGCCTTCGATCTGGAACGGGCCTGCCAAGAAGTAATCATGCTATTGCAGCCAATGGCACGCGATAAAGGCCTGGAACTGCTGCTCGATTACGACCTCTTCCTACCAAGCGATCTACTAGGGGACGCAGGCCGCGTACGCCAAGTGCTGACCAACCTTATTGGCAATGCAGTAAAATTCACAACTGAAGGGCACGTATTGGTCCGCGTTACCGGTGTCGCTGATGCCACCAATGGTGCTGTTGCAATACACATGGCTGTCGAGGACACAGGGATTGGTATTCCTGATCATATGACCGCGCATATTTTCGGTGAATTCAATCAAGTTGAAAATGAACGCAACCGGCAGTTTGACGGCACAGGTCTTGGCCTTGCGATCACCAAACGTTTGGTCGAAATGATGAATGGGGACATCTGGGTCACTTCGGAAGAAGGCGTTGGGTCGTGCTTTGGCTTCCGCATCGAGATGGAAATAAACGGGGATGCCGATGCAGGTGCTCCTTCGGTACCATCACAGATTCGTCGCGTCATGGTTATTGATGACAGTGCTGCAAACCGCGCAATTCTTGAGAAACAACTCCTGCAATTGCAGCTGCAAACAATCGGCATATCATCCAGTGATGCCGCACTCGCGGCTTTGGACCCCTCAATTGATCTGATCATCACAGAACATAATCCACCCCACGTCGATGCTCTGTCTCTGGCATCTGGTCTGAAAGATCGAAATAGTGATGTGCCACTTGTTTTGCTGAGCGCCAACCTTGTCGAAATTGAAGCGGACCCACATGCCAGTCGCTTTGCTGCAATGATGCAAAAGCCATTGCCACGTCGTGCGTTGTTTTCAGTTCTAAACCAACTCCCTCCGGAACATATGCAAGTGTCACCAAAAGATGCGATACCGTCACCACCCAAAAACCAACTATGTGGATTGCGTAAGATGCGTGTTTTGGCGGCCGAGGATAATCGCACCAACCGCCTCGTTTTCAGCAAAATGGTCAAGGAACTAAACATTACTTTGGAATTTGCTGAAAACGGCGTTCAGGCGGTGGAACTATACGAAAGCTTTAAACCTGATATTGTCTTTATGGATATTTCGATGCCCAAAATGGACGGCAAGGAGGCAACGCAAGAAATTCGCAAAATCGAAACTCTTAGCGGAACGCACACTCCTGTGGTTGCAATGACCGCCCATGCATTACCAGATGACGACAAATCAATTCTAGAGGCTGGCCTCGATCACTATTTAACCAAGCCCTTACGCCGAAAAATGATTGAAGATCATGTTGTTCTTGCACAACCAGATGGAACACTACCAGTTACCCAAATGATCCCCTAGGAAGTCGGATACGGCCGCAGAAAGACTGGCGTGTCCGGTTTCGAAAGCTCGGGTACATAGGCATAACCGCCAACATCAAAATCGAGGATTCCATCTGCTTTAGTTATCCGCTTTTGCACAACAAATCGTGCCATAGCACCTCGCGCTTTTTTCGCAAAGAAGCTCACGATTTTGGGGCCTTTGCCATCGCCTTTATCTTCCATGAACTGCGGCGTGATCACACGTAAACTCAACGCTTTGAGATCAACCGCACCAAAGTACTCTTGGCTGGCGCAATTGATCAGTACGTCGCTACCAGTTGCTTGGCCTTGCGCATTGAGAGCCTCCGATAAACCGCTGCCCCAATACTCGTAAAGGTTTTTTCCGCGCCGCGTCTTTAGCCTACTGCCCATTTCCAAACGATACGGCTGGATTGCATCTAATGGACGCAACACGCCGTATAGACCCGATAATATCCGCAAGTGATCTTGCGCATATGTTAACTCCTCGGGATCGAGACTAGTCGCCTCTAGTCCCTGGTAGGTGTCCCCTGCAAACGCCAAGGCAGCGGGGCGCGTAAGATTCGCCTCGGGCTCATTCTCAAAGGTCCTAAATCGGTCGCGGTTCAACTTGGCCAGATCGTCGCTCAGAGACATCAGAGACTTCAAATCCCCTAGTGTCAAATTGCGTGCTGTCTTGACCAGGCGCACGGCGTCTTCCTGAAAATTCGGTGCAGTTGTCTGCACATCACGTTCCGCCCAATCAAGCCGTTTGGCCGGTGAAATCACAACAAGCATATCCGCTCCCTTTTCAGTTCATTCCGATACGTAGCCCAAGGCCCGTGCCCGGCAATTAATCTGCATCTCTTAGTACACCTAGAAATGCTGTTCCAAATCGTTCTGCGCGGCGCTCGCCTAAAATTCGCTCTATCGCACCTGCATCTGCACTGTGTAATTGCGCGATCTTAGCTAATAGCGACGCTGAGCAACTTAACGGCTTTTCGGTACCCAAAGCACCGCGTGACAACTCTGTCTGTTTTTCCAACAACTGGTCATAGAGTGTTCCCGCATCACGACCCGCCAATTTCATGCGTTGCGGGTGCATCATTTCAGCCTCGCCATTGATAACCTCTAGAAACGCGGCGCCGTAGCTGTCCAGTTTTTTCGCCCCAATTCCGCTCACGCCTGCCATCTGGTCTAGATTACTAGGGCGGGTTTCTGCCATCTCGATGAGGGTACGGTCAGTAAAAATAATATATGCGGGCACTTTAGCAGCTTCCGCCAAACCGCGCCGCTTAGCTTTGAGCGCGCTCAATAGCGGCGCATCTTCTTCGTTCACCATCGCCTTGACCGCAGGGCGACGCCCAGCGCCTGCTGCTTTTATGGTGTCACGGCGCAAAGTGACTTTCGCCTCGTCACGTAAGATAGGCAGTGCGGCGTCAGTCATGCGCAGCGCACCATGGCGGGCCGGATCAGGGCGCACTAAATCGCGGCCCATCATCTGGCGGAAAATGGCTTGCCATTCGGGTTTTGAGTATTCTTTTCCGACACCGTATGTGGGTAGTGATTGATGGCCGCGCTGTTTGACCTTGTCGGTTTCGTTACCCAACAATATATCTATCAAATGGCCCGCGCCAAACCACTCTTCCGTGCGTAACATTGCTGACAACGCTTTGCGCACGGCAGTTGTTCCATCAAATGTATCAACGGGATTGTCACATAGATCACAGCGACCACAAGTGACCTCGCTTTCGTCAAAATACTCCAGCAACGTTTTGCGACGGCATTCCAACGCCTCTGCCAGCCCCAACAGTGCATTCAAGCGCGCATGATCGGCGCTGCGCCGTTCAGGTGGTGCTGATCCTTCGTCAATTTGCGTCCGCCGCAAACGAATGTCTTCTGGCCCAAACAACGTCAGTGTTTCTGCCGGTGCACCATCCCGACCGGATCGACCGATTTCTTGATAATAGGATTCGATGCTTTTGGGTAAATCCGCATGGGCAACCCACCGGATATCAGGCTTATCAATTCCCATACCAAAGGCCACTGTCGCAGCTACAATAAGACCGTCTTCTTGTTGAAAGCGGCGCTCGGCGATGCGGCGATCTTCAGCCTCCATACCTCCGTGATAGTGAATTGCGGTCTGCCCGACATCATTCAACGCCCGCGCGATCCCTTCTGTCTTGGCGCGGGTACCGCAATAGACAATACCGGATTGTCCACGACGGGCCGCAGCAAAATTCAAAATTTGGTTGCGCGGACTATTTTTTGCTGCAAACGCAAGATGGATATTGGGGCGATCAAACCCACCCAGAAAGGAACGAGGTGCTGCGCCATCAAACAGCTTTTGAATGATCTCGGCCTGCGTCTCGGCGTCCGCTGTTGCCGTAAATGCGGCTAGCGGAACGTCCAATACGCGCTTTAACTCTCCGATGCGCAGATAATCGGGACGGAAATCATGGCCCCACTGGCTGACACAATGCGCCTCATCCACAGCGATCAATTGTACGCCAACCCGCTTGAGCATTCCCATAACCGACCCCGCTGCCAGTCGCTCTGGTGCCATGTAGAGCAGTTTAAGCGTGCCAGCTTCCAATCCCGCCCAGACGGCATCGGTTTCTTCTGGCGTATTGCCAGAGGTCAACGCGCCAGCGCCCACACCGACTTCCTGTAAGGAACGAACCTGATCACGCATAAGGGCAATCAACGGGGAAATCACCACGGTGACCCCCTCGCGCATCAACGCTGGAAGTTGGAAACACAAAGATTTGCCGCCGCCCGTGGGCATGATTGCCAATACGTTTTCACCAGCTGTCACTGCCTCTACGATCTCTTCTTGGCCAGGACGGAAGCCATCAAAGCCGAATACATCTTTTAGCAGCGGGGCAGCGCCGGACATAACTAAGACCTGAAGTTGGGAAATACAGCTTTGAGAGAGTCACATATCGCCAAAGCAGGAGCAAGGGCTTCTCAGTTGTTTGTACAGAATTCCAAGGTGCCTTAAACCAGAGAATTAATAGAACATGGCCGCGTTGTTGGTGAGTACGATCCGCGCGATCGCAACACCGATCAACACTGCAAGGGGCGCAAGGTCCATACCACCCATATTGGGCAACACACGACGGATTGGCGCATAAATTGGCTCAAGCAGGCGATTGATCCCGTACCAAAGCTGGGCAACCAGCGGTTGACGCGTGTTCAAGACTTGAAAATTAATCAACCATGACATCACCACATGGGCGATAATAAAGAACCACAGAATGTTCAGCAAAAGCATCAAAATCATGAATATCGAAGTCACAGCATGCAGTCCTTTTTCAAACGTCTGAATAGCAACTAAGCGCGCCATCCAAAAAGGACAAGGGTGCCGTAAGGTTTATAGTTGACCTTGCCTTGGCAGGCGTCATCAAAACGAGATCAAAGGAGGCCCAAAATGTTCCCGTTTGTTCGATTAATCAAAGATGTCTATCTCGCCAGCCGTCAGCCACGCTTCGCGACCCTGACCCAAACCAATGTAACGCACCACATCTGTTGGCCGCATGATTTGGATGTTTTTCTGGAGCTCAACAATGGCAGGGCGTTGACGCTTTATGATCTAGGGCGCAGCGCGCTGGCCCAGCGTGCTGGATTGATTGCCATGTTGCGCCGCGAACGATGGGCACTGACCATGGCAGGATCACACGTTAGGTTCCGCCGTCGGATACGCGGTTTTGAACGATTTGAGGTACGAAGTCGCGCAGTCTGCTGGGACGATAAGTTTACCTATATTGAGCAGTCTATGTGGAAAAAGGACGGCGAATGCGCCAGTCACGCACTATATCGAGCGGCCGTGACTGATCAGGACGGGATTGTGGTGCCAAAGCGCATTTTGACTTCACTGGGGTTAGATGACAAATCACCAACCATGCCCGAGTGGATCGAAAACTGGGTTCATGCTGAGGCCAGCCGCCCTTGGCCACCAATGCAGGACAGTTGATACAGCCACATCGAACCTCAATTCCCCTTAGTTACGAACAGAACCTTGCGCCGTTGCATCCAGCCTGTTCTATGTTCCTTTAAATGGGGAGAGACGGTTTATGAGTGAAGTGTCAAAGCGCAAACGTATTTGGGGATGGTTTTTTTTCGACTGGGCCAGCCAGCCCTACAACACCCTCATACTCACCTTTATTTTTGGCCCCTATTTCGCGGGCACATTGTCTAGCAACCTGATTGCCGAAGGAATGGCCGAAGACGCCGCCCGCGCGCAAGCACAAGCTTATTGGGGTTGGGGATTGGCTGTAACTGGCATTTTCATCGCTTTGCTCGCACCTGTTTTAGGTGCAATTGCTGATAACTCGGGTCGTAAATTACCTTGGATCTGGCTGTTTTCTTGGATGTATTTTGTTGGTTCCGCAGCATTATGGTGGACTGCACCGCAAGATTTTTCTGTCCTTTGGGCGCTATTCTTTTTTGGCATAGGCCTAATCGGGATGGAATTCGCGACGATCTTCACCAACTCCTATCTGCCGGAACTAGACGACGACCCTGCCGAGCTGGGCCGCATTTCTGGTTCGGGTTGGGCCTTTGGTTATGTTGGCGGTTTGATCGCATTAGTAATCATGCTCCTCCTGTTCCAAGCAACGCCAAATGGAACCACCCTCATAGGGCTTAGCCCGCTTTTTGGGATGGATACCGCCAGTAAGGCAGATACTCGAATTGTTGGGCCACTTTCGGCAGTTTGGTTCGCCGTATTTATGATTCCTTTCTTCCTGTTTACCCGCGATACACACGCTTCGAACGCAAAGCGATTTGTGATTAGCGACAGTTTGCGCGCCCTTGCCAAAACCCTCAAAGGATTACCCAAGCATCCATCGCTGATGGCCTATTTGGGGTCATCTATGTTCTACCGCGACGGATTGAATGGCCTTTACACGTTTGGCGGTATTTATGCGCTGGGAGTATTGGGCTGGACCGTGACCGAGGTTGGAATTTTCGGGATCGTGGCAATTATTTCCGGCGCAGTATTTTGCTGGATTTCAGGACGTGTAGATCGCAGGGTCGGGCCTATGCCAGTCATTATTGTTTGCGTGAGTGTGCTGGCATTTGTTTCAATTTTGATCGTAACAATTACACCGCAATCAATCTTGTTCATCCCCATCTCAGAAGGAAGCAGCCTACCTGATGTCACCTTCTTTATTGCTGGCGCTGTGATTGGTGCCGCAGGCGGGGCGCTACAGGCCTCTTCACGCAACATGATGACACGTCAGGCAAATCCCGACCGCATAACCGAAGCATTTGGTCTATATGCGTTGTCAGGCAAAGCCACATCTTTCTTAGCGCCAGCCCTAATCGCTGTTACCAGCCAAATCACTGGCAGTCAGCGGTTGGGCGTTAGTCCCGTTGTGGGGCTGTTCATCATAGGGCTGATCCTGTTAATCTGGGTAAAACCCAAGGGGGACTTTAGCAAATGAATATCAAAAAACTTATGACAATTGCTGCCTTGGGTGTGCTGGTCGCAAGTTGCGGTGGTGCCCGCGACATCAGTGGTACAAAGGAACGCAAAGCCGAACTACCTACCATTGGCGAACTTGCAGGACCGCTTGCAAATGTTCAGGCCAAAAAGCTGTTCGGTACAAAATCTACAGCATCCCATCAGAAACCTTCACCGTTTGGCAGCTACGCAAAAGGTTGCTTAGCTGGCGGAGAGCAGCTCCCGGAGAGTGGCCCAACATGGCAAGCCATGCGCCTTTCACGCGGACGCAACTGGGGCCATCCAGAATTGATCGACATGGTCAAAAAGCTTAGCCAATTTGCCGCTCAACAGCCTGGCTGGAACGGGTTGTATGTCGGTGATTTGAGCCAGCCGCGTGGCGGCCCGATGTTGACAGGGCACCGCAGTCACCAGGTGGGTTTGGACGCCGATATATGGATGCTGCCACCGAATTCCCTCAGCCTGACGCGCAAACAACGCGAGAACATCTCATCCATCTCAACACGTCGCGCCAAAGGCGCATATGTGAATGATGCTTGGACGCGGTCACACCATCAGATCATCAAGGCTGCGGCCAAGGATCCACGGACAGCCCGTATTTTTGTGTTCCCTGGTGCAAAAGTTCAGATGTGTGCTGATGAAAAAGGCGACCGCAGCTATCTGCGCAAAATCCGTCCTTGGTACGGCCACCACTATCACTTCCATGTGCGCCTGGCCTGCCCCAAAGGTGAGCGTGGATGCCGCGATCAAAATCCTCCACCAGCAGGTGACGGCTGCGCTGATGCGCGAGAATGGCAGGCAAACATCCTGAACCCGCCAAAAGCAAAACCCAAGCCAGCAACACCTGCAAAACCACGTAAGGTACGTCGTGAATTGGTTTTGGCTGATCTACCCGCCCAGTGTAAAGCGGTGCTTGACGCTAAGTGATTAGACTTGCCATTGCCTTCATCTGCCTGTGTGCAAGCGTGCAGGCGGAACCATCACTCAGCCACGTTAGCACAATGCGTTGGGAACGACCTGAGGCGTGGTTTGGAGGCTGGTCAGGAATCGAGGTTACAAATCAAGGATCGCAAATGACGGTCATTGGTGACCGTGGCCAAGTGACCCAAGCGGCACTGCAGCGCTCAAATGGCCGTATTTCCGGTATTGGCATCCTCAGCTCAAGGCAGTTAGCCCAATCTGCTGGAGGGAGTTTAAGCAAAGAAGCCCGTGACGCGGAAGGGCTAGCTATTGGTAGCAACGGTAACGCGTTTGTCTCGTTTGAGCATCGCCACCGAATCATGCGGACCAATCTTGCAACAGGCCTAATCAGTGGACGGATAAATCTACCCTTCAAGAATACAATGGGAGACAACTCGGGTGTTGAGGCCTTGGCTATAGGACCAGACGGGACATTGTTTGCCGTTGCTGAGCAAGCCCAAGCCGATGGTGCGCCTTTTCCAATTTATGCTTACAAAAACAGGGAATGGCGGGTAAGTGCGCGCATTCCAAAACGCGGACCTTTTCTACCTGTTGGCGCAGATTTTGACACCAAGGGCCGCCTATGGTTGCTAGAGCGTGCAGTAACCCCATTAGGGTTTCGTAGCCGTATCCGCCTGTTCATCATCGACCCAAACACGCCAAGAGAATACACGCTGCTGACCACCATTCCTGCACTTTACGACAACCTCGAAGGTATCAGCGTTTGGAACGATAGAGACGGTCAAATGCATGTCACACTGATCTCAGATGACAATTTTATGCGCATCTTGCGCACTCAGATCGTGGAATACACCGTTTCAGAATAAGGTTGCACCAATGAACAAAGCCGCCTAAAGCCCGCCTGTCTGCGATCCTCGCAGGCCAAGTCGCCGCACCCTTGCAAAAAACGGTTATTTTTATGACACGCACTCACCTACCCGGCATTATAGCTATGGCCGCCATCGTTGTGGCCTCAAATATCCTCGTTCAATTTCTCTATGGAAACTGGCTAACATGGGGGGCCTTCACCTACCCGCTGGCTTTCCTCGTGACCGACCTGATGAACCGCGTTTACGGTACAGCCGCCGCGCGTCGCGTTGTGTTGGTTGGTTTCGTTGTTGGCATCGTCTGCTCGCTGATCGGGACACAAATCATGGGTGAATTTGGCCCGTTGGTTACAGTCCGCATCGCAATTGGCTCCGGCCTCGCCTTCCTTGTCGCGCAAATGCTGGACGTTGGTATTTTCGCCAGCCTGCGCAATGGCGCATGGTGGAAAGCACCTCTTGTTTCGACGCTTGTCGGCAGTAGCGTGGATACTATGATCTTCTTCTCCATCGCGTTTTCTGGTGCTTTATCATTTGTGCATCCTGACACTGACGTGTCTTGGGCAGCCGAAGTTCTTCCCCTTCTTGGCGTTGGTCCAGCAGCCCCTCTTTGGGTATCGCTTGCTGTTGCTGACTGGACGGTAAAGCTATCACTGGCGCTGTTGGCGCTTGTACCATTTCGGATAATTACTGCGCGTTTACGCGCGGCGTAATTAGCTAAAACAGGAAAAGAACACAGATCATCTGAGAAAATGCTTTGCGATTTGGAAAACTTGTGCAACGATTCAAGTGAGTTCAACAAATGTAAAGGAGGTGATCTAGTGTTAAGAACGGTACTGGAGAGAGGTGTCGGAACAGCTTTGGAGGTCATTTGTTAGGGCAGCCCCTAACAGTCTGAAATCCGAAGTGGACCATCGGTCTAACCGATCCCACCTCCTATACAATTCGATTGGGCCGCTCTGTTTCAGGGCGGCCCTATTCGCTTTTAAAGGCAACGCCTCTTCAACTTGCTCTCTAACACTCTATGTTGGCCGCTATGCTATATATCAACGACACCATCACCATTCAGGACTGGGAATTAACCGAGAGCTTCATGCGGGCTTCTGGCCCTGGGGGCCAGAACGTCAACAAAGTGTCCTCAGCAGTCGAATTGCGATTTGAAGCCGCCAGTTCGCCTTCCATTCCCTTACCCGTCAAGAACCGCCTGCGTCGATTGGCAGGCCGACGCTGGACTAATGAAGGCGCATTGGTACTGCAGTGTGATGAAACCCGCAGTCAGGCCCGTAATCGCGAACTGATACGTGAACGGCTCAAAGAGCTTATTGAAAAGGCCGTAACACCGCCCAAGCGCCGCATCGCAACGCGACCCACATTGGGATCAAAAAAGCGCCGTCTCAAAGCCAAAAAGGTGCGCGGTGAAGTGAAGGCCATGCGTGGCAAAGTAGACCCAGACTAAACTGCCAAAGTCAACTTTTGCGCAATAGATAGATATCCATAATCCAGCCGTGATCAGCACGTGCTTGGGTGCGGGTCTCTTTGATCTTTGTAGACACCTCACAGAGCGGCCCTTCGATCACGATTTGCTCTTTCATACCAACATAAGCGCCCCACCAGATGTGAATGCCTTTTGGATCAATCGCATCAAATGAGCCACCAGCGTCCAGCATAACAGCAACCGTATCTACTCCTTGGGGCCACCCTTCGTCTCGCAGGCGTCGACCTGTGGTTACGATAAACGGCGCACCGATCTCATTCAGGACCGTTGCGTGGGCTGCTGTAAGCGCCTGAAGAGAAGTGATGCCCGGAATGACTTCGATCTGCGGCGCAGGGTCAAGTCGTGCAGCAATCCGCAGCGTACTATCATACAGGGATGGATCACCCCAAACCAACAATGCAACTCGCCTTGCCGTGCCATGGGAATCTATTGCTCCCTGCCAAACAGCTGCGACAGCGTCATGCCAATCATCCACACGTTGACGGTAATCCAGCGTAGCCTCATTGCGAACGGGCAGCTCGAATTCAGCGATTTGTGTCTTAGCATTGGATAAAACTTCGTCACAAATATCACGACGCAGTTGGGCAAGGTCGTCTTTCCCTGCCCCCTTATGAGGGATCAAAATCAAATCTTGGGCATTCATCGCGCGGATCGCTTGCAGCGTCAGGTGCTCTGGATTTCCTGTCCCGATCCCAATGAGCGTGAGGTGAATACTCATGCGGGAATCCTTGCGATAGCTTTGGTTCGTAAGCCTCCCAATACCCGCGCATCTGGGAATATGCCGTCCAGGGATGCTTCATATAGCACCGAAAAGGTCTCTAACGCCGGTAAATCTACCGTGGTGACCTCACCAAATAGATA
Source organism: Sulfitobacter sp. (assembly GCA_033851935.1). Classification (GTDB taxonomy): domain Bacteria; phylum Pseudomonadota; class Alphaproteobacteria; order Rhodobacterales; family Rhodobacteraceae; genus Sulfitobacter. The sequence continues at coordinate 195,226 of JAWSVL010000007.1, forward strand.
TGCTGTCTTACCGATAGCGCGAAAGGCTACTGTCTGCGCGCGCGCGCAACCCGACATGCAATCAATTGGTTCGATTGTCAGATTGGGCAGCGCATTACGCGCCTTTGCCAAGAATGCGCGGCTGTCTTCAGTGCAGGTTGTACACACAAACATTTTCACGCTTCAGGCTCCGCAAGGGGGCCATAAAAAATCAACGCGGGTGTGCTGGTTTTTGTATCTTCAAGGTGCTGCGCCAGTGTTGAGATTGTAAAATGCTCTAACCGCTCGGCAGGGGTTGAGACGGCCTCGGCAAGCATCGCAGGCGTGTCTGAGGGTAAACCATGTTCGATCAGCCGCGCAGCAAGGCCTGCAAATGTGCGTTTACCCATGTAGACAACCGTCGTGGCCAGAGGATCAGCCAGCGCGGCCATGTTTACATCAGGTGGCAAATCACCTGTCACATCCGCACCCGTAATAAACTGAACGCGCCGTGCCGTTAGGCGACGTGTCAGCGGAATGCCAGCCGTCGCTGCGGCGGCCGAAGCGCTGGTAACACCAGGCACGATTTCAAACGGTATACCTGCTTCACGAAGTGCCGTGATTTCTTCCTCAAGGCGACCAAACATCCCGCTATCGCCTGATTTGAGGCGGACAACTTTTAGATCAGCCTGCGCATATTCCACCAAAACACGGCTAACATGATCTTGTTTCGGCGACGGCCGACCGGCACGTTTTCCAACACCAATCAAATCTGCATCCGTTCGCGCATGGTTGAGGATTGGACCGGAGGACAGATCATCAAACAGAACCACATCCGCTGTTTCAAGACGTTTTACGGCCTTCACAGTCAGGAGTTCTGGATCACCCGGACCCGAAGACACAAATGATACGAAGCCAGTCATGCGCCCTCCGCGATCAAGTGGAAGAAGGTGCCAGAAACTTGCCCGCCTCCATCCATGCGTCGATACGTGCCCGTTTCTGGAACAGTGAGGCCATTGCTATCCGTGATTTGTGCGAGCGGTGTATCCGGTTCTTCCAAAATAGAAGCGTAATGGAATTCATGGCCTCGAAGTTGCGCGCCTGCATCCGCACCCGGAATTGCAGCATTTAGCGTCGCGCGGCGATACCCGAGGTGGAACTTTCGTTTCGCAAAAGATGTCTCTAATCCTAGCAATCCAGCCATTTCGTGCCGCACGCCTTCTTTGTCAACCAAACCTGCACCCAGCGCCATATAGCCTCCGCATTCTCCGTGAACGTGGCGGGTTTCAGCAAAATCTCGCAAACCATCTCGGAACATGGTTGCAGCAGCAAGTTTCCCTGCGTGCAGCTCAGGATACCCACCGGGCAGCCAACAAATATCCGCACTGTTGTCGGGCGCTTCATCTTTGAGTGGAGAAAACGGAATAATCTCAGCACCGGCGGCACGCCATCCAGCCAAAAGGTGCGGGTAGACAAAAGCAAAGGCGTTATCCTGCGCAAGCGCGATACGCTGACCAGGTGGGATGATTTTCATCGGCTCGGCTACTTGATCATGCGCACCACGTGCAGCGGCACGTAACGCATCCAAATCGACATGTTCAGTCACAAATGCTGCTGCATCGGTTAAAATTTGGTCTAGATTTTCTTGCTCACCTGCTTGGACCAAACCCAAATGGCGTTCAGGCAATTCCATCTCGCTGCGCCGAGGTAAGACGCCCAACACTGCAACCCCTGCCTGCTCCATCCCAACACGCACCAATGCCTCATGGCGTGGAGATGCGACGCGATTCAGCACCACACCAGCTAACGTCACATCAGGGCGCATCAATTTGAAACCCAAGGCCGTTGCAGCCACCGACTGCGCTGCACCCGATACATCGAGTACCAAAACAACTGGCCAGCCCATGTGCGCCGCAATATCAGCGCTAGCACCATTTCCCGATGCTCCCTTGATCGCAACACCGTCAAATAGCCCCATTGAGCCTTCCGCCAAGATAAGGTCAGCACCATCAGCATTGCCAACCAGACCTTCGATCCGCGCAGCCTCCATTGACCAACTGTCGATGTTGAATGACGCACGGCCAGATGCCGCAGTGTGGAACGCAGGGTCGATATAGTCCGGTCCACTTTTGAACGGCTGTACAGTCACACCCTGAGCGCGAAAGGCTGCTAGCAGCCCCAACATCAATGTGGTTTTGCCCGTGCCTGACGCGGGGGCCGAGATCATCAAACCTGAAGGTATCATTCGGCCTCCGGAAAACGTGGTGAAGTTCCAACAGGGCGGAAGCGCCTATCATAATCCCCTGCATAGAGACGACTTTCGCCAAACTCTTCAGCACCAATTGCATGGCCTACAAGGATCAGCGCAGTTCGAGCCATTTCATCACCCACCGCGGTTTGGAGAGTGGAAAGCGTGGCGCGCACGACGCGTTCGTCTGGCCAGCTGGCACGCCAAACTACCGCAACAGGGCAGTCTGGACCGTAATGCGGCGTCAATTCTTCGACAACACGGTCAAGTACGTGAACCGATAGGTGAATAGCGAGCGTTGCCCCCGTTGCCGCGAAATTTGCAAGGGTTTCACCTTCCGGCATTGCCGTTGCACGACCAGAGGTGCGGGTTAGAATGACCGACTGCACCACACCGGGCAGCGTGAGCTCGGCAGCGAGGGTCGCCGCGGCCGCAGCAAAGCTAGGCACACCCGGCGTCACGTCATAGGCGATATCTAATGCACGCAACCGCCGCAGCTGTTCGCCCATCGCAGACCAAATTGACAGATCACCGGAATGGATTCGCGCCACGTCTTGCCCTTTGGCATGAGCATCCGCAATTTCATCCATGATTTCGTCAAGCGACAAACGTGCGGTATTCACGATATGCGCCCCGTCGGGACAGTGCGCAAGAATGCCTTCAGGCACCAACGACCCCGCGTAAAGGCAAACAGGGCAAGCCGCGATCAGGTCGCGCCCGCGCAACGTGATCAAATCAGCAGCACCCGGTCCTGCACCAATAAAATGTACTGTCACGTGTTATCCTCTTCCACATCGGCAATTGCCGCCGTTGCCATACCATCGCCCGAGATGACACGCGCTGCAACCAGCCGCGCGTTAGGGCCTGCAGCCACCAATGCCGCCGCTTCGCACAAACTGCCAGTGCCAAACTTATCCAAAATGCGTTGTGATTGGGTTGGTGTCATCATTTGCGCCATATCTTCGCTGCGAACACCTAAACCCGGAACACCTATAGCCTGCGCAAGCTCTTTGAAAACGGGTGAACGGGATTTGGCGCTCTCAGTGATCAATGCTTCAATCGCCTTGCCCTCCGAAATATCAAGGGCGCGCGTTAACGCGTCTTGCAATGATACCATCGTGGCACCACTGCGAAATCCAATACCTGCCGTTCTCATAGTGTCACGCTCCATTGCACTATCGGGCGTGCTGCAGCCCAGCCCCGCATGGGACCCAATGGCGTTGCTTTGGCAATATCAAACCGCATCAATGTGCCACCTTTTTCGGCGTGCTCATTCGCCAAAAGTGCCTCGGTTTCTAGCGTGACACCATTCACTACCAACCGTACTCCTGCGGGCAAGAGCGCATAAAGCGTCTCTAACAAGGGCTTTCGTGCGCCTCCACCGATAAACACAGCATCTGGAAGTTCTTGATCCACGACCAATTCTGCAGCCAACCCATTAATGGCCTGCATCTTGTGGGACAGGCCAAAATCATCAATGTTCTTCTCAATATTTGTGATGCGGCTTTCGTGCTGCTCAAAAGCGATGGAGCGACCACCGTTAAGACACCACTCAATTGAGATAGACCCTGATCCTGCGCCGATGTCCCAAAGTAACTCTCTGCCGCGCGGAGCAAGTGCACTAAGCGTCAGCGCGCGCACGGGGCGTTTGGTGATTTGACCATCATGCGCAAAGCAATCATCGGGCAAGCCCGAGGCGCGTGACAGTCCAACTCCAGCAGGAAGAGCGACGGCGACGGCAACCGGAGCTGTAATATTCGTAAGATCAAAAGCATCTGCTTGAACATCGCGAAGACGTTCATGCGGGCCACCCAACCGCTCCATAACAGTCAATGACGCCTTGCCAGCGCCCTCTTGGCACAGCCATGCCGCAAGTTCAGCCGGTGCATCACCATCCCGCATCAGGCAAATCATACGAGCATGAGGTGCCAAGACACTGCGTAACCGCGTTAGTGGCGCGGCGTGCAGGCCATGGCAGGTAATCTCCTCCATACGCCAGCCCAGCGCCGATGCTGCCAGCGTAAAGGTCGAGGGAGCCGGAAACGCGCGCCAATCGCCACGTTGCAAATCACGCACCAGACTACCGCCAGCGCCGTGCCAAAACGGATCACCCGATGCAAGAACCGCAACGCGCTGCCCCCGTCGCGCCAGTACGGGCGCAGTTGAAAATGGTACGGGCCATGATTCCCCCCGCGATCCAACCTGCGCTAAATCCAAATGACGAGGACCGCCAAAAACAATATGCGCTGCGTCCAGTGCAGCACGGCTTGCAGGTGATAGGCCGTCCAAGCTATCTTCGTTAAGACCGATAATGCTTAGCCAAGGATCAGACATCATGCGCGTCCTTCTTTTGGGTGGCACTAGCGAGGCCAGTGCACTGGCCAAAGCTCTGAAAACGGCCGAAATAGAGACTGTTTTTTCCTATGCAGGACGGACCAAAACGCCCGTTGCGCAACCTATTCCCATGCGCGTTGGCGGTTTTGGTGGTGTGGCTGGGCTGCAGGATTATTTGCACGTTGAAAAGATTACTCATGTTATCGACGCCACGCATCCGTTTGCCGCGCAAATGAGCATGAATGCCCATAACGCTTGTCACTCTCTTGCCGTACCCCTCTTGCGGCTTGAACGCCCTGCTTGGACGTCGCAAAGCGACGATGATTGGGCTTCTGTCGCCGACATAGAGGCGGCCTGTGATGCTCTTCCCGAAGATCCCGCGCGCGTGTTCCTTGCGATTGGACGCATGCATGTTGATCTGTTCGCCCGCCGACCACAACATCATTACTTGCTGAGGCTGGTAGATGCGCCCACGCACCCCTTTGCGTTGCCTAATCATACAACCATCATTGCGCGTGGGCCTTTCAACGTTTCCGAAGACGCCCAATTGCTGCGAGATCACAATATTACCCACATCGTGGCTAAGAATGCAGGTGGAAATGGAGCGGTTGCTAAAGTCGAAGCCGCGCGAAATTTGGGGCTGCGCATGGTCATGATCGCGCGCCCTGAACTGCCTGATGGGCCTGTGGCCGCCGACAGTGCAGCAGTTATGCGCTGGCTTGCTCATAATGCCGAACGTGGCGTGTAAACATAAGGCCCGACACGACGTGTTGCCGAGTTACCAACCAAGACAACCGTCCGCATATCGGCCATGTCCTCGGTTGCTTCACCCAATGTAACCGTGTTGAGCGTTTGGTCAGCATGGCTCACGTTGCGGGCAAAGGTGATCAGGCGATCTGGCCCACATTCACTACGCAAAATCTCCAATGCTTCGCCAAATTGATGCGGGCGGGATTTTGAGCGCGGGTTATAAAATGCCATCGCAAAGTCGGCACGCGATGCCATTCTCAGTCGGTGCTCGATCACACTCCAAGGCTTGAGATTGTCGCTTAGGTTTATTGCACAGAAATCATGCCCAAGTGGTGCGCCAGCGGCAGCCGCCGCCGCAAGCATCGCTGTGATACCGGGCTGAACATTAATCTCTACACTCTCAAATTGGGGCTGCGCCTCCAATGCTTCGAATACGGCCGAAGCCATCGCAAAAACACCGGGATCACCGGATGAAACGACAACAACACGCGCGCCATGTTGAGCAAGTGTCAGCGCATGGGTAGCGCGGTCAATTTCAACACGGTTATCGGTCGCGTGCAGTGTTAGCCCTTCACGCGGTTCGATACGTTTGACGTAGGGAATATATCCAATGACATCGGTCGCTTGTGCAATCACATCGCGCACTTCGGGTGTCACCAGTGTTTCACGTCCTGGCCCAAGACCAACAATGGAAACCCAGCCGTTCATGCGTCTGCTTCAGGGCGTCGGCCCTGCCCATGCACCAGAACAATCGCAAAATACGGACAATCGTCGTCGGCAACATCTGCCAATTTCGCTATACGTTCTTGCGGCATCGTGCCTTTTTCGACCAGCCATGCGTCGTTCAACCGTCCAGTTGCTTGAAGTGCGCGGCGTACTGTTGGAAGGTTGCGGCCCGTTTTCATGATCACCAACGCATCGGCCCGCTTCATGTGTTCGACCAATTCTTCTTCGGGCAATGTAGCCATCAAAACACTCATCACATCATCCCCCCAAGTAAACGGGATGCCCAAACTGTTCCAGCATCCCACCATTCCGGGGATCGCAGGCAGCACCTCAACCTCAGCACGTCCCTGAAGGCGGGTGTGCAGGTGCATGAACGATCCATAAAAAAACGGATCACCCTCGCACAGGACAACAACTTCATGGTCCTTTGCCAACATCTCAAGTTTGTCAGCCCATTCTGCATAGAAATCGACCATCAGCTGTTTGTATTCTTCCGAACTAAAATGCAGCTCGGTTGTGACTGGGTATTCCATTGGATATTCGGTCACATCATCGCGCAACATACCTGTCACAATGCTTCGGGCCTGACCTGCGCGACCTTTTTTACGAAAATACGCGACGTGTTTGGCACCCCGAATGGTGCGATCCGATTTCACGCTCATCAATTCTGGATCACCCGGCCCAAGGCCGGCACAAATTACTCTACCCATCGTTTATTCCACCCTGCTGGCAAGTGCGTTGATTGCGGCAACGGTCATGGCTGACCCGCCCAGCCGCCCTTTGACGATCATTGAAGGGACAGGAGGCGCAACCATTAGTGCATCCTTACTTTCTGCAGCCCCGATAAATCCGACAGGGCAGCCGATGATTGCGGCAGGGCGCGGACAATTCGGATCTTCGAGCATGTTCAGCAGGTGAAATAATGCCGTAGGTGCATTGCCAATCGCAACCAATGCTCCGGCCAGATGCGGGCGCCATAGCTCAAGTGCTGCGGCTGAACGTGTATTGGCCATTTCCTTTGCCATCTCCAGCACGCGGGCATCCCGCAACGTGCAAATCACCTCATTTTCGCGCGGCAGGCGTTTTCGCGTCACCCCTTCGCTGACCATATATGCATCGCATAGGATCGGCGCGCCGTCTTCCAGGGCGGCGCGGGCAGCAATCGCCATGTCTGGGCTGAAATGCACAAATTCCTCTAATCCAACCATACCTGCAGCATGGATCATTCGTACGGCCACGATCTCTTCCTCGGGCGTAAATCGCCCCAGTGACGCTTCGGCACGAATCGTGGCAAATGACTGGCGGTAAATCTCGGCGCCATCAGTGATGTAGGTGTGGGGCATATTATAAATGGTCTTTCAGATCATCTGAGGGAAGGCCGGAGTATTCCGGTGTATCACCGGCATTTCCGTCTCTAATAAGGGCATATCCGTGAGCTTGAGCGGTCACAGTCAAAGGTGCAGTAGCTGGGTTTGCACACCCTTTGGTGCAGCCCGAGATATGCAGTGTTTGGTTGATGCCCAAATAGGGCGCGAGGGTTTCGCTTAGAATGCGCGTATCGCCCAACGCCTGGGGGCAGCTGGGCGCGCCAGTGCAAGCGGTGATGCGTAAGAACGGATCATTGGGATCTGTGATGATCCCGTCGACATCGGGTAGCTTGCTTGTGTTTTCCACAAGGATCAAACGCCAAGGCGTTAGGCGCAATGCGCCGTGTTTTGCCAGTGTCGAAAGGGTCTCGACACGCATTTGACCAAAGGCCAAACCAACAAGCGCACCGCACGAAGTATAGCCTGGCGCGGGGGAAAAGCGTACCATATTGCGCGGTACCGTTGCCCAATCAGGTTCAACACCCTTAGCCACCAGTTTTTTCATGCGGGTAACATCCCCCGCGTTGTCAACAAACCAACGCGCCAATGCGATTGCCTCGGCAATCGCATTGGCGACAGTGACCCGTCTTCCAGACGTCATCCCATCGGCGACCAGAATAAGTTGGCCATTTGCGTCATTTTCCAGCCGAATATCTGCTGACGCGTCCTGCAACACAGGCGCACCAGTTGTATCAACAGAAAATCCGAATTTGCCCGGTAACTCAGGGGCATTATCTGCGGCAAGCGCATCAGTTAACATCGCGGCCAAGATTTCCGTCTCATCGTTTGTCTCCCAAAACGGGGTGACCAAAATATTGCGACGACTTTCGACCTCAGATGTCGGGTCAATCAACCCCATCAACTTCAGGCCTTCAATCAATGTTGGGTGGCTTTCAGGAGACACGCCACGAATCTGCAGGTTGCCACGGCTGGACACATCGACCAGTCCATTGCCATGAGCTACTGCAAGCGATGCAATCCCGTCCGCCTGTGCACGACTCAGTCGCCCGCCAAAGGGGCGCACACGCACAACCAACCCGTCGCCCGACATCATCGGACGCAGCGCGCCAGGGCACCAGCCTTTGATTTCATGCCCGATCACTCAGCCGCCTCCATCGCTGCCGAGATTGAGTTGCGACGCGTCACCCATAGGCCCGCATCGCGCAATGCCGCAAAGCGACTGCGCATTTCCTCCAGCGCTTTGGGGTTTTCCAGCTGTAGAAACTCAACCAGATCAGCGCGCCCCAAAGTTGCATCAAAATAGAGATCAAACAAATGCGCAGGCACGTTTCGAGTGAGGTGGGCAAAGGCAGCTAAGTTATCCAGTGTCGCGGCAATCTCGGCTCCACCACGGAAACCATGACGCATCATGCCATTCGCCCAGTCAGGATTAGCCGCGCGCGCACGAACAACCCGCGCGATCTCTTCCGGCATTGTACGGGCACGCGGCAGCCCCAAGCGGGTGCTGTCCACATGATAAAGCGCGGGCTCATCCGCGCCCAAATGCGCCATCGCCGCAGCAAATCCACCCTCGTGCGTGGCATAATCTGAGGACAGCAACACATCCGTTTCTGTCAGGTCTTGGACGTGGGCAAACGCATCTGCAGCGCGCAGGCGTGCCTCAAGACCTTCACGGTCTTGTTGCGCCTCGCCCTTGGCGTTCACGGCCCATTCCGACCCTTTTAACCACGCCTCGCCCGCTGCTGAACGGCCCTCAGGCGAATAATCCTGAAGCGCACTTTCCATATTCATTCCATATAGCCCTGGTTTAGGGCCGAATACACGAGGTGCTGCTTGTTTGTAGGGGTTCATATCGTCTGCTTCTTCGCGCACCGCTAACGCTGCAGTACCTGCCTCAAACAGCCCTGCTAATCCAGGAAAAATATCACGGAAAAGACCAGAGATCCGTAGTGTCACATCAATCCTTGGGCGATCCAGCAATGTCAGCGGAAGCACCTCGAATCCTGAAACACGCTCAGATCCATCATCCCATTTCGGGGCAAGCCCAGCGAGGTGCATTGCCATGGCAACTTCTTCGCCTGCCGTACGCATCGTGGCAGACCCCCACAAGTCAATAACCAACCCCTTTGGCCAATCACCGTTATCTTGCAAATGGCGGCGCACCAGTTCCTCGGCCAGTTTCACGCCTTGAGTATATGCCGCACGTGATGGGACAGCGCGTGGATCAACAGAATATAGATTGCGCCCTGTTGGCAACACATCCGACCGACCGCGATACGGAGACCCAGACGGACCCGACGCAACGCGCCGACCGTTCAACGCAGTTAGAAGACCATCATTCTCACCCTCAGCAGTTCCAAAGATATGCAGCCCGTCGCCATATTGGCTCTCTTTGATGTCACACACAAAGCTGTCGATGCGTGTCATCGCTTCGACTTCGCAAGTATCATCTGACAGCCCAAGATCTTGTTCCACTCCTGCAGCCTGCGCCTCTTCGCGGATCGTGCTGACCAGACGATCACGCCGCGCAGGATCAAGCCCGTCGGCCGTTGAATATTCATCAAGCAGGCTTTCGAGGCGCAAAAGCGCATCAGGTGTTTCGCTTTGCGCCAGTGGTGGCGGGACGTGGCCCAACGTAACCGCGCCAATCCGGCGCTTTGCTTGCGCTGCCTCGCCAGGGTCATTAACAATAAACGGGTAAATTACTGGCAGATCACCTGTAAGAACCTCAGGCCAACATTCATCTGACAAAGCCACCGCTTTGCCAGGCAACCATTCGAGGGTACCGTGCGCACCGATGTGAACCAACGCGTGGTGGCCCTGCGCACGCAGCCACAGATAAAACGCTACATAAGAGTGACGCGGCACACGGGCTAGATCATGGTAATCGGTATCACGCGCAGAAATTGCGCCTCGCTCAGGTTGCAACGCGACCAAAGCATTTCCGCAAGCTTGTGCAGGGAAATGAAACGCACCTTCTTTGAACAGTGGATCACTCTCTGCATCCGCCCATGCAGTTTGCAGATCATTTTGCAAAGCCTGAGGCAGTGTTTCCAACGCTAATATATAATCCTCGAGCGGCCATGCGATATGAGTCTTCGTAAGTGTTTTCCCAAATCCCATGGCTGGTGTGACGTCGTAACCTGCACCATCCAGAGTCATAAGCATATCTTCAACGCTGGCTAGTGCGTCAAGGCCAACAGCATGCGCAATCTGATCTTCACGACCGGGATAGGTTGATAACACGAGGGCCAATTTGCGCTTATTAGGCTCTGTTTTTGACAGTCGATGCCATCCATCAATACGATCAACTATAGCGTCAATTCTTGCAGCATGTGCACGATGTGAAAAACGGGAGTATTGCAGATCAGGGTCTTTTCTCTCTGGAGCCTTAAAGCTGATCACACCCGTGAATAAGCGCCCGTCGACTTCGGGTAACACGACGTGCATCGCTAGATCAGCGGGAGAAAGGCCACGTTCGGACTCGGACCATTCCTTCTTGCGCGCGGTCGACAATGCCACCTGAAAAACAGGACAACCCTGTGCATCCAATGGCGATGTTCCATCGGCACCGCGCCCAGAGAATGCAGTGGCGTTTACGATCGCAACAGGCTTCAATTGTGCCAACGCTGATGGCAGGAAGTCACGTGCAACAGGTGATTTAAGCGATGGCGCAAAAACTCCGACTGCATTGTAACCACGTGCGCGGAGCTTTCGAATAAGCCCATCAACCGGAGCGGTGTCAGCCGCGGTCAGATAGCTTCGGTAGAATGTAACCGCAATCGTAACGCCAGTTGGATCAACCGCGGCCAAGACCCCGGCATCAGGATCATAAAACCCGCAATCTGGTACGGTTTTAGAACCTAACACAGGCCCTGCATACAGCCCAGCTGCCAAAGCCAATTGCGCAAGCGCTGCTTGAGCTGCGACCGCTCCACCAGCATCACACAAATGTTGCAAACGACGTAGAGTCGACACTGGCAAAGTTGAATGAGCATCAAGCGCTGCATCTTCGCGCCCGTCTGCAGGTAAAATAGCTAGTGCAATACCGTTACGGCGTGCAAAATCCTGCACTTGCATGATACCGTAGGGCCAATAGTTTTCTCCGCCAATAAGACGGATCAAAATGCCCTTTGCCCCTGTTAGGGTCTGCTCTACATAATTATCTACAGATGCCGGATGGCGCAGCGCTGTCAGGTTGCACAGTCGCAGCGTAGGTAGCTTCCCATCTGCTCCGCCCGCGCGGTGCCAGCCCGCCGCGAAAGCGCCAAGGTCACTATCAGAAAACGAAAGCACCACCAGATCCGCAGGCGTTTGCCCCGGATCGTACGGCGTTTCCGTATCCTCTAGCCCATGGCTTTCGCGAAAGACGACATGCATGGTTTAGGCACCCAGCGCCGCGTGAATGGCCTGTGTATCCACGTGATCATGCTCGGCTATGACAACCAATGCGCCATTGCGCGGCTCTGCACCCCACGGGCGATCAAATTGGTGACGCACGCGCGCGCCAACTGCTTGAACCAATAAGCGCATGGGTTTTCCTTTGACGGCGACGTACCCTTTTACACGCAGGATATGCTGGTCTTTGGCTAGTTTTTCGATGGCTGCAACAAGAGCCGCTGCGTCCTCAATCTCTGGCATTGGGACAACTATCGTCTCAAAGTCATCGTGTTCATGATCATCATGACCATCATGATGAGAAGGACGCGCTGCCAGATCGTCTTCAGCCTTCGCATCAAGACCCAGAACAACATTCGGGTCGATCACACCTTCGGACATTTCAAGGATCGGGATTTTGCGGGGGCTTTCCGCTTCGATCACTGCGCGGGCTTTTGCAAGTCCTTCGGGGCCAGCAAGATCAGCCTTGGACATGAGGATAATGTCCGCGCAGCTAATCTGATCTTCGAACACTTCAGACAGAGGAGAATCGTGATCAAGACTCTCGTCGGCTTTACGCTGCTCATCCACGGCATGAACATCAGAGGCAAAGGTGCCCGCCGCAACGGCTTCAGCATCGGCAAGCGCAATCACACCATCAACAGTAATCTTGGACCGAATAGCGGGCCAATCAAAGGCTTTGAGCAGCGGCTTGGGAAGTGCAAGACCAGAGGTTTCGATTATGATGTGGTCAGGCCTTACAGGCATCGCCATCAATGCCTCGATTGTTGGAATGAAATCATCTGCCACGGTGCAACAGATGCATCCATTGGCCAGCTCTACGATGTTTTCAGCAGGGCAATCAGGAATCGCGCAGGACCGCAAGATGTCACCATCGACACCGACTGTTCCGAACTCGTTCACCAAGATAGCAAGACGGCGACCTTTTGTATGGGTCATCAGGTGACGGATCAGTGTCGTCTTTCCGGAACCAAGGAAACCAGTGATTACTGTTACGGGGATTTTTGACAGGTCGCTCATTCGGCAGCCTCCAGTGGAAGGGTAAATGCAGGGATGCGCGCAACGCTTTGTTTGCGGAAAATTACGGGGCGTTCACGCCAAGGCACAAGGCCGTCGTCCGTGGCAGCATAGGCAGCAGCACCAGCAAGGATATCTGGCGCGTCCTCTTCGGTCATGTGCCCATAGACATATGTCCACTTGCCCGGTTGTGACAGGGCAACGGCAGCACCTGTCTTGCATGCGGACAAGCACTCAACGCCAACGATCTGAACGCCTTCTGGCGCACCATTTTCTTGTAACGCGCGGTGCAGTCGTGCGCCTGGCCGCTGGCTGTCGTCTTCGTGTACTTCATCAACCTTGCAGGTCGTGCACACGTATAATGTAGCTGTCATATCATCGTTTCCCTCAAAGCGGGTTCTATCTCAAAAGAGAGGGTGCAGAAAGCGCCCCCCACCTATTCAACCGTCACGGTAGTCTTGGCGGCTATTGGCGTACCATCAACAGTTAGCGGCCGATGATCGTTGGTATTGAGCGTTACCTCAATCTTAACATCACCTTTCGGCAAGCTGTCCAAATGCATCCATGGGCCATAAAGACGACCCAGTTTAACTCCGTTGGCATAAACATGAGCATGCCCTTTACCGTCTACATGGGCCAAGCTGGCCGATTTTGGAGCAAAGGAAAAATTGCCCACCATTACGTGAAGATTATAGCCAGACATTGGATCCTTCATGACCATAATATCCAGAGATGGAGCAACTGTTGCATCCATCTCGAGCGGCAGATCGTGCATCATAGCGTGATCCATATTGCCATGCCCCACGGTGGCATGATCCGTACCAACCATCCCGCCGTGTTGCGCAGCGTCGGCATGATCATGACCATCAAAGGTAATGCCATTGCCTGCCGCCAAAACAAACCCACCAGCCGCACCAAAGGTCAGACCAATCAGAAACAGTACAAACGTTCTCATGTCGGTACTCCCCTCAGGCCTGATGCCGTTGCTCTTTGTCGAGAAAATATGCTGCGAAGCACCCTAGTACCGCCCACGCAGCAAGACCTACGCCAAAGGCGCGGGCAGCAAAAAGTGCGCCAAGTTCGGTTGGAACAGGTCCTGAAAAGCTGTCAGGCTCCGGCGCGCCGATCAGATGCGGTGCCGCGAGTAAGATCACAGCAACGCCCCACATCGCCCAATTGCGACCAAAGGCCAACAACCACATGGCGATTCCAGCGGCAGCGACTGTTGCAAACCACCACACCTGACGGGCTCCGACATCTGCGGCAGCCACACCCGGCACTTCAGGTGCCAAAGTAAAGCCAGGGGCGAAATGCGCAGCAATAAAGCCGGCCACACCCCAGATGATACCTGAACGTGCAGTAACATCTGCGCCGCGTTCTTCCGCGAGCAACATCAACGCCACAAGCATCATGGCGTAACCAGTATAGGTTAGCATCGTGAATACGATGGTCAGAAGATCACGCACGAGATCAAAACCAGGCAGTTCTGGATGAGCAGAGACAGCCTCGGCACCAAAATGCACAAGTTCACCGCTCTCGTACAGCTCCGCATGGAGCAGCACAGGCTGAACGAACACAAGCTGCAGCAGGCCGGCAATCAGACCTGCAGCAGCACCAGCGAACAACGCGCTGGTCAGCAATTTTGAAATCATAACTTAGTGGCAGGGAAAGCCAGTAGCGTGACGCATGTCGTGCGCAGCGTCATGCAGAGTGTTCGCCTGCAAGTGACCTGTCATAGTGATGATGGCTACGCCAAGCACCAGAGCAAAAAGAGCTGGAAGAGCTGCGGACCGTGTAGCGGCGACTGCTTTAACTTCTTTATTCATCGTTCTTCTCCTCGTCGTCACACCCGACGACATGATTGTTTCACCTTTGCCCGGCAGGTCTCCTGGCTCGCGGGTCGTGGCCTTTGCCTGCCTTCCCAGCCCTTTTGGGGGCAAGTGGCGTAGTGACAAAAGCTCACCGCTTACAGTCGCGGGGGCGGCTCCAGATCAGGACACGAAATATCGCGGATCCCTACTGCATTCCCTTTTTCGGTCCCCAAAAGGACACCAAGCACGGTCAGTTATGCGGATTCCCTAAGTCGGCGCAAGACAATTCAAAGACTCCACGCGATTTGCACCGATCCTTGCTGGTCATTATCCTATTCCCGACACATCATGGCACAATGAAGACTGATCGCACCCTCACAGCAGTGATATTGTTGCTCTGCGCATTGACCCTTTTTGATGCAATGGGCCTGATTATCAAACATCTGTCGACCCGTTATGGCGCGGCAGAGCTTGCAGCGTGGCGCAATGCCTTTGGGCTGATTCCCTCGTTGATTGTTTTATTTACCTCACGGGATTGGCACGCGAAGGGGCGGATATGGAAAATACGTCAGTGGCGAATGGCACTTACCCGTGGAGTGATTCTCACGTTTGCCCAGTATTCGTTTTACCTATCACTTGGGTTGCTCACCTTTGCTACCGCATCAACAATCACTTACGCCAACTCTCTGTTTGCCGTCGCGCTTGCTGCGGTTTTACTGGGTGAAAAGGTAGGATGGATAAGGTGGGGCGCGGTCTTGGTCGGCTTTGTAGGTGTTGTTTGGATTGTCAGACCCGGCGCGGACACATTTTCTCCAGCGGCCTTACTGCCACTTGGGGCCGCCGCGTGCTACGCACTGGTTGGCGTGACCGCACGCATGATGGATGGCGAAGTTCCCACACCAGTAATCAATCTCTATTCCAGCATCGTCGCGTTGTTTGGCGCACTCTTTTTGGCGGTGTTTATGGGCGGCTTCACACAGCTGGAACATTCAACCGATCTACTCTGGATCATAGCGATGGGAGGGTTTGGCGGTTCAGCGGTGCTATTGTTAATCTCGGCCTACCGTTTGGCTGAACAAAGCAATCTAGCGCCTTTCAACTACTTCGGCATTCCCTTGGCCTTTGTCCTTGGGTGGTTGTTCTTTGACGAAGCACCTTGGTCTGAGCTGTTTCCCGGCGCACTGTTGATCCTCGTAAGCGGCCTGCTAATTGTTTTCCGCGAACGCCGCTTGAAACAGGCCTAGGTCTTTTTGCGGCAATACAGCTCTAGCCGATGGTGCACGACTTCATACCCCAACTCCTGTGCAATGGCGTCTTGGAGCTGTTCAATCTTGTCAGACTGGAACTCGATGACCTCTCCGGTATCGACGTCAAGAATATGATCGTGATGTTCCTCATGCGTTGTCTCAAACCGCGCACCGCCGCCCTCAAAAGCATGGCGATGAACCACACCCTGCTCCTCCAACACGGATAAGGTGCGGTAAACCGTTGCCAAAGAAACCGACGGCTCGACAGCTCTTGCACGCCCATGAAGCTCAACCGCATCAGGATGATCTGTTGCGTCAGCCAAAACACCTAACAGCGCGATGCGCTGACGTGTGACCCGAATGCCTGCTTTACGCAGTGCTGCTGTCATTTTTTCGGTCATGTCGTTTTCATTGCTCATAAATCGCTCTCCACTTTCTCAACCGACAGCTATCTTTGCGAATCGTTATCATTCTTATTTACAGTTGTGAATAGTTCTCATATTCATTTTCAAAATATAACCGCTAAAGGATATAAGTGATGTCAATCTTTCCCAATTCGCTGAAAACGATTGCGCTTGCCACCAGCCTTTCCATGCTCAGCACGGTAGGATTTGCGCAGGAAAAATTCAAAGCCGTTACAACATTTACGGTGATCGCAGATATGGCACGCAATGTGGCGGGCGATGCCGCTGTGGTAGAAAGCATCACTAAACCAGGTGCCGAAATCCACGGTTATTCTCCGACGCCACGGGACATCATTCGTGCACAGGAT
This sequence comes from Sulfitobacter sp., assembly GCA_033851935.1. Classification (GTDB taxonomy): domain Bacteria; phylum Pseudomonadota; class Alphaproteobacteria; order Rhodobacterales; family Rhodobacteraceae; genus Sulfitobacter. Next base: position 211,815 of record JAWSVL010000007.1, read on the forward strand.
GCTGATCTGATTCTTTGGAACGGGTTAAATCTCGAGCTTTGGTTTGAACAGTTCCTTGCAAACCTTAGTGATGTGCCGTCTGCTACACTCACTGACGGCATCAAACCGATGAGCATCACCGAAGGTGAATATGACGGAAAGCCTAACCCACACGCGTGGATGAGTTTGAGCAATGCATTGATCTATGTTGATAACATCCGAGATGCATTTATTCAGCATGACCCCGATAACTCAGAGACTTACAGCGCGAACGCCGAAAGCTATAAAGCTCAAATTACAGAAGCGATTACACCCCTTCGTGACGCTATTCACGCCGTTCCTGAGCAGCAGCGTTGGCTTACGACATGTGAAGGCGCGTTCAGTTATCTGATCCGTGATTTTGACATGAAAGAGCTATACCTCTGGCCTATGAATGCGGACCAACAAGGTACACCACAGCAAGTACGCCGCGTGATTGACACGGTACGAGAAAACAACATTCCTTCAGTGTTTTGTGAATCCACCGTTAGCCAAGCTCCGGCAAAACAAGTCGCCCGTGAAACCGGCGCTGAGTATGGTGGGGTTCTTTATGTTGACAGTCTCACTAAGGCGGATGGCGAAGTACCGACATATCTCGACCTTCTGCGCATCACTTCCGAGACAATTGTGAAAGGCCTCACTGAATGAGTACTGGCATTTCAGCACAGGACGTCACCGTCACCTATCGCAATGGCAACACCGCCTTACGCGATGCGACGTTTGAAATTCCGACAGGCACCATCACCGCACTGGTTGGCGTCAATGGCGCAGGTAAATCGACCCTATTCAAAGCGATTATGGGGTTTGTTCCTGCAGCCAAAGGCGAGATTACTGTGCTAGGGATGCCCGTAAAAGAAGCGCTCAAAAAGAATATCGTTGCCTATGTCCCCCAATCTGAAGAGGTCGATTGGTCTTTTCCGGTATTGGTTGAGGATGTTGTGATGATGGGGCGATATGGTCACATGGGGTTCTTCCGCCATCCACGCAAGGCTGATCATGCTGCCGTTACCGAAGCGCTTGAGCGCGTAAACATGATCGACTTTCGCCATCGCCAAATTGGCGAACTTTCCGGCGGGCAACGCAAGCGTGTATTTCTGGCACGTGCTTTGGCGCAAGAAGGCAAAGTGATCTTGCTGGATGAGCCATTCACTGGTGTTGACGTCCAGACCGAAGATCAGATTATTGAATTGCTTCGAGACATGCGCGACGAAGGTCGTGTGATGCTGGTATCCACTCACAACCTCGGCTCTGTGCCCGAATTTTGTGATCGAACGGTTTTGGTCAAGGAAACTGTTCTAGCCTATGGCACAACAGCTGAAACATTCACTCATGATAACCTCGAACTCGCCTTTGGCGGTGTGCTACGCCATTTTGTACTGAGTGGCTCGGATCTGCACGACGATGACGATGCGCGCTCGATCAGAGTAATATCTGACGATGAGCGACCATTTGTTGTCTATGGCCATGAGAACGATAAAGAGGGCGCAGAGTAATGGAAACGCTGCTCCTGCCCTTCAGCTATGGATACATGTTCAACGCCATGTGGGTGAGTGCGCTGGTCGGGGGCGTGTGCGCCTTTTTGTCCGCATATTTGATGCTCAAAGGCTGGTCGCTGATTGGTGACGCATTAAGCCATTCAATCGTGCCAGGCGTTGCTGGCGCGTATATGCTGGGGTTGCCCTTTGCACTGGGGGCATTCGCCGCAGGCGGTTTGGCTGCGGGCGCGATGCTGTTTTTGAACCAACGTTCCGGCCTCAAGGAGGATACAATCATCGGGCTGATCTTTACCTCGTTCTTCGGGTTAGGATTATTCATGGTGTCGCTGTCCCCAACATCCGTAAGCGTGCAAACCATAACGATGGGCAATATTCTAGCCATCACACCGTCCGACACTTTGCAGCTTGCGATCATTGGTTTTGTTACGCTGGCAATCTTACTGGCTAAGTGGAAGGATCTGATGGTTACATTCTTTGACGAAAACCATGCGCGCTCAATTGGGCTTAAGCCAGACTTGCTCAAGGTGATCTTTTTCATGCTTTTATCGGCGTCATGTGTTGCAGCATTGCAAACTGTCGGCGCGTTTCTGGTGATTGCGATGGTCGTGACGCCGGGGGCGACGGCCTATCTGCTGACTGATCGCTTTCCACGGCTACTCATTGTGAGCGTCGCCATTGGTGCTGGCACGTCCTTTTTCGGAGCTTACCTCAGCTTTTTCGCAGACGGAGCGACGGGGGGCATCATCGTAAGCCTGCAAACATTGATCTTCCTTGTAGTCTTTGTTTTTGCACCAAAGCACGGCTATCTCGCTGCACGGAAAAGAGCACGAAAGGCACTACTGCCATGATCGAAACACTCCTTCAGCCCTTCCAATTCGGGTTTATGCAAAGCGCGTTTGTGATGATGTTGATCATCTCTGTGCCTACCAGTTTGCTGTCTTGTTATCTGGTGCTCAAAGGGTGGTCTTTGATGGGCGATGCCATAAGTCACGCGGTATTGCCCGGAGTTGTTGCAGCCTACCTTTTGGGAATACCACTCATTATCGGGGCCTTTTGCGCGGGGATGTTTTGCGCATTGGCAACAGGATTTCTGTCAGAGAACAGCCGCGTCAAACAGGACACCGTTATGGGTATCGTGTTCTCAGGCATGTTTGGGTTTGGCATTGTGATGTACACAAAAGTATCGACCGACGTGCATCTTGATCACATTCTGTTCGGGAACATGCTAGGTGTTGGACGTGATGACCTTTTGACCGCTGGCCTGATCGCACTGTTTGTGGCTGTCATTGTGATCGCCAAGCGGCGCGATCTAATGTTGCATGCCTTTGATCCGGTGCAAGCACAGGCTGTCGGCCTTAGAGTAGGCTGGCTACACTATGGCCTACTAGCTCTGATCTCGTTGACGATTGTTGCGACACTTTCGGCTGTCGGGATCATCCTGTCGATCGGTCTGCTGATTGCGCCAGGAGCCATTGCATTCTTGCTGACCCAACAATTCGCGCGGATGCTGCCTATTGCGGTAGGTGTGACCATGTTGTCTAGCGTATTGGGCGTCTATGCCAGTTTCTATCTGGATAGCGCCCCTGCCCCGACGATCATCTTGATCCTAACCGCGATATTCATCGTTGCATTTGTTAGGTCAAACATCGCCACACGCCGCGTATCAACGCCTAACACCTAAACTTCAGGGTTGATATTGTCGGTTATCGCTTGCTTATACAGCTGCCTGATCCGCTCGGTCACTGGCTGCGTACCAGTTCCGATTGGCTTACCATCAATTTCTGACACAAGCGTCTGTGCACCAAACGTGCCTGTCAGAAACGCCTCGTCTGCGCCGTAGGTTTCATACAGCGAATAGTTGCGCTCAAAGATTGGAATGCCATCGGCACGGCACAGATCGATCACCTTTTGCCGGGTGACACCATTCATGCAGTAATCCCCCGTTGAGGTCCAAACCTCGCCGCGTCGTACAATAAAGAAGTTACAGGCATTGGTTGTATTCACAAAACCATGCGGATCAAGCATGAGCGCCTCATCAGCGCCCGCCTGTTCAGCCTGCAAGCAAGCGATCACACAGTTGAGCTTTGAATGGCTATTATATTTGGCGTCTTGCGACATAGGCAAACCGCGCACTTGGGGTACAGTGGCAAGCCGGATACCTTGCGAGCTCAGTGTTTCCACCGGCTTTGAGTGTTCCATGATGATCACCAGCGTTGGTCCGCTGCGCGATAATGAAGGGTGCTGAAACGGTTTTACCTTTACGCCGCGCGTCAGCATCAAACGACAGTGCACATCCGTGGTCATGCCATTCGCCTCGGCCGTCATTTGCAGCGCTTCAGCAATACCAGCTTTGTCCATTCCTACGTCCAACGACACTGCTTTGCAGGAATTAAAAAAGCGATCCATGTGTTCTTCAAAGAATGCCCAAACCCCGTTATAGAGCCGCATTCCTTCCCACATTCCATCTCCCAAAAGGAAACCGCTATCGTAAACAGATACGGTCGCTTCGGCGCGCGGTTTCAGTTCTCCGTTGATATAAATCAGGATGTCTTGGTTACGCGTGTCTTCATCTGCTTCGTGGGTCGTTGTCATACGACTACCTCCTGTGCGGCTTGATCGCCAATACCGAACACACGCTTATAGCGCGCAATCTCATCTGTGGGGCCCATCGCCTTATTTGGATTATCAGACAGCTTAACCGTCGGAGAACCATTTGCGCTAACCGCTTTGCAAACAAGGCTGAAGGGTGCCAATGCATCCTCGGGCACCAATCCGCGGAAGTCATTCGTAAGCAGCGTACCCCACCCAAAGGAGATCGCAGTTTTATCCGAGAACTGCCCGTGCAGTTCCTTAATCTTCGCGACGTCCAATCCATCGCTGAAAATGACCCGCTTTTCACGTGGATCTTCGCCACGCGATTTCCACCAATCAATTGCCTGCTGCGCAGCAGTTGCTGGATCACCGCTATCGATGCGAATACCCGTCCAACCAGCAAGCCAATCAGGTGCGCTATCAAGGAAGCCTTGTGAACCATAGGTGTCAGGCAAAATAATGCGCAAGTTGCCTTCATGCTCTTCATGCCAATCTTTCAGCACTTCATACGGAGCTTGGAAAAGCGCGCCATCATCTTTGGCCAATGCGGCATAGACCATCGGCAATTCATGGGCGTTTGTACCAATCGCTTCCAATTCCCGCTTCATTGCGATTTTGCAGTTGGAGGTGCCTGTGAATTTGCTGCCTAACCCTTCATTCATGGCCTGAACACACCAATCCTGCCACAAATAACTGTGGCGGCGGCGAGTTCCAAAGTCGGCGATCGACAGGTCCGGCACATCACGCAACGCCTCGACCTTTTCCCACACGCGCGTCATCGCACGGGCATAAAGCACCTGCAGCTCAAACTTCTCCATTCCGTTCAAAACAGCACGGCCGCGCAGCTCCATCAGGATCGCAAGCGCAGGAATCTCCCAAAGCATGACCTCGTGCCATTTACCTTCAAACGTCAGTTCGTATTGATCACCTTTACGTTCCAGATGATATGGCGGCAGACGCAAGTTCTCAAACCACTCCATGAAATCCGGGCGGAACATTTGGCGTTTGCCGTAGAAAGTATTTCCGCGCAGCCACGTAGATTCTCCGCGACTAAGTGAAAGTGTCCGGACGTGATCCAACTGCTCCCGCAATTCACCTTCGTCAATGAGATGAGCTAACGGGATATTCTTTGATCGGTTGATCAAGCTGAACGTTACCTGCGTATCCGGCTTATTGCGAAAGATGGATTGGCACATCAGGAGTTTGTAGAAATCCGTATCAATGAGCGACCGCACGATCGGGTCGATCTTCCATTTGTGATTCCAGACGCGTGTAGCGATATCAACCATTTGTATAGGCTCCGTTTGACCCGTGTTTTGTGACCTAAGCCGCGTAGGGGGGCAAGCGGTTAGTCTAGTTTGACGCCTGCTGCCAACATTGCCTCATTCGCTTTCTCTAATGATCCATCCATATCAATTGCACGACACAGATCAGCGTGCACATTTACTTTGAAACCCAAATTTGCGGCATCAACAGCTGAAAAGTTCACGCAAAAATCCAAGGCAAGGCCGACAAGCGTCACTTCATCAATCCCACGCGTACGTAAATACCCCTCCAATCCCGTAGGAGTTTCATGGTCATTCTCAAAAAAAGCTGAGTAACTGTCGATCGCCGAATTGCACCCTTTGCGGATGATCATATCCGCACGATCAACGTCTAGCGCGGGATGAAAAGCGGCACCTTCGCTGCCTTGGATACAGTGATCAGGCCATAAAACCTGCGCACCGTAGGGCATGTCGATCAAGGAAAATGGATCATGCCCATTATGGCTAGACGCAAAGGAAGAATGTCCTGCAGGATGCCAGTCTTGGGCCAAGATCACCGCGTCAAAATCACCTAACAGTTTGTTTATGCCGCCAATAATTTCACCACCACCAGCCACAGCTAAGGCCCCGCCATCACAAAAATCATTCTGAACGTCGATAACTAAAAGAGCGTGCATGGTGTTTCCTCTGCATTTGCAAAATCAATATTCATTCGATTTTACCCCACAGCCCCCTTGCACAACAGCCCTAACGGGGCCTATCTCCAAAACCATGTATACTATTGCCGCGCTCTACCACTTCGCCCGCTTTGACAACCCAGAGACGTTAAAGCCGCCTTTGCTAAAACTGTGTCTTGATCATGCGATCACGGGAACATTGCTGCTAGCCCGTGAAGGGGTAAATGGTACGATTGCCGGACCATCCCAAGCCGCAGTTGATGCCGTACTCTCGCATCTCCGCACCTTGCAAGGATGCGCTGATTTAGTACACAAGATCGCGCATTCCGACGTGCCGCCTTTTGGCAAAATGAAGGTACGGCTGAAGCGCGAAATCGTGACCATGGGCCAGCCCGATGTCGATCCTCTTGCCGGTACTGGCCACTATGTCGACGCCGAGGACTGGAACGATCTAATTGGCCGTGACGACGTTGCCGTAATTGATACACGCAATGACTATGAGGTAGCAATTGGCACCTTTGAAGGCGCAGTAGACCCTGAAACGACCAGTTTTGGTGAATTTCCCGCATGGTGGGAAGCAAACAAGCAACGTTTTCACAACAAAAAAATCGCGATGTTCTGCACGGGCGGTATCCGGTGTGAGAAATCCACCAACTTCCTTTTGGGTCAGGGTGTTGAGGACGTTTATCATCTTAAAGGCGGCATCCTGAAATACCTCGAAGAAGTGCCGCAAGCCCAGAGTACATGGAATGGATCATGTTTCGTGTTCGACAACCGCGTAAGCGTCGAGCACGGCCTAAAACCCGGGCCTCATTTGTTATGTTTTGGATGCCGTCGCCCAATCTTGCCAGCCGATACAGAGCGTGACGGATATGAAGAAGGCGTGAGTTGCCACAACTGCGTGAACGAAACGGCCGAAGATGACAAAATGCGCTTCCGCGAGCGGCAAAAACAGATTCTACTGAGCAAACGTCGCAAGTGGTAAATTAGGCTGCAAGGCCAACTGTTTTACGGGGGCGGCTTCGGGATAACAGCCACAAGATGATTGCGATATTGGCACCGTTCCAGAGAATGCCATTGACGAATGCCAGCGTGTACGAACCGCTCACGTCATAGATCCAGCCGAACATCCAGCCGCCCAGCGCCATACCCATAATCGTAGCCATCAACACAAAACCGACCCGCTCACCTGCCTCTTTGGCGGTCATATATTCGCGCACGATCAGCGCATAACTAGGCACAATGCCGCCTTGGCTTAGTCCGAAAACAAGACTTACAAGGTAAAGCGACACCATTCCGCCTGCAGGCAAGTAGAGAAAAAGAGCAAAGCACTGCAAAAACGATCCGATCAGCAATGTCCGAACTCCGCCTAGACGGTCAGCGAGCAACCCCGATAGGATTCGTGACCCGACGCCGCCCAACAACATCAGCGATAGCAACAGCAGGTCCGAACCCCAGTCCAACGCACAGCGCGACAATATGAACCTGAGGCATCGACATAGCCACACAACAGCCGATACCTGCAATGCCCAGTAGATACTGCAACGCACGAGGAGAAAGCCCCGATGAACGTTCGTTAAGCGTTGAAGCCTGCTGTGCAGTAATTTGAACCTTTTCCGGCACGCGGCGTTGCAATGTTAACGCAAGTGGAATCACCACAACTAGCGTTGTAACCGCCAAGACCAGATAAACCATTCGCCATCCGCTGTCTTGCAGCACACCCGCCAATAAAAGTGGCCAGATTGCGCCGGACAAGTAATTTCCAGATGCCGTTATTGCCACGGCGATACCACGGCGTCGTACAAACCAATGAGAGATGTCAGCAATCAATGGACCGAAACCTACAGCAGAAGCAAACCCGACAATAAGCTGAGCAACCGACAACATTATCAAAGAAGTCGAAAGTGTTGCCAGTCCATATCCCAGCGCGGTTACAATTGCCGCGACAATGAGCGACAATGTAATACCGAAACGATCTACCGCTCTGCCAATAACATAGTTTCCCGTAGCAAATCCGATCGTCGTCAACGTGTAGGGCAATGAGGCCATCGTGCGGCTACCGCCAAACTCTGATTCGACCACAGGCATGATGACGATGATTGCCCACATGCCGGCATTGATTAACGTTCCGACCAACAATGTGATCGCAAGACGACTCCATGAGTATCGGCTATCAGTAACGAGAATACCCATAATCGGATGTGGCCACGAAGCACTTGTGATAGCAAGCTTTACCTCCTGCTAACCACTCAGACTTCTGTTAGCAGTTTGATAACTCCTACCCCCTTATTTCTGGTCTTGGGTGAAATAAAGGTGGTGGATATGAGTGCGCAAGCAAACAGCGCGCCAGTCATCATTAAACGTAAAAAGGTCGTTCAAGGCGGCGGGCATCACGGTGGTGCTTGGAAAGTCGCGTATGCGGATTTCGTTACCGCAATGATGGCGTTTTTTATGTTGATGTGGCTGCTGAACGCGACAACAGAACAACAACGCACGGGGCTGGCGGATTATTTTTCGCCAAGCATTCCAATTGCAAAAGTCTCAGGTGGCGGTGATGGCGCCTTTGGCGGAGAAAGTGTCTTTTCGGAGAGAACTAGTCCGAAGGATGGCACCGGTGCTACAGAAGATCATTCTGCGAAGGACGACAAAGCACGTGGAATAACGGGCAATGATCCTACGGCCGACGAAACAGTCGAGCAGGACATGGCCTTCAAGAGCCTTGATGAGCTATTAAAGGGGTTCGGCGGAGAATCTGCCGTTATGGAAAACCTGTTAGAGCACATCGTGACGCGGATCACCGATGAGGGATTAGTCATTGAGGTCTTCTCGCGAAGCGACTTGCCGATTTTCGAAGGTGATAGTGACAAACCTACGCAGTTACTCCAGGAATTGGCTCTTTTAATTGCTGAGATCAGTAAGACCGTGACAAATGAAATCGCGATTGGCGGGCATGTACGATCACAGCCACTGGCGATTAAGAACAATTCGGTTTGGGATCTCTCTCAGCAGCGCGCAACGCAGATGCGCTTGTTATTGGAAGATCAGGGAATCCACTCCAAGCGTACCCAGCGTGTCACGGGCCACGCCGACCGAGAAACCGTAGTGCGGAACCCAATGGCACTGCGAAATGACCGGATCGAAGTCGTACTATTACGCGATACGTCCTGAACTTTAGAAGTAGAACGCATTTTATCTGTTAGCCCGACATTAAATTATGTCGGGCTATTGATGCCGAGACAAAAGTAATCGGCAGAGCAGAAAGGCGTGTCTAATGACAATATCATCTTCTTTGAATGCAGGTGTTGCAGGGCTTCAGGCCAACGCAACGAAATTAGCCAGTATTTCGGACAATATCGCGAACTCATCTACTTATGGATACAAGCGTGTCCAGACTGATTTCCAATCTATGGTGATTTCCAACAACGGTGGAAACTATTCTGCTGGAGGCGTGAGCGCCGATACCACTCGTGAAATTGATCTCAACGGCTCACTTGTTTCAACGACCAATGCTACCGACCTCGCGGTGCGGGGCCGCGGGATGCTTCCGGTTGCCAACCTTACTGATTTAAGCGTTGGCGATACCAATATGTTGCTCACGACAACGGGTTCCTTTTCAACAGATGCTGAAGGTTATTTAACAACTGATTCAGGTCTTGTCTTGCTAGGCTGGCCTGCAAATTCAGACGGTAGTATCCCCACCTTCTCTCGCGACAATGACGACAGTTTGGAACCGATTCAGATCAACGTGAACCAACTCACAGGCGAGCCAACTACACAAATGACGCTGGGTGTTAACCTTCCTGCAACGGCAACCGTCGCTGGCAGCGAGGCAGATCCTGAACAACTCGCCATCGAATATTATGGTAACCTTGGTACATCCGAGAGCGTGAATGTCACTTTCACACCTACTATTCCTGCAACAGGGTCCTCAAACGAATGGACAATGACAATGACCGACTCGGTTGACCCGAGTGTGACTATCGGTGAGTACGTGCTGACGTTTGAAGACAACCGCACAGCAGGCGGAACGTTGGCATCAGTAACAACAGTGTCGGGTGGTGCCTATGATGCCACATCCGGATCTCTTATCGTTGACGTCGAAGGTGGCCCCATCGAAATTGATATCGGTGTGATTGGTCAAACCGATGCATTGACGCAGCTCTCAGATACTTTCGCTCCTGTTTCTATCACCAAAGACGGTTCGCCAGTTGGGAATATGACGGACGTCAATGTTGACGGAAATGGGTTTGTTCATGCAACTTTTGATACGGGTGTGACACGCACCATTTATCAAGTTCCATTGGTCGACCTACCAAATCCAAGTGGAATGGTAGCATTGGATTCACAAACCTACCGCCCATCCGTTGAGAGCGGTTCGTACTTCCTTTGGGATGCTGGTGACGGACCAACTGGGGACATCGTTGCATTTGCACGCGAAGAATCGACAACTGATGTAGCTAATGAGCTGACTTCAATGATTCAAACTCAACGTGCCTATTCATCGAATGCAAAGGTCATCCAGACCGTTGATGAGATGTTGCAAGAAACCACCAATATCAAACGTTGATCTGACAGGACGAGAGAAGGGGCAATCGCCCCTTCTCAGCTGATCACAGGAGAACAACATGTCAATTACAGGCGCCATGAACGCGGCTATTTCCGGACTTCGCGCTGCGTCGCTTGGAACCGAAATAGTCTCAAACAATATTTCGAATGCTCTGACTCCGTCATACGGTACGCGCAGCATGGATTTGTCCGCTCTCAGCCTGGGAGCAACGGGTGGCGTGCGTGTCGATGGCATCAGTCGCCAAGTAAACGAAAGCGTCATCGCAGATCTTCGATCCGCAAATGCGGCCCAGCAAAACAGCCAAGCTGCCGTGGACTTCTTTCTTCAGTTAGAAGATGCCGTTGGTATAGCAGGGGATGAAAACAGCCTAGGCGGACGCCTCGCCTCGCTTGAAGAAAGCCTAATTGCCGCAGCTAGCAGACCGGATCTAAGGGAACGTCTAACAGACACCGTCTCTGACGCGAAGCGCCTCGTTGACGGAATAACCAACGCCGCGCAAGAAATTCAAGATATGCGGACTGCTGCGGATACTCAGATTTCTGAAGACGTTGCGACATTAAACACTGCGTTAGAGCAAGTTGAACAACTCAACATCGCAATCACTGCAAACCAGTCTCGTGGAGGGAGCAGTCCAGCTTTGCTCGATCAACGCCAATTGGTGCTGGACACTATTGGAGCGATTGTTCCTATCAGTGTCGTTCCACGTGATAACGGTGCAGTGGCGGTCTACACCGACGGCGGCGCTATTCTGCTCGACATTACTGCAGCAACTATCGGTTTTGATAAAAAGAACATCGTTACAGAATTTCAAACTCTGGAGGCAGGCACACTTTCAGGGCTAACTTTGAACGGGCAGGATATCAGAACAAGTGCTCTTAGCGGCGGTAGTTTAGGCGGGAATTTCGAGGTTCGTGATACCTATGGCGTTCAAGCGCAGGAACAACTGGATGCCTTTGCGCGCGATTTGGTGGAGCGATTCGCTGATCCCTCTGTAGATTCGACACTCAGCACTGGAGATCCGGGACTATTTACAGACGCGGGGGCAGCATTCGACTCTGCAGACGAAGTCGGGCTGAGTTCACGCTTAGCGCTAAATTTCGCTGTTGACCCAGAAGCTGGAGGAGAGACTTGGCGGTTGCGAGATGGTTTAGGTGCGACAACCACTGGGTTGGTAGGGGATTCCACATTATTGAATAACCTTCAATCCGCGTTAGAGACATCGCGCACTCCAGCTTCGGGTGATTTCGGTACCAGTCCTCTTACCACGGCTGATCTCCTTTCCTCGCTCTCTGGTTCACTCGCCTCAACTCGAAGCAGCGCAGAGCAGGACCTTACCTTCACTTCTGCCCGTTTCACGGAACTAACCGAGTTGAATCTGTCAGAAGGTGTCGACACGGATAAAGAACTTCAAAACCTGCTTATTCTCGAACAAGCCTACGCCGCAAATGCCCGTGTCATCCAAGCGGCAGATGACATGATTGAAACACTAACGAGGTTGTAAAAAATGCAAACTGGTTCTCTGGGTGATCTGGCCCAATCCTATGCCATGCAGTCCCGTAACACTGTGCTAAAACAAGACATCCAACGGCTTACCACCGAGTTGGGTTCAGGCCAGGTTGCTGATGTTCGTCAAGCAATCTCAGGTAATACAGCGTATGCTAATGATTTAGAACGGAGCCTGACCAAGCTTGACGGATATGACCTATCAACAACAGAAGCAGGACAATTCGCTGGCGCAATGCAAAATGCTCTCACTCACATTAGCGATTTGAATACCGCATTCCGTGATACGTTAATCTCGGCATCCAGTTCGGCCCTAAATGAAACATCAAACAACATCCTGACTCAAGCTGACAACACACTTGATGGCATCATTAACGCATTGAATACATCCGCAAGCGGCCGGTCACTTTTTGCTGGAGCGGCAACTGACGTTCAGGCAATCGCGCCAAAAGAAGATCTGCTTGACGGCCTCCGCACAGCAGTTTCAGGGGCAGGAAGCGTTGACGATATCCTCACTGCTGCCCAAGCGTGGTTCGATGATTCCGCAGGATTCTCTAGTATTGGTTATCAAGGTGCGGATACGTCGTTAGCCGCAATTTCGTTGTCAGACCAAGAAAGCGCTCAACTAGATTTGCGGGCAGACAACGCCGCATTTCACGATACGCTTAGGTACCTTGCCACAATCGCGCTGGCCGACGATCCGGCCTTAGGGCTTACCGAAGCGCAGCAAAGTGAACTGATCCAAAAATCGATCCCTACCGCGGTCAGTTCAAACGGTCAGATTATCGGCCTTCAGGCAGAAGTCGGGATTTCCGAAAACAAGATTGAGGCAGCTTCAGTTCGCAATAGCGCCGAACGATCAAGTTTGGAATTAGCACGCAATGAACTCCTGTCGATCGACCCTTACCAAGCAGCAACAGAACTGGAGCAGTTGCAATTTCAATTGGAAAGCCTTTTCGCGATCACATCCCGCATGTCACAACTTTCATTGGTGAACTACCTGTGAAGGCCCTGATCAAATACTGCCTGTGCCTGTCTCTTTTAATGTCTGCAATAGGCCCCGCCGATGCGAGTTCTGTTAGGATAAAAGACTTGGTCGACTTCGACGGAGTTCGTGGCAACGATCTGGTCGGGTATGGCCTGGTTGTTGGGCTTGACGGATCAGGCGACGGCCTCCGAAACGCGCCATTCACAGAAGATATCATGACAAACATTCTGGAACGCCTTGGCGTAAACGTAACTGGAGAGCAGTTTCGTCCAAAAAATGTTGCCGCGGTATTGGTAACAGCAACTTTGCCTCCATTTGCACGCGCTGGTGGGCAGATTGACATAACAGTTTCAGCGATAGGTGATGCAAAGAGTTTATTGGGCGGGACCTTGATCATGACCCCCATGAATGCCGCTGACGGTGAAATTTATGCCGTTGCACAGGGTACAATCATTGCCGGTGGGGTTACTGCCGAAGGGGACGGCGGGCAAGTCACTCAAGGCGTGCCAACATCGGGCACGATTCCGTCCGGCGCTAGGGTTGAGCGAGAAATCGATTTCAATCTCAGCTCACTTCGTGATTTGCGCTTAGCTTTGAGAGAAGCTGACTTCACGACAGCCGGCAGAATTGAACAAGCCATTAACCAGAGTTTTGGTCGCAACGTCGCTGTTATGCTCGATAGCGGCACTGTCATGCTCGACGTTGCCGCAACACGTACACGATCTGTAGCGCATGCTTTAGGTCGTATCGAAAACATAGAAGTTGAACCCGAGCGCAAGGCCCGCGTGGTCGTTGATCAAAGGTCTGGAACCATTGTGATGGGTGAAGATGTCCGCATTTCCCGAGTCGCCGTGAGCCAAGGAAATTTGACTCTTCGCATTCAAGAAGAACCACTTGTTGCCCAACCCAATCCATTTGCCCCAGGAGAAACTGTTGTTGTTCCCCGGACACGTGCCGCTATTGAAGAAGAGCCGGGCATCGGACTTGCGGAAATTCCATCCGGAGCCTCTCTCTCCGAAGTCATTGCTGGCCTCAATGCTTTAGGTGTTTCGCCTCGTGACATGATCGATATCCTAAAAAGCATCAAAGCAGCTGGTGCTTTACACGCAGAGTTCATTGTGCGTTAAAAAAAATATCAATAGAGCTTTATCTGATTATGAAATAAAGCAGTTAGCCCAGGCCAAATACCACACTGTGTCAGCAAAAGTGCCGACACAGCGGCGAGGGTCAATTGAGATACGGCAAACGTTTGCGCAACATCAATACCGTCTCTTGCACCTAACAAAACGATGCCTACTAAAAACATCAGAGCAGTAATGCCCCCAAGTACGTCATAAAATGTGCCCCGATCCACAATCTTCATCAACAGGCCAGTAGCCCCAAATAGAACAGGAGCCGATTGTCCAATCACCAGCCAAATTAAGATTTCTCTAGCTTCCGGGTCAATTACTTTCGCTAAATAGGGTGCGCAGATTATCAAGAATAGTGCCATCGCACCGGAGATCATAAGATATCCAAGGTTCACTCGCGCCGCTGCTGCTCGAAATGATGTTTGTTCGGGTTTTCCGACAAGCGACCGCAATACTGGTTCTACCTTGTATCCCAAAACTGCTAGCATCATTGGCAAGCAAAGCGATGCCATTCGAGCAATAAAGTATACATAAAGGGTTTCGGATTTCAAAATCCAAGGAACCACCAAGACATCGGCATATCGAGTGCTGAAAACAAATACTGGCTTCAACACTCGTTGCCGAAATCTCACGACCTCTCTCGAAGAGAGCCTGATTTGCTCTTCCATCTCACCACTCCAACTTCAGATGCCACCCCTGACATCAATGCCAGAGGTAGGTGAAGTAAGTGGCTAGAATGTTAACATCAGAAGGAAAGGTAGTTCGCTTTGAGATCTATTAAGAAACAAAATTGTCTAAAAATAGCTTCGGACAAGGCTACCAGCGATCAACGCCCACCCATCCGCCACAACAAAAAACGCCAATTTAAACGGCATTGAAACAACCGCGGGCGGCACCATCATCATCCCCATCGACATCAGAATCGCTGCAACAACCAGATCGATAATTAGAAATGGAAGGTAGATGAGAAAACCTATCTGAAAAGCCCGTGAAATCTCAGACAACATGAAGCTTGGCACCAATACGGAAAGTGGCGCATCAGGAGTTGGTTGGGCCGATATTGTATCCGGCCGTAACTCCGCCATAGCAAAAAACGTCTCAGGATCCAAACGGCCCGCCATAAAGACGCGAAATGGCTCTAACGTTAATGAAAATGCTTGTTCAATGTCTATTTCTTCACGAGTTAATGGACCGATTCCGTTACTCCATGCAGCAGTAAAAACTGGTTCCATGATAAAATAGGTAAGAAAAAGCGCTAAACTAACGATCAGCATGTTGGGCGGAGATTGCTGAAGGCCAATCGCTTGCCTTAGAATGGAGAGAACAGTGACCAAAAAGGGAAAGCAAGTCACCATAATAGCTAAGCCTGGCGCAAGGCTCAGAACTGTAATTAGGGCAAACAGCTGGATCGTGCGGGCGGATATCGAACCCTCGTCGCCCATAGAGATTGACAGGTCCTGAGCAGCAGCCATACTTGGTAAAAGCAATACCAAACAGAAGCCAATCCCAAGGATCAAGTGACGCGACATCAAAGGCCCTGCTGCATGTCAACAACTTCTGTCAACCGAACCATAAGTTGGCCTTTGGCGTCTCCCTCCGCTTCTTCCAGCGTGCCACGCGCAATGAGCTTTTCTCCGACATAAAGCTCCACTGGGTCATCAACCCGCCGGTCCAATGTTAGAACCGCGTTTTCACCCAACATAACTAAATCGCGTATCAGTGGCCGTGCCTTGCCTACGCAAACTGTAACTTCAATTGGCACAGAAGTGAAAGGGTTAGAGGAATCAGTGGCTAAGGTCGTTTGATCAGGCATCAGGTCACTCCGTCTGACTATGGAAATTAAACGCGGTCATCGCATTCGTGATCTCTAGGCAGACCGCATCCAAGTTAATTTCTTTCTCGTGCATGTCTAATGCGACGAATATCTGTTGTGCGCTAAGCTGCTCATCTGGGTGTAAAGAGATGGGTGTTTTAAATTCAACATCTTCCAATAACTCTTCAATCATCTCTATGTTTTCTTTCGAAACCCTCAACGTGATCTGACCGCCGGATTGAGTCGCTGCTAACTCCATTAACTGCTCAACCACATGAGCACGTAACGCAGCCTTGATCGTTTGAGGAAGAAGCGTCCCAATCACTTGCTCGAACATAGGTTTGAGCCCTCGATTTAGACACGCCAGCGCTTCTTGGTATGAGAAAGAAAGATCTTTAAGCGCAACAATGAACTCATCCCCCAAGTTCTTTTGTTCAGCCGAATGATTTGCCTCTGCATCAGTCCATCCGGCTTGATAACCGTCCTCAAATGCTTGAAGTTTTTGATCCTCGACACGCTCCATTGGGACAGATTCAACGGGTTGCCCATCTGAATCGAGCGGGCTAAAGTCTGCATAGCGGTGTGCAATAGAGGTCATACTTTCTCCTCTTTATCTTCCAACCACCCACGCAGAATCTCTACTGTCTCTTCTTGTCGCTCACCGATCATATTTCGCAGACGTTCTACAGGATCCAAGGCTTGTTCATCGACAAGTTCTGCAGGAGCCAACGTACTAACAGAGTTGAAACTCCCCCCCAATTGACCATCTCCCATTTCCTCAGCGTCAACAATCGCGGGAAGGTTGGAACCTGCTTGCCCGCTCGTTGTCCCTGCCAAGGCGGCAGCTTCAAATGCAGTTCCATCCGGTGCCGGTAGCCCATTAGATTGCCGGCTGAGTACTGGGCGGATGACGAATAGACCCAAAATCAATGTCACGATCGCTAATACTGCCATCTGAATTGCAGACAATAAATCAACGTCAAACTGATCAATCAGAGCCACGCTAGCAGCGGTACCAGAAGGTGCCACACTTTGAAGCGCCATCGACTTAAGCGTGATCACATCCCCACGCTCTGCATCAAAACCAACTGCAGACGAAATCAATTCTCTTAACGCATCGAGTTCAACATCATCGCGTGGTTGAGACACAGGCTGCCCGACATCATTTAGGATGCTTGTTTCGTTCACCAAAACGGCCACTGACAATCGTTTTATTGCACCAGGTGCGCGTATAATTTCACGCTCTGTTTCAGACACCTCATAATTGATTCGTTCGCGCGTCTCACTATTTTGAGATGAGGACTTATCACCTCCAGCAGCTCCACCTTGATCGGGTAGGTTGCTCGCAACAGTTACGTCACCACCAGTACCTTCGGCGGTATTGGTACGTTCTTCGGTATCACTACTAATCGCAACACGACCTTCCGGATCATAGCTACGTTCACGAATCGCCTCACTTTCGGTAACGGTATCGACACTAACTTCAACGACAGCATTCCCGAAACCAACACGCGCCTCCAGTAACCGCTGAACACGGTCACGTAAAACCTTCGCTTTATCGTCACCTCCAACAGTTGGAGCCGTCTCTTCTGTTGCACCTATCAACGCTCCATTTGCATCAATAACTGCGACGTCTTCGGGCGAAAGCCCCGCCACAGCGGACGCTACCAGATAACGAACAGCCTTACCTTGAGCGGGTGAAATGCTTCCACCATTTGGCGTAAGAGAAACGGATGCTTTCGGTGTGACCCCTCTTTGAAAGGGATTTGAGCCAGTACTAGCAATGTGAACTCTTGCCATAGAAATAGCCGGGTTCGCCACTATGGTACGTGCTAATTCGCCTTCTTTGGCACGCCAATAGGCCGCATCGAACATCTGACTTGTCGTACCGAATCCAGTCAGCTGATCCAGCAGCTCATATCCACGATTCCCATTAGCTGGCAAACCTTCACTTGCTAACGTGAGACGTAGTTGATCGCGCTGCTTATTATCAACAAAAATTGAGCCACCGCGTACATCAAATACAACTCCGCGCTGCTCTAGTGAACGAACTACGTCACCGGCAGCACTGCTTTCCAATCCAGCATAAAGCAGCGTCATACTTGGCGCAGTGGTCATTCGAGCCATAGCGAGGATAGCGAAAAACATCGCCCCCGTCGCTGCAATTACGATGATTTGACGCTTGAGCCCAAGCTTCATCCAAACATTCAGGTATTGCTGCACAATTGCCTCCGTCGCACCGAACGTTCTGTTCAGCTTCTCCAACAGAAATGCCTGAACGAACTTAACAACCCGTTAGTGCAATCGCGTCTATATCGGTTTGTATACAAAAGGATGGAGACACCATGGCCGACGACGAAACAGAGATTGAAGGCGACCCACCTAAAAAATCCAAGATGCCTTTGATTCTTGGCCTTATTCTCGCACTTTTGGGTGGCGGTGGGGGGTTTTATGCAACGTGGTCCGGCATGATTCTTGGTCCTGGCGATGATTCCCACGAAGTTGCTGAAGAAGAGGTCAAAAATCCATTCGCCGACATTGTTTTTGTCGAGATTGATCCAATGGTTATTTCAGTTGATGCGACCCCAGAACGGAAGTTGCTTCGCTTTCGGGCCCAACTTGAAGTTCCTAAAGACTACCAAGACGACGTTACCAAATTGCTGCCGCGAGTCGTTGACGTGCTCAACAGTTATCTTCGCGCACTCGAAGTAGCTGATCTAGAGGATCAAGCCGCACTAACGCGATTGCGAGCACAAATGTTGCGTCGCGTGCAAGTCGTTACGGGCCAAGGCCGCGTGAACGACTTTTTGATCATGGAATTTGTACTGACTTGAAGGAGATCAAGATGGATTTGATTGCAGACATTCTACTAACTGCAGGGGCAATCGGCGCAGGAGTTTACTGTTTTGTTCTCGGCCGTAGATTGAACCGCTTTAACGACCTCGAAAAAGGAGTCGGCGGTGCGGTTGCCGTTTTATCAGCGCAAGTGGACGATTTGAATCGCACACTGACTGCAGCACAACAAACCGCAGCCACATCCGCAGAGACCCTAACTGAATTGACCAAACGCGCGGAGGACATGTCACGGCGGCTGGAACTCCAAATGGCGTCACTGCATGATCTTCCAACTGAGCCCGAACCAATAACCGCAAAGCCAGAAATTTCGCCCTCGCAAACAAGCCCCGCAGCTCCAATGTTTGCGCGACGGTCTCATTCTGACACAACAGGAGACGCAGCATGAGACTTCCCAAATTTTCAACTATGACCGCTCCTGCTGGCCGTGGTTCGATAATGGTCATTGCAGCACTTCTCTTGGGTTCCGCATCAGTAAGATTGGTCACTGGCGCAACAGGCGCTTGGGCTCAAGGCGGTCAACTCCCTACGAATCCGATGCCAATCTCACAAACAACTGGTTCGGAACAAATACACAAGACAACTGACGACCTTACTCACAAGGGCATAAAAACTGCGAGCATTCTGTTAAGTGACCGAAACGATGTCTCAAATTTGATTCGTGCACTGAAAGAGCGTGAGGCGCTGGTAATTCAGCGTGAAAAACAGATCGAAATGCGTATGCGAGCACTTTCCGTAGCTGATGCAGAGATTGAAAAACGCCTTCAAAGCCTTACCGAAACCGAACAAACCTTGCGTGCGACACTTTCGTTAGCCGATGAAGCTTCCGAAAAGGATTTGCTCAAACTCACTTCAGTGTACGAGAGCATGAAGCCCAAAGACGCAGCTATTTTGTTTGAGGAAATGGAGCCAAACTTTGCGGCTGGCTTTTTGGCTCGGATGCGTCCTGACGTAGCTGCTCAAGTTATGTCAGGGCTTTCTCCACAAGTTGCCTACTCAATTAGTGTCATTTTAGCAGGCCGCAACGCAACTGTTCCAAAAACCTGATCCGTTGCTGAGGATTCGTTAACCACCACCTGCAACACTGCCATAAACAAAAATTGGGGACTGAAATGATCGGTATCATCGGCATCATCACTATCTTAATCATGGTTTTTGGCGGTTATCTGCTGGCCGGTGGCAAAATGGGGATCATCCTTAAAGCACTGCCATTCGAAATGATGATGATTTGCGGCGCCGCCGCGGGAGCCTTTTTCATAAGCAACGATGGTTCAGCAATAAAACACACACTCAAAGATATGGGTAAAGTGTTCAAAGGGCCAAAGTGGAAACATGAAGATTATCAAGACCTTTTGTGCATGCTTTTCGAGTTGATTAGGTTAGCGCGCCAAAACCCCGTGGCAATTGAAGAGCACATCGAAAACCCAGAAGATTCTTCGATCTTCTCAAAATACCCAAAAATTTTAAAAGACGGAGAAGCAATAGCGCTTATCTGCGACACCATGCGCTCCGCTTCTATGAATTATGATGACCCCCATCAAGTAGAAGAGGTTCTAGACAAGCGCATGGAAGCAAATCGGGATCATGCATTACATTCCAGCCATGCGCTGCAAGTGGTTGCAGATGGTTTACCCGCGCTTGGTATTGTCGCTGCCGTTTTGGGTATCATTAAAACAATGGGAAAAATCGATCAGCCGCCTGAGGTCTTAGGGAAGTTAATTGGTGGTGCGTTGGTTGGTACCTTCTTGGGTGTTTTTCTAGCCTATGGTTTTGTTGGTCCCTTTGCAGCAAAAGTTGGAGATGTAATAAAGGATGAATCAAACTTCTATCTGTTGATAAGGGAAGTATTGGTCGCAAACCTCCACAATCACGCAACCAACATTTGTATTGAAGTTGGTAGACAAAATACGCCATCCCATTGCCGCCCCAGCTACGGTGATCTTGAGGAAGCGTTGAAGGCGCTCAAACAGAGTGCGGCATGAAAAATATTTGCTTCATGATAGCCATTGTGTGTTTCTCTGCTGGTCAGGTCCAGGCCGAGAAACTGGTTTTACGGTCAGGCGACCACCCAACATTCAGCCGGTTGACAATTCCCGTTTCAAGCACTCAAAAATGGGAAGGTCGGCAAACAAAGCAAGAGGTCGAACTCGAATTGCTTGGCTTCTCTGATGGTTTTGAACTTGAGGAGGTGTTTCTTCGTATGCGCCGCGACCGCATTTCAACAATCCGTTCGTCAAGAAACACGTTAAACCTCGAACTTGCATGCGATTGCATAGCAACAGTATTTCGCAGCGGAACGTTGTTGGTCATTGATGTCGCAGACAGCGGCACTCAGCTGTCAGGTCCTCCCCTTGAGGCTGGCCCTGATAATCATTCCAATCCTTTGGAATCGCCCACAGTACAAATTATAGCCACGCAACGTACGCTTCCTTGGATTGGCGGAAATTCACCTTTTGGAGCATTACCAATTCCAAATGACTCGTTACCTCAACCCTCATCTGAAAAAGAGACCGAAAGCGATTCAGTTGCCAAAGCAATATTGCTCAAGCAAACTCAACAAGATCTCGTGAATGAAGTTGCTAGCGCTGCTAGCGCTGGGTTACTCCAAAGTCGTTATCAAATTCCAGTAGCACATCCTAAACAAGAACATCAAATAGCGCCCGAGATAGAACCACAAGCATTGCCAGAAGCTATTACAACACCTTCCAGGAATATGCGCATCACCAGCAGCATGGATCACCCATTTCCCCACTCAAACACACACTCCAGAGAGCTTGGACCAGAGTATGAATGTCCTAGTCCCGGCTTTCTATCAATAGAAACGTGGGGTGATGACCAAGGATTTTCAGCTCAGGTCGGGCCTGCTAGAACCGCATTGATGAATGCACGGGATCAATTAGATCATGATGCCACAAAACATCTTGCACAACTTTATCTATTCTTTGGCTTTGGCGCTGAAGCACTGGATGTACTAAGTCTCAGCGCTCCCGAAAAACAAACCCATTCTGAGCTCTCTGCCATAGCTGAGTTCTTTGAATACGGTGCAGCAACCTCTCCAAATTCACTTGGGAATTTTTTGGAATGCCCCAGCGATGTCGCTCTTTGGGCCAGTCTTAGTTTTCACGAGATTCCCCTAGACGTTCCTGTCGATACAAGCGCCGCGTTGCGCGCGCTCAACAAACTACCAAAACATTTACGCCAGATTGTTGCACCCGCATTAAGTGAACGGTTCCTAAAATATGGAGATGTGCCGTCTGCTTCTGCTGCCATGCGTAGCGTTGAAAGGCTCGTGGAGCCATTACAGCCTGATGCCAAAATGGCTCAGATAAAATTGGCCGAAGAAGCAGGGGAAACTGCGGACAACTTATTAGAAGAAGTTCTCGTGGCAAATACGACTAGCTCACCAGAGGCACTAGTGAAAATTGTAGAAGGAAAGCTGGCAAATGATGAGCCTCTTTCATATGAGACGGCGACATTAGTAGAGGCCTATGTTCAAGAGCTACGTGGAACCCCGATGGGAAGCAAACTACAGCAAACTCAGATAATCGCGTTAAGTCAAACGCAACGCTTCAATGATGCTCTTATTGCACTTGATCATCTGAAGCCCTCACTTTCGCCGGACGCTTCTACAGAGCTTCGGGAAACGATTCTCGCACAATTATCCAAACGGGCCGATGATTTGGTTTTTTCTGAACTTGTCTTCACACAGAACGAACATGACTTAGACAACCTTCGGAGCCCAACCAAGTTACTCATTGCATCTAGATTGTTAGAGCTTGGATTTGCTGCACAGGTACAACAATTGCTAGCATCCATGCCTGACACACCTCGAATTGAAGAACGACAGCTCTTAGCTGCTCGCGCAGCTCTTACCCTAAATCAACCATTCCAAGCACAGGCCGAATTGATTAACGTTGAATCGCCAGCAGCTTCACTGCTTTTGGCGCAAGCAAAGGAAATGACTGGTGCTTACGGCGAAGCCTCCGAAATCTTTTCCAACAACAGCGCACCTGAAAAGGCAGTTCAAGCGGCATGGCTTTCAGAAGACTGGCAAAGTTCAGCACTCAGCGAGACTTCGGCATTTGGAGCGATTTCCACGTTGGCCCGTGAGGAAACACTAATCAATGACCTTGATCTGGGGCCATTAGGGTCAGCGTCTCGCGCTTTGAACGAAAGTCGTGAAGCGCGAGACACCTTACAAAAACTACTCAGTGAGCCAATTGTGCAAGTAACTCCCAATTCATAAATGAACATCCGATCTGGTGACAGAAAATAAACTCTGTCCAGATAACCTAATTCTGACCCACAGAACGTGGCAATGTAGAGGTATAAAATGCAGTTAAACTGGCGCGGTGCGTGTACAGTTCGGATGTCTCTTAAGGTAGCAATTTATGGCAACGGCTACCATAGATCATTGAGGCACTCACAACTCACTGACCGAACAGAAGAGCGGTGGATGATATGACTTTTTCCATCCGCACCCTGTACCAACCGACTGTTCTACTAGCAGTGGCTCTAATGGCCATCATCGTGATGATGATCTTACCTATGCCTGCTTGGGTTCTAGATACCGGCCTTGCTGCATCTTTTGCTTTGGCAATCCTCATGTTCACTGTAACCCTCTTCATTGAGCGGCCATTAGACTTTTCGGCGTTTCCAACGATTCTATTAGCGTCCTTGATGTTGCGTCTTTCCCTCAATGTATCCTCTACAAAACTAATCATTGGAGAAGGGCACACCGGAACCGATGCCGCTGGCGATGTCATTCAGGGATTCGCTCAATTTGTCATGGGCGGATCAGTTTTCCTTGGCCTAGTTGTATTCTGTGTCTTATTGATTGTTAACTTCATGGTCATCAACAAGGGCGCGACCAGAATGGCCGAAGTTGGAGCACGCTTTGCTCTCGATGCTATGCCCGGCAAGCAAATGGCTATTGATGCTGATATGTCTGCAGGCGCAATCGGTCATGAAGAAGCAAAAGAACGCCGTTCAAGAGAACAACAGGAAACAACTTTTTTCGGTTCGTTAGATGGTGCTTCAAAATTTGTAAAAGGCGATGCGATTGCTGGCCTCTTGATCACTTTGCTAAACCTTGTCGCTGGTTTGATTATGGGCACCTTAGTTCATGACATGCCCATTGGGGATGCCTTTGAAACATACGCCATTTTGACTGTTGGAGATGGTTTGGTTTCTCAAATTCCTGCAGTAATTATCTCTATTGCTTCGGCCTTGTTGTTAGCCCGCGGTGGAGCACAGGGTTCCACTGATCTAGCAGTTTTCGCCCAACTGACAAAACATCCAGCAGCACTGACAACAGTGGCGTGTTTGATGGCATTGTTTGCACTTGTACCAGGCTTGCCATTTCTCCCGTTTATGTTGGGCGCACTCGGGCTCGGCTTCTTATCTTACCGTATGTACCGTAAGGCTTTATTGTCACCGGCTGAAACGGCGGAAGTGGAAGAGGAGGCTGCCCCTCGAGACAAACCTCTTGGTGATGTGCTAGAGCTCGACGACATTCATGTCGAATTCGCGCCAGATCTCGTCAGCATGGTATTGGATCCAGGAACAGGTCTAGATGCTCGTATTGTGAATATGCGCACACATGTCGCATCTCAATTTGGAGTAATTCTTCCAGAAATCCGCCTTACAGATAATCCTGGTCTATCACCCGGTACTTACCTTCTGAAAATTCAAGGTGTTGAACAAGCCCGTGCTGAACTGAATCCAAATCAGGTTCTCGCCCTAGTTCCTGAAAACACAAAATCATTACCTTCCGGTATCGATACTGTCGAGCCAGTTTACGGCGCACCTGCTCGTTGGATAAATGCAAAAGATCAGGAAGATGCAGCAATTGCTGGCATCACGATGGTAACCCCCGCAGAAATACTCGCAACCCACCTTCTGGAAATCGTCAAACGAAACTTCCCGCGCCTATTGACCCTAAAATCGTTGCGTCGCCTTCTGGAAGAAATGGTGAATATCTCGTCTCCTATGCGGGCAGAAGCGAACAGGAAATTATTGGATGAATTGATACCTGATAAAGTCCCCATTGATGTCCTTCATTCGGTTCTCCGGCTGTTGTTGGCCGAACAGGTTTCGATCAGAAACTTGCCTCTAATTCTTGAGGCTACAGCCGAAGCACGAGGACAAAACTCGCAACCTGAAGCTATTTGTGAACTTGTCCGTCAACGTTTGGGATTCCAACTGGTAGCGGAGATGCGGCGTGTTGATGGGACATTGCCATTGGTTCAACTTGCGCCCGAGTGGGAAGATACATTTAGTGCTTATCAAGTTGATGCTGACAAAGGCCTAGACATTGCATTACCGCCCGACCTCTTTAACCAATTGGCTAATGGAGTTAGCCAAAAGATAAATGATGCTCAGCAAAATGGTATCTACCCTGTTGTCGTGACCAATACCCATCGGCGTCGTTTCCTCCATACGTTGATGCGAGCAAAGGGCATCAGTTCTCCGGTACTATCGTTCGAAGAAATTGGGCTGGACGCAAAACCGTCACTCGTTGGAGTGGTTCCTGCATGATGCAGTCTTTGGCCGCAATAATGGAATTAACTGACGCCGCTTTGTGGCAAGGTTTCGTTGTGTTCTTGCGGGTAAGTGCCTTGGTTAGTTTGTTGCCCGGCTTTGGGGAGCAATCTATACCTGCGCGAGTCAAATTAGGGATCGCAATTGCATTCACATTCATCATCTCTCCTGCAGCCCCCCCCCCGCCGTATCCAATGCAGATTGATAGTGTCATCTGGATTTGTCTGACCGAAATAACAGCAGGTTTTCTCCTTGGGATAGGCATTCGCCTTCTCATTCTTGGGTTGCAAACAGCTGGTTCTATAGCGGCACAGTCGACGTCACTTGCGCAGATATTGGGTGGTGCCGTAGCAGAACCTGTGCCGGCAATGGGGCATATCCTCGTTATGGGGGGCCTCGCATTGGCTATGATGGCAGGCCTCCACGTTAGGGTCGCGGAAATGGCCATACTCTCGTATGACATGCTCCCCATGGGTCGGTTTCCTTCCGGCTCAGATGTTTCCGAATGGGGCGTGGATCAAGTCCGGTACGCGTTTTCTTTAGCCTTCACTCTTGCTGCTCCCTTTGTCGTTTTGTCCGTTTTATACAACGTCGCTCTTGGCGTGATTAATAAAGCTATGCCACAGCTGATGGTGGCATTCGTGGGTGCTCCCTTGATCACAGCTGGCGGCCTATTGGTTTTAGCTCTTGCAGCGCCATTGTTGCTGTCAACTTGGCTCGAGGCGCTTAATAGCTTCATTGCCAATCCCCTCAAGGAAGTTCCATGAGCGACAGCGAAGATCCAGCAGACAAGAGTTTCGACGCCACCCCGCAAAAATTGGAAGATGCGCGAAAAAAAGGTGACGTCGCAAAGTCAAACGACCTGCTAACGGCCTGTGCCTATTTTGGGCTGTTGATCGCGTTAACCACTGTCGGTGCAAGCGGAATGGATAAGGTCGGCTCAGCACTTATGACATTGATCGATCAATCGGATTCCTTAGTGCCTCTGTTCTTCAATGAACGGGGTGTCGCGCCAGCGGGGGGAATCATGAAGGCAGTTGGTCTGGGTATGGCTCCCATTTTCGCACTTCCAGCACTGGGTGTAATCCTTGCGCTTTTCGCTCAACAAGCTTGGGTGTTTGCCCCAAGTAAGCTTGAGCCAAAGCTCAGCCGCCTTTCCATAATCTCTAACGCGAAAAATAAATTCGGCCGGGACGGCATTTTTGAATTCTTGAAGAGCTTCACCAAATTACTGATCTTCTCCATCTGCCTGGCGCTCTTCATTCGTGCCTGGTTGCCTGAAATGATTGGGGTTTTACAAACCAACCCGCAAACGGTGATCACGCTATTGTCCAAGATATGTCTCGGATTTTTGAGTGTTGTTGTTGTCGTTTCGGGCGTGATCGGTAGCGTTGACGCCTTTTGGCAACACGCTTCCCACATGCGCAAAAACATGATGTCTCGAAAAGAAGTCACTGATGAGACCAAAAACAGCGAGGGTGATCCCCAAATGAAGCAAGAGCGCCGTCAACGCGCATTTACTGCTTCGCAAAACCAAATGATGAAAGATGTCCCAACGGCGGATGTGATTATCGTGAACCCAACCCATTATGCCGTTGCCTTGAAATGGAATCGCCTGCCAGGAGAAGCACCTACATGCGTAGCAAAAGGCGTTGATGAAATCGCTGCTACAATCCGACGCTTGGCATCAGAATCCGGTGTACCAATTCACTCGGACCCACCCACAGCACGCGCACTCCATGCGTCTGTCGAAATTGGCGCACAAATCCGACATGAGGATTACGCACCTGTTGCGGCAGCCATACGTTTTGCGGAAGAAATGCGGCGACGCGCTAAAGGTGCAATATGAGCAAACAAGCAGAGCTTGCCATGATGAAGCAGCTAGTTGAGGTGAAGTACCGCAAACAGCAAGACAGTTTTTCTCGTTTTCTCACGCAAGAAAACAACATTCGCTCTGCACTGAAACAGCTTAGTGAACAGCTAGCGCAAAATCGATCCAATGAAGATGCCATGCACAAGAGCATTGGTGCCGACGTTCTTTGGTTGGCTTGGCACAGCCGAAAGAAACGTGAACTTAATCTACAATTGGCACAAATTCTCGCTGTTAAGGAGCTTCATGTTGCACAAGTGCGCAAAGCGTATGGAAAGGTCTTGGTCACAGATGGATTGCTAGAGGACGTAACTATGTCAGCAAAGCAAAAAAAGGCGCAGTCCCAATTGGACCGCGCCACTACTTCAATGCTGTTTTGAAGGTTGTTAGTAGTCTTGCCGGACTATCTCAATAATCAGCACATCTCTTCCAATATCCTTACCTAGATCTTTTTGCGCAACTTCCCTTAGTGCTGTACGCAAGCGATCCAACATGACCGCATCCGTGAAATTTCCTTCAAATCCCCCGACATTTGCGTGATCAAACAGTACCTGCAAAAAGCTATCGCGCAGTTTGGGTTCACGAAGATAAACCGTATCGGTCTCACCTGAGGGAACCTCGACACTTAGCGCCAAAACAACCAGTGCCGACACTTTCTCGTTCGACACGATAGGCACAACAAATTGGTTGCTTAGCTTTACGTATTCGCTTCCGCCGGCTTCATCGCCGTGATCATCATGTGCACCTTCATCCTTATCATCTTTGCCATGCTCTTCAGCATGATCTTCGGATTGATCGTCCTTCGAATGCTCCCCTTTCTCAGACACATGGGCCGTTTCGGCATCAGGAGCCGGCCGTAAGAAAACACCAGCGCCAACACCAGCGCCAACACCGACAAGCAACAAGACTAGAGGCAAAAGCTTCTTCATTTCGGTGACTCCTGATTAAAATGGTAAGATAACATCAAGGACCTGCTGGCCTATTCGCGGTTGTTGTACATCGCTTATCTGTCCACGGCCGCCGTATGACACACGCGCAGAAGCAATTTTATCATAAGTGATTTCATTCTGACGTGAGACATCTTCCGGTCGTACAAACCCTGTAACCAACAATTCACGAAGTTCAAAATTCACCCGAAGCTCTTGACTGCCCGAAATGGACAGAACGCCATTAGGCAAAACGTCTATCACTGTTGCAGCAATTCGCAGCTCCAGTTTTTCATTCCGCTTTACCGAACCATCACCCGACGAGCTACTTTGGGAACTAATGCCCACTAACTCGTCAGAAGATGCTCCTTCGGGCAGCTTACCGTCCAACCGTTGAGGTAAACCAAATAGACCTGGAACACTTAGATTTTCCGACCCCGAACGGCTACGATCCGACGAGTTCGAAATTTCAGCCTGTTCATCGATTTCAATGACCACAGTGAGAATGTCACCGCGCACAACCGCTCTGCGGTCGCCCAACAATGATGCCCGCGAAGGTGACCAAAGAGATGCGGCATCAACTGGTCTGCGCTCCACCGTGACTGCAGGCAAACCCGGCTCAATCATTGCACGAGCTTCAGGAGCTTCTAACGCAGGAGTGAAACTAGGAGGTGAGCCAATATGATCGGCACGAGCACAAGCAAGGGTGAGGCTAAGAACGGCAAGGCCACCAATTTTTAGTGTCGTATGCATTAGATCAGTTCCTTACTTGAATTGTGCCATCGTTCAAAATTTGACCAAATATCGTCGCGCGAGACCCAAGGTTCATCACGCGAATTCGGTCACCTATTGCGCCTCGTTCCAACGCCCGACCTTCGGTGCTGATATTGATACCGTTTGCGTAGTATCGCAGACCGACAATCTGGTTTCGGGTAATGACTGCAGGCGGGCCGATATCGCCCACCAAAATCGGTCGCCCAGCATAAAGCGCAACACGAGACTCCTGCCCGATAACATCGGACAAGCGTGCAAAACCAGTTGCCAGTTCCCCGGCCGCAAAGGTCACGTCCATTTCAGTTATGATCTGGTTGGGCCTTATCGTTCGGGCAGACACGACTGTGTCGGCAAAAGCTGGAAAAGCCATGATCGTGGCGGAGACAATGCAAATTGTTCTCATTAGCGGACCTGCGTTGTTGCGCTCATCATCTGATCAACAGCAGAGATGACTTTTGCGTTCATTTCATAGCCGCGCTGCGCTTCGATCAACTCTGTGATCTCGCGTACCGCATCGACCGAACTGTCCTCTAGGTACCCCTGCCTCAAGGTACCCAAGCCGTCCTCCCCTGGAGAAGAAACGAGCGCAGGCCCTGAAGCTTCGGTTTCGAGAAACATGTTGCTACCAATTGCCTCAAGGCCTTTGGAATTCGTAAAACCGGTCAACGTAAATTGGCCCAGCAATTGCCCCTCCGCGGCCT
Source organism: Sulfitobacter sp. (assembly GCA_033851935.1). Taxonomy (GTDB): domain Bacteria; phylum Pseudomonadota; class Alphaproteobacteria; order Rhodobacterales; family Rhodobacteraceae; genus Sulfitobacter. The sequence continues at coordinate 241,531 of JAWSVL010000007.1, forward strand.
CGTCAAAATACGCGTACACCTCACCGTCGGCGTTGATCGAAATACTGCGGGCATCAGAAGGAATCGTAATTTCAGGGCCGACAGCAAAGCCATCAGAAGTAACAATAAGACCATCGCCGGTTCGTTTGAGACCGCCATCCCGTGTATAGGCTGTTTGTCCACTTGGCAGCGTCACCTCCAAATACCCTTGCCCATCAATCGCAACATCCAAATCCCCCTGCGTCGCAGACAGTGATCCTTGTTGCAGATGCAAACTCACCGCCGCTGGGCGCACACCGAGGCCAAGTTGCACGCCCGTTGGCAAAACAGTGCCATCTGACGCGTTAACAGAACCAGCGCGTGTCATTTGCTGGTAGTGAAGATCCGCAAACTCCGCCCGACGGGCATTGTAGCCAGTCGTGCTCATGTTCGCGAGGTTGTTGGAAATCGTCTCAACCCGCATTTGCTGGGCACTCATGCCAGTTGCTGCAATTTTAAGGGCACGCATGGGCTCTCTCCTTTAAGTAGTTTCAGTGAGGGTTTTGACGGCAGCGCGAACCCGCTCGTCCTCAGTCTGTAAAAAGCTTTGACCCATCTCATAGGCGCGTTGGACTTCTATCATCCGGGACAATTCCAACAGAGGGTTCACGTTAGAACCCTCAACAAACCCTTGGAGGACTCGAGCATCTTCTGTGGGTTCGTCACCCGCATCAGCGCGAAACATCACACCGTCTTCACGCACCATTTCGAGAGGCTCTAAAGGACGAACAATTGCCATTTGGCCAAGTGGTGTGCCATCCATGCTAAGTGTGCCGTCCGAAGATACGACAAGCGTGCCAGCCTCAGCAGGTACAAATAACGGCGCACGCCCAGCATCCAAAACAGGAAAACCATCTGGAGTAACTAGTTGCCCTTCAGCGTTCGGTGAAAATGCACCAGCACGGCTAAGCCGATCACCCATGGGGGTTTGAACAACGAAGTAACCGTCCCCTTCAATTGCAAAATCAAAAGTCCCATTCGTTTGGCGTAAACCGCCTTGTTCAAATGAGGTTTTACCTATGTTGCCCTGACCCATCGACAAGGATGCACCCTGATCAATCGATTTGACGTACTCTGAGAATATCACACCCTCAGCGCGATACCCCGTCGTGCTTGCATTGGCGATATTGTTAGCCACCACCTGCATTTCACGCTGTAGGCCAGATTGACGGCTCAAAGTGATATATCCGGTACTTTCCATATTTACCCTCCAATAATGAGTGGGATGATTTGAGTGTGGAAGAACGAAACCAACGTGTTTGTCATGAAATGCATCGACATCCAGAACACGACAGCAATTGACGCAAGCTTAGGCACAAACGTCAGCGTCATTTCCTGTACGGATGTTAATGCCTGAACCAATCCAATCGACACACCAGTAACCAGCGCTGCGACAAGGATCGGTAGGGAAATAATGAACGCAACCCAAAGCCCTTGCCGCATGGTGTCAAAGAACACCAACTCGTCCATCATTAGACAGGCATCCGCAGAATTTCCTGATACGCTTCGACGACTTTATTTCGAACACTGACTGCGGTTTCCACAGCCAATTCTGTCTGTGCGAGAGCTTGCACCAAAGCATGGGGATCGGCATTTCCCATCATTGTTGATTGTGCAACCTGTTCCGACTTAGCCAGCGTTGAGGCAAAATCACCTGCGACACCTCTTAGTGCTGCAACAGCACTACCGTCTCCCTCAACAGGGGTAGTGGCAGGCTTTGCGGACGTATAATTCTGGATTGCATTAAGTGAATTCAATTCCATTCTGGAACTCCTTGTGGGTTTTTACTTAGAAAGAGATCAACGCTTTAACGGCGCAATAACTGCATCAAACTGCTGGACATTTTTCGCGCTTGATCGAACATTTTGAGGTTTGCTTCATAGCTACGTTGCGCTTCACGTGCGTCAGCCAGCTCAATCAACAGGTCGACGTTAGAGCTTGAATACTGGCCAGTTTCGTCCGCCAGTGGGTGGGCCGGGTCATAGACTTTTGTAAGCTCAGACTGATCCAAACTAACGCGACCTACTTCCACTTTCGAAATGTGGTCCCCTTGCCCCAGCGCGGTTTCAAAAGAAACCAGTTTTCGACGATACCCAGGAGTATCTGCATTCGAAATATTTTCAGACAGATGCCGCAAACGTTGGGCCTGAGCCTGCATGCCGCTAGCGGACACTGATCGAGCTGACGAAAAATCAGTCATTTAGGTTTCTCCTATCTGGTACGTACAGCGACACGCAGCACGTCAAGCGAGGACTTATAAATCGCAAGCGCTCTATCATGGTGTGATTTGGCTTCAGCTGCCTTAAGCAACTCTGCCTCTAAAGTGACTGAATTTTGATTAAGATTATCGCCACCACGCATGTCTATCGGGGCCATCTGTGAATTGTCAGTGTTACCATGCAGATGGCCTTCGCGTGTAGCGCGTTGGCTGACGCCACTTTCAACTGGCTTATAAAGCGCAGCAAAGGGCGGCATTTCCTTACCCACGTAACCGGGCGTGTCAGCGTTCGCGACATTTTGCGAAATCAGTGCCTGACTCTGTCCAGCATGTCGCGCCATCGCTGACGCGGTTTGAAAGACTCTTAAATTTTCGAACATTCGGGATTCTCCCTGCTGCAATTTCAATGAAGGCTTAAGGGTGATTCCTTTAGAAACAGTGAGCAGCCGAAAAAAGGAACACCATGACAGATGCATCGCTTATCGACGGGCTTGTCGCCCACATCGCTGATTTAAGCTCTGTTCGACCTGTTGGGCGAGTGAGCCAAGCTAACGGGTCGGCATTACATGTCACCGGGCTTACAGCTCATGCATCAATAGGCGATGGCTTACAGGTTTATAGAAAACGCGGCGCGCCGTTGCGCGGTGAAGTAGTACAAATTATGGATGACAAATTAGTCATGCTCGCAGAAGCCCCACCTGAGGGAATAGGCATAAATGACAGGGTAGCTCTAATGGCACCCAGCGTGATCGCTCCGTCAGCAGAGTGGTTGGGTCGGATCATTGATCCGGCTGGACGCCCGTTAGATGGCAAACCACTGCTGCGTGGTGCAATTGCTCGCCGCCTATTGTGCCCACCACCTAACGCAGCCGATCGTCGGCCTTTTGGAGTACGGTTAAGCACAGGATTAGCTGTTACAAATACGGTTCTTCCCTTGGTTAAAGGGCAGCGTATGGGCTTGTTTGCTGGATCTGGTGTCGGGAAATCCACATTGTTAGGCCAATTTGCCCGCCATATGACCGCAGATATCGTTGTCATTGCTATGATCGGTGAGCGCGGGAGGGAACTAAGGCATTTTGTAGATGAAGTACTTGGCGAAGAAGGACTTGCGCGGGCTGTTGTGATTGCCGCTACATCCGACCAGTCGCCTCTCCTCAGGAGGCGCTGTGCATTGGCCGCCATGGCCGTTGCAGAACACTATCGCGATGAAGGAAAGTCGGTTCTTTTTCTCGCCGATTCGATAACTCGATTTGCCGAGGCACACCGCGAAGTAGCCGTTGCAGCAGGGGAAGCACCTGTTCTAAGAGGTTATCCACCTTCAACTACCCACCTAATAACATCGCTTTGCGAACGCGCCGGCCCCGGTGCAGGGTCGCAAGGGGATATTACGGCATTATTCAGTGTACTCGTTGCTGGGTCAGACATGGACGAACCAGTCGCGGACATTCTACGCGGCGTTTTGGACGGACATATCGTATTGGATCGTTCAATCGCTGAGCGCGGGCGATTTCCTGCTGTTGACGTATTGAGATCCGTCTCTCGTAGCTTACCCGCAGCGGCGAGTAAGAGGGAAAACGCATTGCTAGCCCTAACACGTAAGATGTTAAGTCTCTATGATGCAAACGCAATGATGATTAGGGCGGGTTTATACACCCATGGGAGCGATCAAGATATCGATAAAGCAATTCAACTATATCCTGAGATCGAGGATTTCCTCGCAAGGGTTGAGCCCGACGACGCCAAAAGAAGTTTCAGCCAATTAGAGCTGATTTTTCGGCGCGCAGGACTCAGCGTGACTTAGCGACCAGTCAATAACGTAAGGGCAATAGCGTTTGAAGACGAACTAGCGCTAAAGTCCGCCAGCTGATCTCTAACAACATATTTAGTGACTAAGTCTTGAACTGCGGCGGAGTCACTAAATACACTTAAATCATCCGTCCCAAATTCCTTTGCAGCTCGTTCTTTGAACACGCCCAATTGTTGTTCCAGATCAATTTCTCCGAACGAGCTAGGAAGGTTTAACGCTTTCTCAAAGACATTCCGCAAAGGAGCATCACCCATAATCGTGTACCATTTCGCGTCATTTGACATGTCATCGTTTGCCAAATCACCCATTTCACGCTCTGCATAAAGGGCAAATCGCATGGTCTCGTTTTGCTCACCAGTTGCGATCTCAAATTCGATCGCCTCATACTGGTTGATTATTTTCTCAGCAAAGAGCGGTTCGCCTATCTTAAGGGTTTCCCCGGGTCCAAAACCAAACGCCTCAGATAGCTCTTTGTAGTTTGGGTCGGTAAACCTGTTCGCCAGAGAATCCTCATTGGTTGTCCCTTCTTCAAGGATCTTCCGGATAAAATACTGACTGTTGATATCATCATGCAGACTAAACGCACCCAGCGTTATTGATAATAATCGGTAATCACTCACAAGATCTTCAGCCGATTCAACCTTCCCAATGTTCTCACGAAAGTAATCACTGTCGCGCTGAAGCTGGGCGCTCTGAGTAAAGGCTTCGAATTGGCTGTCATAAGTGTCCTGAAGAAAACGCAGACCGCCTAAGCCAGAAAGTGGAATAATTGGTTGGAACATCAGTTTGGCCGCACAGCCATTAGCCGCCCTTCTCGTGGCAACAATGCACGCAACGCCTTAAGCGTCCTGTAGTGCTGTCTTTCGATAATTGCCTGGCTTGCCTCGGCCAGCATTTGGCGACTATCGGCATCCGTGAATACTTGGCTCAATTCTTCGACTTGCCGCAACAAGGGCAAATGGGCGCTTTCGGCATCTTTATCGCCAGACAGCACAAGCTGCACAGCAAACAGGGCACGACGCACAGGCGTTTTGGCATCTTCGGGATGAATGGCATCACGAAGACGTAGGATTTTTGCATCAGGTGTCATGATCGCCAGACGACTACGACGATCGCCGTTTTCAATAACAGCGCCGTTTACCAGCACTCGTTCTTTCGGACCCAACTTTAAGACAAGACCGCTCATATTGGTTTCCAATCTATTTCAATCCGCGCAAGATTGCGGTGTTAACTTCAACAAGTGGCATGGCAGACTCTTCGCGTCGGATAACCTTGCGGGTGTGATGATCTGTAAATTCGGCGAGGTATATGAGCCGAGCCTTCAGTTCATCCGGCAGCAGGTTTCCGGGGCTTGCTACGTCTATTCCTAACTTCCGCCAGAGAGTTCGGTTTTCGTGCAAGGCGTCTACCAGCTTGTTGAAATTCTTCTCACGCATGGCCGCGGTTAATCGCGAAGTAATGCGCGCAATAACATCATATTCTACTTTTCGTGCTGATTTTAAAGGTGCGGCCGTGGGTGCATATCCACGCTGCGCAAGTTGTGTTGTGTTCACGGCGGTCCCTACTCATTACAGGCAATGGAGGAGGCGCGCGCATACGCGCCTCCAACCTATTTTACCGATCCATCGTTTAACGGAAGAGAGACATGATTGTTGAAGGTGCTTCATTGGCAATCGACAGCGCCTGAACGCCCAACTGCTGCTGTGTTTGCAACGCCTGAAGTTTGGCAGATGCCGCTTCCATATCCGTATCAACAAGGGCACCGATACCTGTTGTCAGCGAGTCAGAAAGTTTGGATACAAAGTTGGATTGATCGTCCAATCGTTTGCCTGAAGTACCAAGGGCCGCCGCACCCGTGATCGCCAAGCCCAACATTGTCTCCAGCTCGGCAAAGGTAGCTGCCGCATCTGTCGTATCAGCCGTACCAGTCAGCGTAACACCGGTAACCGCTGCAGTAAAATCAACCGATGCAATGGTGATTGTTTCAGCCGTTGCAGCCCCACTACCTACACGAGTGATAGCACTTACGACATCTAAGCCAGCCGCACCGTTACCGTCTGTATCGTCTTTCAGTAGGTTCACACCATTGAACTGAGAACTTTCAACGATGGAATCGATCTGCAGCTTCTTCTCAGCCATCTCCAGGCCAATCTGAGTGAAATCTGCGGTTTCAGATTGTGCTGAAATCGCCAAGGCTTGCATTTCCTTAATCGTTTCAACGATCAACTCCGCACCTGCGCTTGCTACCCCAATTGTAGATTGCCCCGTAGAAAGACTGTCCGACACTGCATCTAAACCAGATACATCTGATTCCATCACTTTGGAAATTGACCAAACCGATGCATTGTCTTTTGCTGAATTGATGTCCTTACCTGTGGAGATCGCATTTTGCGTATCCGCCAAGTTCATGTTGATGGATTTAAGAGTTTGCAGGGCAACCATTGCACTGTTGTTTGTAAGAATGCTCGACATTGTAGCACGTTCCTTATTTTCGTGTCGGTGCTTTGCACCGGATAGCGTCCTCACGGATGTGGGACAGGAATGCCATACTGACCTTTACATCTGCCCGTTTAGGCAGTGTGCCATCCGTGTATCGGATGCATGGACAATATGTGCTTTGTCCGCTTTCTAAACCCTTAATGGGCACAATCACTGTCCTGCGCATTTTAATAAACTGACGATAGACACGCTCTAAATCACAGTATCATAGACCAACTGGCCAAATAGAAATTGCTTTGAACCCAAAAACTATTCCTGCCTTCAACGACCGCAACCATCTGGTGCCAGTGTTTTTGAGTTTTAGTTGCTATTCGAGAGCTGGGCAGTGCCCCACGCCTGAGGTTGGAGAACCTTTGCTACGAATTCGAACCGAAAAGACTACAAAACACTTGGAACCATCATACAATACCAATGAGTGTTGGACTTTCTAAGGCGCAAATTTGTAGCGGAATACACTTGTTGTTCCTGCGATTCTCGAGAAATAACGAATCAGCTTCAACAAGTGTCGTCTTGTACCAACGTCCCACACCATGGTAATCTCCCATTTTTAATGGGGTTCAGCCGTAGAATTTAGGCGGCTGTTTTCAGTTTCATGGGGGGTGCGATGCCGCCGATGCCCCTGTTGGGTCGCTCGTTGTTGTAAGTCCAGAGCCATTCAGTTGCTTGATCTTGTGCCTCTTGGATGGTTTCAAAGATATATTGGCTCAGCCATTCGTCCCACTGCCCGGCAGTCGAAACGGAGTTTCGATGAGAGGGGCGAACGGTGCGGTTGTAGCGCTCGATGTAGGCATTCTGCCGGGGCTTGCCAGGCTGGATGTATTCTAGCCGGACATTGCGCCTTTCAGCCCACTCCATCAGCTTTCCACTGACATATTCGGGACCGTTGTCGACACGAATTTGCGGCGGCTGACCACGCCACTCGATGATCTGGTTCAAGCGTTGCCCGACCCGCTCAGCGGGCAGTGAGAAGTCCACTTCGATGCACAACCCTTCGCGATTGAAGTCATCCAAAACGCTCAACGTCCTGATCGACCGTCC